>NZ_FQZX01000001.1:0-1200000 GCF_900142175.1 Maribacter aquivivus | reverse complement strand
GCTAACTTTTATAAAGCAATTAACAGCAATTCTCCATTTAAAATCTTCCCGGTCAACAAAACCAAGATCTTCTCTATTGATAAGGTTAATAAAATATTTCAATTCAGAAGTATTCCCTATCCAACGTATTGGAATTTCAACTTCTTCATTTCGAAAAATATTCTTGAATTCAAATTCTTTAGTTTCAGCACCTATTAAATTATTATCAATCAGAATTGTATAAATCTTTGATAACGTATTCCGGTGGAGATACTTCTTCTTAAATTCAAATGATTTTACTTTTTTTTCTTTTGCATCATCATGCTCAATGTACCTAATCGATAAATCATTGATAAATTCAGATAATAAGCCAGCATAGTTCCTGCCTATTTTATGGTTTCTAAAAGTTTCTAACTTTTTATTGATATGATCTTTAAATGCATTTCCAAATGCTATTTTTTCAATAAGTGAGATATAAGTGGTAGAGTATTCTTTAACAAAGGAATCTTTCAAATCATAAAGCAATCTTTTAAATGCCCCAATTTGATATTCATCAAATACCATTTCAGCTTCAAATACTTCTTCCGTTGTATCATTTACTTTATGTGTTATAGTATAACTGTCAGTACTGATGGATTTTCCATCAAAGTCAATACCGTTATACTCAAATTTATCTTTAGTAAATTCCGTTTCAAGGTGTCTTTCGTTTAAGAA
Source organism: Maribacter aquivivus (assembly GCF_900142175.1). NCBI lineage: Bacteria > Pseudomonadati > Bacteroidota > Flavobacteriia > Flavobacteriales > Flavobacteriaceae > Maribacter > Maribacter aquivivus. Next base: position 1,199,307 of record NZ_FQZX01000001.1, on the reverse strand, counting down.
GTTATCTAATTCTTTTACCTTATTTACTAAACCCAATTTTATCTATTTTAAGTTGACGAAAATTATAAAAGTAAATATGAATAACGAAACGATTATCACATTATAGCTATTTATAATTATGTAGATAAACCTTATGATTAAAATAAATATTCTAAAAGAGGACATATCGGATAAGTAAGAGAAAAAGCTGGTGAAATTATCACCAATCTTTCCCTCCCCTTTTTCAATCAAAGCACTTCGCATTTTCAGGGGTTTTTTGATATAGGAGATACCGTCTCAAAAGCTTGTTTATCCAAAATACAGCATAACTCCTCTGACTAAGTTATTAGTCAATCAAGATGTCAAAGTGATGGTAGTAATAAGCATTGCCCTCAACAATGAAAACAGTAATTAGGTTCAATGTGATTTTCACTTCTTCTACATACACAACTTGTCCTATAGTTAAATGCCCAACTGGACTCATTACAGCCACTCTAAAGGGAACTATTAACTGTTTCAGCACATTGTTCCAGGTCACAACATACAACCACTCAGGAGAACTGTATTGGAGTAATTCTGATAAGTCTTGTCCACTCATATTTCATTCAAAACCTTTTAATTTAAAAACCAATTATAAGTCTGATTCTGCAATGAATTAGCCATGCCTGTTACGAACTCAAATGCGTTGGCATTACGCTCTAGATTTAAATCAATATAACTTGACTTGTTGGCATCCGTCATTAAATTGTAGAAATCCCAAAGATTAATATCCCCATTTCGACTTCTAGAGAAATTTGGGTCATGATAGTAGTTTTTTACTACTGTTCCAATTTGATTATCATTCATAAGAAGTGCCAACTTGTCAAGTTTTTCCTCCCTATTTAGATGGGTGTACATTCGCATTTTTCCTATGGTGTGTCCAAACTGTAACTCATTAAGGCTAAACTTGCTCATACGCTCCATGTTGCCCAAGAACCTATCTTTATCAAATTGTTGGATTAGTTCGTTAATCTTATCTTTTAATTCTGCTACACTACTAACTCTGATATCTGTATTTAATCCGTCTGTACTTATGCACAAATTAGTACAAACTTGATTTTTGAACCCAATGAATACCTTAAACTTTTCTAAGCTCCTTTTACTGTAGAGATTCTCTTGATTTAATGCTCTTACACCTCCAATAGTGAGTGAGAGTTTATTATTATTTACATTTTCTGACAAACTAGGCACTTCTATCATGAACGCGCAACGTTGGTAATATATAGTCTTCTCCTTAGGGCTAAGCTCTTTAACGGACTTGCGTATAGCTGTTGGGACTCTTCCTTTAATTATATGTGAAATCCTTATATTGGGTTCTAAGACACTAGTTTCTGGAAAATTTGCATGAACTACCTCGTTTGTAGCATCAATAAATTCGGAGTGCGCTATGGTACTTTCTGAGTCCGAATAATTTGGTATAATGCACTCATTTTTAAGGTGACTCAAGCTCACACACTCTGTATTAGCCTCTATAAAATTTCCTTGTGATACGGTAACATCCTTTTCTAATATTACCTGTTTTTCAATACTATTATTAATTGTTATCAATTCCATTTTCTTGAATTTTAGTTTGTTGAATTATTTGGTTGTGTGGAATTACTTGATGCTCTAAATTTTCCAGTATTGCTTTCCTTACAATCACTAAGGGCTTAACATGCTCTCTAATTCTAGAATACTTGGAATAGAGCCCCTTCAAGTCTGTAATATTCTTACAGCTCTCAATTTCAAGCTTAGCCTTTGTTAATTCTGACCCGGACCCTTCATTGCACCATCGGATTATCTTCTTCCCAGTACTAGTATTAATTAAGAATTCTGGCTTATCAATAAATAGCCCAGTCCTATCTTTTGATGCCTTAGCATTATGTGCAGCATCAATATCAAAAACAATTGTAAATTCATAATCAAGGTCATTGCGTTGTATAGCCTTTAAACCTACCTTCTCTGGGACCATTTTGCCATTCTTATTGTTTAGCACATAGTCCTGCTTCACTCTCATCGTAGAAATGATATGGGCATTTGAACGTAGCATCTTATTAACAAAAGCATTTTGTCTAGGTGTTACCTTGCCCCAATTGGTAAAACTATTACCAAGCATGTTGCTATGCACATCTAATAAGAAGTCCCAGCAATGAGATATACTATCTATTATGATAACCTCCATACCCGCATTTTCGCAAAGCTCTATGGCTTCTATGTACCTTTCTGGTGAATAGGGAGGTTTCATAGAAACGACATTGTAATTACCCAAGTGAGCATATAAGTCAGCAGACCCATTTTCTGTATCTATGATAGCTGTTTTTGACAGGTCACCTCCTATAAGACCTTTTGCTATAAGCAATGAAGAATAGGTTTTACCACTACCGGCACTACCTTGTAGGGCAAGCTTAATCTTAGCTTTTTTCCTTTCGGATATTCGTATTTTCATAAGTGTTGTTTAAAATGTTAGTAAATTAGAAAGGACCTATACGTTACTTGTATAAGTCCTCTGTGGATAATAAATTAAGCTTAATATTATATTACAGCTTCATCATCGATTAGTTGACTAGAAACCTGCAATAAGCCCGCAAAGTCCGATGCTGTAGCCCTATCTGCATTTGTCAAATGTGACATTCTAATTTGAGGATTAGCTTCTTTATCATAACTAAGATTACATAAGTAGTCTTTACCTTCTTCTACTCCATATTGATAGTTAGATTGATAACAAATGGCTGTTCTCTCTACTTCTTCGCCATCAGGCAAGTTGAACTTTAACGTTACTACTTTAAAAAGTTTCTCATTAGCATTTTCTAATACGCTCTTACCAATTTTCAATAAAGTGGCATTGAACTGAAATTCTGTTTCTCCCGTTTCAGGGTTCTGAATCTGCTTATACTTCGTCATCATTTAATATTTTAATTCTAGGATAAGAATATTATTATCCCAGAACTTAACAAGGGTAAATAAGTTTTATTCCACGAGCGAAGCGAGTGCAGTCTTAGTTAGGTGAAGTGATTCTCAAAAAGTTAAGTTAGCTCCCTTGAAAGATAAGTAGCTTATTTAGTTTGGGTCTTGAAGAATTAATCCGTTTCCAGTAGTACCCTAGCAACCCTTTTTATAATTGGGTAGGGGGGTGATTTGTACTTTATCAAGTGTATGGCTTTTTGAAAAAAAAGTTAAAAAATTAATTTTTAAAAAATATTATTATGAGCAACTTGAGATTTGAAGATTTACCAAAAGCAATGGAATTAGTATTAGATAAACTTTTACAAATTGAGGAAGAATTAAAAAATATTAAAGAATGTTACCAGCCAAATGAGCCTACTGAGCTTATGACAAGACAGGAGGTAGTTGAGTATTTCAAAATTTCGTTTCCTACATTACACCAATGGACAAAACATGGAATATTAGTTTCTTACAGGATGGGAAATAGGGTATATTACAAAAGGAGTGAAATTCTAGATATTTTGAATAAATAAGCAAAACCAACTCAAAATATACTTCTACAACTTCTGATTAAAATACTTAAAAAACAAATATTTATTATTCTAAATTATTTAATTAAATACCTTAATAGTGATAATGTATTGCTTTTAACCCTTATAAATATTATGTTTGCACAGTAGGCTAACAAATGTCCGACATATTAGGCTAACAAATGTCCGACACAGTAGGCTAGTAAGTGTCCGACATATTAGGCTAACAAATGTCCGACACAGTAGGCTAATAAACACTAAATTTAATAGAATAATTTACATAGATTAAATATTAGAAAAGAAATACATTTATAAAGATTTAAAAATGTCAACACCAGGAGAAAAACTAGCAACATCATTAAAAGAATTACGGAAACTTCAACAAGATGAAAATATTGTTGCTATTAAATCTTCTGAAATTAATAGAACCCATAGAGAAAGATTAACTAAAAATGGATTCTTACAAGAAGTATCGAAAGGATGGTACATTTTCACTAATCCAAATGACAAACCAGGAGAGTCTACATCATGGTTTACATCTTATTGGAACTTTTGTTCTAGGTATTTAGAAGATAAATACAAAGGAAAGTATTGTCTTTCACCTGAGCAATCACTCTTATTACACGTTGGAAACACAATTATTCCAGAACAACTTATCACGAAATCCCCAAACGGACCAAACAAAGTTATTCCTCTTCTTTACAACACTGAACTTCTAGAGTTAAAAGGAGACGTTCCACCTAAAGAAAATTTAGATAAAAAAAATGATGTCAGAGTTTACAATTTAGAATCATCATTAATCAATATTCAGCCTATTATGTTCACCTCTAATTCAAATGATGTCAGAGCAGCACTACTAATGATAAAAGATGCTTCTCAAATACTAGGTCCTTTGCTTGATGGTGCTCATACTAGGCCAGCTGGAAGGTTAGCTGGCGCATTTCGAAATATTGGGATTGATAAAATTGCTGATGAAATTGTTAGCACAATGAAAGCATTAGATCATGATGTTAGAGAAATTGATCCATTTGAAGAAAAATGTGTGGTAAATCTTTCTGACTTAAAGAGTTCTCCACATGTTAATAGAATAAAACTAAAGTGGGCCAAATACAGAGAAACTATTGTTGAGCAATTCCCTACTGGACCAGACCAGCCAATTAAAATTAATGAATATTTAAATTCAATTGATGAAATATACAAAACCGATGCTTATCATTCTTTATCTATTGAAAGATATAAAGTTTCTGAGGAATTAATTGAACTTGTAAGTACCGGAGAGTGGGATGTTTTAGAAAATGAAGGTCATAAAGAACTTGAAAGTGCAATGGCAGCAAAAGGCTATTTTGATGCATCCAAAGAAGTTAAATCATCAATTGAAAAAATACTAAATGGTACCAATGCAGGCAAAGTAGTAGACAAGGATCATCCAACTTGGTACCAAAAATTATTCTCTCCAAGTGTTTTATCTGGATTATGCAAGCCATCAGATTTAGCAGGTTATAGAAATAGACCTATTTATATTTCAAATTCAAGGCATGTTCCAATGAGCAAGGAGGCTGTGAGAGATGCAATGCCAGCATTATTTGAGTTGTTAATCAATGAAGATCATGCAGGAACAAGAGTAATATTGGGTCACTTCTTTTTTGTATATATTCACCCATATTCAGATGGTAATGGAAGAATGGCAAGATTTTTAATGAATACTATGTTGGCTTCAGGAAATTATCCGTGGACTGTAATCCCTGTTGAAAGAAGGAATGATTATATGAGCGCATTAGAGGAAGCAAGTGTTAAAGGTAATATTCAACCCTTCGCTAAATTCATTTCTGACCTAGTCGATTTAAGTCTAAAAGGAATGCCAGAAGCAAAATTAGTTGATTCAAAAAAATAAGAAACGAAAGCCCAACAGTGGCTATGAGTAATTATTTTTTATCGCCTACTCTGAAAATTATTTAGGATATTCCGACTTGGATTATACTTGCAATATTAAGTGCTAACCCACGCACCTACTCATAACCTGGCCGTTGCTCCAATTTTCTTGAAACCCTCTCCATCTCCTCACCAACCCTCTTCTGAACAATCATTCCATAATACTCTTGAGTAATTTTCATACTTGAATGCCCTAACAACTCACTAACAATCTCCATTGGAACATCGTTATAAAGCAGTACAGTTGACGCAAAAGTCTTTCGAGCAATATGGTGAGTAATTGATTTATTGATGCCTACTATCCCCGCAATTTCTTTTAGGTAAGAATTAATCTTTTGATTACTAAACCTTGGAAGTACATAATCATTCATCTCGTTATACTTAATCATGATAACTTTAGCCCTAGGTAGCAATGGTATTGATATTTGTTTATTTGTCTTCTCTCTCCTTATTTTTATCCATTCATTTCCGTCAAAACCCTTTATGATATGTTCCCTTTTTAGGTTTGCCATTTCGTGGTATGCTAATCCCGTATAACAACAAAAGATGAAAAGATCTTTGACCAATTGTAGTCTAGGCTGTGTGAATTTATACTCTTCAAGTAGTTGCAATTCATCTTCTGTAAGGAATATTACTTCCTTTCTAACCCGACCAGGCTTATGCATTACAAATGGGTCACTTACAAGATATCCTTCAGCTACGGCTATCTTAATAGGTTTTCTGAACCTTTGTATCGACTTGTTTATTGTTACTTGTTTCTGATTCTTTACCGTTTTAAGGTAGTATTCAAAATCATCTAAAAATGTTTGGTCTAGCTTAATTAAAGGGAAATCATTTTTCTGATACTTAGAATTAATAAATGCTGCTACGTCAGCACAAACATATTCTGACTTCTTCCAAGTAGACATTTTAAGGTCTTTACCTATTAGCTTGGACTTCTTAACTAAAAACTTCTCAAAATAAGATATCACATATTCATTCTTCTTTTCAACCTTACCTAAAAACATATCCCATATATTCTCTACTGTAAAGTCGTCATTCCCTAATTGAAGTTTCAAATAAGCCTTTCTAATTGCCGCTACTTGTACTTCTAACTGCTGGTTAATTTGCTCACCTGAAGTAGCTCTAGAGGCACTACTCTGTTGCTTGGAATCCCACAGTAATGGATTGACCATTATACCTGAAGAAGCTTCTTTTCGTTTCTTTAAATAGGTGATTCTAACATTCAGAGGACACATCCCCTTTTTGTTCTTTTTGTTCAGTTTAATAACGAACAGGATGGATAAGCTTTGATTTTTCATTACCAATTGGTTTTAATGTTAAACAATTGGCGTACAATTCAGAAAGTGGGTCCCTCGAAATATTACATGGGTCTCGAATTGGGTCCCTTATTTCGGCAAATAACTTGACAAGTTGACTTATAATTGGAAAGTACTGTTATTACTCATAATGCAGTTAAGCCTTGCAAATACTACGTAAAAACAAAAAATCCAACCTAAATAAATAGATTGGATTTCGCTTTTTGCTCCCCCTCTTGGACTCGAACCAAGGACCCTCTGATTAACAGTCAGATGCTCTAACCAACTGAGCTAAGGAGGAAAATAACCCGTTTTAGTTTCCTAAAGCGGGTGCAAATATAGTAGTTTTTTGAAACTCGCCAAATAATTTAAAAAGTTTTTTTATTTAAATATCAATTTATAAACATCATTACCATTTGCAAACAGTAAAAGAGCTATTAAAATAAAGAATCCTGTTACTTGAGCATACTCTAAAAACTTATCGCTTGGCTTTCTTCCTGTAACTATTTCATAGAGCAAAAACATAACGTGCCCGCCATCTAATGCAGGAATAGGCAGTATATTCATAAATGCTAGAATAATCGAGATAAACGCAGTTGTAGCCCAAAACTGATGCCAGTTCCAAGTATCTGGAAACATACCACCAATGGCAGCAAAACCACCAACCTCTTTATAAGCACCTGTATCAGGGTTGAAAATCTTCTTCATTCCCTTGATATAGTCTGTAAGGGTCTTAACACCTTTGTTCCATCCGGCTGGGATTGATTCTACGAAAGTGTAGTTCAATGTTTCTACTTTAAAATAACCTTTCTCCTGATATTCCTCCATAGAACCTAATCCGGCATAAACCCCAAACTTACCTTCTTCAGAAACTTTTGCATTCAGCGTAACTTTATTCCCATCACGAATTACTACAACAGGAACACTTTTTCCTTTATTGGCAGCAAGCACAGGTATAACTTGATCTTGAAATTCTACGGTCTTACCTGCAATATCAACAACTGCATCACCAGCCTTAAATCCACTATCCTTATTTTGAGAATCTTCAGGAATTTCTCTTATTATAAATGGTATTCTATAATTAATAAACCTAGCATTTTCCTTATTATTAGATATGGTTTCGATAAAATCTACCGGAATATCTTTTTCAATTTTAGTACCATTACGTTCTAAGGTTATCTTTTCGCCATAAACTACTTCTGGCATAATACTACTTAAAGACTTAATATCTTTACCATCAACAGCAAGAACCTTATCACCTGTTTCTATACCAAGAGCATCACCCAAAGTAGTATCAGTAATCCAAACTCCGTCTTTTAAACTGTCATTCGCAATATACTTTTCTCCATAAGCATACGCCAAACCAATAAAAATAATTACTGCTAAAATGAAATTAACCGTAACACCACCTAACATTATAATTAATCGCTGCCAAGCCGGTTTGCTTCTAAACTCCCACTCTTTCGGTTCTTCTGCCATGGCTTCTTTATCCATGCTTTCATCTATCATTCCAGATATTTTTACATATCCGCCTAAAGGCAACCAACCAATACCATATTCGGTCTCCCCTATTTTCTTTTTGAAAAGCGAAAACTTCACATCAAAGAATAAGTAGAATTTCTCTACTCTTGTTTTAAAATATTTTGCTGGTATAAAATGTCCTAACTCGTGTAGTACTATAAGTATAGAAAGGCTTAAAAAAAATTGTATTGTCTTTATTATAATAGGGCTCATTCTTTTTTCCTGAAAATTAAAATCGCACAAAAGTACATTTTTACAACCGCTAAAAAAAAGAAACACTCTGAGGGAGTGGTATTTTATGAATAATTTATCAGCTGACAGGGTGAATTGGCTTGAAAAATAAATAGTCCTAGCGTACCTTTGTTAAAAATTCTTATGCGTTCTTTTTTCGCTAAATTCAAATTATTTGGTCTGGTACTGATACCTATTTCTGCAGTTATCATGTATCTTTTTTACAATGCCTTACAACCCGTAAAGCTATTACCGGTCTATTCACCTGCGATGGTAAATGCCGAATTGGTAGCTGAAGAGATACAGCATGTTAGAAAATACCACACTATCGCCGATTTCTCTTTAACGAACCAAAATGGCGAAACGATTACCCAAGATAATTACGAAGGTAAAATTTACGTAGCAGATTTCTTCTTTACCACTTGCCCTACCATTTGCCCGATCATGACCAAAAACATGGTAGATCTTCAACAATCGCTTGGTAAAGATTCTGATGTAATGTTATTATCGCACTCGGTAACACCAGAAATTGATTCTGTTGCCCAATTAAAAAAATATGCCTTGGAAAAAGGGGTCGATGATAGCAATTGGAATTTAGTTACAGGCGATAAGAAACAAATCTATGACCTTGCCCGTAAATCGTATTTAGCCGTAAAGACTGATGGTGATGGCGGACCATTTGATATGATCCATACCGAAAACTTTATTTTAGTAGATGAGAAAAAGAGAATTCGGGGTTTCTATGATGGAACAAAAAAGGAGGATATTGAAAAATTGATGGAAGATATTAAAGTGCTTCAAGAATCTCATAAAAAGTAAAAGTCCCCCATACACATTGTACAGGGGACTTTATAATTATAACTATACCAACTTATTTACACTCGTTAGAATAAGCTTTTGCAATCTTTATCTGATCTTCTTCAGATGTTGAAAACTCACCACCTTCAATACGTCCTGCAAGTGCGGGACAACTAGCAAAAAATTCTGCACTAGCTGTTTCTGCCTTTTTAACGCCATCAATGCTAAAATAATAGGTATCTGTATCTGTTAAATCTTTAAATAGTTTTATACCTGTACCAACGAAAACGCGTTGCATAAAAATTGTACTATTCAAATTAAAACCGGACAAGCCGGCTTCTGTAGATTTGATAAAGCCTTTTTTAGGATTAACGGGCTCAAACACTCTGTCTTCAATTACGATTTCAGACACCTCTTTACACTTCAAAGAAGCGTTTTTGGTTTTACCTTTTGCATTTACATAAGTAACTGTTACTCTTTTTGCAGTAGTGTCTCCACTAACATCCATAATATTACCGCCTTCTTGTTCTTGAGGTGAAAAACGCATGGAAATTTTACCTTCCATCTTTTCACCATCATCTTTAATTACATACCCTACTGCCTTATCTACATTATTGCCTTGAATAGCTTCTTTTTTGGCAATTTTTGCTAAGATTGGATCAACGGTATACCCTTCAGAATAGATACGCTCTCCAGAATCTTTATCATAATTTAAAACATAACTTGCGTAATGTTTATCAAATGCATTTTTCTTCCCTCTCGTTATCCATTTCTTTTCTTCGGTCTCTAAAGCCATTTCCATATACTTAGATGCAGCTTCAAAATCTTCTTGCATCAAAGCAACGTTATATAGGTTCATGATTAATCCCCAGCCTGCTTTTTTACCTGTCTTACTTGACAAATCATAGGCAGCTAATTTTTCTTCCCAATACGTTTTATAAGAATGTAATTGTTCTTTACCTGCTCTTAATTGCTCCAAGTTGGTAAAAGTAGTAGACATTTCTTCAAAGTCCGCAACCTTGGCTTTTGTTTCATCTTCTAGACCTTCTGTCTTCTTATCTTTTATAAAATAGAATTTTTCAAATTCTGTATTCGCTCTAATATCATAATCCTCATAAAGTACAGGCGCCAATGTTTCAGTCAAAAAATTATCACCAAGGTTTACTCTTAAATATTCTTCAACCAAATAGGGTGTACCTTTTGCCTGTTCATCATTAGCAAAAGTTAAATATTTCTCTTCTTCTTCGAACGTAAAATCAAGAACTACAGGAATAATTGTTCCTTGTGAATCTGCCTTTGGAAGAACCGCAATACGATTGTAATGCACACTTTCACCATTTAACATGGTCAATATCCCTATTGCAGCATCTGCTTTAGGCACAATAGAGACACTGTAGGTTTCATTTGCCTTACTTCGAGATATTGTTAAGTTTAAATCTTTTATCGACAATCCGTTCAACGCAAATAGAAAATCTGGCGTTCCGTTCTCATCTGTTAATTTTGTGAAATCTTGAAATTTCAAAGCATTTTTAAAGGCTTCTTCAGTAAAAGGTAAAGCAGCATTCTTTGAGTTTGCAAATGCCCCCATATACGTATTTACATTCTGGGGAACAGGTTTTTTTGCATAACTAGGAATTGCCACTTTAATATTCTTGCTTTTGGTTGATTGCCCAAAAATGGACATCGTTCCAAAAAGGAATAGCACTAATAATGGTTTTTTCATAATTGGTTATTTATGTATTTAATTAAGTTGATTACTCTTTTCTGGTCTTTTAAGATAATTGCATTGTTATTTTTATAATTACAAAATGTTGCGCTTTTTTCTAGAAGCATTGATCTGTAGAAAGAAAAGGCAATTCCGAATATCTCATTAAATCAATCATATAAAATTAATATGTTAATAAAATACACATATTCAACGGTATAGTTAAGATAATATTTCACAGATTTTAATCTGTAACGACATCGGTTTACAAAACCATTGATTAGCCCAAGCATTAGCCGTTAATTATGCTAAAAAGTATAGGTAATAATATTATTTCCATTACTTTTGCCTTACTTATAATGAATCTAAATAAAGATTGGAAACTACAGTCGCACATTTAAAAAGAGGTCAAAAGGGAATTATAAAAGAATTCACTGAAAACCTACTACCTATAAAACTGCTAGAACTAGGTTGTTTACCTGGCAACGTTGTAGAATTAGTGCAAGTAGCTCCATTAAACGACCCTATCTATATCAATGTTAACGGATCACATATTGCCATTAGAAGAGAAATGGCTTTGCATATAGCACTTGATATTATTGAAGATAATACGGTTATATGAGCAAACAAATCAATGTAGCCCTTATTGGGAACCCGAACACTGGTAAAACTTCGGTTTTTAATCAACTTACCGGGTTAAACCAAAAAGTAGGTAACTACCCAGGTATAACGGTTGAGAAAAAAGAAGGAATCTGTAAACTTCCCCGAGGTGTAAAAGCCCATATTTTAGATTTACCAGGAACGTATAGTTTAAACACTACTTCGTTAGATGAAAGTGTTGCGGTCGAGTTACTTCTTAATAAAAACGATAAAGATCACCCAGATGTCGCCATTGTAGTTTCTGATGTAGAGAACCTAAAAAGAAACCTGCTACTTTTTACACAAATAAAAGATTTAAAAATACCCACCATACTAGTCATTAACATGGCAGACCGTATGTCTCGCAAGGGTATTACTATTGATATTGAATTATTAGAAAAGAAATTAAACTCAAAAATTGCATTAGTAAGTACCCGTAAAGAAACGGGTATCGACAAACTTAGAGAGTTAATAGCCGATCACAAGAATTTACCAAAAACGCAAAATGTAGATATTTCTGTAATTGCACCAGAATATTTTGAAAAACTTGCTACCGCATTCCCAAAAGAAGACGTGTACAAATTATGGTTGGTAATTACACAAGATGTCAATTTTATGCCTCTTGAAAAGACGCTATTTAAAGATGCCTCTTCATTTGCCACTAAATCTAAATCTGAATTAAAACGTCTACAGCAAAAAGAGACCATTTTAAGATACCAATTTATAAATGGTATCTTAAAAGAAACCTATAAAGTTGACGTTAATGCCGCTAAGGGTTTTAGAGCAACTTTAGACAAAGTATTAACCCATAAAATTTTTGGCTATCTAATATTTTTTCTAATACTGTTAACCATATTTCAGGCGATTTATGGGTGGAGCGAATACCCGATGGATTTAATTGACGGATTCTTTGCGTCCGCTACAGAATGGGTAAAAAATACATTGCCACCTGGGGTTTTTACAAATCTGATTGCAGAAGGCATTTTAGCTGGTATTGGTGGTATTGTTATATTCATTCCGCAGATAGCTTTCTTGTTTCTTTTTATAGCCTTGTTAGAAGAAACAGGCTACATGAGTAGGGTTGTATTTTTAATGGATAGGATAATGCGTCCGTTTGGTTTAAGCGGTAAAAGTGTTGTTCCATTAATATCGGGTACCGCTTGCGCAATACCTGCAGTAATGGCCACCAGAACCATTGAAAACTGGAAGGAAAGACTAATTACCATATTGGTAACTCCGTTTACCACGTGCTCAGCACGCTTACCGGTATACCTGATTATTATAGCTTTGGTAATACCCGAAGGTAGTTTTCTAGGTTTGAGTTATAAAGCACTAACCTTAATGTCATTGTACTTAATGGGTTTTGGAGCTGCTATTTTATCGGCAGTAATCTTAAACAAAATACTTAAAATAAAAAGCAAATCTTTCTTTGTGGTAGAAATGCCGAATTACAAATTACCATTGCTTAAAAACGTTGGCTATACCGTTCTTGAAAAGACTAAAAGTTTTGTTTTCGGGGCAGGTAAAATAATCTTGGCAATTTCAATTATACTATGGTTTTTAGGTTCTAACGGATCTTCTGATGAATTTAAAAATGCAGAGACCATTGTAACCAACCGCGTGGAACAAGAAGGCTTCAGCACTAGTAGTGAAATTTATTTTGAGACCCATCAAGATGGTTTAGATATAAATGCCCCTAACGCTTCAAGCCAACAAAAGGAACTTGAAGAACGCGCATTAGCACAAGAAATAGCAGGGTATAAATTAGAGCATTCTTATATGGGTCATATGGGTAAAGCTATAGAACCAATTGTAAGACCTTTAGGTTATGACTGGAAAATTGGTATTGCCGTCATCACCTCCTTTGCAGCTAGAGAAGTTTTTGTTGGCACATTGGCAACTATTTACAGCGTAGGTAATGATGAAGAAGAAACCATAAAAAACAGAATGGCTGCAGAAGTAAACCCTAGAACTCAAAAACCACTATTTAATTTGGCCTCTGGTGTGTCCTTACTTCTATTTTATGCATTTGCAATGCAATGTATGAGTACACTTGCTGTAGTAAAAAGAGAAACGAATTCTTGGAAATGGCCAGCGGGTCAGCTAGTATTTATGAGCCTATTTGCTTATATTGTAGCTTTAATAGCTTATCAATTATTAAAATAAAAAACACATGATACAACACATTTTAGTTTACATTACTTTAGCTATTTCTGTTGGTTATATAGTTAGTAAATTTTTTATTCCAAAATCTATTTGGTCTAGCAAAAAAGAGAGTTCAAAGGCTTGCGGGCAAGATGGTTGTGGCTGTCATTAGTGTTTAGATTTTTGTTAAAATTTATTTAAAACGTTCATAACAGTTTCTAAAATTGTAACGTTACTTACTTTGGTTCGTCTAGATTGCGTAAGAATAATCGAACCTATGAATACTAAATTACCTCTTCTAGCTTTTTTCGCATTTCTAATTTTCAACCTATTTAATGCCAAGGCACAAAGCTTAACTGCAACTGTTATTGACAGTGTTAGCCAACAACCCATACCATTCGCCTCAGTGCAATTAAAAGATAAGTGGGCCATTTCTAATGAAGAGGGTAGTTTTAATTTAGTATTTGGTGATGTCATAAAAGAATATGATTCCCTTATTATATCTATTATGGGTTACGAGACCTTGTCTAAACCCATTTCTGAATTCACTACAACCAAAATTGCACTTGTACCTAAAGCTATAGAGTTAAGAGAAGTTATTGTCTCTAACAAGAATTATACTGCCGATGAAATCATGGATTTCGTTGAGGATAATCTAGAAAAGAATTATTCTAATGATCTTTCGAAAAAAAGACTTTTTCACCGAACATCGAATTTTGACCGTTGGACGCAAAGTGATTTTAAGGTTAAAAAATCTTCTATAGATGTATTGAACCAAAAATTTATTGATAGTATCATCTACACTGTTCCAAAAAATGATAGTTTTTATTCTGAAATCGTAGGAGATTTATATGGCAATCATGACGAAGAACTTCAAAAGTTTAATTTATTGAAAGCCTCTAAGTTATATGACAAAAGCACAGAATTTGACTATGATAAAATCGAAGAAAGATTCAATAATATTTTAAAAGAAAATGTAACACCTGGATCTTATTTTAAGATTAAATCTGGTCTATTGTCATTCAAAATTGATTCTGATGAAGTAAGCACTCTTTTTGAAGAAGATGTGGATTCTACCGATGTAGCAGCTGTGAATAAAGAGCTTGAAGAGAAAAAGAAAAGTAAAGAAGAGCAGCAAAAAAATTATGGTAATTGGAAAAGAGACCAACTAGCCAAAATATTTAGTGGTTTACCAACACAAGAAGATTCCAAACTTAATTTTATTGATAAGCAAAGAAAATACGATTATACGCTTCAAGAGTTTACCTTTTTAGGGGATAACCCAGTATATGTAATTTCTTTTAAACCAGATGGGTCAGCAGACTATGAAGGTACTTTATATGTAAATGCAGATGATTTTGCAGTAATACAAGTGGATTATTCTAATGTTAAACCTACGAGTAAATTTAGTCTACTGGGCATTTCAACTAACAATTACCTATCTAAGGGGAAAATAATTTACAACAAGGGTAAAGATGGCTTTTATGGTGTACGCTACTACGAATCTGAAAATGGTATGAGGGTTGGTGTAAGAAGACCACTGAAAATTATTGAAAAAAATAAAATTGTAAAAGGTAGAAATAAGCAGAATGAATTATCTGGAAATATGGATTTTGTAATTATCAGTGTAGAAAAGAATGAAATGATTGTATTTGAGTCCGAAAATATTACTCAGGCTACTTATGATGGTTTTACGGAAAACAACACCATATCACCTACTTATATGCCTAAATACGACCCAACTTTCTGGGAAGGGTATGCTATTATGGAACCAAATACAGCAATCAAAGAATTTACAGCTATATCTGCAGAGTAAATTAAATTAAATTTTTAATAAAACTGTAGAATAATAACCCCCAGCCTACTACTAAAAAGAGTCCGCCAAGCGGGGTTATGGGACCCAAGATTTTGATTTTATTTCCTTTAGATGCAGAAATGCATAATCCGTAAATACTAAAAGAAAATAGGATGGTTCCAATAATTAGACAATAGATAATAGCTTTCTCAAGCCCTGTTTCTAGATTAAGGTTAAAGCTCAGCATCAATATTAAAAGCGCATGATACATTTGATATTTCACTCCCGTTTCAAAACTGTTCAATTGTTCTGCAGTAAAGGTTTTCTTTAGTAAATGTGCACCAAAAGCACCAAAAACAACTGTTAATAAACCCAACAACGCCCCTATCAATTGCGCAACTAAAACCATATCTTTTTAATTCAAAGATACTGTCATCTCCTTTTAATTCATAAATTACAGAAACCATTATCCAAGAAAAATGAAAACCTATCTATCTCTTTGCATAATAGCAGTACTACTATTGTGTAGTTGCGGTCCTGCGAAAAGTACCACCAAAGACAAATCATCATTAGATACTGAACTAAGAGAAAAGAATAGAGCTAATGTTTCACTACTGCAACGCATAAGACAAAAGCCAGGAGTAGTGCTACAAAATAATGTTCCCATTTTAAATAAAACGACAAACTCGTTCGATTCTGGCGGAAATCAAGAACCTTTATACGTTTTAAATAATCAAGTAATTGGAAATTCGTTTCATTCTGTAAACGAACTGATAGACAGTTACAACGTGAAGAAAATAGTTATTCTCTCTGGCGCAGATGCTGCGGGTTACGGAACCCAAGCTTCAAATGGGGTTATTCTATTTAATACGTACTAAAAATTATCAGTTTAAACCAATTTAAATTTTAATTGGATATATAATTATACTATTAGTTTTTAAAAAATGTAACGCTTGAATAATCTGTAATATTCTTACAGATTTTGATTAGTAGTACTTTTATAGTTTACATCTTAAAAAAGATTATTAAAACTTATATTGAATTCCCATACGGAAAACATTTGAATAAAAGTTTTTAATGGTATACACTTCAAAAGAGCTATTAAGTGTGGTATAATCTGCCAAACGATATGATAAGTTACCGGTATACCTTTCAAAATTGGGCTGTTCATTTTCCGCAAAAATTCCAAAATCCGTTAGTAGCTTAAACCTAGTTTTATCATTCCCAAGAGTTAATTGTGCCCCTCCACCTCCATAGATTCTCTTTTTTGCCAACCAATAAGGATATCCTAAACGACGATCAATAGAGCCTCTACCCAAAGCTCCTTCAAGTAATGGTCCAAATTGAAATTTGCTCTCTTTAAAAATATCATACCTTAAATTGGCAAGTATAGTAGCGTCATATTCACCATCTGTATAATAATTAGACTCTAATGCTAGAATCTGTAAAAAACGGTTTCCTAATGGAATTTCCTTATAAGCATTGAACATAAATCTATAAATCTTAAGTACATGCCCAGGACCTGACCTTACGGGAAAAATCTCTAACTGCAAGGCCGTAAATTTCTTGCCCTTGTTTTTGTTAAAACCAATACCAGCCTGAAAATAAAAGGTACTGGTATCGTCCTTTTCAATCCTTCCGTGGAAATAATAATTTTTATCATTATTAGGTTGTAAATCGAATCTATAATCTACCCCAAATAACTGCCTTTCCATATTGTCTGGCAGGAACGTTTCCATCTCAATAGGCAACATAGCTGATTGGGTAAGCATAAAACGATGTCTATTTCCTTTTTTATTAAAATAATCGTAGTAAAGACCAAAAGAAGATAAAGTGGGGTCTAGTTTATTATTTATACTAAAGTATTCCACACCTAAACTACTCCCCTGTTGTTTTCTTTCCTTTTTTTGAATGTCTATGACTAAAGATGGGCTCAAAAGCCCCTGAAATACCCTATAAAATTCGAGTTGAGGTTGTAAATCCATTTGTTTTACCTCATTATTTAATACAGCCAACATTTTCACATCCCTTTCATGCATCGGAACGCCGATTGTAATTTTTGCCGCTTCTTTTACCTCACCATTGTATAATAACAAGGTGGTCATATAGTTACTGGCTTCAAAATCAGCAGGGTAATCCCTAATGTATTTCTTGAAAAAATCTTTTAAGATATCCATTTGACCAACTTCAAAATACCAATTCATTTTATCTATTACAGAAATATTCTCTGCACATACCGACCAGGCCAATGCATTAGTATAGTCACCCAGATCACCAAAAAGCTTTGTGATTTTATCTGCATATTCCTTTAAACCTTCTTGGCAAGGGGCTTTTCCCCGTAACTCTTGAGCGGCCTTTTTAGTGTCATTTGCTATTAGCAAACTCAGGTAATAGTTATAATCTTGTGTTTTAAATTTTATAAGATCCTTTGTATGTAAACGCCAATAATCAATCGTTGCCTGATTTATATTTTCGCTACAACTTTGCCATTGCAAGGCTTTATCAAATAATAGTCGGTTAGCATAGGTCCACGCAATATCTGTTGCCAATGCCTTATCGTTTAAACTGCAGGGGGTTACTGTATGTAATTTACTCATCAGTTCCTGAGCATTTGTTTGTAATAAAAGCCTAATATATCTTTTTTCGTTTTTTAATGAAGGTTCCAATACACATAATCGCCTTAACACATACTTTATCATTAGTATATTTTCTGGTGTATTGAAATCATCATAATATTCATTGAGAACTGAACTATTCTTAGTATTAAATTTTAATTGTCTTTCTAACCAAAGTTGTCTTACCTCGTTGGTAGGATAATACACGATTTTACTTAATTCATTTGATAAATCGGATAATAAGCTGTCTTGGCTTTTTAGAAAATAGAGATTGTATTTATCCCAAAAAGCATTTCCTTTGTTTTGCCAACTCATATAGGTTGCATACTTTTTTAACAAAGTCTTATTTGCCTGCCCGTTTGCGCTTAAATAATTTTCGATTAATTCTATGGCTTCAGGTATATTATCATTACTTACCAATTTTTTAAGTTGGTTTTCCAATGGTACTAGTGACTTCCTCAATACATAATAGGTGTCCCTTTTCTGTAAGACTTTATTAAAAAGCGCACTTTCTTTATCTGCCGATAACCGCTTTTCAAAATCCTTAACAAATAGATAAGGTGCAGGTGTTTCTATGGTATAAAGGAAACCATTCAATATGGGTAGTTTCCTATTCCTAATATTTTTATTTGAGAATATTAAATCAGCATCCTCTATATGTTCATTGTCAACGTAAATGAACCAATAATATGGTCCCTTACCATTTTCATGTGCAAAACTTTCTACTTCATAAATACCATTATCATACATATGGTTGAACCGCCCATATCTCCAATTACTTGTAATATATGAGGATTGTGTGGCGTTAAAAAATCTTGTAAAAGGGTGGTTTTTCTTAAAAGCTACCAAGTAATCCTCAAAGGTATCTAACATTCCCTTTTTTCCATTTGCAGAATACCAGTTCAACCTATATTTATTCCGGTAATCAAAATCGGCACTAGTTTCTTTATTTGACCCATCGGGTATTTGATAAATATCATCCGGATGTATAAAGTGTGTCCATATTCCAGTATAGATATACATAGATTCTATAGCCCATTCTTTTTCTGGTTCTATATTAAAACCACTACTTATTCTTGGATAATCAAAAAAATGTTTATTCCATGGTTCTGGATCAAACTCCCTATTTCCACCCTCTTCAAAATGGCCTAAATAGGTGCTTTGCATAAAACGTAAACTTGGCATTGTCTCAACTAATCTTTGCATCCCCATACTATCTATATAATTACTAGGAGGTACATAGGAAATAGGCATATTCTGAAAATCCAATATATTCCACTTTTTTAAAGCAGATTTCAAGGCAGTTGATATAAATACCGGATTTTTCCATTCTTGCTCCAATAGTGATACATGGTTATACCCGTGAAAACCTAATTCATGGCCGCTGCTAATTATGTTTTTTGTAATCCATGCGCTACTACTTTGATTACCCTCTTTTTTAGTCAAAGTTCTAGTAGCATCCCACTCTTTAAAGACAAAAGGTGGGGTTGTATTGTTATTATAGTCAAACGTCAGATAGGCTGTATATTTAATATCATGTCTTTTAGCTAGTTTTTTCATGTCGGGCCACCAAACATCCTTTACATAATCCGCCATGGTCAAATTCATTTCAGACTTTATGGGCTCCTTAAGTATGTTGTACATAGGGGAAGGAAAATCGTCCAAAAAAATGGTGGACACATTAGCAACGGGATAAGGAATACCTTCTAAACCATACAGAAGGGTGGAAAAAAGAAGTCCTCTCATATTTTTTTGAAGTGTGAAATCTAAATTTAAAAGTACCACATTACCATTTCCTACTTTATGTTTTAGTACTACAGGATAATTAGAATCATTCATTGCGGAGACTATGGTAACCGCCTCGTTTTTAAAATTATCTCCGTCATACCCCAAAAAAGGATCTTTAAAAGAATAGGAAAAACCTAACTTATTGGGAAATAGGGACCTATTCAAATGAAAACCTTTTGCTATAATATTTTTTTTTGGATCTGTTTCTGGCCTAATACCCATTAAAAAAAACATTCTAGGATCACTTAATGCCTTTGTTATCTGCAAAGTACCGCCTTTTGCTACATACGCATATAAAGAATCTATACCCCTGTCATTAATATTCATTGTTTCATAAACAGAGACTACCCTTACAGATTCATCTATAATAGGATTCAAGTTAAATTGACTCACTCTTGCAGTACTATGTGGAATTTTAGTATAATCCAAGGTCTTTTTTAAATTTTCTGATTCCAATACATTACCATGTAGGTTTGCATCCGTAATTAACAGAACTACAGGTGAACCTTTACTGATTTTAGGGTCTTTGAATTGCGTCGTGAAACGATATAAGTCTTTTTGGCAACCAACTATGACAAAAAATAATAAAATAAGTAAAACGTAAATTGGCCCTTTTTTCATAATGTAAAAATAAGTTCAACTATTTTTGAGGCCTTGTCCTCATTGGTTATTTTAAAAACCTTTAAATTATCTGCTTCATGAAATATTTCTACCTTTCTACCCCTACTTTTTAATATTTCGATACTATTCTTAATAGCTTTCACATATTTCGTTGGGGTATCTAAAGATGAAGACTCTTTATGTAATGGTACCTGAGCTACAAAAACGAAAATAGTATTGGGCAAAACTACTTCAGGGTGTTTTTTTAAATATGCCAAATCATCTTTTACTTTATGGTAATGTGCGTCTTTTTGTAAATAATCGGTTACAAAAAAATCATATTCCATATACCTATGATTGCTTTTACTTATTTGTACGGCATAATTGCTATTTACAACGGCATAGGTAAAAGGCAAATATTCTTTAGACAGTTCATCGTATACCGAAATTATAACATCCTTTAAGGGCTCTTTTTCTTTTAAACCTTCTAAAGCAAATACTTTATTTTGTAGCGCAATGACCAATAAAAACGTACTGGCAATTAATATTGTGCCATACTTAAAGCGTTTTGAATAAGACCAGATATACCCTAAAAAAAAATTTAAGACCCCTAATCCCATACCAATACAAATAATAATCATTGGAGTCAATGCTTGATAAAACATATCCATATCTATCCAATTACTAGGTATGAACCTTAAGTTTATGAACGCATTAAACAAAAGTAAAATGACCAATACCGGTCTCCACTGCTTACCTTTTATAATATAGATAGGAATTATAAGCAGCATTAAAAGAATACCCAAGCTAGAATATATTTTAAGTAAGGATTCTAGGGGAATATCTAACTGCGGAAAATAGGAATACATATCCGTACGAATTAGATTTTCTTTAAAAAAACTTACAAAAGGCCTTTTAATGGTATAACATCTGATAAAATAAATTGCCAAAACAACTAAACCAACTAGGCTAAATGCAGTGGCACTTAAGACCCAATGAATTACCTTTTGTTTTTCACGTACGATGCCGGCAAAAACCAAAAAAATAGGAATTAACCAAATAAACACAAAAAGGTTAATAATAGCAATGGAGGAGTAAACAAGGCATAAATACAAAAAAAATCGTTTTTTGTTCTCGGTCAGTAATTTTGGATATAACGTAAACAACATAGATGGAAATGCGAAAAATAATGCGAGGTGTACTGGATTATTTTCTAGTAAAAGATTAATGTTCATGGGTAGTACGCCATAAAAAAAACCAAAAAACAACAAGGATATAAAAGGAATATAAAATGTTGAACGCGACAGTTTACCAACGAACCAAAATAAAACCATCGATAGACCAAAAACCTCTAGAAGACCAAATGAGTGTAAGGCCATTTCCTCACTGATATTAATAGTTTTGGCATATAGATTTATAAGTGCTTGTTCACCCGGCATAATAAGGTCTGACCCGAACCATTGGTTTTCGTTAATCAACTTTACCAATTCAAGCTTATTTAACCATACATTTGAGAGAACGTATAGGTCATTACTTAGAAATTGATACCTTGAGAATAGACAAACGAAAGAAACAAAAACTGCGGCAAACAAGGGGTAATTGAATAGTTTAGGTTTAATAGATTTCAACAAGGCAGAAAAAAATGAAATACTATTGAAATTTGTTTTATTAACCCTATTTATGATACTAAATAGCGTTTTCTTTTTTATCGCTAACATGGTCTTCAAATTACATACAGGGAACACATGAATATATAATCCAATAATAAAAATCAAGAAAAAGATAAAAATTGAGAACCGATCATATACTTTTCCCATAATTAGAAAAAATAAGGTTGTCATTACTGCACTACCGGCAATTATCCCACGTGACATTACATAGTCTAAATTGTAACGCTTTAGTTCGTGCCTTACCATCATTTGATAAATCAAAACGACAAAAAGTAACACTAACATGATTCTAAAAGGACCCAACAATACCGTATTCATAAACATTTTTTATTTGCTATTTAGTGTGACCAATTGCTGCAATTCTATATACCCTATGTAATACTCTAATTTGAGGCTATCTAATTTTTTACTCAGTTGCGATTTCATATGTGGTGCTTCTGCATATTCTAGAACATATATTTTTTTAGAAGTTTTAGAACGGGTTTCATTGATACGGTCTAACATTATATTTTTGGAATAATCATCTCGCCATGCATATGAACTGGTATCAAAATCATAAGAACTGAAGAGGGACTCTACCAATATGGCATTAGTGATATTTTGTAGGTAATCATTTAGAAAGAAGCCAGAATTTTGAATTAGATAAATATGCTTGTTCATGATATGAATATCCATAATCAGGGAAACCAAATCCAATTCAAACCCTTTTAAAGCACCCCATTGTGAAACATTGTCAAGATTGTCCAAAAACAAGGCATTAAAACCTTTATCCAAGATATCATCGACGATGTTGAGCACTACTTTTTTTGCATTCTTATCTCGTATATCTATATAACAACTTTCCCAATATTCATTATTACCCATGGTAAATTGTGAAAGGGCTTTAAAATATCTGGAGTTTTTGTTTACTTCTGTTAGACTAATGTAAGCTGCTACTCTATTATTATGAGCTTTAAAGATCTCAATATCATGAGCTTCATAATGACCCGGTTCTAAAATTACGAGGTCATATCCTTTAACTGAATTAGCATCTAACTTACCATAACATACGATAAAATTTCCTCCGCCTACACCTATAGTTTTACTGTAAGTCCAGTTATTCGTAAATGGAAGAAATAATAAGTAAAGACTAATAAGATGCATAATAATGAAAATCTAAGTGATTAAAATATTGCTTTATATACCTAGTAGTAAGTATCATAAATAAAAAAGAGCCTATTAACATACCTACCACACTATACTCAAATGCTATCCATCTACTCATAAAAAAGCCTACAATAAAATTTATGAATGACGATATAATAAGAGCTTTTAAAACCTCTTTAGGCCTATTTAAAGTAAAAAGATACAGTGCATTGAGCATGCCCCAAGAGAGAAAAAAATAACCAACACTTCCCATTATACACACCCTAGTACTTATCACGTCTATGGTTTCACCAAAACTGGCTAAATACCCCCATGGTCTGCTTACAAAAAAGAACAAAAAAATACCCGCAGTGATAGCCGTTATTAAGAGTAAGCCAATATGGTGTCTATAGATTTTAAACATTTTTTTACCGAAAACATTTTTTTTAGATAACAAAACGGTTTTTTGTTTTATATCCATAAACTTGGTAAATGAAGCTATAGCATATTCCATAACTCCAGCGAGCATAAAAAAAATGATAATGGCCAGATCCATCCCAATCTCGTAACTTTTTTCATAAAGAAATGGAAATTCAGAACTAAGTTCCATATTGGCAGACCATGCAACTATTCTATCCATAAAAATAAACGCATAGATAAAAATGCCATAAAAGAAATAAGGATAATTCTTATAGATTACCATCATTTTATCAGGCTCCACTTTGTTTTCTGTTATTTTCTTAATTTTTGATTTAAAAAAAAATCTGAGGTAGATTTTTGAGAGCATTATAGACAATAGGATACCCATCCATTGGGAAAAGTACACATGCATCTCTGTTTTAAGATGCAGAAACAAGGCAAAGACCGAGCAGATGGCAATTACGACAGAAATGACCCAACGCTGCCCAATAGCATAAAAAGGTGCTATTGCCAACAATAAAGTACCAATCAAAAAAGCGTATATAACAGTAATCAATACAAAAGCATGAGGGTAAGGTTTAGTAAGGCCGTTTATTAAAAACATTATCAAGAATGTAAAAAGCATACCTTTGATACCATACATCATAAGACGGTCAGAAACAACCTTGGCCTTGTAATATTCCTTATGGTTCCAATAGAAAGAGGCCTGTCTTCCCATGATTTGAACATAACCACCAGATAATACAATACCCAAAATTACTCCTAAAACCACTGCTGTAGATTGTATGGTATTAAACCCCATATAGGCCCAAAGTGAATATCCATAAATAATGATGGTAGCAACCTGAATAAAAACGGGCATTAAATGGAATATTCCTAGCGGATAGTACTTTGCAAAAAGTCCTGCTTTTACCCATTGATAGTCTGAAACAGGTATAGAAACTGCTACCTTTCTAGGGTTTCGCTCATTTATATTTAAAAGTGAATCTTGATCTCTGCTTTTCAAATCACTATAAATATAATCTGCTAAAGCAGACAAAGTGGGTAAGCAATAATCATGATGAACATCGATATTTCTTATACCAAATGATTCCAATGTAGCCAACACAACCATTTTACTGACTGGATTGCCTATTTTGTCTATTACCTTATTGATTAAAGATGGGATATTTTTATTTTTGACCAACATATTAACCTACAGATTGAATTGGAATTATACCAGACGGCTCTAATTTGATTAGTCTTACACGCTTTTGTGAGAGGGAATCATACGTATCTTCAAAAGCTTGAACAAACTTTTCCAAAGTGAAATTTTCACATACCTTTTTTCTAGCATTTTTACCTTTTAATAATCTAAGCTCCCTATCCTGTAATAAAATAATCACTTGTCGGGCCAACTGAATATGGTCTTTAGGCTTACATAGTGCACCACAATTTTCATCCAATGCCTCTGAAACGCCACCTACATCAGTAGCTACCACAGGTATTCCACAACTCATTGACTCTATTACCGTAAAAGGGAATCCCTCAGATATTGATGTTAAAATAGATATATCTCCCTCTGCATAAAGTTCATGGGGCGTATTATGAAAACCGTTTAAAAAAAAGTTTTGACCTAAGCCCAAATCTTTAATCAACGATTCACATTCCCTAGTGTATTCTGGTACGGCATCCTTATTGCCATAAACAAGAAATTGAACGTTAGGTACTTTTTTTTGAACTTCATTACAGGTTCTTACCATAGTAAGTATATCCTTTAATTCAAAAATACGTGCCGCCGCAACTACCGTAGGCGTATTCTCTAAATGTTTTGGTTTTGGCAAGGGTTTAAATTTACGATGGTCTACACCGTTGTAGATTACCGAAGTTTTTTTGATATCTGCTCCGTAATAAGCCTCCCACGGCATATTGAAATTACTTACCGTAGTTATTTTTGTTGCATGAAAATAGGCAAGTTTGGTAACGCACTCCGAAAAATTAATCAATAATTTTTTTAAGAAAAAGGAATAATTACCCGTACTTATAGAAAGTAATCTTTCCCTAATAAAAACACCATGCTCCGTAACCAATATTGGGGTGCCATATTTATATTTAAGGGCCAAAGCGGGGATTATAGCTACCCCAGCTATAGTAACATGGCTAATATCTACCTTAGGTACTTTAATTGCCATAGGAATTAAGAATCTATAAATCCACCTTAACCCCGTAGTCATATCCTCTAAGGTTACCCTATTCAGTTCGTCTTTTGGCAACACTTCCGTTATTGTAGCACAAAAAGTATCCCAGATTATACTGCTTCCCATGGCTGTTTTGTAGTCATATTCTTGAAAAAATGACCACATTTCATAGAAAGATTTATCTAAAACAGAAATGGAACGCTTCTCTGCATACATTTCATTGAGAAATATCCTAAAACTCTCTTTGAACTTAAAATTGATAACGTCTGGGGTAGTTCTTTCCTTACCTTCTAAAATATCAAGGTAATCAATCCCATAATCCACACAATCTAATGGTTCCTCTGGGGACCACATGGGTACTTGTATGATTTTTTTTATTTGATTCGAAAAAGAATATTTAGAAGTATTCTCAACTACTGAGTTTATAGAATATACTACAAACTCGGCATTATTGATTCTAGAACATAGGTCATTTGCCCAAGTAGAAACACCCCCGGTATTAAAAGGATAAGTGCCCTCACATATTAAAAGTATTTGTTTTGGATCTTTTTTAATCATGAATAAAATGGTATAAATGTGATTTTCTAATGTTAGTATTTAGCTTGGTATTGTGTGATATAAATATCACACAATTAATATTTTAAGAGAAAAAAAGGGGGTAGTGGATTACTGGTAATAGCAGAATTGATACTATCAACGGTGGGCTAGAAGTAGATTGTAGATTTATAACACAATTCAAACACTGATTATTTAATTCTAGTAGTCTATATTCCATAGTGAAGTATTTCTTGAATGACTAAATTTAAATCTCAAGATTTTAACACTAAATGACCTAGATCAGTAGTAAGGGGCATTTGTTAAAAAAGGATAGAAGTTTTTAAAAAAGTACAGAATTCAGGTAGTACCAATGTTCTTTCATTTATAAAACTTATGGATGATTTCAATAATATATTCAAGCATAAGCTAATATTACACGCTATATTAGAATAAAAGATTATTGTATTGCCTATATTAGATATAAGCCTTGAATATGAATATTTACAGCTGTTTGTAGTTGTACTTTATACTCTCAAACACAAAAAATAATTGTTGTGTCTATTCCCTAAACCAGCGTAGCTACTTCATAATTACCCTTCTATTTAACTATATAAAAGCTAAGCATTGATTTACACCCCAAGGAAAGTGCATTTCAAGAAATTTAGCCGATATAATGCCCTCTTGTTTATGTGAAATATTGGATATTACTTGCTAGAATAAAGCAAAGGGTAGCAATGAAATATATAAATTTTAAAACTAAATTAATTCTATTGGATAAGGGTACAGGTCATAAAAGCTATCTAAAAGGGTAGGAATTTGGAAATAATACGAATGCTACTCATAATATTCGAACGCGTCAACAATATCTAAATAGATACCGTTAAAATTTAAACGTATAATGTTATCCAAATAGGATTCTTCAGTACCATAAATAATCCTTTGCCATTCCGGATTCCAGTATTTTACCTTGTAGTTACCGGGCCAATTAGGGTTTTCTTCGTCCAACCAAACAGGTGTTTTAGTTTCCCAAGATGCATCCCAATAATATCTATAATTTTCTGCCTCCCCTATAGACATATAACAAATGACCATTCTTTTGGTTCCATTAGTCCTTAACTTTAGCCTTTCTATCATAGATCTGTCGAATGTGGTACCATCATTAAAAAACATATCCATGAATATTATATCATAATCCGTCAGCTCTACTTCATTGATTAAATTTTCTTTGGTTTCATAATTACTGTAATTGACCAAAAAAAGAAAATTATGGGCATCCTCTAGTACATTTATATCTTTTGTTGATTGTAATTGTTTCTCTGATAATTCTGGAATAACCCTTAGGTTTCTATCTGTTGCTGCAAATGAAATGAAGTTTAAATTTTGGTTTTTATCAATCGAATTCTCAATGTTATCGTTTGAACTACAATAATCAATAGTAAAAATTTGATTGCCATTAGCTTGGGCTACTTTTAAATAGTCGACCAAATAATTGGTTACTTCTGTATTGGTCTCAATATCATCACCATTATAACCGTAAAAAAGATTTTCCTGTCCATTTGCATCGGTAGCTTGTAGATAATCCTTGAAAATTTCGCCATTGGGATTGTTTTTCTCAGTAATCAGCTCAATACCATTCTGAGGTATAACCACAAAACCAGGTATTGCAGACTTAGCATAATCACTCATTTTAATGACAAATGACCGCATTTCATCGCGATAATCTATGCTATCAATAGAATCCACCTCTTCAGTATCCATAGAATCAACCTCGTCATTCTCAATAGGTTCAAAATCCATTAATGTATTTGGCAATTCTTCCTTGTCCCCGCAACCTAACAAGCAAAAAATAACTATTAGGCTATATTTTAAAAATTGCATTTGCATCTTTTTTCCACTTAAAATTAGAAATAAAATTGAAGTGTTGGCTGGTTGATTTAATTTACAAAGATAAATGATTAAGGCAATTTATTTTCCTGTAAAAAAGTTAAATATCAACCACTTACAAAATATGCACTCTTTTAAAACGTGCCATTGACCCCTGTTAAAATCGTTCAAAAGCAATAAAAGTCAAATAAAAATTGAGACTAAACCCAAATAGAATGCCTACTCAATTCTAGAGATTTACAATTGTTATAGTGTTTCTTAAAACCTTAAACACTATATATAAATTTACTTTTTCTGGTTCAAGGGTAATTAACTAGCCACCACTAAAAATCAACTTCACTTTTACCAGAGAAATAGCTTTAATTTAATCTAATATTCATCTCCATATTAGAATTCACGGTAAACACGCATTCTTTATATTTTGGGGGACCGAACATTTTCATTTTCCCTTTAGAAAAAGCAATTTGCTCTTTAGGAATACCTAGCATGTTAGTGTCTAAATTTTTATTTCCATTTGCATCATGAAAAATGGCAATTGCATAATCACCTTCGGGTAAATCTGTGATATAAAAAGCTGTTTTGCCTTTCACAGCTTTCTCCGATCCAGATTTGTAGACTTTATCGAATTTTAAAAAAGAACCTTCATCATTATAAACAGCAAAACAAATATTTCCTTTTTCAGAGGCAACTCCGTCAATATTTAAACTAAGATTATGTTGTGCGAAAAGACCGGTAGACATTAATGATATAATCAATAATACGAATAGATTCTTTTTAATCATGGGTGCTATTTAAAATCAAAAAAGGTTTTAATATTTCAACGATGTTATAAATCTTAATTTTCGCTGTTCTAATTGGGTTCACTTAAAGCTCCTGTATTAGAACTAAGTTTCTGAAATAATTGAACAGTTTCAACGGAATCTTTTAGGTTAAAGTATACATAACTCGAATCTTTATAAACCAACTTTACTTTATTCTGATTAATATTATCTACAAACACATGCACCTTTTTATCAGTCAAAGAATCTTTAAACTCCCTAAAGATCCCCTTCTCCTTCTCTAATGCAGAAAAACCATGTAAACGCTGCATTGGTGGAATTCTTTCTACGAACACCACACTATCTAATTCATTTAAAGGAATTTCAATATTATAAAAACCCGAGCGTAGACCAAGTGTATTAGCATCACTAGTTACCCAGTTTTTAACATGAAGTATTAAAACGGCTGCACAACAAATAATCGTTACGATCAACGTAATTGTCCAGATCCAATTTTTCTTAGAAGAATGCATAAAATTTTAAAGTATCAAGTTAACAATACTATTGCCTTAAACGCTAAAATTGGCATTAAATTATTACATCACAAAAACACTTTGATCTTACCCTAAACCAACATCTAATGTCATCATAATTATGAATCCGCCAATGAAGCCCATTGTGGCAATATCGGTGTATTTATCTTGCTGCGTTTCTGGTATCACTTCTTCCACCACAACAAAGATCATTGCACCAGCAGCAAATGAAAGCGCATAAGGTAAAATAGGTTGAAAAGTCATGACTGCCCATGCACCTAATACAGCAGCAATTGGTTCTACAATTGCAGATGCCTGACCAAACATAAAACTCTTGGTTCTACTTAAACCATGTCTACGCAATGGCATAGCAACAGCAAAACCTTCTGGGAAATTTTGCAAACCTATACCAAGTGCCAACGCAACGGCACCACCAATAGAAGCGCCTTCAAACCCAGCAGCTACACCACCAAAAAGAACCCCTACAGCTAAACCTTCTGGTATATTATGCAGTGTTATTGCCAAGGTTAACAAAGTAGTTCTGTGCCAAGGCGTCTTCACCCCTTCTGCTTCACTTTCCTTAAAATTGATATGTAAATGAGGTAAAATTTTATCCAATCCAAAAATGAACATAGCTCCTAGAAAGAAACCAATTGCTGCAGGTATCACTTTTACGAATCCTTCACCAGGACTCATTTCTATACCAGGCGCCAATAAGCTCCAAAAACTTGCCGCAACCATAACGCCACCAGTAAAACCTAACATACCATCTAAAACAGCACGATTCATAGTTTTAAATAGAAAAACCAATGCAGCACCGGCCGCAGTTAGTCCCCAAGTAAATAATGTCGCATAAAACGCAGCCAACACTGGGTCTATCGATTCAAAATACGCTATAATTTCATCCATAATTTCAAAAATTAATCAGTTAAATACTACTCTTCATCTACTATCTCTAAAAATAAATTCGTTGCTATTTGTTTGGATATCCTGATAGAGCCTGACCGTGTAGAAATAGTAACGGAACCATCAAACTCCTCAATTTCCAATATTTTAAAAGTATCGCCCAAGGCAATTTTATTCTTATCCAAAAACTTTAAAAAAGCCGCCGAAGAATCATTGACTCCAACACACACCCCTTGACTACCAACAGGTAATTCGCTTATTAATTTCTTTACAGATTTGGTAAAAACTCCGTCTTTATTAGGTATTGGGTCTCCGTGCGGATCCACTTTTGGAAAACCTAAATGGGCATCTAATTTATCTATTAAAGCATCGCTCTTTATATGTTCTAATTGTTCGGCAACTACGTGTACCTCATCCCAAGAAAAATTTAATTTGTCTACCAAAAACACTTCCCATAAACGATGTTTTCGAATTATAGAGAGTGCTACAAGCCTTCCTTTCTCAGAAAGTGATACCCCTTGGTACTTTTTATAATTCACCAAAGACTTTTCAGCCAGCTTTTTAATCATGTCAGTAACTGATGACGGCTTCGTTTTCATCTGCTCGGCTATTGCATTGGTAGCAACAGACTTACTATTGAACTCACTTAAATGATAAATAGCTTTTATGTAATCTTCTTCAGATAATGTCATGTTAAAACAATATAAACACAAAAATACATTTTTATACGTAAAAACAATTTTTTAGTTTTGTCTAAAATTTAATTTAGATGATTAAAATAATATTTTTTGCCTGCTCTATTTTATCTTTCGGTATCATAAGTGCGCAAAATTCTACTATATCTGGCACTGTTTCATCAAAAGACGGTTCAGAAGCCTATGTAAATATTTATTTAAAGGGAACCGAAGTAGGTACTGCTTCAAATGAAAATGGGCAATACACTTTAAAGAATATTCCCTCCGGAAAATACACACTAATAGCTTCTACCATTGGCTTTGAGAGATTTTACCAAACAATTACAATTGTCGAAGGCGAAAATCAAATTGTTAATATCAGCTTATCACCTTCTACGGAATCTTTAGATGAAATGGTTGTTACAGGAACATTAAAGCCTGTTAGCAGATTAGAGAGTCCGGTGCCCGTAGAAGTATACAAACCTACTTTTTTCAAGAAAAACCCCACGGCAAGTATTTTTGAAGCTTTGCAAAATGTAAACGGTGTTAGACCACAAATAAATTGTAATGTATGTAATACAGGTGATATTCATATTAATGGCTTAGAAGGTCCGTACACCTTGGTTCTTATTGACGGTATGCCAATTGTTAGCGGTCTAGGAACCGTATATGGGCTATCTGGGATTCCAAACTCGTTAATTGAACAAATTGAAGTTGTAAAAGGTCCCGCTTCTACACTTTACGGAAGTGAAGCTGTTGGCGGACTCATAAATATCATCACAAAAAATAACCTATCTGCACCAGATTTTTTCGCGGATAGTTTTGTCACCTCATGGGGAGAATTTAACCTTGATGTAGGTACTAAATTTAATATTGGCAAAAAGACCAATGTACTCTTAGGAGTAAACTATTTCAAGTTTGATAACCCTATAGATAATAACGGAGATAATTTTACCGATTTAACGTTACAAGACCGAATTTCAGTTTTTCAAAAATGGAATTTCGTTAGAAAAAACTCACGAATTCTTTCACTAGCCGGACGCTTTTTTTACGAAGATAGATGGGGTGGCGAAATGCAATGGAGTCCTGAATTTAGAGGTGGAGATGAAATTTATGGAGAAAGTATTTACACCCGTAGATGGGAAGTTTTAGGTAAATATCAATTACCGGTAGAAGAGCAACTAATGCTTTCATTTTCATATAACGATCACAAACAAAATTCTGTTTACGGCAATGTACCTTACCTAGCCGATCAACGCATAGGTTTTACACAATTAACTTGGGATAAAACTATAGGTAAACATAGCCTTTTAACAGGTACGGCATTACGTTATAATTACTATGATGACAACACACCAGCTACCTTAAATGCCAATGGTAATGCTAACCAGCCAGACGAAGTTTTAATACCGAGTATTTTTGTACAAGATGAAATAGCATTCAACAAAAAGCATTCTTTACTGTTAGGTGGTCGTTATGATTATGATGACCGCCACGGTAACATTTTTACTCCGCGAGGTGCGTATCGTTTTAAATTCACTGACAATGATATTATTAGATTAAACGCTGGCACAGGTTTTAGGGTTGTAAATCTATTTACAGAAGATCATGCTGCATTAACGGGCTCACGAGATGTTATTATTGCCGAAGAATTAAAACCAGAGCGTTCATTTAATGTAAACCTAAATTACTTGAAGAAAATTTATGGTGATAATGGCACTTTTGTTAGTCTAGACGCCTCTGTATTTTATACCAATTTTCAGAATGTGATTATCCCTGATTACGATACAAACCCAAATCAGATTATATATGATAATTTAAACGGCACCTCTATTTCAAAAGGAGTGAGCGCCAATGTAGATGTTTCATTTTACAACGGTTTAAAATTCATGCTAGGTGGTACCATACAAAATGTAAGTAATACAGAAGACGGTGTAAAAGAAAGACAAATTCTTACAGAAAGTTATTCTGCAAACTGGAGTGTTGGCTATGATATACGTACCTGGAACCTAAACATTGACTACACCGGTAATTTATATGGACCAATGCGTTTACCAACCTTAGGCGAAAGCGATCCTAGAAGTGATTTTTCACCAGTATGGAGTATTCAAAACATTCAATTTACGTATGATGGTTTAAAGAATTTTGAATTTTATGGCGGAGTTAAAAACTTATTAGATTGGACTCCTAATAGAGGAAATCCATTTATAATAGCACGTGCAAATGACCCATTTGACAAAGAAGTTACTTTTGATACTAATGGCAACGCTGTGGCTACACCAAATAACCCAAATGGGTTAACTTTTGACCCTTCCTACGTATACGGACCCAACCAAGGCATACGTACATTTTTCGGATTACGTTACACATTGAATTAAGCACAAAAGCCAACTGCTATTTCGTATTTTTGGGATTCTCAGTATTTAATACCCTGAGCAAAGTTTTAAAAATTCATGAACGAATACGATTATATCATTATTGGTGCAGGCGCATCTGGTTTATTACTGGCTGATGCCATGCTTAATGATTCGTTTTTTGATGATAAGAGGATATTACTTCTTGACAAAGACCCAAAAAATAGTAATGATAGAACATGGTGTTTTTGGGAAGAAGGCGATGGTCAGTTTGAAGCTATTATCCATAAAAGATGGAGTTCTATTCACTTTCAAGGAGAAGATGTACTTAAAAGAACAGATATTAATCCGTATTCCTATAAAATGATTAGGAGTATTGATTTTTACAAATATTACTTAGGTCGTATAAAAGAATCATCTCATATCACTTTTGTTCAAGAAAGTATGGTTTACTTAAATGAGTCAGCCACTGAGGTTACCGTAAAAACTACGAATAACACGTATTCTGGCAAGTTCATATTCAATAGTCTTTTTGACTATAAAATGGCAACGGGGCAAAAAAAATATCCGGTATTGCAGCAACATTTTGTGGGCTGGGTGATTAAAACCGAAAAGCCCATTTTCAATGCCAATGAAGTTACTTACATGGATTTTTCCATCCCACAAAAAGGAAATACTCGTTTCATGTATGTACTACCTTATTCAAATAACACCGCGTTAATTGAATACACATTGTTCTCAGAACAATTATTACCAAAAGCCGAATATGAAGCCGCTATAAAAGAGTATATAGTAGACCGTTTTCAATGTAAAACTTATGAGATTATTGAAAAGGAAGCAGGTAGCATACCAATGACCGCTTATGATTTTAGAGAACACCACACTAGGAGAGTTAGATATATAGGTACCGCAGGCGGATGGGCAAAACCAAGCACAGGCTATACTTTAATGAGTACTACAAATAAGATTCCTAAATTAATTGAACTTATAAAACAAGGGAAGCCACTTCAGAAAATGAAATTAAAAAATAAATTCTGGTTTTATGATATGCTCTTTTTAGATGTTTTACATCATAATAATGGCAACGGACATGCCATTTTCGAATCTATTTTTAAATCTTTAAAACCACAAATGGTATTTAAATTTCTTGATGAAAAAACAAGTTTAAAAGAAGATATCATTTATATAAATTCTTGCCCGAAAGCTCCATTTATAAAAGCGCTATTTAGAAGGCTATTTTAAACCGTTCTATTCATAAGGTTTTCGCCGAATTGTTTTAACAAATCTTTGTTTTCCTGCTCTATCTCCATTTCATCCAATACTTCAAATGCTTTTGCCGTGTAGTCTGAAATAGCAACTTTAGTAGCCCTATCTGCTTCTGTTTTTTTAAAAATTGAGCGTACGGCCTTAACCTTAGATTCTGATTCTTTTGGCTGAATAGAGTATAAATGCTCCAATTCTTGCTTCATTATTTCAGAACCAGAATTCAATGCTTTTAGATATAAATACGTTTTCTTATTCTCAATAATATCGCCACCTACTTGTTTTCCGAACGTTTCTGGATCACCGAATACATCTAAATAATCATCTTGCAATTGAAAGGCAATACCAAGATTTAATCCAAAATTATACATTTGTTCTTGTGCAGTATCTGAAGCACCCGCAACAATAGCTCCCATTTTAAGAGCTGCAGCAACAAGAACAGCAGTTTTGTACTCAATCATTTTTAAATATTCAGGCAACATTACATCGTCTCTTGTTTCAAAATCGACATCGTATTGTTGACCCTCGCAAACTTCTAATGCTGTTTTACTAAACAATTTAGCAAGATCTCTAAATACATTAGGCTCATAGTTTTCAAAAAGCTGATACGCCATAATTAGCATTGCATCACCAGATAGAATACCAGTATTTATATCCCATTTTTCATGAACGGTGGTTTGCCCTCTACGAACAGGGGCATCATCCATAATATCATCATGCACTAAAGAAAAATTGTGAAAAACCTCAATAGCTACTGCGGCATCTAAAGCTTTTTTAAAATCACCTTTAAAAATCTCAGCGGTCATTAATACTAAAACTGGTCTTAAGCGCTTTCCGCCTAAACCAAGAATATAGGTAATGGGCTCATAAAGGTTTCTAGGTTCCTTTGTAATTTTCATTGAGTCCAAATACGCAATAAACTCTTCTCTATATTCAGTAATAGTATGCATTCCCCGCAATTTTTTTCAAAAATAGAACAAATAAGATTGAAACACACCCTTTTTACACTAGAAGGAACAAATCTCTAAACCCTATTATATCCAAGAAAACTAAGATTTTACCCTCAGCATTAAATTGGAACAAGATTATGTTATAAAGAAGCGCGTTTAATTAACTTAGATGGCATAATTACCTGAGTAACACTTTCATTTTTTATGTGCCTAGCTGCTGCCTTGGCCATTTCATTAAAATCTGTAGAAATGGTAGTAATACCACCAAAAACAATCTCTTTTGAAACATTATCATTCTGTGAAAGTATACCGATATCTTCTCCGATCACTAATTTTTTACGTACAGAATCACGTAAAATATGCCATAGAATAGTATCGCCTAATGCAAAATAAAGATTACCCTTAGTTGCAGAACCAATAGTATAGTTTTCTTTAACTACACCAACGATTGAAAACTCATTTAAAAATTTCTCAAAAGCTTTTTTAATTGTTAGTGGTGAATAATCGCTCTCTTCATTAAAATAAAGTATAATCTTATTATATTTTTTTATTTCAGGAAGCAATTGTACTAAAGAAGTATAAATAACAT
Source organism: Maribacter aquivivus (assembly GCF_900142175.1). Lineage (NCBI taxonomy): Bacteria > Pseudomonadati > Bacteroidota > Flavobacteriia > Flavobacteriales > Flavobacteriaceae > Maribacter > Maribacter aquivivus. The sequence continues at coordinate 1,162,933 of NZ_FQZX01000001.1, read as the reverse complement.
CTTCAAATTCTTGAGTAATATAGGAAAAGGACTTTCCCAAATTTAAATAACGATCTACTAGTAGCAATTTCTTAGGTTCAATATTCTGCAGTAACTGAGCAGTCTTTTGATTTTGAATAGGCGCAACGACATACATTCCATATTTACCATTTATATTGGTCATAATGGTTTCAAAAACAGTAGGATTATTATGGTGAAAAAAAACATCGATTTGAAATCGCTTACCCATCTCTTTTCGAAAGGTTTTATAGAATTCTTCTTGATAACTCTGAAAAGCAAACAACAACAACGCCATTCTTTTAGTAATGTTTGTTGCTTGGCTAATTACAAAATACCCTTTTAATTGCCTAGACTCAATTAAGCCTCTATTTTTAAGTTCTTCGTATGCTTTAAAAATAGTTTTTCGAGCATAACCAATTTCCTCAACCATAATATTTATAGAGGGTAAGCGGTCACCGACGGTCAATTCTCCTCCTTCAATTGATTCAATAACTCCTTGAACCAATTGCTCGTGTTTTGTAAGGTTATTATTGTGGGTTAGGTTTAAAATTTTACTAATAACCGGCATAAATTATAATCAAATTAAGAGCCGTCAATATACAATTTAATAAAATATATCAAAGTTCTACCATTTTTAGTTTCACTATTGAACCGTAATTCAGCAGAGGAGAATTAACAAAAAATCTACGATTAACAATCATTAAAAATAGAAGTAAAACGTTCACATGAAACTTTTTTAAAAATATTTTTTTTGATTAAAAAATCTCAACTCCAAAGAAAATCCCCTATAAATAGGGAATCCTAACGAAATGTTAACACTGATAAATTGTCAATATTTTACATTTCAAATATCATATTCAAAAAATAACATAGCAAAATTTATTAAATTAACATTAATTTATATATTTGTCTATAGTAGCATAGTGTATCATAGTCTTTTTATCTCAAAATGCTCCCATGAGATTATGATTCCACTGTCAACAACAATAACTAACAACTGTAACAACTAACTTTATGAATTATCAAAAAAACTTTCCTAAGTTTTCCATGATTCGAAATCATGTAGGCTTAACGATGATTTTATTTTTTAGTGGATTTCTCTTAACCAGTCTCCACGCACAAACAACTGTTTCAGGTACTATTACATCAGCCTCAGACAACATGCCTTTACCTGGTGTATCTGTCATTGATGCCAATAACCCAACAACAGGAGTACAAGCAGATTTTGATGGTAACTTTACGATTACCGTAGATGATGGCAGTACCAGTTTACGATTTAGCTACATTGGCTTTAAAGCTGTAGTAGTACCCGTAAATAACAAAAGCACCATCAACGTTTCTTTAGAAGAAGACGTTGCCAACTTAGACGAAGTAGTTGTCGTTGGTTATGGTACACAAAAAAAGGCAACCGTAACTGGTGCAGTTACTGCCGTACAAGGTCCTGTTCTAGAAAGTTCGCCCGCAATAAGTGTATCTAACTCATTGGCAGGTAGACTACCTGGGGTAGTAATCGTACAAACCAGTGGTGAGCCTGGTAATGACGAATCTACTATTAGCATCCGTGGTACAAACACCTTGGGTAACAACCAACCACTAATTGTAATTGACGGTATACCAGATAGAGATGGCGGTATAGGTCGTATCAATGCAGATGACATTGCAAACATTTCTGTTCTTAAAGATGCTTCAGCTGCAATTTATGGTGCAAGAGCTGCAAACGGTGCAATTATAGTTACTACCAAAACTGGTAAAGTTGGCAAAATGCAAATAAACTATAAAGCCGATTTTGGACTTACAAGACCGACAAGAACTCCAGAAATGGCTAGTGCTGTAGAGTACCAAACCATAATGAACGAACTGGCAATTTACAATAGTAACATACCAGCATCGCAATGGGGTACAGCAAACACTGCATTTCAAACTTCTGGCAGCTATACAATACCTGGCAGTAGTCCTGCAGAAACTGTAAATGCAGCTTTTAGTCCAGAGACAATTAATAATTATAGAACTAGTGCAGACCCATGGTTATACCCAGACACAGATTGGTTCGGTGCAACTTTTAAAGATTGGGCAGAACAACAGAGACACAATCTATCTATAAGTGGTGGTAATGAAGATTTAAAATACTATGCTTCTTTAGGGTATTCTGACCAAGGCGCTATATACAAGAATTCAGCGAACAGGTATCAGCAATATAATTTTAGATTAAATACCGATGCTAGAATTAACGACTACATTTCTACAAAGTTGAGCATGGCATACAGAAAGGAAGATAGAACTTTCCCTACTGAAGGTGCAGGTGCTATTTTTAGAATGTTAATGAGAGGTAGACCAAACGAACCTGCAATATGGCCAAACGGATTACCAGGACCAGATATTGAAAATGGACAACAACCAGTTGTGGTTACGACCAATGCTACTGGTTATGACAAGCAACCAACAGATTTCTTACAATTTACAGGTTCGGTTGATATTACGAACCCATGGGTAGAAGGTCTTAAATTAAATTTAACGGCAGGTGTAGATCAAAGTCAGTTACGTAGAAAATTATGGCAAACACCGTGGACACTTTATTCATTAGACCGTGCAAATTATATTGCCACAGGAACTCCTGAACTAAGCGGATCTATTCGTTCTAATTTTACAGATGCAAGATTACTACAATCATCTAATAATGTACTAAACACCAACCTTACTGGTATATTGACTTATGATAAAACAATTGGAGAGGATCATAACATTGGTATTTTAGCAGGTATTACACGTGAAAATTTTCAAGGTGAGTTTTTCTCGGCATTTAGAAGAAACTATCTTTCTACGGCAGTTGATCAACTTGGAGTTGGTGGTGAAATTGCACAAGAAACAGATGGTTATGGATATAACCGTACTCGTTTAGGATATTATGGGCGTGCTCAGTATAACTACAAGGAAAAATATTTAGCAGAATTTATTTGGAGAGTTGATGGTTCTTACATCTTCCCAGGTGATGATCGTTTTGGGTTCTTTCCAGGTTTATTACTTGGTTGGAACATTAATAATGAAGATTGGTTTAATGTAGATTCAATCAGTTACTTAAAACTTAGAGCTTCTTACGGAGAAATGGGTAATGATCAAGTTTCTTTTGACTCTAATGGTGATGGCGAGATTACAGATGACGAATTACAGGAATATGCATATCAGTCTATTTATGAATTCGGACAGTATCCTATAAATGGTCAAGTACAAACTACATTGTTCGAAAACTTATTGGCTAACCCTAGCTTTACTTGGGAGCGTGCTAAAAATTATAACATTGGTTTAGATGGTATAGTTTTAGATGGCAAATTGAGTTTTACTCTTGAATACTTTTTAAACAAACGTGATCAAATTCTAATTCAGAAAACAGGTTCTACACCAGGTTCTTCTGGTATTTCAGATTTATTACCTCCAGTTAATGCTGGTAAGGTAAATAATGAAGGTTTTGAATTTGCTTTAAACTATTTCGGCGGTAGTGTTGATGGGTTTAAGTGGGATGTTGGTGTAAACGGTGGTTACGCCCAAAACAGTGTTGAGTTCTTAGATGAAATACCTGGAGCTCCAGATTATCAATTACAAGAAGGAAAACCAATTGGTTCGTACTTAGTTTATGAGTCAGACGGAGTATTCATAGATGAAGCTGCCGTTAGTGCAAATACATTAGACTATAGCGCTGTTAAACCTCAACTAGAGCCAGGTGACATGAAATTTAAAGATGTTAATGGTGATGGTGCTATCAATGATTTAGATCAAGTAAGACTAACAAATAGCATCAACCCTAATTTCAACTTTGGTGTTACCTTCAATGCTTCATATAAGAATTTTGACCTTTCACTATTATTACAAGGTGCAACAGGTGCCAAATTATTCATTCAAACAGAATCTGGTGATATTGGTAACTTCTTAAAGTATAGCTACGATAATAGATGGAGTCCAGATAACCCAAGTAGCGTTCACCCAAGGCTAGCAAGTCGTGGAGATACGTATTATACCGGTGGTGATTATGGAAATAACACATATAACCTTTTTAGCAAAGATTATTTAAGACTTAAGAACGTTCAATTGGCATATAATTTCCCTTCAGAAATGATCAGTCAGTTCGGGCTTTCTAAATTTAAGGTATACATGAGCGGCCTTAACTTGGCTACATGGGCAGCTCAAGATATCTACGACCCTGAATCGACTAGTAATAGTGGTCAGTTCTACCCACAACAGTCAATTATTAACACAGGTTTTAGTTTAACATTTTAAAAAAAAATCATGAAAAAAAGAAAATTAGTACTCTTAGGCTTACTAACGCTCGCGTTAGTACCTATTTCGTGTAATGAAGATTTTTTAGAAACCTCACCATTAGATGCCATTTCAGCAGATGCCACTTGGGCAGATGGAGCTTTATCAGAAGCTTTTGTATTTAATGTTTACTCATCTCTAGGCTATGGAGGATTTGAGGAAGAAGGTTTAGCTTCATTAACAGACGAAGCAATGTTTACGCACTCTGGTAGAGGTGTAAATGTAATTACAGAAGGTTCACTTTCACCGTCAGGAACGGGGAACGTTAATATCATTCCGCAATGGAATGAGTTGTATTTAGCTATTCGCAAAGCGAATATCGCAATACAAGAATTACCAAATGCAGGGTTTGAGGACCAAGCACTAAAAGATAGATTACTAGGTGAATCTCATTTTTTAAGAGCTTATTATTACCATCAACTAATGCGCTTTTATGGTGGGGCACCATTAATAGATGCTCCTTATGGTCTTGATGACGACTATACAATAGCTAGAGGTACATACGCAGAGAACGTAACTTTCGTTACTGATGATTTAGATAAAGCAATATCATTATTAGACGGTAAAGATGTAACTCCTGGTAGAGCATCAATGTTAAGTGCTATGGGTTTAAAATCTAGAATACTTACTTATGCAGCTAGTGATTTAAGAGACGGACCAACTGCCAGTGCAAAATCATCAGTACTAGGTGGATATTCAAATCTAGAATTAGTTGCTTACACTTCTGGTGATAGAGATGCTAGATGGACAGCCGCTAAAACTGCAGCCAAGGCAGTATTAGATGCTACAACTGGTTACAAATTAGATTTAGCAGCGCCTGCATCTGCAGAAGAAGCTGAACAGACTTATATCTCCATTGCTATGGGAGGTGGTAGTGCTGTTGGTGATGCTGCTGCAAGATCTGAACTTTTATTTGAAAGAACACATTCACCTTTATTTACGGCTGAAAGTAACTGGCCTTTAGGTGGTATTCACCAAGGGATTAACAATGGTCCAAACGGATACCATAACTGGGCCGGTAATACGCCTATACAACAATTGGTAGATGATTACCAAATGATGGACGGTTCTGATTTTGATTGGAGCAATCCTGAGCACGCTGCTGCTCCGTATGAAAATAGAGATCCAAGATTGGCTGCAACTGTTCTTTATGATGGTGCACCATGGAAACCAAGACCAGATGATGTGGCTGCTATTGATCCTTATGATGAAATTCAAACAGGTACCTATGCAGATGGTAGTGGCGGAATTATTGCTGGTGTAGATATGCGTGATTCACCTATCGAGAACTGGAATGGAAGTAGAACTGGATATTACGTTCGTAAATTTATCGATTCAGATCCATCATTAGTAGACAATCAATCAAGTGCACAGGTTGTACCATGGCCGTTTATTCGTTATACTGAAGTAATATTAAACTATGTAGAAGCATCTATTGCACTAGGTGATGAAGGTGAAGCTAGAAATTGGCTGAACAAGATTCGTTTTAGAGCAGGTATGCCGGCAATTGAATCATCAGGTACTGAACTTTTAGAAGACTATATCAACGAAAGAAGGGTTGAGCTAGCTTATGAAGAGCATAGATATCATGATGCAAGAAGATGGATGATCGCTGACCAAACATTAGGTAGAGGTATTAAAGTAATGAAAGTAACTGCAGCATTAAAAGCAGGCGCTACACCAAGAGCACCTTATCAATATGACCCAACAGTATATGATTATACATATACCGTTGTGGATAATAATGATAACGAAACCAGAACTTGGGATGACAAAATGTATTTCATGCCTATTAGTAGAGATGAAATCAACAGAAATAACCTATTGATTCAGAATCCAGGTTATTAGTTTAGTTTAAATTGAGTTAAATTAAAGATCTATCCCCTTTTGGGATAGATCTTTTACTTTTAAGCAAATGATAAAAAATCTAACTCTCTATCTATTTGTCGCATGTATACTTCTTCAAAGCTGCAAAGAAAAGGCTAATAAAGATGAGGTAACATCAACAATTGATACCGTTGAAAAACCAACTTTATTTACACTCTTATCTGAAAATGAAACAAATGTTACTTTTCAGAACACTTTAAAAGAAGGGCTAAATGCTAATGTATTAGTATATGAATACTTATATAATGGTGGTGGCGTAGCTACAGGAGACTTTAATAATGACGGATTACAAGATTTATATTTCACCTCTAACATGGGTGAGAACAAATTCTACATAAATGAAGATGATTTTACTTTTAAAGATATTACCTCAATATCTAAAGTTGAAGGCAGACCTGGACCTTGGAAAACCGGGATTACCTCTGTAGATGTAAATGGTGACGGAAAATTAGACCTATACCTATGTTATTCAGGCGCTTTGCCAGATGCTAAGCGTAAAAATCAGCTTTTTATCAATCAAGGTAACAACGCTAATAACATTCCTATTTTCAAAGAACAAGCTGAAGAATATGGATTGGCAAGTGCAGCATTCAGCAATCAAGGTTATTTCTTTGATTATGATAAAGACGGCGACTTAGATATGCTTTTACTAAATCATAATCCGAAATCACTTCCAGTACTAAATGAAGTCAGCACAAAAGAATTTTTAAAAAAAGACGACCCGTTTCAAGGCACTCGCCTATTTGAACAAAGAAATAATAAATTTTACGACATTACTGAAAAAGCAGGCATTAGCGGTTCTGCTTTAACTTACGGATTAGGTATTGCCATAAGTGACATCAATAACGACGGATGGCAAGATTTTTACATTTCCAATGATTACACTGTACCAGATTATTTATATATCAACAATCAAAATGGAACATTTACAGACCAATTAGGATCACAAATGGGTCATACAAGTCACTTTTCTATGGGAAATAATGTGACAGATATTAACAATGACGGTCTACAAGATATTTTCACATTAGATATGTTACCAAAAGATAACAAACGCCAAAAGCTACTGTTATCGCCAGATAATTATGAAAAATTCGATTTAAATATTAGAAGCGGATTTCACCATCAGTATATGCGTAACATGCTGCAATTAAACAATGGTGATGACACCTTTAGCGAGATTGGACAGCTATCTGGTATTTCGAATACAGATTGGAGCTGGGCTCCCATATTTGCAGATTTTGATAATGACGGATTTAAAGATTTGTTTATCTCTAACGGATATTTTAGGGACTACACCAATTTAGACTTCATCAACTACATGGATAGTTATGTACAATCTAAAGGCAGGTTACAAAGACAAGATGTTCTTGAACTGATAAAAGAAATGCCCGCATCTAACTTAACAAACTTCTATTTCAGCAATAAAGACGGCTTAAAATTCACTGACAATACTAAAGTAGCGGGTACGGATCAACCTGCAAATAGCAACGGAGCTATATATACCGATTTGGATAATGATGGTGATTTGGATCTAGTGGTAAATAACATTAACAAATCCGCTTTTATTTACCGAAACGATTCGCCAAATGAAACCAACAATTATTTAAGTATAAAACTAAAAGGCGCTGATAAAAATACAAATGGCATTGGTTCTAAAGTAAGTATTTTCAATCATGGAAAAATACAAGTAGTTGAACAAATGCCAACTCAAGGTTACCTTTCAACTGTTTCGCCCATTTTACATTTTGGATTAGCTGATAACACTACCATAGACTCTCTAGTAATTAGCTGGAATTCTGGCAAAACAGAAACTCTTACACAAATTTCAACAAATCAATTATTAGTACTTGAAGAAAGCAATGCGAAAAAATCAGCTTTAGTAAAAGACAGGACAGAAGTCTTATTTTCAAAGATTGCAAATGTTATTACATACCAGCACCAATCATCATCAGTAAATGACTTTAAAAGGCAGTCGCTTTTATTGAAACAATTATCGCATGATGGTCCACCAATGGCTAAGGGTGATATTAATAATGATGGTTTTGAAGATATTGTAATTGGTGGTGGCATTGGGCAACCAACATCCATATTCATACAAACTAAGAATAAGAAATTTACTCAAAAGATAAATACTAGTTTTAATGTAGACAAAGAACAGTCCGATTCAGATATCGCACTTTCTGATGTAGATAATGATGGTAATTTAGACATATATGCTGCCAGTGGTGGTTACCATGATTTTGCCCAGAATGATCCTTTATTACAAGACCGACTGTATTTAGGAGACGGAAAAGGAAATTTTACAAAGTCAACAAATGCACTACCAAGCATGCAGACTAATACGGGTTCAGTTGCTTTCTCAGATGTGAATAACGATACATTTTTAGATATTTTTATTGGTGGCTCTGTTATGCCAGGTCATTTTCCTGAATCATCTAGAAGCTATATTCTAATAAATGATGGCAAAGGCAATTTCACCGACAAGACCAATGATATTCAGCCTTCATTGAAAACCTTAGGTATGACCACTGATGCTGTTTGGGCAGACATAGATGGTGACCAAATAGAAGATTTAATAGTTGTTGGTGAATGGATGCCTATTTCTATCTTCCTGAATAAAAATGGTAAATTAATTAATGAATCTGAACAGTTTATTGAGGAGCCTTTATCTGGATTATGGACGAGCCTACATATAACTGATCTTAATAATGATGGTAAACCAGATATTATTGCGGGTAATATTGGTACCAATACTCAATTTAAAGTGAGTAATGATACACCCGCTGAATTGTATTATTCAGATTTTGACAAAAACGGCTCTGTAGATCCTATTTTAAATTTTTATACAGATGGTACTAGTTACCCCTATATAACAAGAGATGAGTTACTAGGTCAACTTTCAGGCAAAAGACAACAATATAATAGCTATGAAAAATATGCTAATGCAACTGTAAACGATATTTTCAAACCAAGTGAATTACAGAAGGCGAAGAAATTAACGATTACACATCAAAAAACTACAGTTTTAATGAGCACTAATAGTGACATATATCAAAACATTTCACTGCCAATTGAAGCTCAATACTCCCCTATTTCAGAAATCATAAGCTCAGATCTCAACAATGATGGTATTACTGATTTGTTACTTTTAGGCAACAATGATTATTATAAGCTAAGAATAGGAAAGTTTGATGCCAATTATGGCACAGTACTTTTAGGTGTCGGTGACGGTACTTTTAAATACTTGCCTCAAACCAAATCTGGTCTATCTATAAAAGGAAGTAATACCCATTCAGTATTGATAAATGATAAACTTATATTAACCAGTTACGGCGCATCTACTGAAACCTATAAACTTTTAAAATAGCTCATAAATTAACGATGACAAGCACCACAAATAAAACACTTATAAAAATTTCTACCATACTGCTACTCTTGCTTACAATGGCATGTACTACAAACGAGCAGCCAAAAATGAGTGATAAAGAAGTTGCCTTAGAATGGGCAAATATGACCTTGTTCATTACAAGGTATACCCCATCAAATTCTCCCACATTTGCATCTAGGGCCTTTGGGTATACAGGTATTACAATGTATGAAGCTATAGTACCGGGTTTTTCTGATTATAAATCAATGAGTGGGCAATTAGAGGGTTTAGATAAGCTGCCTATTGCAGATGATTCAAAAGAATATAATTGGGTACTAGCATTAAATGCTGGGCAATCAGAAATTTTAAAGAATATATATGTTCAAACATCCGAAGAAAACATTCAAAAAATAGATTCTCTTGAACAAGTGATCTTTACTCAATTTCAAGATGGTGTAAATGAAGAAACCGTTTCACGTTCTGTTGCGTTTGGCAAATCTATTGCACAAACTATTTTTGAATGGTCAAAAACAGATGGTGGGCATAGAGGGTATTTGAACAATTTTGACAAAACCATGATACACCCAGAACGTCCAGGTTCTTGGAAACCTCCATTATTCGCTCAATCTTTCAGCCATCACCCTTTACACCCACATTGGGGAGAAAATAGAACTTTTGCGTCCAGTAATAAGGAACTTGAAGACCCAAAGATGATTCCGTATGACACAACTGTTGGTTCTCCTTATTACAAGCAGTTTGAAAATGTATATCTGAAAGATTTAGAACTGACACAGTTAGAAAAAGAAGCTGCTATTTGGTGGGGAGATGATCCAGACGTGAGTTTTACTCCGCCCGGGCACTCTTATTATTTTGCCACCTTGGCAATAGAAGGTCACGACATATCACTTATTGAAAGTGCCAAAATCTATGCTCAAGTAGGCATGGCAGTATCAGATGCTTTCGTGAATTGTTGGAAATGGAAATATCAGTTTTTTACAGAACGCCCAAATACCTTTATACCAAAATATATTGATGAAGAATGGGAGTCTTTTTGGCCTGATCCACCTTTTCCATCTTTTCCGTCAGGACATGCCATACAAGCAGCTGCCGCGGCTGCGGTTTTAGAACACAATTTCGGAAAAGAATTTACTTTTACAGATAGGGCACATGAAGGCAGGGAGCGCGATGAACTCAAAGAAACTTATTTTGTAATACGGTCATTCAACACCTTTTGGGATGCCGCACTAGAAACAGCAGATTCTAGATTTTATGGTGGCATACACACGCAATTAGACAACGAAGTAGGATTAGAAAAAGGGGTGGAAATCGCCAAAAATATTTACGCCCTAGAATGGAAGAACAATGATGAAAAATAATTCAGCACTCATTAAAATAAGCAGTAGCATATTCTTTCTAATATTCGGAATAATGAGCTATTCGCAACAAACTTTTACTGATGTCTCAGAAGCTGCAGGTATTGACCACCAATATGAAGTCTATGAAGGCACATTTGGTGGTGGTGTTACTGTCTTTGATGTCAATAATGACGGATTTGAAGATTTATATATAACGAGTGGTATAAAACATGATCGCCTTTATCTTAACAATGGTGACGGTACTTTCAAAGATATTTTTGATAATTCTGGTTTAGTAATTACCAATAACTATGTTACCCAAGGTGTTGTAAGTGCAGATATTAATAAAGATGGATATAGAGATTTATTCATCACAACCATTACTACAACCGATGGTAAAAGTATCATACCAAGAGCTAAAAATTTACTCTTCTTAAATAATGGAGATGCTACCTTTAAAGATGTCACTAATGAATACGGCTTAGAGGACTTAAACTCTTTCAGTACAGGACCTAGTTTTGGTGATTTTAATGCAGATGGATATCCTGATTTATTTGTGGGTAATTATTTTCAAGAATTTACAGGTAAACTGGGTATTATAAAAGATGCTACTATTGTTAGCGCAAACCAAACAGCCAGAAGTTATTTACTTGAAAACAAAAGAGGTAAAAGCTTCGAAAACGTGTATGATGAATATGGTTTAGGGCATAAAGGTTTTGGTTTTGGTGGGGTTTTCACTGATTATGATAATGACCAAGACCAAGACCTATTGGTTAATCAAGATTTTGGGTATAAAGCAGTACCTAATTTTCTATACCGTAACGAGTACCCCGATGAACATTTTGATGATGCCAGCAAGCAAACTGGAATGGACTTAAAAATTAACGCCATGGGCGCAGCTGTTGGCGATTATAATGGTGATGGGTGGATGGATTACTACATTACCAACATCAAGTTCAATATGCTGATGGAGAACCAAGGCATAGGTAAACCATTTGTTGATAAGGCAAAAGAATTAGGTACTTACAATCTAGCCATAAGTTGGGGTGCAAATTTTGCGGATTTTGACCATGATGAAGATTTAGATTTATTTGTTTCTAACGGAGACCTGAATCCGAACTGCACACCTATGGGCAATTTCTATTTTGAAAATAACGACAATACCTTTACTGAAAAAGGAAGGGAATTAGCCATTAATGATTACGGAATAGGTAGAGGATCAGTAATATTTGACATGGATAATGATGGTGATATGGATTTATTAGTTGTAAATCAACAACCTATATTAAATTATCCAATAGCATCTACCACTCGACTTTTCAGAAATGATTTGGTAAAGGGTAATTGGCTAAAAATTGCTCTTAAAGGTTTGGACTCTGAAGTAAATGGTATTGGCTCTCGCGTAACTGTAGTTGCTAATGGAAAAAGAATTATAAGAGAAATTGATGGTGGTGGATCTAGTCATTTATCACAAAACTCGGTGATAGCACACTTTGGTTTGGGACAAAATACTGCTGTAGATTCGGTAATTGTCAACTGGACAGGCGGTAACACTCAAATACTAACCAATATAAAGGCAAATCAACAACTAGAAATTGTTGAAATAAATCAACCGAAAAAAGAAACTTCTACTATTTGGTACATACTTGGTACTTCACTACTACTTGTTGTTGTCTATTTTGTAGCTAAAAAGAAAAGGCAATAAAATTATTTCACTGTTTAGAAGGATATAACAATCTATTTACTTTAGAATATCTACTTCAAATTAGCACCAGCAAGCAATACTTCAACTTTTCAAATGAAGGCAATTTGAAACACTCTTACTTGCCATTTATTTAGAATATTCAACGCAACCTAAACTAACTTTTGAACAAAACATAGCTTTTGTAAAATTAACTGCAGCTATATAGCTAGTTACCAGCCTCTCAAAAATTGGTTGAATAACCACACAACATTAAAAAATTGTAAAACTTTGGAAACTTTTTTAGTTTCTAAAGTTTCCTGATGTATATTTGCAGCCATTATGAAAGAAAAAATTAGGGATACAGCTTCACAGCTTTTCTTAGAACGTGGTTTTAAGAGTATTACCATGGACGATATTGCCAATGAAATTGGCATGTCTAAAAAAACCATTTACAGCGAGTATAGTAATAAGACTTCGTTAGTAGAAGATTGCGTAATGAATAAGTTCTGTGATTTAAGCAATGGTATTGACTTAATTATAGCGATGGAGAAAAACGCTATTGAAGAATTGTATGAGATTAAAAAGTATGTAATGTCTCATTTAAATGATGAAAAGAGCTCTCCACAGTACCAATTAATGAAATACTATCCAAAAATTCATAAGAATCTCAAGCTAATGCAATTCGATAAAATGCATAAGTGCATATTATTGAATGTTGAAGGTGGTTTAAAACAAGGCTTGTTTAGAGATAATATAAATCCGGAGTTTGTTGCTCGAATATATTTTACCGGTCTTAATAGTATTAAGGACCAAAACATGTTTCCGTTAGAACAATTTCCGATAGGAAAATTAATGGACTCTTTTTTAGAATACCACATTAGAGGGATTGTTACACCAAAAGGAAAAACCATATTAAATAACATCATCAATTCAAATCAAGAATAAATGCGAAATCAATTAGTAATCTTAATCACTATTCTAAGTATTAGTTTAGGATATTCACAAGAGCAAACCAATTCGTTTACATTGGAAGAAGCGATTCAATTTGCATTAGAAAACAACTATTCAGCGATTAATGCGAATAGGGATATTATAGATGCCCAAAAGCAAAAATGGGAAACTATAGCAGGCGGACTTCCTCAAATAAACGGATCTCTTGGATATTCTAATCAGTTAAAACAACCTGTTACATTATTACCAGCAGAATTGGTAGGTGGTGCGGCGGGTGAATTTATACCCGTAGTTTTCTCTCAACCACAATCAGCAACTGCAACAGCTACGTTGACACAGCAAATTTTTGATGGTTCTTATATTGTTGGTGTACAAGCAACAAAAGCATTTTTAAGCTATAGTGCAAACAACAAAGAGAAAACAGAACTAGACGTTAGAAAACAAGTAGTTGAAGCTTACGGCAATGTACTTTTAGCAGAAGAAAGTATAGAAATCCTAGAAAAAAATAAAACCACACTTGAAAAAAATCTCTTTGAAACTTCTAAGCTATTTGAAAACGGACTAGGAGAAGAAGAAAGTGTTGACCAACTTCAAATCACCTTATCATCCATAGAGAATCAATTGCAAAATGCTCTTAGATTAAAGGACATTACATTACAAATGTTGAATGTAAGTATGGGTCTAGATCTAAATGCACCAACACAATTGAAAGAAAACCTAGAAGATCTTACCATGTCAAAAATGGACTTAGGTATACTTGGGATCGACTTCAATATTAATGATAATGTAGATTACAAGCTTGCCGAAAATTTAAACGAACAACGCTTTTTTGAATGGAAACTAGCAAGAAGTCGTGCACTGCCAACTTTGAATGCTTACGTTAACTATGGTAGTTCGGCTTACTCAGAAAGCTTCGATTTTTTCAGCGGAGATCAACAATGGTTCGATTCTTCTATTTTAGGTTTTGACCTAAATATTCCCATTTTCAGTTCATTTAAAAGAAGTGCCAGCACCCAACGCGCAAAAATTGCTTTAGAAAAATCGAAAACACAATTAACAGAAGCCGAACAACAAATTAGATTACAGTTAGAGAATGCTAAAAATAATTATACGCTGGCAATAGATAATTACGAAACTGCAAAGCAAAACCTAACACTATCTGAACGTATTGAAAACAAAAACCAAATCAAATATAAAGAAGGTCTTGCAACAAGTTTTGAACTGAGACAGGCACAAACACAATTATATACTACCCAACAAGAGTACTTGCAATCAATGGTAGAGGTAATTAATAACAAGACCGAACTAGAAACCATTTTAAATACAAAAGACTAAATAATCAATCACTAAAAATACAATCATGAAGAAAATACTAGTTTTATTAATTGCGACCATTGGCATATACTCATGCGGCGGAGGTGAGCAATCGGTAGCAGATATTATAGCACAGCAAGATCTAGAGGCAATAAGAGCTAAAAAAAATGATATTACATCACAACAAAAACTAATTGATGCACAACTGAAATCTTTAGATTCTGCAATAGCAGTTTTAGGTAATGAAGAGAAGTTACCATTGGTAAATACATTAACAGCAAAAAAAGAGCTGTTTAACCACTACCTAGAATTACAGGGCGATGTTTCTACCAAGCAAAATGTATTGATCTACCCAGAAATGGCAGGTACGTTACAAAGAGTATATGTTAAAGAAGGTGACAAAGTTTCTAGAGGTCAGGTATTAGCGACTATTGACGATGGCGGTATGTCTAGCCAAGTAAGTCAATTGAAATCTCAAGCTGTTTTGGCAAAAACGACTTTTGAGCGTCAAGAGCGTTTATGGAATCAGAACATAGGTTCAGAAATTCAATTTTTACAGGCTAAAACCAATTATGAAGCAGCAGAAAATATGCTCTCTCAAACGCAAAGCCAATTGGGAAAATCTACCATAAGAGCACCTTTTTCAGGTATTATTGATAATGTAATTAAAGATCAAGGCACTGTTGTTGCTCCAGGGCAAGGTTCAGAGGTATTTCGTATTGTAAACCTATCTGATATGTATATTGAGGTAGAAGTGCCAGAATCATATTTAGGAAGTGTCGCAAAAGGTAAAGAGGCTTTGGTTTATTTTCCAGTATTAGGAGATAGCATCATTACTAAAATTAGACAGACAGGCAATTTTATCAATCCTTCTAATAGATCTTTTGAGGTAGAAATACCTGTACCAAATAAAGAAGGTAAGATTAAACCAAATCTTTCTGCTAAAGTAGCTATCAATGACTATACTAGTGAAGATGCCATATTAATACCAACTAGTATAATTTCAGAAAATGCAGATGGTGAGCAGTATGTATTCGTTGCAGAAGAGCCAAATGCAGATGGTGAGGCGTTAGTAAAAAGAAGTGTAATCATCACTGGTAAAACACAAGGTGCAAATATTGAAGTATTATCTGGTTTAGCAGATGGCAACCAAATTATCAAAGAAGGTGCTAGAAGTGTAAAAGATGGTCAAAAAGTTAAAATCAAAAAATAAAGATCGATGAGCAAAGTACAAAAGAACGCCGATAAGGAATTCGGTTTATCGTCTTGGGCCATTGATAACCCTTCGGTTATTTATGTGATGATTGCCATTTTTCTTTGGTTAGGATTCAGCGCTTATATGGCGATGCCTAGAGAAGATTTTCCTGAAATTATAGAGACCAAAATCTACATTAGTACACCTTACCCAGGTAATACCGCTGAAGATATTGAAAAACTGATTACAGACCCTTTAGAAGATCGGTTAAAGAATATAAGTAACGTTGTAGAAGTCACCTCAACTTCTCAAGAAGATTACGCTATTTTGACCATAGAGTTTGATGAAGAGATTACTGTTGAACAGGCAAAGCAAAAAGTAAAAGATGAAGTAGACAGTGAAAAAGCGAGTGAAGACTGGCCTACTTTTAACGGTGCAAAGGTAGAACCGAATGTGTTTGACCTAAATTTTTCAGAAGAAGTGCCAATTATGAATATCAACTTTACCGGGGATTACCCTGTAGAAAAGTTGAAAGAGTTTGCTGAATATTTACAAGATGAAGTAGAAGACTTACCAGAAATTAAACAAGCAGATATACGTGGTGCACAAGACCTAGAAGTTGAAGTTGGTGTGGACATTTACAAAATGATGGCTGCTAAAATTAGCTTTCAAGATGTAATTAGTGCTATTAGCAATGGTAATATGACGATGTCTGCCGGTAACTTAAAAACCGTAGGACAAAGACGTACCATTCGTATTTTAGGGGAAGTAGAAGACCCTAAAGAATTGAACAACTTCGTAGTAAAATCTGAGAATGGTGCAGTATACCTTAAAGATATTGCTACCATTAACTTTCAAGCAAAAGACAAAACTACATATGCTCGTGAATTCGGGAAAAATGTAGTAATGCTAGATGTGAAAAAAAGAGCTGGTAGAAACTCCATTTCCGCTTCAGATAAAATAAAGGAATTGGTAAAGAAAGAAACAGCTGAATACTTTCCGCCAGATTTAAATATTTCTATTGCCAATGATTCCTCTACACGTACATTAAATCAAGTAGATGACTTAGTAAACAACATCATCTTCGGTATTATACTCGTAGTAACCGTTCTAATGTTCTTCTTAGGATTTAGAAATGCATTATTTGTTGGTTTCGCTATACCTATGTCCATGTTCATGTCTTTTGTAATACTGTCATGGCTTGGGTACACACTTAATACTATGATTCTTTTCGGAATGATTATGGGTCTTGGCATGTTGGTGGATAACGGTATTGTAGTAGTTGAAAATGTATACCGATTAATGGATGAAGGTTTGTCAAGAACAGAAGCTGCTAAAAAAGGTATTGGTGAAATTGCATACCCTATTATCATATCAACAGCGACAACTGTTGCTGCCTTTGTACCGTTAGGTCTTTGGCCAGGTATTTTCGGTCAATTTATGATTTACTTCCCTATTACACTTTCTGTTGTGTTGGGCTCGTCATTATTCGTAGCCATATTCATGAACTCTATGTTGGTCTCTAAATTTATGAGCACTGATGAAAAAGAATTGACCTTAAAGCAATTAATTAGAATGAGTGTTATTCTAGGTGGGCTTGGAGCGTTAATACTAATTTTCGGTGGCGCTATGCGCGGCTTGGGATCTGTACTTATACTTACTGCCATCATGTTCTGGGCATACAAATACATCATTAAAGGTTCAGCAATCAGATTTCAAAAAAGAACTATGGCTCGCTTTGAAAATTGGTATGAGCGTCGTTTAAAGCATGCGCTTAGAGGTAGCAACGTATATTGGTATTTTGGTATAACTTTTTTAATGTTGATTGGTGTATTCATGTTATTTGGAATGTCTGTAGGTAGCGGTAGAACTAAAATCGAGTTCTTCCCAGATAACAAACCAAATGAAATCTATGTGTATGTAGAATACCCTGAAGGAACATCTATTGAGAAAACCAATGAGATTACCAAAGAGGTAGAAAATCAGGTGTACGCTATCATGGATGACGATATGTACAAAAATGAAAAGGGTGAGAATTTTATGATGTCATCAGCTGTATCCGTAGTTGGTGAAGGTGCCGGTAACCCACTTACAGATGGTGGATCATCTGCAGAAATGCCTCATAAAGGAAAGGTAACCGTAAACTTTAGTGAATATAAATATCGTAATGGTTTAAATACCGAAGATATTCGTGGTCGTGTGCAAGCAGCATTACAGGGCATTTATCCTGGTGTTGCCATATCCGTAGAGAAAGATGCTAATGGACCACCAGCTGGTTTCCCTATTAACATTGAGCTTGAAGGTAATGATTATGATGAGCTGATCAATACCGCTGAAGATGTTAAAAACTTCATCAATACCAAAAACATTGCAGGTATTGAAGAATTAAAGATAGATGTAAATAAAGGCAAACCAGCAATGCAAGTAATTGTAGATCGTGAGAAAGCAGGTGAGCTTGGTGTTGCCGTAGGTCAAGTTGGTAACCAGTTAAGACGCTCTATTTTTGGTGAGAAGGCAGGTGTTTATAAAGAAGATGGCGAAGATTATGACATCAATATTAGATTTAATGAAGACTTGAGATACAACAAAAGTGCGCTATTCAATCAGAATATCATTTTTAGAGATCCTTCTAATGGGCAGATTAAAGAGATTCCGATTTCTGCTGTTGCAACCGAGAAGAACACATCTGGTTATAGTGCTATTAAACACCGTGATGGTAAACGAGTAGTAACTATTTATTCCGGATTAAAACCTGGCTTTACTGATGCCGGTGCTATTGTTGCCGAAATTCAAAATGAGATGGGAAGTTTTAATGGAACTCCCGCTACCGTTAAAATTGATTATACAGGTCAATTAGAAGAACAAGCGAAGCAACAAGCTTTCTTAGTAGGTGCCTTTTTCTCTGGTCTAGGATTGATCATGCTTATTCTAATCTTCCAATTTGGTGGTATTTCTAAACCGTTGATTATTATGATTGCTATTTTCTTAAGCTTCATCGGTGTTTTTGGAGGATTGATGATCACCGGATGGTCCTTCGTTATTATGATGACAATGATGGGTATTATCTCACTTGCAGGTATTGTGGTGAATAACGGAGTGGTACTCCTTGATTACACCCAAATTCTAGTCGATCGTAAAAAGTTGAGATTAGGTATGGAAGACAGTGATTTATTGACAATTGAAGATGCAACAGATTCTATGATCGTTGGTGGTAAAGCAAGATTACGCCCGGTAATATTAACTGCCATTACAACCGTATTAGGATTGATTCCGTTAGCAATCGGACTCAACATCGATTTCTTTGCGCTATTCTCAGAATTTAATCCACACATTTATATTGGTGGTGATAATGTTATATTCTGGGGACCATTAGCTTGGACAGTTATCTTCGGCTTAATCGTTGCAACATTCTTGACCTTAATTATTGTGCCAGTACTATTCAACATAGTATACCGTATAAAAATAAAGTTCAGCAGTTTCGGCGGCAATAGTAATGAAGAAAATAAACAATTAGAACATGTAGCTTAAGCTACAAAAAGTTGAAATAAGAAAAGCCCCGTATCATTTGATACGGGGCTTTTCTTATTGTTGTTGTATTTGATTGAGATTACTTATTCGTTACAACAGGATCTTTTTTACTAGCTTTATTTACACTAGCAATTCTGTTATTATCAAAGTTTACTTCACTCGTTACATCACCTTCCCAGAATAACCACTTACCGGTTCTTACACCATTATCATAGTTACCCATTGCAATCTTCTCTCCTTTTTCATTGAACATTTTCCATTCACCTTCTAACTTTTCATTTAAAAAGTAACCTTCTTGAGATTTTTCTCCGTTAGCATGAAAATATGTTGCTTTTACTTTATCACCATCTTTTTCAAAAGTAGGATCAACTTGAGCGTAAGCTCCGAAAGACAATGCCATTACAGCTATAATTAAGATTTTTTTCATGGGATATATTTTTTTAAATTAATTTCTTCCTTAACACTAACGTTACAAATATACATTTATTTCTCAATTAATCAATGTTTTGGTAACTTTTAGTTTACATTAACTTTACATTGGGATTGCAACGTCCTATTTTACAGTATTTTAAAAACAATTCATGTTTAACATTGGCTAAACTGGTCATCGTGTAAAAGCTACCAGTTAAATAGATCTATAATGAAATAGACTTCTTAAATTTGCCAATTCATTAAAGCAAGTACTATGTATAGAAGCCATTCCTGCGGGGAATTAAGAGAATCACATATTGGCCAAACGGTTACACTATCTGGTTGGGTAGCAAAAACTAGAGACAAAGGTTTCGTAGTTTGGGTAGATTTAAGGGATCGCTATGGTATTACACAACTAGTACTTGATGAAGACCGCACAAATGCAGAGCTATTAGAGCAGGCAAGAAATTTGGGTAGAGAGTTTGTTATTCAAATAAAAGGTGAGGTTATTGAAAGAACTTCTAAAAACGCTAATATCCCTACTGGTAATATAGAAGTTTTGGTTTCTGAACTTACTATTCTGAATGAATCTAAAACACCGCCTTTCACAATCGAGAACGAAACCGATGGTGGTGAAGATCTTCGTATGAAATATAGGTATTTAGACATCCGTAGAAACCCTGTAAAAAACAACCTTATTTTTAGAAGTAAGGTAACTATGGAAGTCCGTAAGTTTTTATCTAGCGAAGGCTTTATAGAAGTGGAGACTCCGTATTTAATAAAATCTACACCAGAAGGTGCTAGAGATTTCGTTGTACCTAGCCGTATGAACGAAGGGCAATTTTATGCCTTACCACAATCACCACAAACTTTTAAGCAGTTGCTTATGGTTGGTGGTATGGACAAATACTTTCAGATTGTAAAGTGTTTTAGAGATGAAGATTTACGTGCCGATAGACAACCGGAGTTTACACAGATAGATTGTGAAATGGCATTCGTAGAACAAGAAGATATTTTAAATGTCTTTGAAAACTTAACGAAGTACCTTTTAAAAGAAGTCAATGGTGTAGAGATCGATTCATTCCCTAGAATGACTTATGATGATGCCATGGCTAAATATGGTAATGATAAGCCAGATATTCGTTTTGGGATGGAATTCGCTGAATTAAATAGCGTTGCCCAGCATAAAGAATTCGGAGTTTTTAACTCTGCAGAGTTAGTAGTAGGTATTGCCGTACCAGATGCTGCATCATATACTAGAAAAGAATTAGATGCTTTAGTAAACTGGGTTAAGCGTCCGCAAATTGGAGCTAACGGAATGGTTTACGTAAAATGTAATGAAGACGGAAGCTTTAAATCTACCGTAGATAAATTTTACGACCAAGACGATTTAGCAAAATGGGCTGCAGCAACTGGTGCTAAACCAGGTGACCTAATCTGCGTACTTTCTGGTGATGCTAATAAAACAAGAACACAGTTAAGTGCCTTGAGAATGGAAATGGCAACTAGATTAGGTTTAAGAAAACCAAATGAATTCGCACCATTATGGGTTGTTGATTTCCCATTATTGGAGCTTGATGAAGAAACTGGTCATTACCATGCAATGCACCACCCATTTACATCGCCAAAACCAGGTCAGTTAGAATTATTAGATACTGATCCAGGTGCAGTACGTGCAAACGCTTATGACCTTGTATTAAACGGAAACGAAATAGGCGGTGGATCTATTCGTATTCACGATAAAGATATGCAAGCAACAATGTTCAAGCATTTAGGATTTACACCAGAAGAGGCAAAGGCACAATTTGGTTTTCTAATGGATGCTTTCCAATACGGTGCACCACCACATGGCGGATTAGCATTTGGTCTTGATAGACTTGTAGCTATTTTAGGCGGACAAGAAACTATCAGAGATTTTATTGCATTCCCTAAAAATAACAGTGGACGTGATGTTATGATTGATGCTCCCGCCCCAATTGATAATGCACAATTGAAAGAATTGAGTTTGAAGTTGGATATAGATTTGAAATAAAATCTATTTGATATAAAAGTAAAAATCCCGCCTAGTGCGGGATTTTTTTGTTTGCTCTCCATTTCAATTAGACATCTTACAATTTAACCATCACACTGAGTAAGATATTTTTTGTTAAATTCACTTTGTGAAAAAATGGGTTAAAATAGTATTGTATAGTTTATTGGGCATAGTTCTAATAATTGGTGGTCTGGCTGGGTACTTTTACTTTAAGTTTAAAAAAGATTTCGATACTACTGACCAACCTTATAAAAACTACATAGGGTACATCGATCAAGAAAAGGCGCTATTGAATGATGTATATACGTTATGTAATGATGGTAAAATTTACCGCACCTACAATGGTGCTGGCTTAGATGCTTATAAAAATAACAAAAGGCAATTTAGAATAAACCTAGCAAACAACTATTCTGGCGATTCGTTTACCGATTCAGGTTATTTAAACTTTCGCTTTTTAGTGAATTGTGATGGAAACCCCGGCTGGTTTGATGTTGTTCAAATGAATCTAGATTTAGAGGAAAAAGAATTGAATTCAGAAATGGTAGATTCCCTTTTAACTTTTACCGCAATGCCAGAAAATTGGAATACTCTTGAATTTCGAGAAGATCCTGGCAATTATTATATGTATATATCTTATCGAATAGAAAATGGAAAAGTGGTCGAAATTATTCCTTAGTTGTATTGTGCTTGCCTTATTAATTTCTTGTGCAGATAATGCTAATGAAAATGATGTTCAAATCTTGGCTGAAGAAAGATATAAAGATGCTATATTTTATCATCAAGGCTCAGTTGCTTTTCAAAACGGTATTGCTGAAGCTGTAGTTATAGACCCAACATATGAACCTGGGGTTTATGAACTTTCAGTAGCTGACCTTAAACGTGGATTACCACATAAATGGTTGCCCCAATACAATAAGGCAGTAGCATTAAATCCTGAACAAAGAATACCATGGCGCGGCTACTTATACCTATGGTTTTACAGAGATTATGAAAAAGCCATTGCAGATTTTAACGCATCAGATTCGTTAACTCCATATTTAGATTATCCACAAGGGCATAGTGTAGATTTTTGGCGAGGCATTGCTTATTTAGGAGCAAAAGACTATGACAACTCTATTGCTTTTTGGGATAAACACATTACTAAAGAAACAGAAGATTCTGGTGAAGATTGGGTAGAACTTGAAGCTTTTCTATATAGAGGTATTGCGTATTATGAAGCTGGTAACATTGAAAAAGCAAATGAGAATTTTGACAAATTAATTCAATACTTCACCAATTCTGCAGATGCCAAATATTATAAGGCGAAGATTTTTCTGAACGAAGGAGATAAAAAAGCGGCTTTGAATATGATTAATGATGCCATTGTAGATTTTAATAATGGCTATTATAACAATAGAGCATACGTAGAAACCCTACGTCAAATTTATCTTGAAGATTTAGAAGAACTTAAATCCAAAATCATAGCAAGTAATTAAATACCTTTGCCCCCTATCATTGATTTGGCTCAACCATGCCCATCCAAAGGAATAACATTTTAAAAAGCATTTACAAATGGAGATATAAACATATCTCTCAAAAAACCTTCATTTACATCTTAAGTGTAATTGTTGGTCTTTTGGCTGGTTTGGCATCTGTTACCTTAAAAAACATCACTTATTTTATTGAGGCATCTCTTGAAAAAGGGATTATTTTCTCAAGTAATCAGCTGTATTTCATTCTGCCTATTATAGGTCTTACCTTGGTATATCTTTATGTAAAATACATTCATAAAGAGAAATTAAAGCATGCCGTTTCTTCTATTTTGTTTTCCTTATCAAGAAACAAGGCAAATATTGATGCCAAACAGATGTACACCCAACTTATTATTGCACCATTAACCGTAGGTTTTGGTGGATCCGTGGGGTTATTAGGTCCGGCAGTGGCAACAGGTGCCGCATTAAGCTCTAATTTAGGAAAGCTTTTTCATATCAATTCTAAAACGCGCTCTTTACTAATTGCTTGTGCCTCGGCAGGTGCAATATCGTCTATATTTCAATCGCCAATTGCCGCCATCATTTTTGCGGTAGAGGTATTTAGTTTAGACCTGACCATGATATCCATGTTACCATTATTATTGGCATCGATCAGTGGTGTGCTTACCTCCTACTTTTTTATGGGAAACGAGAATCTATTCAATTTCACGATTACAGAACCATTTGAAGTTAAAGATACCTTATTTTATATTCTTTTAGGAGTAGGCACAGCTGTAGCGTCTATTTACTTTACTAAAATGTACTTTGGTATTATCAACCTTTTTAAGCCCTTAAAAAGTCCTAAATACCGATTACTCGTTGGCGGTCTTGCAATAGGTATAATGTTATATACGATTCCCCCATTGTATGGTGAAGGTTTTTCCTTTATCAACGACCTTTTAATAGGTGACCATATTAAAGCTTTGGGTAAAACGCCCTTTGATGCTTATATCGGCAATATTTGGGTAGTAATAGCACTTTTGATCGGCATTACAATTTTCAAAGCGGTTGCGATGACCACTACTTTAGCCGCCGGTGGCGCTGGTGGTATTTTCATACCAACAATGGTAATGGGTAGTGCATTAGGTAACGTAGTCGCAAAATTAATCAACAATTCCGGATTAGGATTTTCAGTATCCGAAAGTAACTTTACCCTTATTGGTATGGCGGGTCTTATTGCGGGTGTGCAACATGCACCGTTGACCGCAATTTTCCTTATTGCAGAAATAACAGGTGGTTACGCACTTTTTGTTCCACTAATGATTACCGCTTCTATATCATACATCATCACAAAAAACACCGTAGATTATACTATTTACACGAGAGAATTGGCTGAAAGTGGTGATTTACTGACGCACAATAAAGATCATGCAGTGCTTACCATCATGAACATTGATATGGTGATAGAAACCAACTTCAAAATAGTACACCCAGATATGACCTTGGGTGAAATGCTACATGATTCCGTTGCCAAATCAACACGAAATATTTTTCCTGTAGTAGATGTAAATCACATGTTTTTAGGTATTATTTTATTAGATGATATTAGGGAGTTCATGTTCGACACCAAATTATACAACACTACAAAAGTGGAAACATTTACCCATAAAGCACCCGATCATATTTATTATGGGTTGGACAGCATGCAAATTGTTATGCAAAAATTTCAGGATAGTGGCGCATGGAACTTACCTGTAGTAAAGAATGGAAAATATATGGGATTTGTTTCCAAATCAAAACTATTAACTGCTTACAGAAGAGAACTTATAAAATTTACTAAGTAAAAGAGAAAGACATGAAATATGTAATTATTGCCATAGTATTGATTTCAATTGGACTAATTATCTACGGATTTACTTTAGGTGCAGGTGAAGAAGCACTATCACATAGGTATATAGGTTCAGGTACCTTATTGCTATTTTTAATTGCCATGCCACTTTTTCTAATAAAAGAGAGCAAGGGTAAAAAATTTAATGATTACATGCTTACCGATGAAAATGTACGAAAAATGCAAGGTAAAGCACCTAGAAAGACTGATAATCAAGACACTCCGAAAAATTAATAGTACCATTCTCTACCAATGAATCCTAAAATATTGTAAATTAGAATGTTAACATTAAAATTTCAATATAATGATTGGTACCGTCAAATTTTACAATGAATCTAAGGGTTATGGATTTATAACCAATGAAGAAACTGGAAAAGATATATTTGTTCACGCCACCTCTTTACACGGCATTGAACTTAGAGAAGGTGACAAAGTGAGTTATGAAGAGGAACAAGGAAGAAAAGGTACTGTTGCCGGACAAGTGCAGGTACTTTAACAATATTCTTTTTCTAAAAAATTTAGATAACCACGCTCTTGCGTGGTTTTTCATTTATACTCAAAATTCTATTTTCTTTTCTTCGCAAAAAACTGAAGCAATAAACTAGTCGCTTCATCTGCAAGAATACCACCTGATATTTTAGTTTTAGGGTGAAGAGTTGTTCCCATAACCCCGCAACCGCGCTGCTCATCTGTAGCGCCATAGACAATCTTCCCAATTTGGCTCCAATACAACGCACCGGCACACATTTGGCAAGGTTCTAAGGTTACATACAACGTACAATCTTTCAAATACTTACCTCCTAAAAAATTAGCTGCAGAGGTTATCGCTTGCATTTCGGCATGTGCCGTAACGTCATTCAATTTTTCGGTCAAATTATGTGCTCTTGCAATGATCCTGTCTTGCACTACAATTACAGCACCCACAGGCACTTCACCAGCTTCAAATGCATATTCTGCTTCTTGAAGTGCCTTTTTCATAAAATAAGTATCATCGTAAGGTAAAACCATAACCTCAAAAATACGATAGTTTCATTTTTAAAAAAGTATTTTTGTGACCATTATAGATGCAATTTGAAATCAATTCTAGAACATATCAAATCACCTAACGATCTAAAAACTTTATCAGTAAAGGATTTAGAGCAACTGGCTGTTGAACTACGTGAGTTCATAATTGATATTGTATCTGTCAAAGAAGGGCATTTAGGTGCTAGTTTAGGTGTTGTAGAATTGACCATAGCATTACATTATGTTTTCAATACACCCATAGACAAGTTAATATGGGATGTAGGCCACCAAGCATACGGGCATAAAATACTGACCGGTAGAAAAGAGGTTTTTGACACCAATAGACAATTTGGTGGAATTAGTGGGTTCCCAAAAATGCAAGAGAGCGAGTATGACGCTTTTGGAACAGGGCATAGCTCTACTTCTATTTCAGCTTTGCTAGGTATGGCTTTGGCCGCACAATTACAAGGAAAAATACAACGACAACACATTGCAGTTATTGGCGATGCATCTATAGCCAGCGGTATGGCATTTGAAGGGTTAAACCATGCCGGTGTAACCAATGCAAATATTCTTGTTGTGCTTAATGACAATGCTATGGGTATAGACCCAAGCGTAGGTGCATTAAAAAAATACCTTACCAACGTAAAAACAGGTACTGCAAAAGAAGAAAATATATTCGAGTGCTTAAATTTTAATTACACTGGCCCTATAGATGGTCATGACCTACCTACTTTAGTAAAAGAATTAGAACGTTTAAAGAATATAAAAGGTCCTAAATTATTACACGTAATCACCACAAAAGGAAAAGGGTTACAAAAGGCAGAAGAGAATCAAGTCACCTACCACGCACCCGGTAAATTTGACAAACAAACAGGTGAGCTACAAAAGAAAACCAATACCGTTGAACCACCTAAGTTTCAAGATGTATTCGGTAAAACTTTAGTAGAACTTGCATTGAAAAATGAAAAAATAGTAGGGATTACTCCTGCAATGCCAACTGGTAGTTCTTTAAAATTTATGATGGAGGTCATTCCAGACAGAGCTTTCGATGTTGGTATTGCCGAACAACATGCGGTAACTATGGCTGCAGGTATGGCAACTGATGGTTTAGTTGTATTCTGTAATATATACTCTACTTTTCTACAACGTGCTTATGACCAGGTTATACACGATGTAGCTATACAAAACCTACCTGTTATTTTCTGTTTAGACCGCGCAGGTTTGGTTGGTGAAGACGGACCAACGCATCATGGTGTATTTGATATTTCATATTTACAGTGTATTCCTAACCTGATTATCTGTTCTCCATTAAATGAAATTGAGCTCAGAAACATCATGTACACGGCTCAGTTGGGTTTAGACCATCCTATTGCTATAAGATATCCGCGTGGTCGTGGAAATGAAGTGAATTGGCAAGTACCGATGAAAAAACTCAATATCGGAGAAGCACAACTTTTAAAAGAAGGAAGTAAAATTGCTATTCTAAGCACAGGACCCATTGGCAATATGGTATCTGAACTGATAAATGAATTGGATAACAACCCTGCAATCGCCCATTATAACTTCCCGTTCATAAAACCTTTAGACTCAACCTTATTAAAAGAAATCTTACAGAAATTCGAGCATATTATTACAATTGAAGATGGTGCTGCTACTGGCGGATTTGGAAGTGGTTTGTTAGAATTTGCAAATAATATTGGAATCCATAAAATAATTAAGATATTTGGCATTCCTGATGCCTTTATTACACACGGTGCTACCGAAAAACTGTATATAAAAGCAGGGATAGATAAGATGTCCGTAAAACAATATGTACAACAATTTCTATGAAAATAATGGCTTCAAAATCGCTTAAATTTTTACTTCCGTTACTTCTTTTGGTAATGTCATTTTCTTTTGGTCAAGATACCATACCGGCACCTATTATTGTAGATAGTGTTACTGTAGACAGTGTCGCAGTAGATACTATTGTAATTCGTAGAACGGTAGATAAAATTTATTCCCCTAGAAAAGACGTAAACCTACAAATACCCAAAATTGACTTCAAAAAAACAAAAACCCTGCAAAAAGGTTTTCAACGATTTAGAGTACCGTCATTTTGGGAAACAGAAAATAGCTTTGGTATCAATATTAGTGAAGTTGCCTTTGTAAATTGGAATGCGGGTGGTGATAATGCTATTAGTGGTTTGGGATTTTTAAAATTTGCACGAAAATATAAGTTTAGCAATTTTCAATGGGATAATAATCTAGAATTACGTTACGGATTAAATGCTCAAGAAGGCCAAAAACTTAGAAAAACGGAAGATGTAATTCGTTTAAGTTCTAACTTAGGTTTTAAGAAAGATAATGATAGTAGATGGTTCTATTCCGTACAATTAAACTTTAATACACAATTCTCTAACGGTTACAAATACCCTGATAGAGATACACCTATTTCAAGATTTATGGCACCTGGTTATTTACTATTTGGTGCGGGTACATCGTATATCAGTAAAGATGAAAAATTCAACCTTTACCTATCTCCATTAACTCAAAAATCAACCTTTGTACTAGATCAAGATTTAGCTGACAATGGATCGTTTGGTGTTCAAGAAGCCATTTTAGATGCAGATGGTAATGTAATTACACCTGGCGAGAATCATTTATTGGAGATTGGTATACTTATTACCAACAATTTCAATTATACCGTTGCAGATAATATAGAATTAAAAAGCAGGCTTAATCTTTATTCTGATTATATAAAAAGTTTTGGAAATATTGATGTTGATTGGGAACTTACCATTAACATGAAGGTGAATAAATTTATAAGTACAAGTTTAGGTACACAAATGATTTATGATGACGATATTCTTTTTGATATTGTCAAAAACGATAACGGTACCATCATAAACCCTGGTGTTCCAAAAATACAGTTCAAACAAGTACTGGGCGTAGGTATTCTTTACGGCTTCTAAAGCGTTTTTCCTTTAATCTTATTGTGAATATGCACTGCAGCACTATCAGATAGACTTGCAACGTAACAACATGTATTCAATACAATTTGATAAAGCGATGTATTTGTTTCTTGATAAAACCCTGGTAAGGTTCTTAAAATAAGTTTGTGGTAATTAGAAGCTTTGTTATTCTTTTTACCAATCAAAGCATCAATGTAAACATCTAAAATATCAGAAATAATGGTATAGCCGGCTATCTCTTTTTCAACGACTTCTTGAGATTGATATATTTTCTGAACACTTAGGCTAATGATATCTTCGATTTGGGCTTTAAATCCGCTTTTATCTAATAAAGAGACTTCAAAAGTGCCATTTAAGATGCTTTCTTCATTCTCAACAAATATAGAAACAGCATCTTGTATTAGCGTATTAATGGCTAAAGCCCGCAAGTAACTAAGTCTATCTTCCATATACTCCAAAGAATTATACTTCTTGGTATTTATGGTGTCTTTAACTAGTTTTATTAGGTATTCCAAGGCATAATCTTCAGAAATAAGACCTAGGTTAATGCCGTCTTCAAAATCTATAATAGTGTAACAAATGTCATCTGCAGCTTCTACCAAAAATGTCAATGGATGCCTATCATAAGAAATAGTACCGTTATTACTTCTTGTTGGCAATCCTAAATCTTGTGCTACTTCGTCAAAAATGTGCTTTTCACTCTGAAAAAATCCAAATTTCTTATCACAAATGTGGTTGCTTGGTTTTTTAGGTAACGATTCTTTCGGGTATTTCATGAACGCACCCAACGTAGCATAACTAAGACGAAGACCGCCAGAAACCCCTGCCCTATCTTGTGTCATTAATCGAAATCCGTTTGCATTACCTTCAAAATCAATAATATCTTGGTATTCAACTTCAGAAAGCAGGTCCTTAAATTTGAATCCGTTTCCTGTTTTAAAATATTCACCGATTGCTTTTTCACCACTGTGCCCAAAAGGTGGATTACCAATATCATGTGCCAAAGCTGCTGCCGCGACAATACCACCAAAATCATTGAATTGATAGCCGTGTACTTCTTTTAAATATGGGTGTTTCTCTATAATTTTTTTTCCTGCCAATCTACCTAAACTTCTACCCACAACAGAAACCTCAAGACTATGGGTTAATCTAGTATGTACGAAATCGGTTTTTGAAAGCGGTATAACCTGGGTCTTATCTTGAAGACTTCTAAAAGCCGATGAAAATATGATACGATCATAATCAACATCAAATCCCAAACGGGTTTCATCTTGTTCATTTCGCAAACGTTTATTTTTATCGCCTTGTCTTCGTAAAGAAAGTAATTGCTCCCAATTCATGTTAATCCGTTTTTAAAGCCTGCAAGATACATTTTTGATATCTCATTGTAGAGCCCCTAAAATCAATTTTAGCATTTTACAAAACGATATGTTAACAATTAATACATACTTTAATAATCCGCACCTAACATTAACTTAACCTAGCTATAGTTTCTTTGTAGAAGAAATTAAAAGCTTACATGAAACATCTAATTTACATTTTTACTATAATGGTTTGCTCTTTTACTTTTGGGCAAGAAACAAGTGCTATTCAAGGAAATATTTTAGATGGCGAACAATTTAACGAGCCTTTATTAATGGCTACTGTTTCTATCGAAAATACCGAATTAACCACGCGTACCAACTTTAGAGGAAATTTTGAGTTTGATAACCTTACTCCAGGTTCATATAACATAGTTGTTAGATTTGTAGGCTATGAAACTATTGAGCTTCCTATTATTGTTGCTATTGGAAAAACAAGTGTCATACAAGCTAGTCTAAAAGCTAAAACCATAGACATGGCAAGCTTAACAGCTTCTAAATAGCTAAGCATACTTTTCAATTTATAATTACACTTAAAAAAATTAAACATTACTTAATGTTAGCATGACATTTAAACAATGAATAATTGTGATTTTTGTCAGCATCATTAGACAATCAGATTTCTCTCACTATTAGTTTTTGTCGACTAAGTTTTGAAATCTTAAAGCTACCTTTTCTAAGGTGGCTTTTTTTTGTTGTAAAAATTCACACAAAAAATATCTACCTAGTAATCAGTATTAACCAATTATATTAAAAATTAATATTAAGTATACATTAATTTAACTTACATTCAAGACTTTTGCAGTCGACAAAAACTAATAACTTGATGAAAATCAGCTTCCCTTTGGTATGCCTATTTTTAATCTTTTCATTTGGTGCTTTAAGCCAAGAAACAAACGCTCCCTCATTTGGTAAAGGCTTATTAAACCTAGTTGGAAAAGACAGCTCCTGGACTATGAAGGTAGGTGCCAGAATGCAAATACTTGCAACAAGCAATTGGGATGCAATTGATGGTAGCTTAACCAACCCCGAACAAAATTTTCTAGTAAGAAGGGCAAGACTTAAGTTTGATGGCTTTGCCTATTCCCCTAAATTAATATATAAAATAGAGCTCGGACTTTCGAACCGAGATATTTCAGGTGCTTCAGAATTTACTAGTAACGCACCACGATATATTTTGGATGCCGTAGTAAAGTGGAATTTTTATCAAAATTTTGTGCTATGGTTTGGGCAAACCAAGTTACCAGGAAATATAGAACGTGTAATTTCATCTGGTAACTTAATGCAGGTAGACCGCTCGTTGTTAAATAGTACGTTTACCATTGACAGGGACATGGGTTTTCAGTTAAGGCACCATATCTATTTATCAGATAAATTTTTGGTAAGGGAAATTTTTGCACTCTCTCAAGGAGAAGGAAGAAACATAACAACAGGTAATTTAGGTGGTCACCAATATACGACTCGTTTAGAATTATTACCTTTTGGAAAATTTTTAAGTAAAGGTGAGTATAAAGGAAGTGATCAGAAGAGAGAACAAACACCAAAATTAATGATTGCCGCTACTTTTGACAGCAATCAAAATGCAGTAAAAACAAGAAGTAATCAAGGATCCTATATGGTTACTGACACTGGTTTTTTCGAAACTGATATTAATACGTTGTTTATAGATACCTTGTTCAAATACAAAGGTTTTTCATTTATGGGTGAATATGCTCATAGAACTGCCAATAACGCTATTGCTATAAATTCAGATGGTTCACTTACCGGTGATGAAGTACAAGTAGGAGATGGAATAAATCTGCAAACAGGATATTTATTTAAAAATAACTGGGAGGTTTCTGGTCGTTTCACAAATATTAAACTTGATCAAGAAATAATAAGTAGAAATCCGCAATCACAATACACAATGGGACTTTCAAAATACATAGTTGGTCATAAATTAAAAGTACAAACAGACTTAAGCTACCTTTCTGAAGATGCTGGTCTGGATGGATTAATGTATAGATTACAAGTAGATATTCATTTTTAACAAATAATAACCTTTACGTAACATTACCGCAGTTTTCGATAATGATATTTGCAAATTCTTAGAGTAATAAAATATGGACAATATTTATTTTTTAATGCTTATCGCACTTGCCATTTTGGCTGTAGCAGATCTTGTTGTGGGTGTAAGTAATGATGCTGTGAATTTTTTAAATTCAGCAATTGGTTCAAAAGCCATTTCATTTAAAACAATAATGATCGTTGCCAGTTTTGGTATCGCTGCAGGAGCACTTTTTTCTAGCGGTATGATGGAGGTTGCGAGAAAAGGAATTTTTAATCCAAGTGAATTTTATTTTGATGAGATCATGTTCATTTTTATGGCAGTTATGATCACTGACATATTACTGCTAGATTTCTTTAATACCCTTGGTATGCCAACATCGACAACTGTTTCAATAGTTTTTGAGCTTTTAGGTGCAGCTGTAGCCATGTCGTTAATTAAAATTGGAGCAGATAATGGAAGTTTTACTGATGTATTCAATTACATCAATAACGATAAAGCCATTCAAATTATATTTGGAATATTACTCTCTGTAGTCGTAGCATTTTCTATTGGTGCTTTGGTTCAATGGGTTTCGAGATTACTTTTATCATATAAATTTGAGCAAAAACCAACATGGGTAGGAGCTCTTTTTGGGGGATTTGCTTTATCATCTATAACCTATTTCATACTAATGAAAGGTATAGGCGGAACAACTTTTGCGGGCGAAAGCTTTGATATAATTGGTGGTATTACAATTAAAGAATTATTAGAAACAAAAGTAGCCATCTTAGTACTTCTAAACTTTATAGTTTGGTCAGGAGTATCTTTTCTATTAATGAAATTTGCTAAAATAAATATCTATAGATTAATCATCGGAGTAGGTACGTTTGCGTTGGCCCTAGCCTTTGCAGGTAATGATTTGGTTAATTTTATTGGAGTACCAATTGCTGCATGGCAATCATATGAAGCATGGATGGCATCTGGTGTAGCTGCATCAGAATTTAGCATGGGTATCTTAGCAAAAAAAGTACCTACACCTACATTGTTATTATTTATAGCGGGTATGATAATGGTTCTTACGCTTTGGTTTTCAAGCAAGGCTAAAAGAGTAGTAAAAACGTCTTTAGATTTATCAAGTCAAGAAGATACCAAAGAAAGGTTTCAACCTAACTTTCTTTCAAGAGGCTTAGTACGGTTTGCAATATCAGCTTCTGAGTTAATTACCACAATTACACCAAAATCTCTTCAAGATAAAATTGACAATCAATTTAATAAACCTGTAATTGCTTTGTCTCAAAATAAGGTTCATGAACTACCTGCCTTTGACATGGTTCGTGCTGCAGTAAACCTTATGGTTGCAGGTATTTTAATATCTATTGCTACATCATATAAATTACCATTATCAACTACGTATGTAACTTTTATGGTTGCAATGGGTACATCTTTAGCTGATAGGGCTTGGGGTGCTGAAAGCGCAGTGTATAGAGTTGCAGGAGTACTAAATGTTATTGGCGGCTGGTTCGGTACAGCAATAATTGCCTTTATAGCATCTGGAGTTATATTGTCTTTAATTAGTTTTGGTAAAGGTGCGGCGATAGCAATACTTTTACTTCTTGCGATATTACTACTTACTAGAAACTATATTTCACACAATAAAAAGGCAAAAGAATTACGTGCTGAAGATTCTTTAAACAGAGCTGAAAGTAGCTCTATACAAGGTGTAATTATTGAAAGTGCTCAAAACATTTCAAATGTTCTTAAAAGAACAAATAAAATTTACACAAACTCAATTAATGGTCTTGCTAAACAAGATGTTAATTTATTAAAAAAGAATAAAAAACAAGGCGAGAAACTTTCAAATGAGATTGATGATCTACGCGACCATATCTTTTACTTTATTAAAAATTTAGATGAAAATAGTGTTGGTGCCAGTAACTTCTACATTAATGCTCTTGGATACTTAACTGATATTGCTCAATCACTGGAGTACATTGGTAAGGTTAGCCATAAGCATGTACATAACAATCACAAAAAGTTAAAATACAACCAAATAAAAGAGCTGAAACAAATTGATTTAAAGTTAGAAGAAATTTTAAATCAGACGCAAACAGCATTTGCTAATCAATCTTTCGAACAAATAGGTTTAGTTTTAGATCAGAAAGAAGATTTATTCACAATGGTTTCTGATAAAATTCAGACACAGATAGCAAGAACAAGAACAGAAGAGTCTAGTCCTAAAAACACAACCCTTTACTTTTCTTTGCTTTTAGAAACAAAAGATTTAATAACTTCTACAATGAACTTATTGCAGCAATACCATAATGAACACGATGGTTCAATAACACCAGCTACAATAGATCAGCCTAAAAAACAGTAACTGTTTTTAAAATCTTAAATAATAAGTACCTTGTCATCACAAATTAAAATGATGATGAGGTACTTTTTTTTATTCTTAGCACTATTAGCTAATACTTTTGTTTTTGCACAAGAAATTAGCGGTCAACAACTTCTTGAAAAAGCCATAGCATTTCATGACCCAGAAGACAATTGGGCTACCTTCAAAGGTAAAATGCTTATAGAAATGGAAAACCCTAAGGGTAGCCCGCGTACTACGGTCGTTGAAATGAAATTACCTGACAATTATTTCAAAACTACCGTTACTAAAGACAATTATACGGTTGAATCTGAATTAGATAATGGTGAGTGTACCTTAAAATTAAATGGCAGTACGTCTATTTATCCGAAGATAAAAGATAGCATGAACATTAGTTGTGATCGTGCAAAAATGATGAAGAACTACTATACGTATCTATATGGGCTTCCTATGAAATTAAAAGACCCAGGGACATTGATAGCTGACAAGGTGATCAAAAAGACATTTAAAGGAAAAGAATATTTAGTATTAAAAGCTACCTATGAAAAAGAAGTAGGTAATGATACCTGGTATTTCTATTTCGATCCTAAGACCTATGCGATGGAGGTTTATCAGTTCTTTCATGATGAAAGTAAAAATGACGGAGAATACATTCTACTTTCTGAGATGATAACCGTAAACGGAATTAAGATACCTAAAGTACGTAAGTGGTATTACAACAAAGGCGATGTATTTTTAGCTACAGATAATCTTCGCAAAGCGAATACTATAGACTAGCGATAAAAATTCATTTCATCCATATACTTCCACACTTCTGGCGGCAATAAAGGCTTGATATTTTTACCATTTTTATGCTCTCTTCTGATAAAAGTGGAAGAGATTTCCATGATAGGGGCATTTACACGATGAATCTTTTCATGCTCCTTAAATTGATGCTCTATTACTCCTTCAGATATTCTTGGATATACATACAAATGATGAAGGTCTAAGATGGCTTCATAGTTCTTCCATTTATGAAGTCCTTTTAAGTTATCCTCCCCCATTATCAAAGAGAAATCATATCCTTGCGGGTATTTCTCCCCTAAATGAACAAGCGTATTTATCGTGTAATTTGGTTGTGGAAGATTGAACTCTATATTACTTGGCTTTAACTTCGAATATTCTTTAGTAGCTTCATACACCATTTCAAATCTTTGGTGATTGTCTAGAAGCGTTTTCTTGGTCTTAAACGGACTTTGAGGCGTTACTACAAACCAAACCTCATCTAAGTCTGAAAACTCTACCATATGGTTCGCTATGACCAAATGACCAATGTGAATAGGGTTAAAGGTACCAAAGTATAATCCTACCTTTTTCATACGTACTTATTCTTTATCCTCTGAAACGAAATCGGCAACCAAATCTATAGCCTCTTGTAATGCAACATCAAGATCATAATTCTTAATAATCTTATCGAACTGTGGTGCTGTTGCCAATTCTACAGAAGCCTTGGCGATACGCATGTTTATTTTGTCTTCGCTTTCGGTACTTCGCTTTTTAAGTCTAATTTTAAGTTCATCAACACTTGGTGGCTTTACAAAAACAGCCAAGGTCTGATCAGGAAACTTCTTTTTAATTCTTAAACCACCAACTACGTCAATATCAAAAATGACATTCTTGCCTTCTGCCCAAAGTCTTTCAACTTCACTTTTTAAAGTACCGTAAAAATTATCTCGGTAAACTTCTTCCCACTCTAAAAAATCATCATTCTTGATATGATTTTTAAATTCAGAAACCGACATGAAATAATAATGTTCTTTATTCTTCTCTTTACCTCTTCTTGGTCGTGAAGTTGCAGATACAGAAAAAGCCAAATTTAATTCTGGTTGTGCCAATAAATGGCGTACAATGGTTGTTTTCCCACTTCCTGATGGTGCAGAAAAAATGATTAGCTTACCACCTTTCATCTATAATACGTTTAACATTTGTTCTTTAATCTTTTCTAACTCATCTTTCATTTGCACAACAATTTGTTGCATTGGCGCAAAGTTTGCTTTAGAACCGATCGTATTAATCTCACGACCAATTTCTTGAGAAATAAAGCCTAATTTTTTACCATTACTATCGTCTGACTGTA
The DNA here is from genome assembly GCF_900142175.1 of Maribacter aquivivus. Classification (NCBI taxonomy): domain Bacteria; kingdom Pseudomonadati; phylum Bacteroidota; class Flavobacteriia; order Flavobacteriales; family Flavobacteriaceae; genus Maribacter; species Maribacter aquivivus. The sequence continues at coordinate 1,125,720 of NZ_FQZX01000001.1, read as the reverse complement.
ATGTTTTACTGAAGTAATCTAAATGATTTGCTAAGCGCACCTTTTCTTCAGTAATATCATATTTCTCTAAATAGTAAATAAGTTCTTGCTCAAATCTGTTTTCATCTACATCTGCTTTTAAATCTTGTACCGCTTTTTCTAGGCGTTCACGAATAGTAGCTTGTCTATCAGGATCAATGCTTATAACCTCATCTAACAAATTCTTCAACGATGTTATTCTGTCAAGAAAATCTTTTTCTAATACACTACCCTCTTCAGATCTAAACTCATTGATTTCTACCAAAGCACCTTGTAATGCTTCTTTGATAGCCTCATATTCAGATTCATCTATATCTTCCTTATCGGTCTTCATAGCATCAGGAAAACGCAATGCCATTTCTAACAATCTTAAATCATCGCCATCGGCAATGTTTTTTAACTGATTCATATATTGTTTTACAGCAACTTCGTTTACTTGAGTTGAAGTAGTATCACCAGTAAGCTCTACATACAAATTAAAATCTACTTTACCACGAAGCAATGAATTAGCGACCAATTTTCTTAGTTCTAATTCCTTTTCGCGATAACTAGAAGGCATACGTGCATTTAAATCAATGCTCTTACTATTAAGCGATTTTATTTCTACCGTAATCTTTTTATTAGGTAATTGAACTACATGCTTTCCAAAGCCGGTCATTGATTGAATCATAAATACATTTTAGATTAAGACAAAGGTAAGGTAAATGAAAATTTCAACGATAATCATCTCACCTTACGTAATTAATAAAGGAGCAAACAGAAAAATATCTTGTTTACTCCTTAAATTCTAACTGATAAAATATTAAAGTTCTCTAACCCAAATATTTCTAAAGCTAACACGACTATCGTCGCCGTGATCTTGCAACATTAATGGTCCTTTACCATGAGCTGGGTTTTTAGGCCAGCCTATATAAGGGGTCGTACCTTTAAGCTCCACATGATCTTGAACCAAAATTCCGTTATGGATTACAGTAATATCACCTGATTTTATTTTTCCGCCATCAACATTAAATACTGGCGCATGGTAAATAATATCATATGTATTCCAATCACCCGTTGGTACAGAAGCCATAGCTAAAGGCACATGCTGTTTGTAAATAGATCCAACTTGACCATTTACATACGTTGGATTATCATTTTGATCCAAAATTTGAACTTCATATATTCCATTTAGAAATACACCGCTATTTGCTCTATTCTGATTATCTCTCTGCACTGGCAGTGGAGATTTCCATTCAATATGCAACTGAACGTCACCAAAATTCTGCTTGGTCTGTATGTTTCCGGTTTTGTCATTTACCGTCATACTCCCATCTTTATTCAAATGCCATTTGGCAGCTGTACTATCATTTGTACTGATCCAATTCTCTAAGCCCGCACCATTAAAAAGTACAATGGCATCACTTGGGGCAGAATTAGTAGTTGCAGGTTTAACAACAGCAACTTTAGGCTCATAAAACTCAGTACCCTCAGGGGTAGTTGGTTCTTCGCCCATGTATTCTTCATAAACGATTACACTATCTTTCACCGCTTTAATGCGACTATCAGCATCTACCGTTACTTTTTCTTGACAAGATATTACTCCCAAAGAAGCAGCTAACAGTACTAATGAGTATCTATTTTTCATACCTGAATGCAATTAAAGTTGTTTAATTTTTATGTTTCTAAAAGCGACTATGTTACTGTGGTCTTGTAATCCGATTTTACCTGTAGTATATTTTCCGAATCCGTCCCAACCAGCAAATTTAGATTTTGCAACCATAGCATCCCATTCTTCGTTAGCTACAGGGAAAGTTACCATTACAGTACCGTTTAAAGTAACACTACCTATATGTGCATTGTGATCTACAGTAATTACCATAGTGTTCCACTCCCCAACAGGATTAGTAACATCTGTAGCTGGTGAAACCATATCATACAAAGCACCAGCTTGATGCGTTGTACCTGCTTTAGCATCTGGGTGTTTTTCATTATCTAAAATTTGAATCTCTGGACCAGTTTGATAGCCTGTTCCAAATTTTTCATCTTCACTTACACCCCAAAACACACCACTGTTACCAGCTTCAGATATTTTCCAATCTAAGCTCAATACAAAATTGGTATATTCTTGTCTTGTTACAAGGTCATGGTTTGTAGACTCTTCACCTTCAACAGGAGGCGTATAAACTAAAGCGTCACCTTCAATCTTCCAAGCATCACTTACTCCGTCAGTTTTAAACTCTTTCCATTGATCTAATGATGAACCATCGAATAAGACTTCCCAATCATTTTCAACAACCGCTACTTCTTCAACAACGGCGGTTTGCGTTGTTTCTTTTTTCTCTTGTTTACATGCAACGAATACCAATAAACAAGCTACACTAGCTATAACTTTCTTCATTTGTGCTCTATTTTAAAGTCCTAACATTTTCTTCAACATATCCTTGTCAATTTCAGCACCTGCAAAATCATCAAAAGTCTTTTCAGTCGCTTCAATAATATGGTCAGAAATGAATTTTGCTCCTTCGCGAGCACCTTGCTCCGGACTCTTAATACAACATTCCCATTCCATAACCGCCCAAACATCGCAACCGTATTGTGTTAGTTTAGAAAATATGGTTTTGAAATCTATTTGACCATCACCTAATGAACGGTATCTACCGGCTCTATCGCCCCAATCATTATAACCACCAAAAGCACCTTTTTTACCTGTAGGATTAAACTCAGAATCCTTCACGTGAAAAGATTTTATAAACTCATGATAATGATCTATGTACGTGATATAGTCTAACTGTTGCAATACAAAATGGCTTGGATCATAAAGTATATTTACTCTTTTATGATTACCAGTAGCTTCTAGAAAACGCTCAAAAGTATCTCCATCATGTAAATCTTCACCAGGGTGAATTTCATAACATACATCAACACCTTCTTTATCAAAATGATTTAAAATCGGTGTCCATCTCTTTGCTAATTCTTCAAAACCCATTTCCACTAAACCAGCTGGTCTTTGTGGCCAAGGGTGCATAGTGTGCCATAATAATGAACCAGAAAAAGTTGCGTGTGCATTTAACCCTAATCTTCTACTAGCAGTTGCTGCTTTCTTTACAGTTTCTATTGCCCATTCTGTTCTTGCTTTTGGATTTCCATGAACATTTTTAGGAGCAAAAGAATCGAACATTAAATCATATGCTGGGTTTACAGCAACCAATTGCCCTTGTAGGTGAGTAGAAAGTTCCGTAATTTCTAGTCCGTAAGAGTTTACTTTGGCTTTTAGCTCGTCGCAGTATGTCTGACTTTCAGCTGCTTTATCCAAATCAATTAAAAAAGTTTCCCACGTCGGAATTTGAATTCCTTTATATCCTAGATCAGCAGCCCATTTACACATTCCGTCCAAGGAATTAAATGGAGCTTTACTGTCTACAAACTGTGCCAAGAATACGGCTGGTCCTTTGATTGTTTTCATAAAAATATACTATCTGTTGTTGTTTGAATTTGTTGTTGAATTTGAGCTGTCACATCTCTCAAAAAATCTTATATTTAAGAATTGTATCAGGTTCTTCTCAATACTTTGGAGATTTGCTATAAATATAGGGATTACCATCAGAAAAAGATAAAATTTCAAGCATGAATCAAGATGAAATATTCGACGCAATTGTTGTTGGAACAGGAATAAGTGGTGGCTGGGCTGCTAAGGAATTAACAGAGAACGGCTTAAAAACACTTGTTTTGGAACGCGGTCCAATGGTAAAGCATGTAGTAGATTATCCTACGATGAACGATGACCCATGGGATTATCCTTTAAAAGGTAAATTATCTAAGGAGGATGAGAAAAAATATCACGTACAAAAACGTGTAAACTGGGCTCCGACAGAGGATTCAAAGCACTTTTTTGTGAACGATCTTGACCACCCATATGTAGAAACAAAACGTTTTGATTGGATACGTGGATATCAAGTTGGTGGTAGATCACTTACTTGGGGACGACAAAGTTACCGCTGGAGCGATATTGATTTTGAAGCGAATAAAAAAGATGGGGTTGGTGTAGACTGGCCTGTTAGATATAAAGATATTTCACCTTGGTACGATAAAGTTGAAAAATATATTGGGGTAAGTGGCGAAAAATTAGGTTTAGAAGTATTGCCTGATGGCATATTTCAACCCGCTATGAAATTGAATTGTGTTGAGGAGGATTTTAAAAAAACAACTGCCAATAAGTTTGATGATGGTAGATTGGTAACTATTGGTAGAACAGCACACATTACAGACCCTAATGCAACTTTTGAAGGTCGCGGTACATGCCAAAATAGAGACCGTTGCTGGCGAGGATGCCCATTTGGCGGTTATTTCAGCAGTAACTCATCTACCTTACCGGCTGCTGAACGTACCGGCAATATGACTTTAAGACCAAATTCGATTGTACATGAAATCATCTATGATGATACCACAAAAAAAGCAACAGGTGTAAGAATTATTGATGCTGAAACCAATGAGAAAATAGAATTTAAGGCAAAGGTGATTTTTTTATGCGCATCGGCCATGGCATCAGTGGGTATTTTATTACAATCTAAATCTGAGCGTTTCCCTAACGGATTGGGTAATGATTCTGATGCATTAGGAAGAGGTATTATGGACCACCATTACAAACTTGGAGCAACTGCTAAAGTTGATGGTTACTTAGACAAGTATTATAAAGGCAGACGTGCAAACGGATTCTATATACCTCGTTTTGTAAACTTGAACAAGAAAACAAAACGTGAAGGATATTTACGTGGCTTCGGTTACCAAGGTACTGCAAGTAGAGGAGATTGGTCTAAGGAAATTGGTGAACTAGGTTACGGAAAAGAGCTAAAAGAATCTGTACTAAAACCAGGTAGCTGGACGATAGGTGTAACGGGGTTTGGCGAGTTCTTACCATATGACGATAACCGAGTTACTCTTAGCCCTACCGAAAAAGACAAATGGGGTTTACCGCAATTGGCTTTTGATGTTGAATTTAAAGAGAACGAGTATAAAATGCGCGAAGACATCAAAAAAGAAATTGTAACAATGTTCAAAGAAGCCGGCTTTAAAGATGTTTCTTCTTATGATGAACCTAGCGGACCAGGCTTAGGTATTCATGAAATGGGCGGTGCAAGAATGGGGCACAGTGCAAAGACTTCAATTATAAATAAAAATAATCAAGTACATTTAGTACCGAATGTGTATGTGACAGATGGTGCGTTTATGTCATCATCTAGCTGTGTAAATCCGTCATTAACCTATATGGCTTTTACGGCAAGAGCAGCAAATCATGCAGCCGAACAATTAAAAGCAGGTAAATTTGCTTGACATTAAAATTAATTACCAACTATAACGTTTATTAAATCCTATAGCTTAAAGAAAATAACAACTTATGGAAAATGCTTCAGCCAGAAATATGTGGGGTGATTATTTAAAAAATCATCTCGAAGATGTCTTTCACGAGACACCTAAAACGATCTATTTTGGCGACAATGAACAAGATGCCAATGAAAACGCTAGATTAATACAGAGCGGAGCTAAAAAGGCAATTTCACATTCTTTACTAGGTTTACAAAACCGTAATGAACCTTTACCCAAAATAGGAGATTATATTGTAGTCACAAATTGGAGTGGTGAAGCACAATGTATTGTTGCTACCACCGCCGTTTCTATTAAACCGTATTTTAGTATTGATTCGACTTATGCTCAATTAGAAGCAAATGGAGACAAATCATTAGACAGTTGGAAAAAGTATCATTGGGATTTTTTTACTAGAGAATTACAAGAATTCAAAAGAGAACCAAGAGAAAGTATGATTGTCGTGTGCCAACATTTTAAAGTGGTAAATTCTTAATTATCATTTAAAGTTTATAAAACAAAAAGAGCCGCAAATTGCGGCTCTTTTTTATACTTAATACTTACTTTAGTTTTCTAAAGCTACCCAAGTATTTCCGCTTTTATGAGAATCTACGGTTGCTTCAATAAAATTCATACCACGAACACCATCTGTCATAGTTGGGAATTCACCATCGTTATACTCTTGACCTCTAATTGCTTTTGCCACACCTTTATAAATGTTAGCCATAGAATCAAAAATACCTTCTGGGTGACCAGCTGGCAATTTGGTTCCGTCTAAAGACAGCTCTGAATTATAAGCATGACCTGGCTTATATATTTGCGTTGGCTCAGTATCACTTAATTTATATAAAAAGTTAGGGCGTTCTTGCTCCCAACGAAAAGCACCTTTCTCTCCGTAGATTGAAATGGCAAGTCCGTTTTCTTCACCAGTAGCTACTTGGCTACCTCTAATTACTCCTTTAACATGATCTCCCATACGTATAAGAACGGTACCATCAACATCCATCTGGTTATCTTCATAAAGATAATTAAAGTCGCACAGTAGTTCATTAATCTTAAGACCTGTAGTATACTCTACAAGATTAAAGGCATGAACACCTATATCTCCCATACATGAGCTTATACCAGCTTTCTTAGGGTCTAATCTCCAAACAGAAGATCTTTTCTCTTTATCATGAATAATAGTATTGATCCAACCTTGATAGTAAACTGCATCAACTTTATGAATTTTACCTAAAGCTCCAGATTTGATCATTTCGCGCATTTGGCGTACCATTGGGTAACCTGTATAAGTATGCGTTAAAGCGAAAACAGTACCCGCTTTTTCATGAGATTTCTGCAAATCTTTTGCTTCATCTAAAGTAGTGGTCATCGGTTTTTCACAAATAACGTGGAAACCATTATCCAACAACTTTTTAGCCATTGGGTAATGCAAAAAATTAGGTGTTAGTACAGAACATACTTGAATACGTTCATCTTCTGGTAGTTTTAATTCTTCTTCTATTAAAGTATCAAAATCCTTATAAATTCTATTTAAAGGCACATCTATCTCCTTGGCAAAAGCCATGCTAGCATCAAAATCAGGATTAAAAACAGCTCCCGTAATTTGATAATTATCATTGATAAAAGAGGCTACTCTATGTAACACACCTATCAGCGAATCTCCTCCTCCACCTAGTATTCCTAATCGTATTTTCTTTGGCATTTTTGTTGTTGTTTTTGTTGTTGTTTTTATTGAAAATAGTATTGTTTAAAATCCCTTCAGATTTACATTGTTGTTCCAATTCGAAAACTGCTTACCGAATTGAGGCATTAAAAATAACTGCACCACTGGGTAAGAAACAATTTTCAGGCGTTTAAATTAAAGAATTTATCTAAGACTGATATTCTATTTTCTCGGTTTTAAAGAAAATGGCGAACAAAATAAATACAGCCAATGCAAAACCAGCCGGATACATCCAAATGGTTTCCCAAATGTGCTTACCGTCTTCTAATAGATAAGCTGTTGATATTTTTCCAGCGACCCAAAACCCTATTAACATACCCACACCATAGGTTGCTAAAGTTATAAGACCTTGTGCTGAGCTTTTGAACTTTTCACCTGCTTTACTATCGGTATAGATTTGCCCTGATACAAAGAAAAAATCATAACATATTCCATGTAGCGCAATACCTACTATCAACATGAAACCAAGTTCTTCAACATCCCCAAACGCAAATAATAAATAACGCACTACCCAAGCTACCATAGCCACTAAAATAGTTTTCTTAAATCCGAACTTAGTAAAGAAATAGGGCAACAATAACATAAAGGCAATTTCAGATATTTGACCCAATGTCATTTTACCCGTAGGGTTATCCATGCCAATTTCTACTAGAAAAGGATTTGCATTTTGATAATAGAAGGCCAAAGGAATACATATTAATACCGAAGAAACAAAGAATATTAAAAAATTCTTATCCTTAAATAAACTCAAAGAATCTAAACCTAAAATTTCTTTCAATCCTAGTTTTTCTGAACTAGCTGCTTTAGGTGGTGTTTTAGGTAAAGTAAAACTGAATACTCCTAAAACTAATGAAGCAATTGCAGTCATTAAAAAAGTATTTTTCAATAAACCCTGCCCAATATTTTCACCTTGATCCCAGCTAAAAACGTAGCTGATAGAGAGTCCGGCAATAATCCAACCTGCAGTTCCAAATACCCTAACCATAGAAAACTCCTTGGCCGGATTTTTCATTTGATTAAAAGAAACCGAATTAACCAATGCTAAGGTTGGCATATATAAAATCATATATGCTAATACCAAAATATAGAAATCATCGAAGACACTACTTTGGTACATAAAATACATAAGAACTGCGCCTAGAAGATGTAAAATCCCTAAGATTTTCTCAGCATTAAAATATCTGTCGGCTATAATCCCAATAACAAAGGGAGCAATGATAGCTCCCCATGATTGTGTTGAAAATGCCAATGCTATTTCACCGTCTGTTGCTTTTAAATTATTTCCTAAAAATGTACCTAGAGTTACGAACCATGCACCCCAAATAAAAAATTCTAAAAACATCATGAAGCAAAGCTGCGCTCTGACTTTATTTTTCATTTATCTTTTGTAATAAACATAATCTGAGCTTATAGGTTTTTCATCATTATTTCTAAAATCTACAGCAATTTGCCCTCTATGACTTGTAGAATGATTGATGATATGAAAAAGAATATCCTGCAAGGTATTGGTAAACAATCGCCCTTCGGTATTCTCATAATCTATACGCTTATCAAAATTATCTGCATTAGTGACTATCTCGAACGAACTACGTTGATTTTCATAATGAATATCTGCCCAGTTTTTTACATCATGTTCTTGCCAAACTTCGTATTCACTAGGTTTATTTAAAACTCTCGCGTTCCAAAGATGATGCGCATTTAATATATGGCTAAATAGACGCATGGTTTCTGGCGGTACTGCATTTAGTGCCAAACACTGTTCTATAAGTTTCTTGTTGCAGTGAAAATTATAATCGAATATTTCATTAAAAAAAGTCTCCATAAATCATACTCTTGATTATTCTATTTCTTTTGCTGCTTTCAACAAAAGATCTCTAGTAGCAATTATACCTGCTTCTTCACTAATTTCAGAACCTTCGTATTCTACTCCAATAAACCCGGTATATCCTTCTTCTTTTACAATTTTTAGCATTTGTACATAGTCGATACCAGTATCATATCCGTCAGCATCAAAATTGTTAGATTTTGCACTTACTGCCTTGGCATATGGCATTAATTCTTTAACACCTTTGTATTTATCATACTCCTTTAAGCAATCCCAACTATCAGGCTTACGCTCTATACAGAAATTCCCAAAATCAGGTAAGCTTCCACAGTTATCCATATTTACAGTTTTCATCACCTGAGCATGCAACTCTCCGTTAGATGATAATCCGCCATGATTCTCTACCAATACATTAATATTCTTAGTTTTTGCATAAGTCGCTAATTTGGTAAGTCCGTCAACAGAATTCTTGATCCATTCTTCTGGCACGCTACTACCATTAAGGTTAACTCTAATAGCATGGCAACCCATAGCTGCTGCCGCATCTACCCATTTTTTATGCTTCTCTACCGTCTCGTTTCTTTCAGCTTCGTCATTAACCGCTAAATTACCTTGACCATCGATCATGATCAACACGTTCTTCATTCCGTATTTCTCAGCCTCTGCATTAGATTTTGCCACAAAATTTGCCATAGCCTCCTCAGAATAACCTGCTTCTTCTAATTCAGGATTATATAGCTGACTTACATATTCTAATCCTGTAAATCCCCAATTTTTAGCTTTTTCAGCAAAAGTATATGGATCAACACCATCTTCTCTGATCATTTTATGCATTGACCATTGTGCTAGAGATAATTTAAAAAAAGGCTCAACATTACTGTCTTTTGCTACGACTTCAGAATTTTCCACTTTTTCTTTTTTAGTTTCCTTACACGCGTAAGTTCCTAATAACGAGATTCCAATACCTACAATAGAGGCCATTCGAATAAAACTTTTTCTTTTCATTTTTGGTAGTTTGTTGTTGTTTGAAATATAACCCTAACAGTTGACGTTAAAATTATGAACTGATACATTATTCTAACTTAACGTTAGTAATAGCGAATTTCGCAAGAATAATGGACTTTAAATGTATAGAATTAATTTTATATTTAATAAATTTAGAGATTAAACAACTTTTATGAGCAAATTTTATTATAACGAAGAACAAGAGTCTTACGATGCAATTGTCGTAGGTACTGGAATAAGTGGTGGTTGGGCCGCAAAAGAACTATGCGAGGCAGGCCTTAAAACCCTAGTTTTAGAACGTGGAAGAATGGTCAAACATATTGATGACTATGAAACCGCTAATAAGAACCCTTGGGATTTCCCGAATGCGGGTGAACCGACAAAAGAAATTATAGAGCAACAACCAAAGCAAAATAGAACAGGTTACACTACAAACCAAGCAAGTAATATGTGGTTTGTAAATGACTTAAAACACCCATACAACGAAACAAAGAGATTTGATTGGATGAGAGGCTATCACCTAGGTGGTCGTTCTCTGCAATGGGGTCGTCAAAGTTATCGTTTAAGTGATATTGATTTTGGAGCAAATAAGAAAGATAACATTGCCGTAGATTGGCCTGTACGTTATAAAGATATTGCACCTTGGTACGATAAGGTTGAGGAGTATATTGGTGTAAGTGGTGAAAACTTAGGTTTAGAGCAATTACCTGATGGTAAATTTTTACCAATGATGGATCTGAATTGTGTAGAGCAAGAATTCAGAGAAAAAGTAGCTGAAAATTTTGATGGTCGTGTAGTAACTGCTGGTAGAACAGCACACATTACAGGCACCAAGCAATTTGACGGAAGAAGCAAATGTCAATTTAGAAATAGATGTATAAGAGGGTGTCCTTTTGGAGCATACTTTAGTAGTTTATCTTCTACATTACCAGCAGCAGAAGCTACAGGTAATATGACACTTAGACCAGATTCTATTGTGCATGAAGTAATTTATGACCCAAAGACAAAGAAAGCTACCGGTGTAAAGGTAATTGATGCAAATACAAAAGAAACTTTTGAATTTAAGGCGAAAGTTATATTCTTATGTGCATCTGCAATTGCATCTACATCTATATTAATGCAATCTAAATCTGAAACCTTCCCTAATGGTATGGGTAATGAATCTGATCAATTGGGCCGTAACATAATGGACCACCAACTTCAAGTAGGAGCTTCAGGTAAGTTTGACGGATTTGAAGATAAATACTATAAAGGAAGAAAACCTAGTGGAATCTACATCCCAAGATTTAGAAACTTAGGTGGTGACTCTGATAGAAAAGATTACATAAGAGGATTTGGATACCAAGGTGGTGCCTCTAGAGGTAACTGGGAAGAATCTATCGCCGAACTATCTCACGGTAAAGAATTAAAAGATGCTGTTTTAAAACCAGGCGGATGGACGTTTGGTATGATGGGCTTTGGAGAAGTACTACCATATGAAAACAACAGATTTACATTAGACTACGACAAATTAGACGATTGGGGTCTACCAACGGTTACTTTTGATGCAGAGCTTCAAGAAAACGAACTTAAAATGCGTAAAGACATTTTAGAGTCGGCTGTTGATATGTTAGAAAAAGCCGGACTTAGAGACGTAAAAGGATATGATAATGAGAGTGCTTTAGGTTTAGGTATTCATGAAATGGGAACTGCCCGTATGGGAAGAGATAGAAAAACATCTGTTCTAAATGGAAACAACCAATTACATGATGTATCTAATGTTTATGTAACAGATGGCTCGTTTATGACCTCTGCTAGTTGTGTAAACCCATCACTAACTTACATGGCCTTTACGGCTAGAGCTGCAGCCCATGCAGTTAAAGAACTTAAAAAAGGAAACATATAATGGATAGAAGACGCGTATTAAAAAATATGGGTATGTCACTTGGATATATGGTGGCCACCCCAACTTTATTATCAATTGTTCAAAGCTGTAAAAGTGAGCCTGCACTTACTTGGACACCTGAATTTTTAGCTCAAAATGAAGGGTCTGTACTTTCAAAATTGGTAAATCTTATTTTACCAAAAACAGATACTCCTTCTGCTACAGAAGTACAAGTTGATATTTTTATCGACAGGTTTGCAAAAGATGTGATGGAAAAGGAACAACAAGATTTCTTTAAAATGTCTATGAACAAATTTATTGATAAAGCCTTGGCCGATTCTGGTAAAGAAAAAGCTGAAGATTTAACTGCTGAAGATTTAGAACCAGTTTTAGCAAGCTCTTTAAAATACAACAAAGATCAACAAGCAGAAATGCTAAAAACCATTAACAGTTATACAAAAGCCATTACCGAAGGCGGTACTGCTGAGTTAGATGACGAAGTTTCAAGGTTTGCTTTTGCCAATAACTTAAGAGGTATGACTATTTGGGGCTATAAAGCTTCTGAATATGTAGGTGAAGAAGTTTTAGCTTATTTACCGGTACCTGGAGAATATGTACCTTGTGGTGACCTACAAGAGCTTACAGGCGGTAAGGCGTGGTCCTTATAACCAAATAATATTCTAATATTTAATAGCCAAGAGCATGATTTATTATCGCTCTTGGCTATTTTCATTTAAATACACTACTCATGAAAAGAAGAAGCTTCATTCAAAAATCTGCACTAACTACAGGCGCACTTTCCGTAGCAAGTACCGTATCATTTGCCAATACATTAACCAACAATAAAGCAGCGCATAAATACAATTTAAAATATGCGCCCCACTTAGGTATGTTTAAACACCTTGCCGGAGATGACCCTATTGACCAATTGAACTTTATGGCGGATCAAGGTTATACTGCTTTTGAAGATAATGAGATGCGCAAGCGCCCCATTGAGCAACAAGAAAAAATGGCGGCAACTATGAAAAAACGTGGTATTGAAATGGGAGTTTTTGTCGCCCATGAAATTCATTGGAAAACGCCGAATCTAGCATCTGGAGATTTAACTAAAAGAGAAGAGTTTCTAAATGATATAAAAAGCTCAATTGAAGTAGCCAAACGAGTAAATGCAAAATGGATGACCGTAGTACCAGGTCATGTAGACCTAAAACTAAGAATAGGCTATCAAACTGCCAATGTTGTAGAAAGCCTTAGACAAGCATCTGCCCTATTAGAACCACATAATATTACCATGGTTTTAGAGCCATTGAATTTCAGAAATCACCCTGGCCTATTTTTGACCGACGCTCCTCAAGCATTTGAAATATGTAGAGCGGTTAATTCACCTTCATGTAAAATTTTATTTGATATCTATCACCAACAAATTCAAGAAGGAAACCTAATTCCGAATATGGAAGCCTCTTGGTCTGAAATAGCTTATATCCAAATTGGTGATAATCCTGGTAGAAATGAACCAACTACTGGTGAAATCAATTACCATAATGTGTTTAAATGGATACACGAACAAGGCTTTACCGGAGTTCTAGGGATGGAACACGGAAACTCAAGGGATGGAAAAGAAGGTGAACTGGCCGTTATAGAAGCTTATAAGAAAGTAGACAATTTTCTTTAAGTTTAAAATCAACATTAAACACAATCATAAGAGAACAAGAAATGCATTTCATCGAATAGTTATCACTTTTTCGATGAAATGCATTTTCATAATGTAAGAATTTACTTACTTATTCGTTCTTTTGTATATGTCCCAATACCTACACACATTACTCGTCTATGCCGGTTTGCTTTTGGCATCAAAAATATCCTTTTATATCTATAAAAAGATAAAGTCAAATTCATTTGAGTTATTTCAAATGAGACTACGATATAAGTGGTTCAATTTTAAAAGTACCATTAAACTAGCCTATCATAGTCTTTTTAATGATACTATTCATTTTCCATAATCCAAAAAGGATTTTGGTACGTATATAACTTACAACGTAATACTTAAGCTATGGAAAACTACATCACGTTATTAATGATATACGCTGCAGCGTTGTTATTTACGACTGTAATGAAGCCATATATCAATAAAGATAAATAAGATTCCCCTTACTTAACCTCGGCTTAGCCGTATATAAAAAAGACCCCTTAAACGGGGTCTTTTTTATTTTCTTAATCAAAAATTATAGTAAGATTCGAATATTTGGTAATCTTCATATGATTAATAACACTACAACTCTTGAAATTCTATCTCCATTTCCTTTGGTAGTATTGCCCCTATATTTGATAGTATATCCGTATGATAAAACACCTCGGATAAAATAATCTCACTTTCTATAAAACCAATAGAAAAGTACAAATATTATACACTGTAAATTAGAAAAAGTTGTAATATGAATAACCATTACTACTAAAAAATGAAGATTAAAATAGATAAGTGAATTGGCTAATAATTTAAAAAATGTACGGTCCCACTAATGCTTCTATTATGAAAAATGCCCACCAAGCCTAATAAAGGTAGTTCCCCCGAAACCTTTTCTTAGAACGTAATCATACGACGAATCGTAGTTATACTTATTTTGGCGCTCAAACATTAGATATAAGATAACATACACTACCTTATAAAGAACCGTACTAAATTTTAAAGTTTTATATCTGCATTAAAAGAACCTTGCACATTCAAAGATTCTCCATTTGCATTTTCTAATTGTACTTCTAACTTGCCATTGACATTGTTAGAAAAACTTTCGATGATAGTAACATCACCTGATCTAATAAAAAAAGGTAGCTCACTAATACCACCAAAATCGGCAAAACCGTAAACACCGTCAAACTTATTTAATAAACGATCTAAATTCTTTACTTTATATACACCTACAGGTATACCATGATTCACTTTTGTTCTGGAAGCTATAATAAACTCTAAAGTTTGTTTCTCCCCACCAATAACTGTAGTAAAACTCAACAACAAATTGTCTATTGTATTACCAAGTTTGTCTTGCTCAATTTTCTTCGAAAAGGTTGCTTTACCATTTAAATGAAAACTTAATTCACTTTCAATATTAAAACTACATGTACCTTTTTCAACTTTAACACTTTCCAAATCACCTTTAGATCCTCCTGAAAGCAAAAGAAAAGGTATTATTCCGAAAAAAAATATTTTCAAATATTTAGCTATAAACTGTATAATCTTAAACATAATTGTAAGAAATAGTTATAGTCATGGTCTGTCAATATTTCGTTTTTGAACCTCCATAACAACAGTCATGTTTTCATTTAGCCCATCTTCATCTTGCATAAATTGCGAAGCGATCATTAAGACCACAATAAATAATGCTAACATTAAACCGCACTTTTTCATGTCAATTTGATTTATAACATACTGAACTTCTTTGCTAAAGATAATTTTAAGCTAAAAAAGCGTAGGTCTATATTGTATAACCTGTCTCTTTTTATGTATAATCGGAAAACGAAATTCTAGCATAATTAACAAAAAGGGCTATTTGTAGTCTTTTTCCCTCTAAAAGCAAGGGTTTGAAATGTATTTACCCCATTACTACTTTAATATACCGATTACACTAAAATACCATCCATTGATACAAATTCGGTTATGAAAGCCCAACAAACCCGTAATTTTTCATAACTTTCTAACTTGATACTCGATCTTTTATGTTACAAGCTGTAATAGTTGATGATGAAATTAAAGCCCTGCAAAGCCTAACGTGGGAGCTTACCAATTTCAGCGATGAAATCAATGTTATCGCCTCATTTACGAATCCGAATGAAGCACTTTCATACTTAGAAAAAAATACTCCCGATTGTCTTTTTTTAGACATCGAAATGCCCACTATGGATGGCTTTCAGTTCATTAAAAAACTAACTAACAAGAATTTTCCTGTAGTAATCACCACCGCCTATAATCAATATGCCTTAAAAGCTATCAAAAGTCAGGCTTTAGACTATCTATTAAAACCAATAGATACTGATGATTTAGAAGAAACCATTATCAAGATCAAAAAATTTAATAACAAGAATTTTTCTGTTGAAAAACTAGAAATGGCACTTTTAAATTATAACTCTAGGTCCATACATAAACGTATTACATTAAATACAGACGGTAAATTATTATTTTTGGAGAGTGATGAGATTCTATATGCCGAATCTGACGGTAATTACAGCACCATATTTTTAACAGACGGTCAAAAAATAGTACTCACCAAAAAACTAAAGGAAGTAAACGAGTTGCTTCCGGCAGATTCTTTTTTTAGAATTCACAATTCGTATATCATCAATCTAAATAAAATAAAGGAATTTTTAAAGACTGATGGTTACGTGGTTTTAAAGTCTAATCATAAAATACCTGTATCAAGACAAAAAAAATCTGATTTTTTAGATATGCTGTAGCATTACAATCAAAAGTTCAATAACAAATCTTAAGCTTATATTTAAATTCTACAGTGTATAAATTCAAGTTCAAATTTCTATTTTTCCTTCTGTATACTTTAGTACCACAACAGCATAGTTATTCTCAAGATATACCCCAAAATTTAAAAGAAGTAGTAGACAGTCTATTATCTAAAACTCCGAAAGAATGTCAAGAAATACATTCAGTCTTAGCAACTTATAGCAATGACAGTACTGCGTTACGTTATATAGAAAATAGAGCTACAACTAACAAGTATCTTTTAGGTGAAGCATACGCTTTAAACCAATTAGGAAATCTCTATCGTGACTTATCAATTTACCCAAAAGCAATAGAACTTTACCAAAGTGCATTAGAAGCATCTGTTAAAGCAGATAACATAGAACTTAGGGTAAACAGTTTAAACATGCTCAGTACAGTTTACAGGCGAACTGATGCTATAAAGTCTGCGTTAGATAGCAGCCAAGAAGCATTAGAATTGGCTGAAAATGTCGCCGAACCAAATAATGGCATAAAAAGAAGTATCACAGTATCTTTAAATAGTATTGGTGGAATATATCAAATGCTAGAACAATATGATCTGGCCATTGAGAAATATGAAAGGTCGATGATCATTCAAAAAGAATTGGACGATAAACAAGGGCTTGCCACTAGCCATCAAAACTTAGGCGAGTGTTATGAATATCAAGGAGAGCTTGAACCTGCTTTAAAAAACTTTAGAAAAGCACTTGTTTACAATGAGATAATAGATTCTAATCGCGGAAAAATAATAGGTAATTATAGTATAGCCCACGTGTATGTACATATGGGTAAAATTGAAGAAGCGATTTCAATTTTAGAAAACAATCTATTAAAAGCCATTTCTATTGGAGACCAAAAAATCATAACCACTATTTATATAAACCTAGGATGGTCATTGATACGTTATGGTGATTATAACGCGGCAGAAACTAATTTAGAATCTGGTTTAAGCTTAGCAACATCTAACGAATTTAATGCAGAAATAGCCGAAGCGAATAAATTCTTATCTGAACTTTGGATTAAGCGAGATGATTACCAGAAAGGTATGAGTTATTTTAAAGAATCTAGAAAATACGAAGAACACATTACCAACTCTCTTAATCTACGGTACGTAAATGACATGATTTTACGATACGAATCTCAAAAGAGAGCCAACCAGTTAGACCGGCTAGCCAAAGAAAACGAAACAGTACGCTTAAAGCTAAAGAAAAATAGAACCATGCTGATTATCATTGGCATCTTTTTAATTCTACTTGTTGGTATTTTGTATATTCTATACCGTCAAAGTCAATTAAACGCAGAGAAAAAACTACTGACATTAGAGCAAAGCATGTTGCGTAGTCAAATGAATCCTCATTTTTTATTCAATTCACTAAACTCAATTAAATTATACATCATTAATAACGAAAAAAAGAATGCTGTACATTATCTAAATAAATTCTCCAAACTAGTACGAAAAATACTTGAAGCGTCGTCCCAACGAGAAATCTCATTGGCAGATGAACTAGAAACAGTAGCGCTGTATATGAATATTGAAAACATAAGATTTTCTAATGAAATTAACTTTAATATTCACATCAAAGACAATATAAATACTCATAATATAAAAATACCATCGCTTATACTACAACCTTTTTTAGAAAATGCCTTGTGGCATGGTTTATCTTCAAAAGATGGAGCAAAGAATATAGACTTAGAAATAAAAAAGGGTAAAAACGGTTTTATTGAAATAATCATTACCGACAATGGAGTAGGTAGAGATGCAGCAGAAAAAATAAAGGACAGTAAGGTTCTCAAAAGAAAGTCCGTAGGTATTGATATTACCAAAGAACGATTAGCAAATTTTTCACGTGATTATGAAAACTTTTTTCATGTAGATATCATTGATAAGTTTGACGATGACACCAACCCTATGGGAACACAAATAGTAATATATATACCTACTATTTAAGATGGTCTTTAGCAACTTCTTCTAATTCGTTATACCAAGGTTCACCAAATTTTCTGATTAAAGCTTCTTTAACGAACTTATAAACGGGCACTTTTAACTCATCACCCAAAGCGCATGCTGGATCACAAATTTGCCATTTATGATAGTTAACGGCAGTTAGTTCAGTATACTCACGTACTCTAATTGGGTACAAATGACAAGACACAGGTTTTTTCCATTTAATTTTGCCTTGGTTGTAAGCCTCTTCTATACCACACTTAGCAATTTTCTTATCGTCGAAAATAACGTAAGCACATTCACTTCCATTTACTAATGGAGTTTCCCATTCACCATCTTCACCCTTAACAAAAGCACCTTGTTCTTCAATAACAGCAACACCTTCGGGTCTTAAAAATGGTTTAACCTTAGCATAGATATCGACCATAATTTCAGTTTCTGAATCTTCAACTGGTGCACCAGCTTCGCCATCCACACAGCAACCACCTTTACACGCGCTAAGGTTGCAAACAAAATCGTTTTCTATAATCTCTTCAGATACTATGGTTTTCCCTAATTGAAACATGATCTAATTTAAAGGGCGCAAGATACATTTTTTAAAAAGTAATGGTCTTAGAAAATTTCAAGAATAAACATCTAAGTGCATATTTATAAACGTAAATTTGCAAAAAATTTGAAGAATGGAGTTTCATTTTGATTTAAGAGAGATTGCAACCGCAAGTATGGTACTATTTGCTGTTATTGATATTTTGGGTAGTATTCCTATTATTATTGGGCTTAGAAAAAAAGTAGGCCATATTCAGTCAGAAAAAGCATCTGTTGTTGCTGCTATTATTATGGTGGCTTTTCTGTTTCTTGGAGAAGAAATATTAAATCTTATTGGTATTGATGTAAATTCATTTGCCGTTGCCGGTGCATTCATCATTTTCTTTTTAGCTATTGAAATGATATTAGGTATTCAATTATACAAGGATGATGAACCAGAAAGTGCTTCTATTGTACCTATTGCCTTCCCATTAATTGCTGGCGCAGGTACGCTTACCTCCCTACTTTCATTAAGAGCAGAGTACTATGTAGAAAATATTATTATAGCTATTGTCGTGAACATTGTCTTCGTTTTCATTGTACTTAAATCATCTGTGAAAATCGAAAAAATGCTCGGTAAAAACGGAGTTAATGTTATTAGAAAGGTATTTGGGGTAATTCTTATGGCAATTGCTGTTAAATTATTCGCAGCTAATATTAATGAGCTTTTCTAGACCGTAAGAAGGTTGTACTTTTATAAAAACAAGTTTATGAGCAAGACGTTATCCATAATTTTTATAGTAATTGCAGTAGCGCTTATAGCCTACAATGTAACTTTAGTCAATTTTACAGACCCTTTTGAGAAAAATAGTACGATAGCATTAATTGGAATTATGGCGTCATTATGTGCCATTGTACTTCTTTTGGTATTTGTTACCAGCAGAAAGATTCAAGATAAAATAAATAAGGATTAATTATTGGCTTTAATCTCGCCAGTATCTTGTTGCTGAATTCCACCGCCATCTAATTCTAGTACCTTCTGAAGCATAAGATCTTCATCTGCTTTAATCTTGGCATGTATATTAGTGTTGAATAATTGTTCTGCGATATTAGCTTTCAAAAATCGTTTGATACTCTGCTCATAATCATAGAAGTTCATTCTAAGATTTCTATCTACGGAATACTGCACAAATCTTTCGAAAAGAATATCGTCAACTTTAAAATCGTTTACAAATTCTTCTTGGGAATATTGAGCATACCTTTCTCTATCCTCATCTAAATGTTCAAATACAAAAAAGGACAAGAAGCCTAAATTATCCATACTCTCAACAGCTTCTTCCTCATTGCTTCCGATCGGTACAAAAACATCAGGAATGATACCACCACCGCCATAAACCACTTTTCCTTTCGGGGTTATAAACTTTAACGAATCTGCCACTTTAATACTATCTACAGAAATCATTTCACCGCTATGGAATCTATCTGTAAAACGTTGGTAGTAATCTTTAGTTCCGTTGGCATAAGTTTTTTGAATACTTCTTCCAGTAGGAGTGTAATACCTAGAAACGGTAAGTCTAACTGCCGAGCCATCACCTAAGGCCATTTCTCGCTGTACCAAACCTTTACCAAAAGATCTACGACCTACAATAGTACCAACATCATTGTCTTGCAATGCACCCGCTACAATTTCACTAGCTGAGGCAGATCTTTCGTTTATTAAAACATAAATAGGTTTATCTTCAAAACTTCCTTCATCGGTTGCAAAGCTCTTATTGATTTTTCCTTTTTTATTTTTAGTGAACAATATAAGTTTACCATCTTCTAGAAACTCATCTGCCATTTCTTCTGCCATGCCTAAATAACCGCCAGGGTTATCACGCAAATCAAGCACTAGCTTTTTAGCACCACGTTTTTGTAATCGTACCAGAGCATCTTTAAACTCTTTATAAGTAGACTCTGCAAAGCGATTTACTTTTATATAACCAATATCTTTATTAAGCATATAAAAGGCATCGACACTTTTTAAAGGAACAATACCACGCACCACCTTTACATTGAACGTTCTATTTTCTGCTTTTCTAAATACGGTAAGGTTAATAGAAGTACCTTCTTTTCCTTTTAATTTCTCTACAATAACTTCACTAGGGAAGTCTTTACCATATAGCGTATCGTTATCTGCCATTATAATACGATCACCTGGTAAAATTCCTTTTACAAAACTAGGGCCGTCTTTAACAGTTTTTATAACCGCAATTGTATCGTTATAAGAGTAAAAGTTAATACCGATGCCAACAAAATCGCCCTTCATGTTCTCGGTTACACCAGACATTTCTTTTTCTGAAATGTAAACAGAATGTGGATCAAGTTTTTCAAGAATACTATTGACAGTAATATCAACAATGCTATCTGTATTAACATCATCTACATACTCATAATCAATGTAATCTATAAGTCTGTTGAGTTTGTCTTTCTTAGAATTTGTAGAAAAGAGACGTTCTGGAGAGTCATTAAAATTCAGTTTTCCGCCTATAAAAAAACCTAATGCAAGCGCAATAGCGATAATTAAAGGAAATAGAGCACTGTATTTTTTATTCATCATTAGTGTAAACGTTAGATAGTAACATTTATTTCTGGCATATGTTGTAATTCAACCCCTGCTTTTGCTAAAAATTGTAATCCCGAATCATCTTTGTATCCTACTTGATACACTACACGTTTAATGCCAGACTGATGAATTAACTTACTACATTCTCTACAAGGAGATAACGTAATGTATAAAGTAGCACCTTGGCAAGATTGGGTAGAACCAGCTACTTTTAAAATAGCATTGGCCTCGGCATGTAAAACATACCATTTCGTGTACCCCTCTTCATCTTCGCAATAATTTTCGAATCCGGTTGGTGTACCGTTGTATCCGTCAGAAATAATCATTCTATCTTTTACGATGATGGCACCTACCTGTTTACGCTTACATGAAGAAAGCATACCCCATTCTTTAGCCATTCTTAAATAGGCCCTATCATACTTTAATTGTTTTTCTTTCTTCATTTACAGCACGCTTTATATAAGCACTTAACTCTAAGGTACCTGCTTTGATCAGTACCAACAATATCTTAAGGTAAACTTTAACAATCTAAAAAGGAAATGTTTCATATAACAACGGTAGCATAACCAGAATAATGACAATGCTACCTACCATAATAAACAAGCTTTGCTTAACTTTTAAAATGCTTTGAACCATATAAGCCAAAATCAATACCAATAGAACAATAACTACTTGAGACAATTCAATTCCACCAGCGAAACCTAATAAAGGTGCTAATTTATCGTCTTCACCCATAATCATCATTTTAAAATAATTGGAGAATCCGAATCCGTGTATTAACCCGAAAAAACCGGTAGCTAAAACATGAAACCAAATAGTTCTTTCATCCATTTGAGCCTTGTTATCTACTAAATTAAAAATAGCAGTTGCGAGAATGGTAACAGGTATCAAAAACTCTATCCAACTTGCTTCTATTACCAAAATCTCGTAAACAGAGAATACTAATGCTAAGCAATGCGTAAAGGTAAAAACGGTTGCTAAAAGCAAAACATTCTTCCAGCTTTTAAACGTAAAAGGAAGCGCCAGTGCAGTTAGAAACAATATGTGATCATATGCATTTACATCCAAAACATGATGAAGACCTAATTCTATATAAAACCAAAATTCTTGCATGCTACTATATTAAAATAATTCCCATCTAATTTAACCCACGCTCTTTTTGTATGGTCTCATAAGCGGCCTGTACCTGCTTAAACTTCTCTTCAGCACCTTTTTTAATAGCTTCATCTTTCGTATTCACCCTGTCTGGATGATATTTTTTAGCCATTTCTCTATAGGCCTTCTTTACCTCAGCATCTGTTGCAGATTTCTCAATATCTAAAATTTTATAAGAATTGTTCGCCGATTTCACGAACATGGCTTTTATACTTTCAAATTCATTAAGAGAAACTCTCAGGTAACCAGCTATTTCTCTAATTTTTTGAATTTCGGGATTACTGATGCTACCATCTGCCTGAGCAATACCGAATAAAAAGTGCAATAACTGCAAACGAACTTCATAACGGGTTCGTTGTGCCAGAAACGTACAAACGTTTTGCGCAGATATTTGTCCTTTCTTATTTATTTCATTGAAACTTCTAAAAATGGCATTCGCCTTGTCTTTGCCATAGGTGCTAACAAAATACTGACGTACATAATCCATTTCTGACTGGCTCACTTGTCCGTCTGCCTTAATAACAAGTGAACATAACGACAGTAAGTTCAGCTCAAAATCTGCTGCAGTTACATTTGGTCGTGTATAATCTTCAAACACACTACGTGCACTACCTTTACTTGAACCAAAAAAGCTGTCTATAATACTACCAGCAAAAAAGCCTAAAACCGCTCCAGATAAACCTCTCAAAAAAAAGCCTACTAAAGCTCCCAACCATTTAATCATTTCGTATTCTCAATTTTGCCAAAGATAAATTATTACGAATAGAAAGTTAGACTAATGAAAAGTTAAGGTCTGAAGCACTGCTGCGACTAATTGATTATCTTTGTAATAGTTTAATTAAAATAATAACAATATGTACCCTGCAGAATTAGTAAAACCAATGAGAGATGATCTGGCCTCTGCCGGATTTGAAGAATTATATACAGCAGATGCAGTAGCAAATGCCATCAATAAAGAAGGAACAACTTTAGTAGTTGTAAATTCTGTTTGTGGTTGTGCAGCAGCAAATGCAAGACCTGCAGCTAAAATGAGCTTGCAGAACGATAAAAAACCAGATTTTGCAGTAACTGTATTTGCTGGTGTAGATAAAGAAGCTGTTGATGCGGCAAGAAACCTTATGGTTCCTTTCCCTCCTTCTTCTCCTTCTATGGCCTTATTCAAAAATGGCGAGTTGGTTCATATGATCGAACGTCACCATATTGAAGGTAGACCAGCTGAAATGATTGCTCAGAATTTAGCACAAGCTTACGACGAGTTTTGCTAGATTTTATAGCTTAAGCTATTTTCTTACAAAATAATAGGATTAAAAAACCGCTCTAATAGAGCGGTTTTTTATTTTTGTAGTATGCAGAAGTTGCTTTCTTATATTATAACCCCCTTTTTTTTCGTCGCATTTGGGCTATGCCTCCTTATTTTTCATCCCATTCAATGGATCGGGTTTAAGATATTTGGATACAACGGATTAAAACCATCTGTTAGTAAACTGAACTTTTTTTTAATGCGTAGCACCAACATTTTAGGTACAACTTACCGCTTTACAAATAACTTTGATTTACCAACAGACAGACCATTAATAATTGTAACCAATCATCAAAGTATGTACGATATACCACCGCTTATTTGGTATATGCGTAAACACCACCCAAAATTTGTTAGTAAGAAAGAATTAGGAAAAGGCATACCGAGTGTATCATTTAACCTCGTTCATGGGGGTTCTGTTTTAATTGACAGAAACGATGGAAAATCAGCGATAATGGAAATAGGCAAACTGGGTACCTATATTGAAGAACATAAAAGAAGTGCCGTTATTTTTCCGGAAGGAACAAGAAGTAGAGACGGACACCCAAAACCATTTAAACCTATGGGACTTAAAATGCTTCTTAAAAAAGCTCCGTCTGCATTGGTTGTGCCCATTAGTATCAATAATTCATGGAAATTGGTTCGCTTCGGACAATTTCCAATGGGATTAGGTGCCAAGGTTCAATTAGAGGTTCAAAAACCTTTAGAGAATACTGGCAACTTAGACGAACTGATTCAACAAATAGAAGCATCCGTAGTTAGCGGGATAAATTCTTTTAAATGACCAATTCAGAAATTGTAGAAAAAACCATAACCTTTGTCAAAGAAACTTTAAAAAATGCCGAAGGGGGACATGATTGGTTTCATATTCAACGTGTATTTAATAACAGCATGTTGATTGCTAAAGACGAAGATGATGTAAACCTGCTAGTCGTTAGTCTTGGTGCACTACTTCATGATATTGCAGATGCTAAATTTAATGATGGTAATGAAGCCTTAGGCCCAAAAATGGCAGAAGATTTTTTGTTAAGTCTAGGTGTACCAAAAAGAACAATCAATCATGTTACCAACATCATCAAATACAGCTCGTTTAAAGCCAGTTTAACCGATGGTAAGTTGAAGAAGAAACTATTTACCTCAAAAGAGCTTAAAGTGGTCCAAGATGCCGACCGTTTAGATGCCATAGGTGCTATTGGTATTGCCCGTGCATTTAATTATGGTGGCTTTAAAAATAGGGCACTTTATGACCCTAGTATATCGCCTAATTTAGAAATGAGCAAAGAAGAGTATAAAAAGTCTGAAGCACCTACTTTGAATCATTTTTATGAAAAGCTCTTATTGCTAAAAGATAAAATGAACACAGAAACAGGCAAGCGATTGGCTGAAGAAAGACACCAATATATGATTGATTTTTTAGAGCAGTTTTATCAAGAATGGAATCCTTTAAAAAATTTAAGTTAAGTTTACGGAACAATTCAACAACATCAAACCATTAAAAAAGGGTCTCAATTTACATTGAGACCCTTTTTGCATTCTATATATTTTCTACTATTTCTGTGGCAACTCTCTAGTTAACCAACCACTTCTACTTGCTGTTACAATAGCGTAAGGTGTAATCCAGAAAAGACCGAACGTGAAAAGCACGCTGTATGAATATGCCCAAACAGACTCAGACAAAGAATATCTTTTAGCATAGAACAATACTGGAAACGTTGATAAAACCAATATACTTACAAAAGTAGAACTTAAGAATAATAATGGGTGTGTAACTACAAATACCAGCATAAACAGTACAAATGGATAGCATAATACGATTCTTGAAAATTGGCTGAAGAATAATAATCTTGCACCTGTTTTTGGACCTTTTCTAAAGTTAGTAAATACGTATTTAGACATTTGAATATTTTCACGTACATTACTTCTACCCCATCTAATGAACATTTTGTAAAGTCCTTTATATTTTTCAGGAACATTAGTATAAGCAAGTGCATTTCTTTGGAATAAAACATGAAAACCTTGCTTTAAAATCATATTCGTCATAGCTCTATCTTCACCAATATCTGAAGCTTGCCCCATAAACGTTTGATTGATCCACTCATCTAAACAAGCGAAAACCGCAGTAGCTCTATAAGCTGCTAAAGCACCTGGAGTACATAAAACAGAATTTAATGTGCTTTCAGAAGAACGTACAAACTCAAAACTAAGCGCAAAACTTACGTCTAGCATCTTAGGTAGAATCTTGTCATTATTTAATACACGAATGTTACCTGCAACAGCACCACAGTTTTCATCAATGATGAACGGACTAACTAAATTTCTTAATGTGTCTTTATCTACTATTGAATCACTATCAACGGTTACAAATATCTCACCTGTACCTTCATTAAAACCTCTGTACAATGCGTGACGTTTACCCATGTTCTTTGGCTGTTGACAAATAGAAACTCTATCACCTAATTCTTTCTTGGCTTCAAGCATCCAGTTCCAAGTATCATCTTTACTACCATCATCGATAGCCAATAATTGAATTTTTTCTTCAGGGTAATCGCTTTCAGCTAAACTCTTTAACGTTGCCCATACTTGTTTACCTTCATTATATGCTGGTACAATAACCGTAACTGTTGGTAATTCTTCATCAGAAACAGATGGTATTGCCTTATATTTTAAAAACCTTATAAAAGTGTAAATAAAGAAACTCAGTTTAAACACAAAAAAAGCAGCTGCTACAATCATAAAAATAAATCCGATCATGGTGCTTCTTCTCTCTAAGTGTAATTGAGTAAAGTCGTTTTGTAATATGTACGCTAGGTAAGCTGAACCAAACATTAGCACGAATGTGCTACCCATTACAAAAATACCCCATGCATTGGCATTTTCAATTAGATGTTTAATTCTTGAAAAGAAAGGCTTCTTTTCAGTTTTTTCGGTATTGTTTTTTAATGTTTTCATTTCTTTTTTGGTAGTATTCTTGGTTTTCAGAAATAGTGCTCGTATTTATTTCTTCTCCCTATCTACGCTAAGAAGTATCTTTTGGATTTTATTTTAACAAAACTTTCTAAAGAAATTTTTTAACTATAACTATTGCACGCTTTTTAAAATTCATCTGCTAATTTAAAACCTTAAATTTTTGACTTATTTACAATATTTACCTCGTTTTCATATAGTTAAATCAATCATTTAAGAAATAGTCATATTTAACCTATATTTAAATAACTCAAATAAATTTCTCATGAAATACGTTTTTCTAGTTCTACTTTTCTCCATGACTTTTAGCTACGCACAAACTGATGAAGAGGCAATTATTTCACTTTTAGAGAGAGAATCTTCATCATGGCGCTCAGGTGATGTTGAAGCACATGCTTCTTGCTGGTCCATTCAACCCTATAGTAGAATTTTTGTTTCTATGGCAGATGGGAATAGTATGGATGTACCACCAGCAATGATGATCAATCCACCTGAACATTTGGTTGGTAAAGGCGGGACATCTAAAAATTCTAATTATAAAATGAATGTAATTGGCAATAACGCTTGGGTTACTCATGACGAGGAATCTACCACTACTGATGGCGTCACCAATTACACTTACGAAATGCGGATTCTAGAGAAAATTGATGGCAACTGGAAACTCGTTGGGCAATCAATACACCCCAGAAAAATGGAATAACAAACAACCTCGACCCAAGGGTACAAAGGTGTGCTTCTGCACATATATCTTTAATTTCAAGGCTCGCCCGAACGTTACCGGCGAGTAAGTCTTAGAGAATTAAACCCTCAATGAGATATCAAAATAATTTTAATTGTCCATCCTTATAAGATTCATGCAGAGTAGTATTTAGTTTTGGGAATGTTTTGCCTTCAAAATATTTACGCTTAGCCAAACGCACCATATCATGAATTTGCGTGGCTATTATACCATCACCCCTACTTCTTAAACCAAACCTGCTGTCGTTTAATCTACCGCCATGGCATTCTTGAATTTGATGTAATACCTTCTCTGCTTTATCGGGCAGTGTTTTGCGGATCCAATCTGTAAATATTTCACCTATTGATCCGTTCAACCGAACTACGGTAAATGCCATAGATAGTGCACCATGCTCTGACACCGCCTTTGCCAAACTCAAAATTTCATGGCTATTGATACCCGGTATAATTGGCGCCAACATTGCATTTACCGGTATTCCATGTTCAGACAACACTTGTATAGCTTCCAATCGTTTCTTAATAGTGGTAGTTCTAGGTTCTAATATTCTTCTTGTTTCTTCGGATAAAGAAGTGACGGAAATGTTTACTCCTACTAATCCGTATTCATTCAGTTCTTTTAGAATATCTAAATCACGCAAAATCAAAGCGTTCTTGGTTATGATACCCACCGGATGCCTATATTTTAAAAAAATCTCTAAGCACTTACGCGTTATTTGAAATTCTTGTTCTGCAGGTTGATAGCAATCTGTATTACCAGAAAGCACAATGGTACTTGGTTTCCAGCTTTTACTTCTTAATTTAGCTTCTAACAGTTTGGGCGCATCGTGTTTTACCATAATTTTTCGCTCAAAATCCAATCCCGCACTATAGCCCCAAAACTCATGTGCATTTCTGGCATAGCAGTAAATACAACCATGCTCGCAGCCTTGATACATATTCATAGAATAACTCATACCCACATCTGGACTAGTAACTTTATTCACTATTGTTTTTGGAAAAACAGGAATGTATTGGGTCTTATTTCTATCAGCAATTTCACCTTCTACTCTGCAGAATTCGAGAAAATCGTCTCGTGTTTCGTAACTATACGCAGAGAATTTGTTGTTGGTGTTTTTCTGAGCACCTCTTCCCTTAACCGAAGAATTAGAATTCATTAAAATTAGGATTTAATCCAAAAATATGGAATAAATCCTAATATAATAATTATTTAACACCCACTTGAACCAATTGCTTTTTTGAACCTCTTTTAGCGTAGAACCTTAATTCATCTTTATGGTGATCAATATATGGTACAGATACCATTAACGGCAAGCGAGCCTCAGTATCATCAATAACCTTACTGTATTTCATATGTCCGTTTTCATCCAAGCGAATTAAAAATACATTTCTGTTTCTACTTAAACCTTGTTTAAACATTATACGATCATCACTCAGTTGTTGCGGATTCTCTGAAGAAGTACTTATGAAAAAGTATGTAGTATTGTTTTTGGTATATGAGCTATATGATGCATAAGCACCATCGCCCTGTGTAACCTCTGTTTTATTTATATTTCTAGCCCAAACCAAATCTCCGGTTGCGCTTAACTTTGCACTGATAATATCATTATGGTGATATCTAGTAACCATAACTCGCCCACCGCTAGAGTTAGACTGTACGCTATTACTTGTAAAATATTCTTCAGCATTAAATAGAATGTTCCCCTCTTTTGTGATATCCATTCCTTTGAACACTAAATCTTTTATCGCCTTATCATCTTCACGTCCAAACTTATCCATCATAAACTGTTCAGAAAATTGATTAAACTTTTCAGACTTCATTTCTAAAGATTTCGGATCTAAATTGAAATAAGAAATTCCGTTATAACGATTATCTTTTCTATCCGCATAAAAACCGATACAAAGCAATTCATCGCCTCTAAAAATAGGCTTCAAAGATTCAGGAAATTTACCCGGAGTATAAAAGGACTGTACACTTCTGCTGCTGTTCGAAATTCGAACCATTTCATATTGAAACTTACGTTCAGTAGCATTAAAACGTTTCTTTTTAAAGTATGCCTTACCTACCAAATACACATTCTGTAAATCTTTTGAGAAGACGATATTTTCAAATGCATAATTCTTTTCTTCTACCTCATCAGAAAAATCATGCTCCATTAACTTGTTCAAATTTGCATTGAACACATGAATTGTATGCTGATCAACCTTTCTTTTCTTATAATGTGTAGTTATGGCGAAAGCCGATTTATCATCGTTAAATAAAATAGATGTTGTAAACCCAGACGAAAAATTTCGATTATAGAAATTTCGATCTAAAGGTTGCTCAACCGGGTCAGATGCAATAGATAAAATTGTTTCTTTTGTAAACTGAAATTGTGAAAACGGACTTCTATGTACTTCATATTGGTAACTCTTATTTCTATAGCTATACTCTAAAAACAACAAGTATACTTGACCGTTACGCACGTAAGCATCTATAAAATTGGCATCTTTCAACTTATAATTATATTCAGATACTAGTTCTAAATCTTTATTATAATGTTCAATAAAATACCCTTTTGGTCTTAGTATAATACCTGTATAATAGGCACGTACCACAACAGTACCCTCGTTGCCATCATCTGCGATAGCAAGCATGTTAGAGTATCTATATTTATCATGAAATTTTTCGCCAATAGTATATGATACAAGTTCTTCTTGAGCAAAAGAACTAACTACATTAATGAGGAACAAGAATAAGAATGCGCTACGTTTAAACATAACCAGTTTGGTTTATGTCATGAACCTGGAAAATTTGCCTTTCTTTTTTCTAAAAATGCAGTGGTACCTTCGGCAAAATCATCTGTACCGAAGCAAGCACCAAAGGCTTCAATTTCCTGCTCATAACCATTTACAGTATTCTTAAAACCAGCATTTACTGCTTTTATTGCATGAGCAATGGCTACAGATGAGTTATTGGTTATTCTTGATATAATTTTATGGCATAAAGGCAACAATTCTTCTTGCGTAGTTACATGGTTTACCAAGCCGTAAGCATGTGCTTGTTCTGCAGTAATCATACCTGCGGTCATAATCATTTCCATAGCTCTACCTTTACCCACTAATTGCGGCAAACGTTGTGTACCACCATAACCAGGTATAACACCTAAAGAAACTTCTGGTAATCCCATCTTCGCATTATCACTTGCAACTCTAAAATGACATGCCATTGCCAATTCTAATCCGCCACCAAGAGCAAATCCATTTACTGCTGCAATAACGGGTGTATCTAATTTCTCAACAAAATCAAATAATTGTTTCTGACCTTTCGCTGCTAACTTCTTTCCTTCCTTTTCACTGAAATCAGAAAACTCAGAAATATCTGCACCTGCTACGAAGGCCTTTTCTCCACTACCGGTTAAGATGATAGCTTTAACGCTTTTATCTTTTTGTAAATCTTTAAAAGCTTCGTGTAAATCACCAATGGTTTCTTTATTTAAAGCATTTAATTTATTTGGACGATTAATCGTCACAATTGCCGTTGTCTCTTCTCTATCTATAAGAATTGTATTGTATGACATAGTTGTTGATTTGTTGATTTATGTATTCTCTTTCGGAAACTTTACACAGAAGACTGTACCCTTACCTAAATGAGAGGTGAAAGTGATAGATCCCTTGTAAGTTTCCACGATGTTCTTTACCATTCCTAAACCTAATCCCATACCACTAGTTTTAGTAGTAAACTTAGGTTCAAATATTTTTTCTTCGTTATCCTTTTCAATTCCATGTCCATTATCTGCCACAGAAATTTTAACCATATCACCTTCTGATGCTACGCTGACCAAAACTCTAGGCGATGCTACGTCTGGCACTGCTTGTATGGCATTTTTAACCAAATTAGTTACTACACGTATTAACTGTGTACGGTCTAATTTCGCTATAATTTCTTCTTCATCTGCTATGAAATGTATATAATCTTCATTGAAAATATCTATCGCCAATTTTACAATTTTGACCACATTTAAAGTTTCATTCTGTTGCGCAGGCATTTCGGCAAAATTTGAGAAAGCAGATGCTATACTACTCATGGTATCTATTTGCTGAATTAGGGTATTTGAATACTCCTTTAATTTTTCATGAATCTGAGGGTCGTTCGGATCAAATTTACGCTCAAAACTCTGTACGGTTAATCGCATAGGTGTTAGCGGGTTTTTGATTTCATGCGCCACTTGTTTTGCCATTTCGCGCCATGCCTGTTCACGCTCGCTACGTGCTAATTTTACAGCACTTTGACCAAGCTCATCAATCATAGCATTATACGCAGCAATTAACTTTTCAATCTCTTCCCCTGGGTTGTCTATATAAATTTTCTTGTTCTGTTTGTTCAAGTTTGTATTCCCCATCATGGTAGAAATGGTCTCTAACGATCGAGTAATATACTTCGATATAAAAAATGCAAAAGCAATTGCCATGAGCAACATCAATAAATACACACCAGATAGTCGAAATAAAAACTCTTTTAACTCATAATCGTTGAATGAATTATCTTCAAAATAAGGTAGATTAAGAATACCTATGGGTTTAAATTTTTGATCCGCGATATAAGAGAAAGAAGCTTTGTATTTATCTCCTGCCAAAGCGTTTTCGCGTATATAATGTTTATTTGGACTAATCTCCAATTTGTTCAACACCTCAGAATCCAAGCACATTGAAATAGAATCATTGGCAAATTTTGGACGTGAACTTTTTATTAGTTCCCCATCTAAACTATAGATATTAAAATTCATGTTTTGCACCACTGCAATTTCATAAATTTCATTTTTAAAAATAAGGTCTAGATTTTCGGTAGTAACCGGATAGGTCGTTTTCTGAATGGCAAGGTCAATACTTTGGCGTATTTGCTCCTCTTTACGCTCCATTCTATTCTCATGGTAATCTTTAGATTGCTCACGATATTGATACACCGTAACACCCGCAATCAAAACCGATGCAATAAGCACCAAAAATATCATGGAAAGGAAAATGCGTGACCGTAAAGATACTCTCGTTAACAAGATTCTACTATTTCGTCTAAAGTTAGCAAATATCGCACCAAAAATATCAAATATGCTTTTAAGGTTTTGTGGCAAGAAGTATAAGGTGTTACTTTAATTGTTATCTTCAATACTAGGTTCGTCAAGGCGCCATAATTAAAGTATTCAGATATATGCGTTTACGTACCAGTTGCAATATAAAGTTCGAGATTTCTGAACCAACGCCATTTATTCTTATGTTGAGACCACGCAGTGGCAACCAACAATGGGTAGAGAGAGAGGAATATAAAATTACCCCGAGTATTCCAGTTACTGAGTTTACCGACAACTACGGTAATCTATGTCAACGATTAATTGCTCAACCAGGGCAGTTCTTAATATCTACTTCTTCAGAAATTGTAACCTCAAATTTTATAGACCAGGATTTTGGCGCATCATTTGTAGATATACAGAATTTACCAGACGCTGTTCTTAGTTACCTATTACCAAGCAGATACTGCGAATCTGATTGCTTTTATGAAATGAGTTCAAGTATAACTAATGGTCATTTATACGGTTATAATCAAGTTTCTGCCATTACCAATTGGTTACGTGACAATATTAGCTATTTACCAGGAAGCAATAATCAACCATTATCTGCAAGTCAGGTTAATATTAGAAGGTTTGGTGTTTGTCGAGATTTTGCTCATTTGGGTATTGCCTTGTGCCGCAGTTTAAGCATTCCTGCGCGTATAGTTGTGGGGTATCTTTATGACTTAGAACCTATGGATATGCATGCTTGGTTTGAAGCTTATGTTGGAGATCGATGGTATACATTTGATGCAACACAAATAAATTCGCCTGGTGGGTATGTTATTCTTGGTTTTGGTCGTGATGCTGCCGATGTTGCTATTTTCAATCAATTTGGTCCGCTCGTATATCCCACAGAACAACTTGTAAAAGTGGAACAGATATCATCGGATACCTAATAAGGAAATGAATTAAGTCCGAGTAACTTATAACATAGCGGATTAATCCATTATAGATTGATCAAATTAAATCATATATCACTTAGGTATAATTTTTAAACTCATTTCTAGAATCAATTCTTTTTGAAATAAGAGATAAAATTTCATAAAAAATAATAATTGAAAGTAATTTCTTACTTTTAATTACGTTAATACTATGTTGTAATTTACCTTTCTTATAAAATTTAGGCATGCTATATAAGTCACTATTAACTTTATTCACCATATTCATTGCCCTTTGCACCCCTATTTTAGTACAATCTCAATACTCAGAATCGCTTAACTTTCAGCATATTCAAGAAGGCATGTCTCAAAGTAGTGCAACCGTACTCTTAGAAGATACTTTTGGCTTTATTTGGATAGGAACTAGAAATGGACTAAACAGATATGATGGAAAAGATTTTGAAATTTACACCAAAAGTTTAGATGGCATAACCGGACTCAAACATGAATATATTACGGCGTTGCATGAAGATGATCAAAATATAATTATCGGCACAAATGAAGGGCTAAGCCTTTATAATCGTAGTTTAAATATTATAACTCCTTACCCGTTTATTAATGAAGGTCAATCGATTAAAGATGTTGTATTTGAGACCATTGCTAAACATGGAGAAATTTTATGGTTAGGATCTGAGTCTATTGGTCTATATAGATATGAGTTAGAAACTGGAAAAGTAAACCATTTTGCTCCACCCAATGAATATATAAATATTGATAACCCTCGACTTAATAAAGTGGTTAAAATTAATGTTTTAGATGATAACCGCATTCTTGTTGTTTTTACATATAATACTCTGATACTAAATTATGAGATGGAGATTATTAGTGAAATATTACAGACAGAGGCGATTATCACTGGCATAAATTCATCAGAAAATAGTTTATTAATAGGCTCGGGAAGTGGCTCACTATTTAAATTGGACATAGCAGAAAATTCAATTAGTATCACCAAAGAAAAAGAGGTCAGCCCAGGTTTTGGAATACGCTCTTTAGAAAAAAATATAGATAATGAATTGTGGATAGGTACAGAAAATAACGGTTTACATGTTTACAATGAAAATCTAGATTTTATAAGACATATTGAGTACAGTGTAACAAGACCCAATTCCATTTCTGGTAATTCTATATGGGCATTGTTATGTACACGAGATGGCACAATGTGGATAGCCCCTTACAAAAGCGGGTTAAATATTTATGATAAAGAATACTATAAATTTAAACATATAAATTCTGACCCATTCAACCCTAAATCGCTAAGTAACAAATTAGTGAATTGCTTTACCGAAGACGACAAAGGTAATCTTTGGATTGGCACAGATGGCGGAGGAATTGATTACTGGGACCGTTCTTTAGATATATTTGAAAACTATTCACTAAGTAAGAAAACATTTGCCAGTAATGTAGTTCTTTCAATATTACAGACGAAAGATGACGAAATATGGGCGGGAACATGGACAAATGGTATAGCCGTTCTCAATACAAATACAAAAAAAACCAGTGTACTAACTTCAAAGAATTCATTTTTAAAATCCAATATAATAATTGATCTTTTAAAAGATAAAAAAGAAAGAATTTGGATAGTAAACTACTTTTCAGGTGTACAAGTGTATGATCCCAAAACAAAAACTCACCAAGATATAACACTCAAATCAGAAATTGATGGTAGTATAATCAACTCTATATATCAGATTTTTGAAGATAACCAAGGTAATATATGGATTGGAACATTAAACACTGGTTTGTTTAAATTGACAGAAAAAGGTGATGAATGGTCATCTGATCATTATCATACCAAAAATTCAATAAGTAACAATTTTATCAATGTCATCA
The DNA here is from genome assembly GCF_900142175.1 of Maribacter aquivivus. Classification (NCBI taxonomy): domain Bacteria; kingdom Pseudomonadati; phylum Bacteroidota; class Flavobacteriia; order Flavobacteriales; family Flavobacteriaceae; genus Maribacter; species Maribacter aquivivus. The sequence goes on along the minus strand of NZ_FQZX01000001.1, from coordinate 1,090,375 downwards.
TTCAAGATAACGAAGATACCATTTGGGTGGGTACGCAAGGTGGACTTAACAAATACAACCCAGAAACCAATTCATTTTTAGTAATCGCGAAAAGTGATGGTTTAAAAAACGATGCCATTAAAGGTATCATAGATGACCAAAAAGGCCACTTATGGTTAAGCACCGAAGATGGTATCATAAGATATGATACCAATACCGGAGAAACAATTAATTATGATGTAGGCGATGGTCTTCAGTCTAAAGAATTTATCGCAAGTTCATCAATTACCACAAAAAAAGGAGAGTATATATTTGGAGGTATTAACGGCTTTAATATTTTTACTGCAAGTGATGTAGAAAAACGAAAGGACACACTTACCCTATTTGTCTCTGGATTAAAACTTTTCAATCAACCAGTTTTACCAAATGATGATTTTGGTATATTAGAAAGAGACATTAGTCAAGTAGACTCTCTAACCTTTAATTACAATCAATCTGTAATAAATATAGATTTTAAGGCTCTAACGTTTAGGCATCCTGAAAGTGTAAATTATGCTTTTTATCTTGAAGGTTTTGAAAAAGACTGGAATTATGTCGGTAATAATCCTACAGCAACATACACAAACTTAAATCCTGGAGAATATATCCTGAAAATAAAATCGACCAATTCTGACGGAGTTTGGGTTGATAACGAAATAGACCTCCATATTACCGTCACCCCACCCTATTGGCAAACTTGGTGGTTCAAAACATTAATGGTTGCGCTGGTTTTATTACTGTTTTATATCGCGCAACATGTTAAGCTACTAAATATTCGAAAAAATCAACGAAGACTAGAGTTGAAGGTTGATGAACGTACCAAAGAATTACAATTTCAAAAAAACAAACTAGTAGAAGCTGCAGATAACTTAGCATCTAAAAATGAGGAAATTCAACGATTTACGTATGCCGTTTCCCATGATTTAAAAAGTCCTTTAGGTAATATCAAAGGACTCGCAAGTCTTATACCATTAGAAGTATCTCTAGAAGACCACCCAGGTCTAGCTGAATACTTGAGCCTTATTGATGTTTCTTGCAACAACATGAACGAATTAATTTCTGATATTACAGAAATTGCCAGACTTGGTAAAATAGACAACAAAAATGAGTTGCTAAAAACCAATGAACTATTAGACTTATCAAGAAATTTAATTAAGGGTAAATTGAAACAGCTCAATATAGAGCTTTCAATTACTGAAAATATGCCCGATATTTTTGGCGATCGTAATAGAATAATTCAAGTTTTTGGTAATTTCTTAGACAATGCCATTAAGTATATGGGCAACCAAGAAAATCCAAAGATAATAGTCACGTATGAAGATAATGGTGACACGAACAGCTTTATGGTCATTGATAATGGATCAGGAATGAATGAGGGAGCCCTAAAAAAACTTTTTACCCCTTTTGAACGATTTCACGATAATGTAAAAGGTACGGGTCTGGGCCTTTATATGGTAAAACAAATTGCCAATTCTCATGGTGGTACCATTATAGCAGAATCAGAGGGAGAAGGAAAAGGAGCTACTTTTAAGCTAGTGCTTCCAAAAGCTAAAATTGCAGCACAAAATGCTAGAAAATCATTAATATCTTAAATTCTAAAAACTAGAATTAAACTTTATCTCTCAGGCAATTATGCTTCGGAATTTTTATTCCGAATTCTCTTATACAACTTTATCCCTAACATTAAAAGTATGCCTAAAACTACAATCCCTATAACGCCAAATATCCAGTTAAAGGTATGTTTTAGTATCACCAAGAAAACGATAGCAAATAGAATAAGGGTTGCGCCTTCGTTCCACATACGCATGTAGTTAGACGTATAGTTTATTTCATCTCTTTGAAACTTTTTGAAAATTTGATGGTTCTTTAAATGATAAAGGATCAACAACAACACGAAACCTAGTTTTACGTGCATCCAAGGTTGTGATAACCAACCTGGGTAAATAATAAGTAACCAAATCGCAAAGAAAGTTGCCAATATTGAAGAGGGCCATGTGATGATATACCACAATCGTTTGGTCATTAACTTTAATTGCTTTGAAAGAATTTCCTTTTCAGGAGAAGGTTTTTGATTGGCTTCTATATGATAAATGAACAGCCTAGGTATATAAAAAAGCCCTGCAAACCACGTTATTACGAAGATAAGATGCAGGGATTTTATATAATTGTAATATTCGCTCATAATACTCACAGTTAAAACTCTTGAATCAAGATCAAAGTTAGCAAAAGCGAATAGATTCTATGTTATAATCTTACGGCTCCAATTCCAGCATTCCAAAGCAACTTGTTATATGCAGGAATGGCAGCATTTATAAACTGATTACCTCTAGCCTTTAAACCAGTCCATTGTGCGTCTAATTCGGCTTTACGCTCTTTACTAGACCTGTTCAGTCTTGGAATACTGCTATTGGTCTGGTTGATCATAAATATATATTCTGCAGAAAACTTATTCGGGAAATTTTCAACATCGTCATAAGCCTGAGATTTACGTTGTACCATATCACCATCCCATGCTTTCATTTCTGCCAATAGCTTTTCACCAGCAGCTTTCGCCGTAGGATCGGTTACCTTTTTCAAGACTTCAGCTAAATCGTTTTGAGCAGCATATAGTTGATTAATCATGTTGTGCATTTCGGTCAATTCTTCTTCAGCAGTCGTCATAAAAGCATCATATTCTTTGTACTGACCAGGTTTTGTTTCATATGTAGGCACTTCATTAATTGTACCTGTAGTAGAAACTGTTTGCCCATCAACCTTTAGTTTAAAAGTATACGTACCAGGAGATACTTTATGTCCGCTAAAACCTGCTTCAATATACACGCCTGGTATACCCGGCATTATGGCATTTTTCATATCCCAAACAAAGCGGTTCAAGCCTTCTTTTCTACTTAATACTGGTGCTGGTGGCGCACCACCTCCATTATGTGGTTTGTATGTAGGATCTTTTTCTGAACTAATTGTTCTAATCACCTTCCCTTTAGCATCTAAAATTTCTAAAGCAATTGCAGTACTATCTTTCAATTTAGGTAGCTCGTAATATAGCACTACTCCGTTAGCAGGATTAATACCTTCAAAAGTATCGCTACCGGTAAATTTATCAGAATTACCACTCAATGGGCTCCCCCAAGAACCATTGTAGGCATCTTTAGGTTTCAAAATCTGAAGTCCCGTTTTTGAAGGTTGATACTGCCCAAGAGCAACAATATCATCAAGAATCCAGAACGAACGACCAGAAGTAGCAACTACCATATCGCCTTTGTGCATTTTTAAATCTGTAATTGGCGTTTTAGGTAAATTCAATTGAAAAGGCTCCCAAGATTTGCCACCATTCCAAGATGCATAGATTCCTTTCTCAGTACCAGCATATAGCAAGTCTTTCTTAAACTCATCTTCGCGAACTACGCGCGTAAAAGCACCGTAAGGAATACCGGAGTTGATAGCAGTCCAAGTTTTACCGTAATCGGTTGTTTTGTAGAAACCAGGTGTGTAATCATTAAACTTATATCTTGTTGTTGCAATGTAAGCAGTAGCAGGATCATGCGGAGAAACCTCAATTGCATTGATCAAACATTCTTTTAATCCTTTAGGCGTTACATTTTCCCATGTCTCCCCTCCATTTTTAGTCAAATACACCAATCCGTCATCACTACCTGTCCAGATGTATCCTTTTTCATGCGGAGATTCTAATATGTAAGCCAGCGTACCATAATTCTCAGCACCTACAGCCTCGTTAGTATATGGTCCACCACCGTTACCTTGTTTTGCATCGATATCTCTTGTTAAATCTGGAGATATTTTATCCCAAGTTTCACCCATATCCCTAGTTCTAAACACAAATTGGGCCCCATGATAAAAAGTCCCGAGTTCATGAGTAGAAGCAATAATAGGAGCGTTCCAATTAAACAAGTATTTCATGTCTCGCGCCTCACGACCTAAATATTGAATAGGTGCTTGCATAATCTGCGTTGCAGCTTTGGACTCCATATCCATAACTTCAACAGTACCTAAATACTGCCCACCCATTACATACCTAGGGTTATCTGGATCAAATGCTAAAAAAGCACTTTCTCCACCTGCAGAATCTGTCCAATCTCTCGTGGTAATACTACCACTACCAGCAGAAAGGCTAGCAATTTTAACTGACCTGTTATCTTGCTGACCGCCATAAATATTATAAGGAAACAAATTATCTACACTAATTCTATAAAACTGAGCAGTAGGCATATTGCTTTGTGTAGACCATGTTTTTCCGTAATCAAAAGAAACAGAAGCACCACCATCATCTGCCAAAACCATATTCTTAGAATTGCTAGGGTTGATCCATAAATCATGTGTATCTCCATGGGCAACCTCAACATTTTCCCATGTTTTACCACCATCTTCAGAACGTAATGCCGGTGCACTTAATACATACACGGTATCTTCATCATTAGGATCCACAAAAACCTCTATATAGTACCAAGCACGCTGTACCAATCTATTATCTCCACTTACCATTGACCAAGACTCACCTGCATCGTTAGAAACGAATAACCCGCCTTTATCGGCATCTGAATCACTTTCAATGAGTGCATAAACTTTATTAGAATTCGACGGACTCACAGCGATTGCCATTTTTCCTTTTTCTTCAGGTAGACCTTCATGAATTTTCTTCCAAGTATCTCCTGCATCAGTAGATTTGTATAATCCACTACCAACACCACCACTAACCACCATATTCGGTTTACGTTGATGCTCCCACATGGCAGCGTACATAATTTCAGGATAATTCGCATCCATAGAAAGTTCTGATGCACCCGTAAGATTGTTTACGAATAAGGTATTTGTCCACGTTTTACCTCCATCTGTAGTTTTATATATTCCACGTTCGGAATTACCTTCAAAAAGTGCACCTTGCGCAGCCACATAAACGATATCAGGATTTGTAGGATGGATGATAATTCGTGAAATATGCTGGGTTTTTTCAAGACCCATTTTCTTCCATGTTTTACCGGCATCAGTAGATTTATATACTCCGTCTCCGTAAGATGTCATTACCCCACGTGGAGCGTGTTCACCCATACCTACATAAACGATGTTTGGGTTAGATACCGATACGGAAACCGCACCAACAGACCCTAATTCAAAAAAGCCATCAGAAATATTCTCCCAACGTTGTCCTGCAGATTCTGTTTTCCAAACTCCGCCACCGGTCGTGCCCATATAATACGTCATGGGATCACCAATAACTCCCGTAGCAGTTACCGAACGCCCACCTCTAAAAGGACCAATATTTCTAAATTTTAAAGGTTTAAAATAATCATTGGCTGTCTGCGCAAAAGTTATGGTGGTTGTAAGTACCGCCATAAACAAGAGTAGTTGTTTTTTCATGATAGTTTGTTTGGATGTTGTTTTGGTTTTTACAATGTCAGTTCGAGTGGTTCTAATTTGAATAAAACGAAAAGAAAAATTGTATAGAGAACCCTTGGTAGATAAAAGGTTTCTCGATACAATTTTTCATATTTCAAAGATTCACTCGATATGACAAAACTTTATTTTATTTACTTTCATCAATGAACAAGTAATTCAATTTAAGTTCGTTGAAACCTTTATTAAATTCTTGAAGCTCTGATGAGATTACGTTATTAAAAATTTCAAGTTCTTTATTGATTTTAGTTGTCAATTCGTTCTTAACAGCAACATCTTGCTCTGTTGGAGGAAAATCACCAATGGAAACCAAGCTATTCAAATGACCCAATTTGTTAGTCAATTTAATTGGGAAGTTCAAAGGATCTTGACCACTTCTATTTTGAGTTTGGTACAAAGCTTTTTCTACTTCGCCAAGTTTGTCTTTCATGGCTTTTGCCTTTTCTACCAAATCTTTAGTTCTGTCGTCATCTTTATACTGCTCAGTAAATGAATTCAGTTGCTTAGTAACATTTCTAATTTTCTTTATAGATTGATGTGCGTTTTCAATGGTAGTGTTGATATCTGTAATAAAATTGAACTGCTCTTGCATTTGAGCTACCGAACTTTCTGCTCTTGGATCTGGTAAAATGGTAAATGTTTCACTACTATTAGTTCCATTCACATTCAAATGGACTTTATAATCACCAGGTACCGCTTTAGCACCGTCAAAATTAGCCCACCAGAAAATCATTCCTTCTAGTTTCTCAGCTCCTTTACCGCGAGTATCCCAAACAAATGTATTACCACCTTTCTTTACCTCTAGTTTTTTGTCTTTTTTCTTAGCAGCAGTACTATAATTTGCCAAAGTATCACCAGCCATACTCGTATAAGTCAGCTGAACCGTATCTTTCTCTGTATAGTTTTTCATTAGAAAATGTGCGATTACACCGTTCTCTAAATTTTCTCCCGCAGTTTTTGAAGGTTTTTTAGATACTCTACCCTTAGTACGGTAAGAATCTTTAGGCTTAAACAATATGGTATTTGAATTCTTCTTACTTTCATCTAATTGATGTAGCACCGTTAAATCATCAATAATCCACAGGCTACGCCCTTGAGTAGCCACAATTAAATTATCATCTTTAATGGTTAAATCGGTAATAGGTACAATTGGTAAATTCATTTGAAAAGGAGCCCAATTAGCACCGTCATTAAAAGAAACATACATGCCCGTTTCTGTACCTGCGTATAATAAACCTTTCTTCTTTGGGTCTTCACGAACAACTCTTGTAAAATGTTCTGAAGGAATACCGTTCGTTATTTTTGTCCACGATTTACCGTAATCCGTTGTTTTATATAGGTATGGCTGAAAATCGCCCAGCTTATATCTAGTAGCGGCTACATAGCATGTACCCTCATCAAAATTAGAAGGATCAATACTATTAATCATATTCCACTCTGGCATATTTGGCGGAGTAACATTCTCCCAAGTTGCACCAGAATCTTTTGAAACATGAATTAATCCGTCATCACTACCTACCCAAAGAAGACCTTCTTTCAAAGGACTTTCATTCGCTGCAAAGATGGTACAGTAGTATTCTACACTCGTATTATCTTGAGTTATTGGTCCACCACTAGAACCCAATTTTGTTGGATCGTTCCTGGTTAAATCACCACTTAAAACTTCCCAGCTTTGACCTTCATTTTCTGTAACATGCACATAGTTAGAAAAGGTGTATAATTTATTAGGATTATGTCTACTGAATAGAATAGGGAAATTCCATTGAAAACGATACTTCATTGCTTCTGCACCAGCACCCATTGGATTGTCTGGCCAAACATTGATACCTCTTACCGTTTTCTTTTTATGATTAACACGAGTTAAGAAACCATCATAACTACCACCGTAAACAATATCATTATCTTTTGGGTCTACAGCTATCCATGCAGATTCTCCACCAGCAGTTTCCTCCCAGTTACTTTCATCAATTACACTCCCATCACTTCTATGGTCTATACGTAAAGTTGAGTTGTCCTGTTGTGCAACATAAATTCTATATGGAAAAGAATTATCTGTTGTAACCCTATAAAATTGTGCCGTAGGCTGATTGTAATACGTACTCCAAGTTTCGCCACCATCATAAGAAATCTGGGCACCACCATCATCACCAATAATCATACGTTGAGAGTCTTCAGGAGATATCCATAAATCATGATGATCCCCATGTGGTGCATTAAAAGTATTGAATGACTTACCACCATCAGTAGACTTATGGTAATTTACGTTTAACACATAAACAACATCCTCATCTTGTGTATCTGCATAAACTCTAGTATAATACCAAGCACGTTGACGAATTTTACGTTCTTCATTTACAACAGACCATGTTTTACCACCATCTTCAGAGCGATATAAACCACCCTTTTCTTTATTCTCAACGATTGCCCAAACTTTCTCTGAATTTTTTGGGGAAACAGCTACACCAATAATACCTAAGGTATCTTTTGGAAAGCCTTCGTTCTTAGAAATTTCCTTCCAGGTTTCTCCACTGTCCATACTTTTCCATAATGCAGAACCATCGCCACCACTAATTAAACTATACGGTGTACGTTGTGCATGCCATGTAGATGCATATAAAATTCTTGGATTATTAGGGTCAAAAGTCAAATCGACCGCACCAGCTTGTTCATTTACAAAAAGAACTTGCTTCCAATTTTTACCACCATCTGTACTTTTATAAATACCACGTTCTTTTGTAGGCTTATAAATATCACCTAACACAGCTGCATAAACGGTATTGTAATCTGTAGGATGTACGCGAAGTCTTGGTACATGTCTACTCTTTTTTAAACCTGCAGAAGCCCATGTTTTACCACCGTCTTCTGTTTTCCAAACTCCGTAACCAGACGAGACATTTCCTCTTAAGGTCTTTTCGCCACCGCCTACGTAAATAACATTTGGATCACTTTTAGCTACCTCAATAGCACCAATACTTCCACCGAAATATCCATCGGAAATATTATCCCAAGAACGTCCTCCATCTAATGTTTTCCAAACTCCACCACCTGCAGCACCGAAGTAAAATAGATTAGGCTCGCCTGGCACACCAGTTACTGCGGCAGATCGACCACCACGATACGGACCAATGGACCTATACTCTAAACTAGAATACAATTCTTCCGGATAAGTTGGTGTATTAATTTGAGATTTGTTCCTTCTTTGAGATAGCAAGGATAGGGGCAATAGTAAAAGTGCCAGCATAAGAATGCTAGCATTGGTAAGGTGCTTTTTCATTTTGATAGTTTGATATTAGTCTTCACTAAAATTAAACAAATAGTTATGCAAATGTTGATTTTAAGATTTTATTAGCATTTCTAAACAAGCATAATTATCAAATTGAGAATCAGTTATGTATTTCAATATTTAATTCTCAGTAGCGATTGATATTTCTATCTATAAAAGAACAGGCAAGAGAATCATCCTTTGGAAAAATACTTATTCAACATATTAAACAGAAAGCGCTAATTATTTAAAGTATTCATATATTTAAGCCAACAAACTAACAATTATGAAATTTAGAACGCTATTATTTTCGGCATCGCTAATTGCCATTCTTTTTAACGGATTGGCTATTACCTCAACAAATGCCCAAACCCAAGACTTTTTATACGGAGACCAAATGCCCGATGCACCTGAATTAAGCGCTAGAGGCAAATATAAAGTTGGCGTACAAACGGTAAACCTAGTGAACCCTAACCAAGTTGATATTTTAAACTCAAAAGAAGGTAAAGACCCAAGTTATGACAGACCAATTACTATTGAGGTTTGGTATCCTGCAAGTATAGGTGCTGATGCAAAAACTGTAGTTTATGACGAGGTAATGGGCACCAGAGGAGATTCGTTAAGACCGTTAACACCTTTTACTTTTAAAGGAAGAACCTACAGAGATGCCAAAGCATTGAAAGGAAATAAATTTCCTTTAGTCGTAGTATCTCATGGCTATGTGGGGTCACGCTTTTTAATGACATACCTGACAGAGAATTTAGCCTCTAAAGGATATATTGTCGCAGCAATTGATCATACAGATTCTACATTCAAAGATGCCAACGCGTTTCAAAGTACACTTTTGAACAGACCAAAAGATATTCGTTTTGTAATCAATGAAATGGAAAAATTAGGAGCTAAAGGTTCTAAGAATATAATTGAGGGGTTAGTAGATGCTAACAATACCGCCATTATAGGATATTCTATGGGAGGCTACGGAGTTTTAAATGTTGGTGGAGCAGGATATAGCGCAGGTTTAGGTCAATTTTTTACAGGTATGACCGGTGGTAGTTCTGCCATATCGGTAAACACGGCAGGTAATGCAGAATACGAAAAGATGGCTGATTCTAGAATTAAAGCAATAGTTGCCTTTGCCCCATGGGGAATGGAACGTGGTGTTTGGGATGCAGAAGGATTAAAAGGATTAAAAACTCCCACTTTCTTTGTTGCCGGAAGCCAAGATGATATCTCAGGGTATGAAAAAGGCATTAAAGCAATTTACGAAGGTGCCGTAAATGCAGATCGCTATCTATTAACTTATAAAAATGCAAGACATAACGTTGCACCAAACCCACCGCCGGCAGAAGCATTAGCACCAGGTTTACATATTGATGAGTATTATAGATACGCAGAACCTTCATGGGATCAACGTAAAATAAACAATATAAATCAGCACTTTGTAACAGCATTTATAGGCAAGCATCTTAAAAGCCAAGACAACGCTCAATTTTTAGATGTACAAGAAAATTCAAATGAAAAAGACTGGACAGGTTTTAAACCAAGATCATCTACAGGTATGGAATTGTTACATGCTACACCAGCCAACTAGTATTTAACTTTTGAGACTTTAATAGCATTTTCCTTAAGCAGCTTTACATAAGTATTTTGATTGTTTATCAATTCTTTAAGTTTCCATGCTAATAGAAATATGGCAACGGCAATTAATTGTGATAAAATAAAATTCATAACAGTATTCTTTAGTGTTTCTAAAGCTACTTACGGAAAATGTTTTCTAAGGTTTGGTCTTTAGAAAGATTAAACCAAATTTTTATTAATCTCTTTTCTCAAGTAATACCCAGTAACAATAGTTGCAAGCACATCTGCAATAGGAAAAGAGATCCAAACACCTAGTTCACCAAGGTAATTGGGTAATATTAAGATTAAGGGAATAAAGAAAAAGCCTTGACGGCATAAGGTTAATAATAATGCTGGTACCGCTTTTCCTATTGCCTGAAAATAAGCGGCACCAATAAGCTGAAGTGCAATAATCGGCGTAGCCGCAAACACCCAGCGCATGGCAGATGGTGTATTTTCCATAACAAATGCATTCGTAGTAAGTTCTAGCGAACTCATATTTGGTTTATCACTTAAAAAGAGTCCTGCAATATCTGCCGGAAAAATCATGAGTCCCGTGAAAACTACAGTCGCTAATATGGCTGCAAATTTTATGGCTGTGTAAATAGACTCTTTTACCCTTTCGTATTTTCCAGCTCCGTAATTAAAACCTGCAATAGGCAAAAAGCCTTGTGTTACACCGAATACGGGGAAAAGAGCAAACATCAACATTCTACCTATTATAGCGTAAACAGCTACCATAGCCTCTCCTCCTAAGTCAAAGAGTATATTGTTCATCAGCAAATAAATGATACTTACTACTGCCTGCCTAGATAGGGTTACAACCCCAAGTGAACTTATTTCCTTTAGAATTGAAAAGTCTATACTGAAATACTGCGCGTTAAGTTTTAATTCTGAATTTTTAGAGAGAAAAAAGTAAAGTATATAACTAAAACAAAGAAAATAACTGATTGTAGTTGCCCAAGCGGCACCTTCCATTCCGTAGTCTAATACATTAATAAATAGATAATCTAATACAAGATTTCCTATGGACGGAATAATCATTGCTATCATGGCAAACTTAGGCTTGCCTTCTGCTCTAATTACAGTATTGCCCATCATATTAAGTGCCAAAAATGGCACACCGTACAAAACAATAACGTAGTAGATTTTAGCAAGCTCAAAAATAGAGCCTTTACCCCCAAAAGCAGGTATTAGGGTATCTACGAAAGTTAGCCCTACTGCCACCATAATTACAGTAATCAGTATGGTAAACGAAATTTGATTACCAAATGTTCGTAGCGCCTTTTCTTTATTATCAGCACCTAAAGCACGCGAAATAATACTTGCACCGCCAATACCGATTGCCATACCCAAAGCACCAATAAAAAAGGAAATAGGCAGTACTACATTTATTGCGGCAATGGCAATAGAACCAATCCAATTGCCCACAAAAATGGAATCAACCAGAACGTTTAACGACATGACCAGTATGCCTATACTAGCAGGTAGTGCTTGTTTTATGAGCAAACTAGAAATTGATTCCGTGCCCAGTTGTTCTGCGGAAACGTTTGCCATTAGTGCGGTTTTAAATTAATATACCATCTTAGATGATAATGTTTAAACTGTAATCTCTTTATTTTGCTGAATTGCTTTTGCAATATGGTCCCATAAGGCTATGCGCTGTTGCAATGCTTTTTCAGAACATTCTAGAACATCATGCCATTTTACAGCATCATCTCCGCATAATTCTTGAATCATTTTTAGAGAAAGTGGACCGTGTTCATCACCATCCAACTCAATATGTCTTCTTAAATAGTATTCCAGTTTAGGGTATGCATCTTCCCCGGCCTGTTCAACAATTCTCAAGAACATATCCGGTATTAAATCTTCTCTACCAAAAGTAAATGCAGCGGCAATTTTATGTGGTTGTTGCGTATTAATCGTTTCAAAAGTGAAGCTCAAAAAAGATTTAACGGCAGCGTTTAAATCAGAATTTTGAATTGTACTCAAAACACTATCCAACTCATTAATGCTATTGAGAAAAGTTGATATTCTAGTAGTATCTGCACCTACTTCAACCATAGCGTCCAAATACATTTCGTAATGACTCTTTAAAACTCCAAGCTCATTAACATCAGTTTCTTCTTCCAAAACTATCTCATTAATAAACCGAGCGGTATTTGTATTGATTACCGGTTTCCACGGCAATAAAGTACAGGTCAAGTTAATCTGCAATGCCTTTAAAAGCGACATAAAGTCCCATACGGCAAACACATGGTTCTCCATGAATATTTGAATATCAGATACTGATCTCAACTCCGAATAAAGCGCATGATTTCTTAATTTTTCTCTTAACGGTTGTAATATAATTTCTATTTCTTCGATTTTCATAGCAGTGATTTTCTTAGAATTTTAATTTTATTAGGTGCTTGGCACAACATCTAATTTATCTGTAGCATGCCAATCGTTAACCCACTTCGCCATTACCTTCACCCAAGTGTCATTGTCATTCATACATGGAATATGCTTGTATTCTACACCACCAGCTTCCATAAACTGCTCTTTACCTTCCATTGCAATTTCTTCCAATGTTTCTAAACAATCACTTACAAATGCAGGTGTAATTACGGCTAGCTTTTTCTTGCCTTCTTTAGCTAAGCGCTCAAATTCATAATCGGTATACGGCTTTAACCATGGGTCACCAGCTAAACGCGATTGAAACGAAGAACTCACTTGCTCTTCTTTTAATCCCAAATACGCTTTTACCATTTCGGTAGTGTCATAAACTTGGTGTCTGTAACACGTATTATGCGCAACAGAATTTACGTTACAACAAGTGCCATCTATTTTACAATGAAAGCTAGTAGGATCACTTTTACGAATATGACGCTCAGGAATACCGTGGTATGAAAACAAAATATGATCGTAGTCAAAACCTTCTAGTCCGTCTTTTATACTTTCTGAAAGCGCTTTAATAAACTCAGGGTGCTTATAAAAAGCAGGTAGCGTTGTAATTTTCATTTCAGGAAAGCCAGCTTTTTGCTCTTCTAACACTTTTACAACTACTGTCTCAAAACTAGACATCGCATAATGTGGATATAACGGGACTAAAAGCACATCATCTACACCTTTATCTTTCAATTCTTGCATGGCCTTTTTAATAGACATGGTACCATAACGCATACCTAAAGCCACTGGCATTTCGGTCTGTGTTTTTAATTTATTGGAAAATCGTTCAGATATAACCACTAACGGAGAACCTTCTTCCCACCATATTTTAGCATACGCCTCAGCAGATTTTTTTGGTCTAGTCTGCAAAATTATTCCTCTTACTAGAATAGTTCTTAACCATTTAGGAGCGTCAATTACACGCTCATCCATTAAAAATTCATCTAAATAGGGCTTAACATCTTTTGCGGTAGGACTTTCTGGAGAACCCAAATTGACCAATAATACTCCTTTCATAGCGTATGTGTTTGTTATTCGATTGCAAAAATAACACATGCAAATCGATGAAATTTTAATTTTCGGCAATAGTTTTTCTATACTCTTATAAAGCAATCTAATAACTCGCCAATTAATTTTTAGTGCTGTTTAATTTTAGTAAGTTGTAAATCGTCAAAAACTATAACACTTTTTACAATGAATACTTTTTTTGATACCGTCCCCAGAAGTGAACTTTATCTCTTTTTAGTTTCCTTCATAGCCATCCTATTTGCTTATTGGCTCATATCCTACTTTCTTAGAAAATTTGGCAGAGACCCTAAATACTTATTGCCGGAAGGCACTTTTAGAAAACTGAGCTGGCCTATCTTTTTCATTTTCAACTCAATACTTATTCGTTCAGAAGCTTTACGCACCATATTAAATCTTACCGAACACCAATACTTCTTTAAAAAAACAAGTACCATTCTATTTATTTTCTCAGTTACTTGGCTAATGTTGAATCTTTTAAAAATCATCAAAAAAATTATCGTTAGTAATTATGATGTGCATGTAGAAAACAATTTAAAAGCACGAAAAATATATACCCAGTTCAATATATTGGAACGCATTTTCATGTTTACCATTATTTTATTGGCGATTGGTGCAGTTTTAATGAGTTTTGAAAGTATACGAGAGCTAGGTGTAAGTATTTTTGCATCTGCAGGTGTAGCTGGTATTATCATTGGTTTCTCTGCACAAAAAATGATTGGTACCGTTTTGGCAGGTATTCAAATTGCCATTGCGCAACCTATTAAAATAGATGATGTAGTTATTGTTGAAGGAGAATGGGGCAGAATTGAAGAAATAACACTTACCTACGTGGTAGTGAAGATTTGGGACAAAAGAAGACTGATTGTACCAACACCTTATTTCATTGAAAAACCATTTCAAAACTGGACCAAAACGTCATCGGATATTTTGGGTACTGTCTTTTTATATACAGATTACAATGTGTCTTTTGATGCGCTTCGGGAAGAGTTGACCAAAATTCTAGAAAACACAGACCTTTGGGACAAAGAAGTAAACGTACTACAAGTAACAGAGAGTAAGCAAAACTGTGTTGAAATAAGAGCCCTAATGAGCGCAAAAGATTCCCCTACCGCTTGGGATTTACGCGTACTTGTTCGCGAAAAACTGATTACATTTTTACAGCAGAACTACCCTGAAAGTATTGCTAGGAATAGGGTTTTACTAGAAAAGTCTACAGAAGAGAATAACAATTCATAATTTAGCTTTATGAAACATATATTTCTATTCCTTTTTTTATACGGAAGTGTATCAGTCAGCTTCTCTCAACAGATAACCTGCTCACCAAAAGACAAAGCAGCTGTTGAAAATAAGCTAGCGGAAATCGACGGAATGTTTCAGGACAACTTCGGAGAAACCATGGTTAATGTTGGTAAAACTTTCATGAAAACGCCATATGTAGCCAAAACGTTGGAAATTGGTGATACCGAAACTCTTGTAGTAAACCTTCAGGGTTTAGATTGCACAACCTTTGTAGAAAATGTACTGGCGTTCTCAAAGCTGCTAAGAAAAGAGGAGGATACTTTTGATGCTTTCATCAATAACTTAGAAGTTATTAGATATAAAGATGGCGAACTAGATGGCTACGCTTCTCGTTTACATTACTTTTCTGAATGGATTGCGAACAATGCCGAGAAAGGACTTTTAAAGGATATTACCGGTGAAATTGGTGGTGCAGAAATTATCAAAGACATCAATTTCATGAGTACCCATAGAGATTTGTATCCATTTTTGGCAGATGACATTAATTACTCAAAAATTAAAGCTTCTGAAAAGTATTTAAACAGTCAGGCTATTTGTGTATTGACACAAGGCGAAATTGCCAAGAATGAGCATCTTATTCAATCTGGAGACATTATAGCACTTGCTACTTCTATAAACGGATTAGATGTTACCCATACCGGAATTGCTACGCGCGAAAAAGATGGTAGAATTCATTTATTACATGCATCCACCGGATCAATGCAAGTTGAAGTATCTAAGTTACCGTTGGCAGATTACCTAAAAGGCATAAAAAGCAACACAGGTATTATGGTTGCAAGACCATTATAACGTTCTAACTACCCGCTAAGGCCAATAAGTATTTTTTAGGTGTGGTATTATACTTCTTCTTAAAGGCAGCTATGAAGTGACTAGAGGTACTATACCCTACTTTGAGTCCGATTTCATTGACATTATACTGACCGGTTTCTAAAAGACGCTTAGCATACTCCATCTTATGATCAAATAAGAAACTATAGACAGAATCACCATAAATTTGCTTGAAACCCTCTTTTAGTCGTTTTAAACTTAAACCAATTTCACTTGATAACTCAGCCAATGTAGGTGGCTCTGCCATATTAGCCAAAATAATTTCTTTGGCTTTTTTAATCTTCTTTACATTTTCCTCATCTGCTAAATACGGGCATTGTTCAATATCTGCATTGGGGCTTCTATTAAAGTATAAAGCTATTAATTCATAAATTTTACCTTTTACGTAGAGTGATTTTATAGAAGGATGTAGATTATAGTTCACGATCTGACTCAAAATAACTGCTATCGAAGGTGAAAATGGTTCTTGAGAATAGTACTTCTTTTCTTTATTATCTGAACTTAAAAACGGAATATAATCTGCCTCTGCAGTGAATAAAGAATGAAACTTTCGCAAGGTCATTACCACAGAAACCAGTGATGATTTTGGACTAAGACTTAAATTCAAAGGCAAGTCTAACTGTGTGTTATACAGCAACAAAGAATTCTCTTCTTTGACATCTAAACTATAATTACCTTGATTAAAATTATAGCTACCACTACCCTTTAAACAAAAATGAATCTGTATAAATCGTTTATTGATTTCACGGGTGTACTGCAACTCAGTATCTTCTTCATTCTGAAATTTGAGTACGTAAAATCCGTCTTCAATTAAAACTTCATCGTATGACCCTTGAGCGTTACTTTTTACCTCCATTTTCTTAAATATATTTTATATCTATTTAGAAAGCATCTAAATAAAATAGTCCTTATTCGTTGAAACCATCATAAAATTATAGCTAATAAACTGATATTTATCATATTTTGACTAAAAATTCGGCAGGCGACATTAATTGTACCGCTAGCGTTGTTTTTATTGAGTGGATGCCCATATTTTTGTATCCGCTTTATGAAAGACTATCACATTTCTAAACATAACTCTTTTTATACCATTGGTCTTAACTACAAAAAGGCTGATGCTGAGGCTCGTGGTAAATTTAGTTTAGACGAAGTGGCTGTAAAGTCACTTTTAACACAAGCTAAAGAACAGGGCATTGATGGGTTATTGGCAACATCAACATGTAACCGTACAGAGTTACATGGCTTTGCGCAACATCCATTTCAACTAATAAAATTATTATGCGACCACTCTAACGGAACCGTTGAGGCTTTTCAAGAGGTGGCATATGTGTATAAAAATAAAGAAGCTATTAATCACCTGTTCCGAGTAGGTACAGGATTAGATAGTCAAATACTTGGCGATTTTGAAATCATCAGTCAACTAAAACAAAGTTTTAAGCGTTCAAAAGAATTGGGTATTGCCAATCCGTTTATCGAAAGACTTTGCAATAGCATAATACAAGCAAGCAAGCGTATTAAGAATGAAACTGAAATTTCATCTGGCGCAACATCTGTAGCATTCGCATCTGTACAATACATTATGCGTAATGTTGAAAATGTTACCGACAAGAATATTCTTTTATTCGGAACTGGGAAAATTGGTCGTAACACGTGTGAGAATTTAATAAAGCACACTAAAAATCCGCATATCACCCTAATCAATAGAACTAAAGATAAAGCTGAGCAAATTGCAGGCAAGTTCAACCTTAAGGTGAAAGATTATGGCGATTTACAATCAGAAATAAGAACTTCAGATATTTTGGTAGTTGCAACAGGTGCACAAAAACCTACCATTACCAAAGAATTAATCTATACAAACAAACCATTACTGATATTAGACCTTTCCGTTCCAAAGAACGTTGATGATTCTATTTCAGATATGGAAAATGTTACGGTAATTCATTTAGATCATTTATCTCAAATGACCGATGAAACTTTAGAGCGTAGAAAACAATTTATTCCTGAGGCAGAAGCAATAAACGAAGAAGTTAAGAATGATTTTAACCAATGGTTAGAAACTAGAAAATTTGCTCCTGTTATTAAAGCTTTAAAAAAGAAATTGAAGACTATAAAGGATGAGGAGCTTGACTACCAATCCAAAAAAACGGTCGATTTTAATTCGCACCAAGCAGATGTGGTTACAAATCGTATCATTCAAAAAATAACCAAGCAATTTGCAAATCATCTTAAAGATGACTCGGTAGATTCCAATTCAAGTTTAGAATTTATCCAAAAAGTATTTCAATTAGAATTGGACGAACAATGAGTAAAGTAATACGATTAGGAACACGCGATAGCGAATTAGCGCTATGGCAAGCGAAAACCGTTAAAAGTCAACTTCAAGCATTAGGTCATAAAGTAAAATTAGTTCCTGTAAAATCTACGGGAGACTTAATTTTAGATAAACCCTTATATGAATTAGGAATTACGGGAGTGTTTACCAAAACATTAGATGTTGCCATGATCAATGGTGATATTGATATTGCCGTACATTCTATGAAAGATGTACCTACTGCCTTGCCAGAGGGTATTGTAAAAGCTGCAGTTTTAAAACGCGGTAATTACATGGACATTATGGCATTTAATGATAATGAGGAATTTTTAGGTTCTCGTGATGCCGTTATTGCCACTGGTAGCTTACGCAGACAAGCGCAATGGTTAAATAGATACCCAACACATACGGTTGTTGATTTAAGAGGAAATGTAAATAGACGCTTAGAAAAACTGTACGAAAATGATTGGAACGGTGCAATTTTCGCCGCTGTAGGTCTAGAACGTATCGGTTTGGAACCAGAAAACACAATCGGACTTACCTGGATGTTACCAGCCCCTGCACAAGGCGCTATTATGGTAGTTGCCATGGAAGGTGATGAAGAAGTTCTTGAGGCCTGCGCACAACTAAATCACGAAGAAACGGATACCTGTGTTACTCTTGAAAGAGAATTTCTCAGAGAATTAGAAGGTGGTTGTAGTGCACCAATAGGAGCATTATCATATATCAACAAAGAAAATATTGTTACCCTAAAAGGTGTTCTATTAAATGTTGACGGAAGTAAAAAACTGGAAGCAGAATTAACCGCGCCACTTGGTAAGCATCAAAATTTAGGTATCGACTGTGCTAAAAGTATTTTAGCCAGAGGAGGTAAACGATTAATGACCGAACTGGCAAATGCCGGCTTAGATGTCAATATATTTTCTACCAAGAAATTGACTCCGCCACAACAGTTACTATTAAACATATCGGTTAATGCCGATTCAGATGATTTTATAAAAATTAATCCGAATCGTATTTCTCCTATTATCTTGAAACAGCCACATAAAAATGTTGTTTTCACCAGTAAAAATGCGGTAGAAGCAGTATTAGCAAGTAGAGATGTTGCTGAATTAGATTTTGAAAACATCTATTGTGTTGGAAGAAAAACACGTAGATTAATTAAAAATACTTTCGGTAAAGTAACACATTATGAAAATAATGCAAAAGATTTAGCGAAGCATTTAGTAGAATTTATAGATGGTACTGAAGTCACTTATTTTCATGGCAATCTAAGTTTAGAAGAACTACCAAGTATTTTAGAAGAAAACAATATTGAGGTAAACGCGATAGAAGCTTACAGAACCAAACTTTCTGGTAAAGCAATACCTGCAAGCGCAAAAGGGATTATGTTTTTTAGTCCGTCGAACGTAGAAAGCTATTTAAAAGAGAATTCTACAGACAGAGTAGCATATTGTATTGGTGAAACCACTGCAAAAGTAGCAAGAGAACATTTCAAAGAAGTTAAAGTTGCCAAAATACCTACTGTAGAAAGTGTTATTGAACTGGTGAACAGTGACTATCTAGATTAGCTTTTAGCTGTTGGCTTCTAGACTTTGGCTTTTTTAATAAATTATGAGAGACTTTAAAAAGCTTGAAATATGGAAAAATGGAATCACCATAGTTAAGCATGTTTATAGTTTAGTGCAAAAGTTGCCAAGCGAAGAAAAATTCGGACTTAAAAGTCAACTTTCAAGAGCTGCTGTTTCAGTTCCTTCAAATATTGCAGAAGGATGCAGCCGAAATAGTGAAGTTGAATTTAAACGATTTTTAGAGATTGCACTAGGTTCTCTTTTTGAAGTAGAAACTCAATTAATAATATCAGAAGAATTGAAATTTTTAGATAGCGGAGACTTGAAGTCAATTTTTGAATTGATTTCAATAGAATCTAAAATGATTAATAGTCTAATTAGTAAAATAAAAAATAGCTAAAAGCCAAGGGCTAGCAGCTAAAAGCTATTACAAGAATATGAGCTTAAAAAACGACTTATTTCTAAAAGCCTTAAAGGGTGAAACGGTAGAAAGACCACCAGTGTGGATGATGCGTCAAGCAGGTAGATATTTACCTGAATTCATGGCTATCAAAGAAAAATATGACTTCTTTACCAGATGTCAGACTCCAGAATTAGCATCAGAAATTACGGTTCAACCTATTCGTAGATATGGTATGGACGCCGCTATATTATTCAGTGATATATTGGTGATACCGCAAGCAATGAATATTCACGTGGAGATGAAGCCGAATTTTGGTCCGTATTTACCGAACCCTATTCGTAATCAAAAAGATTTAGACAGCGTTATTGTACCAGATGTTCACGAAACATTAGGTTACGTAATGGAAGCCATAAAAGCAACTAAAGAAAAATTGAACGATGAAGTTCCGTTAATCGGTTTTGCAGGTTCCCCTTGGACAATTTTATGCTACTGTGTGCAAGGTCAAGGAAGCAAAACGTTTGATAAAGCTAAAGAGTTATGCTTTACACAACCAGTTGTTGCTCACGAATTACTTCAGAAAATTACAGATACCACCATTGCATATTTAAAAGCTAAGGTTGCTGCAGGTGTAGATGCGGTACAAGTATTTGATTCTTGGGGCGGCATGTTATCGCCAACCGATTATCAAGAATTCTCATGGCAATACATTCAACAAATTATCGATGCTTTAAAAGATGAAGCTCCGGTTATTGTTTTTGGAAAAGGATGTTGGTTTGCTTTAGGTGATATGGCAAAATCAGGTGCTGCGGCATTAGGAGTAGACTGGACATGTTCTGCAAGAAATGCACGTTATTTAAGTGGTGGTAAAATTACGCTACAAGGTAATTTTGATCCATCTCGCTTATTGTCTCCACCTTCTGAAATTAAGAAGATGGTACACCAAATGATCAATGAATTTGGCAAAGATAGCTACGTAGTTAATTTAGGTCACGGTATTCTACCAAATGTTCCTGTTGAAAATGCCAAGGCGTTTATTGATGCTGTAAAAGAATACAAGCAAGCCTAAAATTAAGAGGCTCAAAAAGAATTAAAGTAGCCGATATAATAATCGCATAATGAATTCATTTCAACTACCAGATTTCGAAATTAATCCGATTTCAGATAGAGATGCATGGCGTTTGTGCGATTTTATATCTGCCAATGCAGACCACATAAAAAGATACTTTCCTAAAACGGTTGCTGCAAATCTTAATCCGACATTATCCAATATTTTCGTTCTTGAAAAGGTATCAGATTTTCTATCTGGCAAAGAGTATTTATTCACACTTAAAGAACCAGAAAATAGAAAAATTATAGGGCTAGTTTATTTAAAAGAACTTAGACGAGCAGCTAAAGAAGCAGAAATCGCTTATTGCATATCATACGACCACAACAATAAAGGGTTTGCCACACAAGCTGTTAAAACAATTTCAGAATGGGGATTTAACGAGCAGCATTTACAGCGACTTAGAATTATTGCACATAAATCTAATCTTGGCAGCATTAAGGTAGCAGAAAATTGTGGTTATCTTTGGAAAGAGACACTATTAAAAGAACACACCCCACCTAACGAAGAACCGTTAGATATGGAACTTTATGTTTTACAGAATGAAAGATAAATTTTACGACTACATAGAACAACTTCAAGATACCATTACTTCAAAATTAGAAGAAGTAGACGGTACAGCCACTTTTAAAGAAGACATTTGGGTACGCCCAGAAGGTGGTGGCGGTCGAACACGTGTAATTGAAAACGGAGCTGTTTTTGAAAAAGGTGGTGTAAATATATCAGGAGTACATGGCGAGCTTCCGGATAGTATGAAGGCATATTTTGGAGTAGAAGATGCTAATTTTTTTGCCTGCGGATTAAGTTTAGTATTACACCCAAAGAACCCAATGGTACCAACGGTTCATGCCAATTGGCGTTATTTTGAAATGTATGGTAAAGACGGCGAAATTGTAGATCAATGGTTTGGCGGTGGTCAAGACTTGACACCCTATTACCTATTTGACGAAGATGCCGTTCATTTTCACCAAGTATGCAAAACAGCTTGCGACAAACATAATCCTACATTCTACGACACCTATAAAAAACGCTGCGACGAGTATTTTTGGAATACCCATAGAAATGAAGCACGTGGACTGGGGGGGTTATTTTTTGACTATTGTAAAGCAACACCAGAAATGGATATGCAAGACTGGTACAACTTCGTCACAGAGGTGGGCAACAGTTTTTTAAGTTGCTATGTACCAATCGTTATAAAAAGAAAGAATCTTGAATACACCAAAGAACAAAAGGATTGGCAAGAGATTAGAAGAGGAAGATATGTAGAGTTTAACCTAGTTCATGACAAGGGTACTTTGTTTGGTTTAAAAACAAACGGTAGAATTGAAAGTATATTAATGAGTCTTCCCCCACATGTGCAATGGCGCTATGACCATCAACCGGAAAAGGGTAGCGAAGAAGAACGTTTGATTGACGTATTGATGAAACCGAAGGAATGGGTGTAAGATTTATTCTATTCTGGAGTATGCTATGTTTTATGCAAGTATCTATTGCACAAAACTCGCACTACAAAGAAGCCTTTCCTGATAAAGTTACCGTGAGGTTGTCTTTACAGACCACTTCTAATAATTTTACGCTTAGAGACAAGATAACACGCGCTAAAACTGAGTTTATACCCAATGACAAAAGCTATCTAGGGTTATCGGTTCTATTTCGTTTTCTAGAAGTTGATTTTGGCTATGCACCTAACTTTCTATCTGAGAATAAAGACAACGGCGATTCTAAATTAATCACTTTCAACATACGCACGTTTTTTGGTCAATACATGCAGACCTTAGATATCTATAAGCAAAAAGGATTCTTTGTTAGAACTGCAGATTTAACCTTACCCATAGATGATTTAAAAACCTTTAAGATTGGAGGAACATCTAGTTATATTTTTAACCCAGATTTTTCTTTTCGTGCTATCGGATTTCAGAATGAATGGCAAAAACAAAGTGTCGGCAGTTTTATTCCTAGCATATCGTACTACTACACAAAGTTTAAGTTAGAAGACCCTATTATCGATAATCAATTGGAGAAATCTTTGAAGGTTGCTATTGGTCCTGGGTATTATTACAACTGGATTTTCGATGAAAATTATCTCGTTTCTGCTGGTGCAACTGGCGGATTAGGTTTTAACTACTCTAGCACAGATGGAGACACCTCATTTAATGGTTTGGCCCAACTAATTTTTAGAATGACAGGAGGTTATAATTCTGAAAATTTCTTTAGTGGTGTAAATATTAATACGCAACTATTGAGTCACACTTCAGATGAGAATTTCATTTTAGATGACTCCATAAGCTTTCTTGAGTTTTATGTAGGCTACCGATTTGATGCTCCTAAAAAGTGGATTCAAAAAGCCGATGAGATAAGTCGTAAATTCGGATTAGAATAACGTACCTCAGAGCAATCGCTCGATTCAATATGCATTCGTTTTAGAATAACTGTATTTTTATAGGCAAGCCTAGAAGCATTAAAACTCGATTATCGAGTAAATCTATATTCCATGAAACAGAAAATATATCAAATAGACGCATTTACAACTAAATTGTACGGTGGAAATCCGGCAGCAGTCTGTATTCTTGACAGCTGGTTAGATACTGAATTAATGCAAACAATAGCTGCAGAAAACAACTTAGCTGAAACCGCTTTTGCTGTCAATAAAAATGACTATTATGAATTGCGTTGGTTTACACCAGAAATTGAAGTTGACCTATGTGGTCATGCAACCCTGGCAACCGCCTATGTTATCTTTAACTACTACGGTTTCACAGAAAATATGCTTCGGTTTATTTCTCCAAGAAGTGGAGAGTTATTAGTT
The DNA here is from genome assembly GCF_900142175.1 of Maribacter aquivivus. Lineage (NCBI taxonomy): Bacteria > Pseudomonadati > Bacteroidota > Flavobacteriia > Flavobacteriales > Flavobacteriaceae > Maribacter > Maribacter aquivivus. Next base: position 1,066,290 of record NZ_FQZX01000001.1, on the reverse strand, counting down.
CAAAAAAATAACGAGGGACTATTAACCATGGACTTCCCAACGGATGATTTAATTCCCGTACCAGAACAACTCAACATTTCAAAAGCAATAGGAAAACAACCTTTAGAAACATTTAAGGGTAAAACTGACTATTTACTTATCTATAATACTCAGGAAGAAATTGAAGCTATTACCCCAGATTTCTTTTTATTGAATGAATTAGAATGTAGAGGAGTAATTGTTTCATCTAAAGGGAATGATGTTGATTTTGTATCTCGTTTTTTTGCGCCACAATGTGGCATTCCAGAAGATCCAGTAACTGGATCTGCACATACTACACTAACACCATATTGGTCACCGAAACTGAATAAGAAAACATTATCGGCAAAACAACTATCTGAACGTGGTGGTGAATTAGAATGTGAATTTCACGGAGATAGAGTAAAAATATCTGGACATGGTGTTTGTTATTTGGTTGGCGAAATAGAGATTTAGATTCTGTATCAATCTATTTAACTAATACAGCGGCTTATCAATATTCTAAAAAAGTAAAAACCTGTCCGTTTTATGACAATTGCCATTAACGAACAGGTTTCTAACTAAATTGAAAAAACTACTCTTCTACTGACTCTAAATTATCATCAGAGTTACGATCAATTAATTTATTGTACGGATCAATACCCGCTTTTAATGGTTTTTCATCAGTAACGACAGTAAATGTATTATCACCCGCAGAAAGCCACTTTAATTCAAAGTAAAACGGGTTCTTGATAGTAACACCATCGTCACCGGTGATATCATCTCCAAAGAGACCTACATCTACTAAGTTCTTTTTATCATCAATCAATTTCTCTTTACCCGTATCATCATAATAAATTTTCTTAGAGTTGACTGTGAATGTAGTTTCCCATTTGCCATTATCTAGCTTTTTGGTTTTAGCATCCATCACACGATTTTCATAAAGAACAATTTCTTTAAAACCATCATCAACCTTATATTTCAAAGAATCTGGAGTAACATTATAAATAGCTTTATACAAATCTTCAGAAGTTGGGTATACCCCTTTCTCAAAATATTTGTATTCATGCAAGAATGTTTTAAGTCCGGCATTTATAACATCTTCACTAATGACATCTTGCAAATCATACATAATCATGGATCCTTTTTGGTACCAAATGTGCTGACCAGTTTCAACATCCATTAACGAACGTTCTGGCTTAAAACTGAATGATCTTCTAGACAAATAGGTATCTAAAGAAGGCTTTAAAAATCCTTTTATACCATTTTCACCATATTCATGCTTTAAAGCCATTAATGAAACATACTCTGCTAAAGTTTCAGAAATAATATTTGCCCCTCTTGTTTTACTTGGCGTAACGATATGACCCCACCATTGGTGTGCAATTTCATGAGCTGTTACCCTGAAAGCATAATTAAAATCTCCTTCGTTAGAAAAATCTGCTACGAAGCCAAAATCTTCTGAGTAAGGTATAGTTGTCGCAAAAGATTGTGCAAATGTCGTGTGCGCCGGAAACTCAATTATCCTGATTACTGAATATGGATATTCATAAAAGTTTTTAGAATTATAATCTAACGAAACTTTAACCCCTTTTATAAATGAAGCTAAGTTTTTCTTGTGTTTCGGAGAGTGATATACTTCAATAGCAACTTTCTTTCCACTAGGGGCAATCCAAACATCTTTTTCAATATCATAAGTTGCAGAAACAAAATTGAAGAAGTAATCAGATTTATCTTCCATTTTGTAATTAAAATAGCTTCTATCTTCATGATCCCATGTCTCAACTAATACACCTGGCGCAACAGCTGTTTGCCCTTTTGATGTGCTAATCGTTGCTTCAAAATCCATATAATTGCTATCCTCATTAAATAAATTCTTTTTCAAAGCAATGCTATCTGTTCTTGGCGGAAAAAGAAAGTCTAATTTCTCTAAACCATATTTTTCACGAGCACCATTTTCTGTCAAAGCAATATCATAGTGAAAGCTTGGAAAAATAGCATCATTAAAGAAAGAACCATTATTAAGTACAGCAGTTTCCCTATCCATAGCAAACCCATGTGTTCTTGCCTTAGTTTCAATAACCAAATTAGCAGTGTCTTTCGGCTGTAAAGCTTCTGGCAATTTGTAAATGAATAGATGATACAATGAATCACTTAAAAACGGTTTTAACTCTTGATCATTATAAATCACCTTCGTAATCTTAGTATCATAAGTAGGAAACTTAATTTCCATTAACACAGTATCGATTGGGGCTTCTGAAGGATTAACAACTGTAAACACTCCCTTTGCATCTACACCACGTGTATCTGTATAAATATCTATATCAGCTTTTAAATCGATAACTTGAATATGGGGCTTATCTATATACTTACCATATGCCTTTTCAGCATCAGCAGAAAGCTTCTCACTAGAATCGCTATCCTCCATATGATTCAGAACTTTTATATTGTAAAAGCTATAAGCACCTACAGAAATAAAAGCAAATAAGAAAAACAAGGTATAAGCGATCGTTTTACCCTTAAATCTACTTTTAGCTAATTTTAAACGCTCTTTTGCTGAAGAATAAAAACCTCTACTCCAGAATACACTACCAATAGCAGCCAATGTACCTGTAAAAAGAACCCAATATAAGTTCAACCAAAATTGACCAGTCAGGTAATGTCCAAATCCATTTAAATCACTTATAAAACCTGGTGTTGTTTCTCCAAAAGCTAAAAGTGGGTTATTTGTTTTCAACACTAAACTCACCAAAATAGGTATACCCACATAAATTATAATTACAATAAAATGACCCAAAAATTTATTGTTTACTAGCACATGAATAAAGAATGCCAATAACAATGTAGCAACATATAAAGGAAAAAGAGATGTAAAATTATAGGTAAAATACATACCTAATTCATAATCAAAATAACCATTACCTGTCTGATACATTATACCAACCAGTATGTTAATTAATGTCAACAAAACGGCAACACCAATAAGTGAAATAATCTTTGAAAGATATAGTGTAGTATTACTTACCGGTAGGGCATCATAAAATTCAAAAGTCTTATTACTTCTTGTACGATGCACTGCTTCACCAGAATAAATAATTAGAATAATTGTGGAAAACAAAGCTATCCCACCAGAAACATAGGCAACCATAAACCTAGTAAGCGGTAATGACGGCGTACCATTATATTGATTATTTTGATAGGTTATAAACCCAGCTACTATAACCCCTATTATAATTAACACAAGAAATACAGGTTCTTTAACGATAGATAAAAATTCTATTTTACTTAAAGACCATAGATTTTGTCTTTGCGCTTTTTCACTAAATTCTTGAACAACACTAATTGTTTCTGAAGATGCTATAAGATCATTATCTTCTTTTACATTCTTCTTTTTCTTGGAGGATAAAAATCCTTTATATGAAAATTTAAATAGTGTAAATACAAATATTAATATACCCAAAGTCAACCATAATAAACGATTTAGCATAAACTTACCCGTTAAAACCAATTGGTTGGTATTTAACTCGTCTACAGACCAGTATTTGGTCAAATATCCATAAGCAGATTCCCCAAAAGGATCAACATAGACACTAAGCCATTCGGTATCTAAACTAGATAGTAACTGCCCCGATAATATGGAAGCAATCAATATTACAATACCTCCTAAATATAAAATTGGCATTCTCTTAAAAAATGTCATTAAACAGAAGAAAAGACTACCTATAAAAAATGAATTAAAAACTAGCAGATATAAAAACGGGAAAAAGTAAGACCAAAAGTTAAAATCGGTATAGGTACCATAATCTGGTCTATCTAACAAAGCGCCTAATACAAATCCAAACATGGCTCCAATCATAGCTGCAATGTTCATTATTGTGACAATCGTAAAACTACCCCAAAAACGACCTAGTATATAGCTTTTCTCAGAGACAGGAAAAGTAAAATAGGTCTGTGCTGTTTTATGCTCCTCATCCCTATAAACAGGCACACCCATTATAGCGGCATAAAAGAACAACGCTATAGTACTCAATCCTCCAAGGACTCCTACAATAGCACTAGGGCTATTGGTGAATTCTGCAGTAGCAGATTCTGCGAATACCCCAAGTAAGCAAGGTATTAGAAACATGATAAATATGTAGATATAAGTGACCGGTCGTCTAAGCCTATATTTTAGCTCAAATAAGAATATTTCTTTCATATTAAACAGTTTGAGGTTGGTTAATACTATAGAAATAGAAGTCCTCTAAATTATTGGCAACTTCTTCAAACCCTTCGCCTGGCACGCCTTCTGCATATACATTTATATATAGGTTACCACTACGTAAATAAGTAGATAACACGTTATATTCTGACTGGTATTTTTCAACTTCTTCCTTAGCAATATTTTTACGAAATACTTTGTTATTTAATGTATTAGAGAGTTCTAAAGGATGACCTTGCACCACTACACTACCCTCATTAAATACTGCCATATTTGTACATAAGTTAATTACATCATCTACAATATGTGTTGATAATATTACTACGGCATCCTCGCCTAGTTCACTTAATAAATTATGAAAACGGTTACGTTCTAATGGATCAAGACCAGCAGTTGGCTCATCTACAATAATCAGTTTAGGGTTACCTATCAATGCTTGCGCTATACCAAAGCGCTGTCTCATACCACCGGAGTAATCACCAAGATTACGCTTACGGAATTTGTAGAGGTTTACTTTATTCAATAAATCGGCTACATATGCCTTACGATCCGTTTTACTTTGAATACCCTTAATTTTTGCGATGTGATTTAGCATCATCTCTGCAGATACTTTTGGGTAGACTCCAAAATCTTGAGGTAAATACCCCAATACTTTTCTAATCTCATCGGGTTCTGCGAAAACATCGATATCGTTAAATTCAATATGACCACTATCTGCCTGTTGTAAGGTAGCAATAGTTCTCATTAAAGAAGACTTGCCTGCCCCATTAGGACCAAGTAAGCCGAACATACCGGTACCAATTTCTAGGTTAACATTGTTTAAGGCTTTTGTACCGTTTGGGTACGTTTTATTCAAATTTGTTATCGAAAGCATATATTAATCGGTTTTCAAGGTTAGTATTCAGATGTCTAATACGTGTCTAAAATTTTCAAAAAGTTACATCAGGAGGTAAGAAATTTATTTATAGCATATAATTTCACCTACAAAATAGCGGTAATTATTCTTATTCTCAGTCCAATTCAAATCAATTAAAAAATAAAGTCATATAAATTGGAAAAAGAGCATTTTAATAGCATCCTCTTAACTTTATAAAAAAAATTAAACCAAGTGCCGCTATAACCTATCATTGCTCTTCTTTTATACAATCTTGAAAACCTTCTAAAACTCCTGTTGTTACAAACGCCAGGTATATTTGTGTAATAAAATTAATTGAACTTTTATATCAAGAATCATTTATCCGCTACCGCATAAAAATAAGCAACAACGGCTGTAGCAATTATTCAAATTCACCTATTTTTGTATAACTTCAAGATACATATGCTTTGATGAAGTAAAGTCTAGACTTTGCGGACAAAAAGCAATAAAGCGTTTGAATCTAAATATTCCGGTATGGCAAAAAAAGGCAAGGCTAAAAATACAGTGAACAAAGCAAAGCATGCCAAGCTAATGGATAGGAAGAAGAACAAATTGAAAAAGGAAGCAGCGCTTCGAAAAGAACGATTGAAAAGTATTATCAGAAAAAGTAAGGAATCTGAATAAATATTGAAAAAATAGAATTATGTACCCACTTATTAGAAATAGAAGACTTAGAAGTTCAGAAGCTATACGTAGTTTAGTAAGAGAAACTATAATTTCGCCAAGTGATTTTTTAGTCCCACTTTTCGTAGTAGAAGGTAAAGGTATTAAAGAGGAAATCGCCTCAATGCCTAACTATTACCGCCTAAGTCTTGACAACCTTACAAAAGAGGTAAAGGAACTTTGGAAAATGGGCTTACGTTCCGTTTTATTATTTGTAAAAGTACCTGATAATCTAAAGGATAATCAGGGTTCTGAAGCTTTAAATGAAAACGGATTAATGCAATTAGCCATTAAAACGGTTAAAAATGCATGTCCAGAAATGCTGGTAATGACAGATGTTGCCTTAGACCCCTACTCTTCTTACGGTCATGACGGTATTGTTGCTGACGGACAGATTCTTAATGATGAAAGTGTAGAGGTTCTAGCAGAAATGAGTGTATCTCATGCCAAAGCTGGTGCAGATTTTGTTGCCCCTAGCGATATGATGGATGGTAGAATACTCAGCATTCGTGAAGCTTTAGAAGATGAAGGTTATACTAATACAGGCATTATGGCGTATAGCGCTAAATATGCCAGTGCTTTTTACGGTCCGTTTAGAGATGCGCTAGATTCCGCTCCTGTAGATATTAAAAATGTACCTAAGGATAAAAAAACGTACCAGATGGATTTCGCCAATAGATTTGAAGCTATTCGTGAAACACAAATGGACATTGAAGAAGGTGCAGATATTGTTATGGTAAAACCAGGACTTTGCTATCTTGATATTGTTCGTGAAATTAAAAATGAAGTTGATGTGCCAGTTGCCGTTTATCAAGTTTCTGGCGAATATGCCATGGTAAAAGCTGCTGCCGAAAAAGGATGGTTAGATCATGATGCGGTAATGATGGAACAGCTAATTGCAATTAAAAGAGCAGGTGCAAATATCATCGCCAGTTACTTCGCAAAAGACGTTGTAAAACTCTTAGGATAAATACAGTCTCTATTAAATTGAATGAATAAATTATTTTTTATACTCTTTGGTTTATTAAGTGGCATTCTTGCTTCACAAGAACCTGTAACCAAAACATTATTGCTTCCGGTTGGTTCTAGTTTACAAGAATCTTCATTGGCGCATTATGGGTTAGATTCTCTTTATATAAATCACAAAGTAGATAGTATTGTAACAACTGGTATAAAAAATAATGCATTCCCAGGTGCTCAGGTGTTAATAGCCAAAGACGGGAATATTATTTTTCATGAAGCATATGGCTTTCACACCTATGATAGTATTCAACCAGTTGCATTAAATGATATTTATGATTTAGCATCTGTTACCAAAATTTTAGGTCCGCTGCCTGCAATTATGAAATTGGTAGATGAAGGCAAGCTAGATTTAGATGTACCTTTTAGTACCTATTGGAAACCTTGGAGAAGACAGAAAGGCAAAGCAGCTATTACGCTTCGCGAGATTTTAGCCCACCAAGCGGGTCTTGAACCTTACATTGTTTTTCTCAGGGAGACTTTAAAAAATAACGGTCGGTTTAAAAAGAGGTTCATCCGCAGTACATCTAATAACAGATTTAGCAATGAAGCTTTTGAAGGTATCTATGTAAAAAATAGATTCAACCGAAAAATGTACCGAATCATAAATCGTTCTGAAGTTTCTGCAGAGAAAAAATATAAATATTCCGGACTCACATTTCTTATTTTTCCTGAGCTCATTACTCAAATTACTGGTGTTCCGTATGCAGATTATATGGAACAAGAATTTTACAAACCACTTGGTATGAAAACCTTTGGTTTTCTACCGAGCCACAAAAATTTCAAGAATAAAATAGTACCCACAGAAGTAGATACAATTTACAGACATACGCTAACCCAAGGTTGGGTACATGATGAAAACGCATCTTTATTAGGCGGAATTTCTGGTAACGCAGGGTTGTTTGGCAATGCAGATGATCTGGCAATTATTATGCAACTGTTTGTGCAAAACGGCCATTATGCCGGCAAGCAATACATCGCTGAAAATACCATTAAAGAATTTTCAAAAGTTCAATATCCCAATAACGATAACAGAAGAGGTTTAGGTTTTGACAAGCCTTATTTAGAAAATAATACCTTTAAAATTGCTGATGCGTACCCTGCACCAGAAGTTAGCGCTACCAGTTTTGGGCATAGCGGTTTTACCGGTACTTTTGTTTGGGCAGATCCAGAAAACAAATTAGTTTATATTTTTCTTTCAAATAGAGTGTATCCTACGAGAGAAAATCGCAATATTTACAATCTTAATATACGTTCATCCATTCAACAACTATTTTATCAAGCATTTGATAATTCAAAACAGCAATAACCTTAGTATTTTTATTAATATCTTAGATTCATAAAACAACCCTATGGGCTTACTACTTTTTTACGCGTTTATTTCTATTTTCTTCTCTTTTCTGTGTTCTATACTAGAAGCAGTGTTATTGAGCATTACCCCAACTTTCATAAATGTAAAAATGAAAGAAGGTCATGCGTATGCAAAAACACTAGAAGCACTTAAAAAAGATGTTGACCAACCTTTAATTGCCATTTTAACTATAAATACAATTGCCCACACGGTTGGTGCAATTTTAGTAGGTGTACAAGCCAAAGTTGCTTATGCCGAATTATATGGTAGCGAAACCAAATCTATACTAGGTATAACCTTTACGGAAGATTTAATGGTAGGTGTGGTTTCTACTATTATGACCATTCTTATTTTAGTGGCATCTGAAATCATCCCTAAAACAATTGGTGCAACATATTGGAAACAACTAGCTAATTTCTCTACCAAAGCTTTGAATATTATGGTTTTGGGCTTAAAATATACGGGGCTGTTATGGTTGCTACGCCTTTTTACCAAAATGGTAGGCGGTGGCAAACACCACGGTAGCGTTTTAAGTCGCGAAGATTTTCATGCAATGACAGATATGGCACATGAAGAAGGGGTTTTTGAAAAATCTGAATCTACTATCATTAAGAACCTTTTAAAGTTCGATGAAGTTTTGGTAAAAGATATTATGACGCCAAGAGCGGTAATGAAAGTTACTTCTGAGAAAAAAACAATAGCCGAGTTCTTTGCAGACAATCCAAAATTGCGTTTTTCAAGAATTCCTGTGTATACTGATAATATGGATAATATTACCGGTTTTGTTTTAAAGGATAATGTGCTTGAAGAAATGATCGATCAGAACGGAGACATTCCACTGAAAGATATTAAACGCGAAATTTTAGTTACGCGTAGAAGTACGCCAATACCCACCTTATTTGAAATATTCATTGAAAAACGTGAAGCAATTGCGTTGGTTGTTGATGAATATGGTTCTGTAAGTGGTATTGTAACTATGGAAGATGTTATTGAAACCCTTTTAGGGCTCGAAATAATGGACGAGAGCGACAATGTTGCCGATTTGCAGAGTCTTGCTCGTAAAAATTGGGAAAAACGCGCTCAGGCGACGGGAGTGATCGAAAAGCCAACGTCACCAGACGAATAAATAGTCAAATACCAACATGGACGATGTTGCTTACATACATACACCCTTAGGCGTTGCCAAAATTATGGGCGACACTGACGGCCTTACCGCTATAACCGTTTTAAATTCTGATGAACCCCTTACCGATGTTATCCCAGAATCTTTAGAAGATGCCGTTTATCAATTAAACGAATATTTTGAAGGCGCAAGAACACAGTTCGATTTAAAATTAAACCCCGAGGGAACAACATTTCAAAAGAAGGTTTGGGTAGAGTTGCAAAACATACCTTACGGAAAATCGAAGTCTTATTTAGAGCTTGCAAAATTATTGGGTGACCCCAATGCAACCAGAGCTGCCGCATCTGCAAATGCTCGGAATCCATTGTGGATCGTGGTGCCTTGCCACAGAGTTATTGGTACCGATGGTTCACTTACAGGCTACGCTGGCGGATTGCATAGAAAACAGTGGTTATTGAACCATGAGAGTCCGTTTAAACAGCAAAGTTTGTTCTAAAACAACTACTTTACCCGTCTAAAAAACAAACTACTTGGTTTGTTTCCTTTCAAAATTCCCCTTTATACATCATACACCTTGCATTTTACCGATACAATTGCGGTTGCTGTCGTTACTATCCTGAACTCTCCACACATTTAAACTGTAAAAAACCGACTACTTGGTTGGTTCGATATTTATAGGGTAATTCTCTTATTGGTTATACTTCTGGGTAATTAATTCAATGAAATTTATGATGATTATGGTTTTCCGTAATGGAAAGTTAGATGATAATTGTAGGTTTATTCTTTAGTGGTATATTAGCTAGGTACGCTAACCATTAAAACAAGAAATAAACGTACCCTGGTACGTTTATACGTACGTTAGCCAACATAATAATAAACAATGAAAATCACACTTCAAGGAGAATATAAATCATTAAAAGATTTAGAGAGTGATGACTTGAACAAATTCACAGTCATTACTGGTAAAAATGGTAGTGGAAAAAGCCAATTACTCGAACTAATTAAACTAAAATCTGAGAATAAACTTGACCCATTATTAACATTTACTCTTCCAGATGGAATTAATAAAATTCAAGTAGAAGGAATTGAAAATAGAAACTTAACTATTCTTAATAATCAAAGTTGGAAAAATAAATTAAAACCATTTGTAGATGACTTTTTAGCACAAGGGATTAACTCTCGTCTTTTTTTTAAGTTGATGATGGATAAAAACGTTAGGCTTGATAGACTACCTAACAACGATATTTTTCAGGCGATTACAGATGTGCCGAGAGACGAATTAGAAAAACTATTAACTGATTCGTTAAAAGAGTTTGAACCTCAATTTTTTAATTCCCAACGAAATATTCAACAAATTGCCAGTAGGTTTATTCGACCACAGTATTTATCAAGACACAAAACCACATTGGTTGCCAAATTTGTCTCTGAATTCAAGAATAAAGACATCTCGGAATTAAATGAAGCTGATTTTTATTTGGCTCCAATTCCAGAGTTTTTCTTTGATAACACTCATCTATTTAGCTCTCAATTAGAATATATATTCTACACTTATGCTAAACGCAGAGATTTAAATAACAGACAATTTTTTGACAAACAACAATATGGAGATCAAAATAATTCAGATTCTGATGATGATTTCATTGAAAAATTCCCAGCACCTTGGGAGAAAATGAATTCAATTTTAACACGTCATGGAATTGAGTTTCAATTTAGAGGAATAAATCGTCAAGAATTTTCTATAGATACAGACGTAAAAATTGAATTGGTTAAGTCATCTATTGATAAAAGCATTGAATTCCAACATTTATCTTCAGGAGAAAAAGTAATTATCGGACTAATAATCAAGCTATTTACAAGTGAGTTCTACAAAGAAAATCTTGAATTCCCTGATATGATTGTTCTTGATGAACCTGATGCCAACTTACATCCGGAAATGTCTAAATTATTAATAGATGTTTTAAATGGAACATTTGTAAATGGTTTAGGAATTAATGTGATTTTCACTACACATTCACCATCTACCATAGCGCTTTGCCCTGAAGAATCAATTTACCAATTGCAAAATACTCCTGATTCCAAATTGTTTAAAATCGACAAGGACAATGCGCTTAAACTTTTAACGGGATTCATCCCTACACTTTCAATCGATTACAAAAGTCATAAGCAAATATTCGTAGAAAGTCCAACTGATAGGTATTATTTTCAGACAATCTTCGATAGATTAAACCTAGAGAAATCATATCCATTTAAATTGTATTTTATATCAAACGGATATGGAAAGGGGAATTGTCAGCAGGTGAAAGATATTGTTGATGCAATTCGGCAATCCGACAATGCAACATGTTACGGTGTTATCGACTGGGACTTAAAAAATAATTCTACTGAATTCATTTTGGTTCATGGTGAAAACTCTCGCTATAATATTGAAAATTATGTTTATGATCCCGCATATTTAATGATATTGTTCATGGAAATGAATGCACTGAATGTTAGGGGTTCTATAGGTTTAGACATTTCATTTAATGAATACACTTTAGGTTCAGATCAAGACTTATTACAAAAATCTATAGACTGGTTTTTTGAAACATATTATGAAAAGTTTAATGTACCTCAAGAACAGAAAGACGCTAAGCGTGAGGTTGAATACTATAGTGGAGTTAAGGCAATGATTCCAGAATGGTATCTCGATTTTCAAGGTCATGATCTAGAAGTAAAACTTAAAGAAGCCTTTATAGCGTTACAAAAATTCCGTAATGAAGGTGATCTTCAAAAAGAGCTTACTATAATTTCAGCCAAATGCTATCCAATGATACATATGGATACGGTTAAATTAATGGAAGAAATAATAAACGTTGGCTAACATGGTGCATAGTGCATACCCTTCGGTATACGCACCATACACAATACGTTGTGTGTAATGCAAAAAAAATCCGTTAGAAAAGAATGGCAAATGAGAAAATAAATACAAATATTCAATGTCAGAATATTGCACCAATTGAGAATTTGACGAGATTAATTTCTTCTAACTCGCTTAAAATAGGTGTTTTTGCTAATAACGGAAGTGGAAAGACATTTATTAGTCGACTTTTTAGACTTACTGAAAACACGAATGAACTACAACTTGAAAAAGAAATTAGTCCTACAGACAAATTAATTACAATTGGAAAATCAAGTAGTAATTTTTCTTTTTCGATAATTGACAAAAAAGGGATAACGCAAGAAGATTTTAAAATTGAATTAAAGAAAGGAGTTATTCCAAATATTCCTAAAACTAAATATACTTATCATACATTTAATCAAGATTATGTTGAAGAGAACATAAGTGCATTGAGTTATGAAAAAGATAGTGAAATTGAAGGTTTTATACTTGGGAAAATAAATATTGACCTAAAAGAAGATGAAGAAAAATTATCCAAAATAGAAAAAGAAGGTTCTGAATTAAATGAACAAATAAAAATTGAGTTAGAAAAATATGTTGAGGAAAACGTAAGTAATATTCAAAATATTAAAAGATTAGGAGATTATAAAATACTTGAATTTCAAAATATCTTTAACGGAATACAAAAAGACAAATATCCAATCTCAAAAACATTTGATGAACTAATTGAAGATTACAACAAAATTAAATCTGTTCCTGAAAATTTAGACGATATAAAACAAATTGAAGAACTAAAATTAGATTTAAACTTACTAAATATAATTAAAGAGAATTGTTTTAAAGAATATAGTTTAAGTGAGTTGGCAAAAGAATTTAAAGACAAAATAAAAGACAAACAAGTTTTTATTGAAACAGGTATTAGTTTACTCGATTCTGAAAAAAAAGATTGTCCTTTTTGCGAACAAACTTTGGAAAAAGATGCTTTAAATTTAATAGATAATTACACAACTTACTTAAATGATGTTGAAGCAAATACAATAAAGCTATTTAAAGAATACGAAAATACTCTTGAAGAATATATAACTACACTTACAAATATTGAAATTCAGAATACGAAAAGAATAAATGAATTTAATAAATATAAGACCAAATACATTCCATCAAGTGAAGATGTAGAATTGAATAGTTTAGATATTGAGATTTTAAAAAAACAAATTGAACTTATAATAGAAAACGTTCAAGAAAAAATTAAAAACATAAATAAATCAATTAATTTAACTGATGAACAACTTCAGAATTTAGAAAAATCAGAAACGATCTTTAATGGAGTTTTATCTTCTAACAATGAAGAAATTGAAGCTATCAATAAGAAAAAAGATAAGATTGGAGAAGAGAACAAATCAACACGAAAAGAGATTATTAAGTGTGCTTATAATAATTTGATTGACGAACACAAGAACAATATTGAAAGTGTAATAAAATTGAGAACTGAATGGAAATCTTTGAGTGATGAAATAAAGAAAAAGAGAGAACAACAAAAAGTAAGCAAAAAAGAAAAAGTAGCTTCTACAATAAAAACAGTTCTCAATTACTTTTTTGCTGGAAAGTATTCCTTGGATAAAGAAAATTTCAGATTAATATTCGACAAAAATACTCTTGAAAAAGACCAAGCAAAAAACATCTTAAGCGAAGGAGAAAAAAATATTGTTGCATTCGCTTACTTTATTGGAGATACTCACTTAAAAGTTGAAAGTGAGGACGATTATCAAAAACTTTTCTTTGTAATTGACGACCCAATTTCAAGTATGGACTTTTCACACGTTTATACTTTGTGCGGAGTTATAAGAGATATTTCAAAAATTATAGATAAGCTGAAACGTGAAAGATTCCTAATCTTGACACACAATAATGATTTTATGCGAGTTTTAGCATCAAATAATATTATTGATAAAAAATTACTTCTGAAAAAAGGAGAACTCATAGATTTCAACAATAACTTAACTGTTCCTTACATAAATCATTTAATGGATATTTATGAAATTTGCAGAAAAAATGGAATTCCTACACATACGACTGCAAACTCAATTAGACATATAATTGAAACACTAACAAAGTTTGAAAAGATTGATATCACAGGAGAAAGTATTGCCGAATATATAAAAGAAAATATTAAAGACGACACTAAATCATACACACTAATCAATGACCTATCTCACGGAGGTTGGAGAACCGAACAAGCACCAATTACTGATGAAGATTACACTGAAATATGTGAAACAATAGTAAAACATATTGAAACTAAATATATTGGGCAAGTTGAATATTGTAAGAAGATATGTAAATAAAGCACTCCACACAACAAAGAACTGAGGTAAAAAACAAACAAATTCTTCTTTAAACTGAGACAATATTATTCTAGGCTCATAGATTCAAAAAACAGATTCTTTGAGACAAAATCAATAAACACAATGAGTTCATAACCAAGTTTTATAACTTTACAATGAGAAAACTTCAATGCTATCTTTTTATTCTTTTGCCCATTCTAGCATTTTCGCAAGCACCTGAAATACCAAAAATTGACTTTAAATCTAATGCAGAAGAAGTACACAGGTATGTTGAGTTATTTGGCTTGAAAGATGCAGACGCATTGGTGGTTCGCCTCGCCTACTCCATACTGCCACATATAGAACCAGAATCAGATTATATCGTTTACTTCAATAACGGTAAGGTAAGGCGCTACAGAATTAATGAGTCCGCCCAACCAATGGCTTCCCCTAAAATAAAGAGGATACGTGTTCAGAAAAAAAAGAGTTCAGAGTATTGGGCATTTTTGAATCTCTGTGTTAGTGAAGGAAAATTCAATATAGATCAAAGTCAATTAGCGACCTTAGGAGAAAAAGCGAACTCATGGAAAAAAGCCATAAGTAGTGGACAAACCTATACTTTCGGTTTATACCAAGGCGAAAATTATACAGAATATAAGAGCTTTTTACCCTCAATGTTCACGGATGAAGAATATCCGGGATACGAAGATAAACGTAAGTTAATCTATGTGATGGAAGGCTTTAAAACTCTCACTGAAGACTAGTACATGTTTGTTCCTTTTTAAAACTATGAAGTCATCTAGTACTTGGCATTAAGGGTTATAAAACAGCACAGCAAACAGTGGTTATTGAACCATGAGAGTCCGTTTAAACAGTAAAATTTGTTCTAAAACAGCTACTTTTCCCAACCAAAAAACAAACCACTTGGTTTGTTTAGTACCTAAAACATCATTCTACCTTCGTAATCTTTGCATTTTGTCGATACAATTGCGATTGCTGTCGTTACTTCCCAGAACTCTCCACTCATTTTAGCAGTACAAAACAGACTGGTTGGTTGGTTTGTTATTTTAAGGGAAATCTCTTTTGAGAGCTATTAATTACAAATTAGTTCCACATAATTTATAGCGATTATGGTTTTCCATAATAGAATGTAAGATGTAAATTGTAGGTTTATTCTTAAATAGTATATTAGTGACTAACAAATTAACAATTACATATAACCCTCAATATTTGGGAATATGTGCAATTGTGCACATATACAATAGTTGTGTGTAATATATAAAAAATATAAAAGTAAACATATAACTACTTTAAATTATTTATTTGTAATTATATTGTTACCTTTGTTGCTTACATTAATTTTCATAATATGAATTGGCACCAAAGATTTAAAGAAATGAAAGAAGGATTAGGTTATACTAATTCTGATATTGCAGACATTACTGGAAATACTTCTGATAGTATAAAGTCATCTACTCAACCCAATAAGGATTTACCACGATGGTTGAAATTAGCAATCGTTATTTACGAAACAACTAAAAGCAAATCGGAAACTGCTGAAATGTTAAAGAAAAAATCAAAAAAAGATGTTTTCAATTTTATCAGAAGTAGACTTTCTTTTAATGAAAAACTTATTAGTCAATTAAGGCATACTAATAATGAAAAAATGAATAAAGAACATCGAAGATTTGAGATGTCAGGTTATGAAAATAATAAAGGAGAATGTACACTTCATAATTTAAGTATTGTAAATGAATTTGCGGATTTAGGAATTTATGATTTTACATCGTACTTATTTTTAGATTTTCACAAAGGGTCCCCAACATTGCATATGAAATATTTCTATGAGAATGAGAATTTAGAATTAGATTATAGTGGTTATGGAACAACTGAAATTATATATGAAATATTTGAAAAAACAATTTTTACGGATAAAAGGACAAGACGAAGAGGTTAAAAAACACACGCAGTAACGGCTAAACATTATGCAATAAAACTACACACAACAAAACCTCCTATGAAAAGCCTTAGTCCAGTTTCTTAAAGTTAATTAATATTTTCTTTTTTGCCTTAAACCACCTTTTTTTCTTTTAATATAACTTGCTCGTACTCCTATGTGTGATCGGTTCGAAACTTGAAACGTCACCGGCATCTGTATGATTATAAATTATAATAAAACCGGTCACTTGCTAAAAATGTGATCCTAAATAGTACAGGTCACGGGTTTTGTTTTGTGATACGGTTCTCACTACTATATTAGAGCTTTGTTATGATTTTTATTTTATTAGTTTTTCTACTTATTATTCAATGACCCCAATGGTATATGGAACTTCTGTTTTAATTACCGCCAAGGTTCTACTCAGTAGCTTTCTAGCTACTTTGACAATGATACTTTTTACGTTCTTGCCTTGATGTTTACGATAGTAGGCCTGCATTACGGGGTCTGCACGTATCGCTTGCCAAGATGCCTCTACAAAATAACTTCTCAATAAGCGGTTTGCACGTGGGGTCATTCCCATTGTCCTTTGACTGTTTCCGCTTTGATACATACTTGGTGCCAGACCTACGTAACCTGCCAAATGTTTAATGTTGTTGAAACGTCTTAAATCCCCTAGTTCACATAATATGCCACAGGCCACGATACCTCCGATACCAGGTATACTTCTCAGTAATAGATAATCCTTCTTATAATTCACTTTACAGTACCTTCTTAGTTGTGTGGACACATCGCGAAGCTCTTGGTCCACAAAACGGAAGAAACGCATTCTACTCTCTAATGTGGCCTTCGCCGTTGGGTACTCGAACATGATATCATCTAACCAATTTCTGTACTTATGGCTCCAATGGTCATTGTCGAACTCTTCAGGTTCCCTGATTCCGAAATACAACAATTGCATCTTTATATAGCTCTTGATCCTTCTGAAATCCTTTACAAGGTCATTTCTGCGTCTGAACAGACTACGAAGTTCTTCACGTTTCCTGTCCGGCACTATGATACTCTGCAATCGGTTATCCTTCAACTCTCTCGCTATCAACTGCGCATCTATCTTATCGGTCTTGGTATGTTTCTCTTTGCCCTTTCTATGAATGTCTGCTGGATTGACTACCAGACTTCGCCAGCCGTAACTCTCAAAACAACGATGAGCGTGGTAACCGCAACAACCAGCTTCATAAGCTACGGTAACTTCATACTCCTTGAAATGTTTTGAAACATAACTATGTAATTGCTTTGGGTCGGGCGACATACTGAAAGACTTACCGGCGAACAGATCTGTTGCACAATGTACTTTCCAACTTCGTTTGTGAATATCGATACCAATGTATAACTTCGGGCAAGCAGTTTGTTGAGTGTTCATATCTTATTGTTTTAGAGAACTTTAAAGATACTCGACTTGCTGCTTTTTCATCGATGCTATAAAAAATAAGGGCTTCGGGCTTAATCGAAAGGTTTGTGTATTTTTATGATGTCCGCAAAATCTTTGGGATTTTGCTTTAAACAATAAAAGAAAAAACAAAACAAAAAGATTTTGCTATGTGCATGGCGGAAAGTAAACGCTAGTTTACTCCCTTACTTTTCATAGCTCAGGCGTTCTCATCAATTTTGAAAAATGCAAATATTTAGAGACTTTTTAGATAATTATGATTCCAACGATGATTTAAAAAAAGTGTCTTCATCTGACGTTGCAAAACTAGAAAGTGAATTTAACATCTACTTACCTAACGATTTTAAAATATTCTTAGTGGACTACGGTACTCCATGGA
The DNA here is from genome assembly GCF_900142175.1 of Maribacter aquivivus. NCBI lineage: Bacteria > Pseudomonadati > Bacteroidota > Flavobacteriia > Flavobacteriales > Flavobacteriaceae > Maribacter > Maribacter aquivivus. The sequence continues at coordinate 1,048,055 of NZ_FQZX01000001.1, read as the reverse complement.
CGCCAGATATTCTTAATATTATAGTAGACAATGAAATAGACTTAAATGATGTTCAAAATTTTTGGAGTATTGAAAATATAATTCTGGACAAAAAAAGTGAATGGACTTCTAAAATCTTAACGGGCATAATTCCATTTGGTTCCGACTGTATGGGTAGTATTTATGGATTCTTAACGCTGGACCTAAAAGAAAAAAAGGAAAGTGTTCCTGTTTACTTTTTTGACCATGACTTTGATACTGTTACTAAAGTTGCTGAGTCTTTTTCTGAATGGATTGACCAATTCATCCGAATAAAAACTGATGACAACAAATCCTAAGCGTAATGCGAACTTTAAGGCAAAACCGAAAGGTCTGTGTATATTTATAAAGTCGCTAAATCTTATAGATTTAGCTTTGAAAAAAAAAAGAAGCGAAACAAAAAGCTTTAGCTTAAGCGTTATCAAACTGCAAATAAAAGATGATATTAAAAAGAATTTTATTGATAGTTATTTTTGGAGTGGTATTCTTAGGTTGCGAAACTGACTCGCTACCTTGTGAAGAAGGGTATATAGAATTACCAGGTGAAAATGGACCTGTTTGCGTGCCTGAAGGAGAGGTAAGAGCTATTGACTTGTTAATACCCTAAGTTCAAATAAACGATAAATAATATGCTGGTTAAAAATACCATTTCTAGTGAAGATCTTGAAACCATTAAAAAGTGTAAAGCTTCAATGGAGAATATAGGTTGGGCAATAAAAGGAGTTAATATTGTTGGAAACTCTTTAGAAACAGGAGCTAGATTTATTCCTGAAAAAGCGTTAAATATCCTTCAAAAATCTACAGAAAAAATATTATTGGGCTTATTAAAGGCTAATCTACTTACCATTTCAAAAAACAAACAGTTAAAAGAACCTTCTAGTATTACGTATAAAGCTATAGTAATTGGCTCAGGAACAGTTGGTGGTTTTTTTGGTTCCACTACGGGCATTGGAACAGCCATTTTCGCTTCTGAAATGACCATTACCACGAAGTATATTTTACGTAGTATTATGGATATAGCTAGAAGCCAGGGAGAGGATATTTATTCCCTTGAAGGGCAAATGCAATGTATGGAAGTATTTGCGATAGGAGGCAAATCAAAAGATGATGATGGTTTGGATACAAGCTATTATGTAGCACGCGCTGCTTTGTCATCAACTTTAAAGAATCTTACTTCGGCTAGTTTACAAGCGGCTATTAAGACTGCTGCAAATAGTTCTGTTGTTTTTGGTTCTAGTGCTTTGAATAAATTCATCTCCCAAATAGCAGCGAGATTTAGTGTTTTAATTAGTGAGAAGTTTATGGCACAAGCAGTTCCAATTGCGGGAGCACTTGGTGGCGGTTCTATGAACTTTATTTTTATCAATCATTTTCAGAAAATGGCTACTTCACACTTTACACTAAGAAGGTTGGAGCGCAAATATGGTGAAGATGCTGTGAGAAAGGCATATTCAAAAATCTAAAATAGCTCTAAGAATAATAATAAATTGGAAGATGAACTTCCCACTCAAAAACAAACCACTTGGTTTGTTAAGCGCCTAAAAAACCTATTTAACTCAACACTCTTTGCACTTTGTCGATACAATTGGAATTTCCGTCGCTATTTTCAGTGACTTACTACACATTACAGCAGTAAATGACCGACTACCTGGTCGGTTTCTTGTTTTAAGGCAATTTATCTTCTGAGTGCTATTAATAACTTATAATACACAGTTTGTACGTTTCTTTTCAAACAAAATATACTTACCGAATAGTAAAGAACGCTCTCTTTTATTCTTTCTAATTAATAATTAAAATCACCTATTTCAGTAGAAATAAAACTTAAGCTGTAAAAAATATATGGCTGGTGTTTTGCTAAAACAAACACGCAAATTTCTACATATATAAACTTATCACACTACACTGACTAAAGTCATACTTTATTATTTGAACTAGAACTAGTTTTGTTTAACATAAAGTACAATAACACGACAAGGAATCTAATTAATTGCTTGATTCTGAGTTTTTCAGAAAATCCTACAGATTTCTTTAAGGTCGGGTTTGTTCTTACAAGATTAGTCGCAAAACAATCGAAATTTAAACTGCCACTTCTCTTAAATATAGTAACACTTTAATCAACAAAATTTTAAATTATGAAGGATTCTAATATTTATTTAAACGGCTTAGGATTAAGTTCTTTATCAGTTGCTGTCTACTTAATTCAGAAAGCCGGTTTTAACCCAGAAAATATTCACATTTTTGAAAAAAACCCAGAGACTGATTTAGTTGGAGGGTCAATGGATGCATCTGTTAAAATGATCGACGGCAAACCTGTTTACCTTATGCGCGGAAGTCGCATGTACGAAGACAAAGTATATTGCTGCACCAAAGAATTATGGTCATTAATACCTTATGACGAACTTGGGTCTTGTTTGGACGACTATGAACGTAATGCTGCAGAATGCAATATGAACACTGTGGTTAGACTACTACATGCAAACGGTGAGAAAGATTCTGGACACGACCTTGGGTTAGGTACTACAGAAGCACTTCAAATGGCTAGATTAATAGAGATACCAGAATCAAAGATTCCAGCAGACGCTACAATCACCGACTACTTCAGCGAAGATTTTTTCAAAAGTAATTACTGGTACATGTGGCGTGCGCTATTTGCTTTTCAGCCATGGCACTCTGCGATAGAGATGAAACGTTACATGAAACTATTCTACCACCGTATGTCTGATATGGAGAAAATGACCTCTTTAGAACGTACACGTTACACAAACTACCACTCTTTCGTACTACCTGCTATTAAACTCATAACAAAGAAAGGGGTTAAAATACATTATAATACAAGTATTACTGATGTAGACTTCAAAGAAAATGATGGTAAACGTTGGGTAGAACGCCTACATTTAAGAAATGCAGAAGGTAAGACCTTAGATGCAATAGAGGTTAGACCAGAAGACAAAGCATTTTTGACAATCGGCTCAATTGTATCAAACTACTCTTATGGTTCTCATGATGAGCCTGTATCTACAACACCGGTAGAAAAACCAGGCGAAGCTTACGAATTATGGCAAAACATAGTAGCAAAACAAGCAGACCTAGGCAGACCAGACCGTTATTTACGTGACGTTTCACTTTCTAGAATGATGCACTTTACAGTAACTTTTAGAGGAAACCTTTTTGAAAGAAAATTTCAATGGTTAGTTGAACGACCAATGGGAGTACAAAGTCCCTTACCTCTAACACAATCTCCATGGATATTGCACGTACATACCTATCGTCAACCTTTTTTCCCCGGTCAAGCGGCGGATACTTGTGTAATTTGGGTTTCCGCATTAGGTGAGGATAATCTTGGTCAATTTGTAAAAAAACCAATGTACGAATGTACTGGAAAAGAAATTTTAGAAGAGCTTTTAGGGCATTTATGGGGAGATCTAAACGAGAGCGAAAAAACCGAACTTCTTGAAACATCTTACTGCGTACCTTGTAGGCTACCCTACGGCATCTCTCAGTTTCTACCTAGAACCGAAGGTGATAGACCACCTGTTGTACCTAAAGGCTCTCAAAATTTTGCGCTTCTAGGTCAATTTGTTGAAATACCAGACGGTATAGTTTTTACGACTGAATATAGTGTTCGTGGTGCTATATTAGCTATTAACCAATTAATAGACCCGTCTATTGAGCCTCCTGAAATGTACTTTGGTCAACACCATATATGGGATAACTTAAAAAATGCAAAAGCAATTTTAGGTTAACCACCTAAACTTTTTCTATCTTCAAATCAACGGTGTTTTTACCGTTGGTTTGAAGATTTCTCTTCTGAGTTTTATTAATGTCTAGTTAGTCTTATACAATTATAGCAATTGTAGTTTTCCGTGATAGAAAGTTACGAGCCAATTATGTATTTATTCTTTAGTGGTATATTAGTGACTAGACTAAAATAAACTATTACATATACTTATAGATATTTGAGTGTATGTGAAATTGTGCAGATATATGATTGTTGCAATCAATAGCTCAAAACATAAATTTTCTAAGCTTTAATTATCATTTCTGAAATGACAGGAGAAAAAAAAGAATCAAAATTTATAAAATTAATTACGGAATCAGCATTAATTATTTTTAGTGTTTTGTTGGCATTAATTATAAGTGAATGGAAAAATAATTACAATGAGAAGGTGCAGACGGAAAAAATGATGGCTAATCTTAAACAAGAAATAATAGATAACCAGAATTTTATCAGCTCCTTACTTCCTTATCACGAAAAAGTACATGAGAAACTAAATAACATTATTAAAACCGACTCCTTAGAGGAAAAACTCTTTGTAGATGACAGCTATTTTCTATGGGAGGTAGCACCTAATGGCATAATTCAAGGCACTCTAAACGATATAGTATGGTCTATTGCTAAAACTGACAAAATCACAAATAGAATTTCTTTAAAGAAATCTCGGATATTATATGAAGTATATGAACAACAAGCCATTATTGATTTCACGATAAGTAAAATAATAGATTTAATTACTTCAAGAGAAATCAACAGTAAGGTTTTACTCAAAGAAAATACAATCTTATTAAACTCCTTATTTAGAGAAGTCAGTACTCAAGAAAAACAATTAGATTACTACTACAAAAATGCAATAGAAATACTTAATGAAAATGAATAATGGGTAATCGTTGAGCAGATGAACTTTTTTTCTTGTTTACATAAATGAACTTTACTCGCATGGAATAAATGAGAAACGCAAAAGTTCATGATTACTCATACGTGTCGCATCTTTTACTACTAAAGAACTAAGCTAAAAATGAAATAAAAATCTAACTCATTTTATCTAAAAAAATACCGTTTGGTTTAATTTTTTAGCTATATCTAATGAATATGATTTTTATGACTGTGGTTTTCCCCCTACGCAAATATAATGTTAATTGTAAGTTTATTCTTTAGTGGTATATTAGTGAACAACTAAAATAAATTATTACATATATTCTTAAATATTGGGTGTGTATATGTAATTGTGTAATTATACGATTGTTAAACACTATAATAATAAACCATGAAAAATAACTTAATTCTAGTATTAACATTTGCCATATTTGGCTATGGAACCTCATTTGCTCAAGAGAAATTCATTGAAGTAATGGTAAAGGACACAGTAAGTTTAAAACCAATATCATATCAATATCAAATCTCTAGTGGACTTAAATTTGAGTATGACTATGAAAATCCAAATTCTAAGAATGAGTTTTCTGAAAAGCTTAAACAATCAGAAGATCAGATTGTTTCACTTCTTAAAAAATGGAATTATGATTACAGATTAAACGATAACCCTGAAGTTAATTTCGCTAAAGACCTGACGGATAAAACTAACTTCTTGGTAAAGCTTAAAGATTCAGTACTAAAAGAAGAATTTAAAGCAAGAATGATACAAGAAGGAATAGATTTCTACATAACTGAAGTTAAGTATGAAAACAAAGAAAATAAGATTAGAGAAATTTACACTCGACTATTGATAAAAGCCAAGGAGAGGGCTAGTCTAATTGCTGAATTAAGCGGAAGAAAATTAGGAGAGATTATTGAAGTTTCAGAATCAAAATCTGAATTCGGTGTAATTACTAGTTTTATTGAAAATTTCGCATATTCTCGTTCAAATGGGGGCTCTACAGCATCGTTTCAATTCAATGCCGGAGTTCTAGAAAAAAGTATTTTAGTAAAATACACTATAAAATAATCAAAACACTACTTAAAAAAGAAGGGCTTCTAAATGAAACAATTGTCTGTGTATTCTTGTGAATTCACTAAATACTTGAGGTTATACTTTTAACATTACAAAAAAAATTAAGAATTAAGCTGTGACTTCTTACGCACATGGAAATTTTTTTTATCTCAGCTCTGAGCTTAGCTAAATCATTATAATACATATGAAAAGAACAATAATACTTCTAATACTATCAGTTGGATTTTTAAGTTTTAATGAAAACCATAAGAATTCTACAAACAAAAAACTTACTGAAGTTGAGTTAAGTTTTATAAAGGAAAATTATAATTGGAAAGCCGAAGGGCTATTAATTGTCAATTTCCGGCAACCAAAAAGCAGTTGTCATTATGATAACTATAAAAATTTAAAAAATTCTTTAAAATGGTGGAGTGAATTTTATTCCAAAATGGACCTAGAGAATATCAGAAACATATATGTTTACTCTGAAGGCTTAAAAGCAAAAAAAATAATAGATTCTGAGAACCACTTTACCGACACTAATGATTTTTTCTTAAATCTTGCCTTTTCCAAAGACAAAACCTGTTATGGCGTTATAATAGTGAACGAAAAAGGTGAGTTTCGGACTAAAGTTGGAGAATATATAAATAAAGATATAGAAGAATTAATATCACAACTTGAATAATTAACCGCCACCACTTTTTACGAGTCCTATCTTCAATAAATTTAAAATACTAGCTTTATGAAAGTCCTAAAATCAAAAGTATGTAGGCTTTTTTGGAATCGCAATAGGAATCCCTCTTGTTTTAGCAACATTAATTTGATCCATTGCACTTAAACCAAAAGAAAGGAAGATCTTTATTTGAACTGAGAAAATACAAAAACCAAAAAATAGTGCTTACTATAACATGTTGCTAGAAAAACTAATAACACCTATAATCAATAAGAGTTCTAGTGCTCTAAACCAGAGTTTAAAGCTTCTATACAAAAAAACTAAATCGTCTCAAGAAACCTAAACATACTATGAGAATATATAGAACACTTCTAATTCTACTCCTCACAGTTGGATGTGCCGATAAGAACAATAAGGTTAATACTACAGAAAAAACAAATCAAGATGCAACTAGACTATCATGGATGACCGATGAAATGGTTGAAGAAATAAAAATTCGTGATGAAATTGTAAAAAACGAAGATTTTGAAAGTTTATTTTCTTTACATGACGATGGTGACTTTTCAATTGTATTGCATGAAATTCTCGTAAATCGATACGATAAAAACCCCAATGATTTAAGCCAGGTACAACTTAATTTGTTTTTATGTATGCATATGGAAAATGCTGGTCAGTCAGATACTATATTGACTTTTTTACAAGAATGGTTTCCGCAGTATAATGAACAAGTAATTATTTCTTTAAGAGAAATAGGTGCTTTTAAATCTTCAAGCATTATAAAACAAGCTGTAGAATTACTACCAAAAGACGGGAGTTGGTTTTTTAAAAGTTCAAACGAATCTTCTGAAAAAGTTATGATGGAACTAGGTAGAAATTTTTCGAGTTATCCAGATGGACCAATGAGCATTTTATATTATAAGTATGCGAACAAACATAGAAATGAAGTTGTAAAATGAAACCTACCTACATAGCAATATATTAAAAATGAATACCGAATTTCAAATAAAGGAAAATGGATTTGCTGAAATAAAAAAAGCATTGATTATTAAAACTATACCAGTTGCAATTTTAGCAGCAGGAACTGGATTAACTATCAGTCATATTAATTCAAACGGTCAAACAACCGATGTAAATGTATTATTGTTTTTAATTCCATTAGTCGTTGGAGCATTAGCTTTTGGATTATTTAAAGGGATTAATAGGCAAAAAGAATTATTTGAAAGTTACAAGTTGATTGTAAATGAATATGAAATAGTAAGAGAACAAAACAATACCCAGACTATTTCTATTCCTCGAAATGAAATTAAATCTATAATTAAAAATCCTAAAGGCATATTAACTATAGTCGGAAATTCATATACAGATGTTATCGGAGTTCCTTCTCAAATAAATAATTCAGAGAAACTTGAACAGGTATTATCTGAAATTAAACCTATAACGTATTCTGACAAAAAACCGCTATTCGAAAAATACAAAGGAGTATTAATTCTTATAGTACTAGGTTTAATGGCTACCGTATTTATCTCTACAAACAAATTATTAGTAGGTATTACTGGATCAATATTGATTTTATTTTTAGGATACTCATTTTATGAAGTTCGAAGAAATAAAAACATTGACAAGAAAACTAAAAATAGTATGTGGTGGTTACTACTTGTACTCTTCTCTGTAATTGGAAATATGTATTTCAAAATAACTGGAAAGCTATAATCTTGTTATTGACATTGTAATAAATCACAAATCCATTATCAAAAATAGAGCTTCTAATTAATGAGCACCAAACCACCGACCAAAAACACCTTGAAAATGACCTGGCAAACTTTTATCAGTAGTTCTTCATGGCGTTGGTTTAAGAAAGTAACTGTATTGATTATTTTCTCTTTGGTCATAAATCATCTAGCAGAGCGTGAAAGTTTCCCTGGCAGTGATTCTTATAGCTTCCCCATTGTAGGTTTTTTGGCATCTATTGTTTTATGCATTCTCATTGGCATCATAACCGAGGTTAATTTTCAATATTACAAGAAGAAGCATTTCTCTAAAAAAGTTGAAATGGCAACTATAGCATGGTTCATGGCTTCAACCTTAGGATATATTACACTCATGTATATTCCTGTAAATTTTATTTTTAGTCTAGTCGTAGATGGACAGATTGAGTTCTATTATTTATTAATAGGTTTACTGATTACCTTACTATTGAGTTTTATTCTTATAGGGTTGTCGTATGCCCAAGACGTGTACAATTTATATAAGTCATCTTTAAAAGATGCTGTGGTAACCATAGAAAGCGGTGCAAAAACTACAAAGCTCGCTTATGAAAATATTGCATGCTTTTACAGCGAAAACAAAGTTGTATTTGCTGTTAAAACTGATGGCACAACAATAAGCACTGATTTTATATTGAATGAGCTGGAAGAAAAAATAAATAATCAATTATTTTATAGAGCCAACCGGCAAATTATAGTTCACAAAGATGCTGTAGAAGAAATAGAAAAAATTGAAAATGGTAAACTACGTATTCAATTAAAAGCTGCTATTGAAAATGATGCTATTAAAGAAATAAACATAAGTCGGTACAAGCGAAAAGAATTTATGAATTGGTTTCAATCATAAACACCGACTATTCAGTTATTAATTTACTACCATTCAGTAACAACATAAGTATTTAAAAGGGGGTTCAGCGTTTTTGTTCATTAATTCGCTTAGAATTTAAAACCAACAATAATGAACAAAGTTACCTTACGTCAAATAGTAATTCCATTAATTACCGTTGCAGTCATTTGCTTTATATGGTTTGGACCTCTTAATTTAAGTTATATAGAAAACATTGTTATTTCTATAATAATCATCTTATCAAATTATATAGAATACAATGGGAAACCATTTTCAGCATTAGGCTTTCAACGAGAAAAGTTTACAGTCAAAAATATCTTTGTACTAGCGCCATTAGTTGCTTTAGGTCTCTTTACTTTTTATGTCTTTTTATTGGTTCCTACGATCACAAAACTCACAGGAGTTCCTATAGATTATTCAAGCTTTAAAGAATTAAAAGGAAATCTTCCCGCTTGCTTGATTGCTGTAGTAGTCGTGTGGGCTACTGCTGGGTTTGGAGAGGAAATTATCTTTCGTGGTTATTTCATGAAACAATTTATAAAATTCTTTGGAGAAAGCAAATTAAGTATTGTTCTTAATATTGTCTTGTTAGCTTGTTTTTTCGGCTTCATGCATAGTTATCAAGGAATAACCGGACAAATTGTTGCAGGCACCGTTGGAGGGCTCATAGCGCTGATATTCTACTTACGCAAATACGATTTATGGTTTGTAATTGCCGTACATGGTTTTTTTGACACCATATCGTTAATTTGTATTTACTACGGCTTGGCTTAATGGTAATTGGAAACAATAGGTACATTATAAATTAGCCTAATTATATATACTTAAATATCAAAAAACACTCATTAAACTTCTTATACTTTGTATTTTGTCGATACAACTGTGACTACCGCCGGTATTTTTAATAATTTACTTCACATTTTAGCAGTAAAAAATAGACTAGTTGGTCGGTTTGATGTTTTTGAGACTATTTCTCCTCTCAGTACTTATGATTACTAATTATATCATAATTGCAGATGCATAAAACATCTAAATTAGTTCCGCTGAACAGAAGTGAACTGTTGACTTAGCTTTAGTTTTATTAAATTACTTGTGAAAAGGTATAAACGTGCTTGAGTGCGTTTAGTGAATAGTTAGCCATTATAATTAAAATGAGATACAAATAAATTCTTACTTTCATCATTATGACCATGCTAAGCTTCATTTGTATTGGTCAAAATGGAATGGAGGAAAATCGTAGAGTTAAAAAATTAAAAGAATCTACTAAATTTAAGAATGATGAAATTTCAATTATTGCAAAAATTATAGATTCAACCAAAAACATAAATATTTATCTTATTAATAGAACAACAGATACTTTAAACATTTTTGGTGGATACAATGCTGAAATATTATTCAATAAAGAAATTAAAAATATTGATGGTATTTGGAAACCATTTGATCAATTATCAGAACGTACATATATCTGTGGAACGGGGTTAAGAACTATCAATTTATTTAAGGACTCATACACTTATGAAATTTATCATAAGAGAAAATATACTGGGAAATTAAATACAGAAATAAGATTTTCATTTAGGATTAAAGACTCATTAACCATTTATTCCAAACCTTTAGAAGTCAATGTTAATAGCGATTTACTTCTTAAACATTCTGATCGAATTAAAAAAATCCTATACAACAAGTTAAAACACAATGATACCTTAAGTACTATCGTCAAGGAAAAAATTATAAGCAAAATATTATCAATAAATTCTAGAGATGGTGATTATAAAGAATCAATTATTACTTGTAAAGAATACCTAGGTAGCAACCCGAATTCATTAAGAGTTAGATATGAATTAGGTCGGGTTATTTTTAAATATACTGCAAAGCATAGAAATCAATTAACGAAAGTACAGGTAAACACTTTATTAAGTTGGGCTATTAATGAACTAAAATCAATACCAAATTCTGATAATCCTATTTCAGAAAAATCAATAGAATCTATAGACTATTACAGTAAACTATTGCTATCTAAATCTGAATGGCATGAATTAATTCAGGAAGAATGTATAACTGAAAATGAATACTGTTTAGGCTATTTCAAAGAATTATCTGATCAAAAAATTAGTGTTTTATATAAAGATTAAATATTAAGAATTTATAATGTTTACGAGGTCTATTGAAATTATTTAAAACAATAAATACTCTCCCAAAAGCAATTAAAATCAAAAATACTACGCAGTAAGTCAAAAGCAAAATTGTGTTAATTTCCTACTTATTAGTATCTTACCTTTCTATGCCTGATAAAATACATCTTGAAAATATCTTGTTTTTAGATATAGAAACCGTACCTGAAAAGAGCTCATTTGACCAGTTAGATGAAACCACACAAGAACTGTGGGCACACAAATCTCAATACCAACGAAAGAACGATGTAACTGCAGAAGAGTTTTACGAAAGAGCTGGAATATGGGCTGAATTTGGTAAAATCATTTGCATATCTGTAGGCTACTTTACATTTAAAAAAGAGGAGCGTAGTTTTAGAATCACCACGTTTTATGGGGGAGAAGCGAAACTTCTACAAGATTTTAAAGACCTATTAAATGAGCATTTTAATCATGTTAAAAATGTGCTTTGTGCGCATAATGGCAAGGAATTCGATTTTCCGTACATTGCTAGAAGAATGATTATTCATGGTATATCGCTACCTCAAAAGTTAGATCTATTTGGCAAAAAACCATGGGAGATTCCGCATATAGACACCATGGAACTTTGGAAATTTGGTGACTACAAACATTATACTTCACTAAAACTTATGGCACATGTGTTGGGCATACCATCCCCTAAAGAAGATATTGACGGTAGCATGGTTAGGGTTGTGTATTATGAAGAAAACGATTTAAACCGTATTGTTACCTATTGCGAACTAGATGTACTAACCACTGCGCAAGTGTATTTAAGACTGCGAAATCAAGATCTTTTAACGGATAATGAAGTAAAGAAAGTAGCTAATGAATAGAAACACGTTAAAATTGAATCCACCCATATAAAAATAGCACTAATGATGTAATTTTGTTAGTAACAACATTTGTTCAAAAACGAGCCATACCTATGAAAAAAATCATCTTATTATTCTCTGTAGTTTTAGTACTGGCAAGCTGTTTACAAGAAAAGGAAATAAGTTCTATACACCCTGAAAACTGGGCGAAGAGAAAAATTACCATGAAGGTTCAAGATTCTTTAGAGTATGGTAAGTCTTATTTATCTATCTATTCTCAAATTTATAGTAGCTCTGAACATAAAACTCATAATTTAACCGCTATGGTAAGTTTACGAAATACAAGCGATGTCGATACTATTTATCTCTCTAAGGCCGAATATTTTGATACCCATGGTGTTTCGCTAAGAAATTACTTTAGCCATCCTATTTATTTGGCTCCTTTAGAAACGGCTGAAATTATTATCGACGAAATGGACGTTGAAGGAGGTACCGGTTCTAACTTTATTTTTGAATGGCAAGCACCTAAAGATTGCCCAGAGCCATTATTTGAAGGTATTATGAATTCTACCGTTGGTCAACAAGGACTTTCATTTACTACACAATCTAGAAGAATAAAATAGGGTTCTAGTACTTATAGAATTTCGTGCTTTTGCTTACGTCAGCATCTTGAATTTGTAAAATATACAAACCTGAAGGTAAGTCTGAAACGTTGATTCTAGCATCTGATGCTTTATCCATTTTCAATGCCACACCACCTGTACTCATTATTCTATAGGTAGTAGTATCAGACGTTTTTACATTCAACTGTATTTCATCTACCGCAGGGTTTGGATAAACACTAAACGGAATATTAGAATCTTCATTTAAAGCATGTAAGGTTTCTAACTCCGTATTTTCACCATTAAAAGTAAACGTAGCAACTTCGCTAAATTCAGAAGCGATGTTTTGTGAGCAGAACGTTCTTAATCTAAAAGAATAGGTAGTATCGATTAACAATCCCTTCCAGCTGAAGTTATTTACAGAAATGTATTCTGTAGACCATTCTTGTTGGTGAACTTCTTTATACTGAATTTCATAAAGTGCATCTTCTGAAGCATTCCAAGCTAATTTTACAGTGGTCATTTCAGTTTCATCAAGACCAACTTCTGGCGCATTTATAGAACAGGTTGTCATAGCAACACCCGAAACAATCAATGAAAAATCTTGCATAGCGTTTACAAGTTCACCTTTATGGGTAACAGTAATAGTATACGTACCATTTGCATTAGGTATTTCAACTCTTTCAAAAGGATCTACTTTATTATCGCCTTTTGTGGCTGCGCTAGCTGCCTGAGCAGGATTCAATTTCCAAGGTAAAAAAGTTTGTCCGTCTTTAGTAATTCTAATATCAAGATCATTTACCAAAGCCGCAGTTGTATTATTCAACGTACCAGAATTAATAAAACTAGATTGAACATCTGTCCAAGAAATTGAAGCGATCAATGTTTCGTTACCTTCTGCAGTTACATCAAAAGAAAATGAATTTCCGTTTTCTAATGTCTCTTCGGCAATGTGGCTAGAGAAATCTTTGTTATTTAAAACCTCAGCAGCGGTTTTCGAATTCATGATTCCCCATCCCATTTTATAATCTGGACCTAAATCGTCAATATCATCTGCAGTATGTAAAGCCAAACCTTTTAAAGTGGCTGCTTTCATATACGCACCATATAATTCTTTATTGTACTGTTGTAACAACAATAATGACCCAGTAACACCTGGTGTAGCCATAGAAGTACCAGAAGAAGTTTCATAACTAGTATTACTAGCCGCATCTGTAGAAAGAACAGCACCACCGTTACCAGCAATGTCTGGCTTTATTCTACCATCATCAACCGGACCAAAACTACTGTAGGTACAAACATCAGCAGTTTTTAAATTTCCGTTTCCATCAATCTTAGAATTGGCACCAGCAACAGTTATATTATTTTTTGAAATGGTAAAACCTAACAATACATCAAAACCATCAGCTGTTTTACCGTATGTAGGTTCTAAGTTATCTCTACTCTTTTGTGCATTACCTGCAGCAGTTACCATTAAGTAGTAAGGAGCGTTGTACATAATCTTGTCCCAATCTTGAGCCACTTTCGTATAAGCACCAAAATACCAGTCTGGAACACGATCAGCCTTAATACCGTAAGAGTGGTTAGAAAGTAGAAGTCCGTCAGCAGCAGCTTCTGTTACTTCAATCTTATCTCTTGTCCAATCATGCGATACTACATTAGCCATATTTGCTACACCTTTAGCATCCCTTTTAAGTCCTGTAGAAATTATACTTCCTGTAACATGGGTAGCATGTGTATCAACCTCAGCATTATCATCACCAATAGTAACCCTAGATGTATATTCAATATGATTTTCTAATGCTACACCAGCATCCCAAACACCAACTTTCATTCCATCTCCATCTAAGTGAAGTCCCATTAAACCATCTGTATTTAATGTACTTGCTCTAGAAACCAAACCAGCCTGATCAGAATAAGTTTCATAATATAGAGGACTACCATCTACCCCTATACCCTGTAATTCAATTTTTTTACCGTTCGCTAAAGTTTCTTTGATTTTCCAATTATTCAGTTTTGCTACCTCTTTAAGGTGAGTTCTTTCAAGAGCATAATCAGAAACCAAATTCGATTTGAAATTTGCCAATTCAGTCTTCTTATTATTAGCTGCAATTTTTAAACGTTCTTGCGAAGTTTGCGCAGTAACAACATTTGTTGCCAAGAACACAAAAAGGAGTAGTATTAAGACACTACTTTTACGGTAGATTAAGTTGTAGGTAGTCAACATAGGTTTAAAAATTGTAGGATTTGGACTACAAACATATTAACCTTGTTGAAGCTTTCGGTGAATGACCACTTTTATTCGACGAAATACTTAAACATAATGTTCAACCTGTTGTGAAAACATCATTTTATGATGTGTAGGATTTTTCTCTCGATATACGGTACTTTAAGAATTAAAGGTAAACATCGCATAAACCGGAAAATGATCGCTATAACCACCCATGTAACGATCAGATACAAATGTTCTATACGGCGTACCTTTATACTTACCTTTTTTCTCTTTTAAAGACTTATGATCAAAGATTGCTGCACTATCAAAACTATGTGTGCTCTTTTCATAATTGAAAAAAGAACTAGATAACAATATCTGATCAAACATATTCCATTTATTACCATATACAGAAGAGCCTTTACTATTAGGTATATGTATTTTCTCAAAAGGATTAAATAGACCAGCCCCTTCTGCCATAGTTTGAAGACTTGTTGACGACGGATCATCATTAAAATCGCCCATAACAATAATATTGGGGTCCAATTCGGTTTCCTTAATCATTTCAATTTTCTGAACTATTTCTTTGGCAGCAATAACCCGCTTGTATTCTGTCTCTACACCACCATCCCTTCTAGATGGCCAATGGTTTACAAAGACATGTACCAATTCTTTATTCAATTCTCCCTTTACATATAGTATATCTCTGGTTGTATCCCTAACTCCGCCGGCATTATCAACCAATAATAACAATGGTTCTGAATGTAAAACTTTAAAAAAGCGCTTTCGGTAAATAAGACCGGTATCTATACCACGTTCATCTGGTGAATCATAATGTATAAATCCATAATCTAAATCGTCCATAGCTTTGGTATCTAACAATGCTTTAAATACACTATTATTCTCAGCTTCGGCAACACCTATTAATACAGGCGGGTATGGGTGATCTTCTTCACCTATCTTAACTATAGTCTTAGAGAGTTTATCTAATTTACGCTGATATCGCTCTACGGTCCATTTTTTTGCACCATTAGGCGTATAATCTTTGTCTAAAATTTTGGTATTGCGCTCTGGATCAAATAGATTCTCTAAATTGTAGAATGCAATCGTATAACGCTGTTTTTTTGTCTTTTTCTTAAAGAATGGAAATCGCATGTATTATTTTAAGGAGAAACTAACTCTAGAGAAGCAAAGAGACATTTGGGGAAAATTAATTTAATATTCCCTTAGAAAGCTCCAGAGCACATAATCTCGATTATCGAGTCAATAAAAATACGAAATAGCTTATCGGTAAATGCTTAATTTTACACTTTACGGAATTTATGATAGAAAAGAAGAGTATAGATTATGAAAAAGCGGTTCTTATTGGTATCATCAATAAAGACCAAAATGAAGAAAAGGTCAAGGAATACCTAGATGAACTAGAGTTTCTTACCTATACTGCTGGTGGTGAAGTTTTAAAACGTTTTACCCAACGTATGGATATTCCAAACCCTAAGACCTTAATTGGTACTGGGAAAATGGAAGAAATTGAAAAATACGTTGATGAGCATGAAATTGGCTCGGTAATTTTCGATGATGAACTTACACCTGGTCAACAACGTAATATTGAAAAACAATTACGCTGCAAGATTATTGATCGTACTAGTTTAATCTTAGACATATTTGCCCAGCGTGCACAGACAAGTTATGCTAGAACACAGGTAGAACTTGCACAATATGAATACTTGCTACCAAGACTAACCGGCTTATGGACGCACCTTGAGCGCCAAAAAGGGGGTATTGGAATGCGTGGACCTGGAGAAACCGAAATTGAAACAGATAGACGTATAGTTCGTGACCGAATTACTTTACTAAAAAAGAAGCTTAAAAAAATTGATCGCCAAATGGAAACCCAAAGAGGTAACCGTGGTGCTTTGGTACGTGTGGCACTGGTAGGGTATACCAATGTTGGTAAGTCTACCTTAATGAATGTTATTAGTAAGAGTGATGTATTTGCCGAAAACAAGCTATTTGCTACATTAGATACCACAGTAAGAAAGGTTGTTATAGGAAATTTACCTTTTCTTTTAAGTGATACGGTAGGATTTATTAGAAAACTGCCTACACAGCTAGTAGAAAGCTTTAAAAGTACGTTAGACGAGGTTCGCGAGGCAGATTTATTATTACATGTAGTAGATATCTCTCACCCGCAGTTTGATGAGCATATAGAATCTGTTAATAAGATATTATCTGAAATCAAAAGTTCGGATAAGAAAACAATTATGATATTCAATAAGATTGATCAATACGAGCATGAAACCATTGATGATGATGATTTAATTACAGAACGTACCGGAAGACATTTTACCATTAATGACTGGAAACAAACTTGGATGGAAAAAGTGGGCGACCGTGCTATTTTTATATCTGCATTAAACAAAGAAAATCTAGATGAGTTTAGAAAACGTGTTTATGACGAGGTAAGAGACATTCATATTACTCGTTTTCCGTATAATAATTTTTTATATCCAGAACATTTAGACGAGTATTAGAACCCAATTATAATAAAATTTAGGTAGTTCATCGAAGAAATTAAACCGTTGGTAAATCTCACCACATTATGAGATCAGTTCACAACATAAATTGTTTGCAACAAGACCATATGAGTTAATTTTACAGTGTACTTAAGATAAGTCTTGACCCCAAATCGATATTTAACTTATGAAAACTAAAAAGTAAAACCCCAAATTTTACGATAATTACTTAACCGAAAAAAGCCCTCTAGATAGAGGGCTTTTTTATTATATACTATTTTCTAAAATTCTATCTAAGACTACAAAGAGTAGTTAAGACCGAATAAGAAGTACGTCTGTAACTTGTTATCAACCGTATCAAAATCAGTAGCAGTTTCGCCTAATGTACCAACTGCATAATTTACTGCTTCTTGCTTGTTATCACGTAAACCGAATTCAAACCCTAAACCAATACCATTCCATAATGTGTAACCAAAAGAGTTGATCCAAGTAGTATTAGAATAATTACCGCTCTTATAGCTTTGAAACATAGAAAGGTTAGATTTAAAATTAACTGCACCAATTTGCTTCGTATAATCAGCAACGATTTTAGCACCTAAAGAAGATTCAAATATAGAATCATCTTTACTAAATACAAAGTTGTAGTTTAATGGGTGAATTACAACAACTAAATCTGCAATAGGAGTCCAAGTAGCACCAACACCTAAATCAAGGTATCCTGGATCGTTAAAGTTATCTAGAATTGTAGTTCTGTATTCTGCTAAACCAGAAATAGCCCACTTTTCGTTCAGTTTTCTACCGTAAAGAGACGTAATATTAAATACATCTGTTCCTTGTTTGAAACTGTCATCATCAGTATCATCGTTCTTATCGTCGAACTTTACCCATGCTAAGTTTAAGTTACCAGAGTTTCTCCAAAAGAATTTCTCTTCGTTTAAATTTGCAAAAGCATTTACGGTTACACCAATGCTACCAGAAGATAAATCTGGAGTACCTTGTCCGTACCAGTTGTTAAAGCTACTTAAGTTAGCACCAATAGTACCAAATGCACCTTTTTTCCAACCTGGTAATGCATCTATTTCACCTTGAATAGCGTCAGCTCTTCCTTGAATAGCTGCGATAGAATCTTTCGCTGCACCTAATTGACCTTTTAGTTCCTCTTCTGTCTGAGAAAAACCTACAGTTGCAACAAATGCAAGAGCTAGAGTTAATACAATTTTCTTCATAATAATTAATGTTTATAATTTATAGTGGCGCAAAGGTAATAATACTTGAGAACTTCTTTAAGCACGATTATGTTATTTTCTTTTATATAATGGCACAGAAGAACAAGCTTCGCCATACATAATAGACTTTGCAACAGGTTTTAAACGCTCTGCGAGAAACAGATATGCGTTAGCAGGCACAGGTTTTTTACTGCATCCTTTTATAATAATTAACTTATCTTGATACTCAGAAACATCAATATTGTCAATAATAGACTGATAAATACTGGTTTCTAAATCTACTAAAGTACCTTGAATTGCCTTTTTTGCTATACCACTAAGCTTTACACTTAATAATAAATATGCCCAACCAGGTACGATAGCATCGGTAGAACATTGCATAGCTACATAAGCACCCTCATACTGAGACCAATCATGTGCATCAGCAAAAGCCCTAAATTCCTTTTCCTTTAGTATAAAACCTTCAAAAAGCCAGTCTTTAATATCTAGCACTACCCTATTACCTTTAGGGTAGTAATCTTCTAAGTTAAAAGTAATCAGTTTGCTCTGGGCAACTTTATTTACGATTTCATCTTGCATACCAGCATGTTTAGAATCAGCATTAAGCCAAAACGATTAAAGAAGTCCTAATTCTAATTTTGCTTCTTCGCTCATTAAATCTTGTGTCCAAGGTGGATCAAATGTAATTTCTACCTCAGCATCTTTAATAGCATTTAAAGATTTCACTTTCTCCTCAACTTCTGCAGGTAAACTTTCAGCAACCGGACAGTTAGGTGATGTAAGTGTCATTAAAATCTTAACCTCATTATCTTCATTCACCAGAACATCATAGATTAATCCTAATTCATAGATATCTACAGGAATTTCTGGATCATATATGGTCTTTAAAATCTTAACAATTTTCTCCCCTAACTCTGCGCTGTCTTCAGCTATATTTTCATCACTCATAATCTTCTAGTCTTCAATTTGTGTTTGATACGCTACTGCGTATAACTTTAATTGTTTGATCATACTAACCAAACCGTTTGCCCTTGTAGGCGACAAATGCTCTTTTAACCCAATTTCATCAATAAAATCCGTATCGGCATCTAAAATATCTTGTGGTTTTTGGTTACTAAATGCACGTATTAAAATGGCAATAATCCCTTTTGTAATAATAGCATCACTATCTGCAGTGAAGACCAATTTATTATCTTCTAACTCGGCATGTACCCAAACCTTACTTTGACAACCTTTAATAATGTTATCGTCAGTCTTAAACTCTTCGTTAATTAATGGAAGTGACTTGCCAAGATCGATCATGTACTCATAGCGCTGCATCCAATCATCGAACATAGAAAATTCATCTATAATCTCTTCCTGTATCTCTTTAATTTCCATTGCTATATTTTACACAAAATTACAACAAGTAACTGTGCTAATCAACAGTTTTGGCAATAGCTATAATTTTATCAATTATAGGAACCAATTCTTTAGGAGGGTTACCTTCATCAAATGGTTCTGATTTATAAGAATGATTGATAGTCGTTACGGTTAATGTTGCTATTCTTACTTTATCACTTTTATTATCGTCACTCGGTGGAACTAAATTTTCCAAAGCGACTAAATCAACTAATTCTATATACTTAACTAATATTCCCCAATCTTCATTAGAAACTTCTTTTAAATTTTGATTGCCAACAGTACCTGTAGTAGAGACAATAACCTTGTTTTCGCTGACTATACATATAAAGCTAGAACCTCTAGTTATAGCTTCATATTTATATTGAACGACTACATCTTCTTTATTTTTATTTTCTACACAGTTATTTATAAATAACAGTGCGATAAGTAATGTTACTGTTTTCATTAAACATACATTTAGAGTTAATAATACAAAAAGGACACCCAATAGGTGTCCTTTTATAATAAGCTTAGGATTAATGTTAGTTTACAAATCCTTCTTTTGATCCTCCAGCAACAAATAGTGCTCTCATACGATCATTTTGACCAGAAGTAAACATATACATACAATCATCTTGTACATAATCCATATAGTTCATAGTCATGTCGGTAGATCTACAATTAACTGTTGGGTAAGAAGGACAGTTATAATTAGGAGCATCAGAAGTTGGAGTATCCGCAACAAAATCATCTCTATTACATCTTCCATCACCCCAAATATGACGTAAATTTAACCAGTGACCTACTTCATGGGTTGCAGTACGCCCTTTTCCGTACACACCGCCATTATTAGTTTCACCAAAGAAATCTGTACCAATTACAACACCATCTGTTGCATTAGATCCTCCCGGAAATTGTGCATAACCTAAAATTCCACCTCCAATTTCGCAAACCCATAGATTTAAATTTCTGGTAGCGTCAGTTGGTGCAATCCCACCTTGAGATGGTATTTTCATAGCATCATTAGTTCCCCATGATGCTTTTGTATTTGTAATTCTGTTTACAGAACCTAAAACAAATGTTACATCAACATCGGCAACCAAACCAGAAAACTCTGAAGGTACACTAGATGTATTTGTATTATTATTCTGAAAATCCTCATTTAGAATTCTAATTTGAGAATTAATTTGATTTTGAGTAACCTGCCCTGCAAATTGCTCAATGATATTGATTACTACAGGAATTGTAATTGTTCCTTCATAAATAGAAGGAGTAGTTCCACCACCACCAGAACCTCCACCTGGTTTACCTTTTCCTTGATTTTTTAACGCAATGGCTTTACGAGTATTATACTCAATATCATACATCTTCTTTTCTAAACCTTTGTTCTTAGCTAGCCTGTATTCTAAATTTTTCATAGAAACACATTTCTCAAAGCTATTGGCAGATTTACCCGCTAAATCATCTGAATCAACATATAGCGTAAAATCACTCATGTCGACTTGAACTTCTTGTGCCTCTATTTCTGTATTGAATTCAGTGGAGGAATCATTTTCGCAGGATAAAAGGAATGCTCCCATTATAGCTACGCTCAAAATTACTTTTTTCATAAATAGTTAATGTTATATAATTAGTGTTTCCCTAATATATAAAATATTAACAGTATCTTAAAGAAATGTTATGAAAATACTGCTAAAGGAGCATACTTTTCGCTTTTAAAACACCAGCAACAAGTATATCTACTTCTTCTTTGGTATTATAAAAAGCAAAACTAGCCCGTACGGTGCCAGGTATTTTAAAGAAATCCATAATAGGTTGTGCACAATGGTGTCCTGTACGTACTGCAATACCCAACTTATCTAAAATACTACCTATATCATATGGGTGAATACCTTCTATATTGAATGAAATAACAGAAGTCTTGTTTTTAGCCGTACCGTAAATTTTGAGTCCGTCTATCTTCAGCAATTCTTGCGTGGCATAGTCTAGCAATTCGTGCTCATACTTGGCAATTTCATCAAAGCCAATAGCATTCATATAATCTAGTGCAGCACCAAAAGCGATACCACCACAGATATTAGGCGTGCCAGCTTCAAATTTATGCGGTAGATCGGCATAAGTAGTTTTCTCAAAGGTAACCTCGGCAATCATTTCGCCACCACCTTGATACGGTGGTAATTTATTTAACCACTCTTCTTTACCATATAACATACCTTCACCTGTTGGACCACATATTTTATGTGCAGAACAGGTATAAAAATCAACATCTAAAGCTTGAACATCTGTTACCAAATGCGGAGCAGCCTGCGCACCGTCGATTAAAACCGCAGCACCTACTTTATGTGCTTTTTCTATAATTTCTTCAATAGGATTAATAGTACCTAACGCATTAGAAATATGGTTACAGAAAACCAGTTTAGTTTTATCTGAAAGTAATTCATCATACACATCCATTCGCAATTCCCCTTCTTGGTTCATTGGAATCACTTTTAAGATTGCTCCAGTACGCTCACATAACATTTGCCAAGGCACAATGTTAGAATGATGCTCCATTGCAGAAACTAAAACCTCATCTCCTTTTTTAATCAAGGCAGAGAATCCGTTAGCAACTAGATTTATACTGTGGGTAGTTCCCGAAGTGAATATAATTTCATAAGACTTCGCAGCATTAAAATGCTTTTGAATCTTTATTCTTGCTTGCTCGTATTTATCAGTCGCTTCTTGAGAAAGCGTATGAACCCCACGGTGAATATTTGCATTGTAGTTTTGATAATAATCTACAATGACATCTATAACCTGCTGCGGAGTTTGCGAAGTAGCGGCATTGTCTAAATAGACCAATGGCTTACCGTTTACCTGACGCTTAAGAATTGGAAAATCTTCTCTTATTTTTTTAATATCTAACATAGTCAATCTTCTTATATACAAAGATACCCGATAATGAAAACATATATATTATTGAATACTGATTTAGTTCTAGGTCAGTTTAAAATAAAAAAGGATAGCTAAATAATTAACTATCCTTATTATATACTTTTCACTTAAAATATCTTACAAATCAAACCCAAGGTTTACCCCTAGTTTCTTAGCAATCAATTTATTTATTCTAGCTTTTAGTTCAGGAATACGAACTGTAGATAATACATTATTAGCAAATGCATACATCAATAATGCTCTTGCTTCTTTCTTTGGTATACCTCTAGACTGTAAATAGAATAAGGCATCCTCATCTAACTGACCAATAGTACAACCGTGAGAACATTTTACATCATCGGCAAAAATCTCTAACTGAGGTTTTGAATTGATGCTTGCTTTATCACTAATAAGAATATTATTATTCTTTTGAAAAGCATTTGTCTTTTGAGCAATTTTATCTACGATGATTTTACCATTAAAAACACCTGTAGAGCTGTCGCCATAAATTCCCTTATAATCTTGATGACTTTCACAATTAGGTTGCATATGATGCACTAATGTGTAATGGTCAACGTGTTGTTTTTCTCCAAGAATAGTAACACCATTCATAGTAGAATCTATATACTCACCGTTTTGATAAAAGTTAAGATTGTTACGCGTCAATTTACCACCAAAAGAGAAGGTATGAACGTTAACAACACTTTTGTCTTTTTGGTCAACATACGTGTTATCGATCAATGAAGCCGTAGCTGCATCGTTCTGAATTTTATAAAAGTCAACAATAGCACTTTTTGCAGCGAATATTTCGGTTACTGCGTTAGTAAGTGTGTCGTTTGATGTTAAACTCTGGTGACGCTCAATAATTTGAACCTCAGCATTTTCTTCTACTACAATTAAATTTCTTGGTTGTAATAAAAGAGAAGCCTCATTACCGGTAGAGAAGTGTAATATCTCAATTGGTTTTTTAGGCATTTTATTCTTCGGAATGTAAATGTAAGCCCCTTCTCTACTAAACGCAGTGTTTAAAGTGGTTAACGACTCATCTTTAGATGCAATTTTGTTAAAATATACATCAATAACCTGCTTGTACATTGGCTTTGTAAGCGCTGCACTCATTAAGCAGATATCTACACCATCATGTGTAGTTTCAGATAAGTAAGAACTGTAAATACCATCAACGAAAACAATTTTATAGGTATCGATTTCGTGAATGAAATAACGCTTTACATCTTTATACTCCAGCGCATTTTCTTCTTTTGGGAAGATGCTGAAATCTATTTTTTGTAAACTATTTAATGAAGTATATTTCCAAGCTTCTTCCTTTTTAGAGGGAAACCCTTTTTCCTCAAAGTTTTTTATAGCTGCCATACGAACGTCGTGTACCGGATGTTCAACATCCACGTTGTTCTCAAACGCCATAAAAGAGGAAATCAATTTATCTTTTAAATCCATATTTTTTCAGTTGCCAGTTTGCAGTAGCAGTTGGCAGTTCGTAATCTCTAATTACTGCCACTGAATACTGTATACTTAATTACACCGCTGTTTCTTGCTTTAACCAGTCGTATCCTTTTTCTTCAAGCTCTAGAGCAAGTTCTTTACCACCAGATTTTACAATTTTACCATTATGTAAAACGTGAACAAAATCAGGTACGATATACTCCAATAAACGTTGGTAGTGCGTAATTAATATTACAGCGTTATCCTTACTTTTTAGTTTGTTAACTCCGCTAGCAACAATACGTAAAGCATCGATATCCAATCCAGAATCGGTTTCATCTAAAATTGCAACCTTTGGCTCTAACATAGCCATTTGAAAAATCTCGTTTCTCTTTTTCTCACCACCAGAAAAACCTTCGTTCAATGATCTAGATAAGAACTTACGGTCAATTTCTAATAACTCAGATTTTTCACGAATCAGCTTCAACATATCCTTGGCAGGCATATCTTCAAGACCTTTAGCCTTACGAGTTTCGTTAATTGCAGTTTTCATAAAGTTGGTTACAGAAACACCCGGGATCTCAACTGGATATTGAAAAGAAAGAAAAACACCCTTGTGTGCTCTTTCTTCTGGAGAAACTTCTTCTAAATCTTCACCACTTAATTCAATTGAACCTTGAGTAACCTCAAAACGCTCGTTTCCGGCAATTACAGAAGCTAATGTACTTTTACCAGAACCGTTAGGTCCCATTATAGCATGTACTTCACCTGCTTTAATCTCTAGGTTTATTCCTCTTAATATCTCCTTATCATCTACGCTAGCATGTAGATCTTTAATTTTCAACATAATATGTTACTTTAAATATTGTGGCGCCTATGGCGTTTTACTAAAATCTTAATTACTTATTATCCTACAGAACCTTCTAAACTAATTTCCAATAATTTTTGTGCCTCAACAGCAAATTCCATTGGTAGTTTATTTAATACTTCTTTACTAAAGCCATTTACAATTAATGCAATCGCTTTCTCTGTTGGTATACCTCTTTGGTTACAGTAGAAAATTTGATCTTCACCAATTTTACTAGTTGTAGCCTCGTGTTCTATCATTGCCGTCTTATTCTTTGCTTCGATATACGGGAAGGTATGTGCACCACATTCGTTACCCATTAACAAAGAATCGCATTGAGAGAAGTTACGCGCACCATCGGCACGGCTATTGATCTGTACCAAACCACGGTAACTATTTTGAGATTTACCTGCAGAAATACCTTTTGATATAATGGTACTCTTAGTGTTTTTACCAAGATGAATCATTTTGGTACCTGTATCTGCTTGTTGGTAATTGTTCGTTACGGCTATAGAATAGAATTCACCAATAGAGTTATCTCCTTTTAAAATACAAGAAGGATATTTCCATGTTACTGCAGAACCTGTTTCAACTTGTGTCCAAGAAACTTTAGCGTTTTTCTCGCAAATAGCTCTTTTCGTAACAAAGTTAAATACACCACCTTTACCCTCGCTATTACCAGGATACCAGTTTTGAACGGTAGAATATTTTATTTCAGCACCATCTAGAGCAATTAGCTCTACTACAGCTG
Organism: Maribacter aquivivus; assembly: GCF_900142175.1. NCBI lineage: Bacteria > Pseudomonadati > Bacteroidota > Flavobacteriia > Flavobacteriales > Flavobacteriaceae > Maribacter > Maribacter aquivivus. The sequence goes on along the minus strand of NZ_FQZX01000001.1, from coordinate 1,022,179 downwards.
CGTGTAATTGATTTTCATCTCTAGAAGGAGCGGTACAACCTTCTAAATAACTTACATAACTATCTTCATCTGCAATAAGCAACGTACGCTCAAATTGACCTGTACCTGCTTGATTAATTCTAAAATACGTAGATAGCTCCATTGGGCATCTTACCCCTTTTGGTATATAACAAAAAGAACCATCTGTAAATACCGCAGAATTTAGAGCAGCATAAAAATTATCTTTTTGTGGCACAACAGTACCCATATACTTCTTCACCAACTCCGGGTGTTCTTTTATAGCCTCTGAAATAGGCATAAAAATAATTCCCTTTTCTGCCAATGTCTTTTTAAAAGTCGTTGCCACAGAAACAGAATCTACAACAATATCGACAGCTACATTTTGTAATTTCTTTTGCTCGTCAACAGAAATACCAAGCTTACGATACATTTCTAACAAATCTGGATCTACATCATCTAATGTTTTGTTTGGATCAGCAGATTTTGGTGCGGAATAATAACTGATTTTCTGAAAATCTGGTTTTTCATAATGCACATTTGCCCACGTAGGTTCTTCCATACTTTCCCAAATACGAAAAGCTTCTAAACGCCAAAGTGTCATCCACTCAGGCTCTTCTTTTTTCTTTGAAATCGCAATAACAATTTCTTCGCTTAACCCAATAGGAAATGTATCAGATTCTATATCTGTGTAGAAACCATACTCATACTCTTTGGTTTCCAATTCTTTCTTTAATTCTTCTTCTGTATATGCCATATATTTTATGTAATAAGTAAAAAATAAATGAGTTAAAAACTTACTCAAATATCATTTTACGTATTCAAAACTTATTTTTTACAATGAAAAACTCTCACCACAACCACACGTTCTTTGAGCGTTAGGATTGTTAAAAACAAAACCTTTTCCGTTTAATCCGCCAGAGTACTCCAACACCGTTCCTACTAAATATAAAAAGCTTTTTTTGTCTACGATAATACGTACATTATTGTCTTCGAATACTTTATCAGCGTCGTCTTTCTTATCATCAAAGTTTAACTCATATGATAATCCACTACATCCACCACTCTTTACCCCAACACGTACATAATCCGTCGTAGCATCAAAACCCTCTTCTGTCATTAGGTTGATTACTTTCTGTTTAGCCGTTTCTGATACTTGAATCATAATTAACTAGATTTAATCTAAATAGTTTACAAATATACGTCATAAGTAGGTTTTTTCCATAGAACCTAACATTATTATAACGTATATATTAATAGAGAAATACTATACTTAAAAAGAACATCACAGTTAAAATTAAGGAAGAACAATTACTTGGTTTTTATAAGGGTTCAGCATCGAGTAAAATTAAAATCTTTCTATTTGTACAATACTATACTTGCGCCTGCCTATACATAGTAATTGAAGATTACAAAATTTAATTAATCTAAGCAGAAACGACATTATTTCATTGCTATAAAAAGCAAACAAAGTGTTAAAAATTAAATCTCATCAACTCCGTAATCAACTAATTATCAATAACTAAACTTAAAATATAAGATGAATTAAAACTCAAGACAGCTCTAAACAGGGTTCAATCTAACAGAATTGAGTTACCTTCAATACCAAATCAAACAACAACTTATTATGTCACACAACAAATCAAACGACAAAAACAACACCCGCCGAAAATTTATGAAGAATACCGGTATGGCGGCAGCCGGTTTTATGATTGTACCTAGACACGTTTTAGGGGGAACAGGGTTTGTCGCACCAAGCGATAAATTAAATATTGCCGGTATTGGCGTCGGTGGTAAAGGCCAAAGCGATATTGCTTCTTTTGCCGAGAGTCCGAATGTAAATATCGTATCACTTGCCGATGTAGATAACAGGCAAGCAATTGGATCTAGAGAAGCATTCCCAAAAGCTAGTTATTTTAATGACTTTAGGGAAATGCTAGATAAAGAAGGCAAAAATATTGATGCCGTTTCTGTATCTACACCCGATCACAACCATGCCGTTGCAGCTTACCAGGCAATGTCTATGGGCAAACATGTATATGTTCAAAAACCATTGACACATGATATTTGGGAGGCAAGAATGCTGACCGAAGCAGCGAAAAAATTCAAAGTAGTTACACAAATGGGTAACCAAGGTGGCTCTGGTGACGGGGTTCGTACCATGAAAGAAATTTATGATACAGGCATCATTGGCGAAGTACACACTGTAAAATGCTGGACGAATAGAGCTATTTGGCCACAAGCATTACAAACACCTACTAAAAAGGACCGCGTACCAAAAGGACTAAATTGGGATCTTTGGTTAGGCACTGCAGCGATGCGAGATTACAATAATGCATATTTACCTTTTGACTGGAGAGGTTGGTCAGATTTTGGAACAGGTGCACTTGGCGATATGGCTTGTCATATCATGGATCCAGTTTATAGAATATTACCAATTCTATATCCTGACACGGTAGAATGTAGTGTTTCTGATTCTTTCAGCGGTAATTTTCAGTACAAAGACTACCCAAAAAGTTTCCCGAACTCTAGTAAAATACACTTAAGCTACCCAAGAACAGATGGTAAAGGAAAAATAAAAGTTACTTGGATGGATGGCGGATTGCTACCTGAAAGACCAGAAGAATTAGGCGATGATGAAGCATTAGGAAACTGGGATGGTGGTGTACTATTCATTGGTACAAAAGGAAAATTAATGGCAGATTGCTACGGTGCAAACCCAAGGTTATTACCATTAACCCTTAACGAACAATTTGAAGTAGAACAAACTATTGCACGTGTACCAGAAGGTCACTATTTACAATGGGTAAATGCATGTATGGCTGGTTATGGCAATGCAGAAACAAGTTCTTCTTTTGATTATGCTGGACCGTTCACAGAAAGTATCCTTATCGGAAACTTGGCATTGAAATCATATTTCGAAGTAGATTCAACTGTTGAAAATCAAAGTTTCTGGGGTGGCGGAAAACAATACCACGGAAGAAAACGTTTACAGTGGGATGCAGCAAATATGAAAGTTACCAATTTTGAACCTGCAAACAAATACATAAAACGTACCTACAGAAATGGGTATTCTGTAGGATAAGACCAAAATATATTTACAATTTCAATAGTAAATCCGAAGCTGAAAAGCTTCGGATTTTTTTATACCATTCATCTTGTTTTACTTCTTATTTTTGCAACATGCTAGAAGATAAAGAACAAGAAAGAACATCGTTAGAGAAATTAGGTGAATTCGGACTCATAGAACACCTGACTAAAGATTTTAAAATCGAACAAAAGTCTACTGTAAAAGGTATTGGTGATGATGCTGCCGTTTTAAATTTTGAAAACAAAAAAACGGTTATTAGTACAGATCTTTTAATAGAAGGGGTACATTTTGACCTTGCCTACATGCCACTAAAGCATTTAGGTTACAAATCTATTATGGTTAACCTTTCTGATATTTACGCCATGAATGCTACGGCGACTCAAGTAACAGTTTCTATTGCGGTTTCTAATAGATTTCCGTTAGAAGCCCTTGAAGAGTTTTACGCAGGTGTGTCAACGGCATGCAAAGCATATAATGTTGATTTAGTTGGTGGTGACACCACCTCATCAAAAACAGGGTTAATGATTAGTGTTACCGCAATTGGTATCGCAAATGAAGAGGATATCGCTTATCGCTCAGGTGCTCAACCAAATGATCTTTTAGTAATTAGCGGAGATTTAGGTGCTGCATATATGGGACTTCAAGTGTTGGAGCGTGAAAACGAAGTATTTAAAGTAAACCCTAATAGTCAGCCAGATCTAGAGCCGTATTCTTATATCGTGGAAAGACAATTAAAGCCAGAGGCTCGTAAAGACATTTCTGAACTATTGAAAAAATTAGATGTTCACCCAACATCGATGATCGATATTAGTGACGGACTTTCATCTGAGATTTTACATTTAAGCAAGAGTAGCGGATTAGGAATTGACTTGTATGAAGACAAAATTCCTTTAGACCCTACCGTTATTTCAGCTTGCGAAGAGTTTAAAATGGATAGCACTCTTGTTGCATTGAGTGGCGGTGAGGACTATGAATTATTGTTTACGATAGACCAAAAAGAATTCCCGAAAATTAAGGGTAATCCAAACTTGACCGTTATAGGACATACCACAGGAAAAGACGAAGGTGCATTCTTAATTTCAAGGAATAATACAAAGATTCCATTGACCGCACAGGGTTGGAATTCATTTAACTAAAAACAGTACAAATTATGCTACCTGTTGTGCAGGTGTTTGTGCATGCGAAGCTGTATGTCTTCTTTGATAAATATGCTCTAAAGTTCTATTGATATCTTGTAACTCAGGTGTTAAAGCAGAAAGATTACCACTTACATCGGTAGTTACTTCTTTTTGACAGTGAATACACTTGTACTCTTTAATGTGAGACGTCACTTTTTTAGATATTGAATAGTGATGACCGAAGATGCTGCAGAATATTTTTTTCATGCTGTAGGATTTTATGCAAAAATTTCGATTTGGGTAATCGAGAAAATGCGATTATATATTAGATTGAATTTCAAGGAAATTAACATACGTTTTGTTTCCTTTGGTTAAAGTACAGCATATTAAAGGCCTGTACCAGTAATTGTTGTGAGTTTTACATAACCTGTTGTCAACGCCCTTTTTTTTGGTGTTTCAGAAAATGAAAAACCTTGCCTTACCTGTTATTTAATAATCTTTCACTTAATTTGTATTCATGTTTAAAAAGAAGGAAACCCTCGTTACAGCTTTTGCATTGTTCTCTCTTTTTTTTGGAGCCGGCAATCTAATTTTACCTCCATTATTAGGCTTTAATTCTGGCGACCAATGGCTCATAGTTACCATAGGTTTTGGACTATCTGCAGTGGCAATACCCGTATTTGGTATTTTGGCACATGCAAAACTACAGGGAACACTAATAGATTTTGGCAATAAAGTATCGCCTACCTTCAGTTTAATCTATGCCTTTTTCATTTACGCTATAGCTATTGCCTTACCAAGCCCAAGGACAGCATCTGTAACGCACGAAATGGCCATACAGCCGTATTGGGAGATCTCTTCTTGGCTTACTAGCAGTATTTATTTTGCCTTGGTTTTACTATTCGCTTTAAACCGATCTAAAATATTGAACATATTGGGCAAAATTTTAACGCCTGCAATCATTGTCATCCTGATTTTAATAATTGGAATAACCATTTTTTCATTCCCATTCGACTTCGGCAGTACTTCTATAGCTAGTCCTTTTACTAACGGAATACTAGAAGGCTACCAAACATTCGATGCCATTGGTGCCGTTGTTGTTGGTGGGGTAATTATTATATCGATCAATTTAAAATATACACATGCTTCATATGATGATAAAAAACTACTGATACGCAACGCCGCATGGTTTGCAGGTTTATCGCTGTTTTTAATTTATATGGGACTAATTCTCTCTGGGGCATTGGTACATTCTGTCTTTGATGCAGATACCAGTAGAACTGAAATTTTATCTGGCTTGGCCATACAAAGTTTAGGTAATATTGGTAATTTATTTTTGAGCATTCTAGTGGGTTTGGCTTGCTTTACAACTGCCGTAGGTATTGTGACGGGGACCGCAGATTTTGTAGCATCTAGATTTAATGACTCCAAATCTATTTATACGATAACAGCAATTCTAGGAAGTATACTTGGTGTTTTAGTAGGGCAATTCAATGTAGCTTATATTATTGCAGTAGCTATACCCTCATTAATGTTTATTTACCCAATAACCATTATTCTAATACTATTGAATGTAGTACCAAATAAATATGCATCATCTATAGTTTTTAAAGCGGTAACGATTACCACTATACTTTTTAGTATTCCAGATTTCTTAGGAAGCATAAGTGCATTGTCACCTGCTGCAGATACATTTTCATGGATTCCACTTCAGCAATATAGTTTGGGCTGGGTATTGCCTGCTTTGATTGTGTTTGTAGTCACGAACCTAATAAAACTTGGTACTTCAGAGTAAAAAATTAGTCTTTGTTTTTTCTCTTCTTAGAGTAATAATAGAAAGCATAGGCTATTAAGACCATAACCACAAAAGGTAGATAGGTGCCAATAACGACACCTATCTCATAAGCACTATTGGGTGCTTCCTGAATTTTCTCTTCAATCTCAGAAGCATCTTGTATTAATAAAAACAACCCCATATTCTAAAATTCTATTTCTAAACTAATTGGGCAATGATCACTACCCATTATTTGATCGTGTATCTCAGCCGATGTTACTTTATCCCAAATAGATTCACTTACCAAAAAATAATCTAAACGCCAACCTACATTTCTACCTCTTGCACCACCTCTCGCACTCCAAAAGGTATATTTATCGAACGTAGTAGGGTGTAATTTTCTAAAACTATCTACCAAGTTCAATTCCTTTAGCATATGGTCAAATCCATCAATCTCAACTTGTGTAAATCCTGATGTTTTGTTGTAATTACTTTTTGGGTTCGCCAAATCGTTAGCAGTATGCGCTACATTAAAGTCGCCCGTAATAATTAAAGGCTTGGTTTTTGACAATTCTTTAAGGTAGTTAGTAAAATCTTTATCCCATCCGGCACGGTAATCCAAACGTTTTAATCCACTACCACTATTAGGTATATATACATTGATTAAATGAAAATGTTCAAATTCTGAATGTGTAATCCTTCCTTCTAAATCATGTTCTTCAATACCCATGTCCTTATCAAACTTCACAGGTGCTTGTTTAGATAAAATTCCGGTACCAGAATATCCTTTTCGTTCTGCACTATTACTAAAAAGCTCGTAATCGGTAATATCTTTCAATGCTTCGGCAACCTGATCATCTTGCGCCTTTGTTTCTTGAACACAAAATACATCTGCATCAAAATCTTTTACGATATCCTCAAATCCTTTTTTAACTGAAGCCCTAATGCCATTAACGTTCCACGATACTAATTTCATCATCTACTCTTATTTGTTCATTAAATCTTCAATCTCCTCAGCTTTGATCGGAATATTGGCCATAAGGTTAAAAGGTTCTCCTTTTTCTTGAATTACCACATCATCTTCTAAACGAATACCCATATTTTCTGCCGGAATGTAAATTCCTGGCTCCACAGTAAATACCATATTTGCTTTCATAGGAGTTTTTAACGCACCATAATCATGCGTATTTAATCCAATATGATGACTTGTACCATGCATAAAGTATTTTTTATAAGCAGGCCATTCAGGATTTTCATTTTGCACATCGGATTTATCCAATAAACCTAACCCTAAAAGTTCAGAAGTCATTAGTTTACCACATTCTTTATGGTACTCTGCCCAAAGTGTACCAGGCACCAACATTTTAGTGGCATCATCTTTAACGCGTAAAACGGCATAATACACCTCTTTCTGGCGCTTCGTAAATTTACCGTTCACAGGAATAGTTCTTGTTAAGTCACTAGAATAATTAGCATACTCTGCTGCAACATCCATCAAAATTAAATCGCCATCATTACATAGCTTATTATTCTCTAAATAGTGTAGTACGTTTGCATTGTTACCGGAAGCAATAATTGGTTGATATGCAAAACCTTTAGATCTGTTTCGCACAAATTCATGCAATAATTCTGCTTCAATCTCATATTCCATCACCCCTGGTTTCACAAAACTAAGAAGTCTACGAAATCCCTTTTCCGTGATATTACAGGCAGTTTGCATAATATCAATTTCTTCGGGTTCTTTGATTCCTCTAATCTCTTGAAGTATAGGATTACTTTTAGCAACTTTATGTGCAGGATATTCACGCTTGCATTTCTCTATGAATCTATCTTCGCGTGTCTGTGTTTCTACCGCTTGTCTATAATGCTCGTTTGTATTGAAGTAAATAGTTTCAGCTTCGGTCATTAGGTCGAAGAAAATTTTATCGAAATCTTGTAACCAACAAACAGTTTCAATACCTGAAACCTCTGTAGCCTTCTCTTTCGTTAATTTTTCGCCTTCCCAAATAGCAATATGTTCATTGGTTTCACGAACAAAAAGAACCTCGCGATGCTTTTTATTAATAGCATCAGGAAAAAGTATTAAAATGGTTTCCTCTTGATCAGCTCCAGACAGATAGAAAATATCTCTATGTTGCTCAAAAGGCAAAACACTATCGGCTCCTATAGGGTAAATATCATTAGAGTTAAATACAGCAATACTTTTAGGCTGCATGCGGTCCATAAACTTCTTACGGTTCTTTATAAATAAGGAGTTAGGTATTTGATCGTATTTCATGAATTCTTATTTTGATATAAAATTAAGCATAATGTGTTGTTTCCTCAGAAAATACGGCATCGAATTATCAGATTTGCAAGAACACCTTTTCTTATTCTTAGCTACAAATTAGCTAACTTGTATACCTAAACCAAACACAAACAACTCATGAAAAAAATCGCTTACCTATTAATAGGCGCTCTATGTCTACAGGCATGTTCAGAAACAAAAAAAGAAGAAACTCAATCTGAACTTTTTGCGCGTATTGATACAGAAATCAAAGCAAACTCAAAAGGTTATAGCACCTTAAAAGAGGCTACAGAAACCATTGGTCATAGATTAACTGGATCTACAAACGGAGCCAAGGCAGAAGAATACACGTTCAATAAATTCAAGGAATATGGTTTTGAAGATGTTGCCTACCAAACTTTTGAAGTAGAAGCATGGGCAAGAGGCGAAGTTTCATTACAGATTAATGACGAAGATATTAAAGTAGTGACTTTAGGTCACGCACCCGTAGAAGCACACATTACCGGCGAAATTGTAGATATGGGTAATGGCCTAGATGCAGATTACGCAGCTAAACCAGATGCAGTAAAAGGAAAAATTTCATTGGTATACATTAATATTCTTCCAGAAAGTGAAGAGGGACTTACCAATTTACACCGAAGTGAAAAAACAGCTTTAGCTATTAAATATGGTGCAATTGGCATCATTATTATCAATCAAGTAGATAACGGTGTTTTACTAACCGGTACGGCTTCTGTAACAGGAGAGTTAATTCCTATTCCTGCTGTATGTATTGGCAAAGAAGATGGTATTGCATTAAAAGAAACTTTAAAATCTAAAAAAGCCACTGCCAAAATTGATATGACTAATACCAGTGATGTCATTAAAGCAAGAAATGTTGTTGCAACGCTACCTGGAACTGAAATACCGCAAGAAGAAATTGTACTTGGAGGTCATTTAGATTCTTGGGATTTAGCAACTGGCGCCATAGATAACGGTATTGGTTCTTTTGCTGTTTTAGATATTGCAAGAGCTTTTAAGGCAAACAACTTACACCCAAAACGTACGGTAAAGTTTGTAATGTTCATGGGAGAAGAACAAGGATTACTTGGTTCTAAATATTTAGTAGAACAAGCTATTGAGAACAAGACTATTGAGAACATTAAATACATGATGAACTTAGATATGTCTGGTAACCCAATTGGTATGAATGCTGGCGGAAAGCTAGATGACGAACAATTTTTTACCGATTTAGGTGCTGCAATTCAGCAACAGGATACTATATACCAAAATACCTTTTCTAACAAATCTGGTTTACATAGTGATCACCAACCTTTTATGTTAGAAGGTGTTCCAATTTTATCTGTAAGCAGTAATTTAGACCGCTCTATTTATGGTTGTTATCATTCTGATTGTGATGATTTTAATCTGGTAAACGAAGACCATATGAAAAACACAGCTCGCTTTGGTACTATGATGTTATATGCGGTTGCAAATGCCGATAAATTACCAGCAACAAAAATGGATAGCGAAACTACCAAAGAGTTCATGATTAAAAATGACCTAAAGGAGAAATTGATTATTGGTAACGAATGGAAATGGGAGGAATAACCGCAGTTAAAAGGATTATCATAAGGCAGGGTATTGTACCCACACTACTCTGTCTTTCTTTTTTAACAGGATGCTCTCAGCATACTGATGAAAAACCACTGGATTATTTTGAAATTGTTCGTCCAGAATTTACGGGTCAGCTTGCATACGAGACCACAGATTTTGTAGAAGATTATTGGCGTGTTGTTGGCAACACAGGCTTTAATAAAACCGTCCACCTAATTGCAGATAGTTTACAGGCTGCCGGTTATATTTTGGATGAAAATGCCAAGGCTGAAGACCGACTTACTTATCGTATAGAAAAACGGGCAATGAACAACCAAACTTGGGAACCCATATCTGCGTCATTGCAAATTGCTGGCAAAGACACACCTTTGTTACTTTCTGCAACCAACCGTAACATGACCTATTTAAATTCGGCATCCACACCCCAAAAAGGCGTAAAGGCAGAAGTTGTTCAAATAAAATCCGTAGATGATTTACAATCCAAATCTATAAAAGGTAAAGTGGTATTTGCAGAAATGAGTGCCCGTAAGTTTTACAAAACAGCAGTTAAGAATGGTGCCTTAGGCATTTTAACTTATGACAACCCTAACTATTTACAACCAGAGAAAAACAAAACCTCAATTCAGTTTAGAAGTCTTCCTTCTCAAGATAATGGTAATTTCTGGGGCATTGCATTATCCTACGAAGCAAAAGAGAAACTAAAAACACAGCTTCAAAAAGGTAAAACAGAAGTTTTGGTAAATATTCAGACCAAAAGATACCCATCAGAAGAACTTACAATAGTTGCGAACATAAAAGGCAGCGAACTACCTGATGAGCGTTTGGTGTATAGTGCCCATATTCAAGAACCAGGTGCAAATGACAATGCTACAGGTGTTGGTACACAATTAGAAATGGCTAAAACAGCTGCAAAATTATTCGCTGAAGATAAAATCAGTTTTAAAAGAACCATGACCTTTTTATGGGGCGATGAAATTATATCTACCCGTAGGTATATTGAAGAAGACTCTAAACGGACTAAAGGCATTAAGTGGGGAATTAGTTTGGACATGGTGGGTGAAAACACTGCAGTTACAGGGGGTACTTTTTTAATCGAAAAAATGCCAGACCCAAGTGCCATTTGGACTCGGGGTAAAGATAAACACAGCGAATGGGGGGGTGAGGTTTTGAAATTAGAAGATATGAAACCGCACTACTTGAACGATTTTATAATTTCTACATTCAAAGAACAAGGCGAATACGCTAATTGGGTAGTCAAAACCAATCCTTTTGAAGGCGGCAGTGATCATACTCCGTTTTTAGAAGCCGATATTCCCGGATTATTATTGTGGCATTTTACAGATCAATTTTACCATACAGATAATGACCGTATTGACAAGGTATCTCAAGAAACCTTAAAAAATGTGGGCACAGCAGCATTGGTGAGTGGGTTGCAATTGGTAAATGCATCAGATGTATTTATGCTTGCACAGGTTAAAAATCTAAAAGAACAAGCCTTTCTACGATTAGAAGATGAAGCCAAACTAAGTCCACTAGCACTTAAAAATGGAAGTACCATCAACGAAGAAAAGCAAATTATTTCTGCATGGGAAGATTGGTATATTAAATCTATTGGTTCTATACATGATATACATACCAATAAAAATTTAGCCGTTAAAGCCGCTATTTCAAATGCCCAAAATGAAATACAGCAAAAATCGAATGAGTTAAAAGAAGCGCTTAAATAAAAATCCATTTAGCAACATAGTACAATTTGCCAAGGGTATAAGTAATCAGTAACTTACCATCAGTATGACCAAACAAATAAAAATGAGACAATCTTTCCTGTTATTTCTAGCCAGTATTACTATTGCATCGGCACAAATTCAACCCACTTCTTCGCAAAAAGTTGATGAATCTTTAGTCGCAAAAAAAGTAATGGAAACCAATTCTCTGGTTAAAAATATTCCACTAAAAAATATTGGTCCGTCTGTTATGAGCGGTCGTGTTGTTGACTTGGCAGTCAATAAAAATAACCCTACAGAATATTATGTCGCATATGCCTCTGGCGGATTGTGGTACACCAATAACAACGGTAATACTTTTACCCCAGTAATGGATGAAACCCAAACCCAAAATCTTGGAGACATAGCGGTACATTGGCAAAGTGGAACAATTTGGGTAGGTACTGGCGAGAACAATTCTTCCCGTTCTTCATATGCAGGAATCGGTATTTTGAAATCTACCGACAAAGGTAAAACCTGGCAACATATGGGCTTGAGCGATTCGCACCATATTGGGCGAATTGTCATTAACCCCAACAATCCAAACGAAGTAACAATTGGTGTAACTGGGCATTTGTATTCACCAAATAAGGAACGTGGAATTTATAAAACCACAGATGGTGGTAAAACTTGGAAAAACACTTTGTTCATTAATGAAGAAACGGGTATAATAGACGTAGCGGTTTCACCTAATAATTTCAACATTCAATATGCTGCAGCTTGGCAAAAAGATAGAAAAGCTTGGGACTTTATTGGAAACGGCGAAGGGTCTGGCATCTATAAAAGTATAGATGCAGGCAACACTTGGGTTAAAATTTCTACCCCAACAAGCGGCTTTCCTACGGGAGAAGGCGTAGGTAGAATTGGTCTAGCTGTTTTTGATGACAATACACTTTATGCAGTACATGATAGTCAATTTAGAAGAAATACATCCAAAGAAAAGAAAGAGAAGCAAGTTGGCTTGACCAAAGATGATTTTAAATCGCTCTCAAAAGAACAATTCTTGGACCTAAACGACAAAGACCTAAATGAGTTTTTAAAGACCAATAATTTTCACGAAAAATATAGAGCTGCCAATGTAAAGCAAATGGTGCGTAGTAATTCTGTACAACCTGCAGATTTAGCACTGTATTTAGAAGATGCAAATTCTATGTTATTTGATACACCTGTAATAGGTGCTGAAGTATACAGAAGCAATGATGCCGGGAAAACATGGACAAAGCAAAACGAAGACTATATAGACGATTTGTTCTATAGTTATGGGTATTATTTTGCCCAAATTACTGTAGACCCAAATAATATAGATGCTATTTATTTATCTGGTGTTCCCATTATTTCTTCTAAAGATGGCGGCAAAACATATGTTTCTATTAATGGCGATAATGTACATTCTGATCACCATGCAGTATGGGTAAATCCTAATTTACCGGGACATTTAATAAACGGAAATGATGGAGGAGTAAATACTAGTTATGATGATGGTAAAAATTGGTTTAAAAACAACTCGCCAACCGTTGGTCAATTTTATGCCATTGCAGTGGATAATGAAAAACCGTACAATGTATATGGCGGTTTACAAGATAACGGCGTTTGGATGGGTCCAAATAATGCCGAAGAGAATACAAAATGGCAACAAACAGGTCAATACCCTTGGAAATCTATCATGGGTGGAGATGGCATGCAAGTACAAGTAGATAGCCGCAATGCTAATATCGTTTACACGGGATATCAATTTGGGAATTATTTTAGAATTGATTTAGAAAATGATCAACGCAATTACATTCAACCAAAACACGAATTAGGCGAGACTCCGTATCGTTTTAACTGGCAGTCTCCAATTTTACTATCACCACATAATCAAGACATATTATATATGGGTAGCAATAAGTTGCATCGCTCATTGAACCAAGGTGATACTTGGGAAACTATTTCTGGCGATTTAACCCAAGGTGGAAAAAAAGGTAACGTCGCCTTTGGAACCTTAGCTACTATATCTGAATCTTCTTTTAAGTTTGGATTGATGTATACCGGTAGTGATGACGGACTCATACAACGAACAGATAACGGAGGCGGAAGCTGGGAGGTTATTTCTAAAAACTTACCTCAGAATTTATGGGTAAGTAGAGTAATCGCATCTAAACATCAAAAGAATAGAGTTTATGCAACCTTAAACGGGTATCGTTCAGATGATTTTACACCTTATGTATATGTTAGTGAAGATAAAGGTGCTACTTGGAAAAATATTTCAAGCAACATACCTATATCAGCTGTAAATGTAATAATTGAAGATGCCGAAAATGAAAATGTATTATTTGTGGGTACCGATAATGGGCTATACGTAAGCTTAGATCGTGGGGCTTCATGGAATTCTTTTCAAAACGGAATGCCCAATGTTGCGGTACATGATTTGGTAATTCAAAAAGAAGCCAAGCATTTATTAGTAGGCACACACGGAAGAAGCATATACAAAGCAGATATTTCAGCATTACAAACGATGTCTCCTGAGGTATTAAAAAAGGCATTACACACCTATCCACTAGAAAACATAAAGCATTCTAGTCGTTGGGGAAATTCATGGAGCTCATGGTCCAAAGCAAGCACACCAGGCTTAGACGTTACTTTTTATTCTGATAGAGATGATGTGTACCAAGCTAAAATTAAATCTTCTGATGATATTGTAGTTAGCGAGACTGAAGTAATAGCCAATAAGGGATTGAATATTTTATCTTACGATTTAGCATTCTCAAAAATTGGAAAGCTGAATTACCTTAAAAAACATAAAACAGAATTGAAGCAGGCAAATAACGGAAGTACATATTTGCCTAAAGGATCATACGTTGTTGAAATTAAGGGAAACGGCACCACTGAAAACATCACTTTTGAAATAGAATAGAGACTAATGAAAATAGTTGACTGGAACGAACTACCCGATTTAGGAGTTAGCCATAACGCAGAGATTAAAAAAAGAACATTGATAAATCGTGGAGAAATACCACAATTAATGATGTACGGTACCGCCGTTTTTAAACCTGGTCAGCAAGTAGAATTACACCAACACGACACTATGTATGAGGTATTTCACATTCAAACAGGGAAAGCTATTTTTACAATTTCAGGAAAAGATTATGAAGTTGGCCCTGGTAATTGTATAACTATAGAGCCAGGTGAGATTCACGGACAGAGCAATCCTTTTTCAATAGATGTTACTTGGACCTATTTTGGCATAGCCACAGATTAAGAAGAATTAATTATGGAATTAACCTTAGGAATACCGGCACTACTTTTTCCAGCTATTTCATTGACTATGCTAGCCTATAATGCACGTTATTTAGCCATTGCAGCTTTAATTCGGCAATTGCATCAAAAATATCAAGAAACGGCATCGCAGTCTGTTGGGCTACAAGTACAAAAATTAAGAAAGCGACTAACTATTATTAAAAATATGCAGGCAACTGCTATTGTTAGCTTCCTCTTAGCCGTTATTACTATGACCTTAATTTATGCCGAATTTACTTTTTGGGCAAACTTAGTATTTAGCATAAGCTTATTTGCACTTATGACCTCATTAATACTTTCATTGATTGAAGTTCAATTATCGACTAAAGCATTAGAAATTCAGTTGAAGGATATGGAAAAATAATTCTCTTTTGATATGTAGGTTATCCTAACTAATAAGCATACCGTTCATCGATGTTTTTATAAGCTATTTAGTTAATAATCAATATCTTTGCCGTCCGCTAAAAAGAAGGCATGAAAAGAGTTCGAGAACTCGAATTAATAAACCAGATAAGGGAAATAAGAGAATTCGAATTTGGGGTATTCTATTTCTTCAAAGGAGGTATCGTTATATCCGAAATGAATGAAGGCGCTAAATTCAAGTGGAACAATGCAAAAAAAGCAGTCTACGCAGCGCAAGAAATTTATGATAATGATATTCCATTAATTTATATTGCCAATAGGGTGAACAGATATCGTGTATCACCTTTTGAATGGTTTAAGTTTCACAAAAATCGTTTTGACATGCAACATATAGCTTCAGTTGGTGCATTAAAAAACAACATATTTAGCACAATGCTAAAGCAATTAATTTTTCCAAAAAGAATTAAAACTTTTACAGATTTAGACCAAGCTGTAGCTTGGGCGCTACAAATCTCAAAAAAAGCAAATTAAGCCAGCTACTTACTAAATCAGTTTTGTTCAAGAATTCTCATTTTAAACCTAATAATTCGAAGAAATTCTTAAACATCCAAAAAATACATTTTAAAATCAATCTAAATAGACATACTAAAACTGCTTAATTCTTGTTAATAACTAGCTTGTGATGTAAATTCGCATATAAAATTAACGACTAATGAGCGGATTTTTTAAATCTTCGATTGGTAGAAAGTACGCAATGGCGCTTTCTGCTTTCTTTTTAATGTTTTTTCTACTTCAGCATTTTGCAATAAACATCTTATCGGTTATAAGTCCCGATGCGTTTAATGAAGCTTCGCATTTTATGGGCACTTTTTGGGCCGTACAATATGTTTTGCAGCCTGTTTTAATTTTCGGTGTTATTTATCACTTTGTGATGGGTTTCATTTTAGAAGCTAAAAACAGAAGTGCAAGAGTGAAAACATATGCAAAGAACAATGGTGCAGCCAATTCATCTTGGATGAGCCGTAATATGATTTACAGCGGATTAGCTATTTTAGCTTTCTTAGTACTTCACTTTATCGATTTCTGGATTCCAGAAATCAACACCAAGTTTATTGATGGAGACATGACTGGTTTACTACCAAATGGTGAAGGATTCAGATACTATGAGGAACTTGCTCATAAATTTGAAAACCCATTACGCGTAGGTGCTTATGTTATTGCCTTCATTTTCTTATCGCTACACCTTATGCATGGTTTCAGTTCTGCATTTCAGTCTGCCGGTGCATCGAGTATGAGAAAAGAAAAACTACAATTGTTTGCTAAAGTGTATTCCATTGCAATTCCGTTAGGATTTATATTCATTGCACTTTTTCATCATTTTAATCATCATTAATACCTATTACTTATGTCTGTATTAGACTCAAAAGTACCTAAAGGTCCATTGAAAACGAAGTGGACCGATTATAAGAACCACATAGATTTAGTTAACCCTGCTAACAAACGTAATATTGATGTAATCGTTGTTGGAACAGGATTGGCAGGTGGTTCTGCTGCTGCAACTTTAGCAGAATTAGGCTATAATGTAAAAACATTTTGCTACCAAGATTCTCCAAGAAGAGCTCACTCTATTGCTGCACAAGGTGGTATTAATGCTGCAAAAAACTATCAAGGTGATGGTGATTCTACTTACCGTTTATTTTACGATACCGTAAAAGGTGGCGATTACCGTTCAAGAGAAGCAAACGTATATAGATTAGCAGAAGTTTCTGCAAACATCATTGACCAATGTGTTGCCCAAGGTGTACCATTTGCACGTGATTATGGCGGACTTTTAGACAACCGTTCTTTCGGTGGTGTATTAGTTTCTCGTACTTTCTATGCAAAAGGACAAACAGGCCAACAATTATTGTTAGGAGCTTACTCAGCAATGAACAGACAAATTGCACGTGGTAAAATTACCCCGTTCAATCGTCATGAAATGTTAGATGTAGTAAAGGTTGATGGCAAGGCTCGTGGTATTATTGCTCGTAACTTAGTTACTGGTGAAATAGAACGCCACTCTGCACATGCCGTTGTTATTGCTTCTGGTGGATACGGAAACGTATATTTCCTTTCAACCAATGCAATGGGGTCTAATGCTACAGCAGCTTGGAAAATACACAAAAAGGGAGCATTTTTTGCAAACCCTTGTTATACACAAATTCACCCAACTTGTATTCCTCGTTCAGGAGATTATCAGTCTAAACTTACATTGATGTCTGAATCTTTACGTAACGATGGTCGTATTTGGGTTCCTAAGAATATGGATGATGTAATGGCAATACGTGAAGGCAAGAAAAAGCCAACCGATTTGTCTGAAGATGAAAGAGATTATTACTTAGAAAGAAGATACCCTGCATTTGGTAACTTGGTTCCACGTGACGTTGCTTCGAGAGCTGCAAAAGAACGTTGCGATGCTGGTTATGGTGTTAATGCAACTGGTGAAGCAGTGTATTTAGATTTTGCTTCTGCAATTCAACGTTACGGAATTGAACAAGCTAAAATTCATAATATAACCAACGCTTCTGCAGATAAGATATATGAATTAGGTGCCGCTATCGTAAAAGCGAAGTACGGTAACCTGTTTCAAATGTATGAGAAGATCGTTGATCAAGATCCATACAAAACTCCAATGATGATTTACCCAGCGGTACATTATACTATGGGTGGTGTTTGGGTAGATTATAACTTAATGACTACTGTAGAAGGTCTTTACTGTATAGGTGAAGCAAACTTCTCTGATCACGGTGCAAACAGACTTGGAGCTTCTGCCTTAATGCAAGGTTTGGCTGATGGTTACTTTGTATTGCCATACACAATTGGCGATTACCTATCTCACGAAATTCGTACCGGTAAGATAGCAACCGATACTCCAGAATTTGAGGCTGCTGAAAAGGAAGTAACTGATAAAATTAATTTCTTTGTGAATAACAAAGGATCTCATTCCGTAGATTATTACCATAAAAAATTAGGTAATATTATGTGGGAGAAATGTGGAATGTCTCGTAACGCTGAAGGCTTAAAAGAAGCAATGGCAGAAATTAAGGCTTTACGTGAAGATTTCTACAAAAACGTTAGTGTACCTGGTACTGCAACCGAACTTAATGCTGAATTAGAGAAAGCTGGTCGTGTAGCAGATTTCTTAGAATTAGGAGAATTATTCGCTAAAGATGCTTTGGCAAGAGAAGAATCTTGTGGAGGTCACTTTAGAGAAGAATCTGTAGAATTAGGTGGCGAGCAAGAAGGTGAAGCTAAACGTAATGATGTTGATTTCGCATTCGTTTCTGCATGGGAATATAAAGGAGAACCTGGTGATGCCGTTTTACATAAAGAAGAGCTAGAGTTCAACGAAATCGAATTAAAACAAAGAAGTTATAAATAAATAGTATTGAGCTATTACAAATGATTGACTTCATTACATAATACTCACTACTCAATACTTAAAATATGAATCTGACATTAAAAATTTGGAGACAATCAAATGCCCAAGCTAAGGGTAAAATGGTCGATTATAAAGTGACAGAGATTTCTGAACATATGTCGTTCTTAGAAATGATGGATGTTCTTAACGAACAACTAATTAATAAGGGTGAAGAACCTGTAGCTTTTGATCACGATTGTAGAGAAGGTATCTGCGGTATGTGTTCAATGTTCATTAATGGTGAAGCACACGGTCCAGATAGAGGTGTAACAACATGTCAATTGCACATGCGTATGTTCAAAGATGGTGACACAATTACTATTGAACCATTTAGAGCAAAAGCGTTTCCTGTAATTAAAGATTTAGTTGTTGACAGAAGTTCTTTTGACCGTATACAACATGCAGGTGGATACATTTCTGTAAACACTTCAGGTAACACTCAAGACGCTAATGGTATTCCAATATCCAAGCACGCTGCAGATGAGGCTATGGATGCAGCTACATGTATTGGTTGTGGTGCTTGTGTTGCTAGTTGTAAAAACGCTTCAGCAATGTTGTTTGTAGGTGCTAAAGTATCTCAATACGCACTATTACCACAAGGTCAAGTAGAAGCTGTAGATCGTGTTAAAAACATGGTAGCACAAATGGATCTAGAAGGTTTTGGTAACTGTACCAATACTGGAGCATGTGAAGTAGAATGCCCGAAAGGAATTTCTTTAGAAAACATTGCAAGAATGAACCGCGAGTTCTTAAGCGCTAACGTTAAAAGTTAGACTTAACAATCATAAAGTTTTAAAAAATCCCGACCGTAAAGGTTCGGGATTTTTTATTTTTAAGATATGTCAGAAGACTATCCTAAAGAAAGAATTAAAGTACCTAGGTTCAATGAAGAATCTGGTTTCTACACTACCCCACAGCGCTCAAAAATAATGAGTAAGATAAAGGGCAAGAATACCAAACCAGAACTTGCTTTTAGAAAAGCTTTATATGCCAAAGGTTTTCGATATCGTATAGATTACAAAAAATTAATAGGCAAACCAGACATCGCTTTACCCAAATACAAAACTGTCATATTTATTGATGGAGAATACTGGCATGGCAAAAATTGGGCAGAACGAAAACCAAAGGTTAAAACCAATAGAGAATTTTGGATAGCAAAAATTGAGCGAAACATTCAACGAGATGTTGAAGTAAATAAAGAACTAATTCGATTGGGTTACACCGTAATAAGATTCTGGGAAACAGAAGTTAAAAAAAATCTTGAAGAATGTATTACTAGAACAATTGAACATTTATATACTGTGCAAATGAGCACAAAATGAGTTTTATAAAGTTCATTTAATAAATGTTTAACCCTTGTGAACCAATATTTAATATAGCCTTAACGACTTTCACCTTAACTGATTTGTAACTTAGTATCAAACAAATTATTAATCGTTTAAAAGTATATAATATGAAGAGGATAGCAATTTTAGCTACAAATGGATTTGAAGAAAGTGAATTAAAATCTCCAAAAGAAGCCATGGAAAAAGAAGGCTTCAATGTTGAAATAGTAAGTTTAGAAAAAGGAGAAATAAAAGGTTGGGCAGATGGAAATTGGTCTAACAGCTATAAAGTAGATAAAACATTAAGTGAAGTAAAGGCAGAAGATTATAATGCACTTGTTTTACCAGGCGGAGTAATTAATCCAGATTTACTTAGAAGAGAAGAAACTGCATTGAATTTTGTTCGTGATTTCTTTAAATTAAAGAAACCAGTAGCGGCGATTTGCCATGCACCGTGGACATTAATTAGTGCAGGAGTAGTAGAAGGAAGAAAAATGACATCATTTAATTCTATTAAAGATGATTTAGTGAATGCAGGCGCCAATTGGGTAGACCAAGAGGTTGTTGTAGATGAAGGTTTTGTAACAAGTAGAAACCCTGATGATTTACCTGCTTTTAATTCCAAATTAATTGAGGAAATAAAAGAAGGAAAACATGAAATGCAACATGCATAATTCGTTTTAATAGAATTGAAAAGCCCAACCAAATGGTTGGGCTTTTTTTATGATCATTCTCAAAATTCATACATTTACTACTATGGATTATAGACCACTTATTAATGCCTCAAAATTACCCGATGTTAAAACAACCATTTTTACAACAGTAGGTAATCTTGCAAGAGGACATAATGCTATTGATCTTTCGCAAGGATTTCCAAATTTTGAAGCCGATGATAAATTAAAATCACTAGTTACTGATGCTTTGAATAATGGTCATAATCAATACGCACCTATGCCAGGGTATTTTGGTCTTAGGGAGGTTATATCAGAAAAGATAGAAACACTTCATAATCGAACATATGACCCCGAGAATGAAATAACTGTTACCGTTGGTGCAACTGAAGCCATTTTTACGGCTATTACAGCGTTTATTAATAAAGGAGACGAAGTAATTGTCATAAAACCCGCTTACGATTGTTATGAGCCAGCAATAATCTTAAATGGTGGTATTCCAGTTTATGTTCAATTAGACGCTCCAGATTATAAGATTGATTGGACCGTGTTTCAACAAAAAATTACGGATAAGACCAAAATGGTCATTTTAAATACCCCTCATAATCCTAGTGGAACCATATTTTCAAAATTGGATATGGAACAGCTAGAGAAGATATTAAAACCTACTAATATTATTCTTTTAAGCGACGAGGTTTATGAGCATATCATTTTTGATGGACAAGTCCATGAAAGTGCCTCTAGATTTCCAGATTTAGCCAACAGAAGTTTTGTCTGTGCTTCTTTCGGAAAAACATTTCATGTAACGGGATGGAAGGTTGGCTACTGCGTAGCACCGGCAGAATTAATGAAAGAGTTTAGAAAGGTGCATCAATTTGCCGTGTTCTGTGTAGACCACCCTGTACAGCGGGCACTTGCTGAATATTTGAAAAACCCATCACATTACTTAGATTTGAACAATTTTTACCAGAAAAAACGTAATTTCTTTCTAGAAGGAATAAAATTATCCAAATTTAAGTTTAAACCTTCCCAAGGCACTTATTTTCAATTATTAGATTATTCTCCTATTTCAAATGAAGAAGATGAAGTAATAGGGGAACGATTAATTATCGAAAACGGCATAGCATCTATACCGATTTCCTCTTTCAATGTCGATAACAGAAATGATCATATGTTAAGATTCTGCTTTGCCAAAAAACAGGAAACTTTAGAAAAAGCAGTAGAAATTCTATGTAAGCTATAAAAACTACTTACTAAAAAGCAGCATTTACTTTAGACATAAATTCACCAATTTTACTAGGTTCTAACCAACGGGTTACAACGACCACATCATTCTCTTTATCTATAACAATAAAGTTACCGCCAAAACCGGCAGCATAGTAGATATTTTCTGATAGACCTTCCCAATGTCTATCTCCCTTTTTATTTAACCACCACATGTAGCCATAATTCGCATTAGGTATTGAAGGCGTAGTTGCCTTTTGAATCCAATTTTCAGAAATCAATTGGTCATTCTTCCATTTACCATTATTCAAGAACAACATACCAAAACGCGCCATATCTTCTGCGCTAATGAATATTCCTGCACCTGAATGTCCGCCACCAGTAACCGACTTCATTTGAAGTCCGTCAATTTCTGTCCAAGCATCATCATAACCAAACCAACGCCATGTAGAAGATGCATCAATTTTATCCATAATTTTCTCTTTTAAGACTAAAGGCATTGGTTTGCGCCATACATGTGTAAGCGAATATGCAAGCACATTTACACGAACATCATTATATTCCATAAAAGTACCAGGTTCTTTAGGTTTTGCTAACTTCCAATCATCAATACCACCTTCACTAGGTGGTCTGTCAGCCCAATCTTTACCGCCCCAAAGTTCGCCAGTCCAAGCGGAGTTTTGTTGTAGTAAGTGTTCCCAAGTAATTTTAGAATTATGTGCACCATCAAAAGTACCGTCCCAAATGTAATCACCTACCAAATTCTTAGTATCGGCAATAAGCTTTTCATCTTCAGCAAGACCAGCCATGGTGCTCAAAAAACTCTTTGTGACACTGAAAGTCATGTCAACCCTTTTGGTATCTCCCCATTGAGCAACTACATATCCATTTTTAAGAATCATACCTGCCGGACCACCACGTTTTTTGGTAGGACCTAATATCTTATGAAACGGTTCTTTTTCAAAACCTTTTACGATAGCAATACGCAAATCTCTAGAGCCAGAATACTCATTTGCCTCTGCAAAATCTACCGCTTCATTTAGCTTAGCGTCTTTTATTTTAAAGTCTTTTGGTGATTTTATTTTCCAGTCTGCATTTCGTTCTGGAAAGTAATATTCTTGCCCCTGTAGATTTAAAAAACCAAGGAGCGCTACGAAGGTGATAAAATGAAATTTCATGAAAGTTAGTTTGAAGTTACTACAAGGTACTTAAATTGAAACGCATTAACCAATCTGTTTGCTCATCCGAACCTATAAAATAAGGATGCGTATCAAATTTTTGAAATCCGTGTCTTTCATAAAATTTTATCGCACGTTTATTTTCTTGCCACACACCTAACCATAACATTTTCTTCATTCTTTCTTGAGCAATGGTTTTAATATGATGTAGAAATTGTTCCCCTAAACCCAAACCTTGATGTGTTTGTAATACATAAATACGCTCTAACTCTATACTATCTTCTTGCTTTAGTTCTGACTGTGCATCATTTACATTTAACTTAAAGTAACCAACAACTTCATTATTAGTGTAT
Organism: Maribacter aquivivus; assembly: GCF_900142175.1. NCBI lineage: Bacteria > Pseudomonadati > Bacteroidota > Flavobacteriia > Flavobacteriales > Flavobacteriaceae > Maribacter > Maribacter aquivivus. The sequence continues at coordinate 998,703 of NZ_FQZX01000001.1, read as the reverse complement.
ACGAAGTAAAAATCACTATTAGGATTAAGCAGTTCTTCTTTAATAGTTTCTAATGCGAAAGCTTTTTTGATGTAGATTTCAAAATCTTTAGGGTCGTTGTCTTTAGCAAATGCAGTAACAAAAGTTTGTTCTGAAATTAACCTCAATTGATCTAGTTCTTCAAGAGAACATAAAGTGTAAGTAAGTACCATACCCCTAAAATAAAAAAAGGAGCAAATTACTTTGCTCCTAACCGGGGGAAATTTTATAAAATGGTTGATTTGGTAACTTTTCTGTTTCTAATAATGCATGTTTATAACATACAATAGTTCGTAGGCATTTTTCATTTGCGAACTTTTATTGTTTTTCGGCAAATAATTTACCTTCTGTTCTCATAAGTATTGTTCCTTCTTCTGTCTCTTGCATTTTCACAAAATCATTGGGGAAATCTGTTCCTGGATAACTAACGATATAAACATCTCCATTAACACTCCAGTTGAAATCTGTTAGATAAACCACTTGTCCATCTTTGTATCCATGAAATCTACCTAGATAAACATCATTAAAAATCCATTCTTCATTATCAACAACCATCTTATTCGTATTAGTAGCGGTTTTAACCGTATGGTTCCAAATACCAATAATAGGATCATTATTTTCTTCAATTTTTGAACACGAGGCAACAAGTACCAACAAGATTAGGCAACTAAATACATACTTCATTTTAGGTTAAGTTTTTCAAAGCGATTTGGGACTCACTTTTTATTACATTTCAAATATATGTAGTCTTTTTCTTACAATAAAGTATTTGTGGTAAAACTTCTTAAAATTGTGGTGAACCTAGACAAGTTAGTTCATCACCCATAAAATTTAAAATATGATTATAGGTTATTAACACTCTCATTTCCTAAAAAAAGGCAAAAAAAAAGAGCGACTAAATAAGTCGCTCTTTTATAATTTTGTTAAAGTAATTTATAACATAAATAACTTTTTGGTAAGTCTTAGAAATCCACTAAAGAAGTCATTTCTATAAACTTGAATTTTATGTTCGTTTGCAGTGTGATTAATTTGAGAATTCATGATGGTTAAGCAATTAATAGGTTATGGGTTTCATTGAGGTCTAAAGATACATCTGTTGATCTCAAACATGACAATAAATGTTGTGTACTGAATATAACCTGTTGTGAAAAATATAAAAAGCTTATTTCATCGATGTTTTACCCAACCCTACTAAACATTCATCTCTATAACATCACCTCTAATTATTAAGTTGCCCTCAGTCGCAGCTTTGATATCATCTACAGATACACCGGGCGCTCTTTCTAACAACAAAAAACCTTCTTCTACAACCTCAAGTACTGCCAAATTAGTTACAATCTTTTTTACACAACCAACCCCTGTTAAAGGAAGACTACACTTCTTTAATAGTTTAGACTCTCCTGCTCTATTGGTATGCATCATAGCAACAATGATATTCTCTGCAGATGCTACAAGATCCATAGCGCCACCCATACCCTTAACCATTTTACCCGGAATTTTCCAGTTGGCTATATCACCGTTCTCAGCAACTTCCATAGCACCAAGTATAGTAAGATCTACATGTTTACCTCTAATCATAGCAAAACTCGTTGCAGAGTCAAAATAAGATGCACCAGGCAGCGCTGTAATGGTTTGCTTACCTGCATTTATTAAATCTGCATCTTCTTCCCCTTCAAAAGGGAATGGACCCATACCTAGAATTCCGTTCTCACTTTGAAACTCTACACTAATATCTTCACGAACATAATTAGCAACTAGGGTAGGAATACCTATACCTAAGTTTACATAATAACCGTCTTCCACTTCTTGTGCAATTCTCTTTGCAATTCCGTTTTTATCTAACATGCTCTTATTTTTGACGTACCGTTCTTTGTTCTATTCTTTTTTCGTAATCTTTTCCTTGAAAAATGCGTTGCACAAATATTCCCGGAATATGTATTTCGTTTGGATCTAGCTCTCCTTCAGGTACTAATTCCTCAACCTCAGCTACAGTAATTGTTGCAGCCCCACACATACACGGATTAAAATTTCTTGCTGTTCCCTTAAATATTAAGTTACCGGCGGCATCTCCTTTCCAAGCTTTAACAAATGCAAAATCTGCCTGAAAAGCTTCTTCTAGTATATACATTTTACCATTGAATTCCCGAACTTCTTTTCCTTCTGCCACTTCGGTTCCATACCCAGCCGGAGTAAAAAAAGCAGGAAAACCGGCTTGTGCAGCTCTACATTTTTCAGCCAGTGTACCTTGTGGTGTTAATTCAACATCTAACTCTCCACTTAACATCTGTCGCTCAAATTCATCATTCTCGCCAACATAAGAAGAGATCATTTTTTTAATTTGATGTTGCTGCAACAATAATCCCAAGCCAAAATCATCAACTCCTGCATTATTAGAAATACAAGTGATATCTTTTACACCTAACTTGACCAATTCACTTATGGTATTTTCAGGTATACCACAAAGTCCAAATCCTCCTAACATAAAGGTCATTCCGTCTTTTACTCCTGCTAATGCATCGGTTACGTTTGCTACTGTTTTACGTATCATTTTTATTAAATTATCTAATCACTAAATTACCCATTTAAAATGGATTAAATAAAAAAAGGCCTTGGTTTGCACCAAGACCTTTTCTTCTATACTACAGAATATGATTAGAAATCCAAATCTTCCAAATCATCTTCAATATCATTATCTTCTTTAATATCAGCTGCGAACTCATCGCAATTTATTTCGATAGACATATTACTTGGTCTCTCAAAATCCTCTTTAGAGATACCCAGCTCTTCGTCTGCATAATTCTTCGTCATATACAAGCCCCAAATTGGTAGTGCCATAGATGCCCCTTGACCATATGTAATGCTTTTAAAGTGAACAGCTCTTTCTTCTCCACCTACCCAAACACCGGTAACTAAATTAGGCACCATACCCATAAACCAACCATCACTATTATTTTGTGTTGTACCGGTTTTACCCGCAATAGGATTCGTTAATTTATAAGGATATCCAGTTATAATTTCATCGTACTCTTTTCTCCATTTATTATAACCTGTAGTACGTAAACGCGTACCAGAACCACCTTGAGTAACACCTTTCATTAAATCTAAAATAGCATATGAAACATCTTTACTTAAAACATCTTTAGTTTCTGGAACGTATTCATATAAAACAGTACCATCTTTATTTTCTATACGAGTTACCATTACAGGTTTTACATATACCCCTTGGTTAGCAAAGGCTCCATATGCCCCAACCATTTCATATACATTAACATCTACGGTACCTAAAGCAATTGCGGGTACTTCTAGAATATCTCCGCTCAAGCCTAAGTTACGCACCATACTAACCACAGATTTTGGACCTACCTCATCTATTAATTGTGCAGTAACGGTATTGACAGAATTTGCCAATGCCTTTTTTAAAGTATAGCTATTACCTGAATATTTAAGATTAGAATTTCTTGGACACCATGGCTCAACATTACCATGTTTACCAGCTTCGATACAGTATTGCGTATCTGGGCGAGTTTCACAAGGTGATAGTCGTAATTGATCTATTGCTGCAGCATAGACAAAAGGTTTAAAAGTAGAACCAGCTTGTCTTGAACCTTGTATAACATTGTCGTACTGAAAATGCTTATAATTGATACCTCCAACCCATGCCTTAACATGACCTGTTTGTGGTTCCATAGACATCATTGCTGTTCTTAAAAAAGCCTTATAATAACGAATAGAATCTCTTGGTGTAAGAATAGTATCTTTTTCTTTAGTCGGACTCTTCCAATCAAAAACAGTCATTTCGGTTTTCTTATCAAAAGATGCGCGAATTTCCTTTTCAGTTTTTCCTGCAGCCTTCATAATTTTCCATCGGTCAGAACTCTTTATGGCACGTTCCATGATTTTCTTTGTCTCTTCTGGAGTAATATCTAAGAAAGGAGCGGTCTTATTTCTATCTGGAGTATTTTGGTGAAAGAATTCAGCTTGTAATTTTGTCATGTGCTCATTCACTGCTTCTTCTGCATTTGCCTGCATTTTGGAATCAATGGTCGTGTAGATTTTAAGTCCGTCTAAATATAAATTATACTTATCTGACTCATCACCTATTGCCGGCTTTGGATTTTTAGATATCCAATCTTTCATAAAACGCTGCAAATACATTCTAAAGTAAGTTGCTAAACCTACACTATGTGTTTCTGGATTATAATTAATATCCATCTTCATAGCCTGCAAAGAATCTTTCTCGACTTCAGAGATATAATCATATCTAGCTAACTGTCCGAGAACAATGTTTCTTTTCTTAAAAGTAATTTCTTCCCGCCTTAATGGGTTAAAAAGAGATGAGTTTTGCAACATACCTACCAACATGGCAGATTCTTCAATTTTAAGGTCTTTAGGTTCTTTACCAAAATAGATACGAGCTGCAGAACGTATACCATCGGCATTATTACCAAAATCATAGATATTCAAATACATACTTATGATTTCTTCTTTAGTATAACTTCGCTCTAATCTAATAGCTAAAACCCATTCTTTAATTTTTTGAGTATACCGCTTCCACCCTCTTGCTGCCCTTCCAACAAAAAGTTGACGAGCCAATTGCTGGGTTATAGTACTGGCTCCACCCCTTTTTCCTAAATAGAAAAATGCCCTCAGTGTACCTCGAGAATCAATACCAGAATGGTCCATAAAACGTATATCCTCACTCGCCATAAGAGTATTTACCAAATTTTCTGGTAGTTCTTCAAAGTTTACATCGGTACGGTTATCATCTAAATAAAATTTACCCAACAAATTACCATCAGAAGAGATGATTTGTGAGGCTAAATTTGTCTGCGGATTTTCCAAATACTCATAAGGAGGCAATTCACCGAAAAGTCCCCAAGAAGCAGATAGGAAAATTAATGCCACAATAGCAATACCTGACCCAAACAAGATCCAAAACCATAATATGAATTTTGAAAAACTATTCGTTGTTTTTTTCTTTACCTCTTTTGCCATTGTTTACGGGGTGCTTTTTGTTACTTCTATTCCTACATCGGTAATACCTTCTAGCCCAATTATACCAGAAACATTACCATTTTTACGCATCGCCTGGGATACCTCTATAGTATATACGCCAGAAGATGAAAAAACGATGTTTTCTTTATACCATAATTTATTTTCTTTGATGCTACCACTACCCTTGCCTAGCCAAGTGCCATCTGGCAAAGACATCGCATACTCTAAAGTGTCTTTGGTTACTTCTCCCTCAGGTGTAGTCAATGATGCAATTATAAATAGATTGCTATAAGGGAAAGTATTATCATTGCGAACGTTGATAAAAATGTCATGCGCCGCAATTGTATCCATTTTAGAAAGTGAAAATTCAAGAACATTATCTTTGTTCCAAACACCATCTTCTAAGGTTCGGTATTCGGTCTTAATAATATTGCTGTCACAAGAAGCAAATAGCACTAGTGCTAAAAAACAACAAGATATACTACGCATCCTTCTTCTGATTTCTATTACGATTTCTGTTCTTGTTCTTATTTCGGTTGCGATTTTTGTTCTTATTTCTATTTTTATTATTGTTTCCACCACCTTTTGGTCTATCAAAACGAGTAAGACTGTCTTGCCCTACTACATTTTCGAAAACAACTTTTTCTTCAACAGCAATTTCCATTGCGTACATCTCCAAACTAGCAACCTTCTCTTTCTTCTTGTTTTTCTCTAAGATTTCGTTTACCTGATCTTTAGAAAGCACGTGCCAACTACCAGGATCTTCTCTATAAGAAAACCATAACATCTCTTTAAAAATATCGGTTTTCTGACAAAAAGCCAGTCCTTTTTCAGTAAACAATTTTGTGTCTTGAGCAGGAAAATCTTTAAGAGCATCTACATAGACGTCTAGCTCATAATTTAAACAACACTTCAGCTTACCACATTGACCCGCAAGCTTTTGTGGATTTAATGATAGCTGTTGGTAACGTGCTGCAGAAGTACTTACAGACCTAAAATCTGTTAACCATGTTGAGCAACATAACTCTCTACCACAAGAACCAATACCACCAAGCCTTTGTGCTTCTTGACGATACCCAATTTGACGCATTTCAATACGAATACCGAACGCCTTTGCCATATCTTTTATCAACTGACGAAAATCTACACGTTCATCGGCTGTATAGTAAAACGTAGCTTTAGACCCATCGCCTTGAAATTCTACATCAGAAATCTTCATCTGAAGCTTTAAAATAATAGCGATTTCACGTGCTCTTTTCTTAATTTCTTCTTCTCGATCTCTACATTTTTGCCAAATATCTATGTCTTTCTGACTAGCTTTTCTGTAAACTTTTGGAGCATCTTCTTCAGTAAAAGACACCTTCTTTCGCTTCATTTGCACACGCACAAGTTCACCTGTTAAGGTAACCATACCTATGTCATGACCTGATTGTGCTTGTGTGGCAACTATATCGCCAATGAAAAGTGAAAGATTTTCTGTGTTCTGAAAAAATTCTTTTCTACTATTTTTAAATCGAACTTCAACAAAATCGAATGGTCGTTCCCCATTAGGGAGCGACATATTTGAAAGCCAGTCAAAGACTGTCAGTTTATTGCAACCATCTGTACCGCAAGTACCGTTATTCTTGCATCCCTTTGGTTGTCCATCCTTACCGGTAGAACAACTACTACAACTCATATTATATATATTGGTTTGGTCGAATTTTATAAAATTCACCAAAAAAGGTTCATAAAAAACTTATAGGTAAAGATACAGTTTTTTTAATGTGAAATAAAAGTGAAATTAGCGGTGCCGGTTTTAAATAGTGACTTTACCAATAACTCAAGACCTTTTCAAAAACACGAAAAGACAGCAAAAAATGCTGTCTTTTTATAGTGTATCGTATTGTTTAATGACTTAAGCCTTATTAAAACAGAAAGCTACTTTTTAAACTTCAGCACTTCTGATCGTCCTTTTTTAAATATCTTATTACTTACAACCTTACCTTTTCGAAGCGCTTTTTGTTCTTCAAAAGGCAATTCATGAACTTCTTTACAAGCATCTGAACAGCAATTATTCATTTTTTCTGCACAAGATGGGCATTGAATAAATAATAAATGGCAAGCTTCATTAGCACAGTTAACATGCTCATCGCAAGACTCGCCACATTGATGGCAATTGGCAATAACGTCATCACTAATACGCTCTCCTCTTCTATGATCAAAAACAAAATTCTTGCCCTTGAATTTATTTTCAAGATTGTTTTTCTCTACTTGTCGGGTGTATTCAATGATTCCGCCTTCTAGTTGATATACCTGTTCAAAACCTTTGTGTTTATAATAGGCACTCGCTTTTTCACAACGAATTCCACCAGTACAGTACATTACCAGTTTCTTATCCTTTTTATGATCTGCTAAATCGCGTTCAATAATATCTAATGAATCTCTAAAAGTATCAACATCTGGTGTAACGGCATTTTTAAAGTGCCCTATTTCACTTTCATAATGGTTTCGCATATCTACCAAAACTGTATCTGGATCCTCAATAAGTTCATTGAACTGTTCTGCACCCACATGAATACCTTTATTGGTGACATCAAAAGAATTATCTTCTAATCCGTCAGCTACAATCTTATTTCTGACTTTCACTTTTAACTTTAAAAAGGAAAGGTTGTCTTGCTCAATGGCAATATTGAGTCGCACATTTTCTAGAAAAGAAATGCTATCTAAATGCTCTTTAAAAACATTGAAGTTTTCAGCCGGAACGGAAAGTTGGGCATTTATACCCTCGTGAGCAACATAAATTCGCCCAAGAACGTCCATATCATTCCAGTTGATAAAAAGGTGGTTTCTAAAAATGTTGGTGTTACCAATGTGTGCATAGGTATAAAAAGAGATAGTAAGGCGTTCCTTACCCGCTTCTTCAATTAAAGCCGCTCTTTCTATTGCACTTAACGTATTGTACAGTTGCATGCTATACTAATAATTTAAGTCTGCCATTTGGCAGAAGGTTTATAGAAAAATTTTGAAGGACAAAAATAACTATAATATTGAAAATTGCACCTATTTTAATACCGTTTACCACTTTATCACATAAAAAAGAGCCTTGCTTCTAACAAGGCTCTTTATCGACTATTCCATTCTTTTCTTTTTCATAACATTCTTAAAAGAATAAAAAAAGGATATAGCCACCTATAATCGCCGACACTAAAAACAGCGATTTATAACCAATGAAGTAACTTCTATTTTATAAAAGATAGTAATTGCTTAAAATGGTTGCGTAATCGATTCAATATTATTCAAATCAAAAAAGATTTGGTAATTTAGCTTTCCAAAAAAATAGAAAATGAGTTCTGAAAAAGAAGCAAAATTAAAAGCATTAAAGTTGACCCTTGACAAAATGGATAAGACCTATGGTAAGGGCGCTGTAATGAAATTGGGAGATAGTGTTGTTGCAGATGTTGAAGTGATACCTTCTGGCTCATTAGGTTTAGATATTGCCTTAGGCGTAGGTGGCTACCCAAGAGGGCGTGTGGTTGAAATATATGGTCCAGAATCTTCAGGTAAAACAACCTTGACTTTACACGCTATAGCGGAAGCACAAAAAAAAGGAGGTATTGCTGCATTTATTGATGCTGAGCATGCTTTTGATCGTTTTTACGCTCAAAAACTAGGTGTAGATATAGATAACCTAATTATTTCTCAACCAGATAACGGTGAGCAAGGACTAGAGATTGCAGATAACTTAATTCGTTCTGGAGCAATCGATATTGTAGTAATAGATTCAGTTGCGGCATTGACACCTAAAAGTGAAATTGAAGGTGAAATGGGAGATTCCAAAATGGGACTTCACGCACGTTTAATGTCTCAGGCACTTAGAAAATTAACCGGTTCTATCAGTAAAACAAATTGTACGGTTATATTCATTAACCAATTACGTGAAAAAATTGGTGTAATGTTCGGTAACCCAGAAACTACTACTGGTGGTAATGCGCTTAAATTTTACGCATCTGTTCGTTTAGATATTAGAAGATCTACACAAATAAAAGATACCGATGGTAATGTTCAAGGTAACAAGACCAGAGTTAAAGTTGTTAAGAATAAAGTAGCACCACCTTTCCGTACCACTGAATTTGATATTATGTATGGTGAAGGTATTTCTAAAGTTGGCGAAGTGATTGACTTAGGTGTTGAATACGAAATTATAAAAAAGAGTGGTTCATGGTTTAGCTATGGCGATACAAAGCTAGGCCAAGGCCGTGATGCTGTTAAAAATATACTTTTAGATAACCCTGAATTATTTGAGGAATTAGATTGCAAAATTAGAGAAGCCATTGCTGCTTTAAATGCTTAAATTCAGTTTTATTTAAGTAAACATAAATGAATTAACGCAACCATTGTATTTAATTTTCATCCTATAGACAAAACAGTTATATGATGAGAAATAAGATGATGCTGTTGACCTTGGTCATAGCATTTATATGCAATGGTTGTTCTATTGATGATGATGACGCCAATTTCCACTTTACAGCATTGGAGATTGTCGATGCAGAAGTACCAGAATCTTTTATTCTTAATGAGACGTATAAGATTTCTGTAAATTATTTAAAACCAAATAGTTGTACATACTATGAAGGTTTTGACGTTGTTAAAGATTCCCTGACCACTAGAAGTGTTGTTGCCATTGGCGCAGTAAGAACTGATATTGATGATTGTATGGAAGAATTAATTCAAGAAACGGCGTCTTTCAACTTCCAGGTAATTTATACCGAACCCTATACATTTAAATTTTACAAAGGCGATAATAGTGACGGAGAGGCAGAATATATGGAAATTGTCGTTCCAGTAAACAACCCTTAAAACAACCAACCATTTGTGAGTCTAGAAGAACTCATACATAATTGCAAAAAAGGAGACCGTAAAGCACAGGAACTACTATATAGAGCCTATGCCACAACCCTCTATGGTATATGCCTAAAATATTCCAAATCTAAATCGCAGGCAGAAGATACCCTACATGATAGTTTTATGACTATATATGATAAAATAGGTCAGTTTAAAAACAAAGGTTCTTTTGAAGGTTGGATGAAAAGAATTACCGTAAACACAGCCCTACAAAAATATAGAAAGCAAGAATACTTAAATGTAGTTACAGATAATACCGAAGAAGAAGTTACCGTAGATAATGTTTATGATGACATCAGCCTACAAACGTTGTTAGGCTACATTCAAGAATTACCTAATAAATACCGCGCTACGTTCAATTTATATGTATTGGATGGCTACACACATAAAGAAATTAGTGAACTTTTAGGTACCACTATAGGCACCTCAAAATCTAATCTTGCTAGGGCACGCGCATTATTAAAAGAAAAAATAGAAACTAAGATCACGCAATCAATTGTCAGTATCTTAATTATAATATCAACACACTTTTTATAATCCTAGTGATTATAGACAGAAACAGTACTAGATGCAGAAGAAGAATATAGACGAACTTTTCCGAGATAAGCTATCGGATTTCAAGCAAACACCAGATAATAAAGTCTGGCGCGCGATTGATGCGTCATTGGACAAAAGGAAAAAGAAAAGAGTGATTCCAATTTGGTGGTCACTAGGTGGTATTGCTGCCGCCATAATGGTAGGACTATTAATTTTTAATCCGTTTACAGAAGAACATACTACCAACGAAATTCTAGTGGACAGTGAGAATGAGTCTGAAACCATAAAAGATATTCAACCGAATACTGAAAATGAAATTTTTATTGATTCAATAGTCCCTACTAGCAATGCTGTTGTTGAACAAAACATGGTAAGTGACAGCGAAGCATACGGTTTAGAAAACAACACACAGAACAATCAGCAAGAGTCTAATAGAATTGCTGCGCCAAAAACTAAGAACAGTTACAACAAGAATATTGAACTTAAGAATGATGCTATAGCTGAAAACAATAAAAATGTTTCAGAAAATAGCAATTCTACTAACGAGGCTTTAATTGCACAAAATAACTCTTCAAAAGCCGTTGAAATTAGTCATTCAGAAAACTTATCAAATAACACTCCAAGCACAGACGAATCTATTACTACTACAAACAAGGGCTCTAATTCTCATTTAGATTTTAATCTTTCAGAATCAGAAGGCACATTAGCTGAAAATAGTATTATTGAAGAAGTAACTGAAGAACCTGAATCTAACAAGAAATCTATTTTTGAGGAAATTGAAAATCAAGAAAATCTAAAAGAGAAAAAAGTAGCTAGTAATAAATGGTCTGCTGGTCCAAATGTTGCTCCTGTATATTTTAATGCCATTGGTGAAGGCTCTCCGGTAAATTCTATTTTTAGTCCTAATGCAAAATCAGGAAATGTAAATATGAGTTACGGAGTTTCTGTAGCATATGCTGTTACCAAAAAGTTGACCATACGCTCAGGAATCAACAAAGTAGATTACGGATATAACACTGAAGATGTTGCTTTTTCATCTTCCTCAATTCTTGCTTCTAATACTGGCCAATTAAGCACTATTGACTATGCAGAAACATCTAACACACTTACAATTTCGAGCAAAATAGTTACCTCAGACAAATTTAGCACCATGAGTTCAGCGCTAGATGTTACAGCAAAAAGCCCATCAAGAGAGGGTTACATGTCTCAACAGTTTGGTTATCTTGAATTACCTGTTGAATTAAATTATGCGTTGATAGATAAGAAATTTGGTGTTAACCTTATTGGCGGTGTTAGCTCTTTATTTCTAATTGACAATGCAGTATCCTTGACTTCTGGCGAACTGACTACTGAAATAGGAGAGGCTAATAATATTAACGACCTAAATTTTAGTGCCAACATGGGGCTTGGTCTTAATTACAACTTTTCACAAAAGGTGCGATTTAATGTAGAACCGATTTTCAAATATCAATTAAATACTTTTTCTAATGTAAACGGTACGTTTAGACCGTATTCAGTTGGAGTTTATAGCGGAATCACTTTTCAATTTTAATATATATATATATGAAGAATTATATCTTGTATTGCCTTTGCTTAATGAGCATTTCTATATACGCTCAAGACCTAGACGATGAGTATATAACTTCAGAAGAACATCAAGAATTAAAAATTAACGGCCTCTTTTTAATCTTAGGTGCAATTGAACTCGATTATCAATATTTACTAAACGAAGAGTCTGCCATAGGTATTGATGTTCTATATACTTATGATGATGAGAATCTCGATGTCAACTATTATATATCGCCGTACTACCGTCAATATTTTGGTAAAAAATATGCTTCTGGTTTTTTCGTAGAAGCTTTTGGTATGTTGAATTCTGTTGATGATTATACTTATGGTTCTTATTATGATGAACCAACAGATTCTTATTATTCAAGTTCTGGATACGAAGAAAATATTGTCGATTTTGCCTTAGGTATTGGTACCGGAGTTAAACTACTAACTAAACGAGGTTTTATCGTAGAAATAGACGCAGGTATTGGTCGCAATCTATTTAAAAACGATAGAGATTTTACAATTATTGGTAAAGGAGGAATAAATCTAGGTTACAGGTTCTAACTATTTCTGGTTAAATCATTAAGTATCGTTTCCCTAACACTTGTTCTGAGCTCTGCTGTATCTTCTGGTCGTATTGAATGCGTTTCTACAAATGAATGAACTCGAGCCCTGCATTTACCAGGTCCACCACTTAAAAATGTAAAAGAGAACCGTTTTTTATTGTCATAGAATGTCATGGGTACGACTGGTATTTTATGGGCAATGGCCATTTTAAAAGCACCATCTTTAAATTTATCTAACAATACATGCTCTTCGGGTACACCACCTTCAGGAAAAATACAGATACTCAAACCCTGTTGCAACCTTCTTTGAGCTCTTCTATATACACCAGTTCTACTTTGAGTATTGTCTCTATCCACCATTATACATACCCGTTTATAGAAAAATCCGAATAAGGGAATTTTAACCAATTCTTTCTTGCCAACAAAAACAAAAGGGTTTCTACTTACTACAAGCATCAACATAATATCTAGCATACTAGTATGGTTCGCAACCAACATATAACTCTTTCTTTTAACCAAACGTTGCTCATAGGTTACTTTAGGGAAACAAAACATACCATACAGTATAAATCTAGCCCATAAGTTTCTGGCCATCCAAAAAAATTGTGGATACCAGGCTTCTCTTGAGGCGAAAAGGACAAGAAATGGAAAAAAGAGTAGAATAGGAATGGCCACTAGAATATAAAACCAAATGCGATATATAGTTTGACCGGTTTGTTTAACCAATTTAAGCATAAATCAAAAGTAGTTATTTAGGATAGTTTTTTTGTATTTGTTTTACCTTTGCTTTTTTAGAATAAAGAAAATGGCAAGAATTTTAACAGGCATACAAAGTACAGGAACTCCGCATTTAGGTAATATTCTTGGAGCGATCAAGCCAGCAATAGATATGGCAAATGATCCTTCTAACGAATCTTTTCTATTTATTGCAGATATGCATTCGTTAACACAAATTAAAAATGGGGCAGAATTACGTCATAACACGTATGCTGTTGCTGCAACATGGCTAGCTTTTGGGTTGGATATTGACAATACTGTTTTTTACAGACAAAGCGATGTACCACAAACCACAGAATTGGCTTGGTACTTAAGCTGTTTTTTTCCGTACCAACGTTTAACGCTTGCACATTCTTTTAAAGACAAGGCAGACAGGTTAGAAGATGTAAATGCCGGACTCTTTACCTACCCAATGTTAATGGCGGCAGATATATTAATGTATGATGCCAATATTGTACCTGTAGGCAAAGATCAAATGCAACATATAGAAATGACTAGAGATGTTGCCTCTCGTTTTCACGCGCAATTAGGTGAAACTTTTGTAATACCTGACGGTAAGGTTCAAGAAGAAACCATGTACATACCAGGTACCGATGGTGCAAAAATGAGTAAAAGCAAGGGTAATTTAATCAGTCTTTTTCAGACAGATAAAAAATTACGCAAGCAAATAATGGGAATACAAACGGATAGCACTGCTATGGAAGATCCAAAGGATCCTACGAATGATAATGTATTCGCTTTATATAAAATTCTAGCTAGCCAGCCTCAAATTGAAGAAATGAGCGCTAACTATTTAGCCGGAAATTATGGCTACGGTCATGCAAAACAAGCACTTTATGAAGTAATTGTAAATAAATTTGAAGAGCCTCGTGAGAAGTTTGAATACTACATGAACCATCTAAATGAAATTGACGATGCACTTGCTTTGGGAGCAGAAAAAGCAAGAAAAGTAGCAGACGGAGTACTAGGAAGAGTTCGTGAAAAGCTAGGATATTAATTATCAGCCTCAGAAAACCTCAAATATTAAAAACCGACCTATTGGTCGGTTTTTTGTTTTAATTATCAACGAGTCCGCCGCAAATTTCCCGATTTAGAATGGCATTTTATCGATAAAGAGATCAGTTATTTCATTCTTGCCTTAGAATATTTTAGAAACAAACCGTGTGGTTTGTAAAATCTCAGATTGCCTCAAACAATTTCCCTGGTAAAGGTCTAATAACACCCTTCATTTCCATATTTAACAACGTAGAAGATGTTCTATAAATAGGTAGTTTACAATCTAAGGCTATGCTATCTAAAATTTGCTTACCGTTATTCTGCAGGTAGGTGTAAATATTTTGTTCAACCTCATCTAATTCAATAAAAAGCTGTCTCTGAATATTCTTATTCTGTTTTTCAGCTATATCCCAATCTAGCAAATAAATTAAATCTGCCGCTGAAGTCATAACATGTGCTTTTTGCTGTTTGATTAGGTTGTTACAGCCAAGGCTATATTTATCAGTGGTTCTACCTGGCACTGCAAAAACATCTCTATTATAGCTATTGGCGATATCAGCTGTTACTAGACTACCACCTTTCTCAGCAGATTCAACAACAACCGTAGCTTCACTTACACCAGCAATAATTCGGTTTCGTTTTAAAAAGTTTTCGCGTTCTGGGTTACTTGTACTCCAAAATTCAGTGTAGAATCCGCCATTCTTTAAAACATCAGCTTGATACTTTGCATGTACCTTTGGGTAGATTTGATTTAGTCCGTGCGCTAAGCATCCTATGGTCTGTAAACCATGTTTTATAGCTTCCCGCTGAATACAAATATCTACTCCGTAAGCAAAACCACTAATTATAACTGGATCTAAAGGAGCTACTTCCTCAATAAACTGCTCGCAAAAAGCCATTCCGTAGCTTGTAATATTACGGGTACCAACAACACTAATCAATTTACGATTCTGCAAATCAATATTTCCTTTCTGAAATAAAAGTATAGGTCCATCAATACAATGTTTTAAATATTGAGGATAATCATTATCTAGAAAATACGTGCAACTGATATCGTTTTTAAGTACATAATTATATTCTGACTCGGCAGCTTCCAAATGTTCTAAGTCGAATAAATGCTTGATGGTATGCGTACCAATGCCATCAATTTTCAACAGATTTTGTTTTTTATCTTCGAAAATTGCGGATGGGCTCCCACAATGTGAAATTAATTTCTTCGCGAGGATATCTCCAATATTTGGCACATGTTGTAACCGGAGTATTGCAACAAGTTCATCAGCAGTATGTTGTGTCGTTTTCATTTCTTGTTCACAAATAAGCGAAAAAAATATGTTAATAAAAAGTTACCGAAGGTGTTTTTATACCTCTTTATTTTCTTCATATTTGTGATCCGATGGTTTTAGAACACTATATAAGCGATTTACTTTATAGGTACAACTGTGTTGTTGTTCCTGGATTTGGAGCATTCCTTACCCAAAAAAATTCTGCCAAAATAAACGTGGTTACCAATACGTTTAGCGCACCAAATAAATCTATTGTTTTCAATAGACAGCTGATCTCAAATGATGGGCTTTTGGTTTCTTATGTATCAAGTGCAGAGAAGGTTTCTTATGAAACAGCATTGGTTGAAATTGAAAAACAAGTGAAAACTTGGCAAGAAGTCTTAATTCAAGAAACTTCTTTACACCTAAAAAATATTGGTTCTTTAGCTAGAAACCATGAAGATAAAATATTGTTTCAACCTGCAAACGAAACAAACTATTTAACCTCTTCATTCGGACTTTCAAATTTTAACTCTATACCTGTAACTAGAGAAGTTTTAAAAGAAGAGATTGTAGAAATAGAAGAAAAAATACCGTTCGTTATTAGTCCTGAGCGTAGAGAAACTAGAGGCTTTAGACCTTATTTAAAATATGCTGCTATTCTAATGCTAGCATTTTCTACAGGCGTAACCGGTTATCGTGCATACCAACAAAAAAATACCAACGAGCAAGTTGCTAGACAGGATGCTGAAGAGTTTGTAAACAAACAAATACAAGAAGCAACCTTCTTCGACTTATCGCCATTAGAATTACCAACCGTTACCGTTGAAGCTACTACAACTTCAACAGCAAAGCCAGCCATTAACAAAGATGAAGCAACGCACTTTATTGTTGCCGGCGCTTTTAGGGTTAGAGGTAATGCCGATAGAAAAATTGAACAGCTTAAGGCAAACGGATTTAATGCCGGTTATTATGGCACGAATGCCTATGGACTTCACATGGTAACTTTTGATAGTTATACCAATGCAAACGATGCTTTAAAAGCATTGCGTGAAATTAAACGTACGCAGTCTAAAGATGCTTGGTTATTAACCGAAAAATAAACCTACGCACATTTTATTAGTACCCTTGATGCCCGTATCTTTGCGCAAAATTTCTAATTAATGGAAGCAAAGACTCCTGCAGCATCACGTACAACAATGACCGATTTGGTTCTCCCTAGTGAGACCAACGCACTTCAAAATTTATTTGGTGGCGAACTATTGGCACGTATGGATCGTGCAGCTAGTATTGCAGCCGGTAGACATAGCCGTAGAATTACCGTTACCGCATCGGTAAATCATGTAGCCTTTAATTTAGCAATTCCGCTTGGTAGTGTTGTTACTGTCGAAGCAGCCGTTTCTAGAGCATACAACACCTCTATGGAGGTATATATAGATGTTTGGATAGAAGACCGCTACAGCGGCAAGAGCACTAAGGCAAATGAAGCTATCTATACCTTTGTTGCCGTTGATGAAACAGGTACACCAACTGAAGTTCCTGAACTAACGCCTGAAACTCCTCTAGAAATTACCCGTTTTGAAGGTGCATTACGTAGAAAACAGCTAAGTCTTGTTTTGGCAGGTAAAATGAAGCCTGATAATGCTACCGAGCTTAAAGCTTTGTTTACGAAGTAAAAAAGTTTGTCAAAACACCAATCGATTTCTCATTATTATTTTTTGCTAAAATATGTTAGACAAGAGCTCTGTCTATATTTTAGCAAATCTAATTTGTAATTCAGTTAAACCACCTCTCGGTACAAATCCTTTTCCAATTCTGACTGCTCTAAATCAACCTTAAAAGAAAGGTCCATTTCCATTTTTGTTGCATTATTCCAGATATAAAGCACAGCTAAACCAATGCTACCTATTATGAAAAAAGCGATTGAAAAAGCAACTAGTCCGCCGTAGGCTAAAGTCAAACATGTAGCTAAGAAAGCAACATAAACAACTATTGGTTTAAGCGACCAGTTCAAATTAAAACTTGGTGATTTAGTATTCTTCTCTAATTGATTTTGAGTAGACTCTGGATTTAAAGTGATCGTGTTGCTCATAATAGTTCCTTTTTACTAATTAATACAGTAAAATTCGGAAAAATTAATCAACCCGCACCTACATAATACTATGAAAATCAATATGATAACATAGAATTAAAGAAATCATATTATTTAAATAATAGAAAAATAGTATTGATAAAATTAGCTACTAAAAATTGAAGTTATCGGGATCTGGACCTGAACGTTCTCCTGTTTCCAAGCCATCTAGAAAAGTAATATCAGCTACAGACAACTCAAAATCAAAAATATCAGCATTAGATGCTATTCGTTTGGCATGTACAGATTTTGGAATAGCAACAATACCTTTTTGCAGATTATAACGCAAAATAATCTGTGCCACACTCTTATTGTATTTTTTAGCTAAGTCCGCACAAATATCTAATTCAAACACCTTACCCTGCATAAAAGGAGACCAAGACTCGTATTGAATTCCGTTTGAAGTACAAAAATCGATAAGGTCTTGCTGCACCAAGTACGGATGAAACTCCATTTGGTTGACCATAGGCACCACCTTACATTCGCTCATCAGATCTTCTAAGTGATGTTTTAGAAAATTACTTACTCCTATTGCCCTAATTTTCTTTTGAGCATACAGATATTCTAAAGCTCTCCAAGTTTCTTTGTACTTTCCTGCAACTGGCCAATGAATAAGGTATAAATCTAGGTAGTCGACACCCAAACGTTTTAAACTAGCATCAAAAGCTTTTAGTGTTTCATCATATCCTTGGTCAGTATTCCAAACTTTGGTCACCAAAAATATTTCACTTCTATCTATTCCGCTTTCGCGTATACCTTGCCCTACACCTTCTTCATTTTTATATGCTGCCGCAGTATCAATATGCCGATACCCTAATTGAAGTGCACTCTTTACCGCATCTACAACTTCTTGGTCATTATCTGATTGATAGGTTCCTAAACCTAAGTACGGCATCTTTACCCCGTTACGTAATTCAAAGCTTCCTTTAATATCTGATATAGTGTGTTGTTGACTCATTTTTATAAAGTTTTAAAGACGATACACCCAATCTTCTGGGTTAAGACGAGAGGTATCTTGGTATAAGTAAAATTTTAATCGGGTTTGACCATTGTTTTTATTGGTATAAACAACACCAAGCTCTTCTTTACTAGTTACCTTATCCCCTTTTTTTACATATAGCTCAGAAAGGTTGTAATAGGTGCTAATGAAATTACCATGTTTAATTTGAACACCTTTATTACCGCCAGGTACCGCCAAAATAGCGATGACTTCCCCTTCAAAAATGGCACGAGCTTTTGAACCTTCATCTGTTGCTATGATTACACCGTTACTTTGGTGCTTTATTCCCGGATAAACAGGATCAGCATAGACTCCGAATCCTTGACTTTTTATTCCCTTTTCTACTGGCCAAATCAATTTACCTTTATTTGCAGAAAAGTTATTTGCGATAACCGTAGCTTCGGGTGTTAATACAAATTTGCTTGAATTTTTAGTAGTACTTCCCGTTTTTTTATTGGATGCCGCAATAGCACTTCTAATCAATTTTTCTATCTGTTGATCTATTTTTCTAGATTCCTTCTTTTTCTTATCAATAGCACTAGTATACTTACTCTCATTTTTACGAATAGTACCTAATAATGCTTTTTGAGTCTGTATTTCAGCAAATAATTGATTTTTTGCTTTTTTGTTTTGCGCCAACAAAACCTCTTTTACTTTACGCTCTTCATTCAAATCTGAATTTAACCGCGAAAGCTCTTCTGTTTTAGCTAATATTTGAGCTCCTTGCTCTTTTCTATAGTCAGTATATTGCTTCATATACTGAAGTCTTTTAAAGGCTTGAAAGAAGCTTTCTGAAGACAATAAGAACATTAATCTATTTTGTTTTGATTTGTTCTGATATGACTTTTGAATCATTTTAGCATACTCGTCCTTTACTTCTTGCAGCTCATTCTTTAATTTCCCTATATTTCTGATGTTGGTATTGATCTGCCTGTTCAACAAGTTAGATTGTTGATTGGTAACTCGAATTAATTGTTGGCGTACAGTAATCTTTTTATCCAATGCTTCCATCTGATCCAAGACATTACCTTTCTCTTTTTTCTCAGCAAAAAGTAACCGGTTAATATCACGTATTTCAGTTTGCAGTTGCTCGCGTTTTTCCTCTAAGGCTTTTTGTTCACTTGTCTGCGCAAAAGTAGCAACTGTAGTGAACAGCACTAAAAGAAAAAGACCGTATTTAAGTTTGAACAACATCTTTTTAAAGCTCTATTTCATTAAATCCTTTTGGTATCGAATATGGAAAATTCACTGTTCCGTTCAATTCCAAACTTTTAAATTCAAGGTCAATATTATTTACCTTGTCTTTACTAATTGCCCTAACTATAATTTCATTGGGCAAAACTTCTTTATCTATACTCTGATAATTTTTATAGACAATCTCCAATAAACGTTTCTCTTGTGGTTGAGAAAGTTGTTGCATAGCCATTTTATAGTTTTTAGGCTCCAATTGAAATAGGGTTTTATATAAGGTTCCCTGTTGTTTTGGAGTAAGCCTGTACGTGTCTTCAGAGATACCTATATCATATTTCTCTAGTCGTAAGTCTACGATAGCTTGACCGGTCAATAAATTTTGTAAGATTGAAAAATCTACTTCAGTACCTAACAATTTACTTAAATATGAAAAATCACCATCAAAATATTCGTTCTCCAATTTATTATAAAAAGAAACTCTATCTGGTGTAATATATGCTTTTACAATACCCAAGGGTGCACTCATCCAAATGGCTTTGTCTTTTTCCATTCGTAAGCTTACCGAAACACTCTGAGAAGATTCACCATCAGAATAAGCAATTTTAACCCTACCTGCTAAGGTCTTAAATCCAGCTTCGTTTTGGTAATGCGCTTTTATCACCGATTTAGATGATAATTTTGCATCTACTGTACCTCCAGAAATCACCTTTGCACTTTTACAAGACGCCATAAAAACTACCGCGACCACTAGTAAAGCATATTTTATCTTCATCATACTCAAAAACTTCATCATTTAAAATCCTGATTTAATTTTACTAAGGTACATATTTGCTTTAGACGTATTATTGGTAGCCGTATATGCATTTGCCAATTCTTTATAAATAGCATTTTCTAATGTAGTATCATCAACTATGTAGTCTAAAGCCGTCTCTAGAATATCAATAGCATCTTTATATTTCAGCGCTTTGTTTAAAGCTGCTCCGTTGGCATAATAGAAATAAGGTTGAGAAGGGAAACGTTCCATTGCCTCTTCTGTTGTTTCAAGTAAAATATCATTGTTAGAACCGGCAGTAAGCAAGGTTTCAATTTTTGACTTATACCCATCTACACTATTTAAATCTCCAGAAGATTCCGTTCTTTCTACCTTTGCTACAGGTATAACCAACTTTTTTTGTTTCGCAATTGAGTCATTAATTTTCTGCTCTAAATACTTTTGTTTTTTTGACGTTTTAATTCCTTTTAAAACAGACTTTGCAGTAACGTAATCTGCGTTTAAAAAATAGATTTCTGCCAAATTACCCCTTAGTTCAATATTACTCCAAGGTAAATCTGCTTTCACCTCTTCTAGTACAGATTTTCTAGCATCAACAACATTAACAAGTGTTTCAGCGTACCAGTAATTTTCTGGTTCACCGTTTAATGCTTCTAGGGCATATTCTTGAGCGAGTATAAATTGTTTATCATACAAATGAAACTTGGCAAGTTCAAAAGTAACAACGGTATTTTGCGGCTGTAGACGCTTACATTCTAAAAAGTAGGTTATGGCACGGTCATAATTTCGTATTCCCATTTGCTTTAATCCTTCAAAAAAATTCTCTTGAAAAGTATCAGAATATTCTTCAAGAAATACTTCTGCACTTTGCTCTACTTCTAATTCTTGATTTTCTTGCGCATAGGACTGCATTGGTATATTACCAACACCGACAAGCAAGCACAAAAAAATCAACTTCTTCATATCTACAATTTAGAAACTACTTTACACCGGTACTACCAAATCCGCCTTCTCCTCTTGCAGTTTCAGATAGATTATCCACAAGATTCCACTCAGCGCGTTCATGCTTAGCAATGACCATTTGCGCTATACGTTCACCGTTTTCTACCACAAAATCTTCACTACCAAGGTTTATCAATATCACCCCAACTTCTCCTCTATAATCAGCATCTATTGTGCCAGGGGCATTAAGTACCGTTATTCCTTTTTTAGCGGCAAGACCACTTCTAGGTCTTACCTGAGCTTCAATACCTACCGGTAATTCAATAAAAAGACCAGTTGGTATAATGGCTCTACCTAAAGGTTGCAAAGTAACAGCTTCAGCAAGATTAGCTCTTAAGTCCATACCAGCAGAAGCACTTGTTTCGTAATGCGGCAAGTCGTGATTCGACTTATTTATGATTTTTATGTTCATCTATTTAAATATAATTTTTTAAGATTCTGAAACTCCAATTTATACACCAAGCCTAAGAACAGTAGTAATAACGGTATTCCAATAAAAAGATTCCTATCAAAAATGTAAAATGATATTACAGAAAACAAGATGGATACTACTAAATAAAAGATAATTTTTCTAAAGTTATACGGGATAGGATAATACATACGCCCGAAATAAAACGAAAGTAACATCATGGTGCCATAGGCTAATAAAGTTGCAACGGCTGATGCCATATACCCAAAATACGGAATGAAAATTAGATTGACAATTATAGTCAAAACAGCACCTATCATAGAAATATAAGCTCCAAATTTTGTTCGGTCGGTCACCTTGTACCAAACAGATAGATTGTGATAGATTCCTAGAAAGAAACTTGCTAATACAATTAAGGGAACAATTGGCATTGCATCCCAATATGCTTCATTTAACACTAAAAACCGCTTTAAAACATCTGCAAAGACAACAACTGTAAGCAATATTACACTACCCATAACAACGAAGTAGTTGGTTATTTGCGCATACGCCTTTTGCGGATTCTTGGTGTCTGAGTGGCTAAAGAAAAATGGCTCAATACCCATACGAAAGGCAGTAGCAAATAGTGTCATAAAAAGTGCCAATTTATAACATGCTGAATATTTACCCATTTCACTTTTTGCAATACCTACAGGCAACAATTCAGAAAGTAAATACCTGTCAAATACTTCATTGATAGTAAATGCTACACCGGCAACCATAACTGGCATTGCATAACGAACCATTCTTTTCCAAAGATCCTTATCGAACACATAAGGTCTACGAATGTAGACCCTAATCATCAACAATAAAGTAACTCCGCTTGCAAACAGATTTGCAATCAAGATATATGGAATTTCGTAATCAGGCTTATAAAAAGATTGTAGAAACCCTTCTGAAGTTCCTTCTGCCATCTTAGGTAACAGAATCAAGAAAAATAAAGTAAGACCTAAGTTAAGCGATACATTAAGTATTTTGACTATTGCGTAACGCATTGGTTTTTCATTTGCTCTAAGCCATGCAAAAGGTATAATTGCCAAGGCGTCTAGTGCTAAAATTCCTAACACATAATTCATGAAAGGCAAATCAATATTTAAAGCTAGGGATAATTTCTCCTTGAAAAAGACACCTATTAGTACCAATAAAGCTGTAGAGCCCATGATAGACAATAATGATGTACTAACGACTTTCTTTCTATTTTCTGACTCCTTGTAAAAACGGAAAAAGGCAGTTTCCATTCCGTAGGCTAAAAAAACATTGAAAATTGCAAACCAAGAAAAAATAAGAGTTACTTCTCCATACTTCCCTGGTGCCATTACATCTGTATAAATGGGCACAAGTAAAAACGAAATCATCCTAGGCAAGACAGTTGCCAAGCCATAGATTGCAGTTTGTTTAAAAAGTTTTTTGAGTGGATTCAAGCACTATACATTCAGGCGATAAAAGTACCTATTAAAAGCCTAGTTACAAAGTTAGTTTTTGGGTGCGTCCTTATAAATTAATGGTTGCTTTTGTTTTATGCCATTTACTTTAGCATATTTCATTTCTCCATCTTCATTATAACTTATAACAGCCTCATCTGTATCTAATTTTAAATCTAATGTTTCAGATGATTCAGGATTGTTATTAGGTATTCTAACTACAATCATGTTTTGATTATCTACCGTATTCACAAATGCCTTTACCTGCTTACCACGAAAATAAACTTCATATAATTCGATATCAGAATTTTCAAGTAATGAAACCGGAATACGTAATTCAGTACCAGAACCGCTTTCTTCTCGTCCGCCAACATAGGGTTGGCTACTAGCTTCACCAATTTTGAACGGAGTTTCCGTTTGTAGTTTTTTCTGCGAGGTGCAACTGGTTAAACAAAGACAGAAAAGTAAAAAGTAACTAAGTACGTATTTCATTAGACCCATATTATTCTTATAAAGATAATAAGTAATATGGGTTTAATAAGTCATTTAACATGGCTATCACAAATTAATGGCTTCATCATCCAATTGTAATTGTTTCAATTTATAGAGTTCATTCTTTACTTGTTTGTATAAAAACACAGAGAACAGCACCAAAAACGCGACTGATGAACATAAAATATATAGATAAAACCCATGCGATAAAGTGGCTTTAAATAAAGGCAATAAAATAATAAACCCAACGGTATAAACACCTATTGTCAATGGTGTGATTAAGTAATGGACGTACTTTCTAAAACTATAATAATGGGTTAAATCATTGCGAAAAGTATTTGACTCTTTGCTGAAATTTATAGTTCTTAACTTTTTTAAGCTATATAACTCAACAGCTATTCTAACCACCAAACTACCAATCATTAAGCCTATTCCAAGTAAGAAGGTAGTACTATTATATCCGGAAACATAAAGGAGAAACGCAACCAGAATAATAATAGTGATGGTTAAAACAATATTACCTGTTCTTTGTTTTTGTTCTATGGATTTTACACTTTTTAAAAGCGATTGAAATCCGTCTTCAGTGGCAGAAATTGTAGTTTGGTTCTGCCATTTATTCTGTAAATCTTCAAAATTATTCATTGTGGACACATTTTGTAAGTTGTTGTTTTATTCTATGTATTCTAGTACGGATAGCTTCATACTTAATTCCCATGATCTCTGAAATTTCTAGCTGGGGTAATCCTTCTAACTCCAATAAGATTATAGCTTTATTAGTGCTACTTAATTTATTGATGCATTTATAAAGCTGAACCAGCATATCTTCCTTATCAGTAGCATTGTCGCTAGCATCGCTAACCTGAAGACTATCAATTTGCAGGTTTCTATCCTTTTTGCGTTCCCGTCGTATTTCTGCCAAGCATGTGTTCACGCAAATTCGGTAGATCCAAGTTGAAAGTCCGCTTTCATTTCTAAATCCTTCTAAATTCTGCCACACTTTAATAAAAGTTTCTTGAGCTAAATCTTTGGCAAGAGCATCATTACCTACCGTATACCCCATACACAATCGCATAACTTTAGGATAGTTTTCTTCGTAAATCTTCTGATATGTAATTTCTTTAGACCCCATTAATCGTTCAACGCATTTTTAAGATTTTCGATAAACCATTGTGGTTGATCATACATGATAAAGTGAGATGACCCATTAGCAAATTCAATGGTGTATTCTACAAGCGCTTTATACTGTAGTTCATAAGTAGATTTTGCCATATCCAAACCATAAGGTTCTGTAGCGGCCAAAATAGTAACCGGTGAATTTATCTTAGCCAAATCTTCACGTAAATCTAACTTTAATAAATCTGTATATCCATAGACATAGGTTTCACGATCTGCCTGAATCATCCAATTTTTAATTTTTTCTTGATTCAATTTTTCTTTGGTCATACTACTCGCCATTTGCTGTGCCATAGCTTCAAAATCGGCATCGTTCATAGCTAATAGCTGTTTATTATATGGCGAATCATACACCATATACTCACTTTTAAAATTGGGCATCATTAAAGCACCCGTTGATGGTAAAGCATCAACAATTATCAGTTCTTTAAATGAATTGCCATCTGCTGCCATCCACAATGCCAAAGCACCACCTAAACTATGACCTAGCAAAACAGGATTTTCTAATTTATTTTGTGAAACGTATTCCAAAATATCTTCTTTAATTTTTGGTAACCATGGTTTTTCAATTGCCGGTACATCTCCAAAGCCCGCAAAAGTAAATACATGGCATTCGTAATTCTTTGATAGTTCGTTTACGGTCGCATTCCAAACATCGCCAGTACAAGTAAAGCCTGGAAATAATAGAATTGGGTCTCCTTCGCCTATGACATCAACTTCAAAAGTTTTGTCTTGCGCAGTTATTGAAAGTGAGGAAAGAATTAGCAATCCGAATAGTAAAATTTTAATTGTTTTCATCGTAAGAGTTTTTTGTTTTGTTCCCCCTTTAGATTTAAAAATTAAAAAATGTTACATCCTAAATTGAAAAAAGATTTTAATCTGGCTCTACATCCATCCTTTTTATAGCTGTGGACGCTAAAATAAAAGCCGCTAAGAGAAATACTGCCGCAAGAGCATATGGTGCTCCAGGAAAGTAAATTGATGCCTCAGGACGTATAAAATAATAAAACACGGGCGCAAAGATGAATTGCCCAAGTATAGCCGTAATACTAACTAGACCGGTAATTGATCCTTGTAAAATTCCCTGTTCCTTTTCAGACACTTGGTTAGAAATTACGCCTTGCACAGTAGGACCAGCAATACCGCCTAATGCATACGGAATTAAGAACGCATAAAGCATCCACGGTTCTTTAGCGAAAGAAAATAAGAACATACCAACCGTCCATAACAAAAATCCGAATGTAATTACTTTTCGTTTTCCAAACTTCTTTACAATCTTACCTACTAAAAACCCTTGTACGATTGCAACTAACAAGCCTACGACCATTAGCGACAATCCTATTTGTTTTGGAGTCCAATCATATCGCTCAATTCCGTAATATGACCATGTTGATGGCAAGGCCTGACCGGCAAGATTTGCCAAGAAGAAGGCGGAAATCAATAATAAAATACCTTTATAATTTCGTAATGCAAACAAAGAAACTCCCGGAATCATTTTTGAAAAATTTATCTGTCTTCTATTTTCAGGAGCCAAAGATTCTGGAACAAAGAAATAGCCAAAAAGAAAGTTGGCAAATGTTAAGCCTGCAGCTATGTAAAATGGAAGTCGAATATTGATCTCCCCGAAAAATCCCCCAATCCCGGGACCGATTATAAATCCAATTCCGAATGCTGCACCAATTAATCCAAAGTTCTTTGCCTTATTTTCTTTGGTACTTACATCAGCAATATATGCAGAAGCAACGGTAAAACTAGCACCAGTTATTCCCGCTAAGAAACGACCTAAGAATAACCAAGTAATTGTTGGCGCCCAAGCGTGAATTAAATAATCTATACTAAGACCTAAAAGCGCTAAAAGTAATATGGGTCTTCTACCAAATCTATCGGATATTTCACCTAGTACCGGAGAAAACAAAAATTGCATACCTGCAAATGCTGTGGTCAGCCACATACCATAGATAATTGCCATGTGATTACCCTCACCCGTTAATTCCATTATCAATTCGGGAATAATAGGTAAAATAATACCGATACCTATTACATCAACAAGAATTGTAATAAAAATAAAGAGTAAGGCTGTTTTGTTAGATTTCATGGTCAAGACAAAAGTCGGGTAAAAAAAGTAATCTTAAAGCTATAAAAGCAAAAACCCCACTTTTAGGTGGGGTTTTAAATTCAATATATTTTCAAGCTTTAAATGACTACATTTAAGTCAGTCATTAAATACAATAGAAGTATTAGTTATTCAATGCTTCTGCACCACCAACGATTTCTAAAATCTCGTTAGTAATAGCTGCTTGTCTTGCTTTGTTGTACGTTAATTTCAATTGATCACGCATTTCTGTTGCGTTATCGGTTGCTTTGTGCATTGCAGTCATACGTGCACCGTGCTCACTAGCGAATGAATCTCTAATTCCTTTATACAATTGTGTCTTTAAAGATTTAGGAATCAATTGTTCTATGATTTCTAATTTCGTAGGTTCAAAAGTATAATCTGCACTTGCAGTTACTTCAACTTCTTCTAATGGAACAATAGGTAAAAACTGCTCTGTCATTACTATTTGAGTAGCTGCATTT
Organism: Maribacter aquivivus; assembly: GCF_900142175.1. Taxonomy (NCBI): domain Bacteria; kingdom Pseudomonadati; phylum Bacteroidota; class Flavobacteriia; order Flavobacteriales; family Flavobacteriaceae; genus Maribacter; species Maribacter aquivivus. Next base: position 970,907 of record NZ_FQZX01000001.1, on the reverse strand, counting down.
TTGAATTTGTTATATACAATTTCAATACGGTCATAAGCACCTTCAGTAAAAAGTGCCATTAAACTCTCAGCAATATCAGCGACATTATCAAAGGTTAAGTCATCATAAACACCACTGTGATTAGCGATAACATTAAAACGTTTCCCTAGAAAGTCATTTGCCTTTTTTCCAACAGCAACAAAATCTACCGATTTACCAGCATAAACATTGTCTGCTAGATTAACCGATTGCTTTAAAATATTGGTATTAAAAGCTCCACAAAGACCTCTGTTAGAAGTAACGGAAACAATTAAAACCTTGTTCACAATACGATTATCGGCATAAACACTACCAGAATCACCTTCTAAACTAGCACTTAAGTTTTGTAATAGTTCAGTTAATTTATCTGCATAAGGTCTCATTGCCGTAATAGCATCTTGGGCCTTTTTCAATTTTGCAGCAGATACCATTTTCATAGCACTGGTAATCTGCATCGTTGAAGAAACCGATGAAATCCTATTACGTATCTCCTTTAAATTTGCCATTTTATTCAGTATTTAGTAAGTAGTACAAAGTATTAAGTATTAAGTAATTATAACACTTTGTACCAACTACTCAGTACTCAGTACTTTTTTAGTTCTTATATTTCGCAGAAAGCTCTTTACATACAGAAGTCAATGTATCAGTAACCTCATCGGTTAATTTACCTGCCTTCAATGTATCAAGAACACCTCTGTGCTTAGCGTTCAAAAACTCTAAGTAATCACGTTCAAATTCTTTTACTTTCTCTACAGGTACATCTCTTAACAAGTTCTTAGAACCTGCGTAGATAATTGCAACCTGATCTTCAACAGTATAAGGATCGTTTTGTGCTTGTTTTAATATTTCAACGTTTCTACGCCCTTTTTCAATAACGTTCAACGTAGCTGCATCTAAATCTGAACCAAACTTAGCAAAAGCTTCCAATTCACGGAACTGTGCTTGATCTAGTTTCAAAGTACCTGCAACTTTCTTCATTGATTTAATCTGAGCGTTACCACCAACACGAGATACAGAAATACCTACGTTAATTGCTGGCCTTACACCTTGGTTGAATAAATCTTGCTCTAAGAATATCTGTCCGTCAGTAATAGAAATTACGTTCGTTGGGATATAAGCAGAAACATCACCTGCTTGTGTTTCAATAATTGGCAAAGCCGTTAAAGAACCACCACCTTTTACCATTGGCTTTAATACCTCTGGCAAATCATTCATTTCTTTTGCAATATCATCATCATTGATAACTTTTGCTGCACGCTCTAATAATCTAGAGTGTAGGTAGAAAACATCACCTGGATACGCTTCACGTCCTGGTGGTCTTCTTAACAAAAGAGAAACCTCACGGTAAGCTACCGCTTGTTTTGATAAATCATCATATATAATTAATGCAGGACGACCTGTATCACGGAAATACTCTCCAATAGATGCCCCAGTAAATGGTGCATATACCTGCATTGGTGCTGGATCAGATGCATTAGCAGCTACAATAGTAGTATATGCCATTGCTCCTTTATCTTCCAATACTTGTGCAATACCGGCAACAGTAGATGCTTTCTGACCTATGGCAACATAGATACAGTAAACAGGCTCACCAGCATCATAAAATTCTTTTTGGTTTAGAATGGTATCGATACAAACTGTAGTCTTACCAGTTTGACGGTCACCAATAACAAGTTCTCTTTGACCTCTACCAACTGGGATCATAGCATCAATTGCTTTAATACCAGATTGCATTGGCTCAGTTACAGGCTCTCTGTAGATTACCCCTGGAGCTTTACGCTCTAATGGCATCTCATAAGTATCACCAGCAATAGGTCCTTTACCATCGATAGGGTTACCTAAAGTATCAACAACACGACCAACAATTCCTTCACCAACTTTTACAGAAGCAATTCGTTGCGTACGTTTTACCGTATCTCCTTCACCAACAGATTTAGAAGGTCCTAAAAGAACCACACCAACGTTGTCTTCTTCAAGGTTCAAAACGATACCTTCAAGTCCACCTTCGAACTCAACTAACTCTCCGTATTGAGCATTAGCTAATCCGTAGATTCTTGCGATACCATCACCTACCGTTAATACAGTACCTACTTCGTCTAAAGTAGCGGTAGCATCAAATCCTGATAATTGTTTCTTTAAAATTGCTGATACTTCAGCGGCTTTTACTCCTGCCATTTTTAATTAGATATAAGATATTAGGCGATGAATGTAACCATCCGAAGCCTTATATAGTTATTATAGACTATTTGAAAATTCTCTTTTTAAATTATTAAGCTTGTTGCTTACGCTAGCATCATACTGTAAATCTCCTACCCTTAAGATGAAACCTCCAATTATACTTTCGTCAACTTTACTTTCAATGGTAACCTCATTACCGGTAAGTGCAGCAACTTTCTTTAATATTTTTTTCTCCATTGCAGCATCTAATGGCACAGCAGTTGTAACATAAGCTACATCTTTACCCTTTAATTGCTCATTGATAATAATGTATTTTAAGGCAACTTCGTTTAGCATTCCTAAACGTTTGTTGTCTACCAACATATTAATAGCACCTTCTGTAATAGAATGACTGCCCTTAAAAATTTCAAGTAAGGCATTCTTTTTCATAGTACCAGAAACAACCGGACTAGCCAGCACATCTCTAAGTTCTTTACTACCTGAAATAGTAGCGGCGATTGAACGCATATCTTTCTCAACAGCATCCAAGGCTTTGTTTTCCTTGGCCATATCCAATATTGCCTTTGCGTAACGTAATGCAGCTCTAGATTCGCTCATTATTTCTTTTAGTTAAGTTTTATATCGCTCAACATTGAATCAACCAATTTCAATTGCTTGTCATTGCTAGATAAATCTTCTTTCAATACTTTTTCTGCTATAGCTACAGACAATTCTGCAACTTGACTTTTAATATCAGCAACAGCAGCTTTTTTCTCACTTTCGATTGCAGCTTGTGCTTGCTTCAACATTTTATCACCTTCTAGCTTAGCTTGCTCTTTAGAGTCAGAAATCATTTTCTCTTTGATTTCACGAGCTTCTTTCAACATCCCCTCACGTTCAGCACGCGCTTCTTGAAGCATCTTCTCATTATCAGCTTGTAAGTTTTGCATATCTGTACGTGCTTTATCAGCAGCAGCCAATGCTTCTTCTATACCAGCTTCTCTTTCGTTCAACGAATTTAAAATTGGTTTCCAAGCAAATTTTACCATTAAGAAAATTAATGCTAATAATAATATTGTTTGAACAACAAACAAACCTGGTGAAAAATCGTTCAATAAAACTTCCATATCCTAATCTTTAAAATCTAAATCAATAATTAAAAAAACATTTCCTGTAACCAACCGTTACAGGAAGATGTCTTTGGGTTTTCGTGTTCTTATTTTCCTAAGAACAAAGCACCGAATGCTAAACCTTCTAAAAGTGCAGCTACGATAATCATCGCAGTTTGAATTTTTCCTGCCGCTTCTGGTTGACGAGCAATACCTTCCATTGCTTTACCACCGATTTGACCAAGACCTAGACCTGCTCCGATAACGATTAAACCTGCTCCAATTAAATTGTAAGTTACCATACTAATTGATTTATATAATTAAATTAAAAAAACTCTTGTTAAATAAAATCTCCTCTTACATCTTCAGCATCTGCCACTTCATGACCATGAGAATCATGCTCATGCTCGTGATCATGTTCTGCAACCGCCATACCTATAAACAAGGCTGAAAGCGCAGTAAAAATATATGCCTGCAAAAAGGCAACCAACACCTCAATAAGGGTGATGAAAAATGATAAAACCAAAGATAAGCCTGTTGCACCTACAACACCTAAACTCTTTTTAAGTGTAAACATGATTGCAATTAAACTCATTACTACAATATGCCCTGCAGATATATTCGCAAACAAACGAACTAATAAAGAGAAAGGCTTAATGATAAATGCACCAGCTAATTCTATAATAGCTAAAATAGGCTTCACGAAAACAGGTACACCTGGCATCCACAAAATGTGCATCCAATAATCTTTATTTCCACTAACAGTATAGATTACCAAAGTAAATATTGCCAAACAAGCTGTAACTGCAATTTGACCTGTTACATTAAATCCAAATGGCGTAAGTCCCATTAAGTTTAGTATCCAAATAAAGAAGAATACTGTTAAAAGATATCCTGTAAATTTTCTGTAATGCTTTTCGCCAATATTAGGTCTAGCAATCTCGTCTCTTACATAAAGTACCAATGGCTCTAACACTCTACCAAAACCGGTAGGTATTTTTTTCTTTCCGTATTGTTTCGCCAATGATGAAAAGGCCAATAACATTAGTAAACCTACTAATAACACACCAACAACACTTTTGGTAATAGAGAAGTCTAATACTTTATGAGCGTTAGTTGCATGATGCTCTTCATCAAAACTAACTGATGTTGCGCCATTATCTAACTCATATATTTTACTGTGAAGCTTAACGAATTTAGAGCCGTTTTTTTCAACAACAACCTGCCCATTATCATCATGATGAAATTCTGATGACATGAAAGTTGCCAAACCATTGTTAGACCAAAGAATTACAGGTAGTGGAAAACCAATGTGCTTTCTTTCGCCTGCATCATTAGAATATGAGAACAAATGAAAATCGTGAGAATCTTTAAGGTGATGTAAAATATACTCATCTACCTGTTCCTTAGTACTAACTGTTCCTTCTGGTTCGGTATCAGATATAGCGAAACTTTGCAATGAAAAACAAAGTATTAGAAGTTGTAATAAGGTTTTAATCGTATTTGAAACTTGCATCATTAGTTCTTTATCAAAAAATTTAGCTCCTAGAAATTTTGCGCAAAAGTAGTTAATTATTGCATAATCTACCCAATTTTAAAGCTTTAAAATTTAGAGTCTTTTTTTGCGCATTATTTTGGAAATAAAAAACACTTCTAGAAACAAAAAAATAATCACCGGTATAAGCAGCGCTCCCCTATATATTTGAGGCATAATCAGTTCCCCTAACAAGTATGGGTAAAACAAAATAGCGAAGACCATGATTTTAAAAACCAGCACACCCATATACATAAAACCCAATTGTTCAAAAAATGAATTGTTTTTTGAGGCAATTAAGAATATGACGACCAATGTCAAAGAAAAGAAGAAGTGAAAAGTGTATGCTTTGATCAAAAGCGGACCAAAATAAGTCGGCGCACTCGATAGCGCCAAATCTTGCAGAAAATAAGAAGTCGCGCCCACAACAGTGAACACGACTATATATAAAATGATATTTTTTAGCAACGTTTATTTATTTAACGCCATAACTTTTTTTATGACTAAATAGATTGACAAAAATACAGCAAGTAAAGTAAATGTGTCTTCTAAAAACGTTTTTTCAAATTTTTGATCTAACCATTCCCCTAAAAGATTGCCTAAGAATATAGTGACACCCATTTGTATGGCAACACCAGATAAACTTGCGGCATTTCTTAAAAGCTCAGAATTATCATTACGAGGCTTTTGCGGCTCCATTATTAGAAGATTTTAAACCTGCAGCACCTTTACCGCCACCCATAGTACATGAGGCGTTAAACGTAGCACCTGGCTCAACAGCCAATTTATTTACCGATACGGTACCTTCTATTACTGCTGAAGATTTTAAAGATAATAGGTCAGACACTAAAAGTTCGCCATTAAAGCTACCTTCTATATCTGCATTTACACATTCTACTTTACCATGAATGTAGCCATCCTTACCGATAACAACTTTACCTGAAGTTTTTACATTGCCATCTAGCTTACCGTCTATACGAAAATCTGCTTCAGATATAATATCTCCTTTAATCTTGGTATTCTTCTCTATTCTGTTAGGTTGACCTCCTACTTCATTCATAGTTCTAGGTTTTTGTCTGTCTGAAAACATTGTTCACGGTTTTGGGGTTAAAAGCGTATTTCTATAATCGATTATATTCTTGTGTACTTGAATAATCTTATAGTTCTCCGATAAAACTACAAAATTCTCATCAGCAACGAGGTAATCCTTATTATTTTTTAGCAGCTCGGCATAGCCTAGGGCAAAATCTTTAGATTTAAATCCGTGCACCACTACAAATTGATCTTCTAGATTATAAATATCTCTAGAAACTATATTTTTATACCTAAGGTCTACGATAGATTGCTCTAACAATTCTATCAACTTTAAAGCCTGTTCAGTATTACTTCTTTTAAATGGAAAAACTACTTTCCAGTTCGATGTTCCTTTTGAATCTGTCTCAGGAGAAAATTCTTTTGGTTCTAACTTAGGAAGCTGCTCTGCAATCATTTGCTCAGCTTTTTTACCTTCCGGATTATTAGGATACGTCAATGCCACATAATTCAATGCTTCTTTAAAAGGTTCAAAACCTTGAAGTCTACCGATTGCGTTAGCCTTCAGCATCTCAAATTTAGGAACAATTGGGTCACCAGTAAATCTATTAATGTTTTCCTCTGCCCCAGTAATTACTTGTAAATACTGTTGTTCTTTATATTGCTTAAACAAACTCTCATAGCGCTTCTCTGGACTATCAGAACTATCTGCTAATACCGCTTGCGGATTCAATAGAATCTCAGCATATCTAGAGTCGGCATGGTTGGCAATTATATCTGCCTTCATAGTCTCTTTCAACGGACTATCAACTTCTTCGTATATCTTATATAGATTATATTTTGAAGGTAGAATCAATCGTTCTTCAGCGTTAGACGCCAATACATCTTCTAATTTGGCAGCTGCCAGAAGGTTTTCGTTGAACTTCTCCTTATATATTAATCCTAATTGATAGTTGGCGAAATTACGCTCTGTCTTTAAACTGTCTATAACAGCAACGTCTGTAGGTAAACGATCCATGTAAAAATCTAATGAGAATTTCTCATCTTCACTTACAACACTTAAACTATCTTTAGCATTTGTTGCATCTTGTAATGCGACATTTTCAGTATTGATTACCGATTTGTCTGACCAACGCCAATCATCTGTTAATTCTCTATTGCCCCATCGATTCTTAAAATCGTTTTGACCGTAACCTAAACTGGTAATATTATAGAAATAGAATTTTCCTTTGTTTTCTTTACCACCTTTACTATTGCTAAATGCAGCAAAACCATCGGTAATTCTTTCTTTCTCTTTTTTCTGTGCAGCTTCTTTTGCCTTCTGCAATTCTTCAATATGCTTTCCAAAATAAGCCAATTGCTCATCTTTAGGCATTTGATATATTGTTATTACGCTGTCAGCATATTGTACAATGTCTTCGTATTTAATAACGTCTTTTAAATTGTCGCGCTTCTTTTTAATAGAACGAAATTTCTTGGTGTTCTCATTAAGGTTGGTCAATACACTATCATAATATGCACCAGCCGGTTTATACACGCTTTCATCAAAATTGTATTCCGCTAAATTCTCATAGTTAAGCGCATTCAATTTTGGCTTGTTCTGCGAAGCACGTAAAGATTTATTGAAATAAAGCAATGCCAAACTATCAGATTCTTGCTTTAAATGAAACTCTGCCAATTGTCTGTAAATACCATCTAAAAATGGTCTATTCTCTCTGTTCAGTTCTAATTTGGTCAAATACTCCAGTACCTCTTCTTTGTTTTCAGCAGTAACCTCTGTATTCTTTAATTTTTCAATTTCAGCATTGATCATATACACACGTGGCGACTTTCTATTTAATTCGATCACCTTGTCAAATGCATAATTAGCACTGTCTTTAAAGCCTAATTGATTATATAACTGACCTATTATATAGTAGTACCTTCCTTTCTCAGGGTTTTTTGTAGTGTAGTGAGATGCTATTTTAAGATTTTGAACTGCCGTATCTGGTGCATTAAGATTAATAAACGCTTGCGCCATCATTGCTCTTGCATCTGCATATTCTTGATCTTTTAAACGCTCATATTTCATTAAGCGTTTTAAGTTCTTAATTGCCAAATCATCGTTCTCTAAACGAATGTTTACTTTTTCTCGCCAGATACTTGCTTCGTTTAATTTATCGCTTTCAGAATATTTATTTAAAATGTAATTAAAAGATTCTAAGGCAGGTATGTAGCGCTCATCAAAATAACGGGCTTTACCTAGTAGCAGAAAAGCCTCATCTATCTGAGGATTTCGCTCTTCATCCTTAATATCCATACTATGGCGTTGAATAGCCTTGGTGGCTTTTTCTTCTGCAATAAGGAAATTAGGGTTGTTGTCTTCAGAATCCAATTTAATTTCGCCACTAACCTCTAAACGTTCTATAGGCAAAATATCAAAGTAGTCATCTTGATAGGTGTCGTTCAAAGTTTCTCGACCTTGTTCAAAAGCAATGTTACCATTATACAAAGTATTGTATTTGGTATTGAGCGCATGCCAATTACGGTTTACGAACTTGTCTTTCTTAACAGAACATGCATTAAAAAGCATACTCGCTAAAAGACCGGATAAAATAAGTTTGTTTCTAAGATTCAAAATAGTTGATCTACGTATGTATGTTTAACTTAAAAACAGCCACATTATTATGTAGTTCATCGGTAAACAGCATATTTATTTTTAAGCATTCGCAACATTCCTAGAGCACTAACGCCAATTTTTACCGACTAAGTAGTTTGTTTTAAATTATAATGACCAAGTATTTATATAATAACTGCAGATAATCTGATCAAATACATCTTCATCGGATTTTATCTATCTCCCTATAAAACTCAGAAATGAAAAACCAACCACTAGGTTGGTTTTTAAATTTTACTATGAAATTTTGATGATTACTTATTTTCGATGAGTTCTAAATAGATTTCATTTTTAACATAACCGCCATTCTTAATTGCTATTACGATTCTTGATAGAAGCTCTTTAATTTCTAATAAGGTATTTGAGTTAGGAATCCTCCTTGTCAAATACATTCCTCCACCTTCTAAATCATGAAATTTTAAATCTTTAATTAAAGAGTATTTTCTATACCATGAATAATCATTCTTATTCTCAAGATAAACTGCTATTCTTATTTCATTAGTATCTACCAAATTAAGACTTAAGGAAGTTTGCTTTTTATCATTTAGATATAAATTGAAAGCAAAAATCTCATTTGAATACAACTTATACAAAGCATCGTCTACATATTGAGTTTCGAACGAAATCATCTTATTTTTAGCCTTTAATAATGCTTCTAGTTCACTTTCCTTTTCACGTATTCTAATTTCATAGGCTTCGTTGAAGTAACTTAGTTTTCCTTTTTCTTCAATCTTAGTTTTATAATATTCAATTTGATCTTTTACTCTTTTAATCTTCGGATACTTTGAATCTTGCAATGTTAAAATAGCATCCAACTCATTCTTCAACCCACGCAAAGCAACCACATCAAATTCAATCTCATTATAAAAATGCATTTTTAAATTTTCATCGATTTGAGACTGTATTCTAGTAATTTCCCATTGATAAAAATCAATTAGTGAATCTAAATCAGAAGCCATTTATTTAGTTTAAATATCTATAAATTTAAAAATATCAATTTATTCCACAACTACCTGTGCGCTCTCCGCACCAAAGAAAACCTCTAGTTCTTTCAATGTTTCAGCAGATGTTTCTATGTCTTTAACCACCTCACCTTTATTCAGAACAACAATACGTTCGCAAACTTCTGTCACGTGAATTAAATCGTGACTAGAGACTAAAACGGTTACGTCTTTTTGTTCGGCCAATTCTTTAATAATTTGCTTTAAACGAATTTGAGTGGTTGGATCCAAATTTGCAAAAGGCTCGTCTAAAATAACCACTTTAGGGTTCCCAATAAATGAAGCTACAATACCAGCTTTCTTCTGATTCCCTTTAGATAAATCTCGCAAGTACTTCTTTTGACCTAAAATTTCGCCATGGAAAAAATCTTGATACTGTGCCAATAATGCATCTACATCTGCTTTATTTTGACCACGAAGATCACCTATAAAGTAGAAATACTCTTCGGGAGTCAGATATCCAATTAAAAACGTTTCATCTATAAACGATGAAGTAAACGGTTTCCAATCTTCACTGGTGTTTACTTGAACATCATTATTAATGATATGACCAGTAGTAGGTTGTATTAGATCAAGCAGCAAACTAAATAATGTTGTCTTACCTGCACCGTTGTTACCTACTAAACCAAAGCTTTGTCCTGTTGGTATATTTAAAGATTCAATATTAAGGACTTTTTGTGAACCGTATATTTTTGATAAATTTTCTATTGTAATCATAATCTTGTTATTCTAATTTGTTAGAGATGAATTGTGATGTTATAAACTGAAAAAGCTTAACTAGCTTTCTCTTTAAAACCAGCGATCATTCCGTATTTCTTTTTCTTGTACTGCTCCGTAATTAATCCAAGTAAGTAGTTTTTCATGGCAAAACCAATGATTCCTAAAACCGATAATACTCCGACTGCAACTTCTATATTAAAGATGTAATAAAAGATGGAAAAGATAATTATAGGAACCACCATTACCGGAAGCATTACCAGAAACTGAGTAGCACTTGCGCCCTGCATGTTACCAAACGGACTCTGGTCTAATTCGATTCTTTTTTTGTTGAATGAACCAAAATATAAAATGACCGGTATATTTACTCCTAGATTATACAATGCGCAACCAAAATTAATAGCTAAAGCCTCCCAACCGAAGTAAACATAGGGTATCGTCAATAAAAACATACCCACAACACTTACAGTAATTAAAATAACTTTAGATTCTAAATACTTTCGCATTGGTATGTTTTGCGACATCATCATACTATAATAGCTACTATCCCAAGCTGGTATAAATTGACCAAAATTACTTAAGAAAATTCCTGTCATAAATACACCAACAAATGCTTTCATTGGCATCATACTACTATAGGCTTCCACGGTATAGAACACCAAGCCATAAAAAACAAAAAGTAAGGAAATAAATACTTGAGACTTGGTTCGTTTATTTCTCCAAATCATTTTTAAATCAAGTTGCAAGAAAGAACCCATTTCTCCAAAACGCTTTGTCCAAGACATATCTGAAGTATTTGCCTCTACTGATTTCGATTGAAGCTTAGCATCTAGATAAATCTTATCTCGTAGGTATTTAAAATTGACATAATATATAATTCCTGCTAAAGCAATCGGAATCAATACCGTAATTGGATATGCATAGAGCGCATGAAAAACAGGTGCAAAAAACTCTTTTATAGAGAACACTCCAAAATAATCCAATCCGTAACCCAAGGCAAGAATACTTCCTATGCCAATAAGAACTTTATCATTCTTATTTACAAGCAGGTTAACATAATTAATACTAAGTATAATACCCATGATACCCACTATCCATAATAAAACATTTACTGCAGGGTAACCATTAACCAATAAAACAATTGCAAAGGGTACGACAAAGAATAGCGTCAATAAATTATATATAGATGCCGCCGATCTTCCCAATATATAATGTGCGATGGTGCTTTTCTTAACCGGTGTAGTCAAGAATGGTTTTATATCCATAACCGGTAATTTCTGCATGAAGTATCGTAACAATAATTCAATTAAAATCCAGTAAATGAAATATTGACTAATGCTCCACATAGGGCTCTGATCTGGAAATACTTCTTTTAAGATAAAGTACATTCCTGCACCTGTAGCAGCAAGTGATAAAAGCATATATACGCCAAAAAAGCCCATTACTATTTTTATCCCCAGACTTTTACCAAGGTTAGAAGACCTGAAAAAGGATTTCCATTGTAAGGAAGAAAAACGTTTAAACATTCGGTTGGTTTTAGTATTCAGAATATAAGTAAGAAAAATCTTGAGTTTGTTACAAAGAAAATTCAAAATATTCTTTAGGGTCTTATTTTATACCTTACTATTTATCCAGAAAAAATTAACCGATTAATCTCTTCCTTGTTCCCCGTCAAAAAAATCCTTTTCAAGGTATTTGAAGTTTCTAAGAGTGCTTTATCTAAAAAAGAAATTGCTAGTTCTTTATCCCCGCTACCGTAAGTTTGGAACTACTGACCTCCACTGTATGCTATTAGTTAGTTAACGCTAACATGGGGCCAGTGTGGAAATTATTTTTTATTTATTTATTAAACCTATTCTTACTCGGTACGGCACTCGTCACAGACGAGCGCTAGCGGAAGTAGAAGGAAACTAAAATTCTTAATCTTTAATCAAATTAACACCAAAAATAATTGGAAACATTATTCTAGTATTAGTTATTTTTTCTCTTGAAATATATTTCAGTAAATCCCCACAAATTAAACAAGAAACAGGATAACTTTTTCCGTCTTTCATAACGATAATAAAATAATAATAATTATCCCAGAACATCCAAGAAACTCTTCCATCATATCTAGGATAAGATAACATAAGTTCTATTCTAGATACATTTTTATATTCCAACATTACACTTCTTTTTGCAAATTTGAAAGTAAATATTATTTCATCATCGATTACCTCCATTGAAATTCCTGTATTTCGACTATAGTACCAATGATTAAAGAACACTATTAACAAAGGACCTAGATAAAGTAAAAAAGTGATAATAAAAATGGACCAAAACATACTTATTGCGATACTAATAGAAAAAATCTCTTCAAAAAAACACAACCCAATTATCAAAACTATATCTATGAAAATGCAAAAAATCATAGGGTAATAAAAAAAATTACCTGACCTGTTTTTAACATATATTATTTCTTTCATTTCTAAATATAACCTACAACAAAACTTTTTCTAAATTATCCATTGCCCAACAACCCAGCTACCCCCGCTACCGCCAGTTTGCAACTGGTGAAGACAATAGTAAGTCATTAGCTAGTTAATCCAAAAAACCAATAGCATCTATTTCTAAAACAGTTTGGTCATCTTGAAAGTTTCTAGCACTTGAATACTTCCAATCTTCGGGACTAACTGCTAAACCAGCCAAAACCGGGTTATTATGTACATAATCTATTTTTTGCTTTATTACATAATTGCTCCACAATTCTATAGGCTTGTTATGATGCTGCCAAAATTGATATTTTGAAACGTTACCTTTTTTCTTACCAGCCCTTTCAAACATCCATAACAACCATTCTTTTCTACTTTCTTGATGATTCTCTTCTATTGCCTTGACCAATTGTTTAGATGTGTATTTTTTAAAATCACGTAACAAACCAGATGGGTCTTGATCGGAAGACCGAAAAATTAAATGAATATGACTTGGCATAAAACAATAGCAATACAGCTCCATACCCTTTTCTTTTCTGCAATATTGAATACTTTGCTCTAATATGTCAAAATAAATTTGTCTTGTAAAGACATCAATCCAATATACCGTTGCAAAGCTTACGAAATAAACTGCTGTAGGATTATGAAATTTATATTTTCTACTCATTGTTATTAAAAATACAAAAACCACAGGTCTTGCGAATGTTCTTCTTTTCTCATTATTTCTTTTTTATAATTTAATAATATAGGCAGTGCTTTGCTAGCCTTAGCTAGCGCTCGTTTGCAACGAGTGCCCATAACAGTAAGCGACTTTATTGTAACTGAATTATAAATTAGAAGTATTACCATATCTACAAAATTTTTAATGATACGGTAAGGATTACCAACTATCTATTGTGTTGAAATCATATTTTATTGATATTGTATACTTGTGCTTACTCGGTGCGGCACTCGTCACAGACGAGCGCTAGCAAAGTAATAATCTAAAAAAGTTAAACAAAAAGCAGTAATACCCACTTTTTTGACAAATGTCATATTTTATCGCAAAAGCATGCTTAATTTTGTAAATCGATTTAAAGAAACCAACATATGTCGCATTTTCACCCACTAACGGTAAAACATATTAAAAAATTGACGCCAACTTCTGTTGCCGTTACATTTTCAATTCCGAAAGAATTGGCACAGACTTTCGCCTTTACGGCAGGTCAGTATATCACCATAAAAAAAGAAATTAAAGGTAAAGAACTTAGAAGAGCCTATTCAATTAGTTCTTCTCCTGAAAAAGATGGGATTACCATTGGTATAAAAAAGGTAGATAATGGAGGATTCTCAAATTACGCCAACTCAGAATTAAAAGTAGGCGATACATTAGAGGTGATGGAACCAGAAGGTCGTTTCGTATTCAATACAACCAAAGACGTTCAGAACATTGCTGCTTTTGCTGCGGGTAGTGGTATTACGCCTATAATGAGTATTGTAAAATCTGTTTTAGATAGTAATCCAAAGAATACATTTGTTTTGGTTTATGGAAACAAATCTTACGAAGAGACTATGTTCTATACAGATTTGGTAAAACTAGAACTAGAATATGCCAATCGGTTTTTTGTATACTTCACCAACAGCCAGACTCGTGAAGACAAGGCTTTATTTGGTAGAATAGATACCTCAACGGTAAATTATGCTTTGTTAAATAAGCATAAGAATGTTGATTTTGATGGCTACTATTTATGTGGACCAGAAGAGATGATCCGTTTAGTACAAGATACTTTGGTAGAGAATGAAGTTGAAAAGGATAAAATCCATTTTGAGCTTTTTACTCCTACTGAAATAAAAGAAGAATTACCTATACAAGCAGATGGTCAAACTTCGGTTACCGTTCTTGTTGACGATGAAGAATTTCAATTTACGATGGATAAGAAAACAGTGATTCTTGATGCTGTTTTAAAGGAAAATATAGATGCCCCATACTCATGTCAAGGCGGAGTATGTAGTAGCTGTATTGCCAAAGTAACTGAAGGAAAGGCAGAAATGGTAATGAACCAAATTCTAACCGATAAGGAAATAGCAGACGGATTTATTCTTACCTGCCAAGCACACGCTACTACACCTACTATTAAGGTAGACTATGATGATGTTTAGGTAAGTACTAAATAAACTTTCTAAAAACGTCTTTGCGAACGTAGTGAAGCAATCTGTGAGATAGTTTCGTACTTCGCAAAGACGTTTTTTTATCTAATAACTATTCCGGAAACATCGTTTCAAATTTTCTCACCGCAGTCTCATACCCAATTGCATAGGCTTTTTCGATACCTCTTCGATCTAATAACCCAATATGTTCCAATTCTTGCGATTCGAGGATAAGATGACAATTATTGATTTTTTGTCGGTTAATCGCATAAATCATTAAACCGGTTACTCTGCCTGTCAATTGAAACGAATTGTTCAAATGCTTTTTCTCTAATTTAGAAACTACTGATACATTACTACCTATTACATATTCTACCCTAGACAAAACCGGCTCTGAAGGAAAATTATTCATTATTCCGCCATCGGCATATAATTCACCCTTATACTCCACCGGACTAAAAACAGGTGGTAATGCTGCAGAAGCTAATAAGGGTTTTATCAATTCACCTTTGTCAATAAAAAGCTCTTCTCCCTTTTGCAAATTGGTGGCTACTACATGAAGTTCTCTGTTTAAAGCTTCAAAACTATCATCTGGAAAATACTGTTTAAAAGAAGATATGTAACTTTCACTGTTCAATAAACCCGGTTTTGCGACCGCGAAATAATTGTATTTAAAAAGCGGAGTCTCCTTAAAAAAACGGAGCATATCAATAACTGGTTTATCTGCTGCGTACAAAGCGCCTACTAAAGCACCAATACTGCTTCCAGATACAACATTGGCCTCTAGACCAAACTCTTGCATTGCTTTAATTACCCCTATGTGTGCCATACCTCTAATGCCCCCACCGGAAAGCACTAAACCTACAGACTTTGAACCTATTTGCATCTATCTAGAATTAATTCAAAAAAAATGCCGAACGAATACTATTATCCGCTCGGCATAAAATTAATCATTAATGCGGACTATGAATCTAATCCGAAGGCATAATAATATTTACTTCCGTCTTCATAAATACCTTCTAACATAACTCCACCTTTTTTACCCTCTAGCGCAGATGCTACATCATCAATATCTTTTACACGTTTACCGTCAATATGTGTAATAATAAACCCTTCACGCATTTGGGTTTCTTTCTTGATTTTCCCAGGATATAATTTAGTCACCTGAACAGCACCGTCTAAACCAAACTTCTTTCCTATCTCTTTATTGACATTTTCAAAATCGGCTCCAAGAAGGTTGAATACTTCTTTATCTTCTTTCTTTATAATATTGGTACCACCTTGAGAGTTATGAAGCTCTACATCTAGCTCTTTTTCTTTACCGTTTCTATTTACTACAATAGTCACTTTATCACCTGGTCGTTTACCTGCAATAATTTCTTGCAGTCTTGGTGATGTAGCCGTTTCTTTACCATTTACACTAATAATAATATCTCCGGATTTAATACCTGCCAAATCTGCACCACTATCTTCACCAACTTGCTCTACCCAAACTCCTTTGGTAAAATCAACATCTTTCTCTTTGGCCAAGTTACTATCCATCGTTCTAATGGTTACCCCTAGCATACCACGTTGCACGTTACCATATTTTAAAAGGTCTTCAACCACTTTGGTTACTATATTACTAGGTACAGCAAATCCATACCCGGTATAAGTACCGGTTGTACTGGCAATAGCCGTATTAATTCCAACCAAATTACCGTCAAGATTCACTAGCGCACCACCACTATTACCAGGGTTAATAGCTGCATCTGTCTGTATAAAACTTTCTACAGCAAATTTATCGGCATTAATATGAATATTTCTTGCCTTTGCACTTACGATACCTGCAGTAACCGTAGAGTTCAACCCAAGCGGATTACCTACAGCCAACACCCATTCTCCCACTTCAACATCATCTGAATTTACCAATGACATAGTTTTAAGATTGTCAGCCTTAATCTGTAAAAGTGCTAAATCTGTAGTTGGATCCGTACCTATTACGGTAGCCTTGTAAGATTGGTTATTATATAAGGTAACCTCAACCTCATCTGCATTGTCAATTACATGATTATTGGTTACTATATAACCTTTGTCGTTAATGATAACTCCTGATCCCGTACCAACCCTAGGTTGCGAACGCGTACCTTCTGGAGATTGTCCTTTAAACATATCACCAAAAAACTCTTTAAAAGGATCTGGCAATTCCCTAGCTCCTTGATTTTGATAGGATGATCCCGTTTGGGTAGATTTAATATGCACCACAGCATCTAGAACCTTCTCTGAAGTATCGGTAAAATCTAACGGTTTAATATTTCCTTCGTTATCCTTTGTATACAACGCATGTGCACCAGGAACAGATTCAACCACCGTTACTCCTGTGTTTTCTTTTTCGTTTTGTTTGTTAAATTGTATTACCCCTAAACTAACTGCAAGGGCAATAACCGCTGAGAAGAGGTAAACCTTCCAAGCGCCTTTGGTATTTGTGTCTGATTTCATATATAATTAATTTTTAAAATTCTTCTGATGTCTTTACGGCAATAGCTATGCCATGTCTATGCCTGTCAATGCTAAAAAAAATCTAAAACTTTTTGAAATTTTAAGGGATTTTTTAGACTAAGTGGTCTGTAAGCATAAAATTTTGTCAAAATAGACATTAAAAACAAGTTACTAATCCGATTTATGGGCATGTTTATAGTCGAATATGAAAAGTAGGATAATAAATAGGGGACTTAAAACCGACCTCATGGTCTAAAACTGACATTTTGACTTAAAGTAAGATATTTCGTCTATTTTAATGATACAAATTAGTTATACTTAGAAAACCTTTGCTTTATTTTTACGTAAGTTTAACAACGAGAAAGAAAATTTAATTGAATTCACAGGGTACTACTGCAATTTTGGTATTTGCCAATTCCGCCAAAGAAGACTTGGCGAATAAGTCAATTCCTAAAGGTGAGCAATTATTTGATGTACTAACCAAAACCACTCTTAAAAAAGCAAAAAATACAGGTTTACCTGTTTTTCATTTTTCAGATAAAGATCAAGTTGGCGCTACTTTTGGCGAACGTTTTACTAATGCTATTGCTACTGTTTTTGATAAAGGATTTTCTAATTTAATTACCATTGGTAATGATACTCCGCATTTAAAAACGCAACATCTTAAACATACTGCTAATCAATTAGCTTTAGGTAAAACTGTAATTGGTCCTTCTATTGATGGCGGTTTCTATTTATTAGGTTTGCAAAAATCTAACTTCGAAGTTGCAGAATTTCAAAATTTACCATGGCAACGATTCAGCTTATACCACCAAATTTCATTGTGGTTACAAGAAGAATCGTCTGAATTAATAAAATTACCTGTTCTACAGGATTTGGATAACGAAAGAGATTTACATTCCATACTATCGTTTTCCTTTGGCCTATCATCCACTTTGTTATTGTTGATTATAGGTTTATTAATAAGAAACAGAAGTCTATTCTACGCTAAACAGAACTTCTCAACACTATTACCTAATAGCTTTCTTTACAATAAAGGCTCTCCTGTAGTTTCATTTATCTAGATCCCCCTTTATCCAATAGTTGGGTAAATGAAACCTCAGTTCAAAGCTATATATGAAACACTTAGTACTAGTGTTGACATTGTTTATTATAAACATGGTCAATGCTCAAGAAACAATTACAGGTATTGTGACCGACACCGATGGTAATACGATACCATACGTAAATATTCTATTGTCTGGCACCGTTACTGGATCGACTACCAATGAAAATGGTTTTTATACTATAAATGTACCCAACCTATCAGGCGAAATTGAATTTTCCGTTTTAGGATTTGAAAATCAAGTAGTTTCTATAAACAATAGACGAACCATTAATATAACTTTAAATGATTCTTCTGAAGTTTTAGACGAAGTAGTATTGACCGCATTAGGACTAAAGCGGGAAACCAAAGAATTGGGTTATGTCGTACAAAGTTTAGATGCCAAGGGAGTTACGGAGGTAAAATCTGTAAATTTCTTGGATAACCTTTCGGGGAAATTAGCAGGTGTAACTATTAACCAAGGCGCAACAGGAGTTGGTTCCTCTTCAAAAATTACTATTCGTGGAGAAGCTTCTTTCTCTAATAACAATCCGCTGTTTATTGTAGACGGTGTGCCGATAAATAACAACTCGGTCTTCAACTTTACCAATGAAGCAGCTGCGGGATTTCAAGCAATTGATTTTGGAAATGGCGCTATGGATGTGAATCCTGATGATATTGCCGAAGTATCTGTTTTAAAAGGTCCAAGTGCTGCGGCTCTTTATGGAACTAGAGCATCTAATGGTGTTATTATTATTGAAACTAAAAGTGGCAAGAACACTAAAGGATTGGGAGTAAGTTATAATACGAGCTTTTTTGTGGATTCAGCTTTTCAATTGCCCGATTTTCAAAATGAATACGGTCAAGGGAATGCCGGAGAATTTGCTTTTGTAGACGGATTAGGTGGTGGAACAAACGACTTAATCACCTACAGCTGGGGACCACGTTTAGATGTTGGTAACCTTATTCCTCAATATGATAGTCCGGTAACCTTGGCAGATGGTACCATTGTTCGCGGTGGTGATACTGCTCTTTACAATGGCAATGCAATAACACCGACGGAGTTTAAATCTAATCCTGATAACTTGAAGAACTTCTATGAAACCGGAACAACGTTAATTAATAACATCGCCATTTCAAATGGATTTGAAAAAGGCAACTATCGTCTTTCGTTTACTGATTTAAGAAGCGAATCTATAATACCTGGTGTTAATCTTGACCGACAAACTGTAAGTGCACGTTTGAATTTTCAACCCATTGATAAGCTCCGTATTAATTCATCTATCAGTTATATTAATTCTAATAGTGACAACAGACCATCTAACGGTTATGGATCTGAAAACGCAAATTATTCTTTAGTAGCTTGGGGTCCACGTTCTTTAAATATTGAAAATTTAAAGAACTACTGGCAACCAGATTTAGAAGGCATACAACAGTATTCATATAACTACACCTTTTTCGATAATCCGTATTTCATTCTTAATGAAAACACCAACTCTTTCAATAGAGATCGTGTTTTTGGAAACATCTCAGCCAGCTATGATATTACAGCGCACATAACGGCATCTATACGAACAGGAATGGATTATTCTAGTGAACTACGCCAATTAAAAAGGGCTAATAGTTCTAATCGTTTCTCTAATGGTGCTTATGCCGAGCATGATGTTTTCTATAGAGAAGTGAATACCGATTTTCTATTAAATTATTCAAATCAATTCAATGACTTTAAAGTTGATATTTCGCTTGGCGGTAATCGATTAGATCAAAAAGCATTCACCTCACAAGCGCAAACCACAAGCTTAGCACAACCAGGCATATTTAGATTATCGAATGCAGCTTCACCTATTGAAGTATTCGAGTTTGAATCGAATAAAAGAATAAACAGTTTTTACGGTTTAGCAAAATTCGGGTACAAAGATTACCTTTTTTTGGATGTCACAGGCAGAAACGATTGGTCTAGTGCTTTGGCCACTCCGTTTTCAGTAGATAACACCTCATTCTTTTACCCGTCGGTATCCAGCAGTTTTATATTATCAGAAGTAGTTGATTTACCTAAGGCGATATCATTTGCAAAATTAAGAGCAAGTTGGGCACAGGTTGGTAATGATACAAATCCGTATCAAACTACAGGCGCTTTTGTGGCGCAGACACCATTTAACGGTCAACCAACCTTTAGTAATTCTAATACCATTGCAAACGCTAATCTACAACCAGAATTAACATCATCATTCGAAGTAGGCGCAGATGTTCGTTTATTTGGCGACCAGGTTCGGTTCGATGTTTCTTACTATAACGCATTGACCAAAGATCAAATCATTTCACTCCCTATCGGTATCTCGTCTGGCTATACGCAACAAGTAGTTAATGGTGGCGAAGTTCGCTCTAAAGGTGTGGAGATTATTTTAGGCATATCGCCAGTAATAAGTCAAAATTTAAAATGGAACAGCACCTTAAATTTTAGCACCAACAAATCTACGGTTGAAAGTTTACCACAAGACGAAGGTCGACTAACACTCGCATACTCTAGAATCTACGACAGTCAAAACCAAACGGTATTTTTACAGGCAGAAGAAGGCGGTCGCGTTGGTGATCTATACGGAACAGGATATCTTAAGAATGAAAATGGCGATTTTATTCTTACGGATGAAGGCAGATACATACCAGATAATGAACTTCAAAAATTGGGTAATTACAATCCTGATTTTATGTTGGGTTTCAATAACCAGTTCAATTATAAAAACTGGAATATGGGTTTCCTTTTCGATTGGCGACAAGGCGGAATCATAGTTTCTAGAACAAGAGCTTTAGGTAATGTTGGTGGTCAATTAGCTGAAACAGCTTTTAGACCCGAAGGTGGTATTGTTCCCGAAGGCGTTGTAAATACAGGCACTACTGACAATCCTGTTTATGCACAAAATACAGTGGCAGTTTCAGCAGAAAGTTACTATCGTCAGTTCTATGATAGAAACCATGAAGAAAACAACACCTATGACGCTTCCTTTTTAAAGTTGCGTCAATTATCTGTTGGCTATACGTTTGACAATCTTAGCCTTTTCAATCAAGATGCAACGCTGAGTTTATCTCTTATCGGAAAGAACTTATTTGCAATTACTGAAAATCCGCATTTTGACCCAGAGCAATTAGCGGTACAAGGACAGGGATTTATTAGCGGCGTAGAAGATATGTCATACGCCACCACAAGAAGCATAGGTTTCAAAGCCGGATTTAATTTTTAAGAAAAAAAGATGAAACATATATATAGCATTCTAATCTTATTATTGGTCGTTGGCTGCACAAAAGATTTTGAAGAAATTAATACGAATACCAATGATCCTGTAGCGGTACAACCCAGTCTATTGTTAAGACAAGTTATCTATGATTTTGGTGAACAAATGTCATATGAAGGTTTTACTGCAGGCAATCTGTTAGGTCAATATAGTACGGCTCTCGATTTCAACTTATTCGATCGTCATGATTTGAAATCTCCACAATTAGGTGGAAATCCGTGGCCTATATTCTATCAGAACTTACGAGACAACGAAATTATATTGAATCTATCTCAAGAGAATACTGCTTATACTGTCTATGAAGGCCCGGCAAGAATTATGAAAGCGTATATGGCAGCTGGCTTAACAGATTTATTTGGTGACGTTCCTTATTCCGAAGCATTTAAGGGAGATACAGAAACCGTGACTCCCGTTTACGATTCTCAAGAATCTATTTATATGGATGAAGGTGGCATATTTGATAATCTCGATAAAGGTATTGCTGCGCTTGAGAGCTACACAGGTACTATTGCCTTAGAAGGTGATATTTTATTTAATGGCGATTTGGATGGATGGATCCGTTTTGCAAATTCATTGAAGATTAAATATTTAATGCGTGTATCAAACAAAATAGATATCGCTTCACAATTACAGGCAATAGCCACTGATGGTAATTTTATTGACGAAAATAGTGAAAATGCCATTTTCAATTTTACCGATGGCGAGCCAAATAGTTTTAGACTGGCACAACTTAGGGTTGGTGATTTTAATAATTACGTGCTTTCTGAAACTATGGATGAAATTTTGACAAGTTTAAACGACCCACGTATTAGCCGTATGTACAAACCATTTGCAAATAGTACAGATGACGGTTACAATGGACTATTAAATGGAATTGATGCCTCTGCCGGAGTTTCCTTAGCTGATTATTCTTTGTTAGGAACAATTTTTAGAGAGAATACAGGGTTATTAGACGCCAATTTCATGACAAGCATGGAAACAAATTTCCTATTGGCTGAAGCTGCACAAAAAGGGCTTATAACAGCCGATACAGAAATGTTGTATAACACAGGAGTTACTCAAGCTTTTGATTACTGGCAAGTAGACCTACCTGCGGATTATTTAACGGTTGATGCTGCACTGGACGATGGTAACCCATTAGAAAATATCATCACTCAGAAATGGATTGCCAATAGCATAAACGGTTATGAAGGTTGGGTAGAATATAGAAGAACCGGTTTCCCTCAATTGAAAACGATATCGGCTAGTTTAAATAACAATTTAATTCCGATTCGCATGCCCTATCCTTCTGAAGAAGAAGCTTTAAATAGTGTCAATTATACCAATGCTTCAAACAATACGGAGGGCAATAGTATAAATGTACCTGTTTGGTGGGATGAGTAAAAATTAAGGGGTTAAGAAAAAATAGAACAATTATGACTGAAGTGAAAATTTGGCAATGGGGATTAATAATAGCATCAAGTTTGGTGTTGTTTTTCCTTTCCCCATGGGCAAAAGACACTAACCAGTTTTTTAAGGCAGTCCAGAAAAAGAAAGCACCCAATACTTTTATGTTAATGGGTAGCTTGATCATATCTTGGATTTTTGCAAAGAGTATTACAAATGCCGCTAATTTAGGCTTGGATTTCGGTATTGTTGGTGGAGTGGCTTATGCTGGATATTATTTATCTTTTGCAGTTGCGGGTATCGTCATTTATAAAATGAGGTTACATGGTAAATACACCAGTATACATCATTTTCTATCGTCTAAGTTTGGTAAAACAGCAGTTACAATCTTTTCTATACTAATAGCATTTCGGTTATTTAATGAAGTATGGAGTAACACCATGGTTATTGGTTCTTATTTTGGGGATATGGGTACCAGTGCCTACTATTGGTCAATATTAGTGTTTACAGCTTTGACTCTGGCTTATGTTCTAAAAGGAGGTATGAGTAGTTCAATTTTTACCGATGTTGTCCAAATGGGGCTATTTTCTATACTTTTAGCGGTAATATTGTTCACAATTTTTGGAAAGGAAACAGATTTATCTGTTACAGAAGTTGCAAATACTGGTATTTGGTCATTTGAAACAGGTCTTAATTTACTGTTCGCAGCACTACTACAATCCTTCAGCTATCCCTTTCATGATCCGGTATTAACGGATAGAGGATTTATCAGTAGTCCAAAAGTTACACTAAAGAGTTTTTTATGGGCTAGCGTATTGGGTGCTATTTGTATAATTCTATTTAGTATTATTGGTGTTTACGCGCAAACTCAAGGTATGCAGGGGCAGGCAGCCGTACAAGTTGGAAAGGCTTTTGGAACAATCATATTATTGGTTATAAATTTCATTATGATCACTTCCGCAGCCTCTACATTAGATTCCACATTTTCGTCTTTCTCTAAACTATTGGCTCTTGACTTAAACTTAGGAAACACTTTAAAATTCGGACGTTGGTCTATGGCTGCTATTGCAGTGTTAGGTACAATTCCTGTTTTTTTAGATGCAGAAATATTGTCCGCCACCACTATTAGCGGAACTATGGTCATAGGCTTGACACCTATTTTTATATTTTGGAAAGACAAAGCACCTAAAATCAGTTTTCATTTAAGTGTTTTTGTCGGATTGTTATTTGGCTTCCTTTTAATTTTTAATTGGTTTCCAGAAAATATGATATTTACTACTGGCAAATACGCCAGTTTACTCTGGATTAATTTTTGGGGCATCATCTGTTGCCTATTCGTTTATATAATACCTACATGGATAAAGAAATAAAACATATTGGTGTAAAGGAAGGAAAGCTTTTGCTTTTTGGAGGGGTTTATAGCAACCTACAAGCATTGGAAAAATTAATTTCTATTGCTCAGGAGGCTGGGGTAAAACCAGAGAACTGTATAAGTACCGGCGATTTAACCGGTTACTGTGCGCAACCTGAAGAAACTATTCAATTGTTTCAAAAATGGGGTGCATTAAGCATTGCAGGTAACGTAGAACTACAACTAGCTAGTGACAGTGAAGACTGTGGATGTGATTTTAAAAGTGGTAGCCGTTGCGATGATTTTTCAAAAATGTGGTTTCCGTATACGAAAGGACATTTATCGCAACAATCTTTAGATTGGATGAAAGAAATACCAGAGTACATCAGTTTTGATTATGCTGGTAAAAAAGTAACCGTAGTCCATGGAAACTATGGAAATACTTCTGAATTCGTATTCAAGTCAAATGCCACCGAAAGTAAAGAACGCTGTTTTAATGAGACTAAAAGTGATATCATCATAGCAGGTCATTGCGGTCTACCATTTCATCAATCTATAAAAGATAAGCAATGGCTAAACCCTGGCGTAATTGGTATGCCAGCAAATGATGGTACAACTAGAGTTTGGTATATGCTTTTGGATGCGATTGATGGCGAAGTAAACTTCACACATCAATCATTTGAATACGATGCCGAAACAGCACAAAAATTAATGTACAAAAATCATTTACCCGAAGCTTATGGAGACACCCTTACTTCTGGCATTTGGGATAACATGGAAATTCTTCCAGAAATAGAAAAAATGGGGCAGGGAATTCCGATTCATTTTAACCAAGAACAAAAAGATTCAATAAAACCAAAAACACAAAAAAAGATGGCAAATACGTACTACGACCCAGCAGATTTAAGAAAATTCAGAAAAATTACCGAGTGGAGCGAAGAATTAGGAACAAAATTTTTCGATTATTATGGTAAGGTTTTCGAAGAAGGCGCACTAAGTGCTAGAGAAAAGTCTCTAATTGCTTTAGCTGTATCTCATGTTGTTAAATGTCCGTACTGTATTGATGCCTATACCAAAGACGGATTACAAAAGGGAATAACAAAAGAAGAAATGATGGAGGCTGTACATGTTGGGGCTGCAATTGAAAGTGGAGCAACATTGGTTCATGGTGTACAAATGATGAATAAGTATAATAAATTGTCCATGTAGTTTGGTTGATAGTTGTTCGTTGTCGGTTGTTAGTTATTTTCTACATCGCCTTAGAACAATTTTGATATTAAAGAAGAAATAGAAATTGCTATCTATTAAAAGGAAATTAAAATAGGTTGAATTGTTTTTAGGTTCGTAATAAAACGAACAACAGACAACCATCAACCAACAACAAAAAAAGAATGGCTACAAAATCATTAAAAGCGAAAGGAAACGATTTAGCAGTTTCCAATAAGCAATTAGAAATACTAAACGGAGGAATCTTTGCTGATGGCGAATTGCCTTATTTTAAGGACAAAATTGCCGAGATAGGACATTTTCCTTTACGTCCAAAAAAGTTGGAAATTTTGCAAATTAATGTAGGCTACATGTGTAATCAAGTTTGCGAACATTGCCATGTAGATGCTGGTCCCGATCGTAAAGAGATTATGACTCGTGAAACTATGCAACAATGCTTAGAGGTCATAAAAAATACAGGAGCTCACACTTTAGATTTAACTGGTGGAGCACCAGAAATGAATCCTGATTTTGAATGGTTTGTAGAAGAAGCTGCTAAAGCCGGAATCAAAGATTTTATTGTTCGTTCTAACTTAACTATTATAAGGGCAAACAAGAAATACTATCACTTACCAGATTTCTTTAAAAAACATAATGTTCATGTTATTTCTTCAATGCCACATTATACCCGCGGTAAAACGGATAAACAAAGAGGAGACGGAGTTTTTGATAAGTCGATAAAGGCATTGCAAGAATTGAATGAAAGAGGTTATGGTATGCCAGGTAGCGATTTAAAGTTGGATTTGGTTTACAACCCATCAGGTGCATATTTACCAGGTGACCAAGTAGCAATGGAAAAAGATTTCAAAAAAGCCCTAAAGGAAGATTTTGATATTCAGTTTCATAGTCTTTTTGCTATTACCAACTTACCTATTGCACGTTTCTTAGATTATTTGATAGCCTCAGAGAATTATGAAGATTATATGTATGCGCTGGTTGAAGCATATAACCCCTCTGCCGTAGCAAATGTAATGTGTACCAATACTATTTCCATTAGTTGGGACGGATGGTTGTATGATTGTGATTTTAACCAAATGCTAGACTTAAAAGTAGCTAGCAAGGTAAAACACATTAAAGACTACAATGAAGATTTATTAAACGATAGAAATATTATTATTTCACAACATTGTTATGGCTGTACAGCAGGTGCGGGTAGTAGTTGCCAGGGGACTGTTGCTTAATACAATCTGAGATAAAATTTAAGAACCGTTTGATGATTTACATTGAACGGTTTTTTGTTTTAAACCAACTTATTATATAATAAATCGACTAAATAATCCGCTTACAAAACTGACCACTTAGTTTGTTAAA
The DNA here is from genome assembly GCF_900142175.1 of Maribacter aquivivus. Lineage (NCBI taxonomy): Bacteria > Pseudomonadati > Bacteroidota > Flavobacteriia > Flavobacteriales > Flavobacteriaceae > Maribacter > Maribacter aquivivus. The sequence goes on along the minus strand of NZ_FQZX01000001.1, from coordinate 943,922 downwards.
CACAACAAAAAAAGTGTTCTACATCGATTTAATGGTCGTTTATCGAAAAAAAATGCATCTAACCTATAAATACTGAGTTAGTTTAACAATCTGGCGTTCTATAAAAAGACCACATGGTCGGATTTACCCAAATCTAAATATTATGAACAAGAGCCTTAAGCGCATGGCAACCATGCAACGTTTACAGAACACCGGATTAGAATTGTTTTACGCCCAAGGGTATTACGAAACTAGTATAGATGATATTCTTAAAAAATTAGACCTTTCTAAGGGGGCTTTTTACTATCATTTCGATTCTAAAGAAGACTTCTTCATTCAAATAATTCAAAATTTATTGGCACGTAAAATCTATAGTACTTTAATAGAGCCTATAGAAGGGCATGAGAACCCATTAACATTAATAACGAAATGTTTTGATGATGCTATGGAAACTGCAGTGCATAATGAAATGGATTACGGGTGTATTTTAAGTAATTTCTTAACTGAATTCAATGGTAAGAATGAAGTTATTATGCGTCACTTAAATGAAATTGTTACCGTTTGGGAGGTAAATTTAATAACTACATTACAAAAAGGTAAATTCAATGGCTATTTAGACCGTCATGTAGATTGTGAAGCTGCAGCTACTTTTATAATGAGTTCTTATTTCGGAGTAAGAACCTTAATGACAAGTGCAGCACCTGCTTCTAAAAAATATAGATTTATGTCTCAACTACGTCAATACTTTAAAAGTATAGAAGCTAAGCCCGTAAATTATTAATCCGGAGTTTTTAAAATTTCACTTATTTTCTGGATGATTGTTTCTGGTAATATGGTTTCCATGACCTTATCATAACCATCTGGGTATTTATTACCATAAATAGAAGTTGGTATTGCAGGATATTTTTTTCTGTCGGATAAAAGGGAATAATGCCTCGGCTGATTAAAAGGTGAGAAACCAGCATATGGATGCGTAACACCCCAAATTGTTACAGTTGGCACGCCAAACATAGCAGCTAAATGAGCATTTCCACTATCCATCGCTAGCATCAATTGCAGGTTAGAAATTAAACCTAATTCATCTGAGAATGATAATTTGCCTGCTGCATTAAAGCAATTGTTAAACTGAGTTTCCCATGTTGTCAAAACCTCAATCTCTTTTTTCCCTCCTCCAAATAATACAATTTGATAATTATTTGTAGAATTCAACATGGCTATTACCTCTTCCATCAATGGTAGTGGATACATTTTTCCACTAAACGCTGCAAACGGGGCAATACCAATAAGCATCTTTCCTTCAAAATTAATTAAGTGTTTTGCTGAATCAGGAATTAGTCTTTTAGATAAGGTTTCCATCTCACTTATAGCAATAGGATACCCAAGCTTACCAAAAACCTCAGCATAGCGCTCAAAAGTAGTCGGCAAAGGGCTAAAAGATGTTCGATCCGGATTAACCAAAGCTTTCTTAGCAGCCCTTCCCTTATCCACTTGAATAAAAGGAATTGTTGATAGTTTAAAAAACTGTTTTAGAACAGTACTACGTAGCACGTTATGCAAATCTGCAACTACATCGATCTGTAACGTCTTCAATTCCTTATATAATTTCCAAAGTCCTAAAAAGCCTTTATGTCTTCCTTTTACATCAGCTTTAAAAACGGAGACATTTGGGATATTTTCAAATATAGGTGCTGTAAATTCTTTTGTTAAAACCGTGATCTTTACCTTAGGATATTTTTTTAAAACCCCTAAAAGAACCGGAACAGTCATAGCGACATCTCCCATAGCGGAAAGTCGTATTACCAATATGTGAACAGTTTTATTTGTTGCCACGAAGGATGGGGTTTAGTTCCTCATCATTATACATCTTCATTTGCTTATATACTTTCATATACTTGGTACCCCTTTCAATATCTGCAAGTAGTTGGTCTATAGCTACAAAAAGGTCGTTTTTCTGCTCAAGCAAGATTTCGAGTTTAACTTGGCATTTTTCTCTATGCTCTAAAGAAGCATCTGCTCTAGTAGCCTCTTCATTCATATGATAAATTTTCAGCGCTAAAATAGACAGGCGATCAATTGCCCAAGCAGGGCTCTCCGTATTAATAGTAGCATCTGCCTTAACATCTACCGATTGGTATTTATTAAGAAAATAACTATCAATGAACTCCACCAAGTCAGTTCTGTCCTGATTACTTGCATCTATTTTACGTTTTAAAACTAAGGCGTCGTCAGGGTTGATATCCGGATTTCTAATAATATCCTCATAATGCCATTGAACGGTATCAATCCAGTTTTTGCGATATAGCAAGTGCTCTATATCTTCTTTTGAATAAGGATTATGAAAACTTTGATAGACATCATCCTCTACGTGATATTTATCAATACTGGTATTAAATATATTAAATGCGAATTCGCTAAACATATGAGCCTTTTTTACAAAGATAAAGTTTAAAGGATAAACCTAAAGCTTCACAACAAAAACTATAATGGGTATTAAAATACTAGAAACCAGAATTAATTCTAGAAACTTAGGTTTCTTAATAGATTCTAAATAATTGACAATAAAAATTACCGAAGGAAAAAAGGTGATCATCACGGCGTTGTTATTTTCTGAAGTAACCAGCACATTAACCACCAAACCTATAACAAAAGAAAACGCAATAAGTCTCATAACAATTACCTTACCCACACCCGACTTGCTCAAATGAACAAAGGCAGAAAAAGCAAGAGCCATGTTGAACAAGGCATACAATGTCATTTTTAAGCTAGTCCACCATTTAATAGGGAATATAGCGTCATAATGGATTGCAAAATCATAATGCTCTAGAATAAAATTAGGCTTGTCAAGCAATACTAATATACCGTATAGTATCATAAAAAAGCAGAAGCCAACGGATATGATTACCAACCAGTTTCGTATGTTTTTTGGTTCATATATATATATTGCCGCAAAAACTAAAAGTAAATAAAGCAAAGCCCATTCATAAAAAACACTTGAAATGCAAATCCAGAGTGAGGCGTCAAAAATCTTAAGCTTAATATTCTTTAAAGACTTAATACTTAACAACCGTCTCATGGCCAGCAATAGAAAAAAACTGGTAAAAATGGCATTATTATCACCCAAGGTCTCAGGAAAAACCACAAAAAGCAGGGTGAAAAACAAAATTGCAAAAGAATTTGTACTGGTAAGCTTGTTACGCTTAACAACAAAGTCAACAATAAAAACACTGAACAATAAAATGGTCAAAATACCGATTGACGGAGCAATTTCTACATTGCTCATCGATAAATCAAAGAGGTAAAATTGGACTGACCAGTAGAAAAGAAACAAAAAAACCAGAAGAATGATGAAATTCACCGGTTTTGTTTTCTCAAAAATGCTTGAAATCATCTAAGCTTTTTATATTTTTGCTGGTAAATATAGTAATAAGATGAAATCATTTTTTGAAGGTATCGCAGATTTGTTCGTAAATGTACTATTTGCACCATTAGATTTTTTACGTTTTGCAGATAGTTGGGCTTTAGCAAATATCTTAAACTGGATATTTATGTTGATAGGTTCTGTAGCATTTGTGTATTGGATGCTTCAATTGAAGAAATATAATGATAATGGTGAAGAGGATAAGTCTAGTACTTCTCACTCTTACTTATAATATCAAATTAAATCAGTTATCAGTTTTTAAAGATTAAAAACTGATAACTGATTATTTATTAAAGATCGAAACCTAGATCTTTTCTATAATTAATTCCTTCAAAGGAAAGCTTCTCTACATTTTTATACGATTGCGCCAGTGCCGATTTAAAATCAGTACCAAAAGAAGTAATTGCCATTACCCTACCACCATTAGTAACTACTTTACCATCTTTAAGTATAGTACCTGCGTGAAATACCAGTGATTCAGTAATAGAATCAATTCCAGTGATCTCTTTTCCTTTTTCGTATGAACCAGGGTAACCACCAGAGACAGTCATAACCGTGGTAGCTGTTCTATCATCAAGCAGCAAATCTATTTTAGACAATTTCTGATCAGCCACAGCTTGTAGCAGTTCTACAAGATCATTTTGAATACGCGGTAAAACAACTTCAGTTTCAGGATCACCCATTCTAACGTTGTATTCAATAACCTTAGGATCATCACCAACTTTTATGAGTCCGATAAAAATAAAACCTTTATAAGGCATATTATCGTTTTTAAGACCTTCTACCGTAGGTTTCACAATTCGCTGCTCAATCTTATCCATAAAGGTCTTACTTGCGAAGGGAACCGGCGAAATAGCTCCCATACCGCCAGTATTGAGTCCGGTATCACCCTCACCTATTCTTTTATAATCTTTTGCTGTTGGTAGCACTTTGTAACTATCACCATCGGTTAGCACAAAAACACTTAGTTCAATACCATCAAGAAACTCTTCAATAACAACAGTTTCACTAGCTGCACCAAACTTTTGATCAACTAACATTGATTTTAGCTCAACTTTGGCTTCGGTTAAGTCATTTAGAATAACTACACCTTTACCAGCAGCCAATCCGTCAGCTTTTAAAACGAACGGAGGATTTAGTTCTTCCAAAAATTTAAATCCGTCTTCAACAGTCTCAGCCGTAAAACTTTTATACTGAGCGGTAGGTATTTCATGACGCATCATAAATTCTTTCGCAAACTCCTTACTACCTTCTAAAGTAGCCGCTAATTTCTCAGGACCGATAACAGCCACATTTTTTAATTCTTGGTCACCTATAAAAAAATCATGAATTCCATTTACCAACGGATCTTCTGGGCCAACCATTACAAGTTCAATATTCTCCTTTAAAACTAATTTCTTAATAGCTTCAAAATCATTTACACCAATTGGTATGTTTGTTGCGATTTTTTCTGTACCAGCATTTCCTGGTGCCACAAATAGTTTTGATAGTTTATTACTTTGTACTAATTTCCAAGCAAAAGTATGCTCACGACCACCTGATCCTAGAATTAAAATATTCATTTTGTCAATTTTTGCAAAAATACTTCTTGCTCTTTTAATTTTCTATTTAGTAGAGAAATCTCTATGCTCTTTCTTCTGTAAATCCTCTTTAGACAACGATTTGAAATAATCGTATACGATTTTTAATCCTTCTGCCCTATCTACTTTTGGTTCCCAGCCCAGAATTTCCTTCGCTTTTGTAATATCGGGTTGACGTTGTGTAGGATCATCTTGCGGTAGAGGCTTGTAAATCACTTTTTGTTTGGTACCTGTTAAAGCAATAATCTCTTCTGCAAATTCTTTAATAGTAGTTTCATGCGGATTACCAATATTAACCGGATCTGTATAATCACTAAATAGCAATCGGTATATTCCTTCTACTTGATCATCGATATAACAGAATGACCTACTTTGAGAACCATCTCCGAATACGGTTAAATCTTCGCCTCGTAGCGCTTGCCCCATAAATGCAGGTACCACCCGTCCATCATTTAAACGCATTCTAGGACCATAGGTATTAAATATACGAACGATACGAGTATCTAATCCATGATGTCTATGATATGCCATTGTAATGGACTCCATGAAGCGCTTAGCTTCATCATATACACCGCGAGGACCAATAGGGTTTACATTACCAAAATATTCCTCATTTTGAGGATGAACCAATGGATCACCATAAACTTCGGAAGTTGAGGCAACCAAAATTCTTGAACCTTTTTCTTTTGCCAAACCTAAAAGGTTTAGCGTACCTAAGGAACCAACTTTCAAAGTTTTGATAGGAATTTTTAAATAATCAATAGGACTTGCCGGAGAAGCAAAATGTAAAATATAATCAAGTTTACCAGATACATGTACAAATTTTGTTATATCATGGTGATGAAATTCAAAATTTGGATGTGAAAACAAGTGAGATATATTATTTAAATCTCCTGTAATAAGGTTATCCATTCCAATTACATGGAAATCTTCAGCAATAAATCTGTCGCAAAGGTGAGAACCTAAAAAACCAGCAGCTCCCGTAATTAATATTTTTTTCATTTATTCAAAATCTTTATACTCCTCTAGAGAATAAAACCGTAGTTACAGTTTTAAAAATTATTCTTAAATCGAGAGTGATAGAACGATTCTTAATATAATATAAATCATACTCTAATTTTTTAATAGAATCTTCAAGATTCTCCCCATATTTATATTTCACTTGCGCCCAACCTGTTATACCAGGTTTTATTAAATGTCTAGTTCCGTAAAAAGGTACTAGAGAATTTAATTGATTAACAAATACTTTGCGTTCTGGTCTAGGACCTATGAATTGCATATCACCTTTAATCACCGAAATGATTTGTGGTAGTTCATCAATTCTAAATATCCTTAAAATTCTACCGAATGGGGTTATTCTTGTATCATTTTTAACGGCCATTTTAGCACCTTCTTTTTCTGCATTAACGACCATAGATCTAAACTTATAAATTTTAAACTCATTACCGTGAAGACCTACACGCTTTTGAGTATAAAATAATGGTCCTTTGTTAAAAAAAAGATTTAACACATAAACAAAAGGGATACATATAACCAAAGTGATTCCAACAAAAAGAGAAAGAATTAGATTTACAAAAAAACTAAATATTGTATGCAAATATCTTATTTTCCTATTTCTTAACTGTAAAATTTCATAAAAACTATCATTATGAGATTGTATAGGCAGTGCTTCATAGGTGTTCTCATAAAACGATGTATATGATATAACCTCTTTCCCTTTAAGAATAGATCTTAAAAGTATTTTTTCTAAATCATCTGGAAAATCACTATAATTTTTAATATTTACAATCCATGAATCAACTTTTTCAGTAGCAACCAAAAACTTTTTTCTTATCTCAGTATGTTGATTAAGATTATAAGTTAATTTGACTTTATAAAATGTTTCTACATCCTCACCGTCAATAGAAGAAGTTACTTCTCTAAAATGTTTTTCTGTTTCCTTATCATAAATTAATAATACATTCCTCGTAGTCGGTATAACTCTAAAAACATTTACAAAAAACAATCTCCATAGAGCTATTTCTATTGGTGTAAGTATAAGGAAAACTAATAGAGGTATTCTCCAAAAACTAGTATCAAAAAATAATACAGAAAATATAAAAACTATAAAAACAAATAATGCAGTTATATATAAGGCTTGGGATACTACGTACTTTCTTTTTAAAGTTCTTTGTAGATTATACAAGTCTAAAATATAAGAAAGCGTTAGAAAAGAGAATACACCAAATAAAGTAACTATCACCTTTAGCTTGAACGATATAAATTCAATATCAATTGCATTATTTACAAAAACATTTAGACTGGCAATAATTATTACCAAATCTCCTACTAATAGTATAAATTTTCGCTCTATTGAATTTAAAATGGAAGGATTTGGCATAACACTGAAAGTAAAAGATTCGCAATTTATATTAAATTTTTGCGATTACCCGTATTGATAAAGAAAACCGTAAAAAAAACAAAAAAGAAAAGTCCTCTTTGCATATATAAAAAATCTTCTATCAAGCAAAGACCAAGAACCAAAATTAAAAAATATTGAAAAATTAAATTACCACTCTTAAAAGCAATAAAGATTAAATATCCTAACAAACAAAATAGTATAATCAGACCTAACAACCCATTTGATAAAAGTTCTTTTAAAAATGAATTATGAGGTATTAATACCGTTTTTACTTCATTTATTACTACAGTATAATTTAATATATTCTTCTCTCCTATACCAAATAATAAATTATCCTCTATTATTTCTAAAGACTTATTGAAAAACACTGTCCTATCAAAATATGATTTTGTTAAAGATTTAAAAATCCATTCTTTAACAAGAAAAAAACCTAATCCAATTGATAAAAATAAAGGTAAAATCAGTATTCTGTAATATTTTAATAACAACAAAGTGTTTATGACTAAAAACAAGCCCATTGTTAATTTTGAACCAAGAAAAAAAATAGCACATAACTCTAATAAGAAAATAAATCCGAAACCAATTTTATCCTGTATGTTTCGACCCTTAATATATTGATTCAAGACGAATACCGAAGACAAAACAATATAAGAGCCTATATAAGTTCTATGGTAAGTACCGGGAAAATTATTTTCTATTGCCCAAAATAAATAATTATCAATCTGAACAGTATATCGAGGGTGGGTGTATATAAAATAAAAATAGTAAAATATGCAATATATAATATAACATAAAACACCAAACGTAAACACCTTAAGTATAGAATACTGTAAAGTTTTAAGTTTAAATTTCAGCTTAATGTTAAATACTATTAAAGGCAAAACTGCACAAATTATCTTTACATCATTAACTATGGTATTATCAAAGAAGCTTCTTCCAGAGAAAAACGACGACAATAAGTCAGAACTAAAAAATAAAAAAAAAGCTAAAGACAAAAAATCAACACTAATTGGTTTTTTAAATAAAACAAGACCGTTTATTATTAATATAGCTGCTGCTAAGGATGATACTATTAATGGTAATGGCAATGGTAAAATAAATGCAAAAATATAAAATCCGAAAAAATCTTTATCTAATTTCATAAGTTATCATAGATATCCAATAATTCGGCCATAATTTGTGAATTAGAAAAATGAGTGGCAACTCTTTCTCTAGCATTTATTCCCATTTGAATAACTAATTCCTTGTCAAAAGATAATTTATCTATAGCTTCGGTTAGCTCTAATATATTAGAAGGTTCAACTGTTATTCCAGTTACATTATCTAAACTCACATAAGGCACCCCTGTAGGCAAATTAGTATTTATAATTGGCTTACCATAAGACATGGCTTCAAGTTGTATAATACCGAAAGCTTCACTCGCAGCTATAGATGGAAATACAAAAAAAAGAGAATTTTGCAAAAAACTTTGCTTTTCGTTCTCATTTACAAATCGATTAATAAATTTAATCTTTTTACTTGTGCTTCGTTGAGTAGCCAATATTAATTCGACTATTCTTTTATCGCCATCACCTATAATTAATAACTCTTTATCCGTTTCAGTTTTTAAAAAGGCATCTAAAAGTATATCAATACCTTTATAGTATGATAGTCTTCCCAAACAAAGGATATATTCACCTAAAGGGTATTCTTTATTTTCAAAATCGAAGTCAATACCTAATGGCAATATGCGAACCTTATTAGAATACTGCTTCAAAACCGCAGAAAAATCAAGTAAATTTGGCGATGTAGTAGTAATAATAGATGCCTTTTTACATAGAAACGATTGAAAGTATTCAACAAAACGTTTTAATGATTTTTGTTTAATTATATCACTGTGCCAAGTAACAATAATTTTATTCTTTTCATTTAAAAATAAAGACAAAATTGAAGCTAATGGAAAAGGTTCATGAAAATGAAAAGCATCAAATTTTCTATAATATTTAAAAAAATAGTAAAAAAAAGAAAGCGAAATAGGCATAGACATAAAGGTTCCAAAAGATGAACATCTAATTACTTCAATTCCATTAATATTTTCCTCAACCGTATTAAGGCAAAATTCTTTATGAACACATAAGACTTTAACTGTATGATAATCCTTTAATGCTTGAGCATATTGATTCACAACAGTTTCAACTCCACCGATATCAGGATAAAAATATTTATTTACTTGTAAAATTTTCAATCCTTTTTAGAATATAGTTTTATTAATTTACTTACGTGCGAATTAATAGAATATGTGTTCATTTGATTTAAGTTATTCTCTAAAATCTCTAATTGCTCCTTTGAACCTAATTGATTAATACATAAACTGAGTTTTTCAACTAACCCGCCAATATCTTTCTTCAAAAACAAATAACCTGTTTGACCATCTTTTATTAAATCGATATTGCCATTGCAGTCTGAGGCAACAACAGGAACCTTACTTAAGCCAGCCTCAATAATTGAAGTTGGTAACCCTTCAGATAATGACGTTGACAAATATATATCAAAATTATTCACATAATTACCAGCCCCTTGTATATCGCCCCATAAATAAATTTGATCTTTACTAGATAATGTTTTTATAACGTTGTCGACTTCATTTTTATATGATTCGTCACCGGTAAGAAAACCTCCCATTATATGAAGAGCAGCCTCAGTATTTTTTAATAGCTCAAAACTTTTCACCATTGTAATAATATCCTTGACCTCATCTATTCTTGATAAGCTTACAATATTAATTTTATACCTATCTACCTCCATTAGTATATTCCTAGGTAATGAACTTTGTGTAATTTCCACGCCATTTCCTATTACCTCTACTTTTTCTGCCTTAACACCAGTAATCTTTAAATAAAAATCTTTTTCAGAAGGGCTCACAGCAACGGCTTTTACATAAAACAAAGAGAATATTTTTTCAAAATAAATATGAAATTTATGTTTGATACCCATATATTTTATGTGAAAACCTCTAAAAGTGTAAAATATTTTCTTTCTATAAAATATGAATAATAAAAAAGCATATAGCGCGCCACCTTTTCCGTTAGCATGAATAATATCTGGGTTAATCTTTCTAACAATCCTAAGTAATTTTACAAATGATTTCAATTTAAAACTAGTCAAATCAACATCGAAACTTTCTTCTGTCTCATGAACGTATTCTGCAAATAGTTGATCATCAACCTTATAAGCTGCCGCATAATTAAAAACTTTATCTCTGCTCCCTTTTATGAACCTTAGTACATTCACAGGAGCCCCTCCTATTTTATAAGCCGGAAATAAATGAAGTACCTTTTTCATTGAAAAAATTCTAAGTTCGCGTAGTAGTATTTGTAATTTTTAAGTGCTAACAATAATGCAGCCAAAAGAAATAATACGATTCTAGTGCCCATTTTAGAATTTTTAATTAAAAATGCAAACAAAATTCCTTCAACAGCAATAAAATAATATGTGATTCTAATCATGTATGAAAAGCTATTGAGGAAAAAATTGAGAGCAACCCCAAGAATAAATAAATTAAGTAGAAAGGAGTATATGGGGTTGTTAATCCTTTTTTTCTCAACTACAAAAATAACGGAAATAAATATATACCATAATTGAATTGGTGAAAATCCAACTCTTTCCATTTTTGAAGCATAATTTAATAGTTTAGAGAAAATAAATTCACCCCAAAAAAAACTGAATTTGACAGCAAATTGGAATACTTCTACCAAGGATATAAAAACAAATAAAAATGATATACCTAATAACAACAATAAGGTATTTCTTTTTATTTTCAAGTCATAAAGCCACCAAGTCGGTATTAAAATAATTGCTGAAACATGAAACGTAGCAGCTAAAAATATAAATCCGAAAAACAATTTTTGTTTTTTTTCAATAATAAAATAAAGAGAAAAAAGGCCTACCCCTAATGCCATAGCTTGCCTAATCTGGTTTGCTTCAAGTGACAAAAAATATGTTCCAAATAATATAAATACACTAATTATTGGCAATGGGGACAATTTCTGAATGGCTTTAAATTTTATACCGACCGATATTACAGCAATACAGAAAAAATAAAAAACCTCATTATCGTAAAGTTTTTTAATTAAAGTAGAAAGATATAAAAAGCCTAAATCTAAACCATCGTATCCTTTTACTTTGTGTCCAATATCATTGAAAAATGATAAATAATTTTCAGTATCAATACCATCGGCACCCCTAAAAGTCAATACCAAAACAACAGGAACAAATATGGTTAAAAATAAACTCCATATTTTTTTAACTAATATGGTTTGAAGAAAAGAAATCGTAAAAAAATAAATATATAGAACAACATAATATATCATTAAAAAATAATTTACATATTTAATATTAGATCTTGATATTTATTTACAATAGAACGTATTCCATATCTTTCGTTTATCTCTTTACTTATTAATTTTTGAGATAAATCCCTAGAAGAAAATTCCTTACAGGTCCTTTCAAAAACCTCGCTATCCTCCAAGTTAATAATATTGCCAAACAGAGGTTTATCTATAATTTCGTTAATACCCCCTTTATATGCATTGGCTATTACGGGCACATTACAAATAAGCGATTCTAAAACCACATTAGGGAAGCCCTCAAATCTAGAACTTGATATAAAAATTGTGGCTTTAGCAATATATTTATACGGATTACCTCTAAAGCCAAGAAGCGATACATGTTCCTCGATATTTAATTCTTTAATCAAATCGATTAAATCATCTTTTAATTTTCCTTTCCCTATTATAGAAATATGATACTTATTCTTATCTTTAAATTTAGCAAATGATTTTAAAAGTATATCATATCCCTTTTGGTGCGTTAAACTACCAACAGATATTAAATTGATTTTATTGATAGGAAGTAGTTCATCATTAGTTTGCATTAAAGCTTGAATATGTTCTAAATCTACCGGGTTATTAATTTTAACTATTTGACCTTTTCTAAAATTATGAACAAGATTTCTCAAATCTACCTCCATATCATTACTCTGAACAATAATTTTATCAAAGTTTTTATAAAAGAGTTTATAAAATAGCAAGGTGATTTTATTATGATTACTCATGCTCACTATATTTGATTCTCTCCCAATTATCTTAACATTATTGGGAATCATAAAAGAAACAGCAGATAATAAAGCATTTAAATGACCCAGTGTAGATAGAACAATTTCAGGTTGTTCTTTACGAAGATACTTTATGATAGGATAAATGGAATAACGAACTCTTGACACTCCTAAGTCGTGAATCTCTATAGTTGGATCACTTTCTATTTGTGACAAAAACTCACCTTCTTTTTTTAAAAGGCATAAAACAACTTTAAATTTGTCCTTGTCAAAATATTTGCACAAATTCATAAAAACCCTCTCAGAGCCACCACCACCAAGTGAAGGGAGTAAAAACACCACTCTTATCTTCATAAGTTTTAAGCTATAGTATTATGGTCTGGCAATGTTACCATATCGCCAAGTTTATAGTCCCATTCTTTTGGAATAATAGGCCTAAACCCAGAATCATGGTTAAAGGTTATTTCTCCAAAATAAACTTTCTTATTGTCTAAAGAATAAAAATCAACTCTAACGTACGGGAATTCTTTGCTTAATACTGTGGCAAATTTCAACATAGTATCTAAAGTTAAAGGACGTGGAATCTCTTTGTCATTTGGTAGAGTTTCCCCTCCACTTTTTAATTTAGTAGACCAATGAAATTCTGTTCTTTCCCAATTAGTATTATACCAATTTCTAGAATGATTTTCCCTACCTCTATCTACATCCAGCTGAATATATTTTGGAACTCCTTTAAAGCAATGAATCTTATAATCTTCTGGTATATTTCCTTCCTTTGTTATTAATAATTTTTCTACTAATATTTTTGGCGGTATATTTTTATACTGCCATTCCTTAGATTTATAATAAAAATTTGATTTTAGGCTTTTAGAGAAAAAATTTCTCAAAGCATTCCAATCACCAACGTCATTTTTATCCTTTATGATCTTATAACTACCAGAATCATGATTCGTTTTAATTATAAATGGTTCATTAGGTAAATTGTCAAAATTTATATCTTGAATGTCCTCTGTTACCATAATTAACGGCACCAAATATTCTTTACCTATTTTCTCTGCCACATAATCCCTGACTGCAATTTTATCTGCGCAAATTGTATGTAGTGGAGTTCTATGATATAATTTTAACCATTGAATTTTTTCATTTAACGTTTTAGGATTTTCCAGGTTCAAATCATAACCCATTCTTCTCTTAAAGCGATTTTCTGTAAAAGATTTCTCACTGACTATACGATGCCTATATAAATCAAACAAATAAACTATAGGTTTTGCTAAGTGACTATAAGAACCTCCTCCATAATAATATTTTCCTAATTTTGATCTAATGCCCATGGATATAAGATTGTATTTTCTTGCTAAATAATATCGATATAAAAACTCAAAAATATAAACAATAAAGACTACAAGAACAATATACTTAAAAGTTATTTGGTTGAAGAAGTACAATAATAATATCAAAACTACATAAAGCCCTGATGACATTACCATCGAATGAAAAAGAAGTTTAAATTTATCGAAAACAATAAAACAATTTCTAGCTAAGAAAACAGATAAGGTAAGGAATAGAGAACTAAACAGGAATATTCTAATTTCATTTTCATTTAGTATTTCATTAACATTCAAGAAATGAAAAATATCGGTTAGAAAAATTTGTGTCACTAAAACCATGACCAAAACGAAAAGGAAGCTGTAAAAAGCAATTTTCTTTACAAAACCCATATTTAAGTCTTTAGCCACTTTTGGGTATATAGCTCCATTTATTGCTTCAATAGGCTGTGTAATAAATGAAATTAGTTTTATGGAAATATCATAAAGTGCAACTTCTTGCATTCCTAAAAAGTATCCCACAATAAATACATTAAAGCGATCTTTGATAGAGATAACGAACGTAGATGCAAAAAGGTAAAAACTACTCTTTACGTAATAATAGTAACGACTAAAACTATAAAACCTAAAGTTTACCTTTTTATAATTGAACATTACTACAAGACCAATAATACCACCTATAAATGCTCCTACACCAAAGAAAATAGGCACATTTAAAAAATCAGAAGCGCTTTTAATAGTCAAAAACATTAAAATAACAAAGACTATTTTAACTGAAACATTTATAATAACTATATATTTCATTTCTTCCACTCCTTGAAAAAACCATTTAGGGAATAGAATAAAATTAAAATTTAAGGCATAAAATAAAAGATACAATGTTTCATCTCCTTCAAAGAATGAAACATTCATAACCACAATTGCATAAATAGCGAAAACAAGGATGCCAAGGAAGATTCTAAGCGGCACTATACATGAAACTATTTCCGACAATTTTATAGCATTATTCCTATAAATTGAAACTTCTTTTACCGCAAATCTATCGAAGCCGAAATCTATGAATAAGGATAAGTAAAGTGCTAACGATTGCGCCAAAACTATTTTTCCCCATAGTTCTAATCCAAACAAATCAATTAAAAAGGGGTAGATGATAACCGGAAAAAACACATTAAAAACCTGTAATAATGTTAAATAAGAAAAATTTTGGACAATGTTATTATACTTGCCTAGTAGCAGCTTGAACTTTTCCATTAATTAAAATTTTTCGAAAAAACCTTATATTCAAAATCAATCAAGCCTGCTATTTTTTGGTCTTGGCGCAAGATAAGTTGATTTATCATTATGAATTATAACTTTATTTGAAAGGTTTTCTGTTTTTATAATCTTTTCTGCAAATTCAAACCATGTCATTTCAACCTGATCTGTAAAATGATATAAATTTGAATCAAGATCATCTAATATAACTAGTTGATTAATAAATTTAGCAAGGTTTAAAGCATTTGTTGGATAACCAACTTGAGTATTAGAAATTTTTAGAGTATGATTGACCTTGGCAATATTTAAAATTGTTGTATAAAAATTTTTTCCAAATTCAGAGTACAACCAAGAGGTTCTTATGATAATATAGTCAACCATTAACTTTTGGATATATTTCTCACCCATTAATTTAGATTTTCCGTATTCATTTATGGGGTTCGGTATATCATCGGTGGTATATGGCTCATTTTTTTCACCGTCAAAAATATAATCTGTAGAAATATGAATTAGACTAACTTTATGTTTTTTACAGGCAAAAGCTAGGTTTTTGACGCCTTCTGCATTAACCATAAATGCTATATCTGGTGTTTTTTCGGCTTGTTCAACATCGGTATATGCAGCACAATTAATACAATAGTCAAAATCAACGAGATTAAAGGTTTTTTTAATTGATAAAGCTTCTGTAATATCTAAATCATTAGAATTCTTGAAAGTAAATTCCAAATTTTTATACAGCTGAGAAATTTTCTGTAAACACTGTCCTAGCTGACCATTTGCCCCAGTAACTAAAACCTTCTTCATTACGTTAGTTCTTTGAAAGTTGGCAAAATCAAATCTTTTTCTGAAACTATAAATTCTGATGAGGTATACCCCCAATCTATAGCTAAGTCGGAATCATTATACAAAATTCCGGATTCCATATTTTGATTATAATAATTATCACATAAATACGTAAATACAACTTCATTTGAAATTGATAAAAATCCATGAGCCATACCTTTTGGTATGAAAATACTTGTAAAATTCTGGTCAGATAAATTAATTTTTACATGATGACCATAAGTTAAACTTTCTGGTCTTATATCTACTATCACATCAAGCACTTCTCCTTTCTGAACTGAAATTAATTTTGCTTGAGCAGCTTCCCCTGTTTGAAAATGCAACCCCCTTAAAACCCCCTTTTTAGAGATAGATTTGTTCTCTTGCACGAAATCAATTTTAAATCCTAGATGTTGCTCTAATTCCTTTTTTTTAAAAATTTCAAAGAACGACCCTCTACTATCTTTAAAAATTTTAGGTTGTAAAATAAAACATCCCCTTAATTTAGTTTCGGTAATTATCATTTAATTAAGTTCATTAAATATTCTCCGTACCCACTTTTTAATAGAGGTTCTGCAAGCGCCTTTAATTGTTCTGTATCAATATAACCTTGTGTAAAGGCAACTTCTTCTATACAACCAATTTTTAAGCCCTGTCGTTCCTCAATTACCTGCACAAATTGTGATGCTTGCATTAATGAACTAAATGTGCCTGTATCTAACCAGGCAATACCCTTATCCAAAACACTTACCTGAAGTTTACCTAGTTCTAAATATGCTTTATTAACATCAGTAATCTCTAGTTCGTTCCGTTTACTAGGCTTTATACTTTCGGCAATACTAACAACCTCATTATCATAAAAATAAATACCAGGTATTGCAAAATTAGACTTTGGCATTTCTGGTTTTTCAACTATTGAGATAGCCTTGCCTGTCTCATCAAATTCTACGACACCGTACCTTTTAGGGTTGTTAACATGATATCCATATATGATTCCACCTTTAGGCTTATAATTCTCTTTTAATAACTGCTCTAATCCATTACCGTAGAATATATTATCTCCTAAAATTAAAGCAACCCTACTATTACCAATAAACTTCTTGCCAATAATAAATGCTTCAGCCAATCCCTTTGGTTCTGACTGAATAGCATATTCAAATCTACACCCTAATTGATTTCCATTAGATAATAACTTTTTAAATAACGGTAAATCTTCAGGAGTTGTAATAATTAATATTTCCCGAATACCCGACATCATTAAAGTAGCCAAAGGGTAGTATATCATTGGCTTGTCGTAAATAGGCATCAACTGCTTGCTCAACGCTTTTGTTAATGGCCACAAACGAGATCCAGTACCCCCTGCTAGTATAATTCCTTTCATTTTTTTAAGATTGATATTTATTTAAATACCAGTCAACTGTCTTTTCTAAACCAGATTCAAAATTTTCAAAAGCTTTCCACCCCAACTGATTCGAAATTTTTGAAGAATCAATTGCATACCTAAAATCATGCCCAAGTCGATCTTGAACAAACTCAATTTGATTTAAATAACTCCCTTTCACATTTGGAATTTTTGAATCTAAAATTTCGCAAAGCTTCGTAGCTATGGTTAAATTATCATATTCATTATTTCCACCTAAAAGGTAAGTTTCACCAGGAACACCTTGCATATAAATTTTATCAATCCCTATACAATGATCTTTTACAAATAACCAATCTCTAATATTCTTTCCGTTACCATAAATTGGGATACTCATACCTTGGATAGCAGACCTTATTATCGTAGGAATTAATTTTTCATCGTGCTGCTTTGGTCCATAATTATTAGAACAATTAGAAGTTACTACATTCATTCCATATGTATGATGATAGCTTCTAACTAAAAAATCGGATGAGGCTTTAGATGCGCTGTATGGGCTATTTGGCTGGTAATTCGAATGTTCAGTAAAATAGCCTTCTTTCGGCAACGATCCATAAACTTCATCTGTAGAAATATGATGAAATCTATACTCTTTTTCTTTCCAATGTTTTCTAGCGACTTCTAGTAGGTTAAAAGTACCTTCTATATTCGTTTTAATGAATGGACTTGGAGAATCTATAGAATTATCAACATGAGATTCTGCTGCAAAGTTAATAACACCATTTATATTAAAATCTTCAAATAATTTATTGATTAAGGGATAATCACATATGTCCCCTTTTATAAAGGTATAATTTGAATGAGTATTAATCTCATCTAAATTATTAAGATTGCCCGCATAGGTTATCTTATCTAAATTAACCACTTTAACATTAGGGTTTTTTTCCAAAAAATATGGAATAAAATTACTGCCAATGAAACCGGCTCCACCAGTAATTAGAACTCTACCATTAGTTAGGAGCTCAGGCATAATTTAAATTAATGATTTAGATTTTTTATTTAAATACACAATAGCTGATAATATAAAGAATACACAAACAAATATTATTGGTATTAAAACTATACTCTTACCAAAAAAGGACTTTTGTTCTACCTGAGGTTGACCCATGTTTATTATAATTACTGGTACTAAACGCTCTTGTAATTCTAATTTTTTAATCTCTATATCTTTTATGAGACCAGTTTTATATTGAAAAATATCAGCGATATTGACTTGTTCTTGATTATCTAAAACAATTCTTTCACTTATTATATTATTTACTTCATTAGCTAAACCACTAGTATAATTAGTAATTATTTCATCTACTTGTTTCAATAATTTTTCATCTTCAACAATACGGCCCTTGGCGTTACCTCGGTAAACTTGCAAAAGAGTATTAAAATATTTATTGGTATTTATATAGGTCAAAATCTTTACAGAGAATTCTTTACCAAATTCAACATTTTTGTAATAAAAGGTAATTCTATGATTAAAAGAGCTTTTATTTTCTAATTCTGCCCTAACAATATCAGCTATAGCATCCGTATTTTCAAAACTTTGAAGTAATTCTAAATACTGGATATCACTTTCTGAATTCCCTACCTCTGCTACACGATTTATTTCAATATTTAAACCACTAAAATCAATATTATTTATACCAATTGAGTTAAAAAACAAAGTATCTTTTGATTTAATGTTAGACTGAATTTCATTAATAACATCATACAAATAGTTTTTACTTTCAATTTGTGGTTTTACAATAACTTCTGTTTTATATTTTTTAGATATAATTTGGTTTAAACCATAACCAATAGCGAGTCCAACAACAACAAGACCAATAAGTAAGAGAAGGTTCTTCTTGAGATAAAGAAATACCCTTAAAATCCAACGAAAAATAGCATTGAAACCTCTCCTTATTAATTTAAATAATTGACCCAAATCAATTTCATCAGAATTGGTTTGTGTAGATGGTGATTGATTACTTGCCATTCTATGTATTAAATATTTGCTTTAAAATTTTATCTGTGATTAAGTATGTTGGTTTTACCCCTGTTGTACCCAATCCACCGGATGCTAGTGTACTTCCTGTTTCTAAAGGGTTATCTGATGCATAATACGCATAACGCACTTTTACATCTTCACCTATACTCTTTCTAATTTTAGAGGCAGACTGTATTGCTTTTTGATAATGCACACCTTCCATCTCTAAACCGATTACATTCCAAGTTGACTTATGAAAGAACTTAAGAATATCTTTATTCTGAAGTGATGTTCCTAAAACAGTCACCATAGTACCTTCAAAAACCTCTAAACCATAACCTTCAAAGTCTTTGGCACACAATTCATTTTTAAATGGATAATTGTCTGCTGTTCCTTCAAATATATGTGCAGAAGGAATCATTAAATCTCCTTTTCCGCCTTCCAAAATACCTGCTTTTCCCATTATCGAAACAGAATCAACATTTATTAAAGTGACATTGTTCTTTTTGGTATTGTATGGTTTCAATAACTCGTCAATTGTCTCATAAGCTTGCTCGCCAAATGCGTAATCCATTACAAATATAACAGGTTTTTTATCAACCTCTTCTTCAGAAAATTCATACGAACAATTGTTGATTTTAATTTTTGCCGTATCAAATATTTGCACATCTATATTGGTTCCTGAGGTATCATCCATAATGATCATACCATTCTTCTCTGCCAAGTCCGTGACTTTCTTTCTCAGCGTTGCATTCCCTGAACTACTAAGTGCTTCAAAAATTTCTAATGAATCTGTATTCGGAAATTCAGTTTTTAAAGCCGCTTTCGCAAATAATGAATTCATAACACTATGCATGTTTGCAGAGATAATATGAATTGGTCTATGCATCAGGTTGTTTTTGGTTAAAACCTCCTTTATATTATTTGCCCAACGTTCTCCATGAATATGATGTCCTAAACGCTCTCTTAGCAAAGCACTAAATGTAACTGCCCTTTTCTCTCCTGAGATTTCTTCATCTAAGGCGAGCTTACCTAACCAATAAATAACATTCAAAAATCTATCTGGATTGTTTTTGGTACTAAACTTTTTATAGACTTCTAAAATTTCTTCAAAAGACCTACCTAAAATGTTGGCTGTATGTATAAGTGCAATTTCTCGCTCAGCCTGGGTCAACTCCTCTTTTTGAACCGCAGCTTCAAGTTTTTCCCAATCTCTTATAGTTCTTTCTGTATCTGTTATTAAAATACGCTTACATATTTTTTCAGATTCAATGAATAGAAAAGTAAGGTGAGTAAGAATATCATAGATATCTGAACGACCCCTGGTGATTTCTATATTCATCTGCTCTTCGTCTATACGATAGCAGTTTCTTCTTCTTTTTGGTGGAATTATGGGGTTGATATGAGAAATACCATACCCTTCATCTGAAGTTAAATTAATGAATGAACATTGTTCTATACCTTCTGGTAATCTTTCTAAAACGTATATAAGTCCGTTTAGTTCGGCTTTTTCTTCACCTACAGAACCATATATCTCAGGTCTTAGTTGAAGTAAAGCATTTTTCAATGCTTCACCAGAAACTCCGTTTGGTTTATAAAAACCTCTATTAAAAAGATGGCGCATAGTAATATACATGCGTTCTATTGCATTTGTAGACTCTTGCGCTCTTGTTGTTGTAATTGCTTTTCCCATTGATGATTTCAAACGAAATTACGATTTATAATTTGTTATTTAAAAGCTTGTTGTGCTATGCCTTATATTTTGACAGGCTTTCAACTACTTTTCTGTCGTTAGATAGTCGCTGAACTTTGTTTTGCCCGCCTAGCTTGCCTATTGATTTCATATATTCTAAAAATCCTCCGCTTTTTACTGGAGTAACTTTTAAAGTTTGTAGCACCTTGCCAACAATAAGGTCATAATAATAACTGTTTTGCTTTTGAAGTGCCGAATCTAATTCTTGTATAAAAAGACCCATGTCAGACGGGAGTTTTTCAAACTCTATAAACCACTCGTGATATGGTAATTCATTTTCTTTCGGAACAATTTGTGGTGCCACTGTAAATTCACTTACACTGGCATCTGTTGCCTTTGTAGCTGCCAACATTGCTTCTTCTACTTCTTTGGCTATAACGTGTTCGCCAAACGCTGATATAAAATGTTTTATACGCCCAGATACTACTATTTTAAAAGGATACGTTGAAACAAACCGAATGGTATCACCTAGGTTATATGCCCATAATCCAGCATTTGTTGTAATGATCATGACGTAATCTACACCAATTTCAACATCTTTTAAAGTTATCCTTTTAGGGTGTTCATCAAAAAATTCATCAGATCGTACAAATTCATAAAATATGCCTGCATCTAGTAACAGTAACATACCCTTTTCTGTCTGAGAGTTCTGATAAGCAAAGAAACCTTCACTTGCCGGAAACAATTCTATACTCGCTACTTTACGACCAATTAATGATTCAAACTTCTTTCTATACGGTTCATAATTGACTCCGCCATAAATGAATAAATCAAAATTATTGAATAAATCACCCACATACTCATTGGTATTTTCTTTTAATTTTTCAAAATACATTTGAACCCACGAAGGTATACCGGCAATAACCGTCATATCTTCATTTTTAGTTTCTTCTACAATGGCATTTACCTTAGTCTCCCAATCTTCAATGCAATTTGTTTCCCAACTGGGCATTCTATTTTTCTGAAGATAATTAGGTACGTAATGTGCCGAAATACCAGAAAGCCGACCCAATTTTACTCCGTTTTTCTCGGTTAAAATAGGACTGCCCTGTAAAAAAATCATTTTACCGGTTACGAAGTCCGCCTTGCCTGTTTCATGAATGTAATTAAGTATAGCATTTCTAGATGCTTTTACTTGTTCTTTAATACTACCTTCTGTAATGGGTATATATTTTGCTCCAGAAGTGGTGCCCGAGGTTTTTGCAAAATATAATGGTTTACCTGGCCAAAGAATATCTTCTTGCCCGGCAACCGCTAGATTCACATATTCTTTAAGTTCTTCGTAATCTCTAATAGGAACCTGAGCTATAAAATCGCTATGGGTTTTAATCGTCTTTAAGTTATGATCTTTACCAAACTTTGTCTCGTTTCCTTTTGCGATAAGTTCACTAAAAACCCTCGCTTGTGTCTCAATAGGATTACTGACCCACCTATCGGTTCTTTTCGCGATACGATGCGCAAATATTTTAGCAGCAATAGTCTTTAGTGACATTTTGTTTTAATTAAAATCAATATAATTTAAAGGATCAATAGGTGTTCCGTTATCCCAAAGTTCAAAGTGAAGATGTGGTCCAGTGGTAAGTTCACCAGTATTACCAACTGCAGCAATTACTTCACCACCTCTTACTATATTACCTTGATATTTTGATAATGAACCATTATGCTTGTATACACTTAATAATCCGCCTTCATGCTCAATAATAATTACATAACCAGTATCTGCTGTCCATTCAGAAAAAATTACTGTACCATTTGCAATCGCTTTTACCGGACTATCAGTTACAGCAGTAATATCAACCGCATAGTGTTTTTCATTTGGATTGAAGCCCATAGAGACAGAACCTGAAACTGGCGTAAAGAGCACTAAATTTTTCTTATCGATTGTTCGTTCGAATAAGTTGTACTTATCTTCAAGAGCGACCTCTGCCCGTAATAACGAATCTTCTCTAATAGGGTTTAAATCTACCGATGCCGGATCTAATTTAAACTGCTGAAAAAGAGAATCTCTATTAACTACCGTATTTTCTATATCACCCTTTAAAACCATACGAATATTATCTAAATACTTATTGGTATAATTTAATGTTCTAATTAAAGAGTCCGTTTTATACGTAAGCTCAGTGGCTTCTTTCTTTAATCTTGTTGAAGAATAGCCTGGTATATATTCTCTTAGCGGAGTAAAGGCAATAAGTAGTGTTGTTAGTCCGATCAAAGTTATCATGAAAAGAGAACCTGTAACAAAAACATTGAGCCTGCTTAACTTAAAAGAAATCTTCTCTTCGAAAGTACTTTCGTTTAGTATTACCAAACGGTACTTATGAAGTAGTTTCCTTTTTATTTCTTTTCTTTTTTTGACTTTCTTTTTGGCCATCTTAACAAAGATAAACTTAGAATTTAATTTTAGACCTTCTTTGAATTGATTAATTTAGAAAGAGAGGTTCAACTTTACTTTACTTACGTTGTTTTATACAATTTTAGTTCACTTACATCTATAATTGCTCCATATTGGCTTCATAAAACAATAATTAAAAAAAATTACTTCTTAACCATTCTACCACTTAATTAATTTAAAGTGACTGTTATCTCCTATTCTTTAAATACCTAAACATCAAATTCTTTAGGCCGTTACCTCGGTAAAATACCTATTCACAACATAAATTACCCCTAAACTTTCATTAAAGTTAGATTTGATTTAGCTGTTAAAAGACCTACAAATCAAATCACTAAAACAGATGCTTGTTCATCAAGTAAAAATGGCACATTTTCAAACTCATACCAAATTCTTGCATAAATTAAAGAAATCTTCGGTTTTAATCGCCGTACTTCTATTTTTTACGGCCGTTCAATCTATACAAGCCCAAATAAACAATACAGATTATCGTGTAGAAATTAGCTCGACAAATATGGGCGTCTGCGGAGGTTCCAATGATGGCAGTAGCACTGTTACTATTACTGCAAAATCTACACAACTTCATACATTTAAAATTATTTTTGACTTACCAGAAGGTATTAATTATAAAACAGGAACAGCTGTTATTAACAATCAAACTGGCTCTGGTGATTTGCTATTGTCTGAATTTGACATTACAGATTTAAACCAACCAACTTTTCAAATTGAAAGACCTAGTAATGCAAATTGGCAAATTTCTGATGTTGTTACAATCACTTTTGAAAAAACAGGAGATTGCGATGCCGTACAGTTTTCATATAATGGCGGACTATTCAAAGATGTCCACACCATAAACTACATACAGGATACGACCGCAAAAACTGCTAACAATAGCGATCTCACATCAAATGGCTATACTTTATTAAAAGCATATTTAGCCGTAAACGACATTACTGCAGTAGATGCTTTCGTAGGTGATATTACCAATAGAAATGTTGTTATTAATAATTCTGGTAATGGTAGCATATCTCAATTTGATCATGTGGTAGAGATTAGTCCGGGTTTACAAGCCAACTACGAACTTTCTTTTAACGGAACTGTATTGACCCCAACCATTAGCGGTAATTTCTATACATATTCAATAAATCTTAATGATGCGCCTTTTGTTGGTCAAATTGGAGATGGAGATAACCTATTCGAAAACGAAAATATAACACTAGTAGAAAAGTTAGTTTTAACTGATTGTACAGATAATCAATCTACAAACCATAGTCCTAGATGGGGATGCACTGTAGGCACTTATTGCCAAATTGGTGCTTCAATACCAGGTTTTATAGGTTTTAATCAAGAGTGGTCAGATATTTCTTTTCAAACGATTAGTGACCCACGCCCTCGGTGGGATGCTCCTGTAACTTACACCTACAGATTAGAAAACAACGCAAGTGCAGCTAATGCCTATAACGTTAATTTTAATATTGGTTATACTTGGGACAATAGATTGTCTGGCATAGGTTTTAATCCGATGTTCGGAGACGACAATGATACGCAAAGGCAATTATCTAATTTCAGATTTACAGGCGGTTCTGCATTCACTCCTCAAAGGTGGATAAATACACCTTCAGGCAGCTCTAAAGGTTTAGGCTCGTATCTTGTCGGTCAAGATTTTTTTACAACAGATCCCGATGGTCCAGGTGGACTACAAGATTTAGATGGAGATGGTTTGTTTGATGATTTATTACCAGGCGATTTTACAGAAATAAATGTTGATTTAAGTATGTTGCCTGACTCACCAACCTGTGCACCAGATAAGGCAGATTATGTAAATAGTCATAGTTTAAAAATGGATGCTTGGGCAGTTAATTCTTGTGGTGGCAGCAACAAATCCATACGAGAAGAATTACAAAGACATTATGTAAATAGAGCAGCATTATTTAATGAAGATTTTCCTGAAGATTATGACCTAGATGCTGAAGATGGCTCAGTATTTAATCTTTCATTCATAGGAAATTTTATTGCCTCTGAACAATCACCAACCTGTAATGGTATTGAAATGTTTTCAAATGATGCGTCTACTATTTACAAAGCAGTACTTGATGTACCAAACGGAGTTACATTAGATGTTGGTGCAGATGCACGGTATGTTCAAGTGGGTAATCAAATAATTTTCACAGAAACACAATTAGCAGATTTTGAATACAATTCTTACTGGTTGCGTATACCAATCAATTTTGAATTGAATATTGATTGTAGTACCTATTCCGGACCAGAGGAACTAAACCTTAATTACACCACATCATATGAAAGTTCTTGTTATAATACTGATTTGCATTGTGGCTCATTCAATATAACTACCCATTGCCCTAATAGTTGTAGTGCACCAATGACAACGTCTTTTGATGCGGATAGAACAACTACTGGCTGGACAGATGAAACCATGACAACCAAAGTTGTTTTAGACCCTAACGTACATGCTACCAAATATTACATGCCTAAAGATGAAATGGCGGTAAGCACTAGCGCTGTTATGCAAAATAGTACTCAAGACAATTTGTCTTTTGAAATGAGATATATAACGGAAAGTGGTGTAAGTATGCAAGATATTATTGCATTTACTGGTGGTACCATTACAATACATGATCTTTCAACAGGATCCCCACAGACCTTTCCTATAACAAATACACCTGTAATTACCACCCAGGGTACCAATGATAATCGTTTTACATTAGACCTATCAACTTATCAAAATCTTATATCACCAACCTATCAATATGGAGAAGGATTGGAAGCAGATGAAATATCATTAAATCTAACTTTTCAATTTAAAGAAGATTTTCCAGAAGAAGCATTTTTGTATCAGTTTCATACTTTTCAAGGACGGTTTTTTAGTTTAGACGGTACGGGTACTGAAATAGATTGCGGTGCATATAATGAAAGAGCTCACTTTTTTCAAAATGAAATCAATATTACTGCAGACATTGATAACAAGACAGAAGGGTGTGATGAAAAATGGCTATATGTAGGTCTAGCGCAAGCTTCCTCAGTAGATGATAAATTTCCAGATGAATTTAGACCACCGTTATTATGGAGTTCTACTACTATTGAAATACCTATGGGAATGCATTTCAATAATCTTGTAAGTAGTTACGGTTACCCAAGTTTAATGCCAGAAAATGAAGACCCTACATCATGGAACAATGGTTTAAATTATTCGGTTTCCGGAAATATTGTAACCATAACCCCTGGTCCACGTTTTGTTCATTTAGATCAAGGTGGTAACAACTATCCTAGTGTTTCAATAAATTTAACTGCAACTAGTGCTACTCCAGCATTAAGTTCGCATAATATTTCTGTTTCTTATGATGAGTATGCATACGCAGATTCACCTGTTACCAAAACAGAAACCGATACTAAAGACTTCACTTACAACCAACCTGTTTTTTTCTTAACGTCTGACAATCCTACAGAAATTGGAAATTCAGAGTTAGAAGGCTTCACCGTTGATATTTGTAAACAAAATTCAACAGAAATTGCCAACAATTGGCTTCGGGTAGATACTGGTGCTAATTATACGATAACAAATGCCTACCTAGTAAATGGAGGAACAGAAACTGCGTTAACTTTCACCACTGAAGGTGATGTCACTTATATTGAATTTGGTGATATGGAAGGTGGAACTTGGATCTGTAGACAAATAAGATTTGAAGGCACATATAATTCTAGCAGCCCAATAGACTTAAACATTTCTCATAATTATGACTGTATTGCTTACCCAACAAGTTACGGGGGCATTCCATATTTTGATGAAGAGGTTTTTACTTTAAATCCTGTTCCTGCGGCAATTCAATTACAAATACTAAATCAGCCAAATACAACAGTTGATACCTGTACAGATTTTAACATTACCCTAGAAGCAAGAAATGCTGGGGAAGGAGATTTAATTTCTCCTATTGTTAATTTTGATGTGCCAGGTGATATTTCAGCTCTTTTAATCAACGGTCTAACTATTGAATTCCCTAGAGGATCTGGTAATATTGAAACCTTGACACCTACAATATCTGGCAATAATGTATCCATCAACCTATTGGATCACTCGTTTATTGCTGCAAAAAATGGAATACCTGGGTCATTGAATGCTGCTTCAATAGATGAACAAATTGCTGTGATTAGTCTTACCTTAAATGCACAATGTAATTATGTATCAAACACAGGTACGGCATATACCATAACTGGTAATAGTCCGTTCGGGGATCCAGCTACAGGAAGCGGCAGTAGAACCTCAGCTAATCCTATTATATTAACCGGTGCAGAACCGCCTTATAGCACCAATAACAGTGTATCTGTTTCAAACACTGCAAGACTAGAAGGTTGTGAAGCAGAAACGGTAAGTGTAAACACAATTATTATTGATGGTGTCTCGGGTAATGATGATTATGTACGTGTAGTTTTACCAGATGGCATACAATATGTAACTTCATCATTTACATCTACCAGTGCCTTACCACTTACTTTTGTAAGTGCAAATACTGTAGGTAGTCATCAAGAAATAGAATTAAAATTACCACAAGGGGCGACATCTGCCGATACCTTAACGTACGGATTTGATATTAGCAATCAATCAAATAGTTGTACTGGTACTGCTGATATTGACTTAACTACATATGTAACAACCAATGCATTAAGTTGTATGGGTGTCTCGTGCGGTACCACAAAAATTGCTACAGGTAATGCTACTATTCCTATTGAAACATTTAAATCTGAAATAGCGGTTGCAAGTCCTGCACCACAAGCTACCTATGTAAATAATGGTACAGATTATACTTATGATTTAGATTTTAGTATTGAAAATATTGGTGCATATACGGTAGCATCAGGAGCAACTTACGCTGTTTATTGTACTGATGCTTCAGATAATAAATCTGGCACAGCAATTTATACTGGTAGTTTAGACTCCGAAATTATAAGCGGTTCTACGATAAACGAAATTGCTTCTTTTACAACGAGTGACTTTTGTGGCGCCGGAGGAAATCTATTGATAGAATTAGAGCCTTCAGTTGGAAATTGCTTCTGTAATACGGTTTCATTTTTAATTGCCTCAGTTGATACCTCTGCAGATTTGTCTTTGAATAAATCGGTTTCGGATACCAATCCTAATATTTCAGATGTTATAACTTTTACTATTGACTTAGCAAATGCTGGACCTAATGACGCAACTAATGTTAGCGTCGAAGATATTGTTCCTGTTGGGTATACTGTAGATATTGCTACTATTTCAAATAGTGGAACACTTTCTGGAAACACTATTACTTGGAATTTGGCAACCGTTACTTCTGGTACAACATCATTGACATACGATGTTTCGGTAATTGCACCGACAGGCGCTACAGATGAATATAAAAATATTGCGCAAGTAACTGCGAGTGATCAGACGGATCCAAATTCTACTCCGAACAATGATGACGGAGATCAATCTGAAGATGACGAAGATTCGGTGGATACGGTAAGCGTTAGTACGCAAGCAGATTTATCCTTGGATAAATCGGTTTCGGATACCAATCCTAATATTTCAGATGTTATAACTTTTACTATTGACTTAGCAAATGCAGGACCTAACGATGCTACCAATGTTAGTATTGAAGATGTTGTTCCTGTTGGGTATACTGTCGATGTTGCTACCATTTCTGATGGTGGAACACTTTCTGGAAACACTATTACTTGGGATTTGGCAACTGTAACTTCTGGCACAACGTCATTAACGTATGATGTTTCGGTAAACGCACCAACTGGCGCAACCGATGAATATAAAAACTTAGCGCAAGTAACTGCAAGTGATCAAACAGATCCAAATTCTACTCCGAACAATGATGACGGAGATCAATCTGAAGATGATGAAGATTCGGTGGATACGGTAAGCGTTAGTGCGCAAGCTGATCTATCCTTAGACAAATCGGTTTCAGATACCAATCCTGATATTTCAGATGTTATAACGTTTACGATAGACCTAGCGAATGCCGGACCGAACGATGCTACGAATGTTAGTATTGAAGATGTGGTTCCTGTTGGGTATACTGTAGATGTTGCTACCATCTCAAATAGTGGAACACTTTCTGGAAATACTATTACTTGGAATTTAGCAACCGTTACTTCTGGTACTACTTCATTGACATACGATGTTTCGGTAAACGCACCAACTGGCGCAACCGATGAATATAAAAACATAGCGCAAGTAACCGCAAGTGATCAAACAGACCCAAATTCTACTCCGAACAATGATGACGGAGATCAATCTGAAGATGATGAAGATTCAGTTGATACTATTTCAATTAACAATATTGATTTATCATTAAATAAAACGTTAGCGTCGGGTTCTAATCCTAGTCCGAATATAAATGAGAGCATCACCTATGAAATTGTTATAGCAAATGCTGGGCCTGAAAACGCAACTGGTATTGTTATAGAAGATTATATACCATCAGGTTTAATTCTAGATGTATCATCAATATCTAACGGAGGAACATTCACGAATAATACGATTACTTGGAATATCGCCTCTTTAAGTGTAGAAAGCATCACGCTATCATATAGCGCTATGCTCGACATTCCGACAGGAACTGAAAATGAGTATAAAAACGTAGCACAGGTAACTCAGGTAGATCAACCAGATTCTGATTCTTCCGTAGATAATTATAATGCAAATACTCCAAATGAAGATGACGAAAGTGAGTATGAAGTAGCTACACCTTCAATAGATATTTCTATTAATAAAACAGTTTCTAGTGAAACAGCAGCAATCGGAGACGAAATCATTTTTACGGTAACCGCAAGTAACATTGGTAGTTTAGAAGCAACAAACCTAAGTATTGAAGAAAATATACCTAATGGTTTTGTATTGACTGCACAAAGCAGTGACATAGGAGCATACGATTCGCAAACTGGCTTTTGGGATATCTCAGTGTTACTACCTGGTGAAACTGCAGAACTTCTTTTAACAGTAACCGTACAAGATGCAGATGAATATACCAACATTGCCCGTGTAGATTACGTTGACCAAATGGATCAAAACACGACCAATGACCAAGATGAAGCAACAGTTACCTTAAATGAGCCACTAGAAGAAGAGTGTTTGGTCATTTTTAATGAGTTCTCCCCTAACGGAGATGGCAGTAATGAATATTTCTTTATTGAGTGTATTGAAGATTATCCGAATAACAACCTACAGGTATTTAACCGTTGGGGAACCTTAGTTTATGAAACAAAAGGATATAAAAATGATTGGGACGGTACATCTCAAGGTAGGGCCACTGTTAATGGCAGCGAAAAACTACCTGTAGGTACTTACTATTATATACTGGTGCCAAATGAAGATATAAATGATGCAAAAACAGGTTGGTTATATATAACTAGATAAATCTTGGAATGAAGTTGAAAATATACCACATATACATAAGCACAACGCTCATCTTAATCCTCCTTGGAATAGATTGTGCAAATGCACAGCAAGAACCGCAGTATACGCAATACAACTATAATACAATGACCGTAAATCCTGCTTACACAGGTTCTAAAGGTCATTTGACCGTTACATCTCTATTTAGAAGTCAGTGGGTTGGTCTAGATGGTTCACCTAAAACTATTTCATTAGGCATAGATTCTCCACTTAGTACCTATGACGGTATAGGCTTATCCATTGTACAGGATCAAATTGGTCCATCCTCAGAAACATATTTAGACTTTAATTACGCACATAATCTAATTCTAAATAGAAAAGGTCATAGATTGGCTTTAGGACTAAAAGCTGGTGCTCGTTTTCTTAGCGTAGATTGGTCTAAAGGAACATTTAGAGATCCAGATGTTCTTTTCAATGAAAATATTAATAGTGAACTTTTACCATCTATAGGTGCGGGCCTATTCTTTTATTCAGACAATGCATATGTAGGTCTTTCAACACCTAACGTATTATATAACAAACGGTATGATGCTATTGAGGAAGCAGTTGGTTCAGATAGAATGCATCTATATTTAATTGCAGGTTATGTTGTCAACTTAAATTCTACAGTAAAATTTAAGCCTTCTACGTTTGTAAAATATGTTGAAGGGGCTCCCTTAATTGCAGATGTATCTTTCAATTTTCTTCTTGATGAAGTTCTAACCCTAGGTGTAAATTATAGATGGGATGATTCTATTGGTGCCTTATTAGGGTTTCAAATCAATCCGCAATTTAATTTGGGTTATGCCTATGATCTAACCACAAATAACTTGGGAACCTACAACTCAGGCACACATGAACTATTTTTACGTTATAGATTAATATCAAGAATTACAAGGATAAAATCTCCACGATTCTTCTAATTAAATCAATAATACAGGAGTATACAAAATTATATACCATTTAGTATTTAAATCAAAATACAGTTAGGAGCCTCTATATCATAAATAAAAATTCACTTGGTGTTAATATTAACAGCAAACTAATAAGTTTTTAGTATCTTTGAAATCCATTTTAAATCATAGTCTTATGACAATATTATCTACTTTTTTGGCCATAGGCGCTCCACAAATTATATTAGTGGTAGTCGTAATTCTACTATTATTCGGAGGTAAAAAGATTCCGGAACTTATGCGAGGTTTAGGTAGTGGAATAAAAGAATTTAAAGATGCCTCTAAAGAAGATGAGCAACTAGAAGAAAAGAAAAAGGAATAGTAAACAAACTATTCTTTCATATAATTTATAAAGTACTGATTTTCAGGACTTTTTTTGTTTTCCAGATTCTTTATAAAAATACTGGGTCGCGTTTTATACCCCCGTACACTCCACAAAACGCTTAAATTAACCGTTTATCGGGATCTCATTGGTTACGAGGCTACTAAATACTATTCATTCACGACATAAAACCCTTCTTTCACAACAATTAATATTCAGAATATCGCTTTACCGCTAATTTCGTTAGACATATAGTACTAAAAATCCATAACTAACCGTTGGTACTATACTTAAAACCCCAGTTGAATGTAATATTCAACAAAGAATTATGTCTATGAGAAGTGTATTAAATTTATTTTTTCTGGTCTTTATCGTTTTTGCTCAAGCCCAAGGCTTTCAAGACGAACTTGAGTCTGAGGTTTCAAACAATAGTAACAGTACCATAGTTTCTGATGTAGATACTGATGACAAAAAAGCATTTCAAAGAGCCGCAGAAGAGCTTTCCATTCCTTACAGGGCTTTTCATGATATCCCAGAAACCAAAAATGGATACTATATAATTTCTGGTACATTTTCTAAAAGCAAGAATCTTAAATCTCAAATTAAGAAATTAAATAAAAAAGGGTTTGAAGCAGGATACTTTCAAAATCCTCAAAACCTACTGTATTATCTATATTTAAATCATTATACATCTTGGGAAGATGCTATAAATGATTGTTCTACACAATTCGATAATCGTTATGATGATGAAGTGTGGATACTAAAAATGATCAATAGTAATTTATATACTGATGCAGAATTAGTAGCTGAGTTACCAGCCGAATCGGAAATAGAAACAACTACAGCATTAGAAGCAAACTCAGCATTAGAAAAAACACCAGAGCTAGTAGTAACTCAAGAAACTTTGTTAGAAACAGAATCTATACCAGTAGAAGATGTTTCTTATGAAATGTTAACTTCATCAAAAGAAAATGACCCAACGGTTAAATCAAAGCTTATAAAAAGAGCAGATGAGTATTTTGATAAAATGTGGTATGCAGAAGCAGCCAAAATTTATGAGCAAGCTTTATCTAAAGGAGAAAAAGCTTATACATATGATGTATTAAAGAAAGCAGGAGATGCGCATTACTTTAATACAGATATGGAAAACGCCTATAAGTGGTACAACATACTATATACCAAATATGAGTCTGACATGAGTTCTGACTACCTATTTAAATATGCTCACTCTCTTAAAGGTATTGGAAATTATAAAAGATCAAAACGTTTATTAAAGTTATATAATAGAAAATTAGCTGGCGAAGAGATTGCACAAGATACAGAACAGAACGAAATAGTTTTAGATGGTCTTCTAAGAATGGAAGAGAAATTTGATATCGACAACCTGAACATAAATTCAAAGTATTCAGAATTTTCACCAATGTATTATGGTGGTGATGAAATGGTTTATGCATCTGCTAAAGATTCTTCTATATTTACTACCAGAAAATATAAATGGAACAATCAACCTTACTTAGATTTATTTGTTGCCAAGGTAAATGAAGAATCTCAAGATTTTAAAGATGCCATTAAATTTTCTAAAAAGATAAATACAAAATATCACGAAGCATCTGTTGCTTTCACACCTGATAATGAAACCATGTATTTTACCAGAAACAATTATGGTAAAAAACTAAAGCGTGATAAAAACGGAATTAACCACCTTAAAATCTACCGTTCTAAAAAAGTAGATGGAGAATGGTTAGAAGCTGAAGAAGTATCTTTCAACAGTGACAATTACTCTACTGGTCATCCGGCACTAAGTCCTGATGGAAAGCAATTGTATTTTGTTTCTGATATGCCTGGTACTTTAGGTGAAACAGATATTTTCGTTGTAGATGTACTTGAAGACGGTACATTCTCTTCTCCAAGAAACCTTGGTCCAGAAATTAATACGGAGCATAAAGAAATGTTTCCTTTCATAAATGACAAAAAATTATACTTCTCATCTGATGGTCATGTTGGTCTAGGAGGATTAGATGTCTTTGAAGTTGCCTTTGATGATGAAGCTGGATTTTTAGAAGTACGCAATGTAGGTAAGCCTGTAAATAGTAGTAAAGATGATTTCTCTTTTATTGTAGATGAAGAGTCTCAGAAGGGATACTTTGCATCTAACCGTGATGGTGGTAAAGGCGATGATGATATCTATTCATTTAAAACATTACAACTAGAAGAAATACCAACCAGTATAAATGCTATATCGGGTATCGTAACCGAGTTAATCACTGGCGATTTAATGCCAAACGCATTAGTTGAATTACTTGATGAAAATAACATCAAACTTAAAGAAATGGAAACCGATGAAAATGGAAACTTCATTTTTGAAGATTTAGATGCTGATACAAGATATGTTTTAAAGACCACCAAAGGTTCGTACTTTGATGATACTAGAGAAGCTGCAACGAAAGACAATGAGATTGTTAATGTAGATGTTTCTATGAGAAAACTTAATGATATGATCGCTGTTGAGAATGGCATTAAGAAGCTTAAGACAGAGATGATTCACTTTAACTTTGACAAATCATACATACGTGACGATGCTGCTGTAGAACTTAATAAGCTAGTAGAAGTAATGAACGATTCGCCTAATATGGTTATTAAAATTGAATCTCATACCGATTCAAGGGGTGATAACGTTTATAACAAATACTTATCTGATAAGCGTGCTAAATCTACCAGAGACTATATCATTGCTCAGGGTATTGATCCAAGTAGAATTGAAAGCGCTATTGGTTATGGAGAAGAACAGTTAATTAATGATTGTGATGGTACCGTTCGTTGTACAGAAGAGCAACATTACCTTAACCGTAGATCAGAGTTTATTATCGTAGATATGTAATATAAAATAACATCAATAACAAAAGACCCGCTAATTGGCGGGTCTTTTGTTTTATAATACATTTAGGTTTTAATGCTTAGTAAATTTAAATACTTGTCATCTCTACTATACAGGTTACTTTTTATTTGTCTATGATTTTATACCCTTTATCGATTTTCTAATACTTGCCGTATGTGCTGTTTATCTAAGTTTTTTTACTGTTGATAGATGTAGATTTTAACCTATTACATTTTATAGATTAATTGGACCTTTTACCTAAGCTTTTCAATAAAGGCATTAAGATTGAACATCTTTACTCGCAAGAACTCCTAAATCATTGAACATGGAAAAAATTACCCTAGTTAAAGAAATATACATTGAAGCTTTTAAAAATTGGAAAAGTTTCCTTTTAGAACACTACTTTAAAATATTTTCGTGGCTGTGTTTTGTATTGATTGCTTATGCCTCTATCGTTTTAATTTTTAGAGTGTCTACGGGCTTTTCTTTCAGCAATTTATAATTGGCAAATGACGGTTTGTAATCATAAACGAACCTATTTCATATAAAAAAGGCTCAGGAATATCCTGAGCCTTTTTACTTTTTATAAAACTAAATTAAATTAGTTATTTGTTTTGTTCATTAACATTGAACCGCACAGATTTCATGATTGCTTCTAGCTCAAACATGTAATCTCTTTTTTTGGTTGCAGGAGCAAAAACAAACCCTTCAAGAATCAATTTACGGTTGTTCTCTTTATCACTTATGATATAGGTTAAAAACGGACCTGCCATAGGGTAAGCCGACATTTCCCAAATCCCCCTTACTTCTGCCGCTTTTTTACTTGAAACCTCAGCAGGGAAGACATATGGTGTAAATGCTTTTTCTGTAATCATATGATTATTTTTACCTGCCACATCATTTCCCTTAATGTATAGGTTACCTATTGAGTCTCGCATTCTAATGATGTCTTGCGAAAAAGTAGAATCTTTCTGAAAACTATCCCAAGGCATGGTGTATGCGATAATATTCATATTCCCTTTTTGAATTTGGCGATCTATCCACACAAAATTATCCTCTTCCCTTCCAACTCTATAAATAGAAGGTATTTTCATTGAAATATTGAATTTATCTTCTAGCGCCTTTTCTTTATTCAATGATTTCTGAAATCTTTTCTGAGCCTTTGCAATTTCAAGGGCTTTAAAGTCAGCTATAAATTCTGGAGCCGTCTTTTTAATATTTGCAATTATCTCCTCTTTATTTCGCCCTTTGATCACCCCCACTTTCTGTGGTTTGGCATACATGTTAGATTTCATGTGGGCAACATTCAGGGTATCCTCCATAACATACAGAACAGAGCTGGTATTACGAATAGAACCTGTAAAAATTTGTTGTGGTATTTGAGTAACACTAAAAAGCGCCTCGTCCCAAGTTAAACCTTGAGCTGCAGCAGTATAGTTTTCACGAATAGCATCACCAACATTACTGTTCCATAAATCATTATCTATAACTACCGTTAAAGTGTTCATGGCGCCTACTGACTCTGGTAGGTAATCTGCTTTGCCGTCTTCTTTACAGGCAATTGACAATCCTAAAATTGCTAAAAAACAAAGTGAAATTCTTTTTTTCATTGGTGTTTTGGTTTACGATGAACAGTCGCACAATTTAAGTTTTGTGCCTAGCTTTAAATTGTTACCACTAATACCGTTCCACTTTCGTAAATTATCTATAGTTACACCAGGATATTTTCTAGAAATAGTCCACAATGAGTCTCCGCTTCTAACTTCATGTGTTTTAGAATTGCTTGCAACAGCCGTTCTAGAAGGGGTTTGTTTTGGTTTTACAGAAGAACCTGAATTATGTTTTGGATAAATTGTTAATCGTTGTCCAATTCGTAAATTATTACTTCGTAAACCGTTCCATTGTTTTAATTGGCTTACACGCACACCGTAGCGCTCAGCAATTTTTCCAAGAAAATCACCATCTCTAACTCGATATCTAATACTATTTGCGTCTGCTTGCTTCGTTATTTGAGCAATCGGACTTTCTTTGCTTTTCAATTCCTTTTCAACATGAGCATATATAGCAGCTTCATTTGCTACGAATTTTCCCATTTTATGAACAGGTAATCTTAGCGCATGTGCTCTTCCTTCCACAAAAGGAATAACGTCTAATTTATAGTGAGGGTTAAGCACCTTTAATTCTTCTTTATCAATACCAGCCAATTCAGAGATCTGATCAAAAGTTATTAAGCTTTTAACATGAATTGTATCTGTTTCAAAATAGGCACGATCTGCTATCTTTGCTTTTAAACCATGTTCTTCGGCATACTCAAAAATATACATGGTAGCTTGAAAAGCTGGAACATAGCCAGCAGTTTCTCTAGGTAAGTTTCTTCTAATATTCCAATAGTTACGTTGACCGCCACTTCTACGAATAGCTTTATTTACGTTACCCGGTCCAGAATTATAAGCAGCCAAAGCTAAATCCCAATCATCATAAATTCTATGTAATCTATTTAGGTAATTAGCAGCAGCAGCAGTAGATTTTATAGGATCACTACGCTCATCAACATAGCTGTTAATGTTTAATTTCATTTCTTTACCCGTACCGTACATGAACTGCCAAAGACCTGTTGCCCCTACCCTAGAACGTGCCTTAGGATTCAATGCAGATTCTACAATAGACAAATATTTCATTTCTAATGGAATGTTCTTATTGTCAAATTCTTGTTCGAATAAAGGAAAATAAAATTGGCTTATGGTAAGCATACGTTCCATTAAACCTCTTTTTCTTGTAAGAAATGATTTAATGACACTTTCTAAAGACTTATTGTATTCTACATTGAAAGGTGTTTTCGCATTCAATTTTGCCAAACGCATTTTTAAAGTATCTGTTGGCAAATCTAAAACGAAGGTAGAAACCGTGTCTAATTCTAATACCTCTTGGTACATTTCATTAAAAAGCGGAGCTGCATCTACGAGTTCTTTCATCCAAAGACTATCGAACTTGGCTGCTAATGCATTATCCTGAAGATTATAAGAAGAAGATTCAGTTGGTTTGTATAAAACCAAGCTTTCGGTTTTAGAACTTTTTACAACATCTATTTGATTCAAAGGAACCACTTCTGAGAGTGAATCATTGACAATTATAGTAGTGCTGTATAGTGAATCTGAAACAGCAGAAACAGTATTTTCTTGTTGTGCAGATCCTAAGACTGGCATCAAAGCTAATCCTAGTAAATAAAAACACTTATAGGTTACTTTATTCATAATGGGGTAAATTACGTTAACGGAACAAACGAAAATCGTACATTTTTTAATGAGAATAAAATAATTTCTCTTAAAATGCACAAATTTTCGTTATATGCCGTTTATCGATAACCCCTTTACTACTCTAATATGGCAGCTATCCCTGGTAATGTTTTACCTTCTAAACTTTCTAGCATTGCACCTCCGCCTGTTGATACATAACTAACTTTGTTTTCAAAACCAAATTGTTTTACTGCGGCAACAGAATCTCCACCACCAACTAATGAAAAAGAACCTGCTTTTGTAGCTTCTGCAATATAATTACCAACTGCAATAGTACCAGCGGCAAATTTTTCCATCTCAAAAACACCAATTGGTCCGTTCCAAAGAATTGTTTTAGAAGCCAGAATTACTTTTTTGAAGTTTTGTAATGTATCTGGTCCGGCGTCTAGTCCTTGCCAACCATCTGGTATTTTGTCAACATCTACTACCTGTGTATTAGCATTGGCATCAAAAGCATCTGCAGCAATAACATCTACAGGTATGTGTACATTAACATTTTTCTCCTTAGCTTGTTTAAGAATTTCCATGGCAAGTTCCATCTTATCATCTTCACAAATAGAATCTCCTACTTTACCACCTTGAGCCTTAATAAAGGTATAAGTCATACCACCACCAATGATTAAGTCGTCGATTTTATCAAGAATATTTTCGATGATAGTAATCTTAGAAGAAACTTTTGCTCCACCAAGAATTGCCAATACCGGTTTTTCACCTGTTGCCATTACCTTATCAATAGCTTCTATTTCTTTCGCTAATAAATAACCAAAACACTTAGCTTCCGGAAAAAACTTAGCTATTATAGTAGTAGATGCATGTGCACGGTGAGCCGTACCAAAAGCATCATTAACATATATATCTCCTAATTTTGAAAGTTTCTCTGCGAAAGCTTCATCACCTTTTTCTTCTTCACTATGAAATCTAAGGTTCTCTAATAAAAGCACCTCTCCGTTTTTTAATTCGGCAACTGCTTTTTCAGCTTCTTCACCAACACAATCTCCTACAAACTTAACTGCAACTCCAATAACTTCAGAAACAGCATCTACGATATGACTTAAAGACAAATCTGCATTGCGAACTCCTTTTGGTCTTCCCAAATGACTCATAAGTACTGCACTACCGCCATCTTCCAACACTTTAATAATTGTTGGCTTAGCTGCTTGAATTCTAGTGTTATCTGTTACTTCAAATTTGTCATTTAATGGAACATTGAAGTCCACTCTAATTAACGCTTTTTTATCTTCAAAATTAAAGTCATTCAATACTTTCATGTGATATTACTTTTGTTAGGTAACAAATGTAAAGATTAAATGCCTTGCGATAAAGTGCTAAATAGGATAATTTACACCCAATACCATTAAATTTGTTGTGCTTTAAACAACTATATTTGAATCTATGTTATTCAATGAAATTTTAGGACTTTCACATATTAAAAAACACCTGGCATCAAGTGCAGATGCAGGTAGAATACCACATGCACAATTATTTGTTGGTCCAGAAGGCTGTGGGCTTTTGCCTATGGCATTGGCTTATGCCCAATATATTATCTGCCAGAACACTAATGGGGACAACAATGGCGGTAATGAAGCTTGCAATTTAAAGTTCAAGTCATTTGCCCACCCAGACGTTCATTTTGCTTTTCCTGTTTCTAATTCTGATAAGGTAAAATCTCACGCAGTAAGCAACCATTATATGAAAGAGTGGCGAGAGTTTATACTAGAACAGCCCTATGGGAATCTATTTGACTGGTATCGGTACATTGAAATTGAAAAGAAACAAGGTCAAATTGGTGTTGATGAAGCCCAAGATATCGTAAAAAAATTATCATTAAAATCTTATGAAGGTGGTTATAAGGTGATGTTAATTTGGATGGCAGAAAAAATGAACACTGCAGCTTCTAACAAATTATTGAAACTAATAGAGGAACCGCCCGATAAAACCATTTTTTTACTACTGTGCGAAGACGAAGAACAAATTATACAAACTATTAAGTCTAGATGTCAGGTTGTTCATTTTCCACCTTTAGCAGAAGATGCTATTGCCTCAGCCTTAACGGAGAAAGGTGCTAGTAAACCAGAGGCAATGCTTTTGGCTCATGAAGCAAATGGCAATTACAATAAGGCATTAGACCTTTTAAATAAAGATTCTGAGGATCTGGTGTTTGAAAATTGGTTTGTTCAATGGGTGCGTACCGCTTTTAAGGCAAAAGGCAACAAAGCAGCAATTCATGAATTGTTGTTGTGGAGTGAAGAGGTTGCAAAAACCGGTAGAGAAACACAGAAGAACTTTCTAAGTTACTGTATTACGGTTATGAGACAGGCACTCATGATTAATTATGGTGCAGAAGAACTTGCTTATCTAAAAATACATGCCGAAGGATTTGAATTAAAGAAATTTGCGCCTTTTGTACATGAAAACAACATTTTAGATATTACTAAAGAGCTGGAAGATGCAATTTACCATGTGGAAAGAAATGGAAATTCGAAAATCATATTCACCGATCTTTCTATTAAACTAACACGATTGCTTCATAGAAAAAAATCTGAACTTAAATAACCTTCGCTATGAACACCTTCTATAACAATGCAACAGAAATAACAATACTTTTATTTTTAATCATAACTTTTTTACAGAGTGGCTTTGATAAAATTACCGATTGGAACGGTAATATTTCTTGGTTAAAAGAACATTTTTCTGCTACACCGTTCAAAAATATTGTTCCCTTGCTAGTAGGTATTATACTTGTAACAGAAATAGTGGCAGGTATTCTTTGCAGTGTTGGCATCTATCAAATGCTAACATCAGGCGGAAGAACCATTGCCTTTAATGGTGCAATTTTATCTGCCATAACATTACTAATGCTATTGTTCGGCCAGCGAATTGCTAAAGATTATGAAGGCGCAAAGACAATAGCTGTTTATTTTATACCAACCATTATTTTACTGTTCTTGCTGCAAGTACATAAATAACTATTATATCTTAAAACAAAAAACCCTCCTAGTTAGGAGGGTTTTGGAGGCATCGAGCGGATTCGAACCGCTGTACAAGCTTTTGCAGAGCTGCGCCTAGCCACTCGGCCACGATGCCATTTTTTAGCGAGAGCAAAAATAAACAATTATCCCTATCTAAGCTACATTAAAAACTAAGAAATTATAATTATTTAAGGTTGGATGGATTACTGAACAGATTGTCCTCTTTGTAAATTCAATGATACTGTTACCTTTTCTACGTCTCCGTTTATAGGCGGATTGATTTTAGAAACAGATACCATAGCTGAATCTACGGTTGGAAGTTCAATAAAAATTCGGTCAATTATTCTTTTGGCGACATGCTCCAATAATTTAGAAGGCGTTGCCATCTCTTGCTTTACAATCTTATTGATATGAACATAATCAACAGTATCTTTCAACTCGTCTGAAACTGAGGCAATCAATAAATTTGTATCAACAGAAACGTTGACCAAATAATCACTACCAATATTGGTTTCTTGAGGCAAACACCCATGGTGGGCATATGCTTTTATATTCTCTAATTGTACTTTACCCATTATTTGTATTCTGGAGATCAAATTTAATCAATCTACTTGTAGTATTAATAGGTACAACGACAATTACTGATACCTTGAAATAAATCTACCCCTAGGGTGATTACATGCGTACCAGAGCTATAACCAAGAAGTTCATTAAGAATTACTTGATAAGAATATCCGAAGTAAAAATTATTTTTCTTTAAACCTGCAATTGGAGCAATATAAAGCGGATTACCAATTTGATCATTTAAGAAACGATAGTTAACACCTGCATAGAAATAATCTTCAAAATCGTAAAATCTGAATTTCAAGTTTAAATCGGTAACAGAACGCCCATCACTCTCAAACAATTGAAACAACACAGAAGGCTCTATTTCCATCTTGCTGGTTCTTTTCTTCATGTATCTATAACCGGTATACACGTAATAGTTTCTAAGTCTATTAGGCTCGTATAAGGCGTTGAAATTACTTAAATTTTTATCTAAGATATTTGAAGCATTGATACTGAAATAAAATTTGTCATACCTATAAAGTGCACCAATGTCAAAGTTATGATTTGTTGTTGCCTTATCACCAACATATGCTGGATCGGCAACTAAATCAGGGTTTGTATTATCAATTCTAAACTGGTTAAAATTATACGAGATACCGAATGACAAAAACTCATCATCATAACGGT
Source organism: Maribacter aquivivus (assembly GCF_900142175.1). NCBI lineage: Bacteria > Pseudomonadati > Bacteroidota > Flavobacteriia > Flavobacteriales > Flavobacteriaceae > Maribacter > Maribacter aquivivus. The sequence continues at coordinate 901,458 of NZ_FQZX01000001.1, read as the reverse complement.
CTAAAGTAAGGTGGTGCGCAAATGAGAACCTGGCTCCCTGTTGCTTTGTTTCACCATTACTATCGTTATATAATACCATACCAACACCAGATTTTTCACCAACACGCATATCTGCTGCTAGAGATTGGGTATCGGGGGCATCTTTAATACCTACCCATTGTGTAAGACCGTTAAGTCTTATTTTAACATGGTCACCAATACCTGCGTAAGTTGGGGACATTACAAAGGGGTTATCGGCAAGATATTGAGATAATTGAGGTATAGTAAGCTCCTGCCCTCTAAGGGAGAATACGCTTATAAATAATACCAGTGTCAATAGACTGTTCCGCATCATCATTTTAGGTTAAGTTTTTAACGGTATAAAGTAAAGTGTCCAACAAATTCTCTTTCATCACGATCGCCGTTCAGTTTAATTACATACCAGTAATCTCCGGTTGGCAATTCGTTGTCTAAGTATGTTCCATCCCAACCTTCAGAATCAACTTCTTGTTCGGAAACCACTCTACCATAACGATCAAATATTTTTATTAGTATTTGAGGGTATTGTTCAATGTTTCTAGGGATCCATAAATCATTCTGCCCATCACCATTAGGTGTAAAGAAATTATCAACTTCTATGTCTATGAACTCCATAAAAATGTTAGCAATAGTAGAACATCCGTTCTCATCAACAACACGCACTTCATAGGTGTCTGTTCTTGTAACATAGAATATATTATTATCACCATTGTCATAACCATCAAAGTAGTACGTATAGCCTTCTCGACCACCTTCTACAACAGCAGTTATTTCATTCATGTTATTTTGCTCCAAAACAAGTGTCAATGGCTCAAATGCTTCTATTACAAAGTCAATTGTCTGTAAACAGCCATTAGAGTGTGCAATGGTAATATAATGGTTACCTGGTGCCGAGTTTCTAAAATCAGGATTCAACTGAAAAGCAGCTGGATCAACAGAATCTATCGCATAAAGCACATCTCCGATTACACTATCATCTTCTAAAGTGATATTTACAAAATTATCTGGTGTATCACTAGAACATTCATAAATAGGCACTACGGTAGCATTAAGGTTTACACCGGTTTCAATATCAACTACAACGTTAGTATCACAACCATTAGCATCTTTAATTACTATTAAGTAATTACCTGCAGCCATGTCATAGAATTCTGTTCTGTTCAATACAAAGTCTGCATCGTCATTAGAATTCAGTGCTGTGCTATAAGGTGCAGTACCTCCTGTTATTTCAAGAATGATAGAACCATCATTACTGTCAACACAAATTTCTGGTGTTGTAACTGCGGTTACTTCTAAACTTGACGGCTCTGAAATAGTATATGTCAAGTATTCGAAACAACCATTTTGGTCTTGTGCGATGATTGTATACTCACCTGGAGTCAATTCGGTAAATGTACCATCTGAATAAAATTGATTCAGGTTCGGAGAAATCGCATATTGATAACCACCAGCTCCACCCGAAAGTGTAACTGTAATTTCGCCATCATTTTCACCAGAACATGTAATATCTATTACGTTTTCTGTGTAAGACAATGGTGTTGGCTCATCAATAACAACAGTTTCTGGTGCTGTTTCACAATCATCACTAATTACAGTAACATAATATGTACCTGCACCTAAATCTCTAAACACACCTTGAGACTGTGGACCAGCAATTCTAGAAGCTACGCTTAAAGAACTATCTGTAAACAATTCATATTGGTAGTTTCCTAATCCGCCATCAGCAGTTGCATAAATAATAGCCGTGCTTTCGCCAGTACAATTCAATACTGCAGCAGTTTCATCAACAAATAACAATAATGGCGGTATTTCGCTTTCTGTAATTGCATTAGATATTGCAGACTCACAACCGTTAATTGCATCACGTACATAGAATTGATATCTACCCGCTTGATACGTACCTGTTTCTGGCAAGTAAACTACATTGCCTGTCATTGGTAAGAAGTTGATATTGTCAACACTGTATTCGTATGAACCACTACCACCTGATGCGGTAAGTTCAAATTCTGCACCTTGTGCACATGTTAATGCATCGGTTCTTATTAAACTAGCCTGTACTTCAGTTGGCTCTCTTACCTCAACTGTATTAGTTGTGGTATCACAATTCCATCCGTCAACTACAGTAACACTATAGAAACCTGCACCTAAATCTCTAAAATTAGGATTCGTTTGTGCTCCAGTTGTATTTGTGATCGTAGTACCGGTTGCATCGTAATAATTCAACTGGTATTCATAACTACCACTACCGCCACCTGTTACATTTGCAGTAACAACAGCACCTGTATCTCCATAACAAGCTAAGTCTGTTACAAGCGGAGTAGCATTTGCCACTATTGGAGTCGCTGCTGCCAATGTTTCTGTATAGTTTACTACACATCCTGCATCATCGGTAATATTTACTGTATAAGCTCCCGCAGCCAAATCTGTAAAGATTCCCTCGTTGACATCATCCATTGTATATACATCACCAGTTGTAGTGTTTGTTAATACAATATCATATGGCTTATATCCGCCTTCAACTTCTACTCTAATTTCACCTTGGTCATTTGTACAAGTAGCGTCTGCTAATTTTGATATAGTTCCACTTAAAGGTCTGTCTGGAGAAATTATAGTTACGCTATTAGTGTCTTCAGAACATAAAGGAATATCGGTTTCTGTAATAGTAACATAGTAGCTACCGCCAGATAATCCTGTTATTATTCTTGGGTTAACACTAGTGTCAGTTGCAGTTGATGCTATTACTGAAACACCTGCAGCATTGAAGACCTCGTACGTATAATTACCAGTATATCCATCAATATCAATTTCTAAGCTACCGTTTGCATCGCCGAAACACGTAACCTCTGATACCGGAGTAGCCGTTGCCGTAATAAAATCGAACGGAGCAACCGTATAACTAGCTGTATTTACATAACAACCAGTATCTAAATCTGTAACTCTAAATACATAAGAGCCAACAGTGTTTAAATCGTACGTTGCAGAAGTTGCTGTTGAGCTGATAAACGTAGCCGATGTATTTCCTATTGGTAACAACTCATAACCATAGTTATGTGCCAAACCATTATCTGCAACAGTAATTGTAATTGTTTCATCAACAGTACAGTTAATAGCCGCATCTTGAGCAATAGAAGCTGTGAACGTGTTGATAGGTTGAATTGTAACCGTATCGAACGTAGTACAACCTTTGGCATCTTTTACATAAACATCTATAGTTTGTGCACTTCCTGTATCAGATACATTGAATGTATTCTGTGCTTGGAAGATGTTATTATCTATACTGTATAAGTATGGTGCAGTACCTGTACCTGCGCCAGCAGTTGCCGTTATCGTTGCGGTGTTAACACTATTATCTGCTGAACAGTTAAATTCTGTCGCCACTGCACTAACTGTTAATTCTAGCGGTTGTGTGATAGTTTCATTTTTAATGTCTTCACAACCTCTACTAGAAATAACTCTTACTTGATATTCACCTTCTGGTAAACCATTGAATAACGGATTAGTCTGTGTTGCAATCGGAGTAACCAAATCAGCAATATCATATAATTCATATTGATACTCAGGATTCGTATTCGTAGCTGGGTCAATGTTAGCTCTAATACTACCGTCTGTACCACCGAAACAACTTACGTTTACAATAGTCGCGTCTAATAGTACTGGGTCTACTGGTGCATCTAATGTTTGAGTTACTATTCTCTCACAAACAGGGTTTGTAGTATCTAAATCTCTTACTAAGAAACTATATGTACCCTCAGCAACTAAACCTGTAAAGATTGGATTATTCGCCTGTGTTACTGCTGGACCTGTTGGAGGTGTCATTATAAACTCAAGGTTTGATGAACCACCGGTTACGTTAACCGTGATTTCACCACCTGGTATTGATGAACAATCAATAGACTTATCTACTGTCGTAGAAACATCCATTTGCTCATAAAGTACCACCACATTAGTTGTAAAAGGACAACCCCATTGGTCAATAATCTCTACGTCATAACTACCAGCACCTAAGCCTGCAAATACTCTGGTATTCTGTGGTGCACGGAAATCAGTACCGTTTAATCTTAATTGGTATATATAGTTACTTCCTTGTCCGCCAGTAGGCACACTCACTTCAATTTCTCCTTGTAAGTTTGTGCAGTTCTCTATGTTTACTTCTAGTATTGCCGCTATCGGGTCTGGAACATCAAGAACAATATCATCTTGAATTAATTTTTCACAACCTTCTGCGTCACGAGCCCAAGCTTGGTATGTACCAGCTGTAAGCGAATTAAAAGTAGCACCTGCTACGAAATCTACAGTTGCAGGAACACCTACACCTACATAGTACGTATAGCCACCCCAACCACCAACTACGTCAGTAATTGTAATTGAACCATCATTTCCAGGTACACATGTAATATCTGTTACTATAGTATCTCCTGTAATATCAGTATCAGGACCTGCAATATTGAAATATTCAACATTGGGACAATACGGATTGTCTGTTTGTAATATAGAAACATAGTATTCACCTACACCTAAGTTAATAATTGGAGTTGGACCGTTTGCTAATTCTGAACCACTAACAACAGAAGTATTATCGGTGCGGAAAATTTCCCAATCGAATCCTGTGCTATATGTAGCATCAATTAATTCAAAAGTTACTTCACCAGTATTAGTTCCAAAACAAATTACATCACTTGTCTTAACAACATCGATAGTAAACGTATTTGGTTCTTCAATTATAGCTGAAGCTGTTACGATACAGCCTGTGTCTGTATGTCTTATTAAGAAGTTATGGTTTCCAGCAGATAATCCGCCAAAGACATTGGTAGGAACATAAGTTGAACCGTTATCGATACTATACTCGTATTTCGTATCATCACTAGCAGAAGATGTTGCTGTAATCGTAATTACACCATCACTACCTGGGGCACAAGTAACTGTTGTCGTTACCGCAGCTGTTGCTCCTGTCATTTCATCATAAGGCAATACCGTAGCCGTTGTGCTACCAGAACATCCTTTATCGTCATATACATTGATAGTATACGTATCACCTGCTCTATTCGTAACAATCAATACGTTAGACGCACCAGATTGGACAATGGCAGAACTACTATCTACAAACTCATAGATTACATAGTTACCGCTTCCGCCGGTTATGGCAACCTCGTCAACTGTAATTGTAGCGTTGTTAGGATTATTACCTACAGTACAACCGAATTCTACAACCGAAGTATTGATGTTCGAAATTAATGCTGGTTCATCAATTATAATATTACCTGATACCGAACTACAACCATTGGTTCCTGTTGCTGTTACAACATACGTATTTGGAGGTAAATCTTCAAACGTATTGTTGCTTGGGTTAAATGTTCCTGCTACAGGAGATATTGTAAATGTCAACGGATTAACTCCATTTTCAACTTGTGTCAATGTAATTGAACCATCATTAGACCCAAAACATGTAATATCTATATGAGAATCTGTAAATACCGGCTGAATTGCAGGAGCTAACTCTTGCGTTACCGTTAGTTCACAAACAGGGTTTGAGGTATCTAAATCTCTAACTAAGAAACTATAATTACCATCAACGGTTAAACCTGTAAATGTTGGGTCATTCAATTGAGTTACTGCAGCACCGGTTGGAGGTGTCATAGTAAATTCAAGGTTTGTAGAACCACCCGTTACATTAATCGTAATTGTACCGCCTGGTATACTTGTGCAGTCAATTGCTTTATCTACCGAAGTAGTAGCGCTTAATTGCTCATATAATTCTACTGGATCTGTTGTAAATGTACAACCCCATTGATCTGAAACAATTACTTCATATATGCCAGCACCAAGACCTGAAAAAACTAGCGTGTTTTGTGGTGCTCGGAAATTAGAACCGTCCATTACCAATTGATATGTATAGTTACTTCCTTGTCCGCCAATTACGTTGCTTACGGTTACTTCGCCCTGTAAGTTTGTACAGTTCTCTACAGTAACAAGTAAATCGGCATCAATAAGATCTGGAACATCAAGTACAATATTGTCTTGAATTAATCTTTCACAACCTTCTGCATCACGAACCCAAGCTTGGTATGTATTAGCTCCTAATCCTGTGAAAGCAGCATCTGCTACGAAATCTGTAGTAGCAGGAACACCTAAACCTACATAATACGTATAGCCACCCCAACCACCGACTACGTCAGTAATTGTAATTGAACCGTCAGTTCCAGGAACACAAGTAATATCTGTAATTACAGTATTTCCTGTAATATCGGAATCAGGACCTGCTATATTGAAAAATTCAACATTAGTACAGAACGGATTGTTAGCCTGTGAAATAGAAACATAGTATTCACCAACACCTAAGTTAATAATTGGAGTTGGACCATTTGCCAATTCTGAACCACTATCAACTGAAGTGTTATCAGTACGGAAAATTTCCCAATCGAATCCTGTGTTATACGTAGCATCGATCAATTCAAAAGTAACTTCACCTGTGTTCGTTCCAAAACAAACTACATCACTTGTCTTAACAACATCGATAGTAAACGTATTTGGTTCTTCAATAATAGCTGAAGCAGTTAGTATACAACCTGTATCCGTATGTCTTATTAAGAAGTTATGGTTTCCAGCAGATAATCCGCCAAAGACGTTGGTAGGAACATAAGTTGAACCGTTATTAATACTATACTCATATTTCGTATCATCACTAGCAGTAGATGTTGCTGTAACCGTAATTACACCATCACTACCCGGCGCACACGTAACAGTTGTTGTTACATTTGCCGTTGCACTTGTAAGTTCATCATAAGGCAATACCGTAGCCGTTGTGCTACCTGAACATCCTTTATCGTCATAAACATTAATAGTATAGGTCTCCCCTGTTCTATCGGTAACCGTTAATACGTTTGATGGACCAGACTGAACAACAGCTGAACTACTATCTATAAACTCATACGTAACATAAGTAGTACTACCGCCTGTAATAGCTGCAGTATCTACGGTAACCGTTGCATTGTTTGAATTATTACCCACTGTACATCCGAATTCAACAACGTCTGCACTTACATTAGTTATTTGTAACGGAGTACCTACCGGACTATCAACTTCTAATTCACATCCTCTACCAGAAGTAACACCAACTACATAATCTTCTGCAGGTAACCCTGTAAACGTACCTGTTGTTTGTGGCGTACCAACCGGAGTTAATGTTAATGGAGCTGTTCTAATATATAATTGATATTCATAAACAGGATTATCCATTGATGCATCCAATGTAGCAACGATAGTACCATCAGAATCACCAAAACAAGTAACATCTGTCATCACCGTAGTAAATAATACAGGTGTAGCCAATTCAAGTTCAATAACTGTTTGAGCACTACATCCACTTAGCGTAGTATCATATACAAATGCAGTATACGTACCAGAATCTAAACCTGTAAAGCTAGCCAATGGTTGTGGAGCTCCGTTTACACTTACGCCACCTTCAAATAATTCGTATTCATAATTTGTAGAACCGCCAAAACCTTTTATTAAGATTTCACCGTCTCCTTCAGCACAAGATGGTTGTGCCACAACCTCAGCAGAAATAGAAACTGGGGCAAAAATCTGAATGTTTTCCACATTTCCACATCCGTTAAAATCACGAACCTGAACAGTATAATTTCCAGAACTAAGGTCAGTAAACTGATGCGTTGAACCAGCAGTAGTTAACGTAGAAGACTGATATGAACCACTGTTTACACTTAGTGTGTATGGTTGAGACCCTTCGCCATCTAATGTAATTTCTATAATAAAGTCACCTTCATCTGCAGTACATTGGTTGATTACCAAACCAGAAATAGCTGGTGTTGGGTCATCTGCAATAGTAACATCTATTGGTAGGGCGGTTGAACAGCCATTTCCGTCCATTACATAAATATCCCATTCTGTATTTGTAGAAGGATCTAATTCAGCATAGTTATTAGTACCATAATCGCCAGCTACCGGAGTAACTCCCTTTTCAACATATGCGTACGTATAAGAACCGTTACCGCCACCAGCGATAACTGTCACATTAGCATCTTCTGAACAGTACCCATTATTTTGGTCTGCCAACGTCAATGTCACAGGGTTAGGCTCTAATATTCTAAATTCAAATGTATTTGTACACTCAGGAGTAGCCGCTTCTTGGAAGAATAGGACATAATCTCCAGGAGGAATACCAGAAACTGTTTCTGTAGGTGTTGGACCAGGACCGATAGGACCTGTTACACTACCTGAATATGCACCACCTAATGGTGTGTTGCTTATACTTTCTCTTATTTCAAAATTAATGGTAGTAACCGAAGTATCATATCCCTCAAATTGGAAAGCTATAGAACCGTTGGTATCACCGAAACAAGCCACATCGGTTACTGTTGGCGTCGGTACTACATCAATAGCCGATAAATTAGGGATATCGACCTCAATGAAACTCGAACAACCAGTTGTTGCATCAATTACTTGGAACACATACTTCTGACCAGGGTTTAGTCCGTTATACGTAGCTACCTCTTCATTAGGGTTAGCTCCTGCGGCCTCAGCATCTGGAGGAGTACCTGCGCCATAAATCGTAAAATCATAATTTCCTGAACCACCACTAGCTGTAAGTTCAGCCGTACCACCAGTAATACAGCTTACAGCTGGTATTACTGCATCTACTGATAAATATGGGTTAGAAAGTACTCTAACTGGGTTTTGATAAAATTCACAACCATTAGCATCTAATACACGAACATAGTAATCTCCGAATGCCAAGCCGCCGAAATTAACCACTGTTGCCGTTGTATTTACCACAGGGTTTGGACTTGTAGTTGCAGCTAAATTATTTAAATTGTCATAAAGCGTGTATGTAAAATTTGGCTCACCACCACTTGTAATCGTAATTTCAATACTACCTGGTATATCGCCAGTAGCACCACAACTAACATCTGTAGCCACAACATTTGCATCGAACAATACAGGGTCGGCGACAGTTGCACTGCCGTTATAAATACATTCTTTAGAATCCCTAACAATATAATTATATGTGCCAGCAACTAAACCAGTATACACTCTTTGGCTTGTAAAAGCACTACCATCAAAACTAATTTCATATGGTGATGACCCAAAATTAGGATCAACGTTAATTTCAACAATACCATTAGAATCACCAAAACAAGTAGGGTTCGTTACCGTTTCTGTTGCAACAGGGTTTACCGTTGCTGTAACCGTAACTACATTAGAAACAGCAGTACAACCTTGGTCGTCTGTTATTCTAAATCTATATGTACCAACTGTTGAAGTTGAATATGGGAACGTTCCTGCAAAAGCAGCAAAGCCACCGCCATTAACCTCCAATTCATAAGTGTAAGGGGCATAGCCGCCAGTTGCTACTAAATTCATGCTAGCTTCTGGTGAAGCCGAGCAATCTAGATCTTTAGTTAAAGCAAGGTTAGCCGTTAATTGAGCCTCAATATCAAAAGTTACTGTATCTGTACAACCATTGGCATCTCTAATTTCAAAAATATAACTACCAGGCGTAAGGCTTGAGAAAGTATTAGAAGTAGTAAATGTACCCGTACCCATTCTATAGGTGTATGGAGCCAAACCGCCAGTTGCACCAACTTCAATAGTTGCTGCCCCAGTCACAGAAGAGTCAAAACACACATCTGAACTTGGCAAAATACTGGCTACCGGAATAGCTGGTGCTAACAAGGTAAATGTATCCGTATCTGTACATCCGTTAGCATCGGTAACAGTAATCGTGTGTAAACCTAATTGATCAAGACCTGTAAATATTCCTGTGTTTTGTGCTGGCGTTAACGAAGCATCTGGCAATTCAATTATATAAGAATATGCAGCAGTACCACCTGTTACCGTAATATCTACAGCACCGTCATCTATACATGTAGGTTGTGTTGCCGTATTAGAAACGGTTAAAACTGCAGGTTCATTTATTATTTGTGTCAATATTTCAGTACAACCAGCAATTGGATTATCGACATCTCTAACATAGATTGTATAAGTACCTTGAGATAAACCAGTTATTTGATGTGTTGCAAGGGTATCGCTGCCTTCAATAGTTGCGAAAGCACTGTCGTAGCTATACTCATAACCACCTGCTCCAAAATTCTCAACTTCAAAAGTTATCGTACCAGAATTATCTGCATTACAATCTAAATCTTCATAAGATAAAATTGCAGCTTCAAAAGCATTACCATCTTGAACATCAACAATGATATCTGTTGTACAATCACTACCATAGTCTACGGTAATGGTATGTTGACCAACTAATACATTGTTAAATACATTGTTACCAATTTGAGGAGTATTTCCATCAATGCTGTATGCATACGTTGCATCATTTGGAAGAATTGTAATTACTCCTGTTCCATCACAACTATAATCAACAGAACTACTTAATAAAGGAGCTGTTGGCAATGGAGCAATAATAATATTAGGAAGACTAATTACACATGCAATATTGTTTGCATCTCTTACTTGAACTGTAAATGTACCGTCAGACAAACCGGTGAAAACAGTTCCGCCAGCAGTTGCTGCAGTCCAAGTACCACCATTTAAGCTATATTGATAAGAACCAAAACCACCAGTTGTAGGTGTTACCCCGCCAACTGTAATTTCAGCTAATTGGTTACATGTATACGCTTCTGTTTGTACGCTTTCTGCTACTATTTCTGGTAACTCGCTTACCGGAAGTGATAATACCACCTCACAATTATTTGCATCTCTTACTCGAACATCATAAGTACCTGCCGTAAGGTTATTGAATGAACTTACGGTACCAAAAGTACCGCCATTGATACTGTAGGTATATGGAGCCTCACCACCACTTGGTACTAAAGAAATACTACCGTTGTTACCACCAAAACAAGTAACATCAACAACCGTTGGTGTTGCTGCTACAGGAACATCTTGGTCTATATTAATATCATACATTGCAGGACACGCATCTGTGCCTCCATTATTATCAAGAACATAAACATCATAATCTCCAGCACCAGAAACGGTAACTGGATTGGTTGCTGCATAATCGCCAGCTGTTGGAGTTGCACCATTGGCAACTACCGCATATACATAATTACCATCACCACCTGCAGCGGTAATATTAATTTCACTATCAGTACCACAAGCCGTTATTGTACTAGCGCTTGCGCTAACCGTAACTTGTTGTTCTATGGTTACTGTTTGAGCCGGAGCATCACAACCAAAAGCATCGGTAACCTCAACAGTATATGTACCGTTTGAAAGTCCCGTGAACGTATATGTCGTAGCATTTACTGGAGCCGGGGTTACATAAGAACCACCATTGATTCTAAATTGGTAATCACCATTTCCTGCAGTAACATCTACAACAATAGTTGCATCATTACTACCACTATAACATATTGTTTCCTGTAAAGTGAAAACTGGTATTTCTGGTGCTGTAACTACAATTGGTGTATCACTTAAGTCTGAACAACCATTTGTATCTCTAGCACGAACATAATACGTACCGGCAGGCAAACCGTTAAAAACAGCATCTGTTTGGTAAGCAGTCACAATCCCAAGAACATCTTCTTCCAATTGATACGTATATCCTGGAGTACCACCTGTAGCACTTGCAGTGATTTCTGCCCCACCATTGTTACATGTAAAATCTTGTGTAAGATCTGCATCGGCAACAACCAATGTTGGCTCATCAATAGTTTCATCGAAAAATGTTATACAACCTGGTAAAGTACTACCTGCTTCTCTAACATAAACTCTATAACTACCAGCTGCAAGTCCAGATATTGTTTGCGGTGATACCGTAGTACTACCTAAAATACTAGCAAAATTATCTAAGCTATATTCGAATCCGCTTGCGCCATAATTATCAACTTCAAAAGTTATCGAACCAGAATTATCTGCATTACAATCTAAATCTTTAGAAGAGAGAAAGGCTGCTTCGAAAGCAAAACCATCTTGAACATCTACAACAATATCCGTAGTACAATCACTACCATAATCTACGGTAATAGTATGTTGACCAACTAATACATTATTAAAAACATTATCACCTATTTGAGGCGTATTACCATCAATGCTATATGTATACGTTGGATCATCTGGAAGAATTGTAATAATCCCTGTTCCATCACAACTATAAGCAACACTACTACTTAAAGAAGGTACTGTTGGTAAAGGAGCAATGATAATTTCTGGAAGAGTTACAACACAATTGATGTTATTTGCATCTCTTACTTGAACCTGATACGTATTATCTGTCAAATCGGTAAAAACTGTACCGCCAGCAGTAGCCGCCGTCCAAGCGCCACCATTTAAGCTATATTGATAAGAACCAGAACCACCGGTTGTAGGTGTTACGCTACCAACGGTAATTTCTGCTAATTGGTTACATGTATACGCTTCTGTTTGTACGCTTTCTGCCACTATTTCAGGTAACTCATTTACAAGAACAGATAAGATAGCTTCACAATTATTTACATCTCTTACTCTAACATCATATGTACCTGCAGTAAGATTATTAAATGAACTTACGGTGCCAAAATTGCCACCATCAATACTATAGGTATAAGGAGCTTCGCCACCACTTGGGGCTAAAGATATACTACCATTAGTACCGCCAAAACAAGTAACATCTACAACAGTTGGTGTTGCGGCTACTGGAATATCTTGATCAATAGTAATATCAAATGGTGTTTCACAGAAATCAACATTTCCACTATTATCTCTAACGTATACATCGTAATCACCTGTACCGGTAACTGAAATTGAACTGTTTATACCGAAGTCGCTCGCAGTTGGTATAACTCCGTCATCCACCACTGCATATACATAATTACCATCTCCACCAGCGGCAGAAATATCGATAACAGTATCGGTACCACAAGCAGTAATATTACTTGCACTCGCACTTACTGTTAATGCCGGGTCTATTGTAATACTTTCTGTACCTGTACAATTATTGCCATCTCTAACATCAATAGTATATGTTCCTGCTGATAATCCAGGGAATACACTGGTACTGCTAAATGCACCACCATTTAAGCTATATTCAAAAGTACCATCGCCGCCAGAAGAAACACTAGCCGTCAAAGTCAATAATACAGCATCATCAAAACAATCTTGATTTGGTGTAATTACTAAAACTGGTGCCGTTGCCGGATTTAAATCAAAAGTGAATGGAATACTACAGTTATTAGCATCTGTAATTGTACCGTTATAGGTTCCTGATTGAGTTAATCCATTAAAAGAACCTGTAGCATTAGAACCAAATACAGTAGCATCTGGATTGCTTAATTCATATACATAACTACCCCATCCGCCTGTTGCAAGAACACTTACACTACCGGCTGATGTACAGCTAGGCTGTATTTCTGTTAAACTAGAAATTGCCAATGCCGAAGCCGGACCTTCTAATTCATGTGAAGCAGTATATGTACAGTTGGTATCTGTATCAACAATGTCTATGGTATAAATACCAGCAGCTAAGTTGTTGATATTATCGATTAAAGCTTCAGTACCGCCAGTTCTTTCAACGCCAGCAGGACCAGTAATTGTATATGTAAAGTTTTGACCCGCTTGGAAGTTTACATTAAAACGAATAATACCGTCTGCAGCACCAAAACAACTAATTGGTTGTGTTGTTTGCCCGCTTGCAGATATTGGGTTAATCGCATTTATCGTATAGTTTTCTTCATAAAAACAACCATCGGCATCAGTAACTCTTACAGTATATGTATCTGGCGCTAAACCTTCAAAAACAGCTTCATTTACTGAAGTACTTGTAGGGGTTAGAGCAGAGGGTGCAGTAATCGTATACACATATGGTGCAGCACCATTAATGGCGTTTACAGTTAAGTTAGCAGTTCCCGTAGGACATGTAATTTGAGACTCCACAATTGTTAAATCTGTTGGTGGATTTGGTCTGTCAATTACAATTTGATTAGTTGGGAATGTACAATCGCTCGCATCTCTTATGGTAACGGTATAAGTACCATCCGTTAAATTTTCAAAACGATTTGCATTCGCAGTTGTATCTGGAATAAAGTTGATTCCGTCAATACTATATTCATATGGTGCAGTACCCCCGGTAACATTTTGTGCCTCGATAATACCCTCTTGTAAACATGTATAATCTTGAATCAGAACCGAAGTACCACTAACTGCAGAAGTAGGTGCAGAAATTGTATAATTCTCTTCATAGTCACATGATGCACTTCCTTTTCTTTGGTTGATTACAACTCTATAATCACCATCTGCCAAATTTGGAAAAATACCTGTTGTATTTTCATCTAAAGGTTGATTTGCAGAATCAAAAAGAGAGAATGTTAATTGATACCCGTTATTATCTATTAAATTAAACTGAATTCTTCCTGTAGATTCTCCAAAACAAAGTACATCTACTAAGGTAATAGCATCGAACTCTGCAGCAGGTTGAAACTCTATCGTTACCGTATTGGATTCACTGTAACAACCATTTCTATCTAATACTACAAAAACATAATCACCAGGATTTAAAATGTCAAATATTTGACTAGATTGAAAGTCGGTTGCTGGAATATCAGCATACGTTGGGTAAGATGTAACCACGGTGCCAGAATCATCAACATAAGACCAAATAGCATAGGTATGTGGGGTTTTACCCCCTTCAGAATCCATTAAAATATTACCTTCTCTACAAGTTATATGTTGAGAAACCCTTGCAGTAAGTTCTAGGTCATTTTCGTCAATAACAGTTACTGCTTCACTGTAAGAACAACCATCATCTGTAGAAATATAAGCTATATAATCACCAGCGCTTACATCTGTAAAAGTATAGTTATTATCTGCATGACCATTTTGGCTATCTATAAGAGTACCTAGTCCGCCGTTTGCACCATCATCTCTTCTGATCTCAAATGCATATGGTGGGTTTGCATTCGAAATTTGTAAATTGATTGTTCCTAAATTAAAACACGATTCTGGTGTAACTTCAACCTCGTAACTAACTGTACGTTCGCGAACGGCTATAGCATCGGTAGAATAAACACATGCATCTACAATAACATCGCCATTGTTGTCAACAGGAGTATATTCAACTCTATATGAACCACCTTCGCCAGGTCCGAAATCGAAACTAGAACCATTATTAGCACTAAAAGGAATTATAATGTTATTAGTTAATGCATCAACCAATTGAAAAGCATAACCATTACTAGCAGGTATGGTTATATTGCCATCGGTATCACAAAGAATGTCACGTTTTGTTGGTTCTCCAAAATCAACTGTATTTTGAAATCCTTTAAAATAAAAACGGCTTATACATCCATTATCATATATTACAGAAAGTCTGTACTCACCTGGTGCATTCAAGGTGTAATTACTACCTGTACCAACTTCTGACCATGTACACGTAAGTGCTCTATTGGCACAATCTTCACCAGCCTCTGCATTTACGCCACAACTACCTTCATCTAATAATTCCCAAGTAACACTTTGCGCATCAACTATATTAACAGTAAGTGGCTGAGAATCGTTAATACCACATAAGAATATTTTTGGAAGCTGAGTACCATCTACACAGTTAACTATTTCACCAGGTATATTATTACTTGGGTCGGTATCACTATTAACTTCATTAAAAAACTCCGTTACCGGGTTTGGAGTTGCTCCAGAACCAAATGGTACTACTGTTATAATTTCTTTAAAGCCTTTACATGGATCAGCTATAATTTTATCAACTATATACGTGCCAACTTGAGAAACCGTAATTGTACTTGGGTCATTGTCAGGATCACCATCATTAATTTCGACATCAATAGCAGTATTAAGTTCACCATTATTGTCAGTATCACGGTACCATATATATGAATCAAAGCCGTTACCAGCATTTAGTTGAGTGTCTAAACCACAAAGTTCTGTTGATCTTTCAAAATTACATGCAGCAAGATCATCTAAAAGAAAATTGGTTGCACCTGGCACGATAAAACCACAAGAGGTAAAATCAGAAACACTCGGGTCATCTGTAACTACTGCTGAATTTTGTACACCCGTATAAGTTCCATAAGCTAAATTTTCTATTTTATCTGAACACGCATCAATGAAATCAAAACAGTCTTCAGCAACCTGTACGGTAAAATATAAAGAATAGTCGCCGTCATCTTGGTTTACATATACATCTGGTATATTAAAAACAATTTCTCTCGTTGCCGGGTCATAGGTATATGTAATCTCATGACAAACTCTTGGGCTGCCTTCACAAATAGGTGCAGGAAATGAAAAATCTGAAGCATTGAAAAAACTTCGGTTACCTTGTGGACCTACATTAATTGGTAAAATATCTCTTATGGTATACCCAGAGCCATCATCATTACCTATATTTTCAAAATTTAACTCGTAATCTATAATTTGACCTAAGTTTACACCTTGTCCAGTTATAATACCACTATCATCACCATAATCACTACCATGTTGCCTTACAACCTTCTTCAAGAGAATATTCGGAGCAATAATATCGACATCAAACGATGTAAAGAAAATATCATATTTATCTTGTAAAGAGGTTGCCCTTAAAGTTGCACTAGTCGCACTGTTAGGTATAATCGTATTACTAGCACCACCATTTGGTATTTCAAACAGGTCAACATCCCAACCTAATGTATTTATACTGTTTGGGTTTCTTGTTGTATACTGCGTATCAAATTGAGTTATACTAGAATTAAAGAAATTGTCTCTTGGGTTCTCTCCATTTGATAATGTTGTAAAAGACCCATTTGCATTAATTTGCAATGCGTCGCCCCCTAATCCATCTGGACTTCCGAATGCGTTATCTCCTTCTAAAGCGGCAACACCCATATTAGCAAATACCGGAAACGGTGCTGGTAAAGTCGTAAAACCATCAACAAGAATATCAACACTTTCGCCAGATTTAATACCTGCATAACCATCAAAAGTGGTAATGAATTTATCGCCGGGTAAATTAGGATCTTCATAGACAACTACCATTTGCCATCCTCCTGAAACTCCTCCACTTATACTATTACCCGTATCTGCACGAACATTGGCTACAAAATATTCTCCATTTGGGTTTGGCATTGCCGAAACCATTGAAGTAACATCTTTATAAAAAACATAAGGAGAGTAATACCCAAAATCAGAATCACCAAATCCATCATAAATTTCCTCAGCTCCGGTAATATTTTGGTATTCTCCACCTGGTAACTTAAACTTAATATCATCAATGGTAGATCTGTCTGAGTCAGTATAAACAGCACCCCAATATAAACCAGCATATCTAACTAATGCACATTCAATATTAGGTATGGTAAGTGTAGCACTACTTGAACTAAATGTAGAAGAATCTCCATCTACATCAATGTAATTCATATCAAATGAATCATTTGAAGTAGAACCGCTACCAGTATCATTATAAGGTTCATTCGGTGAAGCTCCAGGTATCGTATAGGTTTCATATCGCCACTCTCGTCTACCAATTCTAACCCAACGCCCCGCTGTTCTTTCTACAACACGTCTATTAACAATATTGTTGGCAATAAAGGTAAGTTCACCTCGAATATCAGCTTCGTAACGAACGTCGAAATCATTTTTAACCTGTGAAACGACGGTTTGTAAACCTAGTGCCAAGAATAAAATGAAAAATAAATATTTTGAGTACTGTTTTCCCATGAGAGAAGTGTGTTTGGTAAAATCTAAAAATTGAGTCAGTCTGGTCATTTTGTAAATTTGTTGAAGCCTTCCTATCATTCGATATCAATATCGCATCGTTCAATGGGGAATTTTCCAATAACAAATATTAACCATACTAGTTGGCTAAAGAATTTATTGTTGTAGCAACGATGTTTTCTGTTGTGAAACAGCAAATAGAATGGGTTTACGTTTTTTAGAAAAGAGTGTATTTCAACGATTAAGTAAGCACTAGCGCAACTTTAATATTTTACCTTTTGTGGAAAATAGATAAATTTAAGTTGTTCATATTCTCAAAACAAACTGATAATTTTTGAATTTTAAAGAGGCAATTATCGTTTAAAAACCCCTTAATTTTTATCAATGAATTTGGCTTTTAAAAAATAAAATATTCAATGTAATCCTGTTACGAAATGATGATGATTTAGCCGAAAGCGACATAAATGCAGTATCAATTAAATTACAATATGGTGTGTGTTCTGTCAAAAAAAGGGTCGTAGAAATGAAAATAATTGTATGATTAAAGAGGATTCCATATTAAAACAAACGACATAAAGAGTGTTTTTTAAAAGCATATTATAAGCTAATTTCACAAATAGAAATTCGTAAGTGGTCTATTAAAAGTTACTTGCTTCAGGTGCTATAAAGCCGCTTTAAAGAACAGATCCTTATTTGTAAGCTCTTTGTTGAAATTCTAAATAGTTCTCATCTAAAAGAGGCTAAAAAGTGACATGAGCGGTCTTATTTAAACCCTAACTTGGCTAATAGTCTTTAACCTACGACAGGTATTAAATAAGATTGGCTATCTTTAAAATCTGTTATACTAACTCTACATATTATCTAGGTCTTTCTAAAAAGACGAACTCGACCAACGAGTGCCTAATGCATAGAAGCTTTCTAATGCATAGATAATAACAACCCATTGTTTTATAAATTTTTAAACAAAAAAGATTGATTGAAAAATTGATTGCATTATCTCTTTCAATTGCATTTTGCAATTTTAAGTGTGGTGTTATTACCCAGAATCAAAAATGAAAAGTGAACAGTGAACAGTTAATATCAAAAAATATAGAGGTGTTCTATAACAAAGCATCTGAAGAAACCAGACTTGAAAAAGGCATGGGTGTATTTGAATTCGAGAGAATTAAATGGCTCATAGAGAAATACCTTTTTACATCACCTTCAAAGATTATAGATGTTGGCGGCGGTACAGGTAAGTATGCTGAATGGCTTGCCAAAAAAGGTCATGAAGTTCATTTAGTAGAACCCGTTGCTAAACATTTACAACTAGCAGAAAATAGGGCTAAGAAATTAAAGAACAAGTTCTCGGTTCATTTAGGTGAATCTAGAAAATTAGACTTCAAAAATAATTATGCAGATCTAATACTACTTCATGGACCTCTTTATCATCTTCAGAAAAAAGAAGATCGAGAATTAACCATTAAAGAAGCTCAACGTGTTTTAAAAAATGGCGGTATCATTTTAGGGTTCGCTATCAATTATACGGCATCAACTTTAGTTGGGCTCTTAAATGGTCTAATACATAAAAGTTCTTTCTTTGAAATGTGTAAGAATGAATTGACTACTGGAATACACAATCCGCCAAAATGATTTTCCTTGGCTTTTAGCTGAGGCATATTATCACCATCCCGAGCAATTAAAAGAAGAATTCAGACATCAAGATTTAACCTACTTGAACACATATGCGGTTGAAGGAATGGCTTGGCTTGATAAAGACTTCTTTGCAAATATGCAGAATGATAAAAAGAGGGAAAACTTAATTGAATTATTAAAAATTACAGAAAACGACAGCTACATTTTACCTTTTAGTCCGCATATGATGATAGCAGTAAAAAAACAAAAACATGGAAAATAAAGACAGATACTTTAAAGCATTGGTTGAAAATAAGAATCAATTAAATGAAATTGACTTAGGAGAAAATATACAATTAGATGAAGGTGAAACCAGAGAAATAATTACACAGCTATTATCTGAACATAGAATTAGATATGATGAAAACAGCATTTGTAAGTATAGCATTGTAAACAAAAAACGTAGATGACATTGAAAATAAATATCAGCTAGGTTGATTTTCAAAAAACGGACTTCAATTTAAACGGGAAGAACAATAATCTTGATTATCAAGATTTAATATAACAAGTAACATCCGGAAATCTATTTGGTTTCCGGTTACTTGCTAAGTATTTTTTTTAATATCGATTGGCAAAATACCTACGGCAAAAAGACTTACTCAATTATAAGTGATGTTATCTTTTGCTTTTTTACTCCAAATGAATTCTCATCAATCCACACAAGATCCCAGTTAATAATTGGATCTGTATTGTAGCTTTCAAGGGTTACTGATTGTTCTTGGGAATTAAAACGATAATATCCATTAATCCCTTCCGTCCTAATTTCATTTCCGCACCGACGCCCTATTCTCCTTCCTGAATTAAAGGTTATGCGATATTCGCCTGTACTCAAAAAAAGAAGTTCGTTACCAATTTTCAAAGTCCTACTTCGCCTATAAACTGTAATTTCAGTATCACCTTCTTTTATAGTCTTATCAACCTTTCAACGATCAATTAGAAAAGATTTAGATATTTCTTTCTCTTGACCAAAACATAATTGAGCAAAAAAGAGTACCAGCAGGATTATTGATTATCTCATAAACTGGTCAAAACAAGAACTGTTCCAACCGATGTACAAGTACTTTCATATTTCCAATATGATAAGTTAGTATTGAAAAGTTGGTACTTAATTTTAATCTCAAGTAACCTGAGGTGATTTCATTCGTCTTGAATTTATGAAAGGAATACTAATAGTACTTCTTATACTAATTCAAACTCAAGTTGCGTCTGATATTATACTGAAGAAAGAATTAATCGGTACATGGAAGATTGAAAAAGTTCAAGTTACCAGAACAGGAGTTTGCCTACAAAATGATTTTAGAGAAATGATTGGGACTACTTTTAAATTTAAAGAAGAACAGCAGCTATTGGTCATATCAAATAATGACTGGTTTCAGCTACCTAATGAAGAGGAGATACGTTGGTATTTGGAAGATGAACATCTTATTATAAAATTAAAGAATACTCAAGAAGTATATCGTTCAAAAATCTCTTTTGAAGAATGTAAGTTGATTTTACTTCTTAGTAATTTGACTGCGATTCATTTGATAAGAATTAGTAAGAAGTAATGCATCACGAAATCAATATTCAATCGATATATAGCATTTAGCAATTATGAAAATGATGAATTTAAACTTAAGGTATTTTCGCTTTTGAGCAGAAATGCAATCTAGGTTTAAAGTACAATCAAATAAAAGTGATATATAAAAATACTTATTGGTATCATAATCTATATATGTATTCTATTTTTTCCAACTCAATTTTATAGATGAATCTTAATGAATCAATATCCAACAACAATTAAAATATAATGAAGAGTATATTTAGAATAAAATACAATTGTGTATAGGCTAGAAGTAGTATTCAGTAGAAACAACAAAGACCTTATCATCTAAAATGATAAGGTCTTTCCATAATCTTTAAGTTAACTTATAGTGGTTCTAAACCAGCAGCTCATGATTGACCCTCATAATCCACATCTTCTCATTGTAAGCGTCGTTTAGCTTAGAGTAGTAAGAGATTAAAGCCTTAGTCCAAGAGTCGTGCTTTTTAAGGTATACGTATCTGTAATTATTCTTAGGGTTAATGAAGTAACTCGCATTTAATCCGAATGAATTTAGTAAGGTTACAAATCGTTTTGCATTCTTAGGATTAGCGAACACATTTGCAATAAGGTAATAACCAGAACCGGCACCTTCAATAACATAAGATTTTGAATCAGCCTCTCTAGAATCTACATTATCTCTAACCACCTCATTTGAGGTTAAAACATTAGAATCATACTTCGAAGATTTTTCTTTGATTTTGTTTACATTGCTTGCGTAAGCCTCATTTGTGTATCTGTTATCAACATTCATAATCCAAGTGGCACCATCATATGTACCGTTCAGTTTATTATCATGTGCCGCTACTGCTTCTTCAAAAGTATCATAACGTTCTAGGTAAACATACTTTAAACCAGTATTAGGGTTGTCAATGTAATCAGCATTAATGCCCTGCTCATTTAGGCCGTCAATAAAGTTATTCATATACTGCCCACCTTTGTATACATTAGCAACTACATAGTAACCGTCTGTAACATCTGGTAAGTCTTTAAACCTTCTACTTTTCACTCCGTCTTGCGCCACTTCTCTAGTTGCTTTCGCAACAGGTGCAGAAGAGTTTCGAGGTCTATTTGCAACTACAGCATCTTTTGGCTGCACTTGTTCTTTAAATCTATTATCAACAGAAGAATTGGTATCCGTATTTGTTTCTGCTACTTCTTGTGTTTCTGCTATAGGGTCTTTTCTTTCGTTTGTTACCACTGCTACCCTATCTTGCTGTGTTTGACTAGCAGCTTGATTACCTGTAACTGCCTCACCAGAATTACTCGGGTTGTAATTAGATGCAACTTCTGGCGTTCCCGTATTACTTGGGTTGTAGTTAGATGCAATTTCGGTGTTGCTATTCTCATCAAGGAAAAGCTCTTTAGCTCTATTTTCTAAGTCAGGTCTTTCTCCGTTGGTTTCATTACGAACCATACGCATTACCATAGCAAAACGTCTTTCTAAATCAGATTGGCGAATAGCTTCTAAAGAATCTTGACGGAACATTAGTTCTTCAATGATGGCATCATTTTCTGCCAATTTCATCTTCAACTCTTCTATCTCTTCATTGGTAGCTATATTCTCTGGTTCTTCATCATTCTGAACCAAATCATCTTCAAAGTCATCTTCTAACATTACCCTATCTTCAGTAAGGTTTGGAGAGAATGAATAGGCAAATGATATCTCATGCGTAACTCCAAAATTATCAAAGTTGTTAGACAATCCTTTTTCCATGGTATAGCCTAAAGAAATTCTTTGGTTAAGGTTAAAACCTACACCTGCGGCTGCACCATAAAAACTATCATATCCACCTTGGATCCATCCTAATTTTGGTAGGTCAAGAATTAAACTTCCTCCTAAAGTAACATCTTCTTCTCCTACTTTTCTAACTCTTGCCAAAGGCATTAAACGACCTTGTTCAAAAATACCATCTTGCTTTTCAAACTGATGGGTATATTGTAAGTGACCGGAGTATGTTTTGTCTTTAAACTCCGTTACCGATTCGCTTGTCTTTAAGTTGTAATCAAAAAGGTTTTCTGCAAAAACACCAACATCGAACTTACCGTAAGAAAGGTTAAAACCAGGCTGAAATGATAAAAGATTCTGATCTTGCAATCCAGCTAAAAAAGGATCCTCTTCTACAGTAGATGCTCTACCGTTATCAAAACCACTTTGGTAGTAAGAAACGTTTGCACCAAAAGTAAAGTTACTTTTGTCGTTCAATTTAATACCGTAGGCATAATTTGCCAACACACCAAAGTTACTTAAGATACCTTCTCTTTGAGAATATAGACTAAGTCCTAATCCAGTTTTATCATTGATACGTCCACTATAGCTTAAGAAATAGTTTTGATTGTTATCATCAAATTGTACCGATTGGTTTCGGTGTAACAAATTGATATAAGATTTGTCTTCCCTAACCGTTGAAAACGTTGGGTTGATTAAGAATCGGTTATACTTCAAAAGGTTCTGGGCAGGAACATCGTATGATACAAACGGATTTTCCTCTTGCCCGCTAACCTTCATGATAGCTAACACAAATAACAATAGATATAAAACACTTTTCTTTAGCATGGTGAGCTTAACGTATTACTGTGATCGTACCTTGTTTAAGTACTTCACTGGCATTTCTAATTTTATAATAGAATACCATGTTTTGTTTGGTGAACGCAGTAGTTGACTGCGGCCAGTTATTTTTATAATCGAATTCGTTTACAATTTCTTGCCCTTGCTCATTGTAGATAATTACATTGACATCGGCTTTATTAGAATAAGAGTTTGGTATGATCCATTGATCATTAATACCATCTCCATTCACGGTAATTACATTAGGCACTTTAAAAGTGTCTAAGTAGGTTACTTCAATCTGTCTAACAATCTCACAATTGTCAATAGAAGCTATTAGAGTATAACTACCCGCTTCGGTAAAGTTTATACTATCAGAGTTGCTTACTTCTACCGCATTAGCATCTAACCATCTGTAGGCTGTACCTCCACTTGCAGTAACCAATCTAGTAGTACCTTCTGGCATTACTATTTCTGTACCTGGGTCAAGTGTAATTAGGTTTTCATCTAACGGTGTTACCACGATCGCATTAGAGATTAAAGAACAACCATCTTTATCTATCGCTAAAGTATATGTACCAGCAGTAGAAACTGTTAATACCTCATCTGTAGTATTAATAGATACACCGTCTAGTTGCCATTGATATGTAGCTGAACTTAAGTCGGTGGTTGTACTTAATGTAATGGTTTCGCCACCGCTACAGAAAACAGTTCCTGAACTTGTAATACTAACTGTTTCATTAGTTAATAATTGAACAGGTAAAACATTAGAATCTACATTGAAACTACCAACTACCGCATTTAAATCGTAATCACCATTTTCAGAATTTGAAGCCAAACTAATACTGTTACTAGTTGCACCACTTATAGCTGCACCGTCTTTACTCCACTCATAAGTAAATCCATCAAGTAATGCACTGGTAACATCAGTTATGGTACCATCTGCGGCAACTGCATTTATAAGTTCAACACCTAATATAGTACTTGTGGTTTCACAAGATGTATACGCATCGGTATAATTTATGGTTATTTCAAAAGAAGCTGGAGACACTACTGTAGTAACATCAGAGTTTTTAGAAGATACTGAACAAGCACCGCCTGTTTGTGTTACTTCTGCATAATACTCGCCATCTTCAGTAATTGTAAGTGTGCTATTAGTTTCACCTGAAATCTCAATAGCATTTCTAAACCATTTATAACTTGGTGTAACCGCTGTTGTACTAACTGATAAAACTTCGTTTTGTGTAGGTAATAAAACCATATTGATTTCATTTTCTACAGTTACGGTATATAATTCTGCATTGGTTATCGTTACTACAGCTGATCTTTCATTACAGATACCTGTTCCAGAAATCTCTACTGCATAATCTCCTTCGAAACCTGCATTTGCAGCATTAACATTATATGAAGTTGCTGTTGCACCAACAATCTCAACATCATCTTTAAACCACTGGTAGCTCCAAGAAGCATCAGTTTGATCTATACTTAACATTTCTGTATCTGTACTACATAAAGAAGTTTTGGTTGGAGCAATAACTGCAATACCAGTTCCTGAACCGCCAATAGTTACATCTACAATATTAGAATCTGTATTACCAGAACCTGTACATCTTGGTCCGTAATTAATATATACATTATACATACCCGATTGCGTAACGTTTAATGTATGCCCAGTTTCACTTGTTAATTCTGTTCCACTACGAAACCAAATATACTGATAGGTTTCTGGGTTAGCTATATTATCAACTTGAAGTGTTATAGCTCCTGTACTACAAACTGTACCAGGAGGAACACCATCACCCAATTCACTAATATTAAGATTAGAAGTAACATCCATATAATACATATTGAATGCCTCAGATTCGCTTCCCACTTTTACAGGGTCAGTACTTCTTACTCTCATCTTATACCCTTCTCCACGAGTGTCGGTAGGTATTGCGAAACTCGTATCAAAATCCTTAACGGCATTTTGGTCCGTAATCGTTTGCAAAGTTTGAGCATTTGTAAAGCTACCACTGGCATCAGACAATTCGAGAATAAACTCATTGCCTGCATTTGCGGTACCTATCCAGGTAATATTGACAAAGTATTCGTTGAATCCACCATTACCTGCACATACGGCAGACCACGGAGTACTACCTGACAGGTTTGGATTGTCTGCAGGTTCTGGAGCATTAATTACTATTGCTTGCGCAGATAATTGAAAAGCGCAGAATAGCATGGATAGTGCTGTAAATACGGTAAGTTTGTTTAAAGTTTTCATATGTATTTGTAGTTATGGGGGCCACTACGGTTGAAAAGTTGGTTAATAAGTTTTTATGTCTTCAACATTTCTTAGACAAATATGTCATTAAATACGACGAAGTGGAACTTTATGTTGTCGGAAGGAAGATTTCTGTTGTGAAACTCATTTTATGTAAGGTGTATTTATTTTAAACCTGCCAATTAAGCCAATTTTGCTACTTTTGTACCCTGAAAAATAATGACATGAGTGAGACATCGAAGTCTTTGAATTTTATTGAACAAATTGTTGAAGAGGACTTGGTAAATGGTTATACCAAAGACGAATTACGTTTTCGTTTTCCTCCAGAGCCTAATGGTTACCTTCATATTGGGCATGCAAGCTCTATTTGCTTAAACTTTGGTTTAGGTCTTAGATATAATGCACCTGTAAATCTGAGGTTTGACGATACCAACCCAGCAAAAGAGGAGCAAGAATTTGTAGATGCCATCAAAAAGGATGTAGAATGGTTAGGTTTTAAGTGGGATACCGAACGGTATGCCTCGGATTATTTCCAACAATTATATGATTGGGCTGTTGAATTAGTGAAACAGGGCAAAGCTTATGTTGATAATCAATCTTCTGAAGATATGGCCACCCAAAAAGGCACACCTACAGAACCAGGAACCGATAGTCCGAATAGAAATAGATCTATCGAAGAGAATTTAGAGCTCTTTGAAAAGATGAAAAACGGAGACTTTGAGGAAGGTACTCATGTATTAAGAGCCAAAATAGATATGGCTTCTTCTAATATGTTAATGAGAGATCCTATTATGTACCGTATACTACATAAAGCACACCATAGAACAAATACCGATTGGTGTATTTATCCGATGTATGATTGGACACATGGTGAAAGTGATTATATAGAGCAAGTATCACATTCTTTCTGTACGCTAGAATTCGCAATGCACCGTGAGCTATATAACTGGTTTTTAGATCAAGTATATGATGAAACTAAGGTAAGACCTAAGCAACGAGAGTTTGCTCGTCGTAACTTAAGCCATACCGTAGTAAGTAAGCGGAAATTGGCACAGTTGGTTGAAAAGGGCGTTGTAAATGGTTGGGATGACCCAAGAATGCCAACAATATCAGGATTACGTAGAAGAGGATATACTCCAGATTCGATCCGTAATTTTGTAGATACTATAGGTATAGCCAAAAGAGACAATCTTATAGATGTTTCCTTACTTGAATTTAATATCAGAGAAGATCTAAATAAAACCACTCATAGAGTTATGGGTGTCTTGAATCCTTTGAAATTGGTTATCACTAATTATCCTGAAGGAGAAACGGAATGGTTAGAAGCAGAAAATTCTCCAGAAGATGAAAATGCCGGTACAAGACAAGTGCCCTTCTCAAGAGAACTATATATAGAACAAGAAGATTTTAGAGAAGCAGCAAATAAAAAGTTCTTTCGTCTAAAGCTTGGTTATGAAGTGCGTCTTAAAAACGGATACATTATTAAAGCGGAAAGTTGTACCAAAGATACCGATGGGAATATAACAGAGGTGCAATGTACGTACGACCCAAAAAGTAAAAGTGGTAGCGGTACCGAAGAAAGCTTACGTAGAGTAAAAGGAACATTACATTGGGTATCTATAGAACACGCTGTAAAAACAGAAATAAGATTATACGATCGTCTTTTTACAGATGAAAGTCCAGATACACATAAAGACAAAGATTTCATGGATTTTATTAATCCTAATTCTTTATCTGTAATTACAGGATATGTTGAACCTGCATTAAAAGATGCCCAACCAGGAGATCGTTTTCAATTTCAACGTATTGGATATTTCTGTGTTGATCCAGATACCACTACCGATAATTTAGTTTTTAACAGAACTGTTGGTTTACGCGATTCTTGGGCAAAAATTCAATAGATAACTTAGTATAAGTATATCTTATTGTAAAACCTCAGTTTTATTAAGGTTTACTATAAAAAACCACCTGTAGACGTTATGTCTACAGGTGGTTTTCTTTTTTTAGACTAATTGGTATTAATTCAAATAAAAACAAGCACTAATGGCTTTAAAATAGGCTTTTAAGAAAGCTCGATAACTAAATTAGTATATTACCAAGAATAGTGTTTGAAAACATAAAAAAACCCGAGAACAAATGTTCTCGGGTTACATACTAGAAAAATAAACTAAAAATACTTATTCTTTAAGTTTAGGCTTATTGGTCTTTTTCATTGTTTCGCCAATCATATTACTTGCCGTAAAACTAGCAACCATATTATTCAGCATATCACTACCTGCTTGAGGTGAATTAGGTAATAATATTAAATTCGTATTAGTAGCCTCACCTATACTCTGTAAAGTGTCATAATGTTGTGTTACCACAATTAAAGCAGAAGCTTCTTGAGAATTAATACCTACTTTGTTTAATACCTCTACAGACTCTTCAAGACCGCGAGCAATTTCTCTTCTTTGATCAGCAATACCTTGACCTTGTAATCTTTTGCTTTCAGCCTCAGCTTTTGCTTTCTCTACAATTAAGATACGCGCAGCATCTCCTTCAAACTGCGCAGCAGTTTTTTGACGCTCAGAAGCATTAATACGGTTCATGGCTTCTTTTACTTGTGCATCTGGATCAATATCGGTAACCAAAGTTTTAATAATATCAAATCCATAATCTAACATTGCTTGTTGCAATTCTGATTTTACAGCTATGGCAATATCATCTTTTTTAACAAAAACATCATCCAATTTCATTTTAGGTACTTCAGCCCTAACCACATCAAATACATAAGAAGTAATTTGTTCATGTGGATATTCTAACTGGTAATATGCTTCATAAACTTTTTCCTTAATCACCACATATTGTACTGATACTTTAAGTTTCACAAAAACATCATCTAAGGTTTTAGTTTCTATAATAACATCTAATTGTTGAATTTTTAAACCAATACGTGCGGCAATTCGTTGTACAAAAGGAATTTTAAATTGAATACCAGATTGTCTTACACTGGTAAATTTTCCAAATGTTTCAATTAATACCGCTGTTTGCTGTTTTACAATAAATACACCCGATAGAATAGTGGCAATCACTAAAAACGCAATCGGAATCCAAATAAATGAGCCCATAATTATTTCTTTTAAGGTTAATATTGAAAGATACTAAATGCCTTCATAGTATTAGTAGCATTTATTTCATATTTGTTACAGAATAGCGCCTAGAAATACATAATCTTCAATCTACTTTGTGATTACGATAGGTTTTCAAACTATATCAATGAACTTCTGACTTTCATAACTTAGGTTTAGATTGATTAATTTAGAGCTAATCAAAACACACAAACTATGCTTGTCTCTATAAATCCGAAGTTACCGATGCGAAACAAAAGTACTACCATAGATTATTATGTTAATTCACTCGGGTTTAAAAAAGTAGGCACAATAGATTATCCTGAGTATTTGATGGTAGAAAAGGATGACATCGAAATACATTTCTTTTTGTTCGAAGCTCTAAATCCAAAAGAGAACTACGGTCAGGTCTATATCCGCACAAACGATATAGAAACCTTATACCAATCGTTATTAAAAAACAATGTGCCCATTCATCCAAATGGCAGTCTAGAGATTAAGCCATGGGGACAAAAGGAGTTTGCTCTATTAGACCCTGATAGTAACTTACTAACATTTGGAGAATCATTGGGCTAAAAATATAGAGGTATTGAAAAAGAAAAGGCAACCCGTATGAGTTGCCTTTTTTATATAGTGTTAAGTTTACTTACTTAATATCAAAACGATCTAAATTCATAACCTTGGTCCAAGTTCTTGCGAAGTCACGAACAAATTTCTGTTTCGCATCTTCCGTACCATATACTTCTGCCAATGCTCGTAATTCAGAATTAGAACCAAATATTAAATCTGCTCTAGTCCCTTTCCATTTTACATGACCAGTTTTACGGTCACTACCTTCAAATACTGTATCGTTGTCAGAAGCAGCTTTCCAAGTAGTTCCCATATCCAATAAATTGATAAAGAAATCATTTGTAAGCAATCCTGGTTTATCAGTAAATACTCCGTAATCAGAACCATCATAATTGGCGCCAAGTACACGAAGACCACCAACAAGAACAGTCATTTCTGGTGCAGTTAAAGTTAATAGGTTTGCTCTATCAATTAATAACTCTTCTGCTTGAACAGATAGTTTTTGTTTTGTATAATTTCTAAATCCGTCTGCCATAGGTTCAAGCGCATCAAAAGATTCAATATCGGTACTCTCCTGAGTTGCATCTGTACGACCAGCGTTAAAAGCAACTTTGGTATCAAAACCAGCCAACTTTGCGGCATTTTCGACAGCAGCTGAACCAGCAAGAACAACTAAATCGGCAAAAGACACCTTCTTGCCACCAGATTGATTATCATTAAATTCTTTCTGAATTCTTTCTAAAGTAGCGGTAACCTTAGCCAACTGTGTAGGGTTGTTAACTTTCCAACCTTTTTGAGGAGCTAAACGCACACGACCACCATTAGCACCACCACGCTTATCTGACCCTCTAAAAGTGGATGCAGAAGCCCATGCAGTAGAAACTAGTTCTGCCGTAGAAAGTCCTGAAGCTAAAATTAATGTCTTTAAATTTTCAATATCGGCATCATCAATCAAATCAAAATCAACGGCAGGTACTGGATCTTGCCATATCTGCACTTCTTTTGGTACTTCTGGTCCTAAATAACGATTAGTAGGTCCCATGTCACGGTGAGTTAGTTTATACCAAGCTCTTGCATAGGCATCTTTAAACTCGTCTGGATTCTCTAAAAAGTTTCTTGAAATTTTTTCATATTCAGGATCTAAACGTAGCGACATATCGGTAACCAACATAAATGGTTGATGTGTCTTACCTGGTATATGAGCATCTGGCATTTCACCAGCACCGGCATCGCCAACTGGCTTATATTGCCAAGCTCCAGCCGGACTCTTAGTTAATTCCCACTCAAAACCAAATAAGTTTTCAAAGAAATAATGACTCCATTTTGTAGGTGTTTGTGACCATGCGCCTTCTATACCACTTGTTATAGTATCTGCACCAGACCCAGTACCATAAGTACTCTTCCAACCTAAACCTTGTTCTGTGATATCTGCAGCAGCAGGCTCTGAACCAACATACTTTTCTGGATCTGCAGCTCCGTGTGTTTTTCCGAATGTATGTCCACCTGCAATAAGCGCAACGGTTTCATAATCATCCATTGCCATTCTTTTGAATGTCTGTCTAATATAATGAGCAGCTTCTAATGGATCAGGATTGGCATTATGCCCTTCTGGATTTACATAGATTAATCCCATATGAGCAGCACCTAGAGGGTTTTCTAACTCATTGCCATCTTCATCATAACGTTGTTTGTTCCCTAACCACTCTGTTTCAGATCCCCAATAGATATCCTCTTCTGGTTGCCATATATCTTCACGACCACCGGCAAACCCGAACATTGGCAATCCCATACTTTCATGAGCAACATTACCAGTAAGTATCAATAAATCTGCCCAAGAAATTTTCTTACCATATTTTTGTTTAATAGGCCATAATAATAAACGGGCCTTATCTAGATTGGCATTATCCGGCCAACTATTTAATGGTGCAAAACGTTGGTTACCTGCGCTTGCACCACCTCTACCATCAGATATACGGTACGTTCCAGCACTGTGCCAAGCCATACGTATAAAAAATGGTCCATAATGTCCATAATCAGCTGGCCACCAATCTTGACTAGTAGTCATTAAATCAGTTAAATCCTTTTTAATAGCGGCTAAATCTAAAGATTTAAACTCTTCGGTATAATTAAAATCATCGTCCATTGGATCTGCCATTTTAGAATGCAATCTTAATATATTAAGATTCAACATATTTGGCCACCAATCTTTGTTAGTTGTTCCACCACCAGCTGCTTGGTGCATTTCACCATTTAAAAATGGACAATTTGCTGCAGCGGGATCATTAACATCCCAAGCTTCCCCTTTTCCGTTAGTACTACTCATGATTATATAAATTTTAAGTTGTTTTTACTTCTGAACAGTAAAACTATAAATATTTTACTTATCAATATTTCGTTTTAAATAGATAAAATCTATTGTGTAATATTTAATTGTTTTGCGTTACGCCAATTCGATTATCAAACTGACTTAAATTTTACCATAAATATTAGAATATCATAAAGATAATCACTTAAAGCCTCTTTATAACACTAGCTATCTCATAATTAATAATTTAGTAAGACAAACTAACAACCAAACCTCATGAAATCATTTGATAAAAGCATATTATCAAAATTCACAAAAATAAAAGTGGCATTTACACATCTGATATTATCACCCTTATTTCTAATTCTTTCCTTCATACAGCAATCGAAAGCTCAAGTAGTTCCTAATCCCAATGAAGTTATAGGCTTTGAAATCGGTTCGGATTTTAATTTAGCAACTTACGATCAGTCAATTAATTATTTTGAAAAACTAGCTACCACAAGTGATATGGTAGAGATGAGATATGCCGGAAAAACATCTGAAGGACGGGAATGGCAATATGTATTAATCTCTACACCAGAAAATCTACAAAAGATAGATCACTACAAATCTATTTCACAACAATTAGCACATCCTGAAAACTTAACAAGAGAGATGGCAAAAGGATTGGCAAAAGAAGGAAAAGCAATTGTGGATATTAGTGGAGGTCTACACGCCTCAGAGGTAGCAGGAGCACAACACATTATAACATTAGCCTATGAATTGGTAAATAATGCCAAAACAGAAAAGTACCAGGCCATTTTTGAAGATGTAATACTTATTCTATGGCCTTCTTTAAACCCTGATGGACAAGATATCATTGCCAATTGGTATTTAGGAAATGTGGGTACCCCTTATGAAACTGCGCCTACACCGTGGCTATATCAAAAATATGTAGGTCACGATAATAATCGTGATGCCTATATGCTAAATCAGCTTGAATCTCGTGTTGTTGGTAGCACTTGGCGTGAGTGGGAACCAAGTATTATTCATGTACATCATCAATCTTCCCCATTTCCTACTAGAATATGGCTGCCACCTTTTGCAGAACCCGTTGCTCCCCAAACTCCGCCATTAATGGCCAGAGAAGTAAATATGATTGGTATGGCTATGGCACAAGAATTAGAAACAGAGGGTTTACCAGGCGCTGTTCATATGGGCAAAGGCTTTGATGCTTGGTACCCTGGCTATATTGATTACATGCCAATGATGCAGAACATACCATCATTCTGGACAGAAACATCCCTTTATAAATTTGCAACTCCGCACTTTTATACCATTAAAGATTTTCCGAAAGAACGAGCAGATTTACGTATTGAATCTCTGTACTCTAGCCCATGGAAAGGTGGGTGGTGGCGTCTAGGAGACGCTGTTCAATATATGCAAACAGCATCTATAGCAGTTTTAGATTATGCCTCAAAATATAAAGAAACTCTACTTTTCAACAAGTATCAGGCAGGCGTAACCACAATTGAAAAATATAAGCAAGAACCACCTTATGCCTATTTTATTAAACAAAAACAACGCGATCCCGTACGCCCGGTAGAATTCTTGAAAAGACTAGCTTTTAACGGAATTAAAATTTCTCAATTAGATTCTGAAACATTTTTTGAAGGGAATACCTATCCTAAAGGGACCTGGGTTATTCCTATGGCTCAGGAATTCGGAGAGTTGGCAAGACAATTAATAGACATTCAAGAATATACAGATTTGAGGGAATCTC
Organism: Maribacter aquivivus; assembly: GCF_900142175.1. Classification (NCBI taxonomy): domain Bacteria; kingdom Pseudomonadati; phylum Bacteroidota; class Flavobacteriia; order Flavobacteriales; family Flavobacteriaceae; genus Maribacter; species Maribacter aquivivus. The sequence continues at coordinate 867,986 of NZ_FQZX01000001.1, read as the reverse complement.
CAGACGGTCCATTAGAACAACCCTATGATGCTGCAGGTTGGACTTTACCATATCAAATGGAAGTAGAAGTTGTTGCAGCCATGTCTCCTTTACCAGAATCAATATCTTCATCTTTAATTCCGGTTAAGGGAATAGCATTAGAGGAAAACACAGATACCAGTATAGATTTAAGTAAAGCAGATTTTATTGGCGGGGCGGGTTTTGACACTAATGAAGTGGCTGCAGGAATAGTGCCGTTACCCGGAACTTTAAAGGGTAGTGGTGGCACCTTGGTTATTGACCCAAAAGAGAACAATTCATTTCGAATAATTGGCGATGCAATGAACCAAAATCTAGCTATTGGTTTTAACGGAAAACAACAGACGTATGGTATAAGTAATGCATCAAGATCACAAATTCAAAAGTGGGTGAAAGATTATGCCGTAAATGCTAGACTTACATCAACCAAACCTAAAACCAAGGTGCACTCTAGAATAGCAGTTTATGATCCGTGGACCGCTAGTATGGATATGGGCTGGACAAGGTGGCTCTTAGATAATTTTAATATACCATATGTTATAATTAGAAATGCAGATATTAATAACGGAAGTCTAAATGACAGGTTTGATGTTATTTTAATGGCTTCAGAAAAACCGGGAATCATAGAAAATGGCTTTCAAAAAGGTATGGCTCCACCACAGTATGCAGGAGGATTAAAAGGAATGGGCGTTAGAAACATAGACTCGTTTGTAAGTGCCGGCGGAACATTAGTTTGCCTAAATAAAAGCACAAGTTTTGCAATAAATGAACTCCATTTACCAATTGAAAACAATGTACAAGAATTAACAAAAAGTCAATTTTTCACGGGCGGTTCAATACTAGAAGTGACCAATAATAATCAACATCCTATTATGGCGGGTATGCCAGAAAAATCTGGTGTATTTGTTTTTGGTAGTCCCGTTTTTAAAACACTTGATGGTTTTGATGGCGAAATACTATCTAAATATCAAGAAAAAGGTTCGCCTCTACTATCTGGTTATTTGGTAGGTGAAGAATATATGAATGACAAAGCTGCGGCTGTAGATGTTCGGTATAAAGATGGACATGTTATTCTTTTTGGATTTCAGCCCCAATGGCGAGGACAATCTATGGGAACCTATAGAGCTTTATTCAACGCGTTGTTATACACAAATTCTATCGCAAAAAACCATGAAGTTTTAGAAGAGTGGTCTACTACCGAAGACGAAAAAACAGAGAAAGAACTTGAGGTCAAATCCATAGAACAAAAGCAAATTTCAAATTAACTAAATAGTAGGATTACCGGTTATAAAGAGCCCTTAAATGTTAAACATTTTATTTTAACAATTCCTTCTTATATAGCTTTTATAAATCTGATTATATTGCCTGTTCACCAACCAAAAATAATGCGAAAAGATACTAAAAGACAGAAACAAGCTAAATGGTTGCGTCTTTTTAGAAAAGCACATAGAGCCACAGGAGCAGCATTATTTATATTCTTTTTTTTCATCTCCATTACCGGACTTCTTTTAGGATGGAAAAAACACAGTGGAGGAGTAATTTTATCAAAATCGTACGAAGGCACTTCGACCGAATTGAAACATTGGTTACCTATTGATAGTTTACACATTCTCGCAAATTCATATCTTTTAGAAAGCGTATCGCCAGAATTATCAACCAAGATTGATAGAATTGACATCAGAAAAGAAAAAGGAATGGTCAAATTTGTATACGCAGATCATCTTTGGGGACTACAATTGGATGGAGCAACTGGTAAATTACTTCATGTAGATCGTAGATATTCTGACCTAATAGAACAACTACATGATGGTTCAATTTTAGATGATTACTTAGGCACAAGCAATAATCAAATCAAGGTATTTTACACAACAGTAATGGGGCTTGCCCTTCTCCTTTTTACAATAACCGGCTTTTGGTTGTGGTATGGACCAAAGCGTATGCGAAAAAATAAAACAACGGAATAAAAATTAAGGTTAGCTTTGGGGTCTTAATAAGGCTCAATAATTATGGCAGACCAAAAGAAAAAAGAAGGTTTAGAAAAACCAACTTTACACCCAAGAAACAAACATACCGGTCGTTACGATCTAAAGGCGCTTAAACTAGTAAATACTGATTTAAAGCCATTTGTAACTAAAAATAAGTACGGAAATTTTACAATAGACTTCTTTAACCCGGTTGCTGTAAAAGCCCTAAACAAGGCAATTTTAATTTCTCAATATGGTTTAGACTTTTGGGATATACCAGATGGTTTCTTGTGCCCTCCTATACCAGGAAGAGCAGATTATATTCACCATATAGCTGATATTTTAGCCGCAAGTAATAATGGCGTTTTGGTCAAAGGAGATCAGATTAAATGCCTGGATATTGGAGTAGGGGCAAATTGTGTATATCCTATAATTGGTAATAGTGCATATGGATGGTCATTTATTGGTTCTGATATAGATCCAAAGGCTATTGAAGTTGCACAGAAAATTGTAACCTCTAACCCTTCACTTCACGGTAAAGTAGAATTTAGACTTCAACCGAAACCTGAACATATATTTTCTGGTATTTTAAATGCTGATGAAAAAGTTGATTTAGCTATTTGCAACCCTCCATTTCACGCAACACAAGCTGAAGCTGAAGCGGGAACACTTAGAAAATTAAGCAATCTCAAGAAAAAGAGGGTAAAGAAACCAGAGCTTAACTTTAGCGGACAAGGAGGAGAACTTTGGACAGACGGCGGCGAAAAACGTTTTGTACTTAACATGATTAATGAAAGTGCCCAATATGCCAAAAATTGCGCATGGTTTTCTACTTTAGTTTCAAAACAATCAAATTTAAGGGCTTTTTATGACAGATTAGAGAAAGTAGGTGTTGTTGAGCACAAAACCACCCCAATGGCTCAAGGAAATAAACTGAGTAGAATAATTGCTTGGACATTTTTATCCGAACCAGAAATGGAAACATGGACAAATGATAGATGGAAGAGCGAATAAAATTCTGCGAAAGAACCTTATCGTTTAATAATAGAGACCGTTTAAGCGGTTTTAATCATAAATAGACCCGAAGGGTCGAAAATTTTTTTGAAAATAAGCACAATAGCTAAAATGGCAGGAGAAACAGATCTTAGTGTACTATTAAAGAGCTTAAAACCTAGTTTAAATGAAGGAAGTTATGTTTTCATATCTGTAAAAGATGTTCAGCATATTTCTAGGTCAGCTATCTTATTTGAATTTAAAGAAACAGAAGGGGTCACTATTATTCTTGAAAAAGAAAAAGCAGATGAATTAAATTTCGAGTACGAATTTGTCGCATCGTGGATTACTTTAACCGTTCATTCTGCATTAGATGCTGTTGGTTTAACAGCTGCCGTTTCTACTGCATTAACAAAATACAACATTAGTTGTAATGTGGTGGCTGCCTATTATCACGACCACATTTTTGTTGCCACAAAAGATACCCAAAAAGCTATGGAAGTTTTGGGTGAATTTTCAAAAGAGTAAACCTTCCATTAAAAGCTTAAAAGTGCTTGAAAAGAAGCAATTTAAAATTTTCAGGAAAACCTCTGAGTATTAGATGCTGAATAAGCAGTAAGTAATATTTACTTCGTTTTCCTGAAAATTATATTTATCCCAATTTGTTTAACGCTGTTTCTATTCTAGAAATACTTTCCTCTTTACCGATCATCGCCATAATATCAAAAATATGAGGTCCTTTCATATCACCAACTAAGAATAGGCGTAAAGGAGGCATCACTTTTCCAAAAGACAATTCATTCTCACCAATCCAAGCTTTTACTATACTTTCCGTGTTTTCTGAAGAAAAATCTTCTATAGGTTTTAGGACTGAAATAAGATCGTTCATGATTGAAGCGGTATCTTCTTTCCATTGTTTTTTCGCTGCTTTCTCATTGTATTCAGTAGGAGCAACAAAGAAATAATCGCTTAAATTCCAAAAGTCAGAAACGAAAACTGCACGCTCTTTTATAAGCGTAACCACTTTGGTAACATAATCTAAATTCAGTTTATCATCATCAGAAATGTTCTCCTTTACTGTCGGTAAAAATAACTTAGCCAACTCATTGTCAATTGTTTGTTGAAGATAATGCTGATTGTACCATTTAGTTTTTTCTGGATCAAAACGCGCTCCAGACTTATTAACACGATCTAAACTAAAGGTTTCTACCAATTCATCTAAAGAAAATAATTCTTGTTCCGTACCAGGATTCCATCCTAATAAAGCCAAGAAATTTATAACCGCTTCAGGAAAATAACCCGATTCTTTATAACCAACAGATTCATTCCAAGAAAGAGGAAAAACAGGGAAGCCCATTTTTTCACCATCACGCTTACTTAATTTACCTTTTCCAACAGGTTTCATAATCAATGGTAAATGCGCAAATTCTGGAGCATCCCAACCAAAAGCATCATACAATTGTTTGTGTAACGCCATAGATGGCAACCATTCTTCACCACGAATTACATGGCTAATTTCCATTAAATGATCATCAACAATATTTGCTAAATGGTATGTTGGCATACCGTCACTCTTAAATAAAACCTTATCGTCTAAAACGTTGGTATCAATTTTAATTGATCCACGTATTAAATCTTGTAAGTGTAAAGTTTCATCTGCCGGAGTTAAAAAACGAATAACATAATCATCGCCATTATCTAACTTTGCTTTAACCTCTTCTGGCATTAAAGACAATGAATTATCAAGCTTTAATCTATTGTGCCAATTGTAAATAAAGGTTTTGCCTTTTTCTTCATGATCTTTTCTGTGCCCATCTAGACTTTCAGAAGTATCAAAAGCATAATATGCATTACCGCTTTCAACTAAGTCATCTGCATATTTTTTATACAACGATTTACGCTCGCTCTGTCTATACGGACCAAAACCGCCATCTTTACCAATACCTTCATCAAAAGGAATTCCGCACCAATTCAAAGAATCAATAATATACTGCTCGGCACCTTCAACATATCTATTTTGGTCTGTATCTTCTATTCTTAGAATAAAATCTCCACCATGTTTTTTGGCAAATAAATAATTAAATAGGGCAGTACGAACTCCACCAATATGTAAAGGCCCTGTAGGACTAGGGGCAAAACGAACACGAACTTTCTTTGTCATTTGGCAAAGGTATAAAAAACACCTTTAGCCATATATCTAAGGCAAACTATTAATTACTTGAATATGAAAAAAATCTCAAATTTCACTTACAAAACTAGTATTCAATATTTTACTTAAGAACAATCATGGTATCAAATTTTATTTACCAAAAAAACCAAGCAAACACCGTAGTTCAGAAGCGAACAAATAAGTGAAATATTAAAATTGAATACACGTATACGAATACCATTAGTAAAACGTTATTTACAAACCTTAAACCATTGAAAATGAAAAATTATTTAAATTACTTTTATGTATTCGTAGCGCTATTAATTACAGGGTGTACCACAGATTCTACTGACGACGCTATGCCCGATGTTGTTGACATTGCAGATGAAATTACACTTTCGTCTTTTGAAATTGAATTTGAAGACGTAACCCAAACAAGTACTACAATACTGTGGAGCGAGGTTACAGCTTCAAATGGAAGTACCGTAGAGTACAGCATTTTTTTAAATGAAGAACTAGTAGCAGAAAACCTTACTGAATTAGAATTTACTGTTGACGAGTTAGAAATGAACACAATCTACACAGTAAAAATCAATGCATCTGCTGAAAATGCGGTAGACAGTATAAATTCTTCAGAATTTCAAACTTTAGGAACCCCACCATCTAGCTTTCCAATTACTTATAAAGACAATGGTTGTGGTATTGCTTTTATTAGTTGGGACAGTCCTACGGTAGAAGACGGATCAGACTATTTTTATAGAATATATTTAAACGGTGAACATGTTGAAACTTATGGTTCTTATAGCACAGAAAGAACTGGTTTTAATTTACTTGTTGCAGAAGGTGAAGATCATGTTATTAAGGTTGTTGCCGCAAGTTTTAGTGGTGCAGAAACTGAAGAAGAAATTACCTTTACTCAGGTTGCCTGCCCTATACCATCAGATTTTGAAATAACAGCTTCAAATATTACAGGAACTAGCGCAACTTTAAATTGGACAGCATCAACAATGTCTGACGATAGTACGGTATATTATCTTGTTACCGCAAATGGCGTAGGTTATCCTGCAGCAAATACATTTATCTATAGAACTGATTATGAGTTTACCAACCTTGAAAGAAATACAACTTACGAAGTAATAATAACCGCAAGAGCACCTGAAAACGGTAAAACTAAAGAATCGACCATAACTTTTACTACCACAAACGATTACCCCGTACACCCAGATATATCAGTAACAGAAGCTACATTGATTACACCGGATAGTCAGTATTTTCCAGGGCAATTAAACGTTACTTTCTCAGAAGAATTAGCCAATTTTGAAATTGACAAATGGGTTGCTGTAGACTATGAAATAGCTAATTATAGTACATACACTTCATCAGTTTCTAGTAGTGTTTTAAGTGAAGAAAACTATAATGCTTTAGCTGAAAATAAAACCGGTTACTTTTTAATAGAAGATGATGGGGTAGTATATCAATTAAACTATGACGTTGTCTTAGAAACAAATTAAAAAACATTCGATTTATAGTCACTTTAGGGTGAAATCTGTATTTAATTCACAGATTTCACCCTTTCTTTTTTATTAAAAAAAGGAATCCCAAATCTTATTATTCACCTCATTTATTAAATGTTACGTAATCCTTTTAACAAATATTTCCTACTAACCAGTCTTTTTAACCGTTATCTTGGTATAAAAAAGGACAATTGCAAGACTATAAGCACATTTTAGACAAATTAAATCAGTTTATTCAAAAACACTATTCTCAAGTTCTACTGAAAGGTATATTATTATTCTTCGCCTTCGGTTTACTGTTTTTTCTGATGATTATAGGAGTAGAATATTTTCTTTGGATGAATACCACTGGAAGAATGATTCTATTCGGAATTTTTATAGCCGTAGAGTTATTTCTACTCTTCAAATACATTTTTACTCCAATATTCTACTTATTTAAACTAAAACAGGGTATCGGTCCAAAAGATGCAGCTCAAATGATTGGGAGGCATTTTCCTGAAGTAGGAGATAAGCTAACTAATTTACTAAATCTAGCAAATGACCCGCAACAATCAGAATTATTGCTCGCAAGTATAAACCAAAGATCAAAACAGCTAGACCCAATTCCGTTTTCGAATGCTATTGACTTTAGAGATTCCCTAAAATACTTGAAATACGCTATAATTCCGATTGCTATAATAGGTTTAGTGCTATTATCAGGAAATTGGAACAGTTTTTTTGGTACTTATGAACGGGTAATCAACTATGAAATAGCATATGAAAAGCCTGCACCGTTCCAATTTGAATTGTTATCAAATAATCTGAAAACATTACAAGATGAAACCTTTGTCATACAAGTTGCTACTAGAGGCAATGTAAAACCAGAAAACGTATATATTGAAATAGACGGCAAACAAATTCTTTTACAACAGAACACTGGTTTCTATGAATATATATTCGTCCCGCCGATTACCACTACGGTCTTTAGATTTACATCAAATGAAGTAAATTCTAGAGAGTATACCTTAACAGCTTTAGAGACCCCTTCCATTTTAGATTTCACTATGAATCTAACATATCCTGCCTATTTAAATAAGCCAAACGAAAGTGTAAAAAGTACGGGGAACGCTGTAATACCTGAAGGCACCAAAATACAATGGATAATAGATGGTGAAAATACCGATAAAATTAATCTAACTTCAAAAGACACTGTAATACCTCTCGCAAAAGAAAAAAACAGGTTTGAATTCCAAAAAAGTATCTACAATGATTTTAATTACGAACTCACTACTACAAATAAAAATGTTAAAGACTACGAACGTCTTACTTATAACTTTAAAGTAATTAAAGATAGGTACCCTACAATCAAGGTAAATCAAGTTCTAGATAGTTTGAATCCAAATGTTTCATATTACACCGGCAATGCAACTGATGATTATGGGTTACGTAAAATAGATATAGTATACTTTGTAGTTGGAAAAGAAGAAAAAAAGAATACCATAAACCTATTGAAACCAACTTCAAATTATGAACAATTTTATTACACTTTTCCTTCAGGTTTGGAACTAGAAAAAGGTAAAAATTATGGCTTTTATTTCGAGGTAACAGACAACGATGCTATACATAATGGTAAGACCACAAAAAGTCAAATATACCAACAAGTATTACTAGATGAAAATCAATTAAAAAACAAAGATTTAGAGTCTCAACAGTCACTAATAAAAGACCTTGATAAATCTTTGCAAAAATCTAAAGAACAGAAGGAATCTTTAGAAGAAATTAATCAAAATCAGAAAGAAAAAAACAGTCTAAATTTTAATGATAAAAATCAAATAAAAGACTATTTAAAAAAGCAAGAACAGCAAGAACAGCTGATGCAAAAATTTAGTAAAGAATTAAAAGAAAATCTAAATAAAGAAAACAAGGATGACAAATTAAACCAATTGTTACAAGAACGTTTAGAACGCCAAGAAGAACAAGCAAAGAAAAACCAGCAACTCCTTGAAGAACTTAGTAAAGTAGCTGATAAAATAAAAAAAGAAGACCTTACCAAAAAACTAGAAGAACTAGGTAAAAAACAACAAAACAGTCAACGTAGTCTAGAGCAATTATTAGAATTAACCAAACGGTATTATGTTACGGAAAAGGCATCCCAAATTGCACGTGACTTAGAAGAGTTAGCTAAAAAACAAGAAGAACTTTCAGAACAAAATAATGAGAATAATACCGCTAAGAAACAGAAAGAATTAAATGAACAATTTGATAAAATATCAGCTGAAATGGACGCTCTTAAAAAGGACAATGAAAAGCTCAAAAAACCAATTGATATAAATATCGAAAAAAGTAAAAAAGAAAGTGTTCAAGAAGACCAAAAAGAGGCATTAGAAAAACTGGATAAAAACACCCCCAATGACCAAAATAAACCAACCAGTTCTGACGCTAATAAAAAACAAAAATCTGCCGCAGATAAAATGAAGGAAATGAGTAAACAACTTAGCGAATCATCTTCTGGTGGAGGCGGTGGTTCATCTGTAACAGAAGATGCAGAAATGTTAAGACAAATTCTTGATAATCTTATCATATTTTCATTCAAACAAGAAACCCTATATGACCGATTAACAGCTAGAGAAGACCATGATGCTACTCAATATTCTGAAACTGTACGAGACCAAAATGAATTAAAAGGTTTATTTGAACATGTGGATGATAGTCTTTTTGCATTATCACTTAGACAGGCTGAACTTTCAGAATTTGTAAACGAACAAATTACCGAAGTATACTATAACATTGATAAATCTTTAGAAACGATGGCAGATGGTCAAATGTTCCAAGGAATTTCTCATCAAAAATATGTTCTAACAGCAGCAAATAGCCTTGCAGATTTTCTAGCAGAAGTAATGGACAATATGAACTCGAGTATGCAAATGGGAAAAGGTTCTGGACAAAGTGAAGGTGGTTTTCAATTACCAGATATTATCAAAGGACAACAACAATTGGGCGAAAAAATGGGTCAACAAGGTAAGTCTGGAAGGGAAGGAAAAGAAGGTAAAAGTGGAGAAAGAAAAAAAGGTGAGAATGGAGAAAATGGTGAAGGAGGAAAACAAGGCGAACGTGGTAAACAGGGAGCTAATGGAAAAGAGGGAGAGAGTGGAAGTGATGGTGAAAATGGAAAAAATGGCGAAGGAAAAAATGGCAAAAACGGAGAAAAAGGTGAAGGTGGAGAAAACGGACAAGGAAATAATGGATCTAACGGTACAAATGGGCAAGGGCAAGGTTCAATGAGTGAAACCGAACTAAAAGAAATATATGAAATCTATCAAAATCAGCAAAAATTAAGACAAGAATTAGAAAAACAACTTGAAAATATGATTAATTCTGGAGATCAAAAACTAGGTCAAAAGTTGATCAAACAGATGGAAGATTTTGAGAACGATCTTTTAGAAAACGGAATTACCCAGCGTACTATCAACAAAGCCAATACTATACAGTATGAATTGTTGAAATTAGAGAACGCAGCACTAAAGCAAGGAGAGAAATCTGAACGAGAAAGTAATAGGAATACAAAAGACTTCACAAATCCTATTACTACTAAACCCTCATTATTAGATAATTATCTTAATGAAATTGAAATTTTAAATAGGCAAAGCTTACCTTTGCGGCAAAATTTTCAATCTAAGGTTAAAGAGTACTTCAAAGCAAATGATTAATTACAATTACCTAACAGAATTTAAACTTGTAGCAGAAAATGACTTTGATTCATGGATTACGGAATCTTGTAATACCGAAGGGTTTTCTATAATTGAACTTAACTACATTTTTTGTAGTGATGACTACTTGCTTAAAATAAATCAAGATTACTTACAACACGATTATCTAACTGATATTATCACTTTTGATTATGTGTCAGGAAAAAATGTATCGGGGGACCTTTACATTTCAATTGACCGCATTAAAGAAAACGCAGAAGAGTTTAATGTTTCATTTGATAATGAATTAAAACGCGTAATGGTTCATGGGGTTTTACATCTTATGGGTTATTCGGATAAATCGGATGCAGCTACTGCCGAAATGCGCGCTAAAGAAGAAGAAAAAATAAAGCTGTTCCACGTGGAACAATAGAAGATATGTTTGGAGAAGAATATGATGTAATTGTAGTTGGCGGAGGACACGCCGGTGCAGAAGCGGCAGCGGCAGCTGCAAACTTGGGTTCAAAAACCTTATTAGTAACCATGAATTTGCAAAATATAGGACAGATGTCTTGTAACCCAGCTATGGGAGGAATTGCAAAAGGACAAATTGTTAGAGAGATAGATGCACTTGGTGGATACAGCGGAATAGTATCTGACAAATCTGCGATACAATTTAAGATGCTAAACAAATCTAAGGGACCTGCGATGTGGAGCCCAAGGACTCAAAATGACAGAATGCGTTTTGCAGAAGAGTGGCGTTTAATGTTGGAACGCACACCAAACGTAGACTTTTATCAAGAAATGGTTTCTGGTTTGTTAATAGAAAATCATAAAGTAGTTGGTGTAAAAACATCTTTAGGTATAGATATAAGATCAAAAGCAGTTGTATTAACAAACGGTACTTTCTTAAATGGACTTATTCATATTGGTGAAAAACAATTTGGTGGAGGTAGAGCAGGAGAAAAGGCAGCAACTGGAATTACAGAACAATTAGTAGAATTAGGCTTTGAAAGTGGAAGAATGAAAACCGGAACTCCACCAAGAGTAGATGGAAGATCTTTAGATTATTCTAAAATGATTGTTCAACCTGGTGATGCTATTCCAGAAAAATTTTCATACACCAACACCAAACCATTAGCACATCAACGTGATTGTTACATGACACATACAAGTGCAATGGTTCATGATTTATTACGCGAAGGTTTTGATAGATCACCAATGTTCAATGGTAGAATAAAAAGTATTGGTCCAAGATACTGCCCGTCTATTGAAGATAAAATAAACAGATTTGCAGATAAAGACAGTCACCAAATGTTTATTGAACCTGAAGGTTGGGAAACTGTAGAAGTATATGTAAACGGATTTTCAACTTCTTTACCGGAAGATGTTCAGTTTAAAGCTTTGCGTTCTGTTGTTGGTTTTGAAAAAGTAAAATTCTTTAGACCAGGTTATGCAATAGAGTATGATTACTTTCCACCAACACAATTAAAGCATACACTAGAAACTAAGCTAATTGAAAATTTATATTTCGCCGGACAAATAAACGGAACTACTGGATATGAAGAAGCAGCATCGCAAGGTTTAATGGCTGGTATAAATGCGCATTTAAAACTAAAAGAAGAAAATCCTTTAATTCTAAAAAGAAACGAAGCTTACATTGGTGTCTTAATTGATGACCTAATTACAAAGGGTACAGAAGAACCATATAGAATGTTTACATCTCGCGCAGAATATAGAACCTTACTTAGACAAGATAATGCTGATCTAAGGTTAACACCATTAAGCCATGCTATAGGCTTTGCAACAGATTCAAGAATGAAAAGAATGGAGCAAAAACTAGAACAATCTGAAGCTCTTGTTAACTTCTTTAAAGAAACTAGTGTACTACCAAAAGACATCAATCCTATTTTTGAAAGTGTTGATTCGTCTTTAGTAAAACAATCAGATAAAATGTATAAAGCTTTTTCAAGACCAAACGTTACCATGGATCACATGCTTCAACTAGATGCAGTATCTGAATTTGTTGAACAAAATAAATTCGATGGTGAAATTCTTGAACAAGCAGAAGTACAGATCAAATACTCTGGTTACATTGCTAAAGAAAAAATAAACGCAGACAAACTTCATAGATTAGAAGCAGTAAAGATTCCTGCTAATTTTGATTACTCAAAATTGAAATCTTTATCTTTTGAAGCAAGAGAAAAAATGACAAAAATTCAACCAGTTACCATTTCTCAAGCATCAAGAATTAGTGGAGTTACGCCGAGTGACATCAGTGTACTTTTAGTTTTTCTTGGAAGGTAGGGCAAATTGTTCCACGTGGAACAATGAAAATTTAGAATATCAATTTGAACATTTATAACTAAGGCATGCCTAATAATATTTTAAAAATCTCCACAAAAGATTATTTAGTAACTCAAGAATCATTTCAATTAGAATATGATTCTAAATCAGATATGCTAGTTACAAAACCAGTACCCGAAGATTTAGAAAAATATTACGACCCAAATAATTACATTTCACATTCCGATAGTGCCAATGGTTTACTTGAAAAAATTTATCAAACTGTAAAAAAGAACACGCTAAATAAAAAAGTAAAGCTGATAAATAAATATACTATTGAAGAAAAAAAATTACTTGATATAGGATGTGGAACCGGAGAATTTCTAATCAATGCAAAAAACAAAAATTGGAAAACAGTAGGGGTTGAGTTAAATGAAAACGCAAGAAAGAAAGCTACAGATAAAAACCTAGAGATTTACAAATCATTAGATGCTATTAATAATCAAAAATTTGATGTTATAACACTATGGCATGTACTAGAACATCTACCAGATTTAGACAAACAGATAAATAAAATTACATCTCTTTTAAATAAAAATGGGACACTCATTATAGCTGTTCCAAATTATAAATCATATGACGCTCAATACTACAAAGAGTTTTGGGCGGCTTACGATACACCAAGACATCTTTGGCACTTTTCACAGAATGCAATAAAAACTATATTTAGAAATAAAAAAATAGAAGTAGTTGAAACGCTACCAATGTATTTTGATTCTTACTATGTGTCACTATTATCAGAAAAATATAAAACTGGTTCATCAAATTACTTCAAAGCATTTTACAGAGGATTAATATCAAATATGAAGGCAAAGACATCTAGCGAGTATTCTTCTCTAATATATGTGCTCAAAAAAGAGTAAAAAGCTATTTAGAGACATTTTAAGGGATTATTTAAAATATTCTATATAATATATCAAATAAAATAAAATAATCCATTAAATAACCCTTAAAATCCGTCATAAAAATAAGAAAAATCGATAAACTAAATATTTATAATAAGAAATATCTATTTTTACTTAAATCTTATAATTTATCTCAATTTTAAAATATTTTCATTCTAAAAGCTTTATTACTTTTGCACGACATAAAAATGAAAAAATGAAAAACCTAATTTTAATTTTCGCTATCACATTATTAGCATCTTGCCAACAAGAAAAAATTGGATACGTGGATAACGTAAAATTGATGGATGAGTACCAACAAAAAATTGATGTTGAATCTAAATTCAAAGTTAAGGCAGATGCCTTAGCAAAAACTAGAGATAGTATTTCTCAAGCTTTTCAATTTGAAGCACAAGCTTTTCAAACTAAAGCTCAGAAAATGTCTCAATCAAAAGCTCAAGAAGAATATGCAGCAATGCAACAAAGAGGTCAGATTATTGGTCAACAACTTCAACAGCAAGATCAACAATTGCAAATGGAAGGTCAGACTGAAATGGACAGCATAGTTTCTAAAGTTAAAAAAGAAATTAAAGCATACGGCCAAACAAATGGATACTCTTACATTCTAGGCGGTGGAGATGGAGGTAGCGTTCTTTACGGTAAAGAAGCTAACGATTTAACTGATGAAATAGTGAAGTTACTTAACGATAAGTACAAGAAATAAAATACTTATTTACTTTAATAAAAAAAGCCGGTCAATGACCGGCTTTTTTTATTCTATAGTATTAGTCTAAAATCTTTCTAACTCCTGTTCTATATTAAACTGATCTTTAGGTAAAAAACCTTTTACGATTAAAACGATACCACAGATCACTAATATAATTCCGATAATCTTTTTTACATACACAATTCTACTTGGCGTTAGTTTACGCTTTAACTGTTTTGCTAAAAGTATTTTAAAAATATCTGTAACAAAATAGGAGAGTAGTACAGTAGCAAAAAAGGTAAAGAAACGATTTGGTTGATTATCTAAAGTAGGACCAACAATTATAATAATCCCTAACCAGAAAACAAGTACTCCAATATTAATAAAATTGAGTAAAAATCCTTTTACAAAAAGACCAAAATAGTCAGATTTACGAATCTTTTTAGAATCTACAGTTATAGCTTTTTTATCAACTTTAAAAAATGTTACAAGACCATAAACCAAAAGTATAACTCCACCAAAAACATAAAGACCTGGTTGATTACTTAAATTTTCAAGAAGTTGAAAACTACTAAAGTAAGCTACAAGAATAAATAAAACATCTGCCAGTAGAACACCAATATCAAAAGTAATAGCAGCTCTAAAACCCTTTACTGCACTTGTTTGTAACAAGACAAAGAAAACCGGCCCAACCATAAAGCTTAGGAAAAAGCCCAAAGGAATTGCTGCCTGTATATCTTCTAACATGTACTATTGCATTCTTTTAATGGTACCGCCAAATACCGTTTTCTCTTCAAGTTTCTTAGGATTGCCAAATACCAGGACTTCACCACCAGCTTTAACAGTTGCCTTTACATAATCTTTTGCATTTATCTCTGCCCTTGATCCTGCATTTACATTAATTGTAGAAAAGTTGGTAACAAAGCCTTTACCTTCATAAACACCACCGGTATTAATTTGAACATCTTGCAAATTTGAAGAACCCGCTGTTCTTATAACTCCGCCAGAAACTGACTTAATTAACATTTGCTCAACCTCTGCACTTACAATTAACTCTCCACCTTCTTGAGCTTTTAGTTCTAGGATATCTTGTTTAATAATATCTTCTGTAACAATTCTAGCATCTTCATTAACATCAATAACTAAAATATCTGCAGCATAATATAAATCTATGAAAGTTTTATATCCACTAAATATCTTACCAATTTGCATCCGTATTTTCAAAACACCTTCGTTATTAACAATAGCTACCTTACTAGTATTTTCACCAGTAATAATAACCTTGTTTTCTGTAGATTTTATAAGATTAATAGACAAACCATCAAAACCTTTTAACTCTTTAAAAGGTTCTAAGTTTTGGGTAACCTCATTATCTTGGCCAGTAACCAAAAGACATCCTAAGAGAAACATTATAATTAAAATTTGTTTCATTCTTTTCTGTGTAATTTTTCAAAGAATACATTTCAAACATGAAATGTATTCTTAATTCAGGCTTCTTATACCAAAATCTATTCCAAATTATTTATTGTTATCTGGAATTAAAGCAAAATCTAAATGCCTTTTAACTAAATCGGTGCTTTTTACCATAACAGTAATCTCATCACCTAAAGTATAAGTCTTCTTGGTACGTTCACCCACTATGGCGTATTGCTTCTCATCAAAGATATAATAATCTCCTTTGATGTCTCTAATACGAATCATGCCTTCACATTTATTATCAATGATTTCAACATAGATTCCCCATTCAGTAACACCACTAATAACTCCGCGGAATTCTTCGTCTTTATGATCCTGCATGAATTTAATCTGCATGTATTTAATAGAATCACGTTCAGCACTTGATGCTAAATATTCCATATCTGAAGAATGCTTACATTTTTTCTCGTATTCCTCGGCATTTGCAGAACTACCACCATCTAAATAATGCTGTAATAATCTATGCACCATTACATCAGGGTATCTTCTAATTGGAGAAGTAAAATGGGTATAATAATCAAAAGCTAATCCATAATGCCCAATATTATCAATAGTATAAATAGCTTTACTCATACTACGTATTGTAAGCGTATCTACCATATTCTGTTCTTTTTTACCCTTTACATCTTGTAGTAATTGGTTTAAAGAAGAACTTATAGATTTCTTATCCTTGAAATCTAATTTATGTCCAAATTTTGAGACGATACCATTCAAAGCCATTAACTTATCTGGGTCTGGATCGTCATGAATTCTATAAACAAAAGTCTTTTTAGGTTTTTGTTTTCCAATAAATTCTGCCACTTTTCTATTTGCTAATAACATAAACTCTTCAATTAGTTTATTAGCATCTTTAGATTCTTTGAAGTAAACACCTATTGGATTACTATTTTCATCTAGATTAAAACGTACTTCAACTTTATCAAAAGAAAGCGCACCTTGATCCATACGCTTAGCACGCATAATTTTAGCAAGCCTATCCATTTCTAATGTAGCTTCTACAACATCATTAGAAACGCTATATGCCGCTTCTCTTATAGATATATCTTCTGGTATGTTACCGTTACCGTTCTCAATGATATACTGTGCCTCTTCATATGCAAAACGTTCGTTAGAATCGATTACAGTTCTTCCAAACCATTGATTTCTTATAATTGCATTGCTATCTAATTCAAAAATTGCAGAAAAAGTATATTTTTCTTCATTTGGTCTTAATGAACAAGCATTGTTAGAAAGTACTTCTGGTAACATAGGTACCACACGATCTACTAAATAAACAGATGTTGCTCTTTCATAAGCTTCATCATCTAAAATGGTGTCTTTTTGTAAGTAATGAGAAACATCGGCAATATGAATACCTATTTCATAATTACCATTTTCTAATTTTTGAAACGATAATGCATCATCAAAATCTTTTGCATCTTTTGGATCAATAGTAAACGTTAGAACATCTCGTATATCTCTACGTTTTTTAATTTCTTCTTCTTTAATGCTAGTATCTAAACCATCTGCAAAATTCTGAACATCTGCAGGAAAAGAATATGGTAAACCATACTCCGCTAAAATGGAATGAATTTCAGTATCATGTTCACCAGGTATACCTAAAACTTCGGTTACTTTACCAAAAGGAGAATCAACATCATCTGGCCAATCAGTAATTTCTACTAAAACCTTTTCACCATCATTTGCTCCATTTAATTTATCCTTTGAAACAAAAATATCAGTATACATTCTAAAATCTGTAGGTCTTACAAATGCAAAAGTCTTCTGCATATCAACAATACCAACGAAAGTTGTTTTATATCTTTCAAGTACTTTAACTATTTCACCTTCAAGCTTTTTACTCTTACTTCTAGGATAAATATATACTTCTACTTTATCTTTATGAAAAGCTTTATTTAATTTATTGGCAGGTATAAAGATATCATCGTCCATACCATCTACGACAATATAGGCATTACCTTTACCGGTAACATCTACAGTACCTTCATGATAAGACTTTGTATCTTCTAAAACTTTATACTGACCTCTATCAACTTCTTGAATTCTTTTTTTCTCTTTAAGCTCAGTTAACCTTTTAATAAGGATATTTCTATCTTGAGCATCTGTGATATCAATTTTAGCAGCAATCTGCTTATAGTTGAAACTTTTATTCGGCTCCTTTTCAAGAACGGTAAAAATTCCTCTCGTA
Organism: Maribacter aquivivus; assembly: GCF_900142175.1. Classification (NCBI taxonomy): domain Bacteria; kingdom Pseudomonadati; phylum Bacteroidota; class Flavobacteriia; order Flavobacteriales; family Flavobacteriaceae; genus Maribacter; species Maribacter aquivivus. The sequence goes on along the minus strand of NZ_FQZX01000001.1, from coordinate 850,083 downwards.
ATTTCGTTCTTTCTATGGTTCTTCGCCTTCTTATTCTTCTTCGACATTTAAACTTTTAATTTATTGGAAAATTACGAATTATAATCCACTAGCTGTTATTCTACTTCTTATTGAAAAGTTAAGTAAATGAGTTGTTATTAACATATATATCATATTAGACATTTTTTTTTAAAAATTAAATTAAATATTAATGGTTATTATAGCTTGTTAATATCTAGAATAACTTATTTCAATATTACTTGTCTTTATGAGATACTAATACTTGTTGACAACCTATTATATTAATCTACAATTGAAAATCAGTATTTTGAGAAGTTATTAAACGTGGTTTATAAGTGCTATTAACATGAATTTATTAATAACTAAATGTAATTTTAATGTTAACTAGGGTTGTTAATTTGATGAAAATCCTCTAATAGTTTCTAATATTTAAATTCGTCTTCAGAAGATTAAAAGTGTAAGCAGATGTTAACTTTAATAACCAAATTTTTAAGCAACTTTTTCTAAACAACTTATGCATTAAGTAATCTTGCTTATAACATACTAATTAACAATTTTAATTTCTGATCTAACAACAATTGTTGTGAACCCCTCGTTTTTTGTTGTGAATGCCTGATTATTGTACCTTTAGCATGGTTATGTTCCACCCCCACTGGAGATAAACCTTGAACTAATAACCTTTAAATATAAAGTATATGAAAATAGCTATTGGTAATGACCATGCTGGTACAGAATACAAGTTAGCTATTATAGGTTTACTTAAATCTATACATGTTGAAGTTATTAACTATGGTACAGATGGTACTGATAGTGTTGATTATCCTGACTTTGCACACCCTGTGGCACAAGATGTTGAAAATGGTATTGCGGATTATGGAATTTTAATCTGTGGTAGTGGTAATGGGGCTTGTATGACCGCTAATAAGCAACAAAATGTAAGAGCAGCCCTTTGTTGGACAAAAGAGATAACTAAATTAGCTAGAGAACATAATGATGCAAATATATTAAGCTTACCTGCAAGGTATATTTCTTTACCTCAGGCACTTGAAATGGTTTCAACCTTTATAAACACTTCTTTTGAAGGTGGTAGGCATGAACGCAGAATTGAAAAGATTCCACTTCAGTAGATAGTTATTATAACTATGTTAATAACCCAAAATAGTTATTACAACTACTTAATAATCAAATATTTATTAACTTATAGATATGAACATATCTAGTTATTTAAACAAATTTATGTTAGATATAAAGGTAATTAGTTTTAAAGAATTCGATATTGAAGAACTATACAATGTACTACAATTACGAAGCGATATTTTTGTTGTAGAACAAGATTGTGTTTATTTAGATATAGACGGTAAAGATGATAAAGCTATTCACGTAATCGGCTTTAAAGATAATACTGTAGTAGCGTATACTAGAATTTTTAAACCAGGCGATTATTTTGACCAAGTAAGCATTGGTAGAGTAGCAGTACATAAAAATTTTAGAAAATTTGGTTATGGTAAAGTGATTATGGAAGCTTCTATAAAAGCTGTAGAAGAACGTTTTAGTGAAAATGAAATAAAAATTTCAGCTCAAAAATACCTTACCAAATTTTATACTGATTTAGGATTTAATGCAATAGGAAAAGAATATCTAGAAGACGGTATACCACATATAGAAATGATCAAAAAATAAAAAAAGTCCACTAATTGTGGACTTTTTTTATTCGTTATATTAAAATTATTAAATTTTGATAGGTGTTTTATTACTTAAGTTAATATCCTCAAGCATATTATCTGTAAACTTATAATGACCTTTAGTAGTTATAATTCTAAATCTGTTAGAGTTCATTCTACTTAAAGTATCTAAAAACAACCATTTCGATTTTAATAATCTGGTTTTTGGTGATTTTAAGCTTATATCAAAATAATATTTTCTTCCATTTTTAATAGCTACTATGTCTGGTGTAATGTTGTCTTCCATACCTTTTCTCGAATATGATTTAGGAGTTTCGTAACCCTCCATATCAGCCTTAATATTCTCGAAACCGGTAGCTTCTAAATGTTGAATTGACTTTTCTAAAAATTCTACGTTTTCTGACTTTTCTACTTTTACCATACCTAATAAGATAACAAAAAAAAGGACAATTCCTAATTTTAAACGTTGATTAACAATATGTTGAGTTTATAAACAAAATTTATAAACCTATTCTTTTTTTAAATCTAATGAGCTTAATGAACATTGAAATTTTAGAAGAGAATGACGTATTAAGTTGATTTTATTTTTTCTGAAAGAACTTTACCTATTTTTTTAACCACACCAACCACTAAAGCATTACCCATAAAAAAAGCTCTTTTGGTATTAGAAATTCCTTCCAGTAATGTATGATCATCTGGGAACATATTCAACCGTTCTAATTCTACAGGAGTTAATCTACGTAATCCTTTTTTTGTGTTGATAACATGTTTAAAGCGTGATGCACTTTTACCACCTTCACCAGTTATGATTGTTCTTGACGCATTATCCAAGGCATCAGGAAAAATCATACTACCCTCATTATAATGGTAAGCAAAACCAGATTTAGAAGTCCGGGTTTCTTTTTTTGATCCTTTTAAATAATACCATTTATCATGTTCTTCTTCAGGAATGTAGAATTCTTCAGGTATACGACCTTTTTGTAAAACATCGGCTAAGACTGTTCTTTTACCAATATAACTAGCCGTAGTTTTAGTTGTGTATACTTTTCCTTTAATGAATACGCCGGTATTTTGAAAGGGAGATAATTTTTCACCCAAATTAAAATTTTCAGATAGCGATACCAGGTCATCGGTGATATCGAACGAAATTATTTTTGAAGAAGTGCTTGTTATTGGAAAAGCGGTTGCTATAGTTCCTTTTTCAAAAATCCATTCTTGGGCTGTAGCTTTTTTAAATTGTTTATAAAGCGGAGTAGATTTATGATAGCCTAAGAAAAAAATACGTCTTCTTCTTTGCGGCATTCCGTAATCTGCAGCATTAATAACTCTCCATTCTACGGCATAACCTAAGTCATCTAAACTTTTAAGCATTATGGCAAAATCTCTGCCTCTTTGGTTTGATGGAGATTTTAATAATCTATCTACATTTTCAAGAAATAAGTACTTAGGCGGATTTTTCTTTTCCGATAAAATTCTATGAATGCTCCACCATAAAACCCCTTTCTTACCTATAAGTCCTTTAGAGTTATTTAATGTAGCCGCAACAGAATAATCTTGGCAAGGAAATCCTCCAACTAAAATATCGGCATCTGGTATGTCTTTAGTGGGTACCTCAGAAATATCTTCATTTCTGTGATTCTCATGACCGAATCTAGCTTCATAGACTGTAGAGGCATGCTGTGCTTTCGTACTAGGCTCAAATTGGTTACTCCAAACTACTTCGTAGTTCTCAGTATCCTCTAATCCTAAGCGAAATCCACCAACACCCGCAAAAAGTTCTATGACCTTTAGTTTCTTCATTTGCGATAAAATTACATAATTTCACAAGGCTAATACTATTAGAAATTATTTTACAGATGAAGAGAATACTATTAAAGAGGTCTTTTGTATTGATTTTGATTGCTTTAAATACAGCCTGCAGTGTACATATTGACGAAAAGAAATTATTGGTTAAAGAAATTGAAATCATAAAAAACACATTTGCACCAGATAAACGTACTGCTCTTTTCAATTTAGAAGTGTTAGATGGTCCGTCCGGTTTTACCATGTTCGGTGAAACTAATTTACCATTCGCTGTAGATTCTTTAAATAGTCTTTTAAAAGAAAAGGGAATAAAAGCCACTAACGATATTAAAATTTTACCTGGAGTTGAGTTGGAGGGTATGACCAAAGCAGTTATTAATATATCTGCTGCAAACCTTAGAAGCAACCCTAAACATTCAGCAGAATTAGCAACACAAGCAACTTTGGGTACTGTTGTTAACGTACTAAAAAAAGAAGGAGATTGGTACTTAATACAGACACCAGATATGTATTTAGCTTGGGTAGATAATGGAGGAATACAATTAATGAATGCTGATGATATTAAAGGGTGGAATACTGCAGCTAAAATTATTTATACAGATACTTATGGGCATGCATTTAATACTGAAGAGAGTAAGAATAGAATATCAGATATTGTTGCAGGAAGCTTATTAAAACTATTAAGTAGTAATGAGGAGTTTTTTAAAATAGAATTTCCAGATGGTAGACAGGGGTACATTTCTAAAGACGAAGCAGAAGAATACGATACTTGGTTATCAAATTTAAGTTATAACGCAGATTCACTTATTGCTACTTCAAAAACCTTAATGGGTGTACCGTATTTATGGGGTGGTACTTCTACAAAAGGTGTTGATTGTAGCGGTTACACAAAGACTATCTATTACTTAAATGGTATGGTAATTCCGAGAGATGCATCTCAGCAAGTGCACGCTGGTAAGCCTATAGATTCTATTGCAGATTTCAGCAAATTACAGAAAGGAGATTTGTTGTTCTTCGGAAGAAAAGCAACCGAAACAACTTCAGAAAAAGTAGTTCATGTAGGTATGTGGATCGGTGATAACCAATTTATACATTCATCTGAAATGGTACGTATAAGCAGTGTTGATAAAGATTCGCCAAATTATGATGCGTTTAATGTAGGTAGATATTTAAGAACCCAACGCTTATTAAATGAAGATGATCCTTTACTTCTAAACCTAAATATTACAAAACCGTTAAAAGATTAAATATTTTTTTTTAAAAGAGGCGTTTCATCGATTTTAAGATAAATAATATAACATAGTAATAATGAGCTCGTTTTAATATGGAACGATCATTTACGTACTATGAAAAAAACAATTCTTCTAGTTTTAATCTGCTGTTTTGTAGGATCATCTTTTGCCATCGCTCAAAACGATGCTGCCACAATTTATTTTAAGGACGGAACTAAACTTCAAGGTTTAGCTAAACTTATAAATGGAGACCAGGTAAAATTCAAAAAGGTTAAAGGAGATAAGTCACAAAAATATCATTTTGATAACCTTGAACAGGTAGTTATAAATGATAGAGAAGAGGCTTCTACCTATATTTATTTAGAAACTCGAGAAGGCTATTTCAATGTAGTAAGAGAACTAGAAATAGGTGCTGTAAATTTATATGTTCTTGAACAAACCGGATATTCTGCACCCATGTTTGTAGGTGGTGTAAACGGTCAAATGAATATGGCGCACGGTAATTATTACGATATTAAAAACCTTTATGTTAGAAAAGGTGTAAGTGGAGAAATTACACACTTGGGGTCTAATCAACTTTTTAGTAAGAATTTTAAAAATGCAGCTTCAACTTATTTTTCAGATTGTCCGGTTTTAGTGGAGAAAATTATAAATAAAGAATACAAGAAAAAGCACATTAGAGACATTGTTAATTTTTACAATCTAAAATGTAATGATCAGCATGTGCTTATTCTTAAAAAATAGTAATACTGTAATTTCTATTTTTATTAATCTGCAGTAATAAATTCGCGTATATCTTTACTTAATTTAATAAAATCTGGTTCATGTGTATACATCATATGTCCCGCTTCATAATACTTCATTTCAACACGCTCTTTTACTATTCCGTTTCTATCAAAAGTATATTCAGCATCAAAAAACGGAGTAATTAAATCATAGTACCCACTTGCTACCATTACTTTCATGGCAGTATTTCTACGCATGGTTTCACCTAAATCTGGTGCAGTATTTACTGGCATAGGCTCCCAATATTTTCCATCTGGTACTGTTCTCCATCTCCAATTAGATCCACCACCAGAAGTTATATATGGTCTATCCATTTTAACCTTTAATTCTGAGGCAAAGTAATGATTTAAGCTAGCAGTGTAGGCAGCACTTATTTGATAACTTGCGGCATCGCCCAAATGGGGATTCTCAGAAACTTTATCTTCTTCATCTCCCATAAAACGACCGTCTAATCTACCGATAGCAAACCCTTTATCTTCTAATAGTTTTTTCTGAAAACGACCCATTAATATTCTTAAGTTAGATTGTAGAATGTACGTTTTATCCAATCCTGTGAAATAAGAAAGTTTTTCTGCTATCGTGTTCTTTTCAGCTTCATTTAAAGAATTGCCTTTATACAAAGAAGGTATATAGGTGTTGTATGTAAAATCTCTACATTCTTGTGTAAAGCTTTCTAAAGACTTACCCTGACCTGCTTTTTTATGATACCAAGCAGTAGCAGCCATGCTGGGTAAATAAGTAATGAACGAAGTAATATTGTTCTTTACAGAAGTAGAACCGGCATAATCTAATGCTTGCGAAATCAGAATCATTCCGTTCAAAGCCATGTTTTGCCCAGAACCTTCTAAAGCTTTTCCTAAAGCTGCGGCACGTGTGGTACCATAACTTTCACCAGCTAAATATTTAGGGGAAAACCAACGCTCGTTTTCTGTTACCCATTTTCTAATAAATTGAGCAAAAGAATTTACATCTTCTTTTAATCCGTAGAAATCTTTTCCTTCTCCTTTTCCTACCAACCTGCTGTAACCAGTACCTACGGGATCAATAAAAACTAGATCGGTAACATCAAGTAAACCATGATCGTTATTTACGAAATTATAAGGTGCTGCGCCATCATCAGATTTGGCATCAGAATCTACTTTTACAATTTTAGGCCCAAAAAAACCCATATGCAACCACATCGAAGCAGATCCTGGTCCGCCATTAAAAACGAAAGTTACCGGTCTTTTGGTAACATCACCCATATTGGTTTTAGTATACGCTACCGACCAAAATGTAGCAATAGAATCTCCGTCCTTATTGGTTAAAAAAGTTTCTTTAGCTGTTGTGGTGTAGTCTATAGCTGTACCTCCAAAAACCCCTTTGTGCTTGGTTATAAATGATTTTGCTTCTGGTATGGGTTTCGTTTTAGTTTCCTTTTTTGGTTCTTGAGCTTGCGAAAATTGAAGAAACAATAGACTGGCCGCTAGTAATAGTAGATTTCTCATTTTGACTTAGAGTGACGTTAGTTTGTACTTTTAAAAGTAATGATAATAAATGAACAGATTTTCTGGTATTGATTGGAATATGTCTGAATAATCGCATCATCTAAGATATCAGAACATTGAGTATATTTATATATGTATTTTTTGCATAAGTTCCCTTTCTTAATAATTCAACCAAACACAATCAGCATGAATAAACAACTACTTAAATCGCAAGTACTAGGTGCCACTCTTTTATTGTTATTAGGATGCGGAGTTATTAATTCTCAAGAAACAAACGATGGATGGGAAACCATGTACAACGGAAATGATTTAAATGGATGGACAACAAAAGTTCACCACTATGAAGTTGGGGATAATTATGCAGATACCTTTCGCGCTGAAGATGATATGGTGAAAGTGAGATATGATAAATATGAGGGAGATTTTAATAATCGTTTTTCACATTTATACTATGATAAACCCTTTTCAGATTTTCATTTTACGGTACAATATAGATTTGTAGGTGAATTATATAAAGGCGCACCAGAGTATACGATTCTGAATAGCGGAGTAATGTTTCATTCGCAAGACCCGCAAACCATGTTAAAAGAACAAGATTGGCCCATTAGTGTAGAAATACAATTTTTAGCGGGTGTAGAAGAGGGTAAAGAACGCCCAACCGGTAATATGTGTTCACCAGGTACCGATGTTATTTTTGAAGGTAAAATTGACCCTAGACACTGTATTAATTCAACATCCGATACATATTACGGGGATCAGTGGGTAACAGCAGAGTTAGTAGTTTATCACGATTCATTGGTGAAACATATTATTAATGGTAAAACAGTGTTAGAATACACAAAACCACAAATTGGGGGTGAAGTAGCAAATGGTTATGATCCTAAAATGAAACAAGACGGTAGGCTTTTGAAAGAAGGTTTTATTGCTTTACAAAGTGAAGGCCAGCCAATTGATTTCAGAGCTATTAAAATCCGCAATCTAAAAGGATGCACAGACCCAAAAGCAATTAACTACAAAGAGTATTATGAGGTTTCAGATACCAAAACATGTATCTATAATTAGAATAGTCACTTAAAAATTAAGTAAAGAACACTATTTTAATATAGCGCTGTATTTAGAATTATTGCTTAACAATTCGGTAGCAGCCAAAATAGCGTCGTCGTTGTTTAAGTAATATTGGTACAAACCATCTCGGTAGAAATAACGTTTTACAATCTCATCTTCAAGATTCTTTTGAATCTCCCTTTGGTATTTATCTAAAGCATTGATTTTACCTTTTTCAATATTCGCTAACAAGGTTTTATAACTGTCTTGAACATCTGAACCTAAAAAGTCATTTTCATCGCCAGAGAGCGCCTTTTTAATAGCCTGCTCTGCTTTGGTCTCAAAAGAGAAACTACTTTGTTTTACGTAGTTCTTAAAGGCATTAAAATCGGCATCTGTAAATTTAAAGTCGGCAACATCATTATATTTATGAGCATAATGGTAGTTAGTAGCATAATCGAATATGACGTTATTCTGCAACAATGCCAAAGTAAGGTCATTGGTTTTAGAAGTAGCTACTTCAATATCTGGTAAAATACCACCACCATCTTGTACTTTTCTACCGTTACGAGTGGTAAAATCATTAAAAGTAGTATTACGGACTGCATTACCACTTTCATCCCTGTTCCAATAATCCAACGATTGTATACAACGACCAGAAGAGGTATAATATCTAGAAATGGTAACTTTAAGTTGAGTACCGTAAGTCAATTTAAGTGGACGTTGTACTAAGCCTTTACCAAAGCTTCTGGCCCCCATTATTACTGCTCTGTCTAAATCTTGTAAACTACCAGAAACAATTTCACTGGCAGAAGCACTGCTTCCGTTTACTAAAACAACTAGCGGAATTTCTTCATCTACAGGCTGATTGTTGGTATGATATTCTCGGTTGAATTTTTTAACCTTTGATTTCGTTGTCACAACCAATTCACCTTTTGGTACAAATAAGTTAGTAACATTAATAGCTTCAGATAATAATCCGCCAGGGTTTCCTCTTAAGTCTAAGATAATTTTTTCTGCACCCTTTCCTTTCAAATCTAATAAAGCAGATTTGGTCTGTTCTGTTGCTTTGGCATTAAATTTTGCCAAAACAATATAACCGGTTTTGTTATCGATCATTTTAAAGAAAGGTACTGCATCTACTTCAATGCCTTCACGAGTAATACTAGTAGTGTTTAATTTACCTTGTCTCTTGTAAGTAACATTTATTGTTGACCCGTTAGCCCCTTTTAAAAGCTCACTGGCATTATCTTCAAAATCTGCCACCTTGATATCGCCAATCTGTATTATTTCATCACCGGCCTTTAATCCTGCCTTATCTGCGGGGTATCCTTGGTGTGGCTCTATAATTAATAATTTATCATCAAAAGAACGTACCATGGCACCAATACCAGAATATTCGCCAGCATTGTTTATGCGATACGTTTCTACATCTTGTTCGTTTAAGAATTTGGTATAGGGATCCAATTCGTTCAGCATATTTTTAATGGCGGTATCCATTAATTCTGCCGGGTTGGTTTCATCCACATAGTTCATGTTCAATTCTTTGAACAAGGTGGTAAAGATTTCAATCTGTTTGGCTATTTCAAAAAAGTCACTCTTATAACTACTTCCTACAAATAGAAAAGCGATGGCAATTATGGGTACAAGTACTTTTTTACTTATTATTTTTTTCATCAATCTGTAGCTTAAACTTGTTTAAAACGAGCTTCATTTTATGATCTAACTGCTCAAAGGTGGGCATATCCTTACCAAGGTATAAAAATAGAAACGCAAAGTTTGCATCTGTATTGTTAAAAACCAGCGCTTTATTAAGTCTATAAGACTCTCTAAGTAGCCGTTTAATCCTATTTCTATCAACCGCACTTTTAAAATTTCGTTTAGATACGGTTACCCCTGTTTTAATTGGCACTTCTTTTTGTTCTACGGATAGATAAATTAATTTCAACGGATATACGGAAACACCTCTTCCCTCTTGAAACAATTGGGTGATGAGTATTTTACTTTTTAGTTTTTCCTTTTTTCCGAAGGATGCATCCATTATAAAAGAAGTATTAAAAAGAATTAGCCCCCAATGAGGGGGCGTAAATATCTTAAAGTTTAGAAGAAGAAACTATTCTGCTTGCCAAACATTATTCTCTAAATTGACATCTGCCATTAATTGCGAAGGATCAATAACAATTGCTTTTATTGAAGACATTGGTTTGTTGATAGTAAAATTATAGGTTGGGTAAGCCCAAGGCCAATCTTCAATTACAGTTCTTTCAATACCCTCATAAGGGTTTTCTTTTTCACCACGCATCATACGTAACGGAGCATAAAAGGTTTCTCTAGAATCATCATTATATACCACCAAAATATCTAAAGGCATTGGCATTAAACCAATACGTTCTAAGGTAATTTTAGTGTTGTTTTCTGATGCCAACACCTCTTTAATACCGTAATCAATAGTATTATTTGTCTGTGTCCAATCGGTTAAATACCAATCTAATTCAAAACCAGATACTTTCTCTGCAACACGCTTAATATCGTTAGGCACCGGGTGTTTAAACTTAAACTCATCGTAGTATTGACGAATAGTTTCCATCAATTTATCTTGACCTATAACATAGCCTAATTGAGATAGAAATATAGAACCTTTACTGTAAGCAGAAATACCGTAGGCAAAATTAAGAGCGTAACGATCTGCATATGTACCTTGTGGTTGTTCTTTACCAGAAAGGGCTAAGTTTCTGTACCCTTTATATGTACCCTCAAAAGGATTTTCTTTTTCGTAGTCCATTATTTCACTCATACAAAGTTTAGAAATAAAAGAAGTAAACCCTTCATCCATCCACTCATGTTTAGCTTCGTTTGTTGCTAATATATGTTGAAACCAAGAGTGTGCCATTTCATGCGCCATAACACCAACAAGGCTACCAAATTTACGCTTACCTGTTATTAAAGTGGACATCGCATATTCCATACCACCATCACCACCTTGAATAACCGAGTATTGGTCATATGGGTATTTACCAATGTTCTTGCTAAAAAACTGCATTGCTTCAATAGTTTTAGGCTGAAGGTTTTTCCAGTTCTCTAAAATTTCAGGATCGTTTTTATATAAGAAATGAAGCACAGGTCCGTCTGGTACTTGTTGAATATCATGAATATATTCTGGATCTGCGGCCCACATAAAATCATGAACCATTGGCGCTTTAAAATGCCAAGTTAATGTCTTGCCTTTTTGTTTTTTAATTTTAGTACCAGGTGTTTCATAACCATGACCTATTTCGTTAGGGTTTTGTAAATAACCAGTTCCACCAACGGTGTACTCTTTGTCAATGGTCAATTTTACATCAAAATCTCCCCAAACTCCCTGAAACTCACGTGCAATATATGGATCTGCATGCCAGCCTTCAAAATCATATTCTGCTAATTTTGGATACCATTGGCTCATTGATAAGGCAACACCTTCTTCACTATTTCTACCAGAACGTCTAATTTGTAACGGAACTTGACCTTTAAATTCCATATTAAAAGTAGACTTAGCACCAGCTGCTATCGGCTTAGCCAAATCAACAACTAACACGGTTCCTTCTTCTGAAAATGTAACCTTACTTCCATCTTGTGTTAAAGAGGTTGCATGTAAGTATCCTATTTCACTATCGGTAAGTGAAGCAATTCTACTTTTTTTATCAGGGGTAGTCATTCTATCATCTGGATCAGCAATGCTTTGTAAGCGAATATCCATTTCACTACCAGGTTGAAAAGCGTTGAAATACAAATGGAAGTAAACACGCTTTAACTCATCTGGAGAATTATTGGTATAGACCAAGGTCTGTGTACCGGTATATTGAAAATTATCAACATTCATATCTACCGCCATGGTGTAATCAACATGTTGTTGCCAATAATCGGTTTTGTTTTGAGCCAGTAATCCTATTGAGAAAACTGCTGTTAGAAACGTAAAAAATGATTTAGTCATATGAGTTGTATAATTATTATAATTTAACCTGTCCTGCAGCTACTTTACTAGCTAAAACCAATGCATTGTAGGCATTTGCTATTTTACCAGAAGTAGAGATTTCATCTAAAGAACCACTTTTACCCGTGTTCTTACCTAATACTACTTTTGTTTTAATAGGTAAACCAGATTGCAATATTATTTTCTTCACTTGAGAAGCCGTTAAGCTTGGGTATTGAGACATTACCAAAGCAGCAACACCTGCAACACCAGGTGCAGCCATAGAAGTGCCTGGAGAATATTCATATTCGTTATTAGGGTATGAAGAATAGATATCTGTACCTGGAGCAAAAATATCAACATTAATTTTTCCGTAGTTAGAGTAGCTCGCTACCAATTCAGATCCGTATTTTGGGTTTAAGGCACCAACTGTAATTACATTATCAGCAATTTCTGGACCGTTGTTTATTTGATCGTTAGGGAAGTTAGCTTTAATAGGATTATCTAGATCAGCACCATCATTACCGGCAGCATGTACAAAAAGCACATTGTTATCTGCAGCATATTTAATAGCATCATAAACCCAATTGGCATTTGGAGAAAAAGACTTACCAAAACTACCATTAATAACACGTGCACCGTTATCAACAGCATAACGAATACCTCTGGCAATATCCTTATCATACTCATCACCGTTAGGCACGGCTCTAATACTCATAATAGCTACATTGTTAGCAACACCGTTAACACCTTTACCATTATTACGTTCAGCAGCGATAATACCTGCTACGTGAGTACCGTGACTTTCATCATCAACTCTATTTTGAGGATTTCCGTTACCGTAATCAACATCGGTAAAATCATAGGCATTATCACCAACAGATTCTCTACCATTAAAATCTTTGTTTAGATTATAGTTAAGTTGTTCTGTATAGTATTTAAGACCATTGGTTAAGTCTTTAAGAACACCCGGTATAGTTTCATTAATACCGAACATTTGATTTAGTATGGCAACATTACGTTGCATAGCTTCATCTGTTGCTTTTATAGTTGATAAATCTTTTTTAGTATAGGTGTCTTTCTTTAAATACTTCTTTACATCTGCATCTGCATTTTTTACAGCTTGATATATAGATTCGTATTGCTCTTTACCCTGTAAAGCCTCATTGTATTTAGCATCTAATTTAGTTTTGGCTTTTGATAACGTTGCGGCGTCACCAATATTTAAACGAAGCATACGAACATATTCTAATTGTTCATTATAAGACTCGCCTAAGAAATTATAACCATGAATGTCATCTATGAATCCGTTACCATCATCATCAATACCGTTACCGGCTTTTTCTTTAGTATTAGTCCATAATACATTAACAAGGTCTTCATGCTTTAGGTCAATACCAGAATCAAGTACGGCAACAATTGTTTTTGTTCCTTTTCTATTTTTTATGATTTCTCTGTACGCTTTATCTACACTCATACCGGGTATAGTATCGGTAACTAGATCTAAATGACCCCAGTTATTTTTTTCACTGGTAGTAAGGTCAGAAATTTTTAAAGGCGTAGCATCTATGTTTTCTACGGGAGTAAGAACTAATCCGCTACCTCCAACTGATTTTGTGCTTCCACACCCGGTTAAAACCGCAGCTATTGATAGTGCGAAGATTGATTTTAAATATGTATTTGTCATACGAGGGTAACTTTTTCTAATTTATTTATAGTTAAATGTGATTGTGTATAGTTAATTGAAGAGTTCATTGAAAGTATATACCTGATCTAAACGAACACCTTTTTCAGTGTGCTTTAATGTACACAGTTGGTTATGTGCATCATGCTCAAAAAATAGATAATAATTGTTATCTGCAGCTTCGTTCAAGAATAGCTTTTTTTCTGTCATTGTCATTAGTGGTCTAGTATCATATCCCATAACATAAGGCAATGAAATATGACCTGCAGTAGGTATAAGATCTGCCATGTAGGCAATAGTCTTACCTTGATATGAAAATTGCGGTAGCATTTGCTTTTCTGTATGCCCGTCTACAAAACGAATATCAAAACCTAGCGGACTATTTTTTAAAAACTCTCCGTCTGTATGATTAATAAAAGTCAAGTGACCACTTTCTTGCATTGGTATTAAGTTCTCTGTTAAGAAAGAAGCTTTTTCTCTTGGGTTGGGTTCTGTTGCCCATTTCCAATGTTTTTCATTGGTCCAAAATTTAGCATTTTTAAAGGCAGGTTCATATCCGGTTCTATCTTTGTTCCACTGAATGGCACCACCAACATGATCAAAATGAAGATGGGTTAAAAATACATCGGTGATATCATCTCTATGAAAACCATGCTTTTTTAATGAAGAGTCAATATTGAAATCTCCCCAACGGTAGTAGTACCCAAAAAATTGGTCAGATTGTTTATTACCCATGCCTGTATCCACTAAAATTAACCTATCGCCGTCTTCAATTAAAAGACTTCTAGCCGCAATATCAATTAAATTGTTGTTGTCTGCAGGATTTGTTCTTTGCCAAATTACCTTAGGTACTACGCCGAACATGGCACCGCCGTCCAATTTAAAATTACCAGTTTCAACAGGATAAATTTTCATAAGGGGCAAAATAATAAAAGTGTATGAGATCTTAGAATTATTAAGAAAGTATTATCATTTAACCCTTAGATTATAAGACTTATTAAAGGTGTAGTGGTATTAAAATGGAAAATGAGTTAATATGGTGGTAAAGCTTATACAGTTTAATAAATATGCAAAAAACTAATCTTCGCTCAATAAATCACCAATAATATGATGGGCTAAAGGTTTAATTAAATGTTTGCTAACAACAGGGTAGTCTTTTCCCTTCTCAGAATCTAAAGTATCTATCGAAGAACTTAATATGTATATTTTACATTGATCAGTAAGTGTGTCTGGTAATTTAACGTATTCATCTAAAAACTCGAATCCGTTCATTCTTGGCATTTTAATATCCAGAAAAATAACATCGGGGTAAGCTTCGGTATTGTCTATAATACTGTTTAAATGCGCTAGCGCCTCATGCCCAGATGTCATGGTTGTAATTTGCGAAATATTATCCTCTTTCGAAATAATGGCTTTATTTATGAAATTATCCACATCCGAATCGTCAATCAATAAAATATTTATATCCTTGGCCATATTATTATTTACCTGATTCATTTGGTATTTTTAGAGTAAACGTTGATCCTTTACCTATTTTAGATTTTACATCTATTGTTCCATTCAATTTAGACAGTACTTCTTTTACAATAAACAGACCAATACCAGACCCCATTACTTTAGAAGATACCCTATAAAACATTTCAAAAATCTTTTCTAGTTGGTCATCTTCCATACCAACACCGTTGTCTTTTATTATCAAGACCGCCTCTTTTTTGTTAGTTTTTACATTAATCCAAATAGCGGCATCATTTTTAGTGACATCATGATACTTTATTGCATTAGATATAAAATTATTCAATATAATTGAAATCCTCTTACTATCTGATACAAATTCTATTTTGTTATTAACACTGACTTCAATGTTTATTTTATCGGTGTTTTCTAAATACCATAAACTCTGAAGCGAATGTTCGATTAAAGTACTAAAATTTATAGAATCTAACTTAATGGCTAGATGTTTATTTCTTGAGTATTCGATAATATCTTTGATAAAGTCATCTAACCTTTCTATAGATTTTTCCATCATGCTTAAATGTTGAAACAACTTAGGGTTAATATCTTCTAGTTGAATAAGATTTATTAAACCTAATACAGATGATAAAGGGGCTCTTAATTCATGAGAAGCGCTGTAAACAAAACTGTCTAATTCTGAGTTTGTCTTTTGAAGTTCATGAAATTGGGTCTCTAGGTTGCTCTCTGCCTCTTTTCTTTTTGAGTCGTCAAAAATATTTACCAAATAACTTTTCTTATTATTTAAATAAAGAGGTGCCATGGAAAGCAGGAGAGTTTTTTTAGACCCATTTTTAAGTTCAATTTTATACTCTTGATTTACAATTTCTCCTTCTGTATTAAGTTTTTGCCATAATCTTTCTCTCTCATCTTCATTGATGAAAATTTCACCAGATTCTACTATTGTTTTACCAATAAGATTTTGGGGCTTAGTATTTAAAATGACATAGGCCATTTCATTCGCTTCAATTACTTTTCTTTCAGCATCTAACATTAGCATACCCATTAGGTTGGTTTGAAAAGCTTTAGAAAATTTCTCTTGACTTTCTTTTAATGCCTCTTCTGCTAAAACACTTTTAGTAATATCCATTGAAGTACCACGATAAGTAATAGGCACATCATTATCATCAAAAACAACCTCTGAATAAGCTAAAAAGTATTTAAATGATTTATCCTTTAATTGAATTCTATAAAAATTAGGTCTAGAGTTGCCTTCGTCTTTTTTTCCTGCAAGTTTAGTGTCAATCATGTGTCTATCTTCACAATAAACCATCTCCTTTATCATTTCTGGAGTCATTTCAACACTTGGGTCAATCTCATGAATTTCATACATTTCTTTTGACCATTCAACAATATTGTTGCTCATTTCCCAATGCCAATATCCAAACTTACCAATACGTACTGCCGCTTTCATTCTAGACTGAAGCATTAGTATTTCATTCTCTGTTTCTTTTTGCTTCGTAATATCTACAATAGTTCCCCTATATTTAATAGGTGATTTATCTTCAGCCCTTACAACCTCCATTTCTGCAAGTATATATTTTATAGAGCCATCTTTCTTAATTATTCTATATGAAAGAGAATACGTATCAACATCAGGAGTTACACTTTTTAGAAGCTCTCTGTGTTTCTCTACATCATCTGGGTGCATTAGGTTTTCTACAAATGCTAAAGTTATTTCTTTATTTATGTCTACATCATAGATAGTGTACAGTCTCGGTGACCAATAAAGTTTTTCTGTGCTAAAATCATAATCCCAATAACCAATTTTGCCAATGCGCATGGCAATATCCATTTTATTTTTAAGATCGATTATTTCAAAATCTGTCTTTTTTTCTTTTGTAATATCGATTACCGTACCCTTAAAAGCAACGGCCATATTATCTGGGTCTCTAATAACTTCAATATCTACCATTAAATATTTGATAGCGCCATCTTTAGCTATTATTCTGTATGTAAAGGCATGAGCAATTTTATCAATAATTATGGCTTTTACATTTTGGCGATGTAGTTCTAAATCATCTGGATGAATAATAGTTTCAAGATATGCTATCGTTAAAACTGCATCTGGTTCCAAATCATAAATAGTATACATTAAAGGAGAACAAATAAATGTTTGTGTATCTATGTCAAAATCCCAATACCCAATTTTACCAATTCTAATAGCAGAGTCCATTTGGTTTTTAAGAGTCAAAATCTCTTGCTTTGTTTTATTGCTTTCTGTTAAATCAAAACCTATGGCCCCTATTGCTATAGGTTTATCAGTAGCTTTGTCTTTTATTAAGAAGCCAGAAAATTCTAGGGGAATTGATGTTTTGGTTTTAAAGTTTTTTAGCGGCACCTCTCCTGTCCAATGACCTTTTTCCATTATGGTTGGCAAGTGGGTATTTTTTATGACGTCTCTATAGTCATCTTCAAAATAATCAAAAATTGTAGTGTTTTTTAAATTGACACCTCTTGGTATATTAACCATTTTTTTGCCTGCATCATTCATAAACAAAGGCTCTCCTGTCAAAGTTGCCAAACCAATAAAACCAGGACTATTTTCTATTATAGAAATTAGTTTTTGTTTTTCTTGATGAGCTTTTTTATCGCTGGTAATATCTCTAAAGTATATAGAAAGCCCGTTGGGCGATGGGTAAAGGTGATTTTCAATCCACATATCACGATTTTCATGATATTGTTCAAAATGGGTATATTCTTGTTTTCCCATGGCAGCTTGAAAAATAGCATAAGCTTCAGAATTTTTAAAGGCAGGAAATTCATCCCAAACATTTTCACCTAAAATTTCATTAGTGTCTATATTCAATATCTCGGCAGCTTTTGCATTGATATCTATAAAGCGCCAATCATTATCGAAAGCGACATATGCATCTGAAATACGTTCAGTGAGTTGTTTGTATTTTTTTTCGCTTTTTAGAATTTCCTGGTTGGCTTTTTTTGTTTCGGTCTGGTCTATATAGGTACTTAGACTTAGTTTTTTACCTAAATATTCAAAGGGTTCAATTGACGTAATTAAATGTAATTTTCTACCTTCTTTAGATATGAATTCAACCTCAATTTTGTCTACCCTATCGGAACATGTAAAAGCATTTAGAACAGGATTTGTTTTTAACGTTTTATCAATATTAATTAAACCAATATCAGAAATGGTTTTACCCTTAATTTCTGCCATGGAATAACCAATTAAATCTAAAAAGTAAGAATTGGCATCTACGAAACGATTATTGTGGTCTTTAATAACCATGCCGACAAAACGATTATTATATGCTTTACTAAATTTCACCAAATTTTCTTCGGCAGCTAATTCAAGCTCCTTTCTTTCGGTAACATCTCTGATAATACCTAAAACTGTTGTCTGGTTTAATTTTTTGGCACAAACCTCTCCGTAAAATAAAGTCTTGTCTTTTTTCACCAATTTTCTTTCTAAACGCACAGTTTTACCTTCTCTCATTTCAGAATAACGAGCCGGCAGTTGGTTAGACTCTTCAGGTGCTACAAGTTCTTTTAGGTTTTTGGTTAACAATTCATCTTTAGTATAGCCAAATATCTGAATTCCATAAGGGTTGATCTCTAGTATATTACCATCAAAGTCGCTTAAAATAATAATATCAGAAGCTTCTTCTATAAGTAACCGATACCTCTCTTGACTTGATTTTAATAATGCTGTTTTTTCATCAACTAGCTTATTTAATTTTACGGGCTGTCTCATTAGAAACCATGAGAGAATACCACATACTAAAGAAAGTATTATACCTAAAACTGAAAACAATATGGTAGTTGAATTAATGTTGCTATTGTCTGAAGAAACATATAGTTTCCATTCTCCTTGGCTGGTAGTTAGCGGTAAGGTAGTAGCACCTTCTTTAGAAAGCTTTCTAGAAGCGTAAAATGTTTCTTCAGTTTTATCGGCATTTATTTTTACTAATTGATAAGAGAATTTCTCGTTATTAATACTGTCTAATTGCACAGTATTAATTACTGTTGATAAACGAACAACTGCCGCTACAAAACCATTAAACATGCCATTTTTATATAAAGGTCTTCTGCCTATTATACCAGACCCACCTTGTTTTAAATAAATTGGACCCGCGGTGTAATAATCGCCTTTTTCAAGAGTCGTCTTTGCACCCATTTTATTATCTGGGTCATTCAATATATTTAAACCTATAACCTCATTTCCTTTTAGAGGATAAACATGCGTAATTACACCTTTTTCATTTACAAGTTCTAGGGCATCTATACTATTATTGCTATTTATAAGCAATTGAGCTACACTATCAAAGTTCTTTGGTATGCCATAGTGTTCAACTATAAATGCCAAGGTTTGAGTAGCGTTAAAACTTTGACCTAATATATTTTGTAGGTCTATTTTTAATTTAGAAACACGTTGCTCAATTTCTTGTTGTTCTGTTTTTTGATAAAGCTGATGTTTTTGAAAGGCAATGAATTGGGTTATGATTAAGACAATTAAAAATGCAAAAAACCCGTAAAATAGCGGGTTTTTAAAGATGGACCGGGTGTTGGTATCAGACATTTTTATTAATATAAATTATATAATATCGATTAAAACTATACTAGTTGAAATAACAGCTTAAACCCTCGAGATATACGAAGTTAAAAAAGTAGCCAGTACAAAGACGTTTTTTCGTCATTTTTTGTAAGATTTTTTAGGTGTGATTATCACACTTATTGCCTATGTGCGTTAGGTGGTTATTTCGCTAGAAATTAAACTTTTTTAAAGCAGCGATTAAAACTGATTAACTAAATAGTGATAAAAACACGTTAAACAGGGTGATTGTGGCTATTACGATAAAACAAAAACGGATTAAACAGAAACACTTTCGCAAAGAAGTTGATTGAGCTGCTTACCGAAATAGAGCATTGCTTTTATCTCTTTAACACTTAGTAGACGTTCCTTTTTAAGAATAAGTATAGAATCACCATTGGTTTCTATGTGATAATAGGGGTTGCTTTCTAAGAATAGAATAAGCTCGTTGGTAAATAGATTTTGAATGTCTTTTGTATGCTCACCGCTTAAGAAAAAACGTTTGTTGAAATCTTGATGGTTTTCTAATTCTATATCTTTAAAACCGGCCATGCCATATACAAAATCTAAAAGGCCTTCTTTGTCTAAAGAAAATACGGGTATTTTATGTTTAAGTTTAATATGTAGAATAGTTGTTTTAACTACTTCTTTGGCAATAAATTCCCCTTCGTTAAATTCTACATCAAACAAATGAAAGGTCTTTGTATTATCGTAAAAGCTGTTGTAGTAGTAAGGAACTCTTCTATTTTTAAAGAAAATAAACTTGTTTAAAAATTTAGTTTTATCAGACCTTTTTGGCTCATAGGACCATTGGTATTCTTTTGCCATGGTCTTTAAAAGGCGCTGTCTTTTTGTAAAGTATTTTTCTATAGAACCTAGTTTGTTGATCGGTAATATTTTTCTAATAGCAAATGGATGTTTAGAGTCGGCACCATGCTTGTCTAAGCCTATAATCTCAATACTACCTTCTTTTTTTGTAAAAGTATCTACATAGTTCTCTAAACCCTCCATAACCGTATGGTCTACAAAGCTACAAAGCGAAAAATCTAAGATAACATTTTCATTTTCTGGAATAATATCTAGCTTATTCTTTAGTTTATAAAAATTAAGAAAAGTGGCAAAATACTTAACGCTGATATAATAATTACCGGCATCTTTCTCTTTAAACATTAAAATATTTGGCTTGGTCAAATGATTTATAAAAAGAGATAAACTTCTGTTTAATATTACGTGAATAATGAAAGTAACCAGTATACCCATCGCAATCCCTGATATTAGGTTGGTAAACAATGTGGTCAAAAGAGTGGCTAAAAAAATTACAATCTGCTCTTTACCAATACGAGCAACTTTTTGTAGATTTTTTGGAGTGGCAAGCTTATAACCTGTAAACACCAGTATCGCCGCCAAGGCAGCTAAAGGAATTCGTCTTAATTGGTCTTGAAAAAGCAACACAAAAACAACGAGAAACAGAGCGTGAAAAATATTGGCAGATCTATTAGTAGCGCCATTATTAACATTGACAGAACTTCTAGCAATAACGGTTACAACATTTAACCCACCTACCAGACCACTAAGAGAGGTAGCTAGCCCAAGCGCCTTTAAATCTTTGTTTACATTAGATCTTCTTCGTTCAGGATCAAGTTTGTCAACGGCCTTAATACTCAAAAGCGATTCTATACTTGCTATAAGGGTAATGGCAAAAACGGTAGTTATGAAATCAATATCTAAAGCTTTTGAAAAATCAGGAAAAGCCAAGTTAGACAATACATTTTCTGGTATATTAACCAAAAATTCTTCTTGTAAAGGATAAGGTAATCCTAATGAAACAAATATATAACTAAACCCTACAGACAAAATTAGAATCCACATGGGTGCTGGAATAAGGTGTAAATATTTATTTCTTATTTTAGAGTAATTCGCCATAATTAATAGGGCAATTACACCTATAGCTGCTGCAATAAGTTCTTCTATATGATAGTTTTGATAAAGACCCATTATTCCCTCTGGAATCTGTAATAACAGATGAATAATACTTCCATGTTCATTATTATGGCCGATCATAATATGAAATTGTTTGGCTAAAATTCCCAAGCCAATGGCGGCAAGCATTCCTTCAATGGCAGATGCAGGAAAGAAATCTGCAAGTCGCCCCATTTTTAGAAACCCAAGAAGTAACATTAGAATACCAGAGAAAACAATGGCTGCAAGTGTAAATAAATACCCCGCATAAAGATCACCACCACCAAGGGTAGTAATAGCACCTAAAAGAACAATGACCAAACCATTTCCAGGTCCTGTAATGGTTACATTAGAACCTCCAAGAATAGACACAACAATACCACCAACAACGGCAGCGATAATACCTGAAATAGGCGGTGCCTCGCTCGCAAGAGCAAGTCCTAACCCAAGAGGTAAGGCTATTAATGAAACAACGAAACCAGAAAATAAATTCTTTGGAAGCGTGGCTATAAAGTTTGAATTATTCTGCTTTTTAGCTGTCAAATCTATTTTCTAACAATTAATAAATCGGTTGGTAAATCAGATAGAATATATTCAATATCATGTGGAAATATTCGATCCCAAATACTTGTTTTTATAGGTGCGTTCATAACTAATAAGTCAGCTCTTACCACTTCGGCGTAATGCCCAATAGAATATCCTCTTTTACCAAAAATACTTTGTGTTTTAACCTTAATGCCTTTAGTGATGTTCTCGGGCAGTGAACGTACTATAGTGTTGACCCTAGAATCTTCTCTATGTCTAATACGTTGTTTAATGATATTTGCCTTTTTTAACGAACGGTCATCTTCAACGTCTACCTGAATTTCTTTTGGCAAAATTTCTTCAACAATGGTAATTTGTTGGGCACCCAAGAGGCTGGATACATAAAAAGCATGTTCAATGGCCATTGGTGTTTCTGGGGCATTTAGACCGTTGACTACAATGTGCTTACAAGGCACTCTTTTTTCTGTAGGTTTAATTAAAAGGAGGACAGAGCAATGAACCTTACGCGTTAGTTTTCTAGCTATAGAACCTACATAAAATTGAAACTTATTTTCATGCTGCAAAGCGCCTAAAATCAACAGATCTATTTTTAAATCGACACAAGCTTTCGTTATAATGGTCTCTGGGTTGCCTTCTTTCCAAACCACTTCTATGGTATCATCAGACTGTTCCGTTTCAGAAATGATTTGATTAATCTTGGCAGATTTTTCTGCAGTCTTTTCTCCTACATGTAAAAGAATAAGTTTGCAGTTTAAGTAATATGCAATGCGGCTAGATTCTAGTATATTTACTTTGAGTGAAGGCGAAAATGCAAATCCGAATAAAATGGAATTATATAACTTGATAAGTAGTTGGTTCTAATGTTGTGTTCAACAAGATAGGGCTAAATAATTACAAGTGAATTGGTACTGTAGAACCTGGTACTCAAAAATGCACTGTTTCACTTGGTTTTTATGTTATATAGTGCCGTTTAATTGTTATTTTTATACAAAATAAAATGTATGCTAGAGCTTGCAGGAATTATCATTTTAGGAATACTTGCTCAATGGGTAGCATGGCGCTTAAAACTACCCGCAATTTTACCATTAATTCTTATAGGTTTAATCGTTGGTCCAATTTCAACATTGTACACTGAGGATCATTCTAAAATTATAGAGCCAATTTGGAACGGAACCAAGGGTCTTTTTCCTGGAGATAGTTTGTATTACTTTGTGTCTTTGGCAATAAGCATCATTTTATTCGAAGGCGGACTCACACTAAAGCGTTCTGAGATTAAAAATATTGGTCCGGTAATAACCAAGTTAATTACCCTTGGTAGCTTAACAACCTTTTTTGGAGCAGCATTGGCGGCCTACTTTTTATTTGGACTTTCATGGCAGTTGTCTTTCTTATTTTCTGCTTTAATAATTGTAACGGGTCCAACAGTAATTACCCCTATTTTAAGGAATATTCCGCTTAAAAAAGATGTTTCTGCCATATTAAAATGGGAAGGAATTCTTATAGATCCTATTGGTGCATTGGCAGCGGTATTGGTCTATGAGTTTATAAGTGTTGGCGAAGGTCAAGCTTATACCATGACTGCATTAGTCGAGTTCGGCAAAATTCTGTTATTCGGTTTTACCTTTGGTTTCACCTTTGCACACGCACTAACTTTTTTAATCAAAAAGAGTCTTATACCACATTATTTATTGAATGTAGTTTCGTTATCTGTTGTATTGGGTGTTTTTGTCATGTCAGATGTTTTTGCACATGAATCTGGCTTATTGGCGGTGGTTGTAATGGGTATGGTAATGGGTAATACCAATTTACCGAATATTAAAGAATTACTCTATTTTAAAGAATCTTTGAGCATTCTTTTAATCTCTATACTATTCATTTTATTAGCAGCTAATATTGATATTTCAGATCTAGAATTAATTTATACATGGAAAACCATAGTACTGTTTTTATCTATTGTGTTAGTCATTAGGCCGCTTGGTGTTTTCTTAAGTTCTATTGGTTCTAATTTAAAATTGAATGAAAAACTTTTTATCAGCTGGGTAGGTCCAAGAGGTATTGTTGCAGCTGGTATTGCATCTTTATTTGGGTCTAAATTAATAGCTAGGGGAGAGCCAGGGGCAGATTACATTACTCCGTTAGTATTCATGATCGTTTTGGGTACGGTTTTGTTAAATGCCACCACAGCTAGAATTTTTGCTAAACTAATAGGTGTCTTTCTTAATAAGTCTGAAGGAATTTTGATTCTAGGAGCCTCAAAAGTATCTCGTTTAATTGGGGAGTATTTACACAAAAACGACAGGCATGTAGTTTTAATAGACAATAACCAGTCTAATATAGAAAAGGCAAATAAATTAGGATTAGAAGCTATTTCGGCAAACATTTATTCTGATAATTTAACCGATAATATTGAACTTAACGATATTGGTTATTTAATGGCATTGACCGCAAACTCAGATATAAACAGGTATGCTATAGATAAATTTCAAGATGCTTTTGGTGAAAATGGTTCGTTTAGATTGGTAGATGCAGATGAAATGTCAGATCCGGAGAATAATCCAAAAGAGGGATTGTTTTCGCACACCGATGACTTTATTAAATTGACCGAAGCGGCACGAAAGTATCCGGCTATACATGAAATTGAACTTCACGATACAGAGCATTACGAAGGTTTAATAGAAATAACAAAGGCCGATGCAGATATTGTTCCTTTATTCCTGATAGATCCAGAAGGAGAAATACATATTATTACTGCATTTAGTAAAGAATTCACAGACATTCAAAAAGGATACAAATTGGCATACTTGGGTAAAATGTTCCCTCTTGAAGACCCGGATAAAGAAGAGGCCAAAGAAAGCTAAAATACCAAAAACCCAAGTCATTTTCTTAATGCTAATCTTTATTAGTGACAATGTAAACGATAAAGATTTTAAAAGAATTATTCCCTCTACTATTGTATGTATATACGATATTTGACAGCATTATCTATTTGTTTTGGTAGGTTATAATTTTTCTTAATATTATAATTTCGCAATATTTTGTAAAACGATTTCGTTAAGGAGGTAAGAAAAACCAACCAAAACCAAATTTTTATGAAAAAATCAATTTTATTTTTAGCATTATTTGCTACCGTAGCTTTTACTAGTTGTTCAAAAGATGACGATGATAATGGATGTAAATCATGTACCGCTGCAGATCAAAAAGTGGAAATTTGCGATAATGGCGACGGAACATATGATTTAACTGTTGGCGGTGAAAGTGCTGGAACGTTAGATGAATCTGATTTAGACGGTATGTCTCCGCAACAAGTAGTAGATGCAACTTGTGAGGCTTTAAATTTACTTGCCGACTTCTAAAATACGAAATTAGTATTTTTAAAAAGTCCTACATTTAAAATGTAGGACTTTTTTTTTTCTAAAACCTATAGCCAAAAGAATACCCATCTTATCCTTTTTTTATCCCAATTGGGCAGAATCTACTTTATAAAATAAGAGGTCAACTATAGTTTTACGGCATCAATCAAAAAACGACCAGTCATGAAACTAAAATCAACAATTCTATTAGTTGCGCTATTCATCACAGCAGTTACTATCGCTCAAAACACTATAACGGGTACTATCAGTGATCCATTAAAAACGCCGTTACCTTATGCTAATATTATTCTTTATGAGGTAGGTGAAGAAAAAGCTATAACCGGGGTAATTAGTAATGAAATTGGTGCTTACTTATTTGAAAATATTGCAAATGGCACTTATGTGATAGAGGCATCTGTTCTTGGATTTGAAACTAAAAAATCAGATGAATTTCAACTACCTCAATCAGAATTAATAGTAAATTTTACGTTGAACGAAGAAACACAAAACTTAGATGAAGTCGTTGTAAAAAGTAGACGACCACAAATTAAGCAAACTGCAGAAAAGCTAATAGTTGATCTTGAAAATTCAGATATGGTGAACACCAATCTTCAAGACGTGGTAAAAAAAGTACCGGGTATAATAATGACCAACGGTAATGTAAGTTATGCAGGTCAAGGCAATATTAGAATACTCATTAACGGCAAGACTACTGATTATATGGATACGGCAAGTTTACTGAGAGATTTACCGGCAGACAACATTTCTAAGGTAGAGTTAATACAACAACCAGGTTCTGAGTATGACGCGGAAGGTTCTGGACCAATTCTAAACATCATTTTAAAGAATAATGTAAAACTAGGTACGCACGGTAATGTAAAACAAATGGTGGGTTACGAGAATAGATTTGAGTATGCTACCAGTGCTTCCGTAGCCAGCTATAAAAACAAACTTAATTGGCAACTAAGCGCAGGGTATAGAAAATCAACTTCAAGAGATGATTTAACATTGTCACGTAAGGTCTTAGATGAAACGTATAAACAAACTTCAAAATCTGCTTTTGACCCCATAATTGCGAATCTTGGTGCAGGTGTGGATTACTACTTAACAGACAAACATTCTATTGGTATTAATGGTAGAATGGTAAATAGTGATTCTGACCGAGTATCTAATAACAACACAACCATATCAAGTACCTCATCAGACATTACATTACTTACAGATAATAGTTTTGATAGAAATAGAAGCATCTATACAGTTAATCCGTACTATGAGTTCAAAGATGACAAGAATAAATTAGTGCTAGATTATAATTTTGTGGACTATAGCTATGACAACGAAAATAACTTATATCAAGTAGGGACCTCCACATTACCGTTTAATAATAGGCGTTATTTTCAAGATGCTTCTTATAAGATTAATACCTATAAAATCGATTTTAAGCGAACTGTAAATGAGAATTTTTCATGGAATGCGGGCACTAAGTTTTCTGATGTAAAATCAGACAGTGACTTACAATCGTTAACGGAAGATGATGAGGGTGTTTTTCAGTTTCTACCGGCAGAAAGTAATCGGTTTTTGGTAGATGAAACTATTCTTGCATTTTACTCTAAAATGAACATAAAGGTTGATAAATGGACCTTCTCTGGTGGATTACGTTGGGAAGAAAGTGATACCCAAGGTACAGCAACAACTACAGACGAGACAAGAACTAGAAAAATATCAAAGCTGTTTCCAAGCGCAAGTGTCAGCAGAAAAATTACAAATGAAATTAGCGCAAATTTAGCGTACAGTTATCGTATTCAGCGACCTTCTTACAGCTCACTTAATTCTTTTGTGTATTTCTACGACCCATTTACTTTTGAAGAAGGAAACCCTAATTTAAAACCTGCGTTTACAAATAGTTATCAGTTTAATTTGACTTATGACAACCAACCATTTTTCAATATTAACTACAGAGAAACGGCAGATCAATTATTTGAAATCATCAATCAGAACGATGCTTCGGCAGAAACCTCTAGAACCATGATTAATTTGGCTGAAAACAAAAACTGGAGTTTTAGTTTTTTTGCACCATTAGATTTTATAGAGAATATAGATGGCTATGTAGGCGTTCAAGCGAATCATAATGAATATACCTCTGAGAATTTAGAACCGATGTTAGACTTGTCTAAATGGAGCTTTACGGGTTTTGCAGGAGCTGAATATGAGTTGCCATGGGAAATCAACTCTGAAGTATCTACATACTATACTTCTGGCGGGCTAGAGGGCATTATCGAATATGATTGGTTGGCCGGTATTGATATTGTTTTTAGCAAAAGCTTTCTTGATGATAAATTAAAAGTAAGTTTAGAGTTAGAAGAGTTAATTCAAAGACCTTTTAATGGGGTTGTAAAGTATGATAATGTGGATGCAACGGTGGTTTCAAATTGGGCAAGAAACAACGTATTTTTACAATTGAACTATAATTTTGGTTCTAAATTCGGAAAAAACAATAAGCGAGAGAACTCTTCAAAGGACGAACAAAACCGTATTAAACAAGATAATTAATACATAGCATTATATGAACACTAAACTAAATAGGTCAGACTTTATATTGCTAGGTATTATTATTGGTGTAACATCACTTTTTAATGTTTGGCAATATTATGTTTATGGTAATGATCCGTTAGAATTCATAGTTGATATTCCAACATATATAGTAATGGCATTTATTGCCATTGGTTTGTTTATGTATTGGTTGTTGCCAAATTTCTTATTGAAGAAAACGAACTACTTTTTATTGATAAGCTTAGCAATTATAATATTGACCGTTACTGGTTTCATTGAGAATCTTGCAGGGTATTGGTCATGTGAAAATGATTGCAGAACTTATCCTATTTGGCACAGAGCATTACTAGATGGTCTTTTTTCTGGTGCAGATAATGTTGGTATTCCCTTGGGAATATTATTAACGAAGAAGTTTTATGAAAGCCAAACGCAAGTCGTGGAAATTCAAAAGCAGCAAAAAGAGAATGAACTAAAACTTTTACGTTCACAATTAGATCCTCATTTTCTTTTTAATAACCTCAACACATTAGATGCCTTAATAGATAGTGATACGGATAAGGCAAAAGAATATATAAATCGTCTTTCATTAATTTATCGCTATTTAATACAGACAAAAGATGCTGAGGTAATGGAGCTATCTAAAGAAATGAATTTGGCAGAGAATTATATCTTCCTGATTCAAACTCGGTTCGGCGATGATTATGATTTTCATGTGAATAAGAATATTGATTTTTCGAACAAATTTTTACCAACAGGCGCTGTACAGGCATTGTTAGAAAATGTGGTAAAGCACAATAAGGTAAATGGTGAAAACAAAGTACATGTGGTCATAGATATTGATGAAGATAGGTTAACTGTTATGAATCTAAAATCAAATCTTACGGAAACTAAAGACAGTTTAGGCACGGGGCTTTTAAACCTAACAGCTCGATACCGGTTACTTTCTAAAGAGTTACCTGCAATAGAGGAAAGTGAAACGGAGTACAAAATTTCAATTCCGATAATTAAACTAAGCAACTAATTAGAAGCATATGACACTTTTAATCTTAGAAGATGAAATACCTGCATACCAGAAATTGTTAAGTCATCTTAAAACATTTTTTGATGATGAAATAACAAGTCATTGGGCTAGGTCTATTGTAGAGGGCAAAACACTTTTGGCAGCAAATTCATACGACTTAATTTTGTCTGATATTAAGTTGCTTGATGGGATTTCTTTTGACTTGTTTAATGAGGTTGAAGTTACTTGCCCTATAATATTTTGCTCCGCTTATGATGATTATTTGTTCCAAGCATTTAATACTAATGGTATTGCCTATATCTTAAAACCATATACGAATGCAGATTTTATAAAAGCTTTAGAGAAATATCAATCGCTCTTCAAACAAGGGGAGTATGATAGTAAATTAAGCAGCGACACTTTTAATGCCTTAAAACTGGCATTACAAGAAGATCAAAATAATTATAAGAAACGATTTGTAATTAAGCGCCCCAATGGTATTCAGTTATTGAACACTTCAGAAATAAGTATGATTGAAGCCTCTGGCGATTTTTGTATTGCTGTTGACCAAGAGGGTAAAAGACACCCAATATCTCAAACTATAGGGAGTTTAGTGCAGCAATTACCACCACAAAAGTTCTTTAGAATCAACCGTAGCGAAATTGTACATATTGAGTTTATAGAGCAGATTGAAAGTCACTTTAAAAACCGATTACTTATAACGGTAAAGGGTTGTAAAGAAAAAGCAATGACCAGTACCTCTACCACTTCCGATTTTAGAAAGTGGTTAGAGTAATCTGATATTTAGTCGTTCAATTTCAATACCGCCATGAAAGCTTCTTGTGGCACTTCAACATTACCTACTTGACGCATACGTTTTTTACCTTTCTTTTGTTTTTCAAGAAGTTTACGTTTACGAGAAATATCACCACCATAACATTTGGCGGTTACATCTTTACGTAAAGCTTTAGTAGTCTCTCTAGAGATAATTTTGGCACCAATGGCAGCCTGAATTGGAATATCAAACTGTTGTCTTGGTATCAGTTCTTTTAGCTTGGCACAAATCTTCTTACCAATATTTACGGCATTATCAGCATGTAGTAAAGCAGAAAGAGCATCTACTGGCTGTGCATTTAGCAAAATATCTACACGTACTAATTTAGAAGGTCTCATACCTATAGGAGTGTAATCGAAAGAGGCATACCCTTTAGAAACTGTTTTTAAACGGTCATAAAAATCAAAAACGATTTCTGCCAAAGGCATGTCGAAATTAAGCTCAACACGCTCGGTAGTTAAATACGTTTGATTGGTAATTACGCCACGTTTTTCAATACATAAAGACATTACGTTACCTACAAAGTCAGACTTTGTAATAATGGTAGCTTTTATATACGGTTCTTCAACATGATCAATACTAGATGGGTCAGGTAAATCAGTTGGGTTGTTTACAACAATTGGGGTATCAGGATTTTTACGGGTAAATGCATGGTAACTAACATTGGGTACCGTAGTAATTACCGTCATATTGAACTCTCGTTCTAGACGTTCTTGAATAATCTCCATGTGTAGCATTCCTAAGAAACCACATCTAAATCCGAAACCTAGGGCAGCACTACTTTCTGGAGCAAATACAAGAGAGGCGTCATTTAACTGCAATTTTTCCATTGAAGCACGTAACTCTTCAAACTCATCTGTATCAACAGGGTAAATACCTGCAAATACCATTGGTTTAACGTCTTCAAATCCGCCAATTGGATTCTTAGTAGGGTTAGCGGCATCAGTTATGGTATCACCTACTTTAACTTCGCGCGCATCTTTTATGCCCGTTATTAAATAACCAACATCACCAGCCTTAACACTTTTTTTAATCTCTTGTGTCAACTTCAAAGTACCAACCTCATCGGCATAATAGTCTTTATCAGTTGCTACAAATTTTATTTTTTGGCCCTTTTTAATTTCGCCGTTTATAACTCTAAAATAAGTTTCAACACCTCTAAAAGGATTGTAAACAGAATCGAAAACCAAAGCTTGCAACGCTTCATCTGGGTTACCCGTTGGGGCAGGAATACGTTCAATAATAGCGCTTAATATTTCTTCAATACCAATACCGGTTTTTGCAGATGCAGGTATTACCTCCTCTGCTTTACAGCCTAAAAGATCAACAATATCATCGGTAACCTCTTCTGGGTTGGCACTTGGTAAATCAACCTTGTTTAAAACAGGTATGATTTCAAGGTCGTTTTCTAAAGCTAAATACAAATTAGAAATAGTCTGTGCCTGAATGCTTTGTGCAGCATCTACAACCAATAGGGCACCTTCACAAGCAGCAATTGATCTAGAAACCTCATATGAGAAATCTACATGACCAGGTGTATCAATTAGATTTAAAATATATTCTTCACCCTTGTAGGTGTATTCCATTTGTATAGCATGACTTTTTATAGTGATACCACGCTCCCTTTCAAGATCCATACTATCTAGCAACTGTTCCTTTTTCTCTCGATCGGTAACAGAACCGGTAAACTCTAACAGTCTGTCTGCCAGGGTACTTTTACCATGGTCAATATGTGCAATAATGCAGAAATTTCTAATGTTTTTCATAGCGGTAACAGTAATAATAAAGCCAATTTATACCAGGATTCTTGCCCCGGCATTAAAGAGCAATTGCAAATATAATCTAATTTATAGCGCTAAGCTTGAGTGTAGTTACCTATTTATTGTTGTATAGATTGGTTTGGATTACATATATTGTAAAGGATTACAACGTTTTTTTTACTAGATTTGATTACCAACCCCGAGTCACCATTGAAACTACTAACAGTTATTTTACTCTTCTGCATAGGTATGTCCCATTTTGGGTATAGTCAAACCTTTGAATTAAAAGGTGAGGTTAAAGATCAATACCAAGAGCCCATCGCATTTGCTTCTGTGTTTTTGCTAACCGTTACAGATTCAACTTTGGTAAAAGGCACTTCTGCCGATGAAAATGGTACTTTTTTATTTTCTGAAGTTGATGAAGGACTTTATTTCTTAAAGGCATCATATGTTAGTCAAGTCTCTAATAATTTACCTCTTGAAATTTTAAAGGATACCAAAATTGGAGCCTTAATCATAGAACAGGAAGCTGAGCAATTAAACGAGGTGACTGTAACCAGTAACAAACCTGTAGTTAAAAGAGAAGTTGACCGTATTGTTTTCAATGTAGAAAACACGGTTATTTCTCAGAATAGTTCTTGGGACATTCTTCGTCAAACACCAGGAGTGATTATGATGAATGATGAACTGAAAGTAAGAAATCAAGCCACTACAGTTTATATCAATAACCGTAAAGTTCAATTATCTGCAGAAGAGGTTAGAAGTCTTTTAGAAAATTACCAGGGTGAGAATATAAAATCTGTTGAGGTTATTCATAATCCGCCAGCAAGTTATGATGCGGAGGGCGGGTCAATTTTAAATATCGTTACCAGTAAAAATGTATCTGTAGGGTATAAAGGCAATGTAAATGCTGGGTATACGCAAGGGGTGTTTCCCAAGTACAATTTTGGGACATCTCACTTTTATAAGACTAAAAAGTTAAATGTAAACGCAAGCTATAATTATACACCTAAAAAGGAATTTAAGAATACTTTGAGTAATACCAATTTTATGGATAATACCGGTATTACTTCTGTTTGGGATACAGATTTTGATCAAATAATACGCACTAATACCCATAGTGCTGGGGTGTCGGTAGATTATGAATTTAATGATAAGAACACGCTAAGCCTAACAAGCAACGCACAGTATCAACCAAAAAAGGATGCTGATTTTTTTCAGGAAACTACCATTAAAAACAATGTTGGGGTTTTAGATTCAATTTTTACATCAAACAGTTTTTTAAGCGAACAAAAGCATAATGTTTCGGGAGACCTTACTTTTAAACATCAGTTTAAAGACCAAGGAAATTTAACTATAAATGCACATTACACAAATTTTGATTTAGACCGAAATCAAGATGTAAGCTCAGATTATTTTCAACCTAGTGGCTCATTTCTACGCGATTTTAATTTCTCTACCATTGCCGATCAGCAGATAGAAATAAGGACCGCTCAAATAGATTATACTGATTATTTGGGCAGTGTATTTTTTGAAACAGGCGTAAAAGGTTCTTTTATTGATTCTGAAAGTAGATTGGATTATTTTTTACAGAACAACGGTACACAATTTATACCTAATTTATCTGATGACTATACCTATGACGAAAGCGTGTATGCGGGTTATTTTAGCCTTTCTAAAGACTGGGATAAATGGAGCATAAAAACAGGCTTACGTGCAGAACAAACAGAAAGCACAGGAGTATCGGTTAATGTATCAAGCATTAACGACCTTAGTTATTTTGAATTATTTCCTTCTTTATATATCCTTCATAATATTAATGAGAACCATAGTCTATCTTTTGATTATGCTAGAAAGGTTCAACGCCCTCGTTACGAAGATTTGAATCCGTTTAGAACATATAGTAATGAGCGTATTTTTGTAGAGGGCAATCCTAATTTGATACCAAGTTTTATTCATAATTTTAATTTAAACTATACGCTAAATCAAGAGTATTATTTTGATTTTTATTATCGAGACAATGGTAGGTATATTTCGGATCTTACTTTTCAAAACAACACTGATTTTGTATTAACCGATAATTTCCAAAATGTACTAGGAAGTACTTCTTACGGTATAGATTTTACTTATGGTAAGTCCATAACAAATAATTGGTATTTGTACAGTTATATGTCTTTTTTTCATGAAGAAGAAACTTTTATAGCTTCCCAAAGCGATGCATTTTCATACACCAATGAACTTAATGGTGCATATATTGATATTACTAACTATATAACTCTTTCTAATGACGGTAGCTTTAAGGGTGAGTTAGGTATTGTTTACCTTACCGGTTGGTTAGAAGGATCTTATATACAAGAGGAGACTACAAATTTAACCGTAGGATTAAGAAAATCATTTTTAAACAACAGAGCTGTATTAAGCGTAAGTGCAAATGATCTATTGGGTAAATATAACGCTTACAGTTCTTCTCAATACCTAAATCAAAACAATCGCTACTTGGCAGTCGAAGAAACCCAATATGTAAAGTTTGGCTTTACGTACAATTTTGGTAATTTCCGCTTAGAAGACAACCAACGTGATATAGATAAAATAGAACGCGAACGCCTTGATTAAGGCTAACTATTTAACTGTCAGAACTTTTGTTTTTTATTAAGAAAAAATTAAGAGTACTGTAAGATAATTCAATATTACTTTCCTACATTTAGGTGTTATACGTGCACTAAATGATTAAGAATTTCTATATAACACTTCTGTTTTGTCTTACGTTTACCCTAGCGTTTACCCAAGATTTTATTATTAATGGTGTAGTAATAGATGACAATCAAAACCCTGTTGTTTTAGCGAATGTAATATTGTTAACCGGCGAGGGTGAATTCATAAAAGGAACGGTCACAAATGACCAAGGTTTTTACGAGTTTAAAGCTGTTACTTCTAGCACTTATAACATAGTTGCCAGTTACATAGCAAATACTGTAGAGAGCTCTAATATTTCAGTTACAGAAAACATTGAACTGAAACCCTTAATTCTTCAAAGCGCTCAAGAGTTAGATGAGGTTGTAGTCACTCAAAAAAAACCAGTATTAGAACAATTAGCAGACCGTCATATTTTTAGTATAGAAAACACCGCACTTTCAGATGGTGATATTTGGGATGTTCTAAAACGCACCCCCGGTGTTATGGTAATGAATAATCGTTTGTACATTAATGGCAGCCCTAATGTTAATGTGATGATTAATGGTAAACTAGTTAATTTACCAGAAAGCGATATTATTAACCTTCTTACCGGCAGCTCAGCCAGCAATGTAGAAGCTATTGAAGTAATTACGAGTCCGCCAGCTAAATACAGTGCCGAGGGCGGATTACTGATTAATATTAAAATGAAGAAAAACCTGGTTGCTGGGTATAATGGTGCCGTATTTAATAGATATACACAAGGGGTGTTACCAAAACATACGCTAGGAACAGACCATTTTTTTAAAGGAAAAAAGATAGATTTCTCTACCAACTATAGCTTTAGCCACAACAGAAACTGGACGAGATATACCGATATAACAACCTATTTAGAAAACGGACTAGAAAACGAAATTTGGACAGCCGAACAAAAAATAATTAGTAAAAAGAAAAGTCACAATATCAATCTCTTTTTAGATGTTCAATTAAATGAAAAGAATACCTTAAGTATAACTTCTACCTCTAGTTTATCGCCGAACGGAAATACAGATTATTTCTCAATTACAGATATCAATACTATCGATGGCGATTTAACTGCTAGACTTGACGGTCTTAACGTTCTAATAGATGATACATATAACACATCTAACTACCTAGATTGGGTGTATAAATTGAATGATAAAGGAGCAGAACTAGCAACCAATGTGCATTTTACCTATAATGACTCTAAGCAGAACCAGGTATTGAATAACAACATTGTACAAGGCTTTACAGGGAATACATCAGAAAACACATTGAATATTGGGTCTGATCAAATTATAAATCTTTTTAGTGCACAAACAGACCTTTCACTACCACTAACAAAACAAACGGTTATGGAAACAGGTTTTAGAGTGGCGACTATAAATTCTGAAGCGAGTATTATGCAATCTGGGTTTGATGATTCGGTAAACGGAATAAGCCCTACAGAATCTGGTTTGTTTGATTATGACGAACAAATTTATGCAGGCTATGTCAGTTTGAATAACAATTGGGAAAGTTGGAAATTAAATGTTGGACTTAGAGCAGAGTATACAGATACCGAAGGGAATTTAGACATGTCAGCTTCTTTGAATACAACTTCTTATTTTAAACTTTTTCCTAATATGGCACTTTCATATAAGAAAGAAAAGAATGCCTTTTATTTAAAATATTATCGAAGAATTACAAGACCAAGGTACAGCAGCATCAATCCATTTCAGTTCTATTTAACGGCAAATTCTCTCTATGAAGGTAACCCTAATTTAAAACCGGCGTATAGTAATTATTTTCAGTTTGACTATGTGTATGACCGCGATTATAAGGTAGTATTATTTGTTAATAGAAAATCTAATGAACAAGCGCAACAAATTATTCAAGACAACGAAGCCAATACATTAAGAACTCAATTTATAAATTTAGAAACTAATTATTTTTATGGCGTTGACGCAAGTGTGTCAAAAGAGCTTACATCGTATTGGTATCTATATGCTCTAGTTAGCCATTATCGAGACAAAGACAGCTTTATAGACTTGAATACCAATTCAATTGTAGAGAACTCCACTTGGACCACCTTAATTCGTGCCAACAACTACTTTACCCTTCTTAAAGATGAATCGCTCTTTGCCAATGTAACCTATACCTATTTATCACCATACATTAGTGGTAATGCAACATTCGAATCTTTTAGTAAAGTAGGGTTGTCATTTAGAAAAACTCTTTGGAATAAAGATGCAAGTATTTCTTTAGGTATTGAAGATGTTTTTAATAATGGAAATACATTTTCAACTAGAAATTATCTTGACCAACGAAACACAACGAGCACAAGGTTAGAAAGTCGATTGTTTGTTTTGGGCTTTAGATATAAGTTTGGCAACACTAAAATCAGCGATAATTCTAAGAGAAAGAATACAGAAGAGGGCAAGCGTTTATAAGTGCTATGACAGCATAGCGCCACAGATGCCAAGGCTTATTAAGCAATACACCCCTGCTAAAATCATAAAAATTTTACCTGCCTGTTTCTTCTTATAGTAAAACAAAAGAGCTCCAATAATTATGAACACTATTGCGGGACCGAACATTATAAGAAACAAAAATGTTGCAAGACCGTCTAGATTACCAACTTCTAATATCATAGCATTTAGTTTTGTAATTCTTTTAATCGTTCAATTTTATCATCCCTATAGAAAAGATTCATAGTTTCAAACGGAATAATCTTATAGTCTTTATTTACGATATGTACACAAGATTTCTTAATGGCACGCACATCAAAGTTATGGGCATCTATAAATTGCATTATAATGATGCGAAACAAGTTGTCATAACCAAGCTCAGGCGCATCAATTTCTGGTAAGCAGCACATAATACTCTTCAAATTCTCAGAAGCTTTTTCTACGGAATTTCCCGTACTAAAAAGCTCAATCATCTTACCATGTAGTTGTTCGTCTTGCTCGTAAATAATGGTGTTTTTTCCTTCATTTAATAAGTCATCCGGATTTATAAAACGTGTTAATGGATTTATCTCATCGCCTAATTTTAGTGCATATGCCATCACCAAAGCATCTGGGTTACAGGGTACAGGTATTAAATCATCAGACTCAAAAATTGGAGATTGCTCTAATATCTTTCTTCGTACCTCGGTTAATGTAATTCGGTTTTCATCAACTTCAAAATTTTCTAATCTACCTGCAATTTGAGTGGGTTGAAACGTAACACCACGTACACATTTTTGCTTCAAGGCAAAATCTATAGTGCTTCCCATTTCATGGTCGTTCAATCCTTTTTGTAGCACAATCACTAAAGTGGTAGAAAGGTTCAACTTGTTAAGGTGCTCCAATGCTTGTAAACGAACATCTGCTAGGTCTGCACCACGTAAGGTTTGTAATACGTTATTATCCAACGAATCGAACTGTAAATACACTTCAAAATCTGGGGCATAGGTGGCTAATCGTTTAGCAAATTCAAAATCCTTTGCAATTTTTATTCCGTTGGTATTCAACATCAAATGCCGAATAGGAAGTGATTTTGCGTAATCCAATATTTCAAAAAACTCTGGGTGTATGGTAGGTTCACCACCACTAAGCTGAACCACATCTGGCTCGCCCTCATTTTTTACGATGACATCGAGCATCTTTTTAATTTCCTCTAAGGTTCTGTGTCTGCCATAAGTGGGCGAAGAACCAGCATAACAGGTGGGGCATGTAAGGTTGCAACGATCGGTCAGTTCAATAACAGTTAAACAAGAATGTTGCTCATGGTCAGGACATAGCCCGCAATCATAAGGGCAACCATAGTGTGTTTCTGTATTAAAGATTTTTGGATATTCAGAAGCCTTATTATAATTTCTTATGTTCTTGTAGTATTCGATATCATCGGCAATAAGAACTTTAGACCTACCGTGCTCTTTACAGTTTTTAAGCATGTACACTTTGTCGTTTTCAAAAACGATTTTAGCATCTACCCGTCGTAAACATTCTGGGCATAGGCTTAAAGTAAAATCATAATAGGTATAGTTTTTTTCTGACATATGTAATTCCCTGAAGGATGAATTTATAGTAGTAAACCAAACAAATTAAACATAATATTTGAATGCTGCTTAGACCTAGTGTATAATAACTGTTTGGTTTTAGAAACTCGATACAGAAACGAAGCGTAAAATAAGTGACCATAAAGAGTTTAAAAAAATCTCCGTTTTGAAAGGTATGATTTGATTTTTGAAGCCTTCGGATGATTATAAAAAGCACCGTCAAAAACACCACTTCATACAACGCAATTGGGTGCCTTAGAACACCATCACCTAAGTTCATTCCTGTAAAAAAAGACGTTTCTTTTCCAAAGGTGAATTCTTTAATACCTGCCAAAAAGCACCCGATTCTTCCAATGATAAGCCCAAGAATAATGGGTAATGTAAATAGGTCTCCAGAAGAGTGTTTCTCACCAATAATCTTCTTGGCAAGTTCCACACCCAACAGACCACCAAAGAGCCCGCCCATTATGGTTTTATTGTTTAGATTGTATAGCCAATCTTCTTGTAGGTGAGCTACGGGGTTTTCAAAAAAAGCAACGACTCTAGAAAGGAGCAAAGCTCCAAAAACGGCACCAATTAGAATAGAGAGTCGGTTGTTAGAAGAAATGACATCGGTACTTCTTTTCCGCAGAAAAACATAATATCTGAATCCGACAAAAAAAGCTAAGTATTCTAATATAAGATGTATGTTTAATTTTACACCAAACACAACAGGCTCAAAAGGAAGTGAGACGATAAGAAGTGTATTGTTCATGAAGTAATTAGGTGATAAAATTTTAGTCTGAGCGCAGTTGAAGACCAATTTGGTTACTAATTTACGTTCTTTCTATAAACAAGTATTTCAATCCTCAATAATAGCATTCAAAACCATATAATTTATCCAAAAGGGGTAGTAATGCCCTTGTCGTATTTTTATATAACTTTGCAACCCAAAATTAAAATACGCCAGTGCCCAAAATAGGAGATATACAACTGCCTGATTTCCCGTTGCTTTTAGCACCGATGGAAGATGTGAGCGACCCACCATTTCGTGCCCTTTGTAAAGAGCAAGGTGCCGATGTCGTGTATACAGAATTTATTTCGTCGGAAGGATTAATACGTGATGCCGCTAAAAGTGTCATGAAATTGGATATATACGAAAAGGAACGCCCTGTAGGTATTCAAATATTTGGAGCTAATTTAGAGAGCATGCTTCAGTCTGTAGAGATTGTTGAGAAATCTAAACCAGATATCATTGATATTAATTTTGGTTGCCCAGTAAAAAAAGTAGTCTCTAAAGGAGCCGGAGCCGGTATTTTAAAAGATATCGATTTAATGGTCTCTTTAACCAAGGCAATGGTAGAACATAGCAGTTTACCTATTACCGTAAAAACAAGACTAGGTTGGGATGATGATTCTATAAGAATTGTTGAGGTTGCAGAACGCTTGCAAGATGTAGGTTGTGCGGCAATTTCAATTCATGGTAGAACCCGTGCACAAATGTATAAGGGCAATGCTGATTGGAACCCTATTAGAGACGTCAAGAACAACCCTAGAATGCATATACCTGTATTTGGTAATGGTGATGTAGATTCGCCAGAAGCAGCCCTAAAAATGCGTGATGAATACGGACTAGATGGTGCAATGATAGGTCGTGCAAGTATTGGTTACCCTTGGATATTTAGAGAAATTAAACACTTTTTTGAAACAGGTACCCATTTAGCTCCACCAACTATGGAAGAGCGTGTAGATGCCGCGCGCCGTCATTTACAAATGTCTATAGATTGGAAAGGTGAAATATTAGGTGTTTTTGAAACTCGTAGACATTATACCAACTATTTTAAAGGAATTCCTAATTTTAAGGAGTATCGAATGAAAATGGTTACTAGTGATGATTCTGTATCAGTATTTGCCGCTTTTGATGAGGTATTGGAAAAGTTTGGAGACCACAAGTTTACTACTGTTTAAAGATCAACCAATTTTTTATTGATTCGGCTACTAGCTATTTTAGAAGCAATAATACCTAGTACAATAATGGTAGCTAGAACAATAGCAATATTGATGAATTCGAATTTTACTGGGTAAGCTAACGACGGGGTAATTTTCAACCAGCTAAAAGCAAGTTGCGACCAAACGATTAGCACACCAATTAGCACACCAATAAATCCACCAAAACCTGTTACTAGAATTCCCTGTACAAAGTAAATTCTACGAAGCTCTTTAATTGTTGTACCAAGGCTATATAGGGTTTTAGAATTCTGCTGCTTATCTAATATCATCATAATGATTGCGCCTACTACATTAAAAAGCGCAATGATAAGTACCAAGGTAAAGATGAGGTAGGTAGCAACGTTTTCAGTATTCAACATTTTATAGAGCGTACTATTTAGTTGTTGTCTGTTTTTTAATTGTACACCGGTACCAAGAATAGACTGAATTTCTGAACGTACAGCACTAGGTTCAACGCCTTCATCCATCTTAAAATTAATTCCAGAAATGGAAAGCGAGTCTTTTTCAAGTAATGCTTGCGTCAATCGCAAATCGGCAAAAACGTATTTATTATCCAAATCTGCTTCTACAGCATACACACCACCAATAACCATGGGTAATTGATTGTAGAGCGATGAAATACTTTGCTGTGATATAGAGCCTTTACCAGGTTTAAAAGCATAAATCTGCATTGGGCTACGAAACTGATTAATGGTTACCCCTAAAATATTGGCAATGCCCAAACCAGCTACTACTTGTGTGTCATTAATTGTCCAGTCGCCAATATACAGTGTACTATCAACACCGGTTACTTTGGTGTAATTACTATCAATACCTTTTATGTAGGCAATATGGTTTTTGCCTCTATGTTCAAGAGATACTTTTTCTTCTAGTTCTTTGGAGTAAAATGCTAGTCCGTCTACAGACTGTAAACGTTGTTCTTGTTCAGGAGTAATGGTAAAAATCTTTCCGGCTACGGGAGAAGCTTTTAAATCTGGGTCAAAAGATTCGGTAAAAGAAAGACTAAATGTTTTTAATCCGGCGAAAGCCGAAAGCACAATAAACAGTGCTGCAGAACCAATAACTATAACTAAAAAGGTGATAAAATTAATGATGTTAACTGCGTTCTGGGTGCTTTTAGAACGCACATACCTTTTAGCGATATAGAGAGGAAAATTCAACCGATCAAGATTTTTTACGTTTCGGTAACAAATCTCTGTTCTCAATTGGGTTCTCTTCGCGTTTTAATGACTTTTCAATATTCTCAATGTAATCTAAAGAATCATCTAGGTAAAATAAAAGCTCTGGCACTCTTCGTAATTGGTTACGTGTGCGTTGAGAAAGCTCATGCTTAATAAGCGGTTGGTTAGATTTTATACCTTCCATCAATTCTCCCGCTTTGTCATTAGGGAAAATACTAAGGTATATTTTAGCGATAGATAAATCTGTGGTCACTGCAACTTTAGACACAGATATAAGGGTATTACGAAGTCCGCCATGAATGGCAGCTTTTTGTAGAATATCTACAATATCTTTCTGAATGACCCCAGCTATTTTACGTTGTCTTTGCGTTTCCATACTGCAAAAATACATAGAAATTGTATCTTAACCCCTATATGATGTACACTGAAGCAAATATGGCATGAAAAAGATTGAACATTTAGGTATTGCGGTGAAGAACATGGAAGACTCTAATACTCTTTTTGAGAAATTGTTGGGTGTTGCACCCTATAAACAAGAAGAAGTAGCTTCTGAGGGAGTAATGACTTCTTTCTTTCAAAACGGACCTAATAAGATAGAGCTTTTGGCTGCCACAGAACCAGACGGTCCCATTGCCAAATTTTTAGAAAAAAAGGGAGAAGGCATACATCATGTAGCATTTGAGGTAGAAGATATTGTTGCTGAGATGGAACGTTTAAAAAAAGAAGGATTTACACTGCTCAATGAAAAGCCCAAAAAAGGGGCT
Organism: Maribacter aquivivus; assembly: GCF_900142175.1. Taxonomy (NCBI): domain Bacteria; kingdom Pseudomonadati; phylum Bacteroidota; class Flavobacteriia; order Flavobacteriales; family Flavobacteriaceae; genus Maribacter; species Maribacter aquivivus. The sequence continues at coordinate 807,712 of NZ_FQZX01000001.1, read as the reverse complement.
GATAATAAGTTAGTTGCATTCGTTCACCCAAAGACTGCAAACGGGGTTTTGGTAGAGTTGTGTCAAGAAATTAGGGAGTAAAGATTTATTTTATTTAAATGTTCGAACAAGAAAGGTTCTCGATACAAAATACTGAAAATAGCATTTCACTCGAACTGACATAGGCGATTACGTTTACAGAAATAATGTTGATATGTTACACTGAGCGCAGTCGAAGTACCTAGTGCGTTAGCACGTTTCTCTAGGGCATTTAACAATTGCTCGTTTAATCCAAATAAACTATTCCACGAACTATGCATAAAAATCTTGTGTCGATTAAAAATAAGTAGTAATATTGCATCCGCAATTTGCGGGTTTTGTAACGCAGCTAGTTTGAGCACTAGTCTTACCGGTTTTAATCGGAATACGCTTTACAAAATTATAACCGGTCCTATAGCTCAGCTGGTTAGAGCACCTGACTCATAATCAGGTGGTCCCTGGTTCGAGTCCAGGTGGGACCACATTAAACCTCTCAGAACATCTGTTTTTGAGAGGTTTTTTTATTTTAGAGTTATGCCGTTTTACACTATTCAATAATTAACAAGTTCTATGTTGAGTCATTTCATGAATATTTATATAGAAGTATTGAAAACCATTTGATTAATTTTATAGTGTACATTAAAATTGAGTTTGAAAGTAAATATGAAAAAAGCTGAAGCCATAGTACAACTACTTTATTATACTGAAGAGAATGACTTAGTAGTTAATTGTCCGCAGTTGGGTATAATTGGAGTTTCAGAGGATTTACCTGAAATCAAAAATTTAAGCAAAGAGGTTGTTTTATCAGTTTTTGAGGGTAAGCTTAATCAACGCATTTCACGATTTAAAAGTAAGACTGAATTTATCGAGAACTTATTTTTAAATGAATATTGGGAAATTATTGGAGATGATTTTAAAATTAAGCCTTTGGATTATTTCATTGAGAAATATTCATATTTAGAAAATACTTTGGCAATTGAAAATATAAAGATAATCAAGTACAAATTTGAATATTCTACCGAAACTATTGAACAATTAGAAAACTTATTTAAAGAAGTTAATCGAATGATAAGGGAAGAGTAAAATAAATGATAGCTACAATTAAGTAGACGTCATTTATTTAAAACCAACCACCGATTCCTCAACAACACCCCCATCAGATCACGCAATCAGAAATTAACATTTCTTTTAACACAATCTTTCTTAGTTAGATTTACCCAACTCTGTTCTATTTCTTAATTTACTAGTTCAAACAAACTAATTCGAAAAATGACTACAAAAAACTCTTGGTGCAAGGCGGCATTGCTGACCCTTGTACTTGCTATTTCGTGCATATCTGTGACGATGGCGCAAACTGTACCTTCTCCAGAAGATGTCTACGGTTTTAAAGTTGGTGCCGACTATAAATTGGCAGATTACAGCCAAATTGAAGACTACCTTTCTAAACTAGACGCTTCTTCTGAACGTGTTAAAAAAGTGGAGATAGGAACCACCGTGCTCGGTAGAAAAATGTACATCTTATTTATTTCTAGTGAGGAGAACCTAAAAGATTTAGACAAGTGGAAAGACATTAGTACTAAACTAGCTCGTGTTCAGGTTTCAAATGATGAGGCTATGAAGCTATCTGAAGAAGGTAAAGCTGTGGTTTGGATTGATGGTGGTATGCACTCTACGGAGTTGGCTCATGGTCAAATGACCTCTGAATTGGCATATACTTTGACCACTTCTGAAACTACAGAAATGAAAAAAATTAGGGAGAATGTCATTACGATATTGATGCCTGTAATGAATCCTGATGGGTTGGACATAGTTGTAGATTGGTACAAAAAGAATTTAGGTACCGCTTATGAAACATCAAGACCCCCAATTTTATATCACTACTACATGGGTCATGATAACAACCGAGATTGGTTTATGAACACCATGCCAGAGACGTATAATGTGACTAAGATTTTGTACAATGAGTGGTATCCACAGATTGTGTATAACCACCACCAATCTTCTCCATCTTGGACAAAAATATCTTTACCACCATATGCAGATCCAGTTAACCCAAGAATTCACCCAGCTATTACTGCGGGTGTCAGTGAATTAGGTTCTGCAATGACCAAAAGATTTTCGTTAGAGAATATGCCGGGTGCTATTGCCGATAATTTCTATACCATGTTCTGGAACGGTGGCGGGCGTACTGTGCCTTACTACCATAACATGATCGGAATTTTAACGGAAACGGGACATACATCGCCAACACCAAGATTCTATGATCCAGAGAAATTGCCTAAAACCGTTGCTGGCGGTACCCCAACCGATGGTACAGATATCATGTATCCAGATCCATGGAAAGGTGGTGAGTCTCATTTTCGTGATGCTGTAGATTATATGTTGACCGCTACATGGGCAACTTTAGATTTAGCAGCAGATCGTAAGAGTAACTATTTATATAACATTTATAAAATGGGAGCTTCGGCAATTGAGAAGTCGAAAGAAGAAGGTCCGTTTGCATACGTAATCGGTAAAGATCAATGGGATGCTTTTGAGTCTGTAAACTTGGTAAATGTGTTGCTTAAAGGCGGAATTGAAATTGAGAAAACTACCAAAAGTTTTGAGGTCAACGGAAAGAAATATGAGAAAGGTGCTTATGTAATTTATACTGCACAAGCGTTTAGACCGTACTTGATGGATTTGTTAGAGAAACAGAATTACCCATCACGTTTTCAATATCCAGGTGGCCCACCAGATACTCCGTATGACTTAGCAGGTTGGACATTACCTATGCAAATGGGGATCACTGTAGATAAAATTGCAAAACCTTTTGAGGTAGCTACAGAGAAGGTATTAGACGAAGCATCGTATTATGAAGGTGATGTAAGAGGGAATGCTTCCTACGGGTATTTGTTAAGTGCCAACAGTAACGCATCTGTAATTGTAACCAACAAAGTATTAAAAGCAGGTGGTACGGCATATAAAACCAAAGCATCCTTTAAATCTGGAAAAACAACATATCCGGCAGGTGCTTATATCGTTTCTGGTGGTAGTGCTTCTGTTGAAGATTTAGCTTCTGAATATGGTTTAGAAGTAATAGGATTATCCGCAGAACCAAAAGTAGCACTAACTAAAGTACATGCGCCAAAAGTAGGGTTGTACAAATCATGGGTTTCTAATATGGATGAAGGATGGACGCGTTTTATAATGGACGAATATTCGTTCGAGACTGATACTCTTCATGATACCGATATTCAAACAAAAGATTTGTCGCAGTATGATGTATTGATACTACCGTCGCAACGACCAAAATCAATTTTACACGGTAATTCGCCTTTGAAAATGCCAGAGAAATTTACTGGTGGTATAGGTTTGGAAGGGTCGGTAGCACTAAGCAATTATGTAAAAAATGGCGGAACGTTAATAGCGTTCGATGAAGCTAGTAACTATGTCATAGAGCAATTTGGTTTGCCATTAAAAGATGCAACAGAAGGTACGGAGAGTACAGAGTTCTTTATACCTGGTTCATTGATTAAAGCTGGAATAGATACTACGCATCCGTTAGCATTTGGTATGCAAGACACGGTAGCGGTTTCTTTTAATAAGAGTCGTGCTTTTGTTATAGATAAGCAAAGTAAAAAAGGAGAAGGTGGTACAGAAGATATCAAAGATGCTCCAATGCCAGAAGTTGAGGTTATTGCTAACTATGCAGAAAAAGATTTGTTAATGAGCGGCTGGGCAATGGGTGAGAAAAAGTATATCGCTAAAAAGCCAGCTATGGTAAAAGCGAAATATGGCAAAGGCGCTGTAGTATTGTTTGCCTTCAGACCTCAATTTAGAGCACAACCAAGAGGTACGTACAAGCTTATTTTCAACTCCATTTTTGAAGGAGCTGCAGAGTAGTTGTAATAAGTCTAGTCTATTGTTTATTTAGACAGTTAATTATTAAAAAATACCCATCAAATTTTGATGGGTATTTTTATTTTCAAAAAACTTTTTTCTATAAATATTCCTACAAATACCATGGTTATTGGCGTAGCGTAAATATTACGGAAAACCGTAATAAATAGACGTACAATATTTTTAAAATCGGTTTGTTAAGTATAGACCTAACAAACATTTTAAAATCAAAATCACCATGAAAACATTTAATCAATTATTATTACTTTCCTCTATTGCAGTTATTAATTTTAGCTGTGAAAAGTCAACCTCAGAAGAGTTTGAAGAAGTTAACGGAAATGTAGAAACAAAGCTTATTAGCTCAATAAATGTAACGTCTGCCGAAGATTCAGAAGATAACGGAAACATTTTATTTTCATACAATAACGATTTACAATTAACCTCTGTCTTTGACGGAACCGACACTACTAATTTTACCTATGAAGACGGAAATTTAAGTAATGTAACCGGTAACGTAGATAACGGTAATGTAGAAGAATTATATGAATCGCCATATGATGCTTTTGAAACCGGACAAATAGAAGAATATGATAGTAATGGTAATCCGTCTGTAATCAAATTTATAGAGTACGATTATGATTATATGACTGGTGAAGAAGAAGTAGTGTATTACACAGCAGAAATCTCTTATGACAACAAACCAAATCCGTTTTACAAAACTGCAGAATCAGCAGGAATGATCGATGTTTTGGATCAAATTAAATTAAATTTTGCAGCAGCTCCACAGGCAGAAGAAATTGTAAGAGCAAAAGCATTGTTCCCAAATAACAATCCGTCGCAAATAGTGTACAAAAATGAAGAAGGTGATATAGAATACACCATAAACATGTCATATACTTATGATGGTGATTATCCTACTGCAGCAACTGTTTCATCAGCATCTGCTGATGGTAGCGATAGCGAAACATACTTAACGACCTTCACTTTTGTAGGTGACTAAGTAAATTGAAAAATTTTTAGATAATAGAAAGCAGCCTAAAAGGCTGCTTTCTTGGTTTTTAGGTAGTTTATATACAATTACATTAAATTGAATTCAAAAAACTGATTTCTGTATTTCCTAATAAAATGTTAAATTGAGGCAGCCCTTAATATTGGTATACTAAAGTTCCCCTAGAATTCATTAGTGTTGCTATTTATTATTGGGCTTTTTTTATTGCAGCCGATAAAAAAAAGACTTCTTACCTTACAATTACCTCATTCAGGTAAAAATCAAAAATTAATATTCAACATAATTCATTGACTAGACTGCGTAGCAGCGAAAACTGTAATAAAGCGATTAACTTTAAAAGGAATATAAGTAGCTAAGTTATTTTACTGCTTAAATTCAAAAGAATAATCTTAAATTAGGCAAACACTTAATAAAATGCATTTGTAATAATGGCAAAAATTGAAATAAAAGGTTCCCCCGAAGAGCTTGAAAGAGTAGCCACTTTCTTGGCAAACAACAATATAAAGTTCGACGTTGTTAATGATTACGGTAATCATTCTCTAGAAGATTTAGATAAGTATGCTGATCTTATAAATAAGTTCTCAGCTACTGTGCCTGAAAAATAAGTAACTGTATGAAAGGCTTACAAGAGATAAAATCTGAAATTGACCAGTTAGTTAGCACTAACGGCAAAACAGAACTAGAGGTAGTAGATGCGCTTCACAAATATTACTTTAACAAAGCCGTAACGGCAGAGATAAAACTGTACAAGAAGAAAAAGAAGAAGGTAGCTCAAATAACCAAAGATCTGAAAATATCTCACCGCCGTTTTTATAAAATTTTGGAAGATAAAAAAGTGGAGTTTACTAAATACAATAAGTCTAAAGAAGAAGAGAACGAGCAATAGTATTAATGAAGCTTAAGTAAAGGATTTCTATGTTACGATATTATCTGTTGTTACCCTTTATTTTATGCTGCTTGTCTACTATGGTTTATGGTCAGGCTAATGATATAAGTACTACTACTATTGAATGTGATGAAAATGGTTGCAAGGGTACGTTTTATGGACCGGAATTTATAAACGGGTCTGATGTTGCCCATCAGTTCTCCAATACAATGTCGCATAAAGTTGGCGATAAATTAAAAGAATGCTATAACAACGGCGTATATATCAAAGTTGATTTTTCAAGTATTGAAATGACCACATTGGGTATGGGCTCAGGTACGGTTACCTATAAACTGCTAATTCCTTTTATTTCAGTGACCGAACCATGCAATGCCTTTACTTCTTTTGACCATGTTGGAGGTTGGAGCCATGCCCCGTCATTAGCTACTAGAAAGAAAGAATTAAGCAATGTTTTACTGCCTGATGATGCACTGCATATTAGTGATTTGAAAACCACACCAGAAGGCTTACAAGAATACTGGATTCAATGGAGGAATAAGGCAACACAAGCGAACTGCAATTAAATTTTTAAGGAAAACTATGGCGCTAACTAAAAGAGAGCTAGTAATTGCATCACCTTTTTTGATTATTGCCGTAAATTTTGCGGTTGCATTTGGTTTCGGCGAGTTCATGGGAAAATGGGTATTTATACCCATGATTGGTATAGGTTGGGCACTTTGGCTTTTCTTTATTTTTAAATACGGAGGAAAAGAGTCAATCACCAATTGGCTAATGAAAGTTAGGGGAGCCTTCGGTTGGAAATTAATAGCGGTAATTGTCGGATTAATTCCGTTGCCACTTTTTCTAATGCACTATCAATTACTAGATCATTGGACCATTTGGTTACCATGGATTCTACTTGCATTATTTAACCCCTTTATTGAAGAATTCTATTGGCGCGGACTGCTTTTAGATTACACCAAAACGTGGTCTAATTGGGGTTCAGTATTGTTTACAGGGATTCTGTTTGCAATTAATCATGCGGCATTCGGAGTCAACTCCGTCGTCAACAGCGGATTTGAATTGGTCATTTCTACCCTGATTATGGGTATTGTTTGGGCATGGGTTTACAAAAAGACAAATAGCTTACGTTGGACTATATTTTCTCATTTTTTAGTGGATTTTTTTGGCGTTTCAGCAGCTGCTTTCTTAGATTTATACGAGAAAGGAAACTGGTGATAAAATCTTAACTTAAGAACATGAATAAAGAATCGCTCTCTAAATTGAGTACAGAACAACTGCTTAAAAAGCATACGGCAGCAAAAACTATGGTATGGCTTTTGGCAATTGTATTAACCGGAGTTTTATTCTTTTTTATCTATGTTTCTATACAAGATGGATTTACTCCGTTATTGGCAGTTCCGTTAGCGCTATCAGTAATTATACCTTTGAATGTTAAGAATATGAATGCGCTGAAGAAGGAGTTAGATTCCAGAAATTAAGAAATGAAATTTCAGTAAAAATAAATTACACATTATCAAAAATTATGAAAAAATCAACCATTTCAATTATAGGAATGACAATAGCGGTGGTCACCATTGTATCTACTTTTATTAAGAACAATGATACTGGTACGTTATTCGGATTTGAAATGGATATTTGGATGTATCGCTTAATTTGGCTTGCCTTGTTCGGTGTGATTTTGAATGGATATTTAAAAGAACGGAAGAATTCATGATTACACTATAAATTGAACAATATTACTTTTTATAGTCTATATGATGCATTAAAGTGGTAAAATAGTGTTGTTTTGTTTGTGAAATTAAAATCTCTGTAAACAGTCACCAAGTTTTTCGACTTACACATTACATGAAAAAGCGAAAATTTAAAATTAGTGATATCATATTTGTGGTGTTCATTCTGTTGTTGATAATTCCGCAGACAAGAACACCCATTCAAGTAGCGGTCAATAAACTGAAAGTTGCGGTTTGGTCACCTAGTGTTGAAGATTAAGAGGACCAAAATGAGGTTACTCCATTTGAGTATGCTGTAGTCAATTTACGGGGTAATTCACAAAACATATCGGTTGGTAAAGGCAAGGTTACTTTTATTAGTTATTGGGCAACTTGGTGCCCGCCTTGTATTGCAGAATTACCGGGAATTCAAGAGTTGTATAAAGACTACGGGAACAAAGTCAATTTTATACTATTGACCCAAGAAGATCCAGATAAAGTACAGCGGTTTATAAACAAAAAAGATTATGAACTACCTATATATTTTCCGCAAATGCAAGCTCCTGAAATATTACAAGAAAATAGCATTCCCACCAATTATGTCATTGATGCTACAGGAAAAATCATCATAAAAGAAACTGGCGCTGCAGATTGGAACAGTAAAAAAGTACGCAAGTTGTTAGATGATTTAATAGAAAATAATTAAACAAGAACTTTTGCGATATATGCTGCCATAAAATCTTTCTTTTTGAGTGCCTTTTCAGCAAAATTAAAGAGACTACTGCAACGATCTAAATTCTGATTCTCGTAAGTGACTTTGTAATATCTGTTATTGTTCAGGTAATCAGTTAATGCACGTAAACCATGAATAAATGGCATAAAAACGGCACCTAAGGGTAGACTATCTTTATCTGCAGCAGTTAAAAATGATCTGTTAGAAGCTAAGCCATCTACAAAAGCTTTAAACAATGATTCATCAAAGTTTATAAGTTCGTGGTTCTGCTCATCTTCAGGTGCATTGTTAACTACAGTTCTAATGGCATCACCAAAATCATAGAAGAAATAGCCCTTCATAATCGTATCAAGATCAATAAGGCACAATGCTTTTTTTGTTGATTTAGAGAATAAAATATTATTAAGTTTGGTGTCGTTATGGCAAATTCTAACGGGTAAAATACTAGTATTTAAATACTGAAGTTCTTTAAGAAATGACTGCGCCTTTTTAATGGCGATGTGGGCAATTTCTTTTTTTTGCGATTCAGCATTCTGTAGTGCTTCTTGAAACTCTTGTGTTCTAAAATCTAAATTATGAAATTTGGGCAGGGTATCATTAAATAGCGCCGTATCTGCATGTTGCAGGAGCTGATGAAACTTGCCTATAATGCGTCCTGCTTCAAAAGCAGTTGAGGTTTGGGTTGTTGTATTGAAGGTGGTACTATTGGGTATGTAGATCATCATACGCCAGAAATCATTATCCTGAATTAAATGATTAGTTCCTGTTGTTGTATTCAGAAAAGTAATTTGGCTGTAATCGTCGGCTTTAAGTACAGGTAAAGCGAATTGAATATTATCCATTAGAATACTAGCATTTTTAAACACCTGAGTATTTATCTTCTGAAGAATATATTGTTGACCATTCTCCTCCGTAACCATAAAGGTTTCATTAATGAGTCCGCTAGTCAAGGGTGTCCACTGCAATAAACTTCCGTTGAGCTTGAATTCAATTAGTATTTTTTGGATAGATTCTTTAGTCATGTTATAGCACTACGATTCAATTTTTAAAGGTATTGAAACATAGGCATTGTTTTGAGCAATGGATATGAGATTCTTAAAGTACAATTAACAAGAATTTTCTTTATTTTATGCAGTTGGCCTAAAAATAATACGATTTCTAGAATTACGCAGTTAGTATCTTAACAAATCAATTTTCCCCCAAATATGATTACGATTAAAACCTACCTAAAAGTTGCTGTATTGTTTTTTACATCAACTTATGTACAAGCCCAATGCGAAGTTTTTAAAAGTGAAATTAGCGATGTACAAGATTATATGCAGCAAGTTAGTCAGCTCTCAGATTCGTTAAGTACCGCTGTTGAAATCGCTTCTTTTGATGCCTCTATTAGTAAGGCGCGAAAAAATACTAAAATAGCAATGCTTTTAATGGGGCAGGCGGTTAATGCTGCAGATGAAGCGGTGATTTTAGCTTCAGAAGCGCAATATGATTCACAAACTTGCGGATTACAAGACGCCATGAGTTATACTATTGATGCCGAAAGACATACCATAGATTCTCGCGATTTTTCAACTGAAGCTTTTGAAAATGTAAAAAATGCTGCCAAGGCAAACAACTTAGGTAACTTACAATTCTACATGCGTAAAGCACAGCGCTTAATGAAAGAAGCAAAAAGTTCTGCAGATTCGGCTGTCTACGCGGCAGATAACGCGCATTACAGCTGTAGTCATGATGTTGCCCATCTTAGTTTTGATAATTAGATTACTCCTCTTTCTTATTCACCAACCCTTTAGTAAACTCATTTAAGGTTTCCACTTTTTCTTCGAAATCGCCTTTTATAGTCTTTCTAAATTCGTTGAGGTTTTTGACGAGGTCATCAATATTTTCAGGAATTACGTCTTCAAAAAACTGACGTAATCTTTTGGCTGTTGTAGGTGATTTTCCGTTGGTAGAAATGGCCACTTTTACATTGCCTTTAGTAACAATGCCGCCCATATAGAAATCGCAATAAGGTGGGTTATCTGCAACATTGACTAGAATCTGTCTTTCCCTACAATCATGATATACCTGCTCATTTACTGGTACATTGTCTGTAGTGGCAATTGCAATATGTTTCTCTTTTAAGTATGATACTTTATAGGGCGCTACATTCATTTTTATGTTGAACTTGTTGGCCAATGCAATAGTTTCTTCCCTAAACATTGGCGCTACCATTTCTACCTGTGCTTTAGGGCTTGATTTTAATAAGAAAGTCAGTTTTTCTAGGGCTACATTGCCTCCGCCAACAATTAAAATATGAAGGTTAGATACTTTTAAAAATACAGGGTAAAGCTCATTCCGTTCCATTTGCAATTTTGTTTTCTTCTGTTTTATAATTGATGGTAACACGTGTACCTTGTCCAAGTTCAGAGTTTATGAATAAACGACCGTTAATATAGTCTATACGTTCTTTCATAAAAAACAGACCCATACCGCCTTCACTATTATTTTTTGGTAATTTTCCTAAAATAGAATCATCAAAACCTTTGCCATCATCATCTATAACTACACTTAAAATAGGATAAGAGTAATTTAAGGTAACTAAAATATAATTTGCTTCTGCATATTTTATGGCATTGTTGACCGCTTCTTGGGTAACACGATAAATATTGGTTTCAGCTAGCGAGTCGAACCTAATATTAGCATCGGTCTTATTTTTAAACAGAACCGTCTTACCGGTTAATTTAGAAAGCTCAGTGGTCATTTTATGAATTGCAGGGAATATACCATGGTCGCTTAACTCTGGCGGAGTAAGGTTAAAAGTCGCTGTTCTAACACCTTTTATTAAGTCTGATGTCAGTGATTTTAAATAGGCAATTTTCTCTCTCGTCTTATCCTTGTTTTCAATATCAATAGATTCAATATTGAATTTAAGTGCGGTCAACATTTGTCCAATACCATCATGAATATCTTTGGCGATACGCTTGCGTTCTTCTTCTTGACCTTCAACAATTTGACTTGCCTGCACCTTTTTTTGTTGCATGCGTTCTTCGAAATTCTGCTTAGTCAACTCTTGTACTTTAAGCTGATTTTCTTTTCGTTCGGTGATATCTGAACACAGAATTAAAATATCTTGCTCTAAGGTAGATTGATGCATGGGTACTATTGACATATCTAACCAAATTGTAGTTCCTTTGGTGGTTACCACCTGGAGCTCTTCTGTACGCATCACATTTTTCCTATTAATTTTCAGTACTTCTTTGAGATAAGATTGTTGACCTTCTTCAATGGTCAGAATTTCTGAAATAGGCTTGTTTACTGGTGTGGTCTCATGACCTAATAAATCTAAAAACTTCTTGCTTATAAAAACAATGGAACCATCTTTACGAATACTGGCAAAAAGAGCAGCATTATCAATAACAAAATTTAGTTCTTGCAATTCTTTGAGCGAGCGTTCTTTCTCATCATATAAGCTTTGAATCTTTACTAGTTGATCTTTTGATTCTTCATCTTTACCCATTAAATGACCAATGGTATTTTTAATTTGAATGGATAACGGTCGGAAAATAACAAAGATTTCTAGAAGAAGAATTGCCAAAGAGAATGCCAATAACCAATACTCTTTTCGTTTTAGTTTTTGTAGCTGTTCATTACTGCGGGCATCATACTCATTTACAATTTGATCCATAATACTTAAAAACTGACGCTCATTGTTCAGCAAGGCATCCAGATCATTTTGTTGTACAGATGCATTAATATCCTGTTGTTGTGTTACAAGTATATGCTCTAAAGCACCAACCATTTCCGAATGGTGCGGATCAAGCTTTTTAAATAAAGCCTTTACCTTAGGATCATCTTCGTAAGGCAGGTTAAAAGAGGCTGCGCCCAAATGAAGCCCTACGTGAGATACTTTCCAAATTTCAAGAGTCTTCTCTATTTCAGAGAGCACCATCTTTTTATCTTCCGGATTACTTAGGTCTTTTAAAAGTAAGGTCTCTTTGGTCAATTTTTGACTAAAGGCACGTTGTCTACCGGCTATGTTTATAAGTTCAGAATCGCCAGATTGTGCTTTTAGGTGCAATTGAATAAGTACTTGGGCAATAATAACGGTAAGTGCAATAGCTGCCAATGCTAACAAATACCATTTACGAATACGTATAAACGTAGCCGTATCCAATGGTATAATTTGCTCGTTATTGCCCATAAAAAATGAATCGTAAATTGTAATTAGGCGTGAAGTGCCTTGGTAATTAAATTTAAGGAGAATTTAGAAAGCGGTAATTTTAAAGCTGCTTCTTGTCCTTTAATAGACATTTTTCTCCATGTTTTCTGAAGGATATCTATTGTTTTATCCTCCGGATGTTTGTGCGCAAAAGGTTCAAAATAGAATTCTAAAAAAACCAAACAGATAACATCTTCTAAAGATTGGGTTTCTTCGTTTTTCTTTAGCTGTTTTTTCTCTAAAAGAAATTTGACATTGTCAATGGTTTCATCATCATAACCCACATCTTCTAAAATAGAAGCAGCTTTCTTTGCATGAAACTTCTTTAATTCTTGTCGCCATCTCAAATACCCTTCGCGGTTCATTTCATAAGACTCTCTCGGTATTTCCCATCTGCAGATATGTTGACACCTTGCAGTTAAGCGTAAAGCTTCAGATGCAGTTGGGTCAAATTCGTTTAGGCGCTCGGTCATTCGAATACCGTAGAGTACTTCTTTTGGGTAGGTAGTTCCCTCGAACATTTCGGTATTTGGGTCTTGGGTATTGGCTTCGTCAAAATGTTGAAATGCTACCAGTAATTTATCTGTCGTCGCCATAAGTCATTAATTTAATCAAAGCTATTCAGAAAAACCTACATACACAAAGTCCGACTCTATTTTTACTGGGTATGTAGCAATTGCTGCTAAATCTCCATTTAAATTTTCTCCAGATTCTAATGAGAAAGTTCTTTTGTGTAATGGACAAGCTATTTTCGGAATTCCTTTATGGTCTCCAAGCATACCTCTTGACAACACATTTTCGAGTTTTTCAGGAGATAAGTTCTGGCAAGCATACCACTTGTTAAGTCTTGAGAAATTAAAAACGGCAATTTGTAAATCTTTATATTTTACACATGATCCACCATCACTAGGAAAAGCGCTTACAGGAGCAGCTTTAAACCATAATCTAACATCTTCTTCTTTGACCGTTTTATATTTTGAAAGTAATTCGCTCATAATGATATCTTTTTAAGACAAGGTTTTAAATAATACTTCTTCAGCCTTTTCTTGTTTGGCTTCCCAATGTTTTGGCATTTTTTGATCACGTAATGGCACAAAAACTAAATTGTCATCTCGATCATCAGAATTCACAAAATGGTTGAAGCGTTTCTTTGTTTCTTCATTTTCAATGGCCTGTTTCCATTCGCACTCATATGCATCGATCAAAAATTCCATTTGCTGTTCTAACTCGGCATTGATGTTTAGGCTGTCTTCGATAACTACTTTTTTAAGCTCCTCAATACCACCTTCCAATTTATCTAACCAAGCTGCTGTTCGCATTAATGGTGCAGCAGTTTGTATATAGTACATTAGGTAACGGTCTAAGTATTTTATAACGGTTTCGTTATCTATTTGTTCAGCTAATAATTTGGCATGTTTAGGTGTTGCACCACCATTACCGCCAACATATAAATTCCAGCCGCCTTCTACTGCGATTACGCCAAAATCTTTTCCACGAGCTTCTGCGCACTCACGAATACAACCAGATACGCCACCTTTTAATTTATGAGGTGATCGTAGTCCTTTATATCTATTTTCTAGTTCTATAGCAAAAGAGATACTTTCATCTAAGCCGTAACGACACCAGGTTGACCCAACACAGCTTTTTACGGTACGTAAAGATTTACCGTAGGCATGTCCGCTTTCAAAGCCGGCATCAATTAATTCTTTCCAAATGGCAGGTAAATCATTTAATTCCGCACCAAAGAAATCAATTCGTGCACCACCTGTAATTTTGGTGTACAGGTTATATTTAGAACCTATTTTACCTAGTACAATTAAATCTTGTGGAGTAATCTCTCCACCAGCAATTCTTGGTACTACAGAGTATGTTCCATTTCGTTGAATGTTTGCCAAGAACTTATCATTAGTGTCTTGAGTAACATCTTCTACGTTAGGGGTAACATTGTATAAACTTGCGAATATTGAAGAAACTAAAGGTTTACAGGTCTCACAACCATGACCGGTACCACAAGTATCTAAAACTTCATTAAAACTGGTTAGTTTTTTAGTTTTTATAATGATGTATAGTTCTTGACGGCTATATTCAAAATGCTCACAGATTACATTTTTAACTGTTTTACCAAGAGATTTTAAAGTTTCATTTACTAGATCCGTCACCATTGGTTTACAACCACCACAACTAGTACTTGCTTTTGTACAACCAATAACACGAGCTAAATCTTCGCAAGTACCATCTTTAATTACTCCACAAATTTCACCTTTTGTCACGTTTTCACAAGAACAAATTTGAGCTTCGTCCGGTAAATCCAGAGCACTACCAAAAGACCCACCTTCACTTGCAGGTAGAATTAATTGAGAAGCATCTTCAGGAATTGCCATTCCGTTCAGGTAGATTTGGTGTAACATACTATAATCAGATGCATCACCAACTAAAATGCCGCCTAGCAGTTCTTTGCCGTCAAGACTTACGTTGATTCTTTTATATAAATGCTGTGTTTTATTCTCAAATATAATAGAGTGTCCTTTTGCAGCAGGCATAAAAGGTTCACCAAAACTTGCTACATCAACACCGATCAATTTCAATTTGGTAGACATGTCTATTTCAGCAGGCATTAGAGTTTCTGTTTTTCCAATAATTTGGTCTACTGCCACACCGGCCATATCGTAGCCAGGTGCAACTAATCCATAAATCATTTGATTATATAGGGCAATCTCGCCTATAGCATATATATTGTTATCAGATGTTTGCATTTTGTTATCTACAACAATACCGCCACGAACACCAACTTCTAATCCGCAACTTCTACCTAGCTCGTCTCTTGGGCGTATACCTGCAGAAACCACTAACATTTCAACATCTAAAACATCATCTTCTCCAAACTCCATTCCTGTAATGTATCCGTCATCCCCAAGAATTTGATTGGTAGCTTTGCTCAAGTGAATGTTTAAACCAATAGATTCCAGTTTTAATTGTAGTACCTGACTACTTCTAGAATCTAACTGTCTTGGCATTAACTTAGGTGCGAACTCCACAATATGTGGTTCCAAGCCCATATCCATTACCGCTTTACCAGCTTCTAGCCCTAGCAGTCCGCCACCTAAAACAGCAGCTTTAGCATTTGGGTTCTTTGCCTTTATTTTAGCAGCGTACGCCAGCATGCCTTCTAAATCTTCAATAGTTCTATATACAAAAACACCTTCTTTTTCAACACCTTTAATTGGCGGTACAAAAGCAGATGATCCAGTTGCTAAAACAAGATAGTCATATGAGAACTCTCTATTTTTTGCGGTAGTGATGGTTTTATTGGTTCTATGGATGTCAGCAACACGTTCATCTACAATTAAATCTATACCGTTTTCTGTATACCATTCTGCCGGAGCCATTTCTAAAGCTTTAGCATCTTGATTTTCAAAAAACTCACTTAAGTGAACTCTGTCATACGCAGGCCTTGGTTCTTCACCAAAAACAATAAGTTTAAATTGTTTGCTTTCTTCTTTAGCGACAAACTTCTCACAAAATTTGTATCCTACCATTCCATTACCGACAACTAGTATAGTTTTCATACCGTATTATTTAGCTACTTAGCAATATTACGTATAAATACGTATATAATTGATAATTTTATGAAAATAATTACGTATTCTTGTTGAAGATTCGATAATTAATAATGCTAAATACTATGAAGATGGAATTAGAGAAAACGGCAAAAGTAAGTTTGGTTGGAGCAGGACCTGGAGCAAAAGACCTAATAACAGTAAGGGGTTTGAGAGTTTTGAATGAGGCAGATGTTATATTATACGATGCATTAATTAGTGATGAACTGTTATCTGAACTACGTACTGATATTCCTAAGATATATACGGGTAAAAGATGCGGAAAACACTCTCATACTCAAGATGAGATTAATGAATTGATAGTCAAATATGCCTTCGAATACGGACATGTGGTGAGATTAAAAGGCGGTGATCCATTTGTTTTTGGTAGGGCAAATGAAGAGATAGAGTATGTAGAATCCTTTGGTATTCCTGTAAGTATAATACCAGGTATTTCAAGTTCAATTGCCGTACCATCTAGTCAAGGAATACCTATGACCAAAAGAGGGGTAAGCAGTAGTTTTTGGGTAATGACTGCCACTAAAAAAGATGGTGCATTTTCACAAGATTTGCAATATGCAGCAAAATCATCTACCACAATGGTTATATTAATGGGTATAAGAAAACTTAGTGAAATTGTAGATGAGGTTAGTAAATATAGGGGTAGAATGACGCCTATAGCCGTAATACAAAATGGAACTACAGAAAATGAAAGCTGCGTTGTAGCTACCTTAGATAGTATTCATCATCATACACCTAATATAGATACAACGATGCATGGAATTATAGTAATAGGTGATGTTGTAGCAGATCATCCTTCTTTCTTTGAAGAGGAAGTGCAGCGTATATTACATGGAGCTATTTAGTGTAATGTTTTAGTTAGAAACACTGATACCTACTTAGTGTCCTTTGAAAACAAGCCCGCTTTCAAAATAAAAATTATAAATTATTAATTTTTGTCTTTTTAAAATTGCGAATTCAATAATTATCAGCTTCCAATTATGGATATTATATAATTATACGTAGTAAATATAGAAAACATACAAAACTACGTATAATTACGTATAAAATAGATTAGGTTTGTACTGATTTATAAACGAATTGAACTATATCATGGAAAATCAATCCAAAAAATCGACCACTTTAAAGTTAACTGATTTAAAAAGTATGCCAATACGTACTTTTTGGATTACATCAATAGCGTTTTTTATATGCTTCTTTGCATGGTTTGGAATTGTACCGTTTATGCCAGATGTGGTAAAAGATCTAGGCTTGACTCCTGATCAAAAGTGGAATTCGATTATACTGGCAGTAACCGGTACTGTTTTCGCTAGATTGTTAATTGGAAAATTATGTGATAAATATGGTCCTAGGTTATGTTATACCTATTTGTTGATTTTAGGTGCTATACCTGTAATACTTATTGGCTTTGTTCAAACACCAATGCAATTCTTAATATGTAGATTGTTTATAGGTTTTATAGGTGCATCATTTGTAATTACTCAGTTTCATACTTCTATTATGTTTGCCCCCAATATTGTTGGCACTGCCAATGCTACCTCAGCAGGATGGGGTAATTTAGGTGGTGGTGCCAACCGTCTTGGTATGCCTTTAATAGCTGCTGCAGTGGTCAGTTTTGGAGTTGCAGATGAAATTGCTTGGCGTTACTCTATGATCATAGCTGGTGTAATTGCCATGCTAATGGGTGTTGTGTATTATTTTTTCACACAAGATACCTCAGAAGGTAATTTTAAAGAATTGAAAGAAGCTGGCAAAATGCCGAAGCTTAAAAAAGATGAAGAGTCATTTGTAAGTGTATTGAAAGATTACCGTGTTTGGATTCTTTTTATTGTTTATGCCGCCTCTTTTGGAATGGAACTTACCGTGTATGGTACAATGGATGATTACCTGCAGAACACATTCGGACTTACGAGGTCTACGGCTGGTAACTTGGTACTTTCTTTTGCATTAATGAACATATTTGCAAGAACCTTAGGCGGGTTTTTTGGTGACCGTTTCGGTAGATTAAAGGGTTTACGTGGTAGAGTACTTTTCTTAACCGTAATTCTGGCACTTGAAGGTGCGATGCTGTCGGTCTTTTCACTGACCACAAGTTTTGCAATGGGCATTATATTCTTAATAGCTTTTAGTATAACGGTTCAAATGGCAGAAGGAGCAACTTTCTCAGTAGTTCCCTTCATAAATAAAAAAGCAATTGGTTCTATCTCAGGTATTGTTGGTGCTGGTGGTAATGTAGGTGCGTTTTTAGCTGCACTATTGCTAAAATCAAAATCATCCTTGGCAGAAACCAATGCATTGGCTTCGAACGCAAATTTAGGAGAAGAGGCTATGAAAGCTGCTCAAGCTGCTGCTGCCTCGGGTGCAGTGTCAAGTGGTTACTTTATAATTGGTGGTTTTGTAGTCGTTACGGCCTTAACAACACTTGCTATTAAATTCTCTACAGAAGATGAAAAACAAGTGAAAGAAGAATTGAATACAGTTAACAAGCCTGTAATTGATTTATCTCCAAGTACTATATAAATAAGATTATCTATGCGTACAGGCACAACAAACATATCAAAGTTTTCTTCCAATAATTCTGAACTACTTGATAGTGCCTGTAATATTTGTACCAATAAGAAATGCCTAATTCAAAAGAATATTCATTCTTCTAATATTGAAAAATTAGTTCAGGCTAGAAAAGAAATCAAATGTAAAAAAGGGCAGCAGTTTATCATGGAAGGTGCTTCTGTTACCGGGCTATTTTTTTTGCTAAGTGGCAAGGTCAAAGTATTGAGAACCGGTCTTCATGGTAAAGAACAAATTGTTCGTTTTGCGGTGCCGGGTGAAATTATTGGGCATAGAGGTTTTGGTACAGAAGAGACGTACCCCATAAGTGCCATTGCTTTGGTAGATTGTACCTTATGTTATTTTTCAAAAGAATTACTTCAAGAAACCTTAAGGGAAATACCCAGTCTTACATATGATTTTATGTTGTTTTATGCGAATGAACTTAATCGTAGTGAAATCCGAGTAAAATCGTTATCTCAAATGACGGTTAGAGAACGTGTCATAGACACCTTATTATATATCGATCGTAAGTTTGGACAAACTAACGAATTTTCTTCCCTTTTATTAAGTAGACGTGAGTATGCAGATTATGCAGGTACCACAGAAGAACAGGTCATAAGAATGTTCTCTATTCTTAAAAAAGAAGGCTTGATACTTACCAAAGGTAAAAGAGTTGGTATTTCTAATATTGAATTGCTTAAAAAAGAAATATCAGAGCACAATTTCTACCTAGACAGCTAATAGTACGTATTTCTATCATTCCCTAATTTACGTAGTTAACACCGTTAATTTTAATGTATGTAAACTATTGTAAAACAATGGTTTGTTTGTAAAACATGTTTTTTGGCAGTTTCTAATATGGCTAATTACTGTGTTTTAATATGTGGTAAAAAGAGGTTTAAACATCGCTTATATCACGTATGGGAAATGCTGTTACGTATATATTTGTAGAAATAAGTATTAATACGTAGAACATTAAATAATTAAGATTATGAAAAACATTTTTACCTCGTCTGTTTTAACCCTTTCCCTCGCCTTGGTATTTACGGCCTGTGGAGATACAAAAAGCAAGAAAGCCGAAACGGTTTCAGAAGAAGCTGTAGCCTCAAAAACTAAAATGTTAGACATTGAAAAGCCACAATTAACTTTTGGATTTATAAAACTT
Organism: Maribacter aquivivus; assembly: GCF_900142175.1. NCBI lineage: Bacteria > Pseudomonadati > Bacteroidota > Flavobacteriia > Flavobacteriales > Flavobacteriaceae > Maribacter > Maribacter aquivivus. The sequence goes on along the minus strand of NZ_FQZX01000001.1, from coordinate 787,939 downwards.
ACAGATATGGCGCCTTTGGCCATTGCAAAAGAAAAAGGCTTTTTTGAAGAAGAAGGACTTTTTGTTTCGGTAGAAGCACAATCTAACTGGAAAAATGTTTTAGACCGTGTAATAGATGGTCAATTAGACGGATCACATATGTTGGCAGGTCAGCCAATTGCTGCAGGAGCAGGTTTTGGTAGACAAGCAGAATTGGTTACTCCATTTTCAATGGATTTAAATGGTAACGGAATTACGGTTTCTAATGATGTTTGGTCTAAAATGAAGCCAAATGTACCTGCAGATTCAGATGGTAAGCCTATTCACCCAATTAAAGCAGATGCTTTAAAGCCGGTAATTACTTCGTATAAAAATGAAGGCAAACCATTTAAAATGGGAATGGTTTTTCCAGTATCTACTCACAATTACGAATTACGTTATTGGTTAGCTGCAGCGGGTATTCATCCAGGTATGTATACAGCAGATAATGTGCAAGGGCAGATAGATGCAGAGGTTTTACTTTCTGTAACGCCACCGCCACAAATGCCAGCAACATTAGAGTCAGGTACTATTTATGGGTACTGTGTAGGTGAGCCTTGGAACCAACAAGCGGTATTTAAAGGTATTGGTGTACCGGTAACAACCAACTATGATATTTGGAAGAACAATCCTGAGAAAGTATTTGTAATGACAAAGCAGTTTGTAGAGCAAAATCCTAACACTGCTATAGCGGTCACAAAAGCATTAATTAGAGCTGGTAAATGGTTAGATGAACCTTCTAATAGAGCAGAGGCTGTAGAAATACTTTCCATGTCTCAATATGTGGGTGCACCAAAAGAAGTATTGGCAAACTCTATGACTGGAACATTTGAATTCGAAAAAGGAGACAAGCGTGAAATGCCTGATTTCAATGTATTCTATAAGTACAACGCAACATATCCTTTCTATTCTGACGGAATATGGTTCTTAACACAAATGCGTAGATGGGGTCAAATTCCTGAATCAAAATCTTCTGATTGGTACGCAAGTACGATTAAAGATATCTACAGACCGGATATATGGAAAAAAGCCGCAGATCTTTTGGTTGCAGAAGGTCAAATACCAGCAGCAGATGTTCCAGATACTGATGGTTACAAAGCAGCGACATCAGACTTTATAGATGGTACTAGCTATGATGCCAAGGATCCAATTGGGTATATCAACAGTTTCTCGATCGGAAACAAAGACAAGAAATAATTAAAGTAATTCATTGACCTTAAATTAAATAGTATGGAACAAGAAATGGTCTTAAAAAACGAAAATAGTTTGTCTTCTAGTTTGAAGCAAATGCTTTTGAAACTTACGCCAAGTATTAAAAAAGATGGCATTATAAAATCCTTAAAAAATACTGGTATAACGCTTCTATCCATACTATTATTCATTGGTTTATGGCAGATGGGTTCTAAGGCACTGTACAATAAAGAGGCAAATTACAGAGTGGAAAAAGCACTGCAAGAACAGGGAGAAGCGGCTGCAGTTGCTGAACGCGCATGTATTGAATCTGGCGACAGTAGTTGCCAGCCCAATACCTTGCCATCACCATCTCAAGTATGGGCATCCTTACAATCTTTGATAGCGGATCATAAAGTTATACGTGCAGATAAAGCGGCATTTGCAGAGAAAATGGCGGTCACTAATGAGAAAATGATTTCTCAAGGTAAAGATCCAATTGTATATACAGGTAGAGCCTCATTTGTAGATATAGTCTTAACAAGTATAAAAACAGTATTTGCCGGTTTTCTTTTAGCAATGTTTATCGCAGTACCTATTGGAATAGTAATAGGACTAAGTCCTTCATTACGAAGCGCCTTTAACTGGTTCATTCAAATTTTTAAACCAGTATCGCCAGTTGTATGGTACCTGTTGGTTTTTATGATCGTAAAAACATTGTATATCGGCGACAATTCTGATAATGCCTTTGTAATATCATTTATTAGTGTAGGTCTTTGTGCCATGTGGGCAACCTTGGTAAACACTGCAATGGGTGTTGCATCTGTAGATAAAGATTATATCAATGTTGCCAAAGTATTAAAGTTGGGCACTTTTCAAAAAGTATTCAAGGTGATATTACCTTCTTCTTTACCGTTAATTTTTACGGGACTTCGTATTACGCTATCTGTGGCGTGGATGGTATTGATTGCCATTGAACTTTTAGCACAAAGTCAGGGATTAGGTCTTTTCGTATGGGAAGAATTTCAGAACGGTGCTAACGATTCTAACTCAAAAATTATTGTGGCAATGTTCGTCATTGGTATCATTGGTTTCTTGTTAGATAGACTGATGCTTGCTGTACAGAATATGGTTTCTTTCAATAAAAATGAAATGGCATAACGCTTTCAAAAGATAGAACATGGCATATTTAGAATTAAATAATATTTATAAAACCTATGGTGAGGGAGATGTTAGTACAGAAGTACTTTCTAACATCAACCTGACTATGGATGAAGGTGAGTTTGTAGCTATTGTAGGATTTACCGGAAGTGGAAAAACCACTTTAGTAAATCTTATAAACGGGCTATTGCAACCAACTAGCGGAGAGGTTCTTTTTAAAGGAGTTCCGGTAACCGATACTAGTCATGAGCGTGGTGTGATTTTTCAAAACTATTCGCTGTTACCTTGGTTGACAGTGGGTCAAAATATTTACATGGCGGTAAAAGAAGCTTTTCCGAAGGAGAATAAAAAAGCCTTGATGGAAATAGTGAAAAATTACGTAGGCATGGTAAATCTTAGTCCGGCAATTAATAAGAGACCTAAAGAATTATCAGGGGGAATGCGACAAAGGGTTGCGGTAGCACGTGCTTTGGCCATGAATCCTGAAATGATCATCATGGATGAACCTTTAGGAGCATTAGATGCTTTGACAAGAGGAAATTTACAAGATGAAATCTTAAATATTTGGAGTCAAGATAAACGTACCGCATTGCTTATTACCAACGATGTTGATGAGGGTATTTATATGGCAGATAGAATAATTCCATTGAAACCAGGTCCGAATGCCACTTTGGGTCCAGAGTTTAAGATTGATATTGAAAGACCAAGGGATAAAACGGCAATGAACGATAATCCTGAGTACAAGAAAACAAGAAACTCCATCATCGAATACTTAATGGATATAGGTGATGAGAGAAAAACAGTTTCTGACGTAGAATATAAACTTCCAGAGCTTACGCCAAAAAGCTTCGTAGCCTAAAGAAACATTATATGAACACAACACAACAATCTAACCAGACATATTCAGAAAACGGTATTGTTTATCCATCCAATATAATGTTAGATCTTTCTAATTTAAAAAAGGTTTACCCGACGCCAAAGGGCGATTATGTTGTACTAGAAGATTTAAATCTACAGATATTAAAAGAAGAATTTGTGACGATTATAGGGCATTCAGGTTGTGGTAAAACAACCATGCTTTCTATGATAGCAGGTCTTAATCCAATTTCCGGAGGTAATATTTCAGTTTTAGGAAATCCTGTAAAAGGTCCTGGACCAGATAGGGGAGTTATTTTTCAATCTCCAAGTTTAATGCCCTGGATGACGGCTTTGCAGAATGTATTGCTTGGGGTTAATCAAGTTTTTCCGCATGCAACAAAAGGGCAACGCCAAGACATTGCAAAATACTATTTGCACAAAGTAGGTCTAGAGAATGCCTTCCATAAAAAAGCATCAGAATTATCTCAAGGTATGCAACAACGTGTGGGTATTGCTAGAGCATTTGCTATTAAGCCAAAAGTATTGTTGTTAGATGAACCTTTTGGAATGTTAGACTCGCTGACTAGGGGAGAATTACAAGATATTCTTATAGAGATTTGGAACAAGGAGAAAATTACTGCGGTTATGATTACACATGATGTTGATGAAGCTATTTTTCTAGCAGATCGCGTCATTATGATGACCAGTGGCCCAAAGGCAAAAATAGGAGACATCCTTTCCATTGATTTTGAAAGACCGCGTACTCGTAAATCCGTATTAGAGAACGATGATTATTACACCTATAGAAAACACCTAATAGACTTTTTAGAACACTAACCATTAACTAACTCAATTATTAAAATTAAAATTATGAAAAAGCAATATTTACTAATCACCTTATTGTTTCTGGCGGCAAATTCAATTTATGCCCAATTTACGTTAGACGGGCAGTTTAGACCAAGAACAGAATATAGAAATGGTTTCGGAAGCATAATTCCTGATGCTGCAGATGCTGGTTTCGCAATCTCTACCCGTGCACGGTTAAATGCCAAATATGAATCAGAAGCGTATCAGTTTTACTTAAGCATACAAGATGTAATGGTTTGGGGCGAGAACAGACAAATTCTACCAGATGATCAGAACGATTCTTTTGCAGTATTTGAAGCATGGGCAAATATTAATTTAGGCAAAGGATGGTCTACAAAATTAGGTAGACAATCAATAGCTTATGATGACCAACGTATTTTTGGCGGATTGGATTGGGCGCAACAAGGTAGAAACCATGATGCGGGACTTTTAAAGTATAAGAAAGATAAATTCATGTTAGATGTTGGTCTTGCTTTTAGTCAAGATTTTGATAACCCAACAGGGTTTCAGTCTGTAGGTACAGCATATAATACATCAGGTTTTTTTACATATAAAACCATGCAATACCTATACGCCAAGCAACAATGGGATAAGTTCTCCGGTAGCATATTGGCATTGAATAATGGTTTCCAAAATTTTGATACTGAAGGTGCTGCAGATGGAGTAAGTAGCTTGCAAACTATTGGTACACATTTAGCATATAAAGCAGGAAGCTTTAGTGCAAATGCCAACCTATTTTTACAAACGGGAGAAAGACAGAACGAAGTAAAAGTTGGCGGTGCATATTTACTAGGTTTAGAGCTTGGGTATAAGGCTAGTGATAAGGTAGCTTTAGGTTTAGGTACAGAAGTTATTAGCGGAAACAAAGCGGATACTACAGACAAAACAGAGGCATTTTTTCCACTATACGGAACCAATCATAAGTTTAACGGATTCATGGATTATTTCTACGTAGGTAACCATGCAAATTCTGTAGGCCTATTTGACATTCACGCCAGTGCAAAATTCGATTTAGGAAAGAAATCTAGCTTACTGGTTAAAGTCTTAAATTTTAGTGGAGAACAAGAATTGCCAAGCGGAGAAAAATCATTGGGTACAGAAATTGACTTGGTCTTTTCAAAGGCTTTCAATGGTTATGGGTTAGCAGTTGGATATTCTCAAATGTTCGCTGCAGACGGTATGTATGAGCTAAAAGGGGTTACAGAAGATTTAGCAGCAAGTAGCCAAAACTGGGCTTGGGTACAGTTGACCATTAAGCCTCAGTTTTTGAATACCAAAAAAGAATAGAGTTTTACAAGAATTTAGTTAGTTATACGGTCTATGCAGCATTGGTTGTGTAGACCGTATTGTTGTTTTTAAAATATGTAATTTAGCACGGTACGTATAATTACCTATATTTTGAGTGAAATAACAAGAATAGTATTGGCAGATGATCACGCTTTGGTTAGGGACGGAATCCGTTCTTTATTGGAGTCTGAATCTGATTTGGAAGTGATCGGTGAAGCATCGAACGGTAAAGAGGCTATTGAATTGGTAGGCAAGGTAAATCCTGATCTTTTAATCATTGATATTAGGATGCCCGTCATGAACGGTATTGATGCCGTAGCTGAACTTACCAAAAGTAAATCAGAGGTGAAGACCATTATACTTTCCATGCATGATTCTGAAGAATATATTTTAAAATCTATTAGTTCAGGCGCAAATGGGTATCTATTAAAAGACACCGACAAGTCAGAATTTATTAAGGCAATACATACCGTTAGAGAAGGCGGTAAATACTTTAGTGGAGATATTAGTAATGTTTTGGTAAATAACTTATTGGGAGCTAAAAAACAAGTGGTTAAAGAAGAAGAGCCACGTAAAAGCGCTGACAATGTTTTTGATTTAACCAACAAAGAGCTTAAGGTATTAGAGTTGGTATTGTCTGGTTTAACAAATCAACAGATATCAGAAAAACTACAAAACAGTAAACGTACAATTGAAACGCATCGTTTTAATTTAATGCGTAAGATGGATGTGAAAAATCTCATAGATCTTTCTAAAAAGGCACAGAAGCATAATTTGATTTAGATATTTGTTTGGTTGTTAGCTGTAATGGTAAAAAATATTTTCGGAGATAAATATCTTTAGGATTTAATTTGGATACAAAAAACAAAATTACACTTACACCGCAAGAAATTAATTCTATGAATAATACTGAAAAACGTAAAATATTGTTCGGCAGTCTATCACCCGTATTACAACCTTTAGGATACAAATCATTCAAAACAGGTGGTAATCCTTGCTTCATATATTTTAAAAATGGCATCGCCATCAAAATCGGTTTTAATTTTTTTGATATGGGAGACATTACATTTTCTGGTTTTGGTATAACTCATTATGAAGTTGAAGATTATATTTTGGATCTAGATTATTTTCAGGATTTTTTTAAAGAGAAAAAACGTCATCATTTACCTACCGTTTATGATTGGACTACCAAAGGTCCTTTTGGTTTTAATGCAACTACTCATGAGGAAATAGAGCAAGGTGTTGAACTAATAAAAAATTACATCAATGGCGACGGTAAGCTATTTTTAAACAACTATTTGTATTTGCTGAACATTCTAAAAAGAATGGATGAACTTGAAAGTCAAGGCATTCTTTGGCATGATAGAAAAAATGGAGGGATTTTAGCAGGTACGCTAGATGCGAATTTTAGAGGTTTGATAATTTCTAAACTATGTAATGACAAAAATTATGAATCGAAAAAGACAATGGTGGATTTGAAACTAGAAAAGCCAAACTATGCCAATTGGAAACCCTATTACGAAAAGCTCAAGACTGTTTTACCTTCAATACAGCCAAAATATAATTTAGATAGTTAATAAAGAATAGAGGTGATTACTAGTTCAAGCGATGACACGCTTTACCAAGAAAAATTAAACTATTTACCACATTTCTATTGCGATGATGGCATTTTTCGAAAAATTCACTCCCGAAATGTTAATAATTAAAACAGTCAATTCCGCCTAAAAGTATTCTCAGTACAGTTTCGTCAATCAACATTCCACTTTAACATTTCAACACCTCAATTTCCTATTTATTGATCCATTCTCAGTCTTAAAGCAGAATAATTGCGGATCACTCGATATTACGCAGAACATTTACGATAAAAAAGTACGTATTTATACGTACTTTTTATAATTTGCAGTATACTTCTGAACCATTCTTTATCATTGATAAAATGAATAGCAATAAAACTCATAAAACAATATGTTCCTATTGCGGTGTAGGCTGCGGTATACTTGTAGATATTGACGCAAAAGGAACTATTTCAGTAGATGGTAATCCAGATTATCCATCTAATAAAGGAATGCTGTGTAGCAAAGGACGCAATCTAAATTACGTAGCTCAAGATACTACAGATCGTATTCTGTATCCAGAAATGAAGTGGAGCAGAAATCACCCTTTGCAACGTGTCTCTTGGGACGCTGCTTTTGAACGTGCCGCTGCAGTTTTTAAAAGTATTATTGCCAAACATGGTCCAGATAGTGTTGGTTTTTATGTGTCTGGTCAGTGTTTAACAGAAGAGTATTACCTCATCAATAAACTTACAAAAGGGTTCATTGGCACAAATAATATAGATACCAATTCAAGGCTTTGCATGAGTTCTGCCGTGGTAGGGTATAAAAAAACTTTGGGTGAAGATTCCGTGCCTATTTCATATGAAGATATTGAGTTGGCAGATTGCTTCTTGATAGCAGGTGCAAACCCGGCATGGTGCCATCCTATTTTATATAGAAGATTAGAAAAACATAAAGAGGAGAATCCGCAGGTAAAAGTAATTGTTGTAGACCCACGTAAAACACAGACGTGCGCAGGGGCAGATTTACATTTACAAATATTACCGGGTACTGATGTTATTCTTTTCAATGCCATTGCCCGCCGATTAATTGAGAAAAGAAAAATAGATTCCGCCTTTATAAAAAAGCACACCGCAAATTATGAGGCGGTTAAAGAAATGGCGTTTACCTTATCACTGAAAGAAGCTGCTAAAAAATGTGGTATTCCCGTTGGTGATATTCGCAAAGCTGCCGAATATATTGGTAATGCCAAGAAGTTTATCAGCATGTGGACTATGGGGTTGAACCAGAGTGTTATTGGTGTAGCTAAAAATGTATCATTACTGAATTTGTCACTTTTAACGGGGCAAATAGGCAAACCAGGTGCCGGACCGTTTTCATTGACAGGTCAGCCAAATGCTATGGGGGGTAGAGAAGTAGGTGGTATGGCTAGTCTATTGGCAGCACATAAAGATTTAGGAGATAAGGCACATAGAAAAGAAGTGTCAGATTTTTGGGGAGGTGGCGAAATACAGTCAGAACCAGGCTATACCGCAACAGAAATGTTCGATGCCCTTGATGAAGGAAAGTTAAAAGCGATTTGGATCGTATGTACTAACCCTGCGGTAAGTATGCCTAATTCGAATAAAGTAGAAAGAGCTTTAAAAAAGGCAAAGTTCGTGGTAGTTCAAGATATATCCCATAACTCAGAGACCACTAAATTTGTGGATCTTTTGCTACCCGCTGCAGGTTGGTTAGAGAAAGAAGGTACCATGACCAATTCAGAAAGACGAATTAGTCACTTGCCTAAAGTTATAGATGCACCAGGTGAAGCATTGCCAGATGCAGAAATCATTTGGAGATTTGCACAAGCAATGGGCTATAATGGCTTTGATTATAAGAATAGCAGCGAAGTCTATGATGAGCATTGCTTATTAACAAAAGGCACTGAAATAGATATCTCTGGTCTATCATATGAACGTTTGATCAATGAAGGAAGTTTTCAGTGGCCAGTGCCACATAAAACACATAAGGGTACTCCAAGATTATTTACAGATCGTCAGTTCTTTACCAATGACAAGAAAGCACATTTTAATGCGCCTTCTACCCTCTACAATAAATCTGAAGAAACAGATAATGACTATCCGTTAATATTAAATTCAGGGAGGGTTCGTGATCAATGGCATACCCGTACCAAAACAGGTAAGGTAAAAAGATTGTTGACCCACATACCGCAACCTTATTTAGAGATGAATGCTGTAGACGCCTATTTGAGAAAAATTAAGGAAGGTGATATTGCAGTAGTAAAAAGCAGAAGAGGGCAAGTACAGGTGAAAGTGCAGCTTAATTATGATATAAGAGAGTCTGTTGTTTTCTTGCCCATGCATTGGGGTAAAGTATTGAACAATGATTTTGGTAGGGCAAATAACCTGACTAATGATTTAGTGGATCCTGTTTCAAAAGAGCCAGATTTTAAGTACTGTGCCGTTGAGGTTACAAAGTTTGTAAAAGAAAAACAGAAGGTTGTTGTTATTGGGGCAGGTGCTGCGGCATATCGGTTTATACAATCATACAGAGAGAAAAATAGTATTGATGAGCTTCATGTGTTTTCAAAAGAGAAAGATCCTTTTTACAATCGTGTTTTACTTCCAGAATATGTAAGTGACGAACTTTCTTGGGAAGCTTTAGAGAAGTTAAAAGATGGCGAGCTACAAAAGCTAGAGGTCTCTTTACATAAAGGTATTGGTATTGAAAATATCGATGCGGATAATAAAACCGTTTTAGATTCTAACGGAAAAGAACATAGCTACGATTTGCTGATAATGGCAACAGGTAGCAGGGCATTTATACCTAGCGATGTACAGATACAGTTACCTGGTCGTTTTACGATGCGTGAAAGAGGAGATGCCGATAAATTAAGAAAATATCTCGCAGAAACCGGACTGCAGGCAAAAGACCAAAATGTGGTTATAGTTGGTGGCGGGCTTTTAGGGTTAGAACTTGCTGCTGCGTTAAAGAAAATAGATATTAATATAAGTATAATTCAACGCGCACCACGATTAATGGAGCGTCAGTTAGATAATGTTGCCAGTCGCTTATTGGCAGAAGATGTAGTAGAACGAGGTATAAATCTGTATTTCGATAATGAAGTAAGTACTGTTTTTGAAGATAAGGAACAAAAACATAGCCTATCTGTAAATCTAAAAACAGGGCGTTCTATTCAGTGCAATGCTATAGTTTATGCAATTGGTACAAGACCAAATATAGAATTGGCAAAACCAACGGGAATCAAAACCCGAAGAGGTGTGGTGGTAAATTCATATTTACAAAGTAGTGATCCAACGATATTTGCTTTAGGAGAAATTGCGGAGTTTAAAAACTCACTTTTTGGTATTACCTCAGCTGCCGAGCAACAAGCAGATATTGCGGCTAACTTTATTCTTGGAGACTTTAGTAGTATTTACAATGGTTCAGTATTGATGAATATTTTAAAGTTTGAAAATCTGGATCTCTGTAGTATTGGTATGGTGAATTCACCCATAGGAGATGCTTCTTATGAAGAAATCATTTTAATGGATGTAAGTAAGCGTTTTTATAAGAAATGTATTGTAAAAGACGATACGTTAAAAGGTGCCATTTTATTGGGCGATAAAAATGAATTTGCAGAGTTTAAAAGACTGATAGAGGAAGAGATTGAACTATCTGAAAAACGGAATGAATTGTTGCGTGGTGCTTCAACATCTGTTCCTTTAAAAGGGAAACTGGTATGCTCTTGCAGTCAGGTTGGTGAAGGTAATGTTGTAGATGCCATCAAAGGCGGATGCTCAGATTTCAACAAATTATGTTCAGAGACAGGTGCAGGTTTAGGCTGTGGAAGTTGTAAGCCCGAGATAAAAGATTTATTAAAGAAACAACTGGTATTAGCAAATTAAAACAGCGAGACATGAATGATGATCTTCATAGAATATTGATAAAAGGTGGTGTTACGTCTCCTGGTGAATTGAAAGATATTATTACCATGCTGGAGTCTGCCGGACTCACAAGTGTCAATTTTGGGTCTCGACAAGATATTTTGTTTCCGCTAAAGGATGCAAAAGAAGAACAGCTAGAAAGTATCTCGAAATTCAATACAGATATCATTGCTAATCGTTCATTTCAGAATATCGTTAGCTCTTACGTCTCTGCAGATATTTTTGATATGACCCATTGGTTAAAGGGTTCTACTTATCTCTATATTCTAGAAGGATTTGATTTTTTACCGAAATTGAAAATCAATATTACAGATCCAAAACAACGCTTAGTTCCTATTTTTAGTGGTAACCTCAACTTTATAGCATCTGATCAAGAAGATTATTGGTACTTGAATATTAAACTACCACACTGGAAATCATCTGAATTTTATCCGGTGCTTATTTATAGTTGGGATATCAATTCCATCTCCAAACAAATCGAAGAAATATATGAAGATATTTCGGACATAGATGAGTTGTTCTTTGTCATGAACAAGAACTTAGAAACCAACAACAAAACCATGGAAAAGGAACTTAAGGTGCCTTTTCAGACCTTTCCATATTATGAGGGTATGAACCGTTTGGGTTCAGATATGTATTGGCTTGGTCTTTATTGGAGAAACAATAAATATGACCTATCCTTCTTAAAAGAATTCTGCGGCTTTTGCCTAGATAATAGTATTGGTAAAATCTGCATTACCCCATGGAAATCTTTTGTAGTAAAAGGTATTAAGAAATCTAGCAGACCAGCTTTAGAGCGCTTTTTAGGTAAAAGAGGAATCAATGTAAGGCATTCTCAATTAGAGATGAATTGGCATGTGCCTATTGATGATGGCGAGGCGTTGGAGTTAAAGAAGTATTTGGTTCGGAGTTTTGATCAAAATGATATTAGTACCTACGGTCTAACATTTGGTATTAGCAATGAGGTGGGTAAACGTTCTCACTTTGCCTCGGTGATTATTGAAAAGAATAATTTGCCCACCATTGTTAAAGAATTTGAAGTTCGCCCTACGTACAATGTTCTACATTTTGAACATTTTGATCCTAACAGCCAAAAGTATATTACCTATGCCCAAGATATAGATAAGATAGAATTACCTGGGTTGTTAATGGAGTTAAGTAAAATGTATTTTGATCAATTGGGTCGCGCAGAAGATGATGAAAAAGAAACCAGCGTTGAAGTTGTAGAAGCAACACAATCGTTATATCAATGTCAAGACTGCTTAACGGTTTATGACGCAACTTTTGGTGATGAAGAGTTTAATATTGCCGCAGGCACCAAATTTGAAGATATTGATGATGCGTATGAGTGCCCAATGTGTTCAGCTCCAAAAGCAACATTTAAAGAAGCAATGATACAAATGAGTTAAAGACAACTAGTTGCAATATCATATTTTACATGATACCAATGAGTTAGGTAAAATGCAATGGAGACAAGAAATTCATTTATGAAGTTAAAACTCTAGAAAGTTTCGGCATAGATTTGTGGTATAATTCTAAATAACCACTCATGACCAGGGTAAATGTAAATGATCAAAATAAAGAGCCAGCTTTAGCAAAAGCTTTAAAATTTACTATTGTAATTGCTGCAATCGGCATCTTATTGTGTATACTTCTAATGGCTTTCGGAGTCTAAGTTTTGTAGTAAACTTATTGTTCTTCAATTTTATAACAGCCATTTTAGTTAGGGCTGCATTACGGGTAATTCTAATATTCGTTCTGGACCGTAGTACTTGAGTGCAATGCCAAATACAATTACTGAAATTATCATTCCTATCATAAAAACGGTATACGTCCACCGTAAAAGTCGATATTTCCTTTCTAAAACTATCCCAAGAAAATAAAGGTCTTTGGTTAATGAGCTATAGATGTAATCTTTGTCTTTAATAAGTTCTGACATAGCCCAACTATACTGCTCTAATTTCATTTTATGAAAATTACCAAAGAACAATAGATTTACTTTTTTAGAGGTGACTTCTTCTTCTGTAAACTGACCAGAAGTAATATTTGGTTTGGTAGCTATAATAGACATTACCATAGAAACTACACTAAAAATTATAAATAGAAACGTAGGGTAGAATAGATAGTCGTTAGAAGGGTTATCTAACTTAGGAACCAAGTTTGCCAATGCCATAGAAATAATAATGGCGTTTACAGAAAGTAAAATATTCGCCTTGGTATCGGCAATATCACTCAGTTTTAAATGATTACTTAGTGTAACTCTATATAGTGTCTGTATTCCCCGATCTGGTAATTCTCCCTTAAATTTGGCTTTTAAACTTTCCTTTTTAATGAGCTCTTTATTCTTCTTTTTTGCTTTGATGAGCCTCTTAATATTCTTGTCTTTCCCTTCTTGCCAATTAGCTATAGCGTATTCCGTATAATAACGATGTTTGGCGCGTAAAAGAGCAATATTTTCTTCGCGCCATGCTGCAGAAGTAATACTTTCTTTACTTATTAAAACACGCTCTTCTCTCAGTAATTCGGTTGTTGCCATAAAATTCTTGACATGAAAATGAGAAGAATCTGCATCGCGAATTATTTTTTCTAATTCATTTTTTGGCTCGTACCCTTTTTTCGTCGCTAGAATCAGGTTACAAACGTTGGTAATAAAAGATGGTGTACAATTATTTTTGGTTAAAAAATCTCTAGATAACTGGCAGCTATGCTCTTCATGATTCTCATAAGAAACAGTATACCCAAGGTCATGAAACCAAGCAGTAACTAAAAGTAACTCGCTCTCTTCTTCGCCAATTTTTTCACCAGTAATAAGCTCTTTTGTACCATCTACAACGCGTTGTGTATGCCTAAGATTATGATAGAGATATCTTGGGTCAGTATTGCCGGATAATTGATTAGTGGCAAATTCTTCGGCTGTAGAAACTAGTGTAGACATGATAGTTTATTTGAACTTATGGTGTTAATATGTCAATAGCTCTTACTTCTCCTTCAGGTACGCAAACAGGTCCGTTTTGACCTGGTACTTCTATATACCCATCTTCACAAGGTAGCGAATCGGTTTCGCAACCTAAGAAGATCACTGCAAAAATAGCTATCAATAAAATTCATTTCAATAACATTATTTATTCTTTAGTTGAACTTTTAGTTAGCTCAAAGTTTATTTTCTAAAAATAAAATTAGACCTATGATACAAGCCCAAAAGACTAAGCCTAAATAATAAACTTTCAATAGTCTAGATTTATCTTCAACACTACCTCCCAGATTTGCAAAATAATGCTTACCAAGAATACTGACGAATATAATGCCGAAAAAAAACATAATAATTTGTTCTCTTAAGCTAAGGGTATGTTTTTCTTTGTTTTGATTCAATATTTATTATCCTTCATTTTAAACTTTAGCCAATTATTCTAGATGTCTAAGATAGGCATCGGGATTATTTAAAAAAGACCTTGTAATTGAATAGTGTTCTGTTTCCTCGAAATCTACCTTGTTCATGGTGTCATCCGAAATTTGATATATTGCCGCTCCTGGGTAAGCCATCAGCATAGGTGAATGCGTGGCCACTATGAACTGGGACATGTTGTTCTTCAGATGTTCCTTGATAAAATATAGTAACGAAAGCTGTTTTGAGGGGGATAGTGCCGCCTCAGGTTCGTCCAATAGATATATGCCGCGTTGATTTATCTTATCATTCATTATCTTGAAGTAGGCCTCCCCGTGTGAAAAGCCTTGGAGGTCTTGACCATAGTTTTTACGCATTGCATGTATTTGATAGTTCGAATTATCGCGCATGGATTTTAGAACACCTTCCGGCACCACCTCTTTAATATCCTCAAAAAAGGTGGACTGCCTGTTGTCCTCGTTCTGGATACCATTCAACAGGTTTCCAAAATCCTCTGCCCTTAAAAAGAATCCTCGAGGTCTATCTATTGTCCATTCTATGGAAAGAAATTCCACTAGAGTCCTCGCAGCCTCAAACCCTCTTTTTCCATAGGAAGAACCGTCCATGTTCGGAAGCTGTAGCCTAACTGCAAGAGTCTCCAATAGGGTGCTTTTACCAGTACCGTTATCGCCGATGATGAAGGTGACAGGGTTGGAAAAATCGAGGTCTTTGGCATACTTGATCGCAGATATATCAAAAGGGAAAGGCTTTTCACGGGGACAATCGATGTTTACTTTGGATATATATGACACTATTCAGGTTTTTCTATGATTTTAATGATCCTTTATTTGAACTTTAAATTATTAATGTAATTCTATTTCCCAATCTTCAAATTGTGGTTGAACTATAAAGGTAGAATCATAATATGAATGCAAATAATCCGTAGCCCTTTTCTGAGCGTACTCGTCATTTATAACAATACCATTTCCATCCAATTCAATAACATTTGTATATATGGCAAAGACTCTTTCTATCGCACTTGGTTCATTTCCATAGAGCTCTACATAATTAATGCCTTTTAACATGGAGTGTGTTCCACTAGCCATAAAGTAAGTAAATGTTCTTAGTGAACCTTTAAATGAATTGCTTAGTTTCATGCCTTTGAATAATACTTTAGAAAAGTACAAAAATAATTCTCTTGCGTTTAATGGATTGATCGAAACCTTCGTGTATTCACTTTCATTGAAAGTAAGAATCGATAAAACTAGCATATAGGCTACGAGTTAGATGTAACTAAAAAAAGGTGAGAATAAATTATGCTCACCTTTACAATTTTTATGTCGTGTTCTTTAGTTCGTAAAAAATACGTTTGAAATTATTACACCAATAATAAGAAGTACTAAAAAGGCTATAAGTATAGTTACACCAACTTTAGTTTTTTTATTTTTTTGTAAAATGTATTGTTGTGTTTCTTCTTCTGGTTCTTTAACGAATTTTGTTTCTTCTGCTTCTTTGTTCATGCGTATTATTTTTTAATATAAACCGTTTTCTTGTTTACGAATTCTAAGATGCCTTCTCTAGATAATTCTCTACCATAGCCAGATGCTTTTGTACCACCAAATGGTAATCGAGGATCAGACTTTACCATGTCGTTTATAAAGAATGCGCCATCAGGTATAGTAGATATTACATCCATTGCGGCATCTATATCTTCAGTGAATAACATACTACCGAGACCTAATCTAGAGTTTGCAGCTAAGGCAATAGCTTCTTCTCTATTTTTTGCTTTGGTAATAGCAGCAACAGGTCCAAAAGTTTCTTCTTTAAATACCGGCATTTCTACAGTAACATCGGTTAGTATAGTGGGTGAGAAATAAGCATCTTTATGCATATTGCCCAGTACAACTTTAGCACCTTGTTTTATAGAATCGTTCACTTGTTTTTGAAGTTCTTCGGCTAAATCTTCGCGCGCCATAACACCAATAAACGTATCCTCTTTCATAGGGTCACCACTTTTAAGTGATTTCACTTTTGCGGTAAATTTTTCTAGAAATGCATCATAAATATCTTCACAAACTATAAAGCGTTTTGCAGCAATACAACTTTGACCCGTATTCTGCATACGTGCCGTTACCATAGTATTGATGTGTTGATCTAAATTGGCATCTTCCCAAACAATACATGCATTGTTTCCGCCAAGTTCAAGAACAGATTTCTTTAAGTTCTTTCCTGCCGTACCTGCAATTGATTTACCAGCTTTTTCGCTTCCTGTTAAGGTTACAGCTTTAATACCGTCATTAGCAATAAGCTTTTCAATTTCTTCATGACCCGCTTTTAAACTTTGAAAACACCCTTCAGGATAACCCGCATCTAAGAATAGTTTTTCAATAGCCATAGAACAACCAGTTACATTTTGCGCATGTTTAAGAAATGCAGTATTACCAGCTGTTAAGGTAGGGGCTGCAAAACGAAGTACTTGCCAAAAAGGATAATTCCATGGCATTACGGCAAGAATGCATCCTAAGGGATCATGACTTATAAAACTCTCATCAGCATCGGTTTCTATGACCTCATCGGCTAAAAGATCTTCAGCGTTATGTGCATAGAAATCACATACCCAAGCACATTTTTCAATTTCAGAAATACCTTGAGCATAAGGTTTTCCCATTTCTTGGGTCATTAGTTCTGCATATTCCTCTTTACGGTCTATTAGCAATTCTGCTACATTGGAGAGAAGTTCGCACCTATCTTCAATTTCCATAGCTGCCCAAGAGGCTTCTATAGATAGGGCTTTTTGTAATTTTTTTTCTATATCGGCAGTGCTATCTTGTGTATATGTCTTAACAATTTCACCGCTGTACGGATTCTTAGTTTCATATTCTTTCATAGTTACAAATTTAGAGGTAAACAGTTTGATGCATTAATTCGTTTCAAATAATTCTTAACCCTTTTAAGCTATTGTTAACGTCAATATTAAAAGGTTTTGAGTTAAGTAGTTGTATCTTTATTTAAGACATTTGTATGACATTATAAGCAATAGTTTATCATGTATAAGAAAACGTTTAATCTAAAATATATAATATGAACAATAGTGGAAATACATTATTAGCAATTATCGCAGGATCTGCCATTGGTGCAGCCTTAGGAATTCTTTATGCACCAGATAAAGGTGAGAATACAAGAAGATTAATTGCTGATCAAGCAGCTGCAACAAGAGATAATTTTGCAGATAGTGCAGTAGACCTTAAAAATAGAGTTGCTTCTAAAATGTCTGACGAAAGAGAAACCTTAGATACAAGAGTAGAATCTTTAGTTTCTGATTTAAGTTATAAGACCGAGGACGTAATTTCAACTTTAGAGAAGAAATTGTCTGAGTTGAAGTCAAAAAATAAGAAACTGCAGAAAACAGTATAAATGGGAATTATTGATTCACTTAACGAAACGTCTAATAAGGCAATTGATGTAGGAGAGGTTTACTATAAGAAAACCCAAGAATACTACAGGCTTAAAGTGTTTCAACAATTAACAATGACCACCGGTATGCTGCTAAAAATGGCAGTTATAGGTGGTCTTGCTTTTTTGGCACTTATATTTATAACTGTAGCTGGTGTTGTCTTCTTGGCAAATGTTCTTGAGAGTATGGTAGGTGCTTGTTTAATTGCTGGTGCTTTATTTGTAGTATTATTGGTTTTAGCCTATATTTTTAGAGGTCAAATAGATAACATGTTGGTAAGAAAGTTGTCGGATAAATTCTTTAACTAGTAGAGATATGTACAAAAATTTTAATGAGATAGAGTTTAATTTAAAACGCTTGAAATTAGAGCGCGAAATTGCTTTAGAAGAGCTTAAAGGATTGAAACAAGATGTACAAGAAGATTTGAGTCCGTATAACTGGGTGTCGACCGCATTTTCTGCAGCCAAGAAATTTGGTATGTTATATATTATGCGAAAAGTAGTAAAATAATTTTAGCCAGATTGCATTGGCAAACTAGTTGAAAGTAAAAAGCACCTCTTTAAAAGAGGTGCTTTTTTATATACTGTTATTTAGTGTAAACTTATTCTTTGGACCAGGCGTCTAGCATCCAACTTACTTTTTCTATTTCGCCAATATAGCCACCGATCATATCAATAGTTCCTTCATCTCCACCAGCTTCGGCTTTCTTAATGACTTTATTCATTTGCTTCAACAAAATTTCATGTTGATTTAAAATGTGATCTACCATATCAGTATCTGCAATGAGAGAAGATGTTTCTTTAATAGAAGACATTTCAAAATACTTAGAAAACTCGCTAGTTGGGTTATGTCTTAGCGTTAAGATACGCTCAGCGATTTCATCAATTTTAATTCTTGCATCGGTATATAGTTCTTCAAACTTAATGTGAAGGTCAAAAAAGTTCTTTCCAGAAACATTCCAGTGGTAACCTCTAAGGTTTTGATAGTACAAATTGTAATCTGCCAACAACGTGTTCAATTCCTCAACGATTGGCTGTATATCTTTTGATTTTATATCTAAATAGCTCATAATTTTGTTTAATTATTCTGCTACAAAATTAAGGGATATTGAAGGTTGCCATTGACTCAGAAGAGGCAATGATGAACGTTTTACAGTTTTGAAGTGATGTAAGCTTATTCTTCTACCAAAGGTTTTAAGTTGATATATGAGTAGTTTATTTCACCCACGTGGTCATACTCTGTAGAATTATGTTTTAGTGAGCCCCAATCAAACTGGTCGTTTAAATTATTCTCTTTATAGTAATTGGTTAAGCCATCTGTTAAGAGTAAATATTCGCTCAAGTTAATTTCGTTTTTCAACAATTTGTGAGCTATAATAAGATCTTCGCCAAAGAGTTTTATGCTATTACCAACTTTGGTCAAAGCTATTTCTTTACCGTAATGTAGTATAATCTTTAGACCGAGAATTTCGGGTATTGATTCAGCATCTTTATTCTTTATATGTTTTTCTCTAAGAGAAGCTAGTTCCTTATAAAATTCGGTATAAAATTTTCTACACTGTTCTATAAGATTTTCTAAGCTTGGCATTTCGCCAGTCTTAAAAAACAGAACAGCATCGCCTTCTATCTCGGAAACTTTGAGTCCGATTTTATTCGTGTAGATAATTTGGTTCAAAAGCGCAGGAATGATTTTTGAACTCAGTTCAAAATCGGTTTCGCTCATAAACTCCGTAAATCCGCTTATGTCTGGTATACATATTAACATGGGTTCTCCTTTCATAAGCAATGGGTATTTATAGTAGGAAAGGTATAGAACTTCTGTGGTTAAAAAGAATCCGTTTCAGAAAAATTATATCGCAATAGCGCTAGTTTTAATAACTAATAAGATGAAATATTGATGGTTATTAGGCTACAAAATAGTTGAATAGAACACTAAAGTGGCACCGTGAATTCTTATTTTTGTTTTACGTTGTATAAAAAAGTATAAACAAAATATAGAAGATAGGTTTATACGATTGCAATTTTTAAAACCACTTATATATGAACTATACTGAACTATTAGCAAGTGAACCACATGATGTAGCTGCGCATATGCATTTAAAGTATGTGAATAGGGAAGCCTTGTCCATATTAAGAATTAAGGAGAAAGAGAAATTTCATTATCTATTAAAGAACAAGCCACTTCTTAAAAAGTCTGAATTAACAAGAATAGAAAAATTGGTGATTCCACCAGCATGGCAAGGAGTAAAAATAGCACCGATTGCCAACGCACATTTACAAGCAGTAGGCTATGATGTAAAACATAGGTTGCAGTACCGTTATCACGATTTATGGTTAAGAGTAAGAAACCGAACCAAATTTTTAAGAATGCATCAATTTGGGGAAGCTTTGCCTGTAATTAGAAAAAAGGTAGATGAAGATTTACAGTTAGATGGATGGCCTAAAGAAAAAGTTCTCGCACTAATTGTAAGGCTAATGGAAGAAACCCATATACGTATAGGTAATCAACAATATGCCAAAAGAAACAAAACATATGGCTTATCGACCTTAAGAACAAGGCACTTAAAAACCAGTAAGAATAAGCTAAAATTTGAGTTTACCGGAAAGAAAGGCAAAAAGCATAGTATTACTTTAAATAATAGAAAATTACGCAAGTTAGTATTGCAATGCGAAGAAATACCTGGCTGGGATCTTTTTCAATTCTTTGATGAAGACGGGACAAAAACGGGAGTAGATAGTGGTATGGTCAATGAATATTTACAAGAAATAAGCGGAGAACTTTTTACTGCGAAAGATTTTAGAACATGGTCTGGCACGTTAATATTTTTTGAATCGCTTATGGAAAATGAACCTACCAATGTAGAAAGTGAAGTAAAAAAGAATGTTATAAAAGCATTTGACCATACCGCTAAAGCTTTGGGGAATACTAGAAATGTCTGCAAGAAATATTATGTGCACCCATTTGTAGTTAAAAAGTATGAAAAGAGTGAGCTTAATGATGTTTTTGAAAGTGTAGAGATGGCTACTTCTTCAGAATACCAAACCGCAGCAGAAAAAGCACTGATTAACTTAATTTCCAATTTTAATCCGTTATTGAATTTAGAAGTAAAGAAGTAGGATTAAAATCTTGTTTGTAAATTAATCGGGACGTTCTACTTCACTTTCGCTCTTTAAAACGTAATCACCATCTTCTTGTTGAATGTAAAGTGCTTTATCATCATCGCTACCATTTCTAGTAACTTCATTTCCTTTAATTGTCTTTGTTGTTTTTGAAGTATATGTTTCTTCAACTTTACCTTCTGCAGTACCATTACCCCATGACCATTTTACTGTTGTTCCTTTTCTTATCATAATAAATGTATTTATTGTTTGTGCTTTCCATCACAGCTAGTTTTTTGGAGAACCATGTGATGGAAATAATCATTTAGAGTAGCACAAACGTGAGAACTAATTTGATACTACAAGTTCTATAATTTTATACTTTATTGTGTAGCAGGAGCAATTTATTTTTAACCTTAAAGCCTTGAAGATTAACCCTATTCAAAGGAGTTAATGCTATAATTTTTCAAGATAAAAAGTATGTACAATCAACTATATATTTGTCATCAAAACAAAACAGATGGTACAATTAATTGCAGGTATATCGATAATTATAGGATTAGGATTCATCAGCTTATTGCTAAGAGATTTTATCGTTGACGGTATCAATAATGATGACACCAGTAATCAAGAAGATGCATTTTGCGAAATTGATATGGACCATGTATTAATGTATTCAGATTCATCTAAAAGTAAAGATGTTACTGAGCTAAAAAGAAAATTACAAGAATTTAAGAACAGAAATAAATTTTACAAGATGTAATTGTGATTGACATCTTTAAATAAAAATCACATCATCAAAACTATATAAAATGAGTACATATACAGAAGAAGTAGGAAATAAATTAAATGAACTTTTAGAGAAAACATATGATGCTGAAAAAGGATTTAAAAAGGCAGCAGAAAACACTGATAATGTTCAGTTAAAAGCTTTTTTTGAAACAAAGGCAAAGCAACGTTATGATTTTGGTCATGAACTAAAGACAGAAATCAAAACCTTTGGTCAAGAGATTGACAAAGGAGATAGCATGGCCGGTAAAGCGCATAGAGCTTGGATGGATGTAAAAGCATTATTCTCTCTAGACAATGCGGAAGCCATGTTAGAAGAGGCAATTAGAGGAGAAAAAGCTGCAATTGAAGAGTATGAAGATGTTTTAGAAGATACTTCATTACCATCTACAACGGCAACCGTTTTAAGAAGTCAGAAAGAGGCAATTAAAAACGGACTTTCAAACATTAAAATGTTAGAAGATATTAGATAAGTACATGTTTGGTGAATGTAAAAAGAGGCTATTAATAGCCTCTTTTTTTATGCTTTATTTTTCAAATATTCACATGCTATTCAACAATTAAAAAGCTCTTTTTTAATGGGTTATATTTTTGTGGTTCTGCAACAATTGCCCTTCATTTTATTGACGAAATTTGTGTTAAATGAAAATGATTGATATGTATTTTAAAATTTCGAATACAGCAAAAATGAAAGAGATAGAACAAGATGTAAACGCCTTGTTTAAGTATCCAGATTTATATACTCCACAGGTGGTTATTAGTGGTCTAAACGAAGTCTCTATTCCCATAATTACAATGAATGAACCCAATGCTGTTAATTTAGCCATTTGGGGTTTATTACCAAGTACTTTTAATGATGAGTGGGAGCTTTTTCAAAAGCTGACGAACACGTTGACCATCTCTGCTCAAAAAATAAATACGAATTTATGGTATCATGATTCGTTTGAGAATAGTAGATGTATTATACCTGTAACCGGCTTCTTTACTTCAGTGTTGAAGAACGGAGAAATTTATCCTTACCATGTAAGTAGTAAAAATGGAGGACTATTATATTTAGCAGGTATTTATACTATTCTAGATGATGGCTTTATAACCTGTTCATTACTTACTGGTCCGCTTGAGAAAGAAGTGGTCAATTACCAAAATCTAGTAGATTATATGCCCGTAATTATAGACCATGATGATAAGTATGAATGGCTTTCAGGAGAAACAAGCTTAGAAAGGGCGCAAGAGATATTAAGACCGCCACACGCAACAGATTTAGAAATAAGACCTATTGCAAGAAACCTGTTTAATCAAGATATCTCATATGATAGCATGTTATTGCCCTATGAGTATCCAGAAAGTTAGCGTATTGAAGCGTTCTTGTTTTTTAGATGCTTTCTATAGTCTGTAGGTAAAATACCATAGGCTTCAAAGAATATTTTAGAGAAGTAGCTTCTACTTTTAATACCAATAGCATACACAATTTCAGAAACAGATAAATCGGTATTTTTTAGGTAATCTTTCGAGATTTCTAATTTCAGCTGCCTAACATATTCATTCACGGTTTTAGAATACAGAATCTTAAAACCAATTTGAAGTTTCTTGGGGCTTAATCCAGATTCTGCACTTAAAGAGGTGATAGTTACGGTATCAGAAATATGCTCTAATATATAGGTAGTTAACTTGTGAATCTTTAGAATATCATCTTTAGAAATAGCTTCAGGTAAATTCATGTTTTCTTCAAAATTTTTATGTTCTAATAACTGTAGCGATAGAATTAAATAAAGTCTGCCCTCTAATGAAAGAGACCTTAGCATGCCGCAAGTAGTATCAACATCGTTTAGTAACTTAATTTCATCTGCAATTTTTAAACTAAAACTACCACCATGTTGATAAGTAGCCTCCCCGTCACTATCATTAAATAATGACACCAATAATTGGTTTAGTTGAGAGACATTATTGTTCTTTTTTTGTAAATATTCTTGCCGATTAACACGTATGAAATTAATTTTTAAATGTTCATCCTTTGGGAACATAAATGTCTTTTCGGCATTACGTTTATGCGATATAATTGTGTTTTGAAATTGCTCTAACCTGGTGTATTCATCTGTATTGTTCTCGCTATACTTAAAGTATCCTTTACTGATAAAAATGAATTCAATTGGTGCCAGGTCTTTAGTATCAAAAACGATTTTAGCCTCTTCAGCTAGTTTCATATCACAATCAATAAGAGATATTCCCCAATTAAAATCTATGGTTCTTAAAGAGCCTTTTCCAACTGTATTAATAAAAGTTAAAACACTTTCGCCACAGTCCTTGATAAGTTCCCCCTGCATACATGTCTGTATTTTGGAGAACATATCCTCTGACTTTGAACTATTTATGATTAACTCTCTCATTGTTTTATTTTATGTACAATGGCAATTGTACTTTACAAAAAAACTAGAAAAAAGTGAATAACCTTAACACTTTTAAAATGTTAATTGACACATATGCGCATTTAGTAGATGAGTTAATATTGGTTTTTTTACAACTAAGCTGAATCTATTAAAACCACCATATTTGCAGTAACAGGTATGGGAAACTATTTAGTTAACAAGTAAACCTTTATACCTAAATATTTAAATGTTAACCTAATTATTAAAATCTATATTATGAAAAAGTCACTATTAATGATTGTATTTGCATTTGCAACAATGAGCATTGCAACAAGCTGTAGGGAAGAAAAAACAACAGGAGAGAAGATTGAAGAAGGAATGGATGATGTTGGAGATGAAATTGAAGATGGAGCTGATGAAGTTGAAGACGCGGTAGAAGATGCTACTGATGACAACTAGTATAAAATATTGCTATGAAAAGAGAAGCCAGGTAGTTTACTACCTGGCTTTTTAAGTTTTAAGAAGTTTAGTTTAATCTTTCTTTCCATTTCCTGTCAGTACATCTAAAAGGCCGTCTTCTAAATTGATCCATAGATAATTAAAGAATGATTTATTCTTTATTCGTTCAGTTTCTATATCACCATATCTATACCCATCTTCATCTGTTTTTGACCCATCATTTATAAATAGATTACCAATAAATGAAAGTACTTTTTTTACTCCGTTTCTTTCTTTGTTGAGTACTTGAAATTTAAAATCTTCGTACCTCATTTTAATATCTCCCGTAGCAGTATACTCATCACCAGAAATGGTAAAGTAAAGCTGGTCAATAGTACCTGTAGTTTGGGTTCTTAAATTGGGTACCAGAAAATCATTTAAACTAGAGGTATTGAAATTAGATAATCCGCCAGAAATCAGAAAAGTACTTCGGGGATCATAAACATCAAATTGCCAATTAAGATGAAATTTTCCAGTTCCCATTAAATCAGCATTAAGTTGAATTTGAACTGGGTCATTAACTATTATTTTATTTGATAAATTACTGATTGTGGCATCTAAATTGTCAAAACTCAATGCCCCGGCTTTTGCATCATTCGGAATATTCTCTTCATAGACTATTGCTCCTTTTTTGATGAAAACGATGTCAATTGCTACTTTAAATGGCAATTTTTGCAATAATTTACCATAAAGAGGCTTGTTTCTAAAATTTTCTAATCTAGATTTATCGCGGTATACTTCTAGTTTAGGTTGTGAAAGTAAAAGTTCTTTGAAGTTTACGTGTAGGGAATCATTACTGACCAAATAGTTGTGATCTTCAACTTTTATGGTAGGAATAGATAAATTAATATAATCTCTTTGATAGACTATTTCTCTACTTAACTCAGTTTTAGAGTAGACAGTAGAAAGTACAATATCTGTAATATCAATAGTGGAATTGTTTATCACCATCGATTGCATTTCAAGCTTTTCAAATTTACCTAAGGGAGCATTAAAGTTTTGAATTTCAATGTTGTATTCTGAAAATGTAAAGGGAACATATTTGGTTATAATATCTGGGTCTGTAGCTACTTCTTTTAAGGAAAGATTTAGTTTGTCAACGGCTATAAGTTCTACTTCCTCATTAATGTCCCAAATTTCAACCCTTCCTTCATCAAATATGATTTCTTCAACAAAAATTTCTTTTAGTAATTTGATAGGGTTGGTTTTATTGGCAGCTTCATTGTCAGCGTTTTCAGGACAAGTTTTAAAATTTAGATGAGGTTTGGTAAGTGTTAGAGATTTAATGTAGATGGACTTTTGAAATAGAATTTTCCAATAGTCAAAGCCTTTGATGGAGAGCTTTTCTGCATCCACCTTAATTTCGCATGAGGAAGTCTGCTTACCCAAATTAACTACAGCAACGTCATTAAAAACTATGTTACCTTTTAGAAGGCTTATGGTCAATTTGTCATAAGAAAAATCTATATGGTCAGGTATCTTTCTTTCTAAAAAGCTAACAACCTCTTTTTTCATTTTCCATTCGGCAAGCATGTAGCCGCCAACGCAGAAAATAAGAACAAAAACTAGCCATTTTAAAATTTTGGACATAAGGTATCTTTAAAAGCAATTTGTTTAGAAGTTTTGCAAACCCTATGTATCAGCGTGAGCGTAGGTTTTTTAAAATCGCTGTTATTAATAGGGCTTTTCTATACCTGCACTATCAGGGTCCATATATTGTTTAAAGTCAGATGCGCTTGTAAGCTCAATAAAATCTTTACCTTTTATAACTATGGCATTTTTGAGTAAACTCGGGTTCTTGTTTAAAATTTTCAACCAACCGTCATCATCAAGGTCAACCGAATTTTCACCATAAGCTTCTTTAAAATCTGGGTGATCGGTATTCACCAAGTCAGAAATATTTTTGTTGAGCCCGTCAGCTAATTCTGCCCATTGCGTACCTGTAACGTTCGTCTTAGAGATATCTATTGTTAAATGATCTTTACCAGAAGATTCAACATAGGCATTTAGTTGTTTGCCTATTGAATTTTCTGAACTATAATATAAGGTTATTTGTTTTTTGTCCATAGCGATTACTCCCATTACTTTTTTTTAAAAGTACTCACATCTAGAGCTAGTAATTAACTCGTTTAAAACTAAAAGTGTCTTGATAGGTTTAATTAAACTAGGGCTTCAGCAAATTATAGTACCTTGTTAAGGAACAAAACAATTAATCATGAATACTGTTTTTTGGCTTGCATACATAGCGGTAACTTTATGGAGTATAGTCAATATTATATTTAATGGGTCTAAAGCAACTAAGATGGTTAGTTGGTCTTTATCTGTAATAATTTTTCCTTTTTTGGGTCCACTTTTATATTACCTTTTTGGTATTAACAGAAGAAAATTTAAACTCTTTAAATTAAAACAAACCGAAAAAAGAAGACTGTATTCAGAAACCCATAAAGAACTTGAAGGCGGTGAACAGAGTGTACATCAATTTGAAGATTACAAACGAAATAAATTAGCGTCACTCATTCGAAAAAACAGTTATTTAGCTCCTTATAAAGGCAATAATGTAACCTTATTAAATAGTGGAGAAGAAGCCTTTGGATCAATATTTAAAGCCATAGAAGAGGCTAAAGATTTCATACATCTTCAATACTACATTTTAGCAGAAGGCATGTTGTTAGACAAGTTTTACGAGCTATTTGAGAAAAAGGTCAAAGAAGGGGTAGAAATTAGAATGTTATACGATTCTTTTGGAAGCAATTCTATGCGTGGCAAGAGAGTAAAACGGTTTATAGATATTGGGGTTAAGGCATTTCCCACGATGCCAATTCGTTTCGGAAATCTATTGTTTACCCTTAATTATAGAAATCATAGAAAAATTATAATCATTGATGGTAAAGTTGGTTTCACCGGCGGATTCAATGTGTCTGATAAATACATGAAACCGGTATCTGAACTTGGTGTGTGGCAAGATTTACATCTAAAAATTGAGGGTCCTGCGGTAAACAGTTTACAACGCGTTTTTGTAAAAGATTATCATTTTGCGGGTAAGGAAGAATTGTTGTTGCAAGACAAGTACTTTCCTAAAGTAGAACCTATGGGTGACACTGTAGCACAAATAATATCTAGCGGACCAGATTCTAGATATCCTGCAATAATGCAGCAATACCTTGCAATGATTAATATTGCAACAAAACGTATTTGTATCGCTAACCCCTATTTTATTCCTGGAGAGCCGGTTTTAGAAGCAATTAGAATAGCGGCATTAAGCGGAGTAGAGGTTACGTTGCTTACTCCGAAAATATCAGATTCTCTGTTGGCTCAATATAGTATGTTTTCAACTTTTGAAGCTTTGCTAGAAGTAGGGGCCAATATTTACCTAAGACCAGATTTTTCGCATAGCAAGGTGATAATCATTGATGGTGAAATAGTATCTGTAGGTTCTGGAAATTTTGATTATAGAAGTTTTGAGCACAACTTTGAAACCAATGCTATTTTGTATGATAAAGAAAAAGCTTCTGAAATAGAAGAGCTATTTTTAAAACATTGCACAGAAGAGGCAAAGGTAGATTTAGACAAATTTAAAAAGAGATCACCGTTCAGTAAGTTTTTAGAAGGTCTCGCCAAATTCTTTAGTCCGCTACTTTAATGAAACACTTATTTAAACGCAAACTGAACTATTTAATCTTAATACTATTAAGTTACACTATGGTTGCATCTGCACAACATACAATACCCAATGAAATAACTGAAGAAGCAAAAATTGCGCTTTCTCACTATCCTGAGCTTGCCAATACTAGAATTGAATTCAAGTTTAAAAAGGAAATCAAAAAGTCAACAATGCAGGCACAACCTTCATTTTGGAGTGTCTTTAAGTCAAAGAAAAATAGGTCTTATAATATTTTAATTAGTGAAAGAATAAAGATTGCTGATTCGGTGTATTATACCAAAGACATTCCTTCAGAAATTATGATTGGTTGGTTAGGTCATGAACTTGGTCATGTTATGGATTACCAGCAGCGAAGTGGTTTTAATTTAATAGGCTTCGGATTTAAATACGTAACCTCTGAAAATTACATACGAGAGGCAGAACGCCGTGCAGATTCTTTTGCCGTTACACATGGTATGGAAACTTATATTCTTGCCACCAAAGAGTTTATTTTAAAGAAAGCAGGATTAACACAAGAATATGTAGACCGTATTAAAAACCTGTACTTATCTCCAGAAGAAATTATGTTATTGGTTGAAGAAAGAGATGCGTTAAGTCAAGGTAAATAGGGGCTTAATTGTGCTTATTTACAAAAGCTTCCCATTCGGCAAACTTTTCTTCTTTCATTACTCGTTCCATTTTTACTTGTCCGCCTTTCTTTTTGTTACTATCGTTCCAATCATAAAACACATCAGGATTAATAGTAAAAACCTTCACTCCTTTTAGAGCTTTAGACCTTGCAACCTTATAATTTTTATTGGCAGCTTTTAAAGATTCATCTAGCTTGTTAGCTATTTCTTTTGGGTCTTGGGTAGCATTGGTGCCTAAATACCAGGTATGGTAAAATCCATCTTCGTACTTCTTTGCACACAATGTATACTCAGGAATTTCAATATCAAAAGTTTCCATGATGTCTTGTAGGGCATCATCCAGTTTATTGACAGATAACTGAGAGCCGACAGTATTTAAAAAGAATTTGGTACGGCCCGTAATCTTAATTTCGGCACGCTCAACATCTGTAAACTCAATAGTATCACCAATGAGATATCGCCATGCGCCACTAACCGTGCTAATAATAAGTACGTAGTTCTGACCCGTTTCAACCTCAGATAATGTTAGTGAAGGAGCATCTTGAGAAAGAGAACCATCTTCTAAAATATAATCAGGATTGAAAGGAACAAACTCAAAATAGATTCCGTTATCGGTTACCAATTTCATGGCGTCAGTTTCTGGTCTTGCTTGAAAAGCGATAAACCCCTCAGATGCCAAATAGGTGTCAATTACCGTAACAGGTTTCCCCATTAAGGCATTAAAACTCTTTTCGTACGGACCAAATGCCACTCCGCCAGAAGTGTACACTTGCAGGTTGGGCCATATTTCGTGAATGTTGTTGAGCTTGTGTTTTTTGATGACCTCTTTCAGCATTAATTCTATCCAAGAAGGGATTCCGCTTAAAGCACCTATATCC
This sequence comes from Maribacter aquivivus, assembly GCF_900142175.1. Classification (NCBI taxonomy): domain Bacteria; kingdom Pseudomonadati; phylum Bacteroidota; class Flavobacteriia; order Flavobacteriales; family Flavobacteriaceae; genus Maribacter; species Maribacter aquivivus. The sequence continues at coordinate 758,320 of NZ_FQZX01000001.1, read as the reverse complement.
CAATCCGCAGCTTTTTCAGCAATTTTGGCAACACGTTCGTCCCAATCATCAATTTGGGCAATGTCTTTTCCGGGTTTATAGTAGCCACTAAACCATGACGGAATATTACTCGCACTAATACCACTAATTTCACCTTCTAAATGGTCATCATTTTCAACTAGATCAGTAGAACTACCCAACATTAAAATTCCTGTTTCAAAGAAATCTGCAGGAAGGTCAAAATTAGAAAGTGCTAGCACCTGTTTAATTCCTGCTTGTCTAATAGCATCAATCATTTCGTCGGTTACAGGAATTCGTTTACTTGTTTTTCCTGTAGTACCAGAACTCAATGCAAAATAATCGGGACTACCAGGCCATGTTACATCGGTTTGGTCTTCGTGCAATTTATGCCACCATTTTTCATTAATTTGATTGTAATCAAAATAAGGTACGGCATCACGAAATGCTTGTTGTGGTTTGTCACTTTCTAAAATTTTATTGAAGTCACAGGCTTTGCCAAATGAAGTATCTTTTGCAGTTTCCAAAAGATTTTGAAGAACAGCTTTTTGATCTTCTATAGGGTTATCATCACCAGTAATTTTATCGGTAATATCGATAACTCCTTTTATGAAATTTCCTATGATATTCATGTGTAACGGTATTTTAGGTTAGTACGGCTAAATTACTGGTTACGTGGGGTAAAGATTAACCCTAATCTGAAATATGTGGACTTTATTGGGTTAGTGGTTTTGGGATATAGCTTTAGGTTCTATTTAGACCATGTTATTATCCAAGCCATTAGCTCGTTTTTATCTACCGCAATCCAAGTAGCAGCAGTATTCTTTTTCTCTGTTTTACTTTCATGTGGATAAAATATCACTAAATCTGACTTCTCATTCCCCGTCAATTTTAATTGAGCAATGAGACCGACCATATCTGGTCCATTATTGTCTATTGTAGTCTTTCTTTTCTTTTCTAACCAGTATTCTATAGCAACTTCCATGTAAGCTCTTACAGGATAGTTTTTAAAATATTTAATTTTTCTGTCGGTTTTGTCTGAATAGCTGTAAGTTGAAAAATTAAGATAATTCTCAAGATTTGATTTTGGAGTTCCATTAAGATTTTCCTCAAGTATAAAGTTTGAGAAAGAACCTTCCCAAACAGCACCTTCGTCATAATTTATTCTTCTATCTCTATTACCTTCATTGTATTGTCTTACCCAATCTAATGGTGCATCGCAAATAACTAGTCCAGATAAGTTTAATGCGAAATCAGGACTAGTTTTTTCTTGATATTCAACATATTTTAAAGCGCGATGACCAGATAGACCAACACCAATTAAGAATACATTATTATTCGGTAAACTATTTTTGTCGAAAGCCCTCTCGATTGTTTCATGCGCATCTAAAATTGAGTTCTCAGCAAAAAAGAAGTCCAATGGTATTTGTGTTGAAACAGATAAAACAGCATACCCTGCTTTATTCGCCTGAGTATACAATTGTTTTGCACTCATATTCTTTTTGTCAAATTCTGAACCTTCGAAAAAGATGATTACCCCAGATATATTAGTTCCATTTTCGGGTGTGGCCAGTGTGTAACCTTTTTCAATGTATTTTAGAAAATCAGAATCTAGTTCACCGATTCTTAAACTGTCGTTTTTGGCCTTTTGATATTCTTCAACAATGTTTTGTCCATTGCTGCTTGAAAAAGCCAGTATTGAAATTAAAACTAGTAATGATTTTAATCCAAATTTCATCTATTATATAATTTGTTAATTATGCTAAGAATTCAATATAAAGATACATGTCTAAGCCTAACTAAGCATAATAAGCACTGCACCCACAGCTGTCAAAACCAAAATCATCTTTCTAAAAAATGCTTCTTTAATGTGCTTAATAAAACGAATACCAACAAAGAAACCTAATAGAATGCCTGGTAAAAGTATTAAGTTCAAGGTCAGCGATTCTAGGGTAATGGTTTTCCAAACGAAAAAGTGAAAGGGCAGCTTAATGATATTTATGATTAAAAATAACCAAGCAGCAGTACCTATAAATTGATTTTTAGGTAAGCGCATGGCTAAAAAGTAAATATTGGAAAATGCACCTGCTAAATTACCTACCATGGTGGTAATTCCTGCAATAGTACCAATAGCTCCGGCAAATGTCCAGTGCGATGGTACATTCTTATCCTTTTTACGGTCCCAATAAAACATCATACCTACGGTTATGATAATTATAGTCGCCATGCCTATTTTAAAAAATTTCTCGGGTAATTCATTTCCTATGAAAACACCAATGAGTAAACCAACTATCATCCACGGTAGTACTTTAAAAACATACTTCCACTGTGTATATCTATTATAGTAGATGACGGCAAAAATATCAGCAAGAACAAGCAATGGTACTACCATGCCTGTAGATTGTTTGGCACCAAATGCCAAAGCCATTATAGTGACGTTTAAAACGGCAATACCTTTTATGCCGGCTTTGGATAATCCTATGATAAAGGTTGCAATTGATGCAAGGATCCAAGCGGTTGGGGTAATTTCTGTAGTTATTGATAGAAGCACGTGGTACGTTTAGCGTATTAGGTATAAGAATGTCCTAAAATAATATATCTTTAACAATCAACCTAAAACCAACTTATGGAACTCAGTACGTTAGACTATACATTTATTATAGTTTTCTTCTCCCTTGTCTTAGGCATAGGGTTTTATGTATCAAAAACATCAGGTAAAAGTTCATCAGAATTTTTTCTATCGGGTCGTACTATGCCATGGTGGCTTTTAGGGCTTTCAATGGTAGCGACAACATTTTCTACAGATACACCCAATCTGGTAACAGATATTGTACGTACCAACGGTGTTTCTGGTAACTGGGTATGGTGGTGTTTTTTGATAACAGGTATGTTGACCGTTTTCGTTTATGCAAAATTGTGGCGTAAGTCGAATGTAAATACAGATTTAGAATTTTATGAAATGCGCTATGGCGGAAAACCGGCTAGTTTCTTAAGAAAATTTAGAGCTATTTATTTAGGGGTAATTTTCAATGTAATTACAATGTCTGCCGTTACTCTTGCAGCTATTAAAATAGGAAGCATTATGCTAGGCTTAGAACCTTGGCAGACTGTTGTAAGTGCCGGATTAATTACGGTGACTTTTAGCGCCCTTGGCGGATTCAAAGGAGTTGTTTATACCGATTTCCTCTTGTTCTTTGTAGCTATGGCAGGTGCAATAGGTGCTGCATATTACCTAGTTAATATACCTGAAGTTGGCGGAATAGAAGCTTTAATGGCAAATGAGAATGTAGCTTCAAAATTAAATATATTGCCAGATTTCAGTAACAAGAAAGCATTGATAACCTTATTTATAATTCCACTAGCTGTGCAATGGTGGAGTTCTTGGTACCCAGGTGCAGAGCCAGGTGGTGGTGGTTATATTGCGCAACGTATGTTAGCGGCAAAAGATGAAAATCACGCTATTGGTGCAACATTCTTCTTTAATATTATGCACTATGCATTAAGACCATGGCCATGGATTTTAGTGGCATTGGCTTCTATAGTGGTCTACCCAGATTTGGCAAGTATACAAGAAGCTTTTCCAAATGTAACTCCAGATAAATTAGGTCATGATTTAGCATATTCAGCAATGTTGACCAAGCTGCCAAGCGGTTTGTTGGGCGTTGTTTTAGCATCCTTAGTCGCAGCATATATGAGTACAATAAGTACACAGTTAAACTGGGGTTCTTCATATATCGTTTTTGATTTTTATAAGCAACAAATAAATCCTAATGCATCTGAAAAGAGATTGGTTGCGGTAGGTAGAATTTCAACGGTTGTTTTAATGTTATTTAGTGCTGCATTGGCATTGTTGCTTCAAAATGCACTTCAATTATTTGATATATTACTAGCATTTGGTGCTGGTACCGGACTCATATTTATTCTAAGATGGTTCTGGTGGAGAATTAATGCGTGGAGTGAAATTACTGCGATGTTCGCATCAGGTATTATTTCTATCATATTGAAATTAACTCCCATAGGTGCCTATCTTTTTGCAACGGAAACAGGAGTGCTGCCAGACTGGTCAGAATACATATTTATAGTAGTGTTGACTACGGCGATTTGGTTGATAGCAACATTTATGACACAACCAGAATCTAAGGATACTTTAAGAAGTTTCTACAAGAAGATTCAACCAGGCGGTCCAGGTTGGTCTAAAGTGGTAGCCGATGCAAAAACCGATGCGGTAGAAATTGTAAAAGATAAAGAAAAGTGGAGTGTGCCCGCAGGTATAACAGCAATGTTGTTAGGGGTAATTCTAATTTATTCTATAATGTTCGCTACAGGGTATTGGATCTATGGCAGAACTACACAAGCCATAGTTTTAACAGTTGTTTCTGCAATAGCAGGAGTGTTGTTAGTAAAAGCTTGGAACCGCTTAAAAGGAAACATCTTATAGTAGTAAGATGATAAAGGACAGAATTTTATCGGTTGATGTTTTTAGGGGAGCTACCATATTACTAATGGTCTTGGTAAATACACCAGGCACATGGTCTAATGTATATGCCCCTTTCCTCCATGCCGATTGGCATGGCTACACGCCTACCGATTTAGTTTTTCCGTTCTTCTTGTTTATAGTGGGTACATCAATAGCATTCTCCTATAAAAATAGAAGCGTAGATGTCAAAGCCTACAAGAAGATTGCGATAAGAGCATTGAAATTAATTGCATTAGGACTTTTTTTAGGAGCATTTATTATTCATTTTCCGTTCTTTAAAAGCTTCAGTGACATTCGTTTTCCAGGGGTGTTGCAACGCATAGGTGTTGTGTTCTTTTTCGCGGCATTATTATTCATCAACCTAAATTGGAAACAGTTGATTTGGGTAACGGCTATAGTATTAATAGGATATTGGTTGCTGATGACATTTGTTCCTGTGGACGGATTGACATCAACATTAGAAAGAGCGCCAAACAACTTAGCGAACTGGATAGATGTAAAAGTATTCGGTTCGCATAATTACAAAGCAGATTATGATCCAGAAGGACTGTTAAGTACTATACCTTCTATTGCCAGCTCTTTGTTAGGAGTCTTCACTGGTCTCATTTTAACCAGCAAGCAGGAAAAGAAAGCAACCATATTAATGGGATTAGGAGGTAGCCTTTTAATTATAGGTCACATTTGGGACATCGTTTTTCCAATCCAATAAAGCCCTTTGGACAAGTAGTTTTGTGTTGGTAACTGCGGGTTGGGCAAATCTTATACTGGCGTTGATTTATTATATGACCGATGTAAAGAAAATAGAATTCGGTTCTATATTTAGATATGCAGGGGCAAATGCTATTGTTATTTATTTCTTGTCAAGCTTCATTAGTAAAGTAATGGGGCAAATACAAATTGGCGATACCTCGTTACATGGGTGGTTGTTTCAAACAGTATATGTCCATGATTTTCTGGCACTAGAAACATCATCCCTTTTATATGGGTTGAGTGTAGTGCTGTTTTATAGCCTTGTGGGCTATATTCTATATCAGAAAAAGATATTTATTAAGGTATAGCGGGTTATTTGGCCATCAACTTGGCTACGTACTTCCCAATAACATCAAACTCCAGATTTACAATAGTACCAGGTTTGTAAGTGTTAAAACGAGTATGCTCGTATGTGTAAGGTATAATCGCTACTTCAAAAGTATTCTTACCAGAATTCACTACCGTTAAACTTGTACCGTCAATGGTAATAGAACCTTTTTCAATGGTTGGGTTTCCGGTTTTGGCATCGTAGGTGAAGGAGAAAATCCAACTTCCGTTATCTTCCTTAACACTAGTGCATTCGCCCGTTTGGTCTACATGACCTTGAACAATATGCCCGTCTAACCTAGACCCTAAAATCATGGCGCGTTCTAAGTTTACGGTATCGTTTGTTTTTAAACTGTCAAGATTGGTTTTACTTAGTGTTTCAGCAATAGCGGTTACGGTATAGGTAGTATCCGTTAAGCTAACAACGGTTAAACAAACGCCGTTATGTGCAACACTTTGATCTATTTTAAGTTCAGGTGTTAAACTAGATTCTATAGTAATATCTAAGTTACCGCCTTTAACTTCAAGAGAAGTAACCTTACCTAATGTTTCAATAATTCCCGTAAACATGTGTCGTTTAATTTAAGTAATTTTGTGCTTCAATATTTATATCCCAATGTATAAATGGGATAACCACATTGCCTCTCCTTTGGTGAGGTCAAAACCATTTTTGTGGTTTTGGGGTGGGGTTACAAAGGTACAGATTATCATGGAGGAAAATAGGAAAATTAGGTTAGGAATCTCTATAGGAGACTTGAACGGAATAGGTTGCGAGGTAGCATTAAAAACATTCGAAGACAGCAGAATGTTAGATTTTTGTACTCCCGTTATTTTTGCCTCTAATAAGACGGTTTCCTTTCAAATGAAGCAATTGAAGCTGAATATTGTTTTTAATGGTATACCAGATGCTTCAAAAGCGATCGACAATAAAATTAACATTGTAAATGTTTGGAAAGAAGTGCCTAGAATTGATTTTGGGCAGGCAACAAAAGAAGGTGGCGAGTATGCTATTAAGTCTTTAAGAGCAGCAGTAGATGCACTAAAAAAGGGAGATATAGACGTGTTGGTGACAGCACCGATCAATAAGAACAATATACAGTCAGAAGAATTTAAATTCCCAGGGCATACCGACTTTTTAGCACAAGAATTAGATGGTGAAAGTTTAATGTTTATGGTTACTGACACCTTAAAGGTTGGGTTGTTAACGGATCACGTAGCGGTTAAAGATGTTTCTGCCGCAATAATCCCTAGACTTATACGCGATAAGATTAATACCATAGAAAAATCACTGATGATGGATTTTGGTATTCGCAAACCAAAAATAGCTTTGTTAGGTATAAATCCGCATAGCGGAGATAACGGAGTAATTGGCAAAGAAGATGATGAGGTAATGAAGCCGGTAATAAAAGAAATGTCAAATATGGGTCACTTAGTATATGGTCCATACTCGGCAGATAGTTTTTTTGGATCTGATGGCTACAAAAAGTTCGATGCAATTTTAGCGGCATATCATGACCAAGGCTTAATTCCGTTTAAAACAATATCATTTGGTCAAGGAGTTAACTTTACGGCAGGTCTAAGTAAAGTTAGAACATCACCAGATCATGGTACAGCCTATGAAATAGCAGGAAAAGGGGTAGCTGACGCAAGTTCGTTTAAAGAAGCGGTCTTCATGGCCTTGAAGATATTTAAGAACAGAACCGAGTACGAAGAGCTTACAAAAGATGTATTAAAAAAGCAGCGTTTAAAGAGAGAACGTTAATTTTTGATCAGATTAAAAAGTTATAAAGATAAATAGTTGATAACTATTGTCTTTTATCAAAATTATAGTATCTTTGCACCCGCCTTTTGTGGGCGATTAGTGTTAATTTAAGTGTGTACGAGATGAAGCAAAAGGAGTTCAATATTCCTTTCTCAGGATTGAAGCAAGGGAAACACAACTTTAATTACCAGATTGAAAATACGTTCTTTGATTCTTTTGGATACGATGAATTCAACGCTACCAACATCAATTTAGATGTAGTACTTAATAAAACAAGTACAATGATGGAGGTTGATTTGGAAGCATCAGGAACAGTGAATGTTGATTGTGACATAACTAGCGAACCGTATGATCAAGCTGTAAGCGGAGATTTGCATTTGGTGGTTAAGTTTGGTGAAGAGTATAATGATGAGAATGATGAAATATTAATTCTTCCGCATAACGAACACCAATTGAACATTGCGCAGTATGTGTATGAAATGCTAGTATTGGCAGTTCCACACAAAAGAATTCATCCTGGTATTGAAGATGGCACTTTAGAATCTGAAGTGTTAGACAGGTTAAACGAGCTTCAACCAAAAGAGAAAAGATCAGATAAAGAAGAAAACGATCCCCGTTGGGACGAATTAAAGAAACTATTAACGGATAAATAAGGTTTAAATGGCACATCCTAAGAGAAAAATTTCCAAAACAAGGAGAGACAAAAGAAGAACACATTATAAGGCAGTAGCTCCTACTTTGGCTACAGATTCTACAACTGGCGAGACTCACCTATTTCACAGAGCTCACTGGCACGAAGGAAAATTACATTATAGAGGTCAAGTTTTGGTTGACAAAACCGAAGAAGCAGAAGCTTAAGACCCTTTTACATTATACTAGGCTCCCACTTCATTTGAAGGAGGGAGTTTTTTTTAGCCCAATTTGTTTTTTAGCGCCTTGTTATTCAGATAATCTAAGGGGTTAAATGGATATGGCTATTAATTGCAATTTTTCAAAAACCCGATAACTTTACCCAAAAAGTCGTTGAAAATCACTAATTTTCATGACTTTTGACAGGTTTTTTAAGTTTTTTACAAGAAAGCAAATAAAGTATGACCAAAATTACAGCAGCTATTACCGCGGTAGGAGGCTACGTTCCCCAGTTTGTAATGACCAACAAAATGCTTGAAGATTTGGTTGAAACCAATGACGAATGGATTACTACCAGAACGGGCATTAAAGAAAGAAGGGTACTAAAGAAGGAAGAAGGAGAAGGTACGTCGTATTTAGCCATTAAAGCGGCACAAGACCTAATGGAGAAGAAGGGGCTAGATGCTTCAGAAATAGACCTTGTTATAGTTGCTACGGCAACACCCGATAGTATGGTAGCTTCTACAGCTGCTTTTGTTGCTTCAGAAATTGGAGCAGTTAATGCCTTTGCTTACGATCTATTAGCTGCATGTTCCAGTTTTCTTTTTGGCATGTCAACAGTTGCCGGTCATATAGAAACCGGTAGATATAAAAAAGTACTACTTATAGGGGCAGATAAAATGTCTTCTATTATTGATTATACCGATCGTACCACATGTATCATTTTTGGAGATGGTGCCGGTGCCGTACTCTTTGAGCCAAATACAGAAGGTCTTGGTCTACAAGATGAGTATTTGAGAGCAGATGGTAGCGGGAGACAATTTTTGGGCATGGAAGGTGGCGGATCTATAATGCCAGCTACTATAGAAAGTGTGACCAATAAAAAACACTACATTTTTCAAGAAGGTAAAACGGTGTTCAAATTTGCGGTATCTAATATGGCAGATGTAGCAGCGAAGATCATGGATAGAAATAATCTTACAGAAGAGGATGTAGACTGGCTAGTGCCGCATCAAGCGAATAAGCGTATAATTGATGCCACCGCTAAAAGAATGGGTGTAGACGAATCAAAAGTGTTGATGAATATTCAACGCTACGGTAACACCACTTCTGCAACCTTACCATTATTATTATTCGATTACGAAAAACAGCTTAAAAAAGGAGATAACCTGGTATTTGCTGCCTTTGGCGGTGGTTTTACATGGGGTTCTATCTATTTGAAATGGGCTTATTAACTAACAACAACTACCAATTATAACTTAGAAAATATGGATATTAAAGAAATTCAAAGCCTTATCAAGTTTGTTGCCAAGTCTGGCGCTAGCGAGGTAAAACTGGAAACGGATGATATTAAGATCACCATTCGTACCGGAAGCTTATCAGCTAATTCTGAGCCAACGTATGTGCATACAATGCCTATGGCTCAACAAGCTATGCCAGCAGCAGCCCCTGCACCAGTAGAAGTTCAAGCGGCAGCCGGAGCTACAGAAGCTGAAAAGCAGAAAGCTGAAGATGATAAATACATCACTATAAAGTCTCCGATCATTGGTACTTTTTATAGAAAACCTTCTCCTGACAAACCTGTTTTTGTTGAGGTAGGACAAACTATTGGTGTTGGAGATGTACTATGTGTAATTGAAGCAATGAAATTGTTCAACGACATCGAATCTGAAGTTTCTGGTACAATCGTTAAGATATTAGTAGATGATTCTTCACCAGTAGAGTTTGATCAACCATTATTTTTGGTAGATCCGTCTTAACCAAATTTTGAGTAGTTATTGTTAAATGCCTTTGTTAAATGGTGTTTAAGAATGTTATGGAACCAAGAACTTAAAATTTAAAAGATGTTTAAAAAAATACTGATTGCCAATAGGGGAGAAATCGCATTGCGTGTTATTCGTACCTGTAAAGAAATGGGTATTAAAACGGTAGCTGTATATAGTAAGGCAGATGAAGAAAGTTTACATGTGCGTTTTGCAGATGAAGCTGTATGTATTGGTCCTGCTGCTAGTAGCGAATCCTATTTAAAGATCCCTAATATAATTGCAGCTGCAGAGATTACAAATGCAGATGCTATTCACCCAGGTTATGGTTTTCTTTCAGAAAACTCAAAGTTCTCACGTATATGTGCTGAGCATGATATAAAATTTATTGGAGCCTCTGGTGATCAAATAGACAAAATGGGAGATAAGGCTACGGCCAAAGAAACCATGAAAGAAGCTGGTGTGCCTTGTGTACCTGGTTCAGAAGGTCTATTGAAAGATGTTGCAGATGCCAAGAAGATAGCCAAGAAAATGGGCTATCCTGTAATGATCAAAGCTACTGCTGGTGGTGGAGGTAAAGGTATGCGCGCCGTAATGTCTGAAGACAAAATGGAAGAGCTTTTCGATAGCGCCGTAAACGAAGCAACCGCTGCTTTTGGTAATGGTGGTATGTACATGGAAAAGTTGATCGAAGAGCCACGTCATATTGAAATTCAAATTGTTGGTGATCAATTCGGTAAAGCGTGTCACCTATCAGAAAGAGATTGTTCTATACAACGTCGTCACCAAAAGTTGACAGAGGAAACTCCGTCACCTTTCATGACAGATAAGTTAAGAGAAGCAATGGGTGAGGCTGCGGTTAAGGCTGCAGAATACATAAAATATGAAGGTGCGGGTACCATAGAATTTTTGGTAGATAAGCACCGTAAGTTCTATTTTATGGAGATGAATACCCGTATTCAAGTAGAGCACCCAATTACAGAGCAGGTTATTGATTATGATTTAATTCGTGAGCAAATTCTTGTAGCTGCAGGTGTGCCGATTTCAGGTAAAAACTACCTTCCAAAATTACATTCTATAGAGTGTAGAATTAATGCGGAAGACCCATATAATAATTTTAGACCATCGCCAGGTAAGATTACAACCTTACATACACCAGGTGGTCATGGGGTAAGAATGGATACGCACGTATATAGTGGGTATAGCATTCCTCCAAATTACGATTCAATGATCGCTAAGTTGATTACTACTGCCCAAACTAGGGAAGAGGCAATCAATAAAATGAAGCGAGCTTTAGATGAGTTTGTAATTGAAGGAATTAAGACAACCATTCCTTTTCACAGGCAGTTAATGGATCATCCAGATTATTTGGCTGGTAACTACACAACGGCCTTTATGAATGATTGGAAAATGAATCCACCTAAAGAAGATTAATCAAAAAACTCTAACAGCAATGTTGGAGTTTTTTTATGTCCTTTTTTAGATTGATTTTTCTATCTTATATCACAATCAAAATGCTACTATGAATTTAAGCTACTGGGAACGTACGTCGTGGTTTTCGAATATCGATTATACAATTATTGGTAGTGGTATTGTAGGCTTAAATTGTGCTTTAGAATTAAGGCGAAAATATCCGAAGGCACGTATTCTTATTTTAGAAAAAGGGAAACTTCCCCAAGGTGCGAGTACCAAAAATGCAGGATTTGCCTGTTTTGGGAGTATTTCTGAAATTTTATCCGACTTAAAAACACACTCAGAACAAGAGGTAATTGATTTGGTACAAGAAAGATATGATGGAATACATTCTTTGCGCAACCTTTTAGGTGATGCAACAATAGGGTATCAAAATTATGGCGGACACGAATTGTTTTTAAACAAGGATTTAGAATTATATGAGCTTTGTCTGAAGGAATTAAAGTTGGTAAACGAGTTACTACATCCGGTTTTTAAAGAGGTTGCCTTTAAAACCACTCCAGATACCTTCAATTTCAAAGGAATTAATAATAACTATATATCTCAGGTTTTTGAAGGGCAAGTTGATACCGGTAAGATGATGACATCTTTAGTGCAATTAGCGCAGCAAAAAAACATCACAATTGTAAATTCAACCAAAGTACATTCTTTTGAAGATGCAGGAGCGGAAGTAATTGTTAAAACAGATGACCTAGAATTTATAACCAAGAAATTACTGATAGCCACCAATGGTTTTGCTGCTCAATTATTATCTGAGAATGTGAAGCCGGCACGTGCGCAGGTGTTAATCACAAAACCTATTAAAAACTTACATGTTAAAGGCACTTTTCATTTAGAAGAAGGCTATTACTATTTCAGAAATATTGATAATCGTATTTTGTTGGGCGGTGGGCGTAATTTGGACTTTAAAACCGAAGAAACTACTGAATTTGCTACTACTACCTTGGTGAAAAACAAACTAAAGCAACTATTAAATACAGTCATTTTACCCAATACCGCTTTTGAAATCGATTATAGCTGGAGTGGGATTATGGGTGTTGGTCACCAAAAGAAACCCATTGTAAAACAAGTGTCTAGTAATGTAGCATGTGGAGTACGACTGGGCGGTATGGGCATTGCCATTGGCAGCACAATTGGTAAGAAGTTGGCTAATTTGATGAACTAATATATGCTCTTTTTAACCTGATTTTTTTAAATCTTACCCAAAAGACAACGGTACTCTTAATTTTATTTATAAATTGTACATCCCCATATTTTAACTATTACCCAATAATGCACTTATCAGTTTACCTAGAACAGTAGGCTTTTGAGATGGTTTGTAATAGCATAATAAACTATATGAGAACACTTTTAAGAAGAATTGCTACAGCTGTGCTAACAGTTGTAATAGCTAGTATTTGCCTTACCAGTTGTGGTGTATCTAAAACGGACTACCAACGAGAATATGCAAAAGTCTGGAAAGAGCATATTAAAAGTGAAGCATGGAAAAAATCTTTAATAGCTGATAATTCATATGACAACGACGATTTATACGCAAGTACAGATAACGATGTTGTTCTAGCTGAAGATGAGATTATAGATGCTGGTTTCAATAAAACATATGAATCATTAGTGTCTAAGGCATATTTCAAAATCATTACCGAAGCAGAAAAAGCTGATACCAAAATCACTGCAGACTATAAATTATTGCATGATGAAGAAGCTAGCGTAAAGGTTGACAAAAAGAGAGTACAGTCTATTACAAAACGTTATGAAGCACATAAGGCAATGCTAAGCGGACTTAAATCTTGGAACATATTTAGTGATGACCGTTCTGGTGATTTAGATTATTTTAAAGCTGAAAATAAAATAGAGATTCAAAAGATGATAAGTGCTGGTGAAAGTGATAATCAAATTGTAAATTACTTGATCTATAAACTAGCAGATCTGTACCATATTGAAGGAAACTGAATCACTTGATATTTTAAAAAAAGAGGCTTACGATTTTTGTGTACTTTTTGTGAACGATAGGTTGACAAGAATACAGAATCAAATTAAAGAGCTTGAAACTGCGCTCACGTCAGAAACAAAAAGTAGTGCTGGAGATAAACACGAAACCGGTCGTGCTATGATTCAGTTAGAGCGTGAAAAACTGGGTCAACAACTTGCAGAACTAGAAAAAACCCAACAACTACTTTCAAAAGTGCCAAAAGACAGAAATGCCCCAACGGTAGGTTTAGGTAGTTTGGTCGTTACAGATTCATTTGTGTATTATATTGCTATATCAGCAGGGGAGTTTAATAGTAAACCTAAATCAGTATACTGTATATCTGCCGCAACACCTATTGGTAAGCTTGTTTTTGGTAAAGCGGTTGGCGATGTTTTTAGTTTTAATGGTAAGGAGCTGGTTATAGTTGGCATTCAATAAATACATCCTGCTATTTATTTGGCTATCTTAAACCAGTAAAAATACCCTTAACCACTTTTACCACCACCGATCATGGAAATATTCTATTTACTCATCGCAGTCATTGCCATAATTATAATGACGACAAAGCTTAAGATCCATGCTTTTTTGGCATTGTTCATCATTTCAATTTTATACGGAATATTTGCTGGTATGCCCTATGCAGATATCATTTTATCTATCAATGAAGGTTTTGGCGGTACACTTGGTAAGATAGGGTTGATTATAGTACTTGGTGTAATCATTGGTGCGTTTCTTGAGCATACGGGTGGTGCATTTGCCATTGCAGAAAAAGTATTGGGTTTAATAGGTAGAAAACGAGTGCCCACGGCAATGGGTATTATCGGTTATATTGTATCAATACCTGTATTTGCAGATAGTGGATTTATGTTGCTGCACCCTTTAAATAAAAGTCTTTCCAAGAAAGCCAAAATTTCTATTGCTGGTCCTGCAATAGCATTAGGTTTGGGCTTAATGGCATCGCATACGATGGTGCCACCAACTCCCGGTCCAATAGCAGCAGCAGGAATTCTTGGAGCAGATTTAGGTTTAGTAATCGCTTTCGGATTTCCAACAAGTATAGTGGCTTTGATTGTAGGAATTATATTCGCTAAAAAGTATGCTTCTAAAACTATGATAGAACCTGATGTTGAAGATGCACTAGAAGCAGAACAAGAAATTAAAGATTCGCCTAGTGCCTTAAAAGCGTCTATACCTATTCTAGTTCCTATTTTTCTAATTGTCTTGAAGTCTGTTTTAAACTCCATGGATATCGGACAAGAAAACGGACTATTAGATTTTATCAATTTTGTGGGTGAACCGGTCATATCACTATTGATAGGGGTTTTCTTATGTCTACTCTTGCCTAAAAAATTAAATTATGATATGCTCTCTTCTTCGGGTTGGGTTGGTAAAGCAATTAAAGATGCAGCTTCTATATTATTGATAACGGGAGCTGGCGGAATTTTTGGTAAAATATTACAAAACTCAGGTATTGCCGATATTTTAGGGCAAACACTGACTGATTATAATATGGGTATTTTCTTGCCATTTGTTTTAGCTGCAGCGTTGAAAACAGCACAAGGTTCTTCAACCGTGGCATTGGTAACGACAGCATCTATAATCATGCCTATGATGTCGTCACTTGGTTTTGATACCGAAATACAGAAAGCTCTGGTAGTTGTTGTTATAGGGGCTGGTTCTGCAGTAATCTCTCATGCCAATGATAGTTTCTTTTGGGTGGTAACACAAATGAGCGGCATGAATGTAAAAACAGGGTATCGTCTTTTCGGCTTAGGTACAGGTGTTCTTGGTCTTACAGGTGCAATAACCGTGTTTGTATTCTATTCTATTTTCGCATAAAACCATACAGCTATTAGTAGTCTGGCTTACCGCGATTCAACTTTTTGAGTGAAGCAATTTTCTTGCCTTTCAATCTCTTTTCAATAGATGATCTGGTGGGTCTACTTTTCTTTCGAGCTTTGGGTACTACTAAAGATTTTTCTAGAAGTTTCAAGAATCGTTTAATAACCAATTCTTTGTTTTTGTGCTGGCTACGAGATTCATCGCACTGTAATATTAGAAGCCCCTCTTTACTCAGTTTGTTTTCTAATTTTAGAAACGCCCTCTTTTTCTGGCGTTCTGTTAGTCCGGCTGAAGATTGGATATGGAAAGACAACTCTACTTTAGAAGAAACTTTATTTGCATGCTGACCACCAGGACCACTACTTCTAATGGCTTTAAACTGTAACTCGGTAAGAATTTGTTCTTGGTTCACAACACGGTTTTAACATAAGTAAACAAAAAGTAATGCTCCTGTTTTTATAGGGGATAACAACAGTTGTATGCCTATTCGTTTTTTAGAATTAATTTGCAGCAGCTTCTTGTATACGCTGATTGATAGTTTCAATAGCCACATTCAAAAACAATTCTTTCCCCTTCGGGTATAATTTATCGGCATTGAAAAAGATGGTTTCATCATCATCGCTTTTACTTTCGGTTAAGTAATAAGCACCCATAGGGTATGCTTTTTCTACAATAACATGAAATCCTGATGAAGGTGAAACTCGAAACTCGTGAGCATAGACTATTATCTTCCTTTTTGTATTCGCATAGGTTTTAAGCACATCTATAGAAATCATACTTGCCTCACCGAAAAGAGAGGCGACATACAAATTTTTAGGATTTTTATAAAGCTCCATAGGCCTTGCTCTGGCTATAATGCCTTTATCGCGTAAAACAACGGCGCGATCGGCAAAAGGTAAAACATCGTTTACATCGTGAGTTGCGACAATAGTTGTAATTAGATTCTCTTTTAAGTAATTGAACATATTTCTGCGCAAGCTGTTTTTTAGAAAGTTGTCAATATGACTAAAAGGCTCATCTAAAAGTAGCACTTGTGGTTTTTGTGCCAATACTCTTGCTAAAGCAACACGTTGTTGCTGACCACCGCTTAATGTTTTTACTTTCTTATCGGCAAACTCAGTCATCTCTATCATCTCTAATAGCTCTTCAGTTCTTTCTTTAAGTTCTTCAGGATAAAAGACAGAAAGATACTGGCTAATGTTTTCAGATACGGTAATGAATGGCATCAAATCAAAATCTTGAGACAGGTATTTCATATAGGGAGCACCAGGAACTAAGTTGTATGCTGGACCTAAAATTTGTTCGTCTTCCCAGAAAATTTCACCCTGCTCTAAATCCATCAAACCATACATTAGTTTCAGCAAAGTACTTTTACCACACCCGCTTTCACCAATTATAGCCACATGTTCTCCACGTTGAATTCGTAAATTAATGGATTCTAATACTGGAAGTTTATCATATGAAAATGATAGATTTTCTACTCGTAACATGTTTTTATTCTTAGGAATGCAAAATTGAAAAATCCGTTCCAATTTGAAACGGATTTTTCAATAATTTATTGATTTCAAAAGGTAATTACTCCTTAAAATCTTTCAAAACACTTTTATTAGGTAGCTCGGTGTAGCCCATATTGTAAAGTGTAAAGCCAAAAATATCTGCATATTGCTCTATGGTTTTGCTTACAGGCGTACCTGCGCCATGACCGGCATTTGTTTCAATTCGTATTAAAGTTGGGTTTGTACCTTCTTGTTTTTCTTGAAGCTCTGCCGCAAATTTAAAACTATGGGCGGGTACTACTCTGTCGTCATGGTCACCTGTTGTAACCAAAGTAGCTGGGTAAGCTGTACCTGTTTTTACATTCTGTACAGGAGAATATCCTTTTAAATACTGAAACATTTCGTCATTGTCCTCTGCAGTACCGTAATCATAAGCCCATCCTGCGCCAGCCGTAAATGTATGATAGCGCAACATATCCATAACCCCAACTGCAGGCAATGCTACTTGCATTAAATCTGGTCTTTGGGTCATTGTGGCGCCAACTAGCAATCCGCCATTAGAACCTCCGCGAATAGCTAAATATTCTTTTGAAGTATATTTATTTTCTACTAAGTATTCTGCAGCAGCAATAAAGTCATCGAATACATTTTGCTTTTTAGTTTTTATACCCGCATCATGCCATTTTTTTCCATATTCACCACCACCACGCAGATTGGGAACAGCATATATTCCGCCTTGTTCCATCCAAACGGCATTACCGATGCTGAAAGACGGGGTTAAACTTACATTGAATCCGCCATAGGCGTAAAGAATAGTTGGGTTTTTACCGTTTAATTCCGTTCCCTTTTTATACGTGATGATCATAGGTATTTTGGTACCATCTTTTGACGCATAAAATACTTGTTCAGAAGTATAGTCTGCCGGATTAAAATCTATCTCTGGTTTCCAATATAATTCATAAGTGCCCAATTCAACATCGTATTTATATGTAGAACCCGGTGTGTTGTAATTTGTAAAAGAGAAGTAAAATTCTTTATCTTCTTTTTCGCCACCAAAACCACTAGCAGTACCTAAACCAGGTAAGTTAACTTCACGTATAAGTTTGCCATTATAATCGTACTGAAAAATCTTAGAGACAGCATCTACCATATAATCTGCAAAGAAGTATCCACCACCAAAATCAGCACTTAGAACATTTTCCGTTTCAGGGATAAAATCAACCCAATTTTTAGCTTCAGGGTTTTTGGCATCGACTGTAACTATTTTCTTGTTCGGTGCATTTCTGTTCGTTTCTATGTAAAGTTTAGAGCCGACATTGTCAATTACATAGTTGTCAGAGTCAGTATCTTCGACCAAAGGAATAAGTAAACCGTTAGGGTCTTCTAAATCTTTTATAAATAGTTTATTACCAGAAGTGGAAACAGAGGCACTAATTAATAAGTACTTATTATCTTCAGTAACATAAGCACCAATATACCTATGCTTTTCAGATGGTGTACCACCAAATATGAGTTTATCATCTTTTTGAGAAGTACCCAATTTATGATAGTAGACTTTGTGCTGATCGGTTTTAGCCGATAGCTCACTACCTTTTGGTTTGTCATAACTAGAATAGTAAAAACCTTCTTTACCTTTCCAAGAGAGCCCGCTGAATTTAATATCGATCAAGGTATCCTCTACGACCTCTTTGGTTTCCGCATTCAGTATTATAGCCTTTCGCCAATCACTACCACCTTCAGAAATAAGGTAGGC
Source organism: Maribacter aquivivus (assembly GCF_900142175.1). NCBI lineage: Bacteria > Pseudomonadati > Bacteroidota > Flavobacteriia > Flavobacteriales > Flavobacteriaceae > Maribacter > Maribacter aquivivus. The sequence continues at coordinate 739,862 of NZ_FQZX01000001.1, read as the reverse complement.
TGCTAGTGAGCCATCTTTGGTAAAGCTTAAACCTGCTAGAGAAGTTGTGCCATCTTCAGAAAATGTGTTTGGGTCTAAAAATACCTCAGCGGCGGCATCACCTTTAGTTCTATAGACAACATATTGGTTCTGTAACCCATCGTTTTTATAGAAATAGGTATAATCTCCCTTTTTGAATGGGGAGCCAAGTTTTTCATAATTCCACAATTTTTCTAATCGATTTTTTAAGTCGGTTCTAAATGGAATATGTTCTAAATAACCGAATGTAGTTTTGTTCTGTTCTTTTACCCAGGCTTCGGTTTCGGGGCTTCTATCATCTTCTAACCAACGATAAGGGTCTTTAACTTCAGTGCCAAAATAAGTATCTACAGTATCAACTTTTGCGGTAACAGGATATTTCACAATAATGGGTTCAGGTTTTGGTTCGTTTTTACAGGAAGAAATGAGCGCAAGGACAAGTAGCGCAGGTATTATTTTTTTCATGAGTAGTTCAGTTTGCACTAAAATACCATAAAAAAACCTTCAAAACAGCTAAGTTTTGAAGGTTTTAACGTTGTAAAGGGTATAAATTAAACTAAGCCTTTTTCTACAAGGTATTCTGAAATTTGAACAGCGTTTGTTGCTGCACCTTTTCTAAGGTTATCTGCAACGATCCACATATTCAATGTATTTCTTTGTGTTTCATCTCTACGTATACGACCAACAAAAACTTCATCTTTATCATGGGCATATATTGGCATTGGGTAGGTATTTGTATCAGGATTATCTTGAACGGTAACACCAGGCATTTCATTTAGCAAACGACGGACTTCGTTAAGCTCAAAGTCATTTTCGAACTCTACGTTTACAGATTCTGAATGTCCGCCAGCTGTAGGAATTCTAACTGCTGTTGCGCTAATTGAAAATGTACGATCATCAAGTATTTTTTGAGGTTCACGCGCCAATTTCATTTCTTCTTTAGTGTATCCGTTTTCCATGAAAACATCGCAATGTGGCAATGCATTTCTACCAATTGGGTAAGGATATGCCATTTCGCCTTGTACACCTGCAATTTCATTTTCTAGTTGCTTAACTGCTTTTACCCCAGTACCAGAAACCGACTGATAGGTAGAAACAACAACACGCTTCATCTTATATTTTTTGTGTAATGGGTATAATGCCATTACTAACTGAATAGTAGAGCAATTTGGGTTTGCTATAATTTTATCTTCGGCCGTAAGCTCATGAGCATTGATTTCAGGAACAACCAATTTTTTGGTCGGATCCATTCTCCAAGCAGAAGAATTATCTACTACCGTTGTACCTACTTCAGCAAATTTTGGAGCCCATTCTAGAGAGGTGTCACCACCTGCAGAGAATATGGCAATATTTGGTCTTGCGGCTACAGCATCTGCTAAACCTATAACCGTATGCTCTTTACCTTTAAAGGTCATCTTTTTACCTACAGAACGTTCAGAGGCAACTAATAATAATTCCGTTAAAGGAAAATTACGTTCAGCCAATACTTTCAACATTACTTCGCCAACCATGCCTGTGGCACCAATTACAGCTACTTTCATTTGTAAAACAATTATATTAAGCGGCAAAAATAGGTATTACTAGTACTTGCACAAGTAAAAAAGAAAAGAATAATCAAAATATAACAAATTGTTTAAATTATAACAATTGTTTATTTGGAGGTAATTTTGGAAAGTGTGCAAAAAAAAAGAACCGTCAACAATGTTAGCGTAACAAAGTTGACGGTTTTTATTAATGTAAGTTGCAGTGCAACGGTACCCTATAATAGGGAGTATTATTTAGGATTACTTCTTTAAAGAATCTCTAATTTCTGCTAATAACTCTTCTGCAGTTGGTCCTGCTGGTGCAGCTGGAGCTGGAGGAGTTTTAGTTTTGTTGTAAGCTTTAACGATTATGAACATTACAAATCCAACGATTAATAAGTTAACAATAGTGTTGATCCATGCACCCCAACGGATAGCATTTTCTGGCTTGGCAATTGCGCCATCTGCACCAACAACAGCTTCATCTAAAACTAATTTCAAATCTGCAAAATCAACTCCACCTGCGAAGTGACCTACGATTGGCATGATGATATCAGCAACAAATCCGTTTACTACTAACCCTACTGCTCCAGCTAAAATAACTGCTACAGCAAAATCGATGACGTTACCCGTCAAAATAAAATTCTTGAATTCTTTTAACATGTTTACTTAATTTATATTAATGGTTAATTTTAAAAAGTAACGCAATTTACTAAAAAAATCGATTCCTTAATGAAATGTTAACGAATCAATTTTTAATAATTCGCTTAATGCGTTGAGAAAGTCCCGTAAGTATTTCATAAGTGATGGTTTGGGCAGTTTCCGCAAATTCGTTTGCGGACAGGTTTTTTCCAAAAATCTCTACTTCATCCCCTTCTTCACATTCAATGTTGGTGACGTCTACCATTATCATATCCATACAAACATTTCCAATAATTGGGGCTAGTTTTCCATGTATACTTACATATGTTTTTCCATGGCCATATTCTCTACCTATACCATCTGCATGACCCAAAGGCAATGTAGCTGTTATGGTTTTGTGGTCAGATTTGTATTTACGATTATAGCCAACAGATTCACCTTTAGGTATCGTATGTTTTTGAGAAATAATCGTTTTTAAGGTCATTACTGGTTTTAACGCTGCATCTACATGTGGTTCGTTACCATAACCATAAAGTCCGATTCCACTTCTTACCATATCATATTGTGCATCTCCATAATTGATAATACCCGAGGTATTGAGCACATGCTTTAAAGTCTTGGTTTTAAAAAGTGCATCTGCCTGTTGGCAAATAGCATCAAACCGTTCTAATTGAAGGTTGGTAAAGTCGGTTTCGTTAGCATCTTCAGTAGCTGCTAAGTGTGACAACAACGCAATTACCTGAACTGCTTTTTGTTGCTCAATAAGCGTTGAGATTTCAGGTAAGTCTTCCGTAGAAAAACCTAATCTATTGAGTCCCGTATTAAATTTTAAGTGAATTGGGTAATCTGTCTTACCCGTTTCTTCGGCAGTTGCTATAAAATCAGATAGAATAGCTTTAGAATATATGCTGGGCTCAAGATTGTTTTCAATGAGCGTTTTAAAATGAGTTTTCTGTGGGTGAAGCACTAAAATAGGAGCGGTAATACCACCTTCTCTAAGCGTTATGCCTTCATTTACATAAGCAACGGCAAAATAATCAACACCTAAATTTTGAAGGTATGTGGCAATAGCAACAGAATCACTGCCATAAGCATAAGCTTTTACTACCGCCATAAATTTGGTTTCAGGCTTTATTTTAGAGCGTAAAAAAGTGTAGTTATGACCAAGTGCTTTTAGGTCAATTTCTAAAACGGTTTCCTCTGCCTTAGCCATTTTCATTCTTTTTGATGGTATCTATTTCCTCAGATTTTACATCCATCGTTTTCACCTTTTCTTTAAGCATAGCTTTGTAATATGCGCCTCTACTTAAAGGTTCATATTCATTTACTTCGCCCAACATGACCAATTTATCGTTGTTAGATTTTCTAAAACTATAATTTGCCAAGTTGCCCGTACGTGTGCAAATGGCATGTACTTTGGTAACATATTCTGCGGTAGCCATTAAAGCAGGCATAGGCCCGAAGGGTTTACCTTTAAAGTCCATGTCTAGTCCGGCAACAATAACTCTAACACCTTTATTTGCTAGGTCATTGCAAACAGTGACTATTTCATCATCAAAAAATTGGGCTTCATCTATACCAATAACGTCGCAAGTATCTGCTAGAATACGAATATTTGCAGCTGCGGGTACTGGCGTAGAACGAATTTCGTTGGCATCGTGCGATACCACCATTTCATCATCATAACGGGTATCTACCATAGGTTTAAAGATTTCAACCTTTAATTTGGCAAACTGCGCTCTTTTAAGTCTACGAATCAATTCTTCTGTCTTTCCAGAAAACATCGACCCGGCAATGACTTCTATCCAGCCGAATTGTTCTTTATGATTAACTGTGTTTTCAAGAAACATTTTGTAATTTTAGACGAAAATAATGGGTTTTTCGTTTATTCTTTAAAGATGATAAAGGTATTTAAAAAACCCACTATTTAAGTCTTTACCGTAAAATTTGTGAGATGAAAAATAAGTTGAAACTGGAATTGAGAAAGTTATCTACAGAAATTTTGACTGCTGATAATTTAGATGATGTAACAAATTTGTATGAGGTTTCTAAAAACCTATATGAGAAACTTGCTGTGCTTAAGTTTATTGAGGTAGAACTCAATGATATGGAAGTTGATGTTTCTAAAAATGCTATTGCGGCAAAATTTGAAGAAATGGCAAATGCGGTATTAAAGGGAAATACAGGAGTGCCAGAGAGTAATCCACATGATGAGGATATTGTTAAGCATCCAGGCATGGAAACCATTAAAGGATTTATTTCTGAAATGCCCGATAATGATCAATTAGAAGATGTGTTGGCAGAATTTATGTCTAAGCCTAATCTAATGAAAAATGACATGGAGCTTTTTACACCATCTAAAGAAGACTTAAAGCAAAAGGATGCCGCACCAAAATCATTAAATGACCGTTTGGCAAAAAGTAATGTAAAAGTAGATTTGAATGATCGCTTGGCATTTGTAAAACATTTGTTCAATGATAACATGGAAGATTATAACCGTGTGCTATCTCAGTTAAATACTATTGATACAGAAGAGCGTTCGATATCTTTTATAAAAAATATGGTAAAACCAGACTATAATAATTGGGCAGGTAAAGAATCATATGAAGAGCGATTTATTGAATTGGTATCTCGTAGATTCTCTTAATTAATATCATTTATGTATCAGCAACCCAGCAACGGTGTTGGGTTTTTTGCTCGATAATAGAGATTTAAATGCTCTTGCGTTTGCGTCGAAATCTAATTTAAATTTTCAATTCAATGCCTCGTGGTCATGCCTTGAGGTTTTTTACTTTAAATACATGGGAAAGCTTTATTTAGTACCTACACCGATCGGAAATTTAGAGGATATGACCTTAAGGGCAATTCGTATTCTTAAAGAAGTAGATTTAATTCTGGCGGAAGACACACGTACCAGCGGCAAATTATTGCATCATTTTGAGATTGGCACCCAGATGAAAAGCCATCATATGCACAACGAGCATAATATGGTAGACTATTTGGTGGGCAAATTAAAGGGGGGTGAGAACATTGCTTTGATTTCAGATGCAGGTACGCCGGCAATTTCTGATCCTGGATTTTTATTGACACGTGCCTGTGTTGAAGCAGGTATTGAGGTAGAATGTTTACCAGGTGCAACGGCTTTTGTACCAGCTTTGGTCAATAGTGGTTTGCCAAATGATAAGTTTGTTTTTGAGGGATTTTTACCGGTTAAGAAAGGGCGACAAACCCGTTTAAAACTATTGGCAGAGGAACCACGTACCATTATATTTTATGAATCTCCGCATAAATTATTGAAGACCTTAGCTCATTTTGTAGAATACTTCGGAGCAGAAAGACCTGTTTCCGTTTCAAGGGAGTTGACAAAACTTTATGAAGAAACAATTAGAGGTACTGCAGAAGAAGTACTGAAGCATTACACAGAAAAACCACCAAAAGGAGAAATAGTAATTGTAGTTGGGGGGAATAAATAAACATTATGACAATACAAGAATTCAAGATAAAATTAGCTGCTAGTCCAAAGGATATTTCCTTTTCAGACACTATGGCGGTAATAGATTCTAAGTACAGTTTTACACCAACGGCATATACTAACGGTAATGTAAGTAACGAGGTTGGTCAGAATTCCGGTTCGTGCAAATTATTTTCTTTTGCTATTAAAGAAGGACTTAATAAAGAAGAAACTCTAGCTTGTTTTGGTCAGTATTATTTTGACGAAGTACTTCTTGACCTTAAAGGTAGCTCTCACCAAAATATTAGAAACTTTATAAAAACTGGTTTCGAAGGTTTAAGCTTTGATGGTGAGGCATTACAATTGATTTAAGGGGCGAACCTTGGCTTGTCAAATTAGTACGAATTATTTCCGTCTACAATAATTGGGGCTGTTATGACCATAAATAAATAAGATGGAAGGTTTATTATCTGAAATAAGAGGATGCGAGGTTTGTAAGGCACATTTGCCTTTAGAACCAAGACCTATTGTTGCAGGTACTATTAATTCTAAAATTATATTAGTAAGTCAGGCACCAGGTAGAAAGGCACATGTAGAAAATAAAGCTTGGGACGACCCAAGCGGAGGAAAATTAAGGGAATGGCTAGGTGTAAGCGAAGAGGTATTCTATAATCCCGATAATTTTGCTGTATTGCCCATGGGTTTCTGTTATCCTGGTAAAGGAAAAACGGGCGATTTGCCACCAAGAAAGGAATGTGCTCCCTTGTGGCATTCACGTGTTTGGGAACAGTTTTCTAATGTAAAATTGATTCTTTTAATCGGTAAATATTCTCAAGATCAATATTTAGGGAAGCAGTCCAAAAAGAACCTGACCGAAAATGTATTGCATTATAAAGAATACTTGCCAAAGTATTTTCTTTTACCGCATCCATCACCAGTAAATCGCTTTTGGCGTAGTAAGAACCCTTGGTTCGAGGAAGATGTTGTTGGGGAGTTGAAGGAGTTGGTTGCTGATATTTTGAAATAAACAGTTTGTCTTGCACTTCCAAAGACAGATTTTTATTTTGCCAACAGCCAACAGCCAACAGCCAACAGCCAACAGCCAACAGCCAACAGCCAACAGCCAACACCTAAATCATTAGCTCTTTTCATCCATCTACCAAACAACATCCCAGCCTATATTGTTGTATTTTTGTAGCCTACAAAAAACATAAAATTATGAGTACAACAAATCATATTAGCACAAAGTGGCTGGGTAACATGTCCTTTGAAAGTAATAACCCATCTGGGCATTCATTGAGAATGGATATCGCCAAAGAAGACGGTGGTGATGGTAGTGGTTATAGACCTAAAGCATTAATGTTATCTTCATTGGCAGGTTGTTCTGGCTTAGATGTAGCGGCAATGTTTAAGAAGATGAAGTTAGAGGTAGATGAGTTCAACATTGAAACAATCGCAAACCTAACAGATGAGCATCCTAAGTTTTATGATAAAGTAGTTATAGAATATCATTTTCATGGTGAAAACCTAAACGAGAAAAAACTACAAAGAGCGGTAGATTTATCTATTGAAAAATATTGTGGAGTAATGGAAATGTTCAGACAATTCGCTGAACTAGAGATTAAGACTGTTTTTCATAAGAAATAAATTTACAAGTTCAATCGCAAGTAACAAGTTCAAGTTCAAATAAAAATGATGCCAGATAAAAAGTTTGACCTTGAAGATAGATTGGTTGATTTTGCTGCCAATATTGTACTTTTTTGTAAGGACTTGCCGTCTGATATGACCGGTCAGTATTATGGTAATCAACTATTAAGGTCAGCAGGGAGTTCTGCGCTTAATTTTGGTGAAGCGCAAGGAACAAATACGGTTAAGGATTATATCAATAAAGCTTCTATATCTTTAAAAGAATTGAAGGAGTCTAGGGTCAATCTTAAGATTTTGACTAAAGTAGAATATGGAAATGCAGCTAAAAGATTTGAAATATTAGACGAATTAGAACAATTAATAAGAATTATAGCAACAATCATTAAAAATAAAAAGTAACCGAAATTCAAATTTTAAAGGAGGTTTAAAGATTCTATTTGAGCATTTTTGAACTTGAACTTGAACTTGAACTTGAACTTGATTTTTGAACTTGAACTTTAATTTGAAAAAATGCGCTGGACAATTAAACCAAAACCGAAACAAGAAGATATTGATACTTTAGCGAGTGCGTTAAAGGTCGATGATTTGGTGGCGCAGCTATTGTTGCAAAGAGGAATTTCTACGTATGAAGAGGCGAAAGATTTCTTTCGTCCGCAGTTAGAAGATTTACATGATCCTTTTCTAATGAAGGACATGGATATTGCAGTAAACAGAATTGAAGAAGCCATTGCCAACGGAGAGAATATCTTGGTATATGGCGATTATGATGTAGATGGTACAACCGCTGTTGCTTTAATGTCGTCGTACCTATTAAGTTACTATCCTAATGTGGCAACGTATATTCCGGATCGGTATGATGAGGGATACGGAGTATCATATAAAGGAATTGACTTTGCAGAGGATAACGGATTCACCTTAATTGTTGCGTTGGATTGTGGAGTGAAGGCAATTGACAAAGTAGCCTACGCAAAAGAAAAAGGAATTGATTTCATTATCTGTGACCATCATAGACCTGGTACAATATTACCAAGTGCAGTAGCAGTTTTAGATCCAAAAAGAGAAGATTGTTCATATCCTTATGATGAATTATGTGGTTGCGGTGTAGGTTTTAAGTTAATTCAGGCATTAGGATCTCAAAGAGGAGAAACTATTGACGATGTTATCTATTACCTTGATTTAGTGGCAACTGCGATTGGGGCAGATATTGTACCGATAACAGGAGAGAATCGAATATTGGCTTTTTATGGCTTACAGGTTATTAATCAGCAGCCTAGAGCCGGATTTAAAGCTATTATTAATCAAATCAATAAAACAGAACTTACGATTACAGATGTAGTGTTCATTATTGCGCCTAGAATTAATGCTGCCGGTAGAATGAAACATGGTCAGTATGCGGTAAATCTATTGACCGAGACCAATATTGACCAAGCCATAAAATACGCTGCCGAAATTGAAATATTCAATACAGATAGAAGGGGCTTGGATCAGGAAATTACGATAGAAGCACTTGGGCAAATTCAAGAAAATCAAGAAGAAGAAGGGTTTACTTCTGTCGTTTATAAAGATACTTGGCATAAAGGGGTTATTGGTATAGTAGCATCTAGATTAACCGAAACCTACTATAGACCAACACTCGTTTTTACCAAAAGCGGCGATAAGTTGGCAGCATCGGCAAGATCGGTTAGAGGTTTTGATGTGTACAATGCTTTAGAAGGTTGTGCAGACTATATAGAACAGTTTGGCGGACACAAATATGCGGCAGGATTAACGATGTTAGAAGAACAGTATAACAACTTCAAACATCAATTTGAGAAAGTGGTGAAAGAGAGTATCGACCCACAAATGTTGATACCTGAAATTAGTATTGATACCGTAATTGAGTTAAAAGATATTAATGCAAAATTAATGCGGATTTTAAAACAATTTGCTCCTTTTGGTCCAGGTAATATGTCACCGGTATTTATGGCCGAAGATTTAAAAGATGCCGGTTATGCAAAAGGTGTTGGGAAAGAAGAAGCACATTTAAAAGTTTCGGTGGTACAGCAAGGCAGTCATAGAATTGACGGTATTGGTTTTAATATGGGTGATAAACTTTCATTGGTAACTGGCAGAAAACCTTTTAGCGCTGTTTTTTCTATTGATGAAAATGAATGGCAGGGCAATGTTAGTTTACAATTAAAATTAAGGGACATTAAATGAGAATAGAGCATATTGCTATTTGGGTGACTGATTTAGAAGCAATGCGTGCATTTTATGAAACGTATTTTAATGCGCTAGCAGGAGAAAAGTATCATAATACGGCTAAACAGTTTACATCTTACTTTTTAAGTTTTACTGATGGGGCAAGGTTAGAGATCATGCATAAACCATCTATTCATGCATCTACTGATAAGGCTGTAAATATCGGATTTATACATTTTGCCATGTCAGTAGGTTCAAAAGAACAGGTAGATATGTTAACTGAAAAGCTAAGAAAAGATGGATACAAAATAACCGGTGAGCCAAGAACTACAGGCGATGGATACTATGAAAGTGTCATTCTAGACCCAGAAGGAAATCAAATAGAAATCACCATTTAACAATACTATTTATAATTATTCTAAATAAGATTCATATATTTATATTAAATATGTAGATTCTTATGAACGATATACATCCTATTTACCAGAATGACTTTGGAATAGCCTTTCAATGGAAAAAAGAGAAACCCACCCAATCTAATAAAGTACAAGTGATTTTTAGGGATATTGGACTATTGCTTACCCAAAGCGAATTACGTTATTTTTCCACTTGCATAAAAGATACTATAGAAAACGGAAAGGGAAATCTCTGTGGTGATTGTAAAACTAAAGAGACTTGTAGGTCATTATTATTGAATACTCCCGCTCACCAAGTAACTTTTGCCGTAAGTTATCAAGAAGCTATTGAGGTAAGAGATTTAATAAATGGTACATTATTCAAGCTTGAATTAGATTCCTTTTTTGGTGAATTAGGAATTGATTAGTATTCAATAAATAACATATTCATTCTATTAAGTAATTAGTTAGTGAATCGCCATATGCACTGTATTTTATTAAATATATTTGGAATCTATTTAGCGATTACACTATGAGCGTTAATGATCCCTATGCTGCTTTAAGATTTAAAGAATTCAATATTTTTCTTCTAGTTCGTTTTGCCATGGTTTTTGCTTGGTCAATGCAGTTCATTGTCATAGAGTGGCAAGTGTATTCCATGACAAAAGACCCATTATCATTAGGTATAATTGGTTTAATGGAAGTAATACCCGCAGTGAGTATGGCACTTTTTGCCGGACACATTGTGGATCAAAAAGAAAAACGGAACCTTTTAATAAAATGTATTTGTGGCTTTTCTGTAATTAGCTTCGGTTTGTTTATGTTGAGCCTACCTTCGGTTTTAGAGACTTATGAAACCAAAGTAATTCTATACGGTATCTATACCCTCGTATTTTTTGGTGGATTGGTAAGAGCATTTTTAGGACCAACTATTTTTTCTCTTATCGCTTTGATCGTTCCCAAAAAAATATACCCCAATGCTGCAACTTGGAGCAGTACTACGTGGCAAATGGCATCAGTTCTTGGTCCGGCATTAGCAGGGTTTTCTATTAGTCTTATAGGAGTGCATTGGTCTATGTGCGTCATTTTTGGCTTTTCGTTGCTTGCATTGACGGCATTATTTAATATTTCAAAGAAACCAATACTAAATCCTAAAATTGGGGAGCCGGTCTTTCAGAGTTTAAAAGAAGGGTTAAACTTTGTGTTTAAAACAAGAGCAGTATTAGGTGCGTTGACCTTAGATATGATTGCCGTACTCTTTGGTGGAGCCGTAGCACTGTTACCTATTTTTGCACAAGATATTCTAAACGTAGGTTCAGAAGGTTTTGGTGTGTTAAGAGCGGCACCTGCTGTTGGGGCAGCCATAACAATGTTGGGGTCTACTAGGTTTCCGTTACATAAAAATGCAGGTAAGAAATTATTATTCGCCGTATTTGGCTTTGGAGTATGTATGATTGTATTTGGTCTATCTACCTATTTCTGGTTATCGGTTATAGCATTATTTTTAAGTGGTGCAGTAGACGGGGTGTCCATGATTATAAGACAAACGATATTGCAATTAAAGACACCTGATAATATGCGTGGGCGTGTAGCCTCTGTAAATTCTATGTTTGTAGGATCATCTAATGAGCTTGGAGCTTTCGAGAGCGGACTCACTGCTAAATTAATGGGAACGGTAACAGCTGTTGTTTTTGGTGGTACCATGACTTTATTAACGGTCGGACTTACTGCCATCGTTTCGCCTAAGTTTAGAAAGCTAGATTTGCAGAAAGATGTAGAAGACCATGAGAGTTAAAGAACTTAGATTCATATCATAAAAAAAGCCCCTAATTAGGGGCTTTTTTTATTGTAGGTGATGCTTAATGTTTGGGTCATTAAGCGGGGGAACTTTTAGGTAACTGTAGATTTGGGAATCAACACTTAATCTTAACAACAATGTAAAGGTATCATCAATTGGTAGTTTACACTAACTTTTGTTGTGAAGTGTCATTTTTAACATGTAGGAAAAGGATTACATGTTGTTTGATAGTATTTTTAACTTTAATTAGTCTGATTTTGTAAAAAAAAGACATCATATAAAAAATGTAAATTATTTGTTTTTCTGAAGTGTGATTGTATACCATATCCCTTTTTAAAAATGCATAAGATTTTTTTAAACTTGAATAATTATCATTTAAGAAAAAAAATTAAAACAACGAAAAAGCCCCTAAAATAGGGGCTATTCTTTAAAATAGGTACACTTAAAATTTGGGTTTTAAGCTAGGGAAACTTGTAGGTAATGCGAAGATTTGGGTTCAACACTTAAACTTAATAACACTGTAAAGATATAACGAAGAACTAGTTTTATAAAACTATTGTTGTGAACTGCTTAATTTATGTTGTAAGAAAAGGATTACAATTAAATTTGTGTATTTTGTCGATGTTTTTGCTGAAATTTAGCTGAATTCTTTCAATGAAAGTTGCTTGCCGTCAAACTCTGCATAGGTGTAGTAATTGATCCAATCTCCAAGATTGGTATATTTTGAATTTTCTTTCAATTCTATTTCTAAAGGAAGATGTCTATGACCAAAAATGAAATGGTCATAATGTTGAGTTTCTAACTTTCGTTTGGCATATAGCACCAGCCATTCTTTGTCTTCACCTAAGAACTTGGCATCATCATCACCACTGATTAATTTATTGCTTACAGAAAGGTGTTTTGCTAAACGAACACCAATATCTGGGTGAAGCCATTTAAAGAACCATTTGGCTAGAGGGTTGGTAAATACCTTCTTCATTCTTTTAAAGCCCTTATCGTCCGGTCCTAGTCCGTCACCATGCCCAACAAAGAAGGAAGCTCCGTTTATAGAATACTGCTGAGGTTTGTGGTATACAGGTATATTTAATTCTTCTTCAAAGTAACCATTCATCCAAAGATCGTGGTTACCTACAAAGTACTGTATTTGAATGCCGGCATCAGAAAGTTCTGCAAGTTTCCCAAGTGTTCTAGTAAATCCTTTTGGGATAACGGTGGTGTATTCAAACCAAAAATCGAACAAATCGCCCATTAAGAAAATCACTCCGGCATCAGACTTGATCGTATCTAGCCAGCGAATAAACTTCAATTCTCTCAACCTACTTTCTTCCATAGTAGGTGCACCTAGGTGGTTATCACTAGCAAAATATACTTTTTTTCCTGCAGGAAGTTCAATATTCGTCATCAGGATGTAAATATAATAACTGTTTTGCGTACCTAGGGAATACACACATCAAAATAAGAGAATGCTATTCTAAATTAAACGGCAGTATCTTTCTCGTTCAATACCATTTTTATTGGTAGGTGATCACTAAATCCTTTTTCGTTAAATGTAGATGAATTTGGTCTACCAAACTTTACCGGTTTTTGGTAAGATCCAGAAGTGAGCTCAGGGTAGGCAATGATTTCTGCAGTACTTAATTTAAAAGGTAATTCTGATTTCTCTGATAAAATACTTTTAGAAATCATAAACTGATCAAGCATGTTGTATTCATTACCGAATACGAATGTGCCTATTTGAGCATCTAAAAATCTATGCATTACATTATAGAAGTACTTTAGGCGCACTCTATTACTTTTCACCAAGGCTTTGTTATTAATAGCCTTTAAATATGCTGTAATACTCTTGTTATATGGGTTATCATTAAAATCGCCCATTAATATAATATTGGCATCATCGCCTTGCTCTTCGTAAATTCTCTCTATCCAATATGATAAATTTTCGGCAACCATAATTCTAAATGGCTCGCTTTCGAGTTCACCACCAGATCTAGATGGCCAATGGTTAAGTACACATACCAGCTTATTGCCATTGGCAGTATTGATATGAACTTGAAACAAATCTCTGGTCGTATTTTTTTTTATAATACGTAGACTAAACGTTTGCTGTTCTGGTCCGTATTTGGTTTTATCATAAATAAGGGCAGTGTCAATACCTCTTTTATCATCACCTTCAGAAATTACAAAACCGTAGTTCTTATTTAAGGCAGCACTCATGGCATCTATAAGTAGCTCAATAACATACTCGTTTTCTACCTCACAAACACCCAATATATCTGGACCTTCACCGTTATTGAATTTTGAAATAACAGCTGTTAGATTGGCTATTTTTTGGTCTAGAATAGCAGCACTCCATCCGTCGAGTTCCTTACCCAAGTGGTTGTTTAAAAATTCACTTCGTCTGGGAGAATTTTCTACATCGAACAGGTTTTCAAGATTCCACCAGTAAATATGATGCTTGGTCATGTTGTTATATATTAAGGAATTACCCTAAAAATAAAACAATTTATAAGCTTGTAAAGAAAGTAAAAGGTTAAGTTTTGTTGAACTTAATTATCACTAGCATACCATTCTGCAAAAGAAGTATCTGTTTCTTGCAGTTTTAAAGAGAATAATGAAATGTTCTCTGGAAGGCGAGATTTAATTTTCGCTGCAAAATCGATTACCATATTCTCACTAGTAGGTTGGTAATCTGCCAAAATAACACTGTGTCCTCTATCAGTTAATTCTTTGGCAAGTTCAACATGAGGTGTGTTTTTATTGAATACCGTAGAATGATCAAAAATATCAACGATATCTTCTTTGACTATTTTCTTTAGATCACCAAAATCTATCACCATTCCTAATTTTACGTGGCTGGTGTCTGTAATAGGTCTGCCAATAACGGTTACGGATAATTTATAGCTATGACCGTGCACATTTCTACATTTACCGTCATAACCGTAAAGTGCATGTCCCGTTTCAAAATTGAATTGTTTGGTAATACGAATATTGCTCATAGCCTATAATTATATGGCAAAGGTAGGGAATCTTTAAAAGGATTTATATAGAGAAATCATTCTAAAACAATCTCGGTATTTCCAGTGATTAAGCTAACGTGGCAACAGTCTGCACCAACTTCATAATCTTCAGTGATGACCTCTTCAGCAGCAATAAAGCCTTTGAAAGTAAGTGTTGCCGTAGTATTTTGGTATTGAATACGATTGGCATCACTAAGAATAGGGTAGAAACCTTGCTCTTTAAGGTATTGATATTCTTCGCCGTTAAAATCTTCAGCTATGTTTTTACCTGTTTCAGTATCTATGACCTCATAACTATCTAATGCAATAGCTTCGCCCGATGCGTCTATTACACTGACCGTAATGGTAACAAAATTTAGGGTGCATATAGCCGTAGAACAATCTTGTTGTTCAATAGAATCGTCTTTGTCGTTACAGGCAACAAGAAATATAGATAGAAAAACTAATGTGATTTTTGCGAACATAAAACTGGTTTTTTACAAGATGCTCGAATACCGATTAGTTGCGTAGGGTGTTGAATTACCTCTTGTATTTCTTCTTTGCGCGCATTTTGTTTACGAAATAAATGATCAAAACAGATAGTGCAAGAACTGGAAATACTAGGTTACCGTTTAAAAATTGAAAGAAATCCATACTAATTATTTAGAAACAGAACGAAAGGCTGTTTCAGTTATTGTTTATTTTTTAAATTTTGACAGAGCGTTTCTAGTAAAATCAGAAAGGGCTAATTTTCCGGTGATCGCTGCGCGTTCTGTCAATAAGGTATCCCAATGGTCGGTACCTTCCCATAAAACTTTCTTCCATTCAGTTAAAGCATCAGCATTATAGCTGGCCAATTTGTGAATGAAGAAATCAAGTTCCTTGTCCATTTCTTGTGCAGAGTCGTACACTTTATTGAACAAGCCTTTTTCTTGAGCCCAATATGCGCTTTTCCATTCGGTAGGTGCTAAAGACATTTCGCCCATAGCGGCAGTACCTATTTTACGAGCTACAGCAGGGGCAATTACTAAAGGAGCAATACCAATACTAAGTTCTGATAGTTTAATTGATGCATTTACATTAGAATACACATAATCACAAGCAGCGGCAAGACCTACGCCACCACCAACAGTTTTACCATGTACACGACCTACAATTACCTTTTTACACGTACGCATGGCATTAATGACATGGGCAAAACCGCTAAAAAATGCTTTACCTTCTTCAAGATTAGAAACTTCAAGTAACTCATCAAAAGAAGCACCGGCACAAAAAGCTTTTTCTCCTTCAGATTTTAATAGGATAACAGATACGACCTCATCTTCAGAAAGCTCATTAATAGTGTCTGTTAAGCGTTCTAGAAGTTCAGAAACGAATGAATTACTAGCAGGATGCCCAAACTCTACATGAGCAACTTTACCATCTATTCGTGTATATAAACTTCCATTTTTTCTTGAAGTGACCATAGCATTTTATTTTACTCGATAATCGAGATTACATACTTCGAGATTTGTCTTGAAGTAGCTGATACAAAATTACGGATTTTGCAATAAAGGTTTGAATTTGTTTCTGAATTTCCATACTAATGCACCACCTCTAATAAACATCCAAACGGTGAAAGCAAGCCATATGCCTGTTAATCCCCAGTGAAGATATTTGCCTAAAAATAGCATGGGCACAAAGCCTAAAAAAGTAGCTACAAGCAAGGTATTTCGTAAATATTTCATTTCACCAAGACCTTTAAAAACTCCATCTAAAACAAAGGCAGTGCTATTAAACGGAAGCCCCAGAATAATAATATAGAAGATGCCGTAAAAAGCAGAAAGCACCAAAGGCTCATTAGAAAATAAGCTACCCAATGGTTTGTAGAAAATAGTAGCCAAAGCCATAATGACCAGGCTAACAATGAGACCGTATTTCGTAATCTTTTTAGCCAATAACCAGAGTCCGTCATAATTGCGTTCCCCTAATAACCTGCCGCCCATAATATTACCTGCCGCACCGTAGCCATCTATAAAAAATGCGGAGAAAAGCCATAGGTTTATGGCAATGGTATGCGCCCCTATGTATTTATCACCAAGTGCGGTAGCTTCTCTAACGGCAAGAATAAGCGCAGTGTTCAAGGCAATGGCACGAACAAATAAATTTAAGCTCATGACTACCAAACGACCAAGTTCTTGGTGAACAGGTAATTTTAGTTTTAGGCTAATATCGGTCTTCGTTAAAAGTAAATAGAATGCCATGATTGCCATTATCGCTTGTGCCAACAAACTGGCATAGGCGGCACCTTCTAAATACATGGCAGGGATGAATCCTTCAATACCATATACAAAGGCAAAATCAAGAATAACGTTCAAGACCGCTCCTGTAATAGCAATGACCATGGGCCAATAGGTGTTCTGTAATCCGCGGAAAATACCCATCACCGCGAAAACGAATAAGGTTAATGGAAATCCCCAAACTCGAATGGAGTAGTAACTAATACAGTATTGCAATATTTTTCCTTTAGCATTTAAAAGTTCAAAGATTTCTTGAACAACAAAAATGGTAGATAGCAAAACCAGAATACTCAAAGCAATGTTGAGGTAAATAGCCTGCGCGGGCAGGGTTTTAACGGCTTCTAATTTACCGGCACCTAAGTACTGTGAAATAATGGAAGATATAGCACTACGCGTTTGCCCAAGAATCCAGATTAGCATAGAAAGAAAAGAACCTACAATACCTGCTGCGGCAAGAGACTCTAATCCGTCAACAGGAATGTTCCCTACAATGGCTGTATCTGTAATGGACAATAAAGGTTCGGCAATACCGGCAATAGTAGCGGGAATAGCTAAAGCATTTATAGATTTGAAGTTAACGGAAGTTTTCAAAAAATATAGTTTCTATAGTACAAGTTCGTAGCAATGAAAAGGATGTTCACTTTGTTTTGGAAAAAAGATATCTCCTAATTTGGTATAACCACGTTGCTCGTAAAATTTCTGATTTCTTTTGTTCTGGCTAAAGGTATCTAACCTAACGGATACGGCATTGTTTTCTCTGGCAAAACTTTCGCCGAAGTCCATTAAACGTTGGGCAAAACCTTTGCTTTGATATTTAGGGTGCACTGCTAGGCGATGAATATAGTAGTTGTTTACATTTTCTGTTAGCCAGTTTACAGAAGTGTATTCTTCATCCATAAGAAGAGAAACAACAATACAACCTACTATTTCGTTATCAATTTGAAGCACATAAAGTTCATTGCGACCTATGTCATTTTCAAATGCCAGTTTAGAAGGGTAATCGGTCGTCCATTGGTAAATACCATTGGCTTCCATAGCAATTCTACAAGCATCTGTCATTTTAAGAATTTTGGGTATTTGCGATATCTTTGCCGGTGCTATCATAAAAGCGATTTAATTAAATTGTAAATTTAGAGGTATAATCAACACTTTTTATCATGATGAATATTCTTGTTCCGATCGGGACCTCCTCAAATGCGAATCAAACATTACAATATGCAGTAGATTTTGCACAAGACTTTGGTGCAGAAATATATGTAATGGAAGTTTTTAATGTCAGCGGAAAAACAGGAACGCTTGCCAATATAACACAAAAGGTAGCCGATAATTCAAAGGAAAGATTAAAGGAAATAGTCGGTACAGTAGATACAAAAGACGTCTCTATAAAAATAGCAAGTTTTAACGGTGAGCTAAAAGACGGACTAAAAGAAATTGATAAGGGTATTGGTATAGATTTAATTATACTGGCGCCTAGAAGTAATGATATTAAAGAAGAGAATTATTTAGGGCAAACTTCAGGAGCCATTATAAAAAGAACAAACATACCAACATTGATCGTACCAAAAGGAACAGCGTATAAGTCGTTTAAAAATATATTGGTTGCTTTTAAATCTGGTATTCTAAAAAGAAAGAGAATTCTTGATCCATTAATTGAGATGAAGAATAAGCACAACGCCAATGTAAATTTATTGATGGTGAAAACTCCCGGATATTCAGATGACGATTTAAAGATAAATACGGCATTGATGGACATTTCTTCGCAGTTGACCTTTACAGAAAACTCAACAACGTATCATGGCGTTTTAGAGCATTTTCAAGCAAAACAACCCGATTTATTGTGTGTTTTTAGAAGAAAACGTGGTTTTTTCAAGAAATTATGGGAAAAGAGTACCATTTCAAAATCAGAGTTTTATGCCCCTGTACCGGTATTGGTGCTTAGTGTAAAGAAAGATTAAGTAGTACTTTGTTAGCATACTAAAATGTATTTTCTTTGAACTTCTTGAAAAGCGGGGGATTAGCATAGTTTTCTTGTGCGTTCCGAAAGCATTTGGGAAAATCATTCCTAATTAAATTGAAGGAAAGATAAAATAAAGGGGGATTAGCTCAGTTGGCTAGAGCGCTTGCCTGGCAGGCAAGAGGTCACCGGTTCGAATCCGGTATTCTCCACGTAAAAAGGTTTCCAGTTATGGGAGCCTTTTTTGTTTTATACAATTTCAAAGCATATATCTAATATTTTATTTCATAGTATAAAAAAGAATAGGGCTTCGCCGCAATTAAAACTCCATTTATAAACACTAGTCTGCACATAACTTCCACCTAAAGCTATTTCACGAATTTCTTCAGATATACAATATCATGATTATTAAAATGTTATTAGAACAAGATTATTGATGATATATATACAACCCCCAAAAGAAAATCATTAAAATGAAGAAAATTATTTTCACATATCTATCTATTATTTGTTTATTCAGTTGCTCACAAAATGATTCTGAAGAACAATTAAACTTTATAAATATTCAATTAGACTTAGATCAAGTAGAGGAATACTCAGATGCCTATGACTATACAGATTTCAGGGTAGCGGTATACGGTTCTAAAGAAGATTATTTCAGTGAAGTAAATGCTGTGTTTTCTGGCAGTATAGATGCTAGTGGTAAAATTTCAATTTCAGAAAATTTAGAGGAAAAGAGTTACTATGTAGATATTTATACAGAAGATAAAGTGTTAAGTAATTGGCAAGTAACAGATTTAGATGTTGACACTTCTAATATTATAAAGTTTTATACTGCAAACACCAATGAGTTTTATTCTGCGGTGTACATGAAAGACAATAGAAGGTTAGTTGGCAATTGGTCTTTTCTATCTTATGAGCATATTAACAATGATAATGAAGAAAGAACAGATAAAGTGTTTTTATCCATCAACAAAGAGTTTACTGCCACTTCATATGAAACGTATGAAGGTATAGCGTATCAATTACATTTTAAATTACAAGAAAATGGTTATTTAGAATTGGTTACTATAGAACCTAATCCAGATAATTATCCAGTATACCAAACTAATTCAGAAGGTCTAGTAGTTCAGATAGATCAAGATGGATTATTATATTTTTCTAATTACTCTGGTGATAACGTAGTTTATGTAGGAAATTAAAAAAATAATAAGTTTTAGATAAGGCTTCCAGAGATGGGAGCCTTTTTTATTTCTAAACTATTGGTCGTGTTATATGAAATGAAAGATATCGTTTGATACCCTAAACTAAGTATCTGATTTATAATGGTTAAATTGGGACTTGTTATTCATCAATCAATCAATCAAATCGTTTACAATCATGATAGTAAAAAAAATCAGTCAACTAATTCTGTTTACATTATTTGTGGGTACAACCTACGCACAAACCAATGATTCCATTTCTAAAAAACTCACCAATGAGTTAAACAAAATTGCTACAGATGGCTCTTTAGTCGGTTTTTCGGTAGCCATCGTTAATGAAGAAGGCACCTTGTATGAAAACGGATTCGGATTTGCAGATAAAAAAGCAAACATAAAATACACCGAAAATTCGCTTCAAAATATAGGGTCCATTTCCAAAACCTTTATTGGCGTTGCATTGTTGAAAGCGCAGGAATTGGGTAAGCTAAATTTAGATGATGATATAAACGACTACCTACCTTTTAAAGTTGTGCATCCTAAATTTAAAAATACACCTATTACCATTCGTCAATTGGCAAGTCATACCTCAGGTATAAAAGACCCGGCAGAATATGAGAGCAAGGGTTATGTTCTTAAAGAGGCGGAAAACGGAGACGCCAAAGTAAACGGCAATTTCCGTAGTCCAGATGAAATGATGTCTTTGGGCGATTATCTTGAAGCCATTTTGAGTGAAGATGGTAAGTGGTATAAAAAGAAAACATTTTCGAAATATTCTCCAGGTGGTATGTTTAACTATTCTAATATTGGGGCAGGGTTGGCGGCACTGGTTCTGGAACAAGCAACGGGAGAATCATTTCCAGAATTTACCCAAAAACATATTTTTGACCCCTTAGAAATGACAAGTTCTGGATGGTCTTTTGATACCATAGATTTCTCTATGCATTCAAAATTATATGTTGATCAAGATACCGAACTGGCATTTTACAAATTGGTGAATTACCCAGATGGCGGACTGATTACTTCCTCCCACGATTTGGCGAAATACCTATCTGAAATTATAAAAGGCTATGCAGGTAATGGTGTTATTTTATCCGCAGAAAGCTATAAGGTCTTATTTACACCTCAGTTAACTGACGAAAACCATAAAGACCGGAGTGATAGTGAATATAATGACGAATACAATATGGGGGTTTTTATGGGCATGTCTACAAAAGGGCAAATTGGGCATACAGGAGGTGATCCAAGCGTAGTCACCCATATGTTTTTCAATGAAAAGACCAAGGTCGGAAAACTGTTATTGGTCAACACAGAATTAGATAAAGAAAGTGTACAAGATTTCATAGCTATTTGGCGGGCATTAATTGCTCATGAAAATGAGTTCTAACAAAAAGAGGTGTTATGAAAAATGAAATACATACCATTTGGCTAGATCTCAATGAAGAATTGTATCATTTTATTTTAGGGAAGATCAAAGACGAGCAGGTAGCAAAAGACATTCATCAAGAGGTGTTCTTGAAAATACAGACCAAGATCCATCAGCTGCAACATACTTCTAAGTTAACCTCTTGGGTATATCAGATTACAAGAAATACCATAATCGACCATTTTCGCAAGCCAAATTCTAACACCGTTTCCATAACTGATTTTGATATGCCAGAAGAACAGTCGGGCGATTTTGACTATTCAAAATTGACCAATTGCATCAACCAGAAAATAGAACAGTTATCTGCCCAGCATAAAGAAGCTATTGTATTGACTACGTTTCAAGAATATTCTCAAAAAGAGTTGGCAAAGCACTTGAACATATCATATTCGGGTACAAAATCTAGAGTTCAAAAAGCTAGGGACATATTAAAAATACAGTTACTTAGTTGCCCAAATGTGGCGTCTGACCAAACAGGTAAATTGCTCGATTTTGATAATAATGAAGAATAGCTACGTCTTTTAATAATGTACCACGTCTATCTGTTATAAACCTTAAATAAGTTATGATGGATGATCAAAAAAAAGTAACCGTACAAATATTAAATGCCTTTACCGAGAATGATCAAGGCGGCAATCCTGCAGGTGTTGTTCTACATGCCGATGCCTTATCTCATGAAAATAAATTAGCCATAGCCCAAAAAGTGGGGCTCTCAGAAACCGCATTTGTATCTCGTTCCAAAACGGCAGATTTTAAATTAGATTTCTATACGCCAACAAAGCAAATAGCACATTGCGGACATGCCACCATTGCCGCTTTTTCATACCTGAAACAATTGGGGTTGTTAAAGGGTAATTCGTCATCAAAAGAGACCATAGACGGAAATAGAAAAATAGAAATACAGGGAGATTTGGCTTTTATGGAGCAATTGGCGCCCAGTTATGTAGACCCATCTAAAGATGAAAACGAAATTCTAAAATCAATAGGATTAACAAAAGCAGATTTGCTGCCAAACGCACCAATTCAAGTAGTCAATACCGGTAATTCTTTTCTATTGATTCCCGTGAAAGATGTAAAAACGCTAGAAGCTATTACCCCACATTTTGATGCCATAGAAAATATCAGTGAAGCATATGATTTAATAGGATATTACGTATTCACTACAGATGCTGCAGCACATGAAATAGATGCGACAACAAGAATGTTCGCGCCACGCTACGGTATTTTAGAAGAAGCAGCAACGGGTATGGCCGCAGGTCCTTTAGCTAGTTATTTGTTTGATGTCTTGCAGCAAAAGCAAACCAATTTTAAAATTCAGCAAGGTAAATATATGAGTCCGCCATCATCAAGTGCGCTTGAAGTACAGTTACGTTTAGAAAATGAAACAATAACCGGACTCATGGCTGGCGGAAAAGGAGTTGTAGCCAATGAATTGAACATAGAGATATAAACAGCAGAAGCAACCAATTATCTGTAACGTATCTATCTAGTATATTCTAATAGTAAAACTATGAACATCGGTATGTTATTTAGGGTCATTGGTTGTATGATTTTGGTAATGGTTTTATATTCTTGTAGCAATGATGATGATAGTAACCTAATTTGTTCTGTTGAAGACCCTGTAGAAGAATTACCATGGTTAAATGAATGGGTTGCCACACTTTCAGAATTTGAGTATATACGAAGTGCGCGTTATTTGGGCGATGATGTTTTCTATAATATCAACTGTAATCCTTTGGTAAACTATGTCTCTATTTTATATGATTGCCAGGGGAAAGTAATAGGCTTTACTGGAGATTTTAGAGGGCAATTCACCAATGATCAACTGCTATGGTTGCCAGAAAACTCACAATGCAGCTTCCCGGTAGATAGATAGCACTGCGTATATTCAATACTCAGTATTTAAGACTTATAACTATTTCCTCTCTGTTTTTGTAACAATTGCATGGCGTAAACGTCCTATTGTCAATCAATCAAAAATCACAATCATGAAATCGACCAACACTGTAGGTAGGATAATAGGATTACTATTTCTACTCATTTTTGTCATGGGTATTCTTGTGTATCAATTTCTACAGGGACCCATTTTATTTTCAGATGACTTTTTAATTAATGCTACGCCAAATGCTCCAAAATTAATTACCTCCGTATTGCTTGGAAGTTTAAGTGGCCTATTCTCTATTGGTATTGCGGCAATGCTATTTCCTGTTTTTAAAAAATATAGCATTACACTAGCCGTGCTATACTTAGCATTTAGTATTCTAGATTTTGTTGCAATAAGTATAGATAATACCAGTGTTTTGGCTATGCTAGAGTTAAGTAAAGAATACATGACTACTGTGGAGGCTAACGCTAATATGCTTGAGTCAATGGCTCCCATATACTTTCAAAAACATTGGTGGACACATTATTTGAGTTTATTGACATCTTGCTTTTCTGTATTTGTTCTCTATTTCACATTTTACAGAACAAATTTGATACCTAGAGTACTTTCTGGCTTTGGTATGCTTGCCGTACTACTAATGTTTATTGAGATACTGGCTTCTATTTTAGGCGAAGGTATTAGTATGAATATGTTGTTACCAATGGGTTTAATTCAATTGATTTTACCGCTGTGGTTATTGGTAAAAGGGTTGAATACAAAATGGTTAGAAACTAACTTTGGCGTAGCACGTTTAAAAGAATAAAGTATAACTGTTTTTTATGAATTACGCTTTCCCGTAATGCTGCATTGAAGAAAAATACTACCTTGTTGGTCGGTTCTAAAACACAACTTCCCCTGCCGTTTTAGAGTGTTATTATATAAATTAATATTTGGGTATAATGGGACTTGTTGCTTTATACCGTTGTTGGCAGTGAGCTAAAGAAACCTATGAACACGAAATGCAAACTTTGTAAGACGAATGATTTAGAAGACGTAGGTTCTCATATATTCACGGAGAGTATTATACGAACTGCGTTAAATGAAGATGGATTTACGAAACGAGCTGATAAAGAACTTATGTTTGAAATATCAGTGAATAAAGTTGGTTTAGACTTCTTTGGTTCTGCAATACAGCCAGAAAAAATTGAGGAAATAACAGGAAAACCTGTCACGGACGAACAAATTGCAGGAAACGAAAATGAAATAATAAACAAAAAGTTAGTCTGTAGAGACTGTGAAAAAAGGTTTAACCCAATAGAGACAGCTTTCGTTCAAGATATTTATTCAAAAATTGTCAAAAAGAGTAATGAAGAACTCAAAAAAGATACTTGTAATTATATCGTATTTGAAGATAAAAAACTTATTGCTCTACAATTTGTAATAATTAATGTGTGGAGAGCTTCTGCTTCAAATTACGACAATTGGAAACTAACTGATGAACAAGAGGAATATTTGAGAAGTTTTATCGACAAAACTTTAATCGGAGATTTAAATTCGATTAATGATAAAACCAAAGAGTTTGCCGATGAGATTACCGATTTCGATTTTGCTCTTAACTATTTTATTCAAGATGAAGAACGTTTGTCAGATAATGGACTTTTAATTGATAATTCCGTAAATCCGTATTTTATTCTGTTAAATAGATTATCAATAATTTTTGATTTTAAGAAAATATCCAGCGATGAAATACCTGAATTCTTAACTTCAATAATTGAAGATAATGTTGCCTGCATTATTTCAAGCCAACTAGAGAATGAATTGAGAATTGGAATAAACTCTGATAAGCAAAGGAAATTATTATTTCATCGCATTGCAATGCATCAATTAAATCAAATTATTACAAAATGTAATGAAACATTTTATGAATTGCACCGCAAGTTTTTAGGATTTTACCCACCACAAAGTTCTACTGCTTACTATGTAAAAACAATGGAGAACTATGTTGCCGAAAGAAAGGGGAAAATTAACATCGAAGAAATGATGCAACTTATTATTAAAGTAGTTTCTGATTGCGGAAGAAGTTACTTTTAGAAAAGCCAGTTGCCAACAATGTATATAAAACATAGCTATTATAGGCTTTACGCAAGGTTGTTGTGTATTTGCAAAGTCGCCAAATTTTTAAATTTACCTTTTAAGATTAAAAAGATAAAAACAAAACATAAAAATTTGGCTTGTGTATAATCCGAAAAATCAGCGTCTATTTACACGCTACGTTTCATATGCTAGACCGTTGGCGTTCATTATAAAAAATAAATAAAATTATGGCTGAACATGTAAACCCTGAATTAGGAAAAGAAGCTTTTAACTGTCCGCTATGTGGAGCATTTGCAAAACAAGAATGGAGCTACGGATACGGATACGATATGTATTCGGCTCAAATTAGAGGAGATAAGAAATGGACTGGAGATGTTGAAGGATTTCTTTTTTCGAAATGCACACATTGTAATAATCACTCTATATGGCATGAAGAAAAGAATATTTTAGTCTATCCAAAACAAACAACTCGGAATTTTGATTTAACTGAAATTCCAGAAATTTTATCAAGTGACTATGAAGAAGCATGTTTAGTTTTAAGTGATAGCCCAAAAGCAAGTGCAGCCTTAAGTCGTAGATGCTTACAGAGTGTTTTAAGAGAACAAGGTTTCAGTCATAAAAGTTTGGCGCAAGAGATACAGGATGCGATTGATAGTAATAAATTACCATCTCACATAACTGACTCATTAGATGCAATTAGGAATATAGGAAATTTTGCAGCTCATCCAATGAAGGACACTAATTCAGGAGCTGTAGTAGAAGTTGAACCAGGAGAAGCTGATTGGAATTTAGATGTAATTGAATCATTATTTGATTTTTTCTATATCCAACCTGCTAAAATGAAAGCCAGAAAAGTTGCACTGAATGAAAAACTGAAATCGATCGGAAAACCAGAAATGAAATAAAAACGACACACCAACAAAGAACTGAGATAAAAAACAAACAAATTCTTCTTTAATCTGAGACAATATTATTCTAGGCTCATAGATTCTAAAATCAGATTCTTTGAGCTTTTTTATTATATGTATCAAGACAAAGTACTTCACTCAACCTTAATCCTTATTTTTAAATAATGAAAGAAGGCTTAATAAAAGATACCTATGAATTAATTATAAAGGAAATTCAAACCGTGATTACGGTTTGTTATCTTCTGGCTGTTGGTATAGGTATGATTTTTAATTATAAAAAATATGCTGAGTTTGGTATAAATATTTTTGATTACGGAGACGTTTTTGATTTTTTAATAGCTCCATTTGCAGATGTTTATATCATTCTTTTTGCAGCGGCATCCACGTTGTTTATTTCTATACTGTTTTACCTTGATTATGTTTGGTTAAAAAGATGGCCTAAATCATATTCAAAAATGAATTTTGGGCGCGATAAAAAGAAGTGGTTTAAACAATACAGAATTACAGTAATAGCGATAAGTTTTGTTATATACTTGTTTTTATCTGCTGGGTTTTATGGAAAATACACGATGAAGAAAATAACCAATCAAAGAGATATTACCATTACTATGGTAGATAACGAAATAAAAAAGGGTAAGCTAATTGGCAAGACAAAGGATATTGTTTTCTTATTAAATGATGACGGTGTTTTTGCAATACCTCTTACATCTGTGATAAAACAAATAAAAATAAAATAATGGGAATTTTCGACCTGTTTAACAAAGGGGATAATAAGTCCGATATCTTAAATACAGACAACGGAATATTAGGACCAACATTTCTTAAAGGCTTTACTGAACATTTTGAAAATCCCAAAGACTTGCATTCACATGAATGGCGCAGAAAACTAAGGACTGCCTCAGCGAACAGAAAATTCAAAATCAAATTTTACGGAGCGCTTCATGAGGATTATAGCAATCTTATTGTTGAGACAGATTTTGCACCTGCTTTAGTATATGCAGTTGATATAGTTACTGGTGAAGAAATTCTCTTGTTTGACGGGTGTAAACACGGGTACAATGCTATGTTTTGCGATACTTTTACACCTGAACAAATTACAAATAGACCATTAGCAAACCAATATAAGGATAGTAAAGGAAACGAAGTTTTTGAAATAATCATAAGCACATATTATGGTATTGATTATGAAGATGAGTTTAGAGAAGAGGTTGATACCAATGGTTTGCTAGAACTTATTGATGGTACCAAAATGGATTTTGAAAGTGTAAAACGAAATGGCTATGACACATTACAAATTTGGGCGACTAATACCAACGGTGAGGCTGTTGAGTTAGTATCCGAAGAACTGGCATAAATAAAACGTATTCTAAATGTCTTTTAAAGCAATAAAACTTCAATAGCACCGCTTTAAATTTTAACACATCCCTAAGCAAATTCTTTAAAGTATGAGCCAACAAAAGCTACTACAAGCAGTATTTCAGGACCAGAAACCAAGAGAAATACTAGCTATAAATTCCTTCGGTGATATCCTCTTTAAAACAACAAATACCCAAGGCGATTGTTATGCTGTATTGCAGATTTATATAAACAATAACAATACAAACAGGGAGTATGCATTTTACTTTAGGCAACACCTACTGGGCAATAGCGCAAAACAATACAAGCAATTTTTAAGCGGTAAGGGTTTGTTTAGAACGGCAGAACAAAAAGAATTACACGAGGCGCTAATGTTGCGTGATGGACTGCTTGAAACTCTAGAAAAGAAACTAGCTAAAAAACCGAACGAAGTTTATATAGCCAATGCCTACCTAAGTAATCTAGATGATATAGAGGCTTTTTACACCTTGCCTAGTGACGCTTTTTACGAAAAGCTATTGCAAGAGTGTACTTTTAATGAAGATACACTTACTGACCTTACCGAGATAGACAATATTGGTGATAAGCCGCCTTTTTATATTCAAAAATTATATTGGGGTTACGGCAGGGAAGATAGCGCTGTAAAAGAGAAATTGTACGAGTGCATAAACCTTCAAGATTTATCGGTCTGGAACGAATTTGGCAATTTTTTAAACGAGCAAATTTCTAAATTACAGCAGCTGAGTAATGTAAGCGTGTATAATATGCATAGCATTCCAGATGCCTTTTTAAATAATTTACATACGTTGCCAAATTTGGTAAGCCTTACATTGGGCAGGCATTCATCGAACGCATTAGATCACCAATATCAGCTCAAAACTTTACCTGAGAATTTAGTTGCGTTACAAAATCTAAAATACCTGAATTTAGATGGCAATCAACTTACCGATTTTTCAGAGATAAGTAAATTATCACATTTAAAAACCTTGAGTGTATACAATAACCAGTTTACTAATTTGGAAGGTATAGCGGATCTGAAGCACGTTACGGTGTTGAATTTGGCGAACAATGCCATAACGGAATTACCGGTAGCCTTAAAAGAACTGAGTCAGTTGAAGGTGCTGATTCTTAGCAAAAACCCGTTACAAGAAATACCGAGTTGGTTGGGTGAACTTACCCAGCTTGAAGAGCTTCATTTAGAACAAACGCAGTTAAGAACACTACCAGAAAGTATTGGTCAATTGACCCAATTAAAAGTATTGGGGCTGAAGAAGAATCCGTTTGAGACATTGCCAAAAATTATGGGCAAGATTCCAAAACGCGTTTTAGATTTGGAATTGAGAAACAGGGCGTTGTTTGATGCCAAGGCAAATCAAAAGCTTTCTGAATACCCAGAAGGAGACTTCTTATTTGAATCTGACCTTAATTTTAAGCTATTGGTCATTCAGAAATTAATGTATGAAGATGAGGTGCTGCTGCCAAAGTTTAATATTTATGATTTTGCCAAAACATATGATATCGACATTGAGGAAAGGGGCTATGACATACTTCCGGAAGCGGTAGAGTATTTTGAAAACATAAAAATACCGTCTAGCTTATTAATAGATATTGAAGAATTATCTCCGGACGGAGGCAGTGAAATTTACAGTCAGCTGTATCCTTTTTGGGACGGTGAAGATGACTGTTTTGATGTGAAAAGCATAGCTGATATTGAATATCTACCACGCTTAAAACGAACCAATAATTTATTTTTTAATAAAGATCTGGTGAAAGAATTAAGAAAAAGAAAGATCAAGGTAAGCAACTATTAGTGCATTTAAGATCAACAGTAAACCATCAACAATTTGATAAAAATAATAGAAGCATATTTAACTAAGCTTTTTGAATATAATAAGAAAAGCGCCCAATATATGGAGGATCTTAAAGCTAATCCTCATTTTAGGACTACTGAAGAAATGAACAAAGAAGACCTAAAATCTAGTGCTTTTGTCGCTCCAGAGCTCAAAAAAGGAGAAGTAAGTGTGTGTACATCTCCAGATTTAGGAAATCAGATGCCTCTGGTTTTAGAAAAGTGGTATGTAAAAGTTGGTGATAGGGTAAAATCGGGTGATGTATTATGTGCAATTGGGAACGAAGCTGTTACCATGGAATGTGAAAGTTTCTATAATGGTAAAATCATTTGGATTTGTGAACATAAAAAAGACTTAGTCCCAGGAGATGAGCTATATAAAATTGAAGGTATAGAGCAGTAATTCCTAAACTCACTATCCCACTATCCCACTATCCCACTATCAAACTAATTCCCACCAAAAAGTACACAAGATTCGAAAATGCGTGTAAGTGCTCTCGGCATCTTCGCATATACCTTTGTCCTATTCTTTTAGACACTTAAATAATAGGCGATATGAGTACAACACAATTTGGTAACAATGGGTGGACACCAAATAGAATAAACAGCCTTGAAGGCAAAACATTCATTATTACTGGTACAACCAGTGGCACTGGTTTTGAAGCTGCAAAAATACTTTTGAAAAAAGGGGCAAAAGTGGTGATGCTTAACCGTAACCCACAAAAATCTGCCGATACTATAGCAGCCTTAAAGCAAGAGCTAGGTAATGCCATACCGGTAAGCAATATAGAGATGGACTTGGCATCATTAGCATCCGTTAAAAAAGCTGCAGATGAAATACTTAAAACTGTACCGCAAATAGATGCCTTAATGTGCAATGCAGCCATTGCCCAAGTACCCAAACAAACCTTTACCGAAGATGGATTTGAAAGTCAGTTAGGGGTAAACCATTACGGTAATTTCTTATTGCAAGCATTGCTATACCCACGTATAGAAGAGTCAAACGGGCGAATAGTAACCGTGGGCAGTATGGGCTACAATTTAGGCATTAAGACCATACAATTCGATGATATGAACTGGGACAAGAACTACAGCCCTAACGGCGTATATAGTCAAAGTAAATTGGCACAGATCATGACCGTTTATGAATTGCAAGATAGACTTAAGGCGGCGGGCAAAACAGGTGTGAAATCATACGCATGCCACCCTGGTGCATCTTCAACATCATTGATCAAGACCAGCGGTAGCTTGTTGACAAGATTTATTTGGCAGATCATGAAATTAACGCCCATGGTACAATCTGCAGAGAAAGGGGCGTACCCAGAATTGATGTGTGCCACCGAACCAGATTTGGATCAAGAAGGATTTTACGGGCCAACAGGAAAAAATTATTGGACAGGGGCCGTAGGTGAGTGTAAACTAGAACCGCACGCGAAAGATAAATCGGTAATGAAAAGGCTTTGGGAGCTTTCTGAAAAAGAAACCGGTGTAACTTGGAATTTGTAAATTAGTAAACGACAAAAATTATAGTAATGGATATATTGAAAGCAGCAACAGACTGGGCAAAGGCCGAACTTTTTTCAACACCGTTTTTCATGCTCTTCGGTTTGGCATTTTTAGTGGCAAGCTTCGGTTTTTGGCAATTAGGCAAGACCGATATGGCTAGAGCTTACATCTTACCCACCTTGGTAGCAGGTAGCTTACTTTTAATTATAGGATTGGGATTATTTTTTACCAACAAATCAAGAATTCCCCAATTTGAAAAAGCCTACCAAGTAGATGCACCGGCATTCGTGGCATCAGAATTAGCACGTGCAGAAGCTACTTTAAAGGAATATAATACTGTTGTTTTTAAAGCCATACCGATAATTATAGTGGTTTGTGCTCTGGTTTTATTATTTGTAAGTACACCTATTTGGAGGGCAAGCATGATCACCACTATAGCTATGTTAGTTGTTATTCTGTTGGTAGATGGTACGGCCCAAGCAAGAATTGACAGTTATAATAAGGAATTACAGTTGGCAGCTAAAGAAATGAAGAAATAATATGCAGCACTTTAAAACATTATCCGCTTATTTGGAATATCTAGAACTTCCTAGTCCGGAACACCCTATGTTAAGTGTATTTCCTGCAATAGGAGAAGGTTTTTTGCCATGCCATAAAGAAAGTTCGCCACCTATAACAAATGATTGTTATTCCATCAGTTTTAAAAAAATCATAAAAGGAGATTTAAACTACGGTAGAACAACCTATGACTTTACCAATGGTGTGCTATTTTTTATAGCACCTAGGCAGGTCTTACAATGGGATAATAGTGCTGTATTTGAGCAAAAAGGCTTCTCTATCAACTTTCACAAAGACTTTTTAAAAGGAACCGAGTTGGCGCATCAGATCAAAAAATACGGATTCTTTTCATATTCCGTCAATGAAGCGTTGCACCTATCTCCAAAAGAAGAAAAGCAGATAGCATCTATTGTAGCAAATATTGAAATAGAATACCAAAACAACCAAGATGAGTTCAGTAAAGACATCATTATTTCTCAACTAAGCACCTTGCTTAAATATGCTAATCGCTTTTATGAGCGACAATTTTTGAACAGAAAAGAACTTTCTACGAGTTTGTTAGAACAGTTTAATGAGCAATTATCCCAATATGTAGAATCTGGTCAGCTACAGAAGAACGGTATACCGAGTATAGAACAGATTGCAGATAAAATGGGAATTTCCCAGCGTTATTTGAGCGATACCTTAAAGAAAGAAACCGGAAAAACAACCACTGAGCATTTGCAATTGTTGTTAATTGATGAGGCCAAGAATATGTTGTTGCATCCCAGTAAAAGTATTGCTGAGGTAGCATATGAATTGGGTTTTGAATATCCGCACTATTTCTCAAGGTTGTTTAAAAAGAAAGAAGGTATAAGCCCAACGGCATATCGTGAGAAGTTTAGTGTGAATTAAAGTATAGGTATATAAAAAGCTAATCCGATACAGCATGAATTATAATAATAAAACATTTAGACCGGTAGCCAATACTAAGAATGGTGAAACTAGCCATGAAACCCTTTTTAAGTATACACAAAAAGATAATATACTTACCGCTAGTTATTGTGGCGGAGAAATACTCGAAGGGCATTTAATAGGGGTGGTATCTTTAGACGGTACTATTGACATGCGTTATCATCAGGTGAATATAAAAGGAGCGTTAATGACAGGTAGGTGTGTCTCTGTTCCCGAAATTATGGAAAACGGAAAAATAAGACTTCATGAAACTTGGCAATGGACTTCTGGCGACCAATCTAAAGGAAACTCGATAATAGAAGAAATATGATACTAGAAGTCGCCATATTATATGTTAAGCCAAATTTACAAGATAAGTTTGTAGCAGACTTTGCACTCGCTAGTGAATACATTCAGGCAATTGATGGATATTGTTCACATACCTTGCGTAAATGTATTGAGAATGATGGGCAATACATATTATTAGTAGATTGGATAGATGTTGAAAGTCATGAAATAGGCTTTCGAAAATCTAAAGGCTACCTAAAATGGAAAGAACTGTTACACGACTATTACGAACCATTTCCAACCGTAAACCATTATGAAACGGTTTTTGAAAACAAATAATTATTATAATTTTTATTGAAAAAGTATCAAGAAAAAGACAGGCAAACTATAACAATAGTTTGCCTGTCTTTTTTAATGTAATAATGGGTTATAATTCTTTATTCTTTCACCAACTCCTTACTCAATTCCTCAAGAGAAACCCCTTTTGTTTCAGGCATTTTGGTAATTGCCCAAATGAGTTGCAACACCATCATAGCACAGAAGAAGTAATAGATATACCAAACATGGTCTTTAAGAACACCTTGGGTAGCATCTAAGAAAAACGGAGTAATCAAAGTTATGATCGCAGCAAATACCCAGTGAACACTAACACCCCAAGATTGCCCGTATGCACGTACGCTGTTAGGGAATATCTCTGAGATAAATACCCAAATTACGGCACCTTGGCCAATGGCGTGAGAGGCAACAAAAGTACAAATGAAGATAATGGTAAGTGTAGATCCTAAATTCATTTGAAAACAGAGACCAACCATGATTAAACTAATAATGTAACCAATAGATCCAATGATGATCAGTTGGCGCCTACCCAATTTATCCAATAAACGAATACCTATAAAGGTAAATACGAGGTTTACGATACCAATGGCAATGGAATTGAAAAGTGATTCTTTACCACCAAGACCTGCTTGTTCCAAAATTTCTGGCGCGTAATACAGTACAAAGTTGATACCTGACAATTGATTGAAAAATGCTATAAAGAAAGCAAGCCAAAGTACTTTGGAGTATTTCTTTTGAAAAAGACTCTCACTTTTGGTGGAGTGTTGTAAATCGGTCTTTATCTCTGTCAATTGCAGAGCGGCTTTTTCTTTAGAGTGTATGATCTCTAATATTTTTAACGCGGCAGCATCGTCTTTTTTGTGCAATGCCAACCATCTTGGGCTTTCTGGAACTGTAAATACCATTATGGTATATATGAAAGCAGGTATGGCTTCAACACCTAGCATCCAACGCCAATCATTTGCACCATCAAATCCTTTTAGCAACCAGTTAGATACAAAGGCAAGTAAAATACCGAACACTAACCAGAATTGATACAATCCGCCTAGTTTTCCACGATTCTCTTTAGATGTAATTTCAGAAATGTAGATAGGTGCTGCAACAGAGGATATACCTACACCAACACCGCCAATAAAACGAAATACTGAAAAAGAGTAAGGATCTTGTGCTAATGCGGAACCTAATGCAGAAACGAAAAATAATATTCCCACCCATAATAAGGTCTTTTTACGACCAAGATTTTTTGTTGGGATACCACCAAAAAGTGATCCCGCAACGGTACCCCAAAGGGCCATACTCATGATAAAAGTTCCATGAAAAAGCGGAGAAGTGTTCCACAATTGCTTTATAGGTTCATTTGCTCCACTGATAACTACGGTATCAAATCCAAATAAAAATCCGGCGAGGGCCACGGTAATGGACCATACGATAATTCTGTTCATTGTTGAGTGTTAAGTTGTTGTTAAATATAATGAATGAAAACCACAAAATCGTAACCTTTTGGGTTAACAAGAAAATCAAAGAATTGGTAACTTGTGATAATTATAAAATTGAACGATGAAAGATTTGAAAAATAAAGTAGCCTACATTACGGGAGGCACTAAAGGTATTGGTTTTGCAGTTGCACAAACATTGTTAAACCAAGGTATGAGAGTTGCAATTAGTGGTAGATCTCAGGAAAGTGTAGACAAGGCACTTAAAGATTTTAATACTGATGCAGTTTTAGGAATTGTTTCTGATGTTGCTAAAATTGCAGATGAGAAAAATGCTGTCTCTAAAATTATGGACAAATGGGGTCAGTTAGATGTTGTTTTGGCAAATGCCGGTGTTGGTAATTTTGCGCCAATTGATCAAATGACCGAAGAGGAGTGGCACCAGATGATAGATATTAACCTAAGTGGAGTGTTTCATACGCTAAAGGCATCTGTAGAAAGTTTAAAGAAAACAGAAGGCTATTACATTACGCTGGCTAGTTTGGCAGGTACTAATTTCTTTGCGCAAGGTGCAGGGTACAATGCTTCTAAATTTGGTGTAGTTGGTTTTACGCAAGCTGCAATGTTAGATTTAAGACAATACGGTATTAAGGTTTCTACCATTATGCCAGGTTCTGTGGCAACACATTTTAACCATAATGAACCAGATGAAAAGGATGCATGGAAAATTCAGCCAGAAGATATTGGCGAATTGGTGTTGGATCTTTTACAAATGAACGAAAGAACCTTACCTAGTAAAATTGAGGTAAGGCCTACAAGACCAGATAAGAAATAAGCTTATACTTCTTTTTCTGTGAACGGAATGTCAGCATTACAGATTTCTGTAATTAGCTGACCAAGTATCTGCTCGAAATCAGAAATGACCTCATTAGTAATGATGTGATTTTTACTGGTTGATCGGGCAGATTCTTTTTGTGCAAATAACAACGTGCCTTCTGCAAAATTCTTCAAAGAGATAATACCTGCTTGAATAGATAGATTTTCTGTAGGATGTGTTTTAGAATACATTAATCCGTAGCAAAGCAACTGAAACGCTTTACTGAACTGATATTCTTCAGTCAAAATATCCCATTCTACAATTTCTACATTTCGGCGTTCTACTTTCCCTGTTTTGTAATCGATGATACGGGTAATACCGTCATATTCATCTACACGGTCTAATTTTCCTTTTAAGATGATAGGGAAATCTAATCCGGCGACTTCTAAAGGCACTGATAGTGCTTGCTCTAATGCAACAATGGAAATACTATGGTCCGCAAGTTCTTTTACCTCAACATCAATAAACGTTTGTATGTATTTAAGAATAACATGAAAAGAAATATAGTTTTTACCAGAACTGATGTTTCCATCTTTGAAGGTTTTTTCAAAATTCTGTGCTACAATCGTAGGTATACCTTTTCGAATTCCATTAAGTAAATCTGCTGTAAGGGGTTTACCAATTAAAGGTGTATACAGTTCTTCTAAACTATCATGAACAATGGTACCGAAAGTATTGGGCGCCAAGGTTTCTTCTACTTGCAATACCTCATTAATATTTAATAAATTCTGTTTGTAAAAATCTATAGGGTTTCTAATGTAATTGCTGAGTGAGCTAGGTGAAAAACCTTTTCTGGCTTTGTCTTTAATAAGGTCAACCAGTGAAATGGATTTTTCAACCTGTTCAATTTCTTTGGTAATAGGTTGTATAGTAGGTGTAGCTATAAATGATTTAATATTTGTTCTATTATCGTCAGTTAATAACTGTGTAATCAATCGGCTACGCTCGCCACCTTCCAATGCGTCTGGCTCCGTATTGTACAGTATATATACATTTTTGGCACGTTGTAATAAGCGATAGAAGTGATAGGTATAAACAGCATCTTTCTCTTTATAGGTTGGTAATCCGTTTTTGATTTTTAGGTCGTATGGAATAAATGAGTTGTTAGATTTACCCGATGGTAATACGCCTTCGTTAACAGAAGTAATAATTATAGTCTCAAAATCTAACAAGCGACTTTCTAGCATTCCCATAATTTGGATGCCTTCAATAGGGTTACCTTGAAAATCTAAAGTTTCTGAGCTTAATAGCTGTGAAAACAGATGTTTTAAACTTTTAAGATTATTGATATACTTAAAGCTGTTACAAAGGTCCTTTAGCTGATTGAATAGTGTAAAGAATTTATAAAGCTGTTCTAATAAAAGCGAATTTTCTTTTACCACGTCAATAACTCTTATAGCTTCAATAAGAGCTAAAAAATTATCTATAAGTCTATTCGGGTTATTCTTTACATCTTCAAACAGTAAGTTGATTGCTGCATTTTCTGGTAAAAGTTCGCGTATTTGTGTATTGGTAATGTATGACCAGTTATTTGTTTTAATTTTTGATATTAAACTGTCTGTAGAGACTTCATTTGCGTCAAATAAAAGTACGGCATATGAATGTGTCAAAAGATTAAGTAAGTGCTTGTAGAACCATCCTTTTTCTGTCTTTTGTTCATGAAACTCAATAAGGTTGGTGAAAAAGCTGGCCAAGGTGGTAGATGCTAACTTTTGACCCATGGTAATATTGGTAGCCGGTATATTATCTGGAATAGAATTTAATAACGGATTCAGTAATTCTTCATTACCAAGTACAATGGCTGCATTGCGTAACGCATCTGGCGAATCATTCTGAATTTTGTACAGTAAATCGCCCACATAATTTACTTGAGAGATGTTTTTAGGCACCCCAATAATTTCAATATGCTTTTCGGTATTGTAGTAATTGGTAAGTCCTGCAAGAGGTTTTCCCTTTAAAACATTCCATGTGCTTTGATAATTTCTTATAAAGAAACCAGCATCATGAATATTGTCTTGTAAAAAGTAGGGGTCAATATCCCAATAAATGTTAGCATCTGTTTTTTCAAGAATAGTCTGTATAAGAATACTCTCTGCAGTGTTCAAGGCATTAAAGCCAAGAAAAATGTGTTTCTTATTCGTGTTTTCAAGGTAATTAGGTAATTCTGCAACCGAGGTTTTATAGATGAGTCCCTGGTGACCAAGTCCCTGCTCTAATAATCTCCCATTAAATTGTTTGTAGATGTCTTCTAAATACCTCCAAAAATGAAGGTAGTTTTCAATCATTTCAGATTTATCAGGATTCAACGACCAATGGTTGACTTCCTGTATAGCGGCAACATTTTGGTATAGGGTAGAAGCGTCAACTAAGTAACGATCTATTTCATTAAAATCTTGTAATAATATTTGTCCCCATTTTAAAAAAGAATCGAAAGATTCCTTTTCATAATCACCCACTTTTAAATAGGCATTATAGAGTTCAAATAATTGTGTTGTAGTGTTTGCGGTGACAAGGTTAGAAACCTTTTCAATGAAATCTTCAATACTATAGATTTCAGGGGCAAGTACTGTTTGTGTAAGTGATTTTGATAGTATTTTTTTCAGAAATACACCCGCTCTTTTACTGGGTAGAATAAATACTACTTTACCAGTATCTGGGTTATTTTTTAAAACGTCTAGTACTACATCTTGTATAAAACTCTGCATATAGTGTAAAAATAAAAAAGCCCCGCAATATTGCGGGGCTTTTAGTTATTAAAACACTTAGGTTTTTATAAACTTATTTTACTAAGTTGATTTCTACCCTTCTGTTTTGAGCTCTACCAGCTCTTGTATTGTTTGTAGCCATTGGCTTAGACTCACCGTAACCTACAGCAGATAATCTAAACTCTTCAATTCCTTTGTCTACTAAGAATTCTTTTACAGAAAGAGCTCTTGACTCAGAAAGGCTTTGGTTTAATTTTTCGCTACCTACGCTGTCAGTATGACCTTCAACAGTAAACTTAGCGTTAGGGTATTCTTTAAGGATTGTGATAATGTCAACCATTACAGAAGTAGACTCAGCTTTGATAGAAGATTTACCAGTATCAAATAAGATAGTTCTAGCATAATCATTCAATTGCTTTTGAACTTCTTCAGTTACTTCAGGACAACCAGCGTTAGCTACTGTACCAGCAACATCTGGACATTGATCATCTTTGTCAAGTACACCGTCACCGTCTTTATCAGCCCAAGGACAACCTTTGTTTTCAGCAGGACCAGCTTCAGAAGGACAAGCGTCATCTTTATCAGCAACACCATCGCCATCAGCATCAGGACAACCAGCTAAAGCAGGAAGACCAGCTTCGTTAGGACAAGCATCATCTTTATCAGCAACACCGTCACCGTCAGCATCAGGACATCCGTTCATTTCTTTAGAACCAGCTTCGTTAGGACAAGCATCTTTGCTGTCTTCGATACCATCGCCGTCAGAATCAGGACAACCGTTGAATGCTTCAAGACCAGCAACTTCTGGACAAGCATCATCTTTATCATAGATACCATCACCGTCAGTATCAGTACCACCAAATTTAACTGAAATACCAGCTAAGTGTTGGAAGTGAGGAGCTAAGTAATCTTCGAAAGCATGCTTATAAGAAGATTGTAATGTAAGACCTAAGTTTTCAGTAAACCAGATATTAACACCAATACCACCATTTGCAGTACCAGCACCGATTTCATCGATCCAAGTATAACCACCACCGATCTCTACGAAAGGATCAATAACAGTTTGTCTTTTTATGATATCATATTTAATTGTACCATCTATAGCGTAGTGAGAAAGGTCGTCAACGCTAGTATCACCAAATTTGCTAATCTTGTTAAGAGAACCTCTAGCTCCAACAGAGAAACCATCTCCAATTGACTTAGATACTCCTACATAAGAGATAGAAGGTAAAATGTTCCAGTGATCGTTCACATTGAAGAATTCGTTACCGAAAGAACTTACATCCGAAGTTGGATATACGTCAATGGCATTAACCCCAAATTGCACTTGCCAAGGGTTATTCTCGTCTTGCGCTTGTATGCTGTTGATACCTACTACAAGTAGGGCAACTGCCAATAATTTGCTAAGATGTTTCATGTATTAAATTTTAAGTTTAAGTGTTTATTAGCTGCAAATGTAACTTGTTAAATATTATTAACAAAATCAATTTCCTATTTTTTTTAATGCATTTAATAGATTAAATATTGCATTTAAACGATTTTTAATTCTTTTCCGACTTCTGTAAATGCTTTGATGGCTGCATCTAAGTGTTCTTTTGTATGCGCAGCAGATAGTTGCACTCTAATGCGAGCCTTATCTTTTGGTACTACAGGATAGAAAAAACCAATCACATAAATTCCTCTTTCCAACAACTTATTTGCCATGTCTTGTGATAATTTGGCATCGTACAACATTACAGGTACTATTGCAGAATCTCCGTCAACAATGTCGAAACCTGCGTTTTTAATGCCTTTTTTGAAGTATGCAGTATTTTCTTGCAATTTATCTCGTAA
Organism: Maribacter aquivivus; assembly: GCF_900142175.1. Taxonomy (NCBI): domain Bacteria; kingdom Pseudomonadati; phylum Bacteroidota; class Flavobacteriia; order Flavobacteriales; family Flavobacteriaceae; genus Maribacter; species Maribacter aquivivus. The sequence goes on along the minus strand of NZ_FQZX01000001.1, from coordinate 699,813 downwards.
CGAAGTGTCGTTTTCTAACATATCAAATACCTTAATAGATGCCCCTACTATAGCTGGCGCTAAAGAGTTAGAGAACAAATACGGTCTAGATCGTTGTCTAAGTAATGTAATTATTTCTTTTTTACCAGTAGTGTAACCGCCCATGGCACCACCTAATGCTTTACCAAGTGTACCGGTAATAATGTCAATTCTGCCCATCACTCCTTTTTCCTCTAAGGTGCCTTTTCCTTTTTCACCTATAAATCCGGTAGCATGGCATTCATCTATCATAACTAAAGCATCGTACTTATCGGCTAGATCACAAATTTTATCTAGTGGAGCTACAATACCATCCATAGAGAACACACCGTCGGTAACAATAATTTTAAATCGTGCGCAGTCTTCATTCGCTTTAATAAGTTGTGCTTCTAAATCTTGCATGTCACTATTCGCATAACGGTAACGCTTTGCTTTACACAAACGCACACCGTCAATAATAGAGGCGTGGTTTAAAGAATCAGAAATAATAGCATCTTCTGCATTTAGCAAAGGTTCAAACACCCCGCCATTGGCATCAAAAGCAGCGGCATATAATATGGTGTCTTCTGTACCATAGAAATGAGCGATCTTTGCTTCTAATGTCTTATGTATATCTTGAGTACCACAAATAAATCTAACAGAAGACATACCGAAGCCATGCGTATCCATAGCATCTTTAGCCGCCTGTATAACATCTGGGTGAGATGAAAGCCCTAAATAATTATTAGCACAAAAATTGATAACCTCTTGCCCGGTATTGATTTTGATAACAGCATCTTGCGGAGAAACAATAATTCTTTCCTCTTTAAAGAGTCCGTCATTTTTAATGTTCTCAATTTCTTGCTGCAGATGTTCTTTAATTTTTCCGTACATATTCCTTTATATATAATCTAGTTCTATTTCAGTATTAATATACACAATGATCTTATGATCTATGGTGTAGCCCATATTTGAAAAACTCTGGGCATACGTATTTATTTGATGATGGTATTTTGGGTTTTGTTCGCCTGTCTTATAATCTATAATGGTAGCGTGGTTATTTTTAATCACCACCCTATCTGGTCTTTGAACCGTACCATCTGCCATTAATAAATCACGTTCATTTAGTACTTCAACATCATTCTGGTAAAATTGCGTCAAATCTTTATGAAAGATGACCTTTTTTACAATTTCCTTTATCCCGTTTACTTCTTGCTCTTTTATCAATCCTTTTTGTAGCGCCATTTGTACAGCTCTATCTAAATCTGTAGTTGTGAAAATAGCACCTAATATATAATGTATAACATTGCCTTGATTAATGGCAACATCTAAGCCTTCATCCCATAAAGTACCAGCTAATGCAAGTATCTTAAAATCCGGTCTATTTATGTTAGTATATATATAAGGTATAGTAAGTTGATCTGTACTGGTTTGTTTTTTAGATGTCTGTGGTATTAATTTACCAAAGTCGTATGATAGTTTGTCTTGTTGATATTCGCCTATACTCTTTAAAAAATGTATGAACAGACCAGAGTAACTATTGGTATTGTGTTCTCCTTTTCTGTCAAGTTTGTTGGCGCTAATAATAAACAGGGCATTAACCGCTCTTGTAAGCACTACATATAAAAGGTTGAAAGCATCTAGCTGCAATTTCTGATGGTCTATTTCATACAGCAATGATTCAAGTTCACCGTATTCTTGAACTTCTTGTTTTTTATTGATAAGTACTTCGGAAAAGCCAAGGAATTCTTCTTTGTTTACCGGAAGCCATAATTTTGGATCGATCTCTTCATACACGTTTGAATTTGCATAAGGGAAAATAACTACCGGAAACTCTAACCCTTTAGATTTATGAATGGTCATAATCTGTACCGATTCAATATTTTCGGGTGTGCTGATGCTTGCCGAGTTGCCTTTCTTGTCCCAATAATCTAAAAAGGACTGCATATCTGAGCCATATTTTTGCTCTACATCAAAAACGAGATCCATAAAAGCAGAAAGGTGAGCATCTGAAGTAGGGATAAGATCAAAGGTTTTTATGGCATAAGCCAATCCGTCAAAAACTGACGCTTGTCTTAGTTTAGATGCATCAAAACCATAAGATTCAAAAAGGTGCGAATTAAGTTTTCCTAAATTCTCATAGATATAGGCATGCTTATCATTTTTTCCTTCCGACAGAAAATTCAAAATCTCATATTGGATCTCTAGTTCTGTAGGTTGAACCATATACCTTATTAATTGTACCAAGAAAATAGCTTTGGCACTTTCACTAAGCAATAAGGAATCTGAAGAAACAACAGGAATTTTATGCTGCATTAAAAAATCTGCCAGCAGAAGACCATGCTTTTTCTTTCTTATAATAATACAGATATCGCTATAGGTATACCCTTGGCTTAAACATTGTTGAATAGTTGCCAATGTGTTCGCTGCATATTCTTCATCGGTGTCTTCTTCTAATAATGAAATATTTACGTAGCCACCTTCTTTCTGATTGGTTTCTTGTGTATTGCCAATTTTAAAGAATTCTTGATAAATGTCGTTCTCTAAAAACGGACTAATACTTTGAAAAAAGTTGTTATTGAAGTTAATGATCTCTGCATAACTTCTGTAGTTTTTTGGCAAAGTAACCAGGTCTGATTGAATGGTGAATGGGTGTGCTTGGTGTGTTGCCAATTCAAGAAATTGTTCAGCTTTACCACCACGCCATCTATAAATTGCTTGTTTTGGGTCGCCCACCAAAAACAAAGATCCTGTACCGCCTAATTCATCTTCACCCTCCATGGCGCTACCAATTAAAGGAATAAGGTTTTCCCATTGCATTTGCGAAGTATCTTGAAATTCGTCAATGAAATAATGACGATACTTTTCTCCAAGTCGCTCATAAATAAAAGGTGCAGGTTGGTCTTTGACCTCTTTTGCAATTAAGGTATTAAATTCAGAAATAGACAATTGGTCTTTTTCTTCTTGAATAATCTTCAGTTCTTTTTGTATCGCATTTAGTAACGCAAAAGGAATAATGTTTCTGTTGATGTTCGCATACAATCCCCTTTTATAAATAAGCTGTTTTATAGCTTGATAATGATGAAGTAGCTGAGGTGCTAATTCTGCTGGTGCATTTTTAACGGTGGCTTTTACTATTTTCCCCTCAATTAAATTATCCTCTAGTTTGTTATTGTAGAGTTGTGTAGGTGTAAAGTTGCCAGCCACTATTTTTTTAAAGTGATTTGGTAATGTTTCTCTAGGGAAATCTTTTAAATCTAAGCCAGATGAAGTGATTACGTCAAGAGCAGCAGTAGCAAGGTCTACAATTTTTTTCTCTAAAGTTTTGGTTTCTTTTTTAAGATGCGTTTGCAACTTTAGAAAATCTCCTAATTCTATTTCTTGTAAATGTTTTAAATGTTCGGCGTTGTTTTCATCAAATATCAGTTTACCGATTTTTAAAAGATCAAACCCAATATCCCAACTTCTGTCATCCTCAATTTTTTCAATGGCAAAATCTAAAAGTACTTTGGTAAACTCAGGGTCCTCACCAGCTTTACTAATAACACGCTCAACAGCTTCTTGTAAAAGTAGATCTACATCAAGAACAACCTCAAAATTCTGAGGGATCTTCAAATCTTTAGCGAAAGTTCTAATGAGTCTGTGGGTAAACTTATCTATGGTAGAAATATCAAAAAAGGCGTAGTTATGTAGTATTTGCTTTAAGCGAAGTTTGCTTAACGCTGGTAGTTCTTCAAAAGTATAACTGGTTTCGTTTAGGATGTCATTAAATAACGGATTGGCATCTTCCGTAGAAGTGATTTTAGAAAACTCGAACAGGCTGTTCAATATTCTATGTTTCATCTCATTTACTGCTTTGTTAGTAAATGTAATAGCTAATATTTTTCTGAAATTTTGCGGAGAGGCTAGTATAATTTTCAAGTAAACCTTAGCAAGAGCATAGGTTTTGCCTGATCCGGCAGAAGCATTGTATATGGTAAAAGAATTACTTGACACTGATTTTTACCGCAAATTAAGGATTCCTGTACAGTTCTTAACAAATTATTACATGAATATAAATGTTAAAATACGTAACTTTGAGATACAATTAATATTAATCTAAAAATACATAAATTATGGCTTTTGAACTACCAAAATTGCCTTACGCCTATGATGCTCTTGAGCCTCATATTGATGCAAGGACAATGGAAATACATCATACAAAACATCACCAAGGATATACATCTAAATTAAATGCTGCTATAGAAGGTACCGATCTTGCAGGGAAGTCTATAGAGGCTATTTTAACTGGCTTGGATATGAGCAATGGTGCGGTTAGAAATAACGGTGGTGGATTTTACAATCACTCATTATTCTGGACAATCTTATCACCAAACGGTGGTGGAAAGCCAAGTGGCGAATTAGCAACTGCAATTGATAGTGCTTTTGGTTCTTTCGAAGAATTCAAAAATAAGTTTACAACTGCTGCAGGTACAAGATTTGGTTCTGGTTGGGCATGGTTATGTGTTCATAAAGGGGGTAAAGTAGAAGTATGTTCTACACCAAATCAAGACAATCCATTAATGCCAGGAGTTGAATGTGGAGGTCAACCAATCTTAGGTTTAGATGTATGGGAACATGCTTATTACCTAAATTATCAAAACAAGAGACCAGATTATATTGAAGCATTTTTCAATATCATTAACTGGGATGAAGTTTCAAAAAGATACGCAAGTAACAAATAATAAAGAGTAGAAATATTCTTAACTATCTTGTAGGAAACCACTTATGAATTATTCATGGGTGGTTTTTTTGGTTTTAAAATAGAAAAGGGCGGAGAAGTCTCCACCCTTTTCGTCCCAAATCTTACCATAAACTTAACCTACTTATGCTATGGCGAGACTAAATTACTGGTATTGAGTAAATAAAAAAAGGATTTTTAAGAAAAATATAAACTTTTATTTCAACGAAGATGTTTTACTAGGGGTGGGTCATTGGGGCTAACTAGTTGTTTTATAAGCCAATTGGTATAAAATAAAAAGACGGAGCATTGCTCCGTCTTTTCCCCAAATCTTACCATGAACTTAACCTACTTATGCTATGGTTCTGTAAATATATAGGCATACGGGGTTTTATAAAAAGCTATTCGTTGTACGTCACAAACTTAGGTTGTACTACTAGAATTAAAAATTCAGGAAGATTTTGTGGATGAGAAGTTAGAAATGGCTGTAAAATAAAAAGACGGAGCATTGCTCCGTCTTTTCCCCAAATCTTACCATGAACTTAACCTACTTATGCTATGGTTCTGTAAATGTATATGCATACGGGGTATTACAAAAAGCTATTCGTTGTACGTCGCAAACTTAAGTTGTAATGCTAGAATTGAAAGTTTAGGAAGATTTTGTGTTGTTGAGAAGTTAGAAATGGCTGTAAAATAAAAAGACGGAGCATTGCTCCGTCCTTTTCCCCAAATCTTACCATGAACTTAACCTACTTATGCTATGGTTCTGTAAATGTAATAGGCTTGGTAGTGAATGTAAAAGGTATTGGCTGAAAGTCTCGTAATAACGTTAAAAAGAGCTTTGTGAAGAAACGGATTACAACTTGGTAGAGAGGAAAAATATGACAAATAAAAAAGGTGGAGAAACCTCCACCTTTTTTGCCCCAAATCTTACCATGAACTTAACCTACTTATGCTATGGTAGCTCTAAATGTAAAGCTGGTTAATTCAAATCGACCATTCAGTCGTTAAAATACTATATTCATCGATGAAATACATAAATAGAGTGCATTTCATCGATATATTATTTAATATGCGCGTTCGTTGTTGCCTTCATAAAAGTTTATAAATGCCTTATTTACTACTCTATTTCCTCCTGGTGTTGGGTAGTTACCGGTAAAATACCAATCTCCTAAGTTTTTAGGGCAAGCCTCATGTAGGTTTTCAATGGTTTGGTAAATAATAGACACTTCAGCGTTTATTCCCTCAGGGCTAAGTAATTCTCCAGTTTTCTTAGAAATTTGTTTCGCTGTAAACGGAGCATAGAATTCTTTAACGTAGTTAATTACATCGTTATCATGACTATTAACCTGTGTTAAGCACTTTTTGTAGATATCTTCTACAAAATGCATAGAATTATTGTCTTCGTGTAAAGCTAAAGCTGCTTTGAAGGCAATAAAGTCTTCTAGCTTGGCCATATCAATACCATAACAATCTGGGTATCTAATTTGCGGTGCAGATGATACAACGATAATTTTCTTAGGTGATAATCTATCTAATATTCTTAGGATACTCTTTTTAAGCGTAGTACCACGAACAATACTATCATCTATAATAACTAGGTTATCACCTTTCTTTACTGATCCATAAGAAATGTCATAGACGTGCGCTACAAGATCATCTCTACTACTATCTTGAGTAATAAATGTTCTAAGCTTCGCATCTTTAATGGCAACTTTCTCTATTCTAGGGCGTACATCTAGTATTTCATGCAATTGTTCACCTGTAATACCTGTACCTAGAGCTAGTATTTGCTCTTCCTTTTTCTTGTTCAGGTAATTTTGAGCTTCTTTTACCATTCCGTAGAAAGAAGTTTCGGCTGTATTTGGGATATAAGAAAAAACGGTATTCTTTATATCCTCGTTAATTGCTTCTAATATTTGAGGGAATACCAACTTACCTAAAGCTTTACGCTCTTGGTAAATTTCTTTATCACTACCTCTAGAGAAATAGATACGTTCAAAAGAACATGCCTTTCGCTCTTTAGGTTCTAGTATTTGTTTAATATCGCTTGTACCATTCTTTTTAATAATGATAGCAGCACCGGGATCCAATTCTTTCACCTCGTCGTAAGGTACATTGAATACGGTTTGTATTGCTGGTCTTTCTGATGCTACAACAACAACTTCGTCATCTCTATAGTAGTATGCAGGTCTAATGCCGCTTGGATCTCTTAATACAAAAGCATCACCATGACCAAGTAAACCGGCCATTGCGTAACCACCATCAAAATTTTTGGCAGCCCTTCTTAATATTTTGTACACCTTTAAACGTTCGGCTATAAGGGGAGAAGCTTCTTGTTTAGTGTATCCTTCTTTTTTAATTTGCTTGTATAGTTTGGCAACCGCATCATCTAGAAAATGACCTATCTTTTCCATTACGGTCACCGTATCGGCCATTTCTTTTGGATGTTGCCCTAACTGAATTAAATTATCGAACAGTTCGTGAACATTGGTCATGTTGAAGTTACCTGCAACAATAAGGTTACGGTGCATCCAATTGTTTTGTCTTAAAAATGGGTGAACACTTTCAATACTGTTTTTACCAAAAGTTCCATAACGTACATGCCCTAAAAGTAATTCTCCTATATAAGGTATGTGCTTTTTTTGCAAAGCAACATCATCTTCATACTCCGGATGCTCTTTAAGCTCAGAATTGATACGGTCGTTGATTTGGGCAAAAATATCTTGTATAGGTTGTTGTTGACATGAGCGTACACGGCTCATGTAACGTTCCCCAGCTTCTACATCTAATTTTATACTAGCAAAACCTGCACCATCTTGACCGCGATTGTGCTGTTTTTCCATCATTAGATACATTTTATTTACACCATAAAATGCTGTTCCATATTTTTCCTTGTAATACTCTAGTGGTTTTAATAACCGTATTACAGAAATACCACACTCATGCTTAATTGCGTCACTCATTGTTTTTGGTATTAAAAAAGCCCCAAAAAATTGAGGCAAGGGGATTATTGTAATTCTATATCAAACTGAGTCAGTCTTTTAAACTGATGTAGTCTCTCTCTAATTTCTTTACGATCTAAGTCAACCATTCTTTCTGTGCCAAATTTTTCAACACTAAAGGATGCCAAATTGGATCCGTGTATAATAGCCTTCTTCATATTCTCAAAAGAACTATCATCGCTTGCTGCTAAGTAGCCTGAAAATCCACCAGCAAAAGTATCACCTGCACCAGTTGGGTCAAATACCTCTTCTAAAGGTAATGCCGGTGCAAAGAATATTTGGTCTTCATTAAATAACAAAGCACCGTGTTCTCCTTTTTTGATGACCACATATTTAGGCCCCATGGTAAAAATCTTTTGAGCTGCTTTAACTAATGAGTATTCGCCAGTTAATTGTCTAGCTTCCTCATCATTAATAGTTAATACATCTATATGTTTAATGACCTCCATTAAATCATTCAAAGCATTGTCCATCCAAAAATTCATGGTGTCCAATATGATTAATTTTGGTCGTTTTTTCATCTGATTAATTACACCTAATTGAACAATTGGGTGGAGATTACCTAGCATAACAACATCGGCATCATTATAATCTTCAGGAACTACAGGGTTGAAATCTTCTAGGGTGTTCAATTCTGTAACAAGAGTATCTCTAGAATTTAAATCGTTATGGTATTTACCTTTCCAGAAGAAAGTTTTGCCACCTTTTACGATTTCCAAGCCAGAAATGTCAATACCTCTGTCAGTTAAAAGATTTAAATATTCTTGTGGTAAATCATCACCTACAATAGAAATAATAGCTGAATCTACATCGAATTGAGATGCTGCTAAGCCAATATAGGTAGCTGCGCCGCCCAATATTTTATCTGTTTTTCCAAAAGGAGTTTCGATGGCGTCAAAAGCGACAGTACCTACTATTAAAAGCTTGCCCATAAAATTGTAAAAATTTAAGCTGCAAATATACGATTTTGAAGGGCTAATTAAAATGGTTTTTCAAATACAAATGGTAATAGTTATCAAAGGTGAATTGTTGATATGAAATGCCGGCTATTTCCTACCAAAATCGGCAGGAATTTCTCCCCAAGCTTTTGTTTCCCATTTTACGATAACAGTACTATATTGGTTTTTCTTTAACCATTCAACAGCCCTATCAACAAGTTCAAAGAGATTTTTGTTTTTGGCAGATACTGTTAGCTTTGTGTTGCATTTCTTTTTGCGCACCCAACTCATGGCTGTTCTAGAATCTGTGTAGATAATACGGTCACTATTACGCTCTTTTAAAAATGCTAGCCCGTGAACCAGTGCTAAAAACTCCCCAATATTATTAGTGCCTTGTGGAAAAGGACCTTGTTTAAATAATTTTTTACCCGTTTTAGTATCTACACCTTGGTATTCCATAACGCCGGGGTTTCCGCTAGAAGCAGCATCAACAGAAATAGAATGATAATTAGGTTGACCTATTCTTGCCAACTCCTCTTTAGATAATGAAGGTGCTATTTTTTTCTTTCCTTTAAAATCAGCATAATTACCATTGTAGGCTTTTTTGGCGACGTCAAAAGATTCAAAAGATTTGTATTCTGCACCGGCATAGTTTGCAATAGATTTTTTGCATTCCTTCCAAGAATCGAAAATACCTGGCTTTTTACCTTTCCAGACGACATAGAATTTTCCTTTTTTAGCCATTACTGTTTCGATAAAATTTCGTCAATAACTTTAGGGAAATACTCATATTCTAATTGGTGAACTTTAGATGCAATATCTTCTGCGGTATCGTTATTAGCGATTGATGCTTTTGCTTGTTTAATGATTGCGCCTTCATCGTATTGTGCATTTACATAGTGTATGGTAATGCCAGTTTCAGTCTCTTTTTGTTTTTTAACAGCATTATGAACGTTCATACCATACATACCTTTGCCACCGTATTTAGGTAATAGTGCAGGATGAATATTAATGATTTGCTTTGGAAATGCATTCGTGATAGCTTCTGGTATTTTCCATAAAAAACCAGCTAATACAATAAGGTCTGGCTCTAAAGACTGTAACATATTTAAAATAAAGTCACTTTTAGAAAACGCTTGGCGGTTAAAGAACAAAGCGTTTATTTCAAGTCTATTACACCGTTCTATGACTTTGGCATCGCTTTTGTTAGTTAATACACAGCATATAGTAACATCTTTGCGGAGTTTAAAATAGTTGGCAATGTTTTCAACATTAGATCCAGAACCTGAGGCAAAAAGAATAATTTTTTTGGTTTTCAATACAAGTGGTCTTTTAAGAGAGCAAACAATTAAATTAAAGTTCGGCAAATAAAGCAAATTTAAAGCTTGTCAGAATTTAGAAAAAAAACGATTATCATTTACAGTTCTAATTACCTCACTACTTTTCAATACCTTTTATCAACGTTACCGAAACAAAATATTAATGAGGTAAAATTACAGCACATGTCTTTAATTTTATTAAATTACCATACATTTTAACGACAATTAGTGTAATTAAACCAAAGTTTTTTATTTTTGCCTTCAATTTAAATTTTTAAAACAAATATTATTATGTCAGACATTGCATCAAGAGTTAAAGCTATCATCGTTGATAAATTAGGAGTTGATGAAAACGAAGTGGTAACCGAAGCTAGCTTTACTAACGATTTAGGCGCAGATTCATTAGACACGGTAGAGTTGATAATGGAGTTCGAAAAAGAATTTGATATCCAAATTCCAGACGATCAAGCTGAGAATATCGCAACTGTTGGTCAAGCGATCAGCTACATAGAAGAAGCGAAGTAAAGCATGTTTTCTTAAATAGAATTCAAATTATCCATGTGGTAAACACTCCGCATGGATAATTTTTTTTAATTTACGCTTGGTTTAGATTTAAACAAACAAAAGTTAAATGCAGTTAAAGCGAGTTGTAGTTACAGGTTTGGGGGCACTTACCCCAATAGGTAATAATATTGAAGAGTATTGGAATGCCTTGATTAGCGGTAAAAGCGGATCGGCACCAATTACTTATTACGATACAGAAAAATTTAAAGTAAAATTCGCATGTGAGTTGAAGAACTACAAAACCGAAGATCACTTTGAAAGAAAAGAAGGGCGTAAGCTAGATAGATTTGCACAATATGCACTTGTATCTTCTGACGAAGCTATTCTTGATTCTAAATTAGATTTAGAAAAACTTGATAAATTTCGTGTTGGTGTTATTTGGGGAGCAGGAATCGGAGGATTGGAAACTTTCCAGAACGAAGTCATGAATTTTGCTAATGGTGATGGTACACCAAGATTCAATCCATTCTTTATACCAAAGATGATTGCAGATATAGCACCAGGAAACATTTCTATAAAGCATGGTTTTATGGGACCTAACTATACAACTGTTTCAGCATGTGCCTCTTCGGCAAATGCGATGATAGATGCCTTGAACTATATACGTTTGGGTCATTGTGATGTCATTGTAACAGGTGGTAGCGAGGCGGCCGTAACTATTGCAGGTATGGGTGGTTTTGGGGCAATGCACGCATTATCTACAAGAAATGATAGTCCAGAAACAGCTTCAAGACCTTTTGATGCAACTAGAGATGGTTTCGTTTTAGGCGAAGGAGCAGGGGCTTTGGTTCTTGAAGAATATGAGCATGCAGTTGCTAGAGGAGCAAAAATTTATGCAGAAGTAGCAGGTGGTGGTATGACAAGTGATGCTTACCATATGACTGCACCACACCCAGATGGGATAGGAGTAGTTAGAGTAATGCAAAACTGTTTAAAAGATGCAGGTCTATCAATTGAAGATGTAGATGCTATTAATACACATGGTACTTCTACACCTTTAGGTGATGTTGCAGAGCTAAAAGCAATTACCAAAGTATTTGGTGAACATGCAAAAGATATAAATATAAATTCTACCAAGTCTATGACCGGTCACCTATTAGGTGCAGCCGGAGCTATTGAAGCAATTGCATCGATTTTGGCAATGGAACATGGTATAGTACCACCAACTATTAACCATACTACGGTAGATGAGAATATAGATCCTAGTTTAAACCTTACATTGAATAAAGCTCAAAAACGAGATGTAAAAGTTGCCATGAGTAACACATTTGGTTTTGGCGGGCACAATGCATGTGTGGTTTTTAAAAAAATTGATTAATTAGTATTTATGTCATTTCCCACAAACTTATTTAATTCCCATCCAAAAGAGGATGGGGATTTTTTTTTGGGAATAACCAAAATCTTAGGTTTTAGACCTAAAACATTGTCTTTTTATAAAAAGGCCTTTCTACACAGGTCAATGAATGTAAAAGATGAAAAGGGTAATGCTATGAATTATGAGCGGCTAGAATTCTTAGGAGATTCTATGCTAGGCACCATAATTTCTAAGCATCTTTATAGTGAAGTGCCAGAAGGTGACGAAGGTTACCTCACTAAAATGCGATCTAAAATTGTTAGTAGAGAGCATTTAAATGAATTAGGTAAAGATTTAGGGTTAATTAATTATGTTGAAAGTAGAATACCTAAATCTCACTTTGGCCAAAATATACATGGTAATGTATTTGAAGCATTGGTAGGTGCAATTTACCTTGATCGTGGTTATAAATATTGCGAAAAATTTATTTACAAAAGGGTAGTAGAGCCCTATGTTGATATTGAGCAATTAGAAGGTAGGGTCATAAGTTATAAGAGTTTAGTAATAGAATGGTGTCAGAAGAAAAAGAAATCTTTTGATTTTGACGTTTATGAAGATACGGGCAATGATCCATTAAAACATTTTGCCGTTAAACTTTCAATTGGCGGTAATGTTGTAGCAAAAGCTAGAGCAACTTCAAAGAAGAAAGCAGAAGAAAGAGCCTCAAAAAGAGCTTTTTTTGCTTTGCAGGACAAGATGGAAAATTAATCATTTCACAAAATGATAAAAAGCTAACATTTTATTAACTTTTAATGTGTTTTTATCAATTTATCTAACTAGGCTTTATAGCTTAGAAGTTCTATATTTACCGTTTTGTTGAAGTATGGCTACGACTTATAAAATAAATGATGATTTTTATGATGAATCTTTTAGCCTTATAGCTTTACACACTACCTTAGAAGATTTTGCTTTAGCCTACGGATTAAACCAAAGTATAAAAGCAAAATTTGTAAGAGCGAAAAAGAATTTTATTCTTGCTGAAAATAAATCGTTTCCCATTTTTGAATGGGAAGATGAGTATAATGATATGTATTGGGTATTAGTTGCTAATCATAGCAGTGAAAAAGAGCTCATTGTACGAGACGATTTATTTAAGAACGAAACAACATATAAGACACCTAGGCTCATACCTGAGTATAAGGATGTCGACTATCTATTGAAAATAGAAACTGAGAAGGATTTTGATATAAATTCCTTAATAAAAAACATATTAATGTTGCCTAGAGTTATGGCGGCTTATGAAATAAGTACAGACAAACTAAAATCAAAGAACAATCTAATTTTTTAAATATGCCAACTGTAAAAAAGACGAAAATTGTAGCCACCTTAGGGCCTGCAACTAGCAAGAAAGAGGTACTCAGGAGCATGATTGATGCAGGAGTAGATGTATTCAGAATAAATTTTTCTCATGCCGATTACGATGATGTTAAAGAGCGTGTAAAAATGATCCGTGAGTTAAATGATGAAATGGATATGTACACATCTATTTTAGCAGATTTACAAGGACCTAAATTACGTGTAGGCGTAATGGCTGGTGACGTTGTAGTTAGCCCAGGTGATGAAATAACATTTGTAACTGGTGAGCCTTTTGAAGGTTCTGCAGAACGTGTTTACATGAATTACAAAGAATTTCCTAGAGATGTAAAAGCTGGGGAGCGTATTCTTTTAGATGATGGTAAATTAATGTTCGAGGTAGTAACAACCAATGGAAATGATGAAGTTTTAGCCAAGGTAATACAAGGTGGACCATTGAAATCTAAGAAGGGTGTTAACTTACCGAATACAAATATCTCTTTACCGGCACTTACCCCAAAAGATATCAAAGATGCAGAGTTCGCTATTTCTTTAGAGGTAGATTGGATTGCACTATCTTTTGTACGTTTTAGTCAAGATTTAATTGATTTACAGAACATCATCAATAAGCACTCTGATCATAAAATTCCGATCATTGCTAAAATTGAAAAGCCAGAGGCTGTTGAAAATATAGATAAGATTGTTGCTTATTGTGATGGTTTAATGGTTGCTCGTGGAGATTTAGGAGTAGAAGTTCCTGCTCATGAAGTACCATTAATTCAAAAGCAATTAGTTTTAAAAGCTAAGAAAGCTAGAATACCGGTAATTATTGCTACCCAAATGATGGAGACAATGATTACCAGCCTTACACCAACAAGAGCAGAAGTAAATGATGTAGCAAACTCTGTTATGGATGGTGCAGATGCAGTAATGTTATCTGGTGAAACTTCTGTTGGTAATTATCCAGTACAGGTTATTGAAAAAATGGCAAGTATTTTAGAAAGTGTTGAAGGTTCAGATTTAATACATGTACCGCATGATCCACCACATATTCGTACAAAGAGATTCATTACTAAATCTATTTGTTATCATGCAGCTACAATGGCCAATGATATTAAGGCAAAGGCAATTTCTACTTTAACGAATAGTGGGTATACTGCTTTTCAAATTTCTGCATGGAGACCAAGTGCACATATTCTTGTGTTTACATCAAACAAAAGAATACTTACACAGTTGAATCTATTGTGGGGTGTAAAAGCTTTTTACTATGATAAATTTGTCTCTACAGATGATACTGTAGATGATGTAAACCGTATAGCTTTCAATAAAGGATATTTGCAAGTAGGCGATATGATTATTAGCCTTGCCGCAATGCCTATTAAAGATAAGGGTATGGTAAATACATTAAGAGTTAGTGAAATAGAATCAGGCGATATTTAGTCAGATTTAAAATATAATTCATAAAAAAAGGGTCGCTAACTAGCGACCCTTTTTTTATACTTTAACAAGAATAGTTAAGCAACTTCTTTTTCAAAGGCTATAAAATTAACAACATCGCCTTTGTTGTCAAACATAGGTTGCCCTTGTATCCAACATTTATAGGTAGATCCGTCTTTTCTATAATTGACTACAGTCACTTCAAAAGGTTTCTTTTCTTTTACTGCTTCAGAGATAATTTTTAAGGTAGATTTTGATGTCATGTTACCTTGAAACATTTTAGGGCTTTTTCCTATAATTTCTTCTGGGTAATATTGACTCATATTCCACATGTTCTTGGTAGCAAAAACAATGTTTAATTTGGCATCGGTTACCACTATAACATTTTTATCTTCTTTTAATCTAGTATCGAGAATCTCGGTATCAATATTCCAAGAATTGGCAGAAACTAAACTTAAAAGCGCAACAGAATCTTCTTCGGTCTGTTTTATTTCTTCATAATTAGAAGCATAAAAATCCCAAGAGAGAATAGGTAACATTGTAAAGTTTAAGCTCTTTCTAAACTTGATTACGGCGTTATCGTAATCTTTTAAATCTATCATTCTGTAAAGTTTAGAGTAATAATTAAAATTTCTTTTTCATAGCAATTTGCTGTAAAGCTAAAATTTTACCTGAAACAGTTATAATTTTAAGAGAGGATTAGCATAAATGTTTAAGTGTTCGTTGGTTATACTTCAAAAAGTGATTGCAAAAGTTGAACACAAAAGAGCTGTTTTTTCTTGTAAAATACTTAAAATCAGAAAAAACCCTAACAGAAATCTATTCTGTTAGGGTTGAGATAATTAATTTTCAATTATTAAAATGATGTTAGTTCCATCCGCCACCTAAGGCTTGATATACATTTACTCTGGCCATTAATTGGTCTTTTTTCGTTTCTACCAATTCCATTTTAGATTCTAAGGCTTCACGTTGTGTTAGCAATACTTCGATGTATTCAATTCTTGCCGATTGAAACAATCGTGTAGACAAATCAATAGATTCTGTCAATGCCTTTACTTGGCTTTCCTTCAGGGCGTAGCTCTGCTTAAGATTCTCCATTTTAGACAACTGGTTTACAACCTCAATGTATCCACTTAAAATGGCTTTTTCGTATTCATACACTGCTTGTATTTGCTTAGAATTTGCGGTGTTATAATCAGCTTTAATCGCATTTCTATTGATTAATGGACCAACAATATCACCAACTGCACTATATATTAAAGAAGCTGGGGTTTCGGTCAAGTACTTAGGTTTAAATGCCTGAAGTCCTAATCCTGCCTTCAATCCAATAGTTGGGTAAAAGTTGGCTCTTGCTACTTTAATATTAAGTTTCGCAGCTTCTAATTCATATTCAGCTTGTTTAATATCTGGTCTGTTCAAAAGAAGTTGAGATGGTAATCCGGCATAAATTGTATCCATTTCAGTTTCGATAAATCCATCAGAATTACGAGTAATAGATTGCGGTTGACGTCCAATTAAGAAATTTAGTTTGTTTTCCATTTCAACAATTTCTTGTTGTACTTCAAATTTGTGACTTTGATTTTTTAAAACCTCTGCCTCGAATCTCTTAACTGCAAGTTCTGTAGCTCTTGCAGCTTCTTTCTGTAAGCGAACCATTTTTAACGCATTGCCTTGCAGTTCAAGGTTTTGCTCTATAAATGCTAGTTGATTGTCTAAAGCGATAAGCTCATAATAAGAATTGGCAATTTCAGCAATTAATCTAGTGACCATAAAGTTTTTACCCTCAATGGTAGATAGGTACTCTAGAGCGGCTGCTTTTTTAGAGTTGCGTAGTTTTTTCCACACATCTAGCTCCCAAGTAGCGAAAAGTCCGGCTGAGTAATCTGTTAAGGGTTCAGGGAATTCTTCGCCTTCCTTTACCTCTAGATTTTTCTCTACCGCACCATTTCTAGTATACTCGCCTACTTTTTCAACTTCAGCACCAGCACCATAGGTTATGAAAGGAAGATATTCTCCCTTTCTAGCTTTTACCTCATTTTGTGCAACATCAATCTGCTGCATCATAATGCGTAATTCTTGGTTGTTAGTTAATGCTGTATCAATCAGTTTTGTGAGGTTTTCATCTTTAAAGAAATCCTTCCATTTTAATTGAGCACTATTGGTTGAATCTGTTGCTTGATCAACATACTTTGATGGCATATTTGTATTTACCTCTTTCAAGTCTTTAGTAGGTACGCAAGAATAGAATAAACCTACGTTAATAAGAGCCACCAAAAGTAGTTTTCCATGTTTTATGGTTTTTTTATTTTTGATCATCTTCTTCTTTTTTGGTTAGTTTTTTAATCATTTGCTTTAATTCGCGAAGTTTTTGGCGTGTTTTACTTTCGCCTTCGCTTATTCTTACAAATTCTTCAGAAATAGGTTCGTCAGATTCCCCTTTTATGAGTCCGCGACCATCTGCCATTGTTGCAAAAATGTAATATAGCCCTGGTATAATAAGTACCCCAATTAAAGTACCCATAAGCATACCGCCCATAGCAGATCCACCAATGGTTTTGTTCGCGATTGCTCCGGCACCATGTGCTACAACCAAAGGAATAAGACCTGCGATAAAGGCAAAAGATGTCATTAAAATAGGTCTAAATCTCACTTTAGCACCCTCAATAGCAGCTTCTAAAATAGTGCTGCCTTGTCTTCGTTTTTGAACGGCGAATTCTACAATAAGTACCCCGTTTTTACCTAGAAGACCTACCAGCATTATTAGTCCGATTTGAGCATACACATCATTTGCTAATCCCATTGCTTTTAGCATAAAGAAAGAGCCAAGAATACCAATAGGCAAGGATAGAAGTATAGCAAACGGCAGTAAAAAACTTTCATACTGTGCAGCTAAAACGAAATACACAAAGATTAATACGACTAGAAAGATGTAAATAGATTCATTACCTCTCTGCGCTTCATCATAGGATAAACCTTCCCAGGCAACGTCAAACCCTCTAGGTAATGTTTGCTCAGCAACCTCATTAATTGCAGCAATTGCATCGCCACTGGTA
Source organism: Maribacter aquivivus (assembly GCF_900142175.1). Classification (NCBI taxonomy): domain Bacteria; kingdom Pseudomonadati; phylum Bacteroidota; class Flavobacteriia; order Flavobacteriales; family Flavobacteriaceae; genus Maribacter; species Maribacter aquivivus. The sequence continues at coordinate 682,133 of NZ_FQZX01000001.1, read as the reverse complement.
AACCCTTCTGCGGGTAAACCTCTAATTGAAGCAGAATTGTAAAGATTGTATCTAGTAATTTCATTAGGTCCCAATTTCTTTTCCATAGACATGAAAGCAGAATATGGTACCATTTCGCCTTCTTCGTTTTTAACGAACAGTTTTTCCAAATCTGAAGGTAATGCCCTGTATTCTGGAGCAGCTTGGGTATAAACTTTAAAGAATCTACCAAAACGAATAAAACCTTGTTCGTATGTACTACCAATTAAAATATTCAGGTTTTCCATTGCTTTACTGATGGAAACGCCTTTTTGCATGGCAATTTTATTGTTTATTTTCAATTCGTACTGCGGATAGTTAGCAGAATAGAAGGTGAATAAACCGGTAAGTTCATCACGTTTAGATAGGGCATCCATAAAATCATTGTTGATTTTTTCAAATTCATGATAGTCGGTACCATCGGTTTTATCTAAAAGACGCATAGAGAATCCGCCGGAAGAACCAAAACCAGGTACAGCAGGAGGTTCAAAATATTCAATAACGGCACCGAGATCTTTTGTTTCTTCCTCTAACTCTTCCATTATTTCATGAACCGAGTGATGACGATCGCCCCAGGATTTAAGGTTAATCAAAACCGTACCAGCATTAGACCCACGACCTTCGGTCATAATTTCATAACCGGCTAAAGACGAAACAGATTCAAGACCTTCAGTTTCTTCACAAATTTTCTGTAGTTTTCTAGCAACGTCGTTGGTGCGCTCTAAAGTTGATCCTGGCGGAGTCTGTATGATAGCGTAGATCATACCTTGATCTTCATTAGGTATAAACCCGGCAGGCAATGTTTTATTAGTAAAGAAAATACCAACACAGAAAGCACCTAAAATACCAAAAGTCAGTACTCTTCTAGCAACAATCTTGTTCAAAACCTTAGTGTATCTGCCAGTTAGTTTTTCAAAACCTCTGTTGAACCAATCAATGAATTTATCTATAAGAGATTTTTTACGCTCTTTACCGTGATTATTTTTGAGAATCATGGCGCATAAAACCGGAGTTAATGTAAGTGCTACAATAGCAGATAAAACGATAGACCCAGCCATAGTAATTGAAAATTGGCGATAGAATACACCAACGGGTCCTGACATGAAGGCAATTGGTATAAATACCGATACCATTACAAGAGTAATTGCGATAATAGCACCACCGATTTCGTTTACCACAAGTTTCACAGCTTCATACGGTCCTAAATGTGTTTCTTCCATTTTAGCATGTACGGCTTCAACCACAACAATGGCATCATCGACCACAATACCAATGGCGAGCACCAGGGCGAACAACGTAATTAGGTTAATGGATAACCCGAACATTTGCATAATAAAAAATGCACCAATTAAGGATACTGGTACCGCAATAATGGGTATAAGCGTAAAACGCCAATCGCCTAAAAATAGAAATACAACAATGGCAACCAGAATAAAAGCATCTCTTAATGTATGTATTACCTGCTCTATTGATGCGTTCAAGAAATTAGAAACATCATAACTAATTTTATAATCTAAACCAGTAGGCAGGTCTTTTTTGAGTTCAGCTAATTTTGTTTTAACTTCTTCAATTACATCACTGGCGTTACTGCCAAAAGTTTGTTTTAATACAATAGAGGCAGATGGTTTACCATCTAGGTTAGAATAGATGTCAAAAAATTCACTACCTAATTCTACATCTGCTACATCACCTAATTTTAATATTTCACCTTCTGCAGTGGCTTTAAGAATAATATCTTTATACTGTTGTGGCTCATCAAATCTATCTTGATACATGAGCACATATTCTAAAGATTGCGATGTTTTACCAGAACTTTGACCTATTCTACCAGGGCGGGCTAAAATACTTTGCTCTTCCATAGCTTCTAGAATTTCTTCTGCAGAAACGTTATAAGCACGCATACGATCTGGTTTTAACCAAACACGCATGGCATATTTACGGCTACCTAAAATTTGGGCACTTGCAATACCATCTATTCGCTGAATTTCAGGAATCATTTTGGTGTATGCATAGTTGTATAAAAACAATTCATGATCATCAGAATTGTCACTATACAGGTTAACATACATTAACATACTTGGTTGAACTGGAGTGATAATTACACCTTCTCGTTGTACCAATTCTGGCAATAAAGGCATCACTTGATCTACTCTTGTTTTTACCCTCACCACGGCTTGATCAGGATCTGTGCCAGGTTCAAAAATGATACGTATGGTACCTTCACCTGCACTAGTGGCATCAGATGCAATGTAACGCATATCTTGAACACCGTTAATAGCTGTTTCTAGAGGAATAAGGGTAGATTTTACTAAAACGTCTGCACTAGAGCCAGGGTAGGCTATGAAGATATTCACCGTTGTAGGTGAAATATCTGGGAACTGTGAAATGGGTAATTGCTTTATGGAAAGCAATCCCACAAAAACGATTATTACCGATATGACAATAGCCAATACCGGTCTTTTTATAAACTTACTGAACATGTCTTTTGTATTTGTTTAATTATTCTGCGTACACGGCTAATTTTGAAATCACTTCATTTGGTTCAGCAAATTTGGTTTCAATCTTTTCATTGTTTTTTACCATACGAATACCATCGATAAGTATTTTATCGCTTAGTTTTAAACCTTCGCTAATTACAAAAAGATGTGGAAGTTCTGCGCCAATGGTAACCTCAGTTTGGTGAACTACATTGTCTTGGTCCAAAACAAAAACAAAACGTTTGTCCAATATTTCAAATGTTGCTTTTTGCGGAATAATTAAAGCATCTTTAAAAGGAATAGTCATGAGAACACTACCTGTTTCACCATGTCTAAGAATTCTATCAGGATTTTGAAAAGTTGCTCTAAAAGCAATGTTGCCAGTTTCATTATTAAATTCTCCTTCAATAGTTTCAACAAGACCTTTTTGATTAAAACGCTTATTGTTCGCCATTAAAAGTTGCACTTCTTTTTTAGTGTCTTTATCTGTGCTGATGATGTAGTCTAAATATTCTGCTTCTGGAACATTAAAATAGACCCACATTTTTGAGTTATCAGATAATGTAGTCAATAGTTCACCTTCGTCTAAAAGGCTACCTTCTCGCACATGTAAGTGATCCATAATACCATCAAAAGGAGCGCGAATGTTTGTAAAGCCTAAATGAGTTTGTGCTAAAGAAACCTCTGCATTGGCTTTGTCAAAATTTGCTTTGGCCATAGCCAATTCATTTTTAGAAACAACATTACCATCAGTTAATAATTGAGTGTTTTGCAGCTCTATTTCAGCAACTTTTGCTTCTGCTTTCGCTTTTTGTAAATCTGCTTCGTAGATATTAGGCATAATATTGAACATTTTTTGCCCTTTTTTCACCAGTTGACCTTCGTCTACGTGAATTTCCTTCAAATACCCTTTCTCTAGGGCTCTAAGTTCAATATGTTTAAAAGAATTAATATTACACACATAATCTTTAGTGATTGATGTGTCTTTTTTAATGGGATTAGTAATTAGAAATTTAGTATGCTCTTCTTTTTTTTCTTTTTTTGAATTGCAACTTGCCGCAATAAATAAAGTGCATGCGGTAGTGATCAGGAGTACGCTCTTGGTCATAGAAATGAATATTTAATTGATTGGAAAAATGAAATTTAAAAATGCGGGAGACCTTCAAATTGTAGGACAAGTAGATTAAAGAATCTAAAGGGCTGTTGCCTAGAAAGTGATGTCAGGTCAAAATACAATCTTGACCGAAATAAATTTTAAATACGAAATACCTGATATAGGACAAAGCGCCTATCTGCTGTGGGTAGAAAATTAAATAGCCTTTGTAGTGAATTGCTATTTGTAAAATAACTGAATAAAAAAAGTACTGATAAAAGGTAGTAAGAAATTGCAGCTTGCTGTTGCTCTACGTCCTTTTTATAGAAAATATGTTCACTCTCTTCTTCCTCAATTTCAATAGCTTCAATTTCTAGAACCTTATCTAAATTGTCGAAAGTGCCTTTAAGAACCGCATTATGATCAGCAACTGAAACTAAATTGTTGTTTACTGAATTTGATATTTGTTGAATGGTTCTAAAAGAAGTAGCCTCTATATTGTTATTAGCAAATAGAGGACTGTATATACCAGATAGTAATATACAGATAGAAAGAAGAAATTTTAAAAAACCTTTTTTCATTTAAGTGAGCAAAACTATTCTAGCTAATTATGCTGTACAAGTAATTGCCGTTAATTTTTGTTAACACTTTAAATTTTTAATTTAAAGAGAGAAAATGAAGGTCGAATATTTAGAAATCAAATTTTAATTGTACTAAAATTGCTTTATCATCAATCTTTGTAGCCGTTTTATCATCAGTGTTTAAGTTAGAAAGTGAAATTCCAAGCAATCTTACTGAGTTTTGAAGCTCTTCTTGATACAAAAGATTTTTAGCGGTTTCTAAGATGAGATCTTTGTCTGCGATAAAATAGGGCATTGTTTTACTTCTGGTGTTTAAAGTAAAATCGCTGTATTTTATTTTCAGTGTAATAGTTTTGCCTGCCACCTTAGATTTTGTCAATCTTTTTTCTAGTTCTTTGGCAATATGCTCTAGGCGCTCTAGCATAAAAACCTCACTACTTAAGTTTTCATTGAACGTGCGTTCAGCGCCTACAGATTTTGGAATACGGTGTGGCTTAACTTCACTGTTGTGAATGCCACGTACCACGTGATAATAATATGGACCACTCTTGCCAAAATTTTCGGCTAAAAATTCTATTGATTTGTTTTTTAAATCATTTCCGGTGAAAATGCCCAGCTTGTACATTTTTTCAGCAGTTACTTTACCCACACCGTAAAACTTTCTAATATCTAATTCTTCTAAGAAAGGAATAACCTCTTCTGGATTAACTGTTTTCTGTCCGTTAGGCTTGTTGATATCACTAGCGATTTTGGCAATAAACTTATTGATAGAGATACCTGCAGATGCATTTAAGCCTGTTTTTTCTAGAATACGTTGTCGTATTTCAGTGGCAAGCATAGTAGCCGATGGATTTCCCTTTTTGTTAATTGTAACATCTAGGTAAGCTTCATCAAGGGATAATGGTTCTACCAGATCGGTATATTCAAAAAAAATGGATCTTATTATTTTTGAGATTTCTTTATAGCGTTCAAATCTTGGTTTCACAAAAGTTAACTGCGGACAGTTTTTCTTAGCCATAAATCCGCTCATGGCACTACGCACACCATATTTACGAGCTTCATAATTGGCTGCTGAAACAACACCTCTTTTTTCACTACCGCCTACAGCCAAAGGTTTTCCTTTCAAATCTGGATTATCCAATTCTTCTACAGATGCATAAAAAGCATCCATATCAACATGAATAATTTTACGAAGAGGCATTTCATTGGGCATAAGCAAATTTAAGACTTATCTTAGTTTTTGAATAGTAGTTTTAACCATTCATATGATAGAAATAGAGCGCAAGTTTTTGGTGAAATCTGATGATTACAAATCAGTGGCAAGTTCTAAAACACGAATAGTTCAAGGTTTTTTAAATACCGATCCTAACAGAACAGTTAGAGTTAGAATTAAGGGCGAATTAGGTTTCATCACCGTAAAAGGTAAATCAAATGAAACAGGTACTTCTCGCTTCGAATGGGAAAAAGAGATTTCAGTTGAGGAAGCTGATGAGTTATTGAAGTTGTGTGAAAAAGGTATTTTAGAAAAGTGTAGATATGAAATTCCTTTAGGAAATCATGTATATGAGGTAGATGAATTTTATGGAGACAATTTAGGATTGACAGTTGCCGAAATAGAACTGAGTTCTGAAAATGAAAATTTCGAAAGACCACATTGGTTAGCAGAAGAAGTAACAGGTAATGTAAAATATTATAATTCACAATTAAGTAAATGTCCTTTCAATCTCTGGTAGTTATTTGAATAGTTTATATCAAATACATCCACTTCAAAAATTAAAAAAGATGCCAAGGGTCTCTGCGACATCATCAATTCTGACCCTTTAGCATCTTTTTTAAAGCATTGTATTAATGCGAACTTTATATACTAAGTTTTCTATAAATAATATTCTTATCACAGATTTACTGCCATCCACCGCCAAGAGAACGGTATAATTCAACTGTAGCTGATAATTGAGAGAATTTGTTATTCACTAGATTTAACTCAGCATTTAAAGAATTTTCTCTTGCGGTTAACAAATCTAAATAGGTTAAGTAACCACTATTCAACAATTCTTCTGAATTACTTTCTGCTCTTTTTAATGCGGATACTTGCTTAGATATAAATACCTCTTTTTCAATAGAAATATTGTAGTCATATAAAGCTTCAGAAACTTCTTTTCCGGCACTTAAAAGCGCTTTTTTAAAGCTTAATAAAGATTGCTCTTGTTGTACTTGAGCAACTTCATAAGCCGTTCTAATTTTTCTGCCATTAAATATGGGCTGTGTTAAACCACCAACTAGATTAGCAAATATTGAACTAGAATCTATCCAGTTGTCAAGATCCAAACTTTGAAATCCGCCTTGTGCAGATAACGTTATAGATGGGTAAAAGTTACTTCTGGCAACATTCGTTAATTCAAAACTATTTACTAAATTATATTCCGCCTGTATAATATCAGGTCTGTTACGTAGTAAAAGAGCTGGCACACCTAATTGCATTTCATTAGCTAAAGACTGTTCGTCTAATGAGCTGCGCTCGTAAGTTTGTGGCTCTTCACTCAATAAAATACTCAAAGTGTTCTCCGCTTGATAAAGTGAATTTTTAAGATCTAACAATTGACTTTGAGCACTATATAATTGTGCTGCAGTTTGGTCAACACCAACTTGATTTGCTTGTCCTGCCTCTTTCAACGCAGAAATTGTTTCTAAACTTTTAGAACGGTTTTCAATTGTTTCTTCAGTTACTACAATTTGTTTATCTAAAGCCAATATCTGATAATAGGTAGTAGCAATTTGTGCTACCAAACTAGTTTTTACAGCTTTATGTGCCGCTACTGTTTGTAAGTAACTTGCATCGCTAGCACGTTTGGTACTTCTAATTTTTCCCCAAATATCTGCCTCCCAAGAAGCTGTACCAGAAGTTTCATATTGATTAAAAGGCTGAGTGAAGAAACTACCAAACTGTCCGTTTTCACTGGTTCTGGCAGTTCTAGTTGCACTTGCGGCACCGTTTATAGTTGGTAAATAACCAGCTTTTCCTTGTTTAACATAAGCCTCTGCAGCCGCAATGCTCTGAAGAGCAATGCGAATGTCAAGGTTGTTTTCTAATCCTTTTTGAATATATGTCTTCAAATAAGAATCTGTAAAAAGGTCCTGGTAAGAAACCGAAGCGAAAGACACACTGTCTTGAGGTAGGTTATCTGTTCTATAAAGATTTTCGGTTTCTACATTTGGTCGCTCATATGTTTTAGCTGTAAAACAGGACTGCAACAAAAGTGGCAGAAAGGCGACCAGTATAATTTTATTAGATACTAATTTATTCATGATTTCTTTAGTTCTTAGATTCTTCAATAGCTTCTTGTGGAGCACCAGTAATACGCTCTTGTATTGTTTGGAAAATAACATACAATGCCGGTATAACGAATACACCGAATATGGTACCTATTAACATACCACCAACAGCACTCATACCAATAGATCTGTTACCTACAGCACCAATACCCGATGATAATGCCAATGGCATTAAACCAAGAATGAATGCAAATGATGTCATTAAAATTGGTCTAAGCCTTGCTTTTGCACCATCTATGGCAGAGTCAATAATAGACATACCATGTTTTCTACGTTGCAATGCAAACTCTACAATAAGAATGGCATTTTTAGAAAGTAGACCAATAAGCATGATCAATGCAATCTGGAAATAAATGTTATTTTCAAGTCCTGCCATGCTTACGAAACCAATAGCGCCTGCAATACCTACCGGTAATGAAAGTAAAATTGCTAATGGTAAAATATATGATTCGTATTGAGCACTTAATAAGAAGTACACAAATACCAAACTCAGTATAAAAATGATGATAGTTTGGCTACCTGCGCTATTTTCCTCTTTAGTAAGGCCAGAATATTCATAGGTATAATTATTAGGTAATACCTCTGCAGCTACCTCTTCAATTGCTTTAATAGCATCACCAGTTGAATACCCGGGATTCATTGCCCCGTTAATTTTTACAGAACTTAACAAGTTAAATCTACTCACGACCTCAGGACCATAAATTTTCTTTAATGATACAAATTGAGATACGGCAACCGACTCTCCATTAGCATTGGTAACGAAAATGTGATTCAATGAATTTTCATCTGCTCTATCTTCAGGTTTAGCTTGGATCATTACGCGGTACTGCTTACCGAATTTATTGAAATCAGTAGTATAAAGACCACCATAATAACCTTGCATTGCACTAAAAACATCAGTTACCGCTAAGCCTGCCATTTTTGTTTTTTCAACATCTACATCTAGCTCATATTGAGGGAAATTGGCGTTGAAATTGGTAATGGCATATTGTACCTCTGGTCTTGCATTAATAGCACCTAAGAACTCATTGGTAACTTTATTGACTGTTTGCCAATCATCGGCATCTTTACTCTGTAAGTTCATTTCAAAACCGGTAGAGTTACCAAAACCACGAACACTTGGCGGAGTAAAGAAGAATATTTTTGCATCTTTTAATCCCGCAGTTTTAGCGAATAGGCTTCCTACTACTTCTTGAACAGATTCTCCTTCTCCTTCTCTTTCGCCCCAATCTTTAAGACGAAGTACTGAGAAAGCATATGAACCACCATTTACACTATTTAAAATACTAAATCCGGTAATGTTCATTCTAGCTTGAATGATATCCATAGATTGGTAGATAGAATCTAATTGCTTAACCGTTTTCTGTGTCTGCTCTAAAGTAGTACCAGGAGGCATGGTAACATCGGCAAAAACAATAGCTTTATCTTCATTTGGAATAAAACCTGTTGGTGTTGATTGAAACAACATATAGGCAATAACTGCAAAAACTGCGAGTGAAACCCATGTCAACCATTTTCTTTTAGATAAGAATTTTACAGAACCAACATATTTATCGGTAACGGCATCAAAACCAGTATTGAAAGCAGTGAAGAAACGTTTCATAACACCTTTCTTTTTATCTTCGGATGTATGATGTGGCTTCAATAAAAGAGCAGCCAAAGCCGGACTCAATGTTAATGCGTTTACAGCAGAAATAAGAATTGCTATTGCCAATGTGATACCAAATTGTTGATAGAACACGCCAGACGATCCACTAATAAATGATACAGGAATAAATACGGCAGACATGACCAAGGTGATAGAAATAATAGCACCAGATATTTCAGACATGGCAGATTTAGTCGCTTTTTTCGCATCAGTGGCTCCTTCTTCCATTTTGGCATGTACCGCTTCGACGACAACAATGGCATCATCGACCACAATACCAATGGCGAGAATCATGGCGAATAAGGTTAACATGTTTATAGAGTATCCAAATAACGAGAGAAAGAAGAATGTACCCACAATAGCCACAGGCACTGCAATAGCAGGTATTAATGTTGATCTAAAATCTTGTAGAAATAAGAATACCACTAAGAACACCAGTAAAAATGCTTCTATTAAAGTTTGTACAACGTGTTCAATAGAGGCACTTAAGAAATCTTTGGTGTTGTAAGGAATTACATAATCTAACCCTTTAGGAAAATCAGGTTTACTCTCATCTAAAATAGTCTGTATTTGATCAATAATGGCATTTGCATTAGAACTAGAAGTTTGAAAAATACCAACGGCGGTACCAGGTTTACCCATACCTTCGTTTTTGGTACCATAATTAAAGGCACCAAGCTCAACTTCAGCAACATCTTTTAGGCGTAAGAATTGACCATTTTCTTGTGCTCTAATAATAATGTTTTCATATTCTGCTTCATTAGAAAGACGCCCCTTATATTTTAATACATATTCGTATACACCATCAGCATTCTCACCAATTTTACCGGTAGCAGCTTCTAAGTTTTGTTCATTAAGTGCGGCTTGTATATCAGATGGCATAAGTTTGTAAGCAGCCATCTTTTCAGGATTTAACCAAATACGCATTGAGTAATCTTTGGCACCGAACACTGTTACATTACCAACACCCTCAATACGTTGTAACTTTGGTACTAAATTTATTCTAGCATAGTTCTCTACAAAGGTTGCGTCGTACTCATCATTATCAGAAAATAATGAGAAGAAAAGTAATGCACTAGTCTGAGATTTTTGAGTAATTACACCAGTCTGTACTACTGCTTGTGGTAAAACACTGTTTGCTCTAGCAACTCTGTTTTGAACGTTTACCGCGGCAATATCTGCGTTGGTACCTAGTTTGAAAAATACATTTATCGTTGCAGCACCGTCATTACTGGCAGTAGAAGTCATATATAACATGTCTTCAACGCCGTTGATCTGTTCCTCTAAAGGAATAACAACACTCTTAAGTACTGTTTCTGCGTTTGCACCTGTATAGGTACTTGTTACCTGCACCGTTGGTGGTGCTATTTCTGGATATTCCTCTATAGGCAAGGTCGTTAAACCTAAAACACCTAGGATGACTATGATAATCGATATAACCGTAGAAAGTACGGGACGATCTATAAATCTTTGAAACATTGTTGTTTATTTATATGTTTTTATTAACTGCGGATTCTTACTTGGCAGGGTTAATAGCCATTCCGTCTTTTAATTTAGAAACTCCCTCAATAACAATAGTAGTTCCATCTTCAATTCCATTTTCTACTACAAAACCTTGTGGAGTAGTGGTAATTATATCTAATGGCATTGTAGTAACTGTATTATCTTCTTTTAAAACGTAAACCAGTTTTTTACCTTGAAGATCAATAGTTGCAGTTTGTGGTATTTCGTAAGCACCGCTATAAACTGTCGGAATTTTAATTTTACCTGTACTACCGCTACTTAATAAATTATTTTTGTTATCAAAATCAGCTCTTGCCGTAACACTACCGGTTGTACTGTTAATAATAGTATTGATCATAGCAATTTTACCAGGTTCAGCATAATCTTCACCGTTAATCATTATTAAGGTTACCTCTGGGGCTTTCTCTAAATCTAAAACGTTATTATCATTTTTAGGCAAAGACTCTTTTAGTTTTAAAAGCTCTTTCTCGTTCATTGAAAAATAAGCACGTACCTCGCTAATATCAGAAACAGTCGTTAATGGTTTAGCCATTGCAGAACTTACAAGAGCACCAATTTTAAAAGGAATTTCACCAATGTACCCATCAACTGGGCTGGTAATACGAGAATAGCCAATGTTAGAAGTTACACTTTGGTAATTTGCTTGTGCTTGTGCAAGTTGTGCTTTTGCAGTTTCTAATTGCACAGGACTAATTATATTCTTTTCAACTAAAGGCTTCAATTTGTCAACTTCAACTTGCGCTACATTAACAGAAGCTTTTGCGGCGTTAGCATCTTGATTTAAAGTTTGGGTTTCTAATTTAAAAAGTAATTGTCCTTTTTTAATTTTTTGACCTTCCTCAACATAAACTTCTTGAACAAAACCAGATACTTTTGGCCATATCTCTACATTCTGCTTACCTTCAAGAGTAGTAGAGAATTCATTATATATAGTTAAGTCTTGCTTCTCTAGCTTAGCGACTTTTAAACTTGGTGGTGGTGGTGCTGCCGGACCTTGAGCTGGTTTTTCTGATGAACCAAAGCACGAGCTCAAAAGAAGCACTGCACTTAATATTCCTATAATTGATAACTTTTTCATTTTAGATGGATGTTTATATGTATTAAATAGTTGTTTGTACTTGTTAAGGTTTTGTTAATTCGGAATGTTCGGTGAAAAACGAACCAAATTGATTTAAAAAATCATTATTGTTCTTGCTGTTGTTGTTTTAACGCAGCGATTGTGGTTTTCAGGCTTGACGTCATATCATCGATACATTTAACATAAACTGTTATTTTATTTTTGTTTTCTTCATGTTTTTCAGGTCTATACTCTTCATTATAGGCGGTAATTTTACGAACCATTTCACTTTCCCTTTCCAGTTTTGTTAAAGAACGATTAAGCTTTTTAATGAAGAAAGTATTCTTTTCAGCAACCTTAAAATATCGTTTACGATCACCAGATTTTGTAAAATACTTTACAAAATCCATTTGTAATAAAAGATTTAGGGATGTTGAAATAGAACTTTTACTTGCGCCTCTCTTAAGAAGACAATCTTCAAAGGTTAACCCTTCTTCTTCTGTAATAACCAAGTTCGCAAAGATTCTGGCAGCCAATGGGGGCAAATCATATTCAGATTCAAAATGAACTCCCAGTTCTTCAATTAACTTATTTTTTATATCTTCTTTACTCATATTACCAAAATTGAAGCTACAAAGGTATAGTTAGTTCGTCTACAAACAAACTAAAAGAACTTAAATTTTGTTAAATCATGTTAAACATATGTTACAGCCGTAAAGATATATGCTAACTGTTTGAAAATTAATGCGATAAAAAATATTTTTAACTGTGTGGGTATTTAAAAAACGTTGTGTCTTTTAAAGGAAAAAGAATGTAACCAGTAACTTAAAGCGATTATTATTGTGAAAGAGGTTTTTTATGAGGCAAAAATACCTTCTTTCTCAATTAGTGGAATAGTGGAGAGGTTAGCTTCTATAACTGAATTTTTATTGAAGACAAATCGTTTCTCGTATAATTTATTGTCTGCGAAGAAAGTAACATAAAACTCGTTGTTCAATGTTAAGACATCTTCTTGCACCACTTCAATTTTTTTAAAAGATTTGGGCTCTACAATACCAATGTTGTGTCTCATTATTGAAGTTTTACGATCACCTTCATATCCTTTTGAAACTACCATTGTCATTTCAATAGCAGTTTCACGGTCGTTTATGATATAAGCGTTCCAGTCTTTGTCCAAGAATTCTTCGTTCCATTCACGAATAATGGCAACGTGTACATCTTTAACAATGGGTATTTCAATATCTTTTTTCACAAGGTGAAATTATAGGGCGCTTCTAAATTGTTCTAAAAAGCGTAAATCATTTTCACTCAATAAGCGAATATCTGTTATTTGATGAAGAAGCATAGCTATACGATCAATACCAACACCAAAAGCGAAACCTGAATAGACTTCTGGGTCTAATCCGCAATTTGTTAGCACATTTGGGTCTACCATACCACAACCACCAATTTCTAACCAGCCAGTACCTTTTGTGATTTTATAGTCAGATTCAGTTTCTAGTCCCCAGTATACATCAACTTCAGCGCTAGGCTCTGTAAATGGAAAATAAGAAGGTCTTAGCCTAATTTTAGATTTTCCAAAAAGCTCAGCGGTAAAGTATTGAAGTGTCTGTTTTAAATCTGCAAAAGAAACATCTTTATCAATATATAATCCTTCTATTTGGTGAAAGAAGCAATGAGAACGCGCAGAAATAGCTTCGTTTCTATATACTCTACCAGGAGATATTGTACGAATAGGAGGTTGGTGATTTTCCATATATCGCACTTGAACCGATGAGGTATGTGTACGTAAAAGGATATCTGGATCGGTTTGAACAAAGAAAGTATCTTGCATATCTCTTGCAGGATGATATTCTGGTAAATTCAACGCGGTAAAATTATGCCAATCATCTTCTATCTCTGGACCTTCAGAAACATTGAAACCAATTCTAGAGAAAATGTCAATGATTTTATTCTTAACTATTGAAATAGGATGACGCGCACCTAATTCTATAGTATTACCAGGTCTTGATAAATCACCATATACCTGTTCGTATGTTTGGTTGCTTTCTAAAACCTCTTTTAAAGATTCTACTTTTTCTGTAGCAGCTTTTTTAAGCTCGTTTATAGTTTGTCCAAACTCTTTTTTCTGGTCGTTTGGTACATTCTTAAACTCCGCGAAGAAGTCATTAAGAAGGCCTTTTTTACCTAAATATTTAATTCGAAACGTTTCAACAGCTTCCATATTGTCAGCTGTGAACGATGCTACTGCAGAGATTTCTTCTTTTATCTTATCAATCATGAATGGTGATTAAAGCCACAAATTTAAAACTTTTAAAAGAGGTATGATATGTTTTTGTTGCTTAAGATGAATTAGCTAGTAACGAATTGGTCTTTTACATTAGACTTTACCCAAATTAAACACTCATCAAACGAATCAAAAATTTGTTCTTCAGGTATTAAATCTGGAATTACACCAACACGTTCCATCATGTAACGAGGCTGTTTTAACACATCAACAAAAAGAATACTGATACCCGATTTTCTAAGACTTATTAATACATCTTCCAAAGTATACAAACCAGATTGATCCATGTATTGCATTCTTCCCATTCTAATAATTACAGTAGATGCAGTTTCAGGAATTTGGTCGGCCATCTGTTGAAACTCGCTAGTAGATCCAAAAAACAAAGGACCTTTTAAGTGCTTTATAAAAACCTCTTCCTGTAAACTTAAAGGAAAAGCAGCTTCATCTGGCCAATTTACTTCTTTCTCTAAAGATTTTACATTAGAGTGTTCTGCCGTTAAATCACCCATTTTTTTCATAAACATTAAAGAAGCAATAACTAGACCTACACCAACGGCATATACTAGATTCCAAACTGAAGAAAGTACAAGAACCACAAGCATGATAACTACTTCTGAACTAAATTTTATTGGACCTAAGCTCAAGTCTTTAGGTAAACTAGGGATGGCTTTCAAACCTTTATAATCCATTACACCGATACCAACGGTTACAAGAATACCAGCTAAAACAGCAGCAGGTATTTGAGATGCGATAGGGCCAAGAGCCAGTAGCACTATAAGCAATAGAATACCGGCAACCATACCAGATAGTTTGGTTTTACCACCAGCATTGATATTTACTACGGTACGTATGGTAGCTCCTGCTCCAGGTATTCCACCAAAAATTGCGGCAATACTATTTCCGATGCCTTGACCAACCAATTCTTTGTTTGGTTTATGTTTTGTTTTAGTCATGTTATCTGCCACTACAGAGGTCAATAGCGAATCTATTGCGCCAAGAAGAGCTAAAGTAAGTGCAGTAAATACATAAGGGGTTATGGAGCCCAATTCAAATTCCGTAAAAATGCCAAGATTTGGCATAGGGAAACCACTTGGTATTTGTTCTATAGTTCTATAATTCAAGTCAAAACCGTAAGCTACACCAGATACCACAATCAATGCTACCAAAGCACTTGGTATTGCTGTGGTAATTTTTTTGAAGCCATAAATAATAATGATGGTAGAGATCGCAAGAATTAATTCTAGCCAAATAATATTATTTAATGCTCTAGGTAAGACTTTTAAAGCACCAATTACACCAGAGGCTTCAGAGTTGGCTAAGGTCTGTGCTTCTTTCAAGGTCGCTTCTTCAGTTATCTCATCGGCTCTAGAAATAGTTTCTTTAAAATCTTCTAATACTAAAATACCTTCACCAGCTTCCTCTTTTAGAATATTCTCTAAAATAATTTCTTCAGCCATGGGCTTAAAATTATTTACAAACTCAATATCTTCTTTTGGGTAATAACCAATGGTAGGTAAAATTTGTGTTACAAGAATTATGACACCAATGGCAGTCATAAAACCCGATACTACTGGGTATGGAATGTATCTAATATACTTACCTATACCTAAAAGACCTAAGCTAATTTGAATTAATCCTGCTAATAAGAAAACGACAAGAATAGCGGGTAGGGCTTTTTCAAGACTACCATCATTTGTAGCAACAATACCTGCAATAACAACCATACTTACAGCCGTCATAGGTGCCGTAGGTCCAGATATCTGTGTGTTGGTTCCGCCAAAAAGTGCGGCAAAGAAACTGATAAAAATTGCGCCATATAATCCGGCACTGGGTCCCATACCTGAGCTAACACCAAAAGCTAATGCTAATGGTAACGCAACGATACCCGCAGTGATACCGCCAAATAAATCTCCTTTAAAATTTGAAAATAGATTTTTCATACTCATAAAATAATCAATTTAAGTGAAATAGAATCACATCTTTAAGAACAGATTCTACCCATATTTAATTAAAAAATTATCGTTGGCTGCGAATAATTGATTGATTTCCTAGTATTATAAAACCGATGAATATCATCGGTTTTATAGGCTCTATTTTTATAAATGATTTCTAGTTGTAGAAATCAACGGCACCTGTGGCAATATCATACATAGCACCTACTATCAGTACTTCGCCATTTTTTTCCATTTCAGCTAAAACGGGGCTATGTGCTCTAATATTATCTATAGTCAATTCTACATTTTTTGCAGAAACTCTATCTACAAATTCTAAATTTTTAGAATTTCTTAAACTCTCGTCTGTTGGTTCTTTAACTGCATCTACTGCAGGTTCAATCTTATTGATAAGAGCAGTAAGGTTGCCTAATCTTGCGTGATCACAAGCACCTTTAATAGCACCGCAACTTGTATGACCTAAAACGACTATTAATTTTGTGCCGGCTAATTTACAACCAAATTCCATACTACCTAGTATATCCTCATTTACGAAATTACCAGCTATTCTGACACTGAAAATATCTCCAAGACCTTGGTCAAAGACCAGTTCTGCAGAAACTCTAGAATCTATACAACTTAATATGGTAGCAAAAGGAAATTGACCTTCACTAGTATCATTTACTTGTTCTAAAAGATTACGATTTGCTTTTAAGTTATTCTGAAATCTCTGATTCCCTTCCTTTAAAAAATCTAATGATTTATTAGGGGTCATCGTTGCTTGAGTTTCTTTAGTATGTGCTTTCATATATTTTTATTTATTATACTGTATAATTGTTTTGCCCCATTAGTAATAATGGAACATTTATATTATTGACAATGTGGCTAATGTTAGCAGGCATCGAAAGAGATGCATTGTCTTTGTTTTTTTTGTTTTCGAACCTATTAATACACAAAAGGTTTATATTATTTTTAATTATATAATTTGAAAGGTTCTTGATGGAATTAGAATTGTTTTCAAATACAAACTCAACCTCTTTTGTATTTTGAGATACTATTCGTTTAGCTGTAGCACTGGTTTTCTTTAGAATCTTAAATGATTTTAAAGGTTTTTGTGAATGAAGAAGTAAATCTTCGGTCAAATCAGCTATTAAAGTTTCTTCAGTATTACTTAAGACACCTAAAGATAAATCATTGCCATAGTCTAATATATTGATCTCATCTGTTAAAAAGATAGGACCTTTATGTTTCTTCAGGATAAAAGGAATAAGATTATCGCCAAGAATGTTGAAAAATTTTGACTTTCGTTTACCTAATACAATAAAATCAGGCTTCTCTTTTTCAATATAAGTAGCTATCTCATTCTTTAAATTACCAATGGCACATGAATACCTCAGGTTTACGCCAAAATCTTTTGAATATGTGGTAACGATTTTGTTTATATCATTATCCATAGTAATAAACTCACTATTTAAACATCGTATAGCTGAAAGTTGGCTGTCTTTGGTAACGACTTCAGAGGCTTTTTTAATATGAAATATGGCTATTTCTCCGTTTAGCATCTTAGCTAAGCTGAGCGTACTTTTAAGCGTGTTCCCTAAAGACTCTTTCAAGTCTGAGAAAACCGCTATTTTATATTTTTTACTCATATTTCTTTTTTTAGTTGATTGAAAACAAATTCAATCTATTAGCTCAAGCTTAATTTCGACTTTGGTCGTTGCTCAAAGAATTCGATATAACTTGGCGGGTTTTCTACTATACCACGCTTAGAAATCAGCTTGATATCAATATTTCTTTCCTTTGCCTTTAGGCTAAAATCTTCTAAAATTTCAATAATATCGTAATCTAAAAATCTTGTTTTTAAGACATCTAGCTCTAAATACGTATCATGTGGCAGACTATCTAGCTCTTTTAAAATAGCACCTTTGTTGAAAAAAGTAACTTCTTCTGCCAAAGTCATTTTAATTCTATGCTTACCATTGCTATTATCTTCGATATGTAGAAAGTGAGAGTTTTGGTAGCTTTTAAGTAGAATAACTACAATACCTACGGCAAGACCTAAACTAATTCCTACTAGTAAATCTGTAAATACAATACCTAAAACAGTAACAAAAAACGGTATAGATTGCTTCCATCCCAATTTGTACATTTTCACAAATAAAGCTGGTTTAGCCAGTTTAAATCCTACAATAAATAAAATTGCAGCTAAAACCGATAACGGAATCATATTCAATAATGTAGGGATCAAGACTACAGAAATCAATAATAAGAAACCATGAATTATTGCAGATAATTTGGTTCTACCACCAGATTGTATGTTAGCAGAACTACGAACTATTACCTGAGTAATTGGTAAACCACCAATAAGACCAGAGACAATGTTACCGGCACCCTGTGCAAGCAATTCTCTATTGGTAGGAGTTACATTTTTATGCGGATCTAATTTATCTGTAGCTTCAACGCAAAGTAAGGTTTCTAAACTGGCAACTAGTGCTATGGTAAAGGCTGTGATCCAAACTTGCGGATTAGTTATGGCGCTAAAATTAGGAAAGCGAAACTGCCCTATAAAAGAAGAAAAATCTTCTGGTACAGGAACACTTACCAAGTGATCTTTTGATATTCCTAAGACTTCATGGTCTTGGGTAAAAACATAAAATAAGATACCAATGGCAACAGCTACCAATGGACCTTGTATAATTTGAAATACTTTGTCTTTCTTAGAAAGTACTTTATCCCAAAGTAGAAGGATTGAAAGACCAATAATAGCAATTAAAGTAGCACCTGGGCTAATATTATTAATAGTATTAAGAATCTCAGAAAACGTATTTTCTCCATCTACTTGAAAAAATGCCCAATCACCTTCTGGGTCAGGGTCGTAACCAAAAAAGTGAGGAATCTGTTTTAGAATGATAATGATACCAATACCGGTAAGCATTCCTTTAATTACAGAAGATGGGAAATAATAACCAATTACACCGGCCTTTAAAACTCCAAATACCATTTGGATAACACCACCTAGCACAACAGCTACTAAGAAATTTTCATAGCCGCCTAAAGTACCAATTGCTGTTAATACAATTGCAGCTAGACCTGCCGCTGGGCCACTAACTCCAATTTTAGAACCACTAAGGGCACCCACCAGAACACCACCTATAATACCGGCAATTACACCTGAAAATAATGGTGCTCCACTAGCTAAAGCAATACCTAGACATAATGGTAGTGCAACGAAAAATACAACGATACTCGCAGGAATATCATTTTTGATATGTTTAAACATGTAAATAATATAATTATGTCCTGGAATTGGTTCAGGACAGATTAGTTAATAGATAAAAAGCGAAAATGACTAAATAGCCTGGTCTGGCGGGGGAGATAATACTTCTAATGACAGGTCTTGGTAACCTTCAAGATTAAAGTTGCTATTAATTGAATTTTCAAAAATGGCAACTATTGAAAAATCTAAAGAATTTTCTTTAACGAACTTTTCTTCACCCATAGATTTTTTACCAGACTCTTGTTCTTCTTCATTAAGATTGGTAATTACAATTGGGTTTTCAACATCGCATAGCGTTATAATGCTTGGTGCAGTAACTGCAAAAAGCCATAATAACAATAAAGTAATGCGTGCGAAAAATGTCATATACTAAAAATCAATCGTAAAGATAGTGCTGAAATGGTTAAAAACTGTTAACAATTTTCTAAAAATCCTTTAACAGTTTAAGTTCGTTGTTTTGGATCCATCCTGTTTTACCATCAGATAATCTAATTTTATTCCAATCATTTAACTGGTCTAAAACATTTACTTTGGTTCCTGCATGAATCAAAAATACTTCTTCACTGCTGTCATTGGGCTCAGATTTTACAATGCTTTCTTCAGCAAATATTATTGCAGGTTGATTTTTATCAAAATCATTTCGTTGAATAAATGCAAAAAGAACAGAAATTATACAAAAGAAAAGCGCAAGTAAACTACCAATAAACGTCCATCGTTTTCTAGTGCTGTAACTTGAGTTGTAAAAGTAGATATACAAAAGAACAAAAAGTAACATGAAACCTATGGCTACATACGCCCATTGATCAAATGTTAATTTACCGGTTATATTTTTATACAATTTTGACAAGCCCGTTTCAGGCATTGTATCAATAGCATCTATAGTCATATTTTGAGCATAGCTCAAATTTGTTTTTATTTCTGTATCGTTTGGTGATAGCAGTAAAGCTTTCTCATAAAAATAGATACTCTCAGCAATATTATTGAGCTTGTAGTATGAGTTACCTAAGTTATAGTATACCGCAGCAGAATGCTTGCCATTACTTAGAATATCGTTATAATAAGTTACTGCCTGCTCATATTCACCGGCATTATATGCTTCAGTAGCCTGCTCAAACAATTTGTTGTTCTGAGCGGTACAAAAGAGAACCGAGAAAAGGCTAATAAGTGTAGCTAGCTTTTTGAACATACTTATAATTGTTTATCCATTATAGAAATTACCTCACTAGCCTTATCATAATCGGCTTGCATTTGTACGTTTGAGAATGGGCTATATCTTGCCGCTTCGCAATTTTTAAGAAGCGCTATAAAACTATTTACCGTAGTGTCGTCTATTTGCTTCTCTATTAGTAGCTCGGTGATTTTATCTTTACTGAACTCTGAGGTTTCAATTTTCAGCTTAGCTTTTAAGTAATTATGTAGTGCTCGTTCAAGCGCAACATAAAAAGATTCTTTATTCCCTAGTTGTTTTCTTGCGGCAGATAAGTACTTACGGGCAAGTTTGTTTGCTTTTTTAATTTTATTACCTACAATATCACCAGCGATAGAATCTCTTCTCTTTCTAAAGAAAATGGCTAAAGGAATTAGTAATAACGGACTCAATAACCACGCGTAGAAAGAGGAGGAATTAAAAAAGTAAGAAGCTGATTTGCTTGTTAGATTAGGAGTTAGTTTCAAGAAATTGAATTCATTTCCGCTGCTAATAACAGATTGTTTATTGCTATTGGTATTTGCATCAGAATTAGACGAAGCACTTAACGGACCCTCTAAAACATTAATGACAATTTCATCAGATGTAAGTGTTTTATATTTTCCTGTGGAAGGATTAAAATAACTAAAGCTTAAAGGTGATATAGGATATTTACCTCTAAAAGTAGGCACGATAGTGTATTGATTGCTCACCTTACCCTGCATACCTGCCAAGGTTGTTCTTACACCTTCTGTAAACTCAGGCTCATAAACTTCTAGCGCACTTGGTAATTCAGGTTCTGGAAGTTTAAATAATTTTAAATTACCCTTACCACTAACTTCTACAGTGGCTTGTAAAGATTCTGAAGCATTTAGACTTGTTTTACTTGTGGTTACCGCAAAATCAAAATCACCTACAGCACCATTAAAATCAGCAGGTTGATTGTCTAATGGTAATGCTTTTACATTAATAGTTCTACTACCTGCAGATACGGTTTTATTAGTTTGAGCATACATTCGTTGACCAAAGAAATCTCGTCTTGCAGTAGGTACATCTACGGTTACCTCAAGAGATAAAGGCTCAATGTTTAATTTTCCAGATTTTTGCGGATAAAGAACAACCCGTTTTAAGATTACATAACGATATGGTTTGCCTTTGTAAGTGCCATTTTGCGCACTAAGCATGTTTACTTTAATATCTTGACTCCAAAAATTATTATAAGTAGGGTTGTCTAGAGGTTGATAGTTTGATACCCTAATATCTGGGCTCACATACAACTTATAAATAATGGTAATGGCTTCATTTAAATACGGGTTGGTTTTTGAAATCTCGGCAACCAAATGTAAATTTTCATCTGCTATATCATCTGCCGTCATTTGATCGCTAGGCTTATCTACAGCTGCAGTTACTTCTACATTTTGCGCCAATGACTTATACGTTTCTCCACCAATTACAATAGATGCTTGTTTAATTGTGAATTTGCCTCTTGCAGTAGGAGATAGGGTATATGAATATGATTTCGAGTAACTTCTAACACCATTGATCCATGAAGAACTAATAGATTGAGAAGGTCCCATAACTACTTTGAATCCGTTGAAATCTGGCGGACTAAAATTATCGCCATCACGGTTCATAATAAAATCTACACGTAGTCTTTCGTTTAGTCCAAGCTTAGGTTTGCTTAGTTTCATCTCAAAAGTAACGGCACTGTTATCTTGACCCATCATCAAAATTGATGATAGAAAAACGGTTAATACTAACCCAAGTTTAGCTATGGACTTAAAGTCTACCAATCTTTTTCGGTTTTAATTTTAGCACCTTTTACTTTTTTAGCATCGATTTTATCTTGCACCTTTTTTTCTGCATTTTGCATGGCTCTCAATAAATTATCGACCTGCTGCTTAGAAAGTTGATTAGGTCTAGGCTGTTGTTGCTCTTGTTCGTTGTCGCCATCGCCTTGTTCAGGTTTCTTCTTTTGATCAGATTTGTCCCCTTCACCATCCTTATTATCGTCTTTCTTCTCTTCGTCTTTATCGCCTTCGTCACCCTTGTCACCGTCTTCGCCTTGATCCTTCTTATCCTCGTTGTCCCCTTCGTCTTTTTTATCTTGATCTTTGTTCTCGTCTTGGTCTTTATCCTTATCCTTGTCGTCTTGGTCTTGCTTGTTTTCGTCTTGCTCTTTTTTCAAAAGCTCTTTTGCCAAGGCTAAATTATAACGTGTTTCTTCATCTGTAGGGTCATTTCGTAAGGCCTCTTTATAAGCTTCTACCGCCTTAGCATAATCCTTGCGCTTCATAAAAACATTACCCATATTATGGTAAGCTTTGTGCTTATCTGCTTTAGATGTAGATGCTTCGCCTGCTTCTTTAAATCTGCCAAAGGCTTCATTGTACGTTTCGTTTTCGTAATAGGCGTTTCCTAAATTATAGGGTGCTGCACTATTATCTGCACTTTTTGAAATTGCCTTTCTATAATCTACTTCTGCAGCAATAAAGTCATCTTCTGATAACGCTTTGTTAGCATCCCAAGTAAGATTGGTAGATGTTTGTAAAGACTTTTGTTTTTCTTTCTCATCAACCTCTTGAGCCAAAGATGAAAAGCAAACAAAAAGTACTACTAAAAGGGTGCTTATTTTATTCATTTCTTTTCTCATTGAACAAATTGAGTTTCTTCAACCAGCTTGTCTTGCGGTCCAAGATAAATATATCTAAAAAGAGAAGCAACAATGCCCCACCAATAAACCATTGAAACTGATCTTTATATTCTGCGAATTGTTTGGCTTCAAATTCCTTTTTATCCATTTTCAACAATTCTTCTTTAATAAATTCTACGGCTGCTTCGGTGTTAGAGCCATCTATATATTGCCCATCACCTTCATTGGCAATATCTACCAAAACACTCTCGTTTAAACGAGTAATTACGGTTTCTCCTTGATTATCCTTTTTCAAGCTTTCTAAAATTCCGTTTCTTTTAATCGGTATAGGGGCACCTTTTTCTTTACCAACACCAATAGTGTAAATAATAATACCTTCATCAACGGCATCTTCTACAGCATCTAATGTAGAACCTTCAGAATGATCTTCACCATCTGAGATAATAAAAAGTACCCGGTTGGTCTGTTCTGCATCATCGTAATAGGTAGTAGCTAATTCAATCGCTTGGTCAATAGCGGTACCTTGAGATGTTAGCATATCTGTATTCATGCCCTGTAAGAACATTTTTGCAGCGCCATAATCAGTTGTAATTGGTAATTGAGGGTAAGCTTGCCCTGCATAGGCTATAATACCAATACGGTCACTTGCAAGTTGATTTATAATTTCAGAAACCAATCTTTTTGCCTTCTCCAATCTGTTTGGGGCAATATCTTCTGCAAGCATACTTTTACTTACATCAACGGCAAAAACAATATCTACACCTTCCCTTTTAACGGTCTCTAGTTTTGTGCCGATTTTTGGATTTACCAGCCCTATAATCATTAGAGCCAGGGCAAGAATAAAAACGACCAATTTTAAACCTCCTTTATTATAAGAACGGTTTGGTGTTAATCTTTTTAAAAGTTCTGTGTCTGCAAATTTCTTTTGTGTTCTCTTTTTCCATACCAATAATAATAGGAACAACACCACTATCACCGGAATGATAATGAGTAAATAGAAATATATTTTTTCGTCGTACTGTACCATATTATACAAAGCTTCTAAAAAGCGTGTTTCTTAAAATCCATTCTAGTAAAAGCAATCCTCCAGCTAATAAAACCCAAAGTCTATATTTCTCTTCGTAGCGGTAATATTTAAATTCCTCTACCTCAGTTTTTTCTAGTTTGTTAATTTCATCATAGATTTCTTCTAGAGATTCGTTGTCAGTGGCTCTAAAATATCTACCGCCTGTGGTATTTGCGATATCTTTCAACAATTCCTCGTCTATTTCTACTTGTCGCATTCCAAACCTAAAAGATCCATCGGCATTATATGAAATAGGTGTAAGGGCATTGCCGTTAGTACCTAGACCAATGGTATATGTTTTAATACCAAATTCTAGTGCAAGTTCAGATGCGGTTTGTGGCTCTATAAAACCGGTGTTATTAACACCATCGGTCAGCAAGATTATTATTTTACTTTTCGCCTTACTATCCTTTAAACGGTTAACAGAAGTTGCTAGTCCCATACCAATGGCGGTACCATCATCTAATTGGCCATATGAAATTTCTGAAAGAGCATTAAGCACAATGGCTTTATCTGTAGTAATAGGTGTTTTTGTATATCCTTCACCAGCGTAAGCAACCAGACCAATACGGTCATTAGGTCTTTGCTTGATGAAATCTGCAGCAACTTCTTTCAGTGCCGATAGCCTGTTTGGTTTTAAATCTCTTGCAAGCATACTAGAAGAAACATCAATGGCCATTACAATATCAATACCTTTTGTAGTTTTTGTTCTTGTAGATATATCTTCTGTCTGTGGTCTAGCCAGTGCTACAATTATGGCTCCTAATGCCAATAGGCGCAAAATGAACAAGCCTGGCTTTAGTTTTGGTAAAATACTATTATAGGTAAAACCTTTTGCGCTAGAAATTCGCAAAGATGCGGTTTGCTCTTTTTGTTTAAATATATACCACACGATTGCTAATGGCAGTAATAAAAACAGCCAAAAGAAATCAGGATTTGCAAATGATATATTATCGAACATTTATACTTCTGTTTTTACTTCTACCGATGCTAAAATTCGGTCTACTATTTCTTGTGCGTATGTATCATCTTTTAACCAAGTAAGAATTACATACTGTTGAAAACCTTTTCCTCCAAAAAGGAGTACGGTATATTCACCTTCCATTAATTCTTCTGATCCAGGTGCTAAAAATTTACCGCTTCCAAAAACTTTCACCCCTTTTACACCACTTATGGTGCTAAACTCTTCTTGTTTGGTAATGATATTCTTTGCACCCTGACTTTCAAAATTCGATAAAATCTGTTCAATGGTTTTATCAAACTCTGGCTCCACATCTTTTTGTGCTAGTGTTACAGATGTAGTTGCTACATTAAAAAGACCGATCGGACTAGAATATTGAAATGCTTGTATATCTTCAATGACAGCTTTAGCTTCTACTGGTAATTTTATTTTTTGACGTACCAATACTTGTGGCGTCTCTACTTGAATAGGAGGGAATCCATAACTACTACGTACCCATTCGCTCTCTAAAAGTTCTTTTGTAGGGTGGCCTAAAACGGTATCTTTTAAATAACCAAAACCAAATTTTACGCCTGCAATAGTAATACCTATTAGAATTAAAGCTACGGTAGATAGTATGGCAATTTTTATTTTCTTCTTTTTAGCCTTACGCTCAAGCTCTTCTTGGTATTCGGCTTGTTCTAGCAACTCTTCTTCCGTTGGTTCTGGTAAAGCTTCGTGTGTTTTTTCTACAATCTGCTCAACTAGCTTTCTATCTTGTTCTGCAACCGATGTAGAAGGCTTGTTCTTGGCGAATTTTACTAAATCTGCAGTTTGTAATATTTGTGAAAACTGTTTGATGGTTTCATCATCTAGTTGCAATTCTCCTGCATCTTTTAAAAGTTCTAATTTCTCGATCAATTGACCTGTGGTGCTTTCTAGAGCCGTAACATTTGCGTCTTCTTCTAAATAAGAACGTACAATGGTGGTTAATTCAGAATAGTATTCTTTATACTCGTCTTGAATTAGATACTTAGAATTTTCTAAACGTTTAAGTTCTAATAAAGCTCTATCATATGGTGGTAAAAGCGCTACTTTCTCTTCTTCGGTAAGTGGCTTTTTACGAAATACAAACCAGTAAAGAAGTGCACCTAAAATTAGTAATATCAATAAACCTATCAGTAAATACTTCCAAAAAGCTAGATTGCTTTTTTCAACATTGATAAGTGGCTTAATGTCGTACATTTTCTGATTTAATGTATCTACTGGTATGGTAGCTACATTGATCAGTGTAGAATCGGTCATATAACCGGTTCCATTAATATCTATACGTTGTGATGGTAATTTGTATGCACCAGAATCGAATTGGGTAAGGGCATATATTTTTTGAAGTGTTAGTCTATCTTTTTTTCTTGTGGTATCTGTCGCAAATGCCTCTACGGTTTCTAATGGAGAAAATGTTTGTCCCTCTGGGAAAATAACAAAATCGGTAGAATCTATATCGACTGTAACCGTCCATTGAACCTGTTCACCAATTTTAATAAAAGTGGTATCGACCTTTGTTGTAATATTTGGTCGTTCTTGAGCAGATAGTTCAACGAAGAATAGTAGAAATACCAATAAAGGTGAAATTCGTTTTATGAACGAAACACCGCTTTCAATTGTTCTATTAGTAGTTATCATTCGTATCAACCTCTTCGTTTAAAATAGCCCAATAATTTTTTTACATAGCTTTCATCTACCCTGCAATCTAAAACTCCGCAACCAGCTTTGGTAAACGATTCTTTAAAATAAGCAACACGTTCTCTATTATATGTAGCATAAGCGTTACGTACTTTTTTAGATTTGGTATTCACCAATTGTAATTTACCGGTCTCTGTATCTTCAACTTGGACCATGCCTATATTTGGAATGGTTTCTTCACGTTCATCATAAATGCGAATACCTGTTACATCGTGCTTATTACCTGTAATCTTCAAAGTCTTTTCATATCCTTCATCAATAAAATCTGAAAGAACAAAAACGATAGCTTTCTTTTTCATGATACTGCTCAAGAATTTTAATGCCTGTGCAATATCTGTCTTGTTACTTTTAGGCTTAAATTCTATCAATTCTCTAATAATGCGTAAAACGTGTGTTTTTCCTTTTTTTGGCGGAATAAAAAGTTCTATTTGATCAGAGAACAATATAACACCCACCTTATCATTATTTTGTAGTGCACTAAAAGCTAATGTTGCCGATATTTCAGTAACGATTTCATTTTTAAATTGATTGGTAGTACCAAATAGTTCAGATCCGCTAATATCTACCATCAACATCATGGTCAATTCTCGTTCCTCTTCAAAAACCTTTATGTAAGGTTCATTATAACGGGCGGTAACGTTCCAATCAATATTTCTTACATCATCACCAAATTGATACTGTCTTACTTCGCTGAAAGTCATACCACGACCCTTAAAGGTAGAGTGGTATTCCCCACCAAACATATGGTCAGAAAGACGTCTCGTCTTTATTTCAATTTTTCGTACTTTTTTGAGTAGCTCTTTGGTATCCATTTTTTAAGTAAACAGTTTACAGTCTCCGTTAGCAGTGTATCATATTCGGCATTATTTACCAAATACCATAACTAGTTTAAGGTACTTCTATCTCGTTTACAATTTTGTTGATGATATCAACAGAGGTAATGTTTTCGGCTTCAGCCTCGTAAGTTATTCCTATTCTATGTCTTAAAACATCGTGTACAATAGCTCGTACATCTTCAGGAACAACATAACCTCTTCTTTTTATAAAAGCATAACATTTTGCAGCGACACCTAAGTTGATACTTCCCCTTGGCGAGGCACCAAAACTGATTAAAGGTTTTAAACTTTCTAAATTATATTTTTCAGGATATCTAGTGGCGAAAACAATATCAAGAATATATTTCTCGATCTTTTCGTCCATGTATACTTCACGTACTGCTTTTTGTGAACTTAGTATTTGTTCTATGGATACAACAGCGTTTACGGTCTCATAATTACCCAATAAATTCTGACGCATAATTAACTGCTCTTCATTGATTTTTGGATAATCAATAACAGTCTTCAGCATAAAACGGTCAATTTGCGCTTCAGGTAACGGGTACGTACCTTCTTGCTCAACTGGGTTTTGGGTTGCCATTACTAAGAAGGGCTTGTCAAGAATAAAAGTTTCGTCACCAATGGTCACTTGCTTCTCTTGCATAGCCTCCAGTAAAGCAGATTGTACTTTAGCAGGTGCACGGTTAATCTCATCTGCAAGAACGAAATTTGCGAAAATTGGACCTTTCTTAATAGAAAAATCATTTAGTTTCATATTGTAGATCATTGTACCAACAACATCTGCAGGAAGCAAATCTGGTGTAAATTGTATTCTACTAAAACTACCTTTAACAGCTTTTGAAAGTGTGTTTATCGCCAAGGTTTTTGCTAAACCGGGTACACCTTCTAGCAAAATATGACCTTGTCCTAAAAGTCCAATTAATAATCGTTCAACCATATATTTCTGGCCAACGATTACCTTATTCATTTCAAGCATCAGTAAATCGATAAAAGCGCTTTCTTTTGCTATTTTCTCATTAACAGCACTAATGTCAATTGAAGTATTTTCTTCCATTTAAAACTATATATTATTGATTGTTAAGGCTTCTAATTTTAACAGTTATGCAAATTGAAAATTTATTCACTCAGTCCCTGTTAATGATAGGTTAAAAAAATGGAAAACCCCATATTTTTATGAAGGTTTTAAGGGATTTCTTTTTAATTTCATTAATCAAATAACAATACGTTGAAATATTCTAGAATAATTGCAGGTACAATGACTTGGGGTAAATGGGGAAAACAACATTCTACCACCGAGATGATTTCATTGATGAATCATTGTTTAGAAAATAATATTACCACTTTTGATCATGCTGATATTTATGGTGATTATACCAATGAAGAAGATTTTGGTAAAGCATTTAAAAAAAGTGCTATCAAAAGAGAGGATATTCAATTGATCAGCAAATGTGGTATTCAGTTCAATGTTAAGGAAAGAAAGAATAGGGTTAAGCACTATCAATATGATAAAGACTACATTATATCATCAGTAGAGCGGTCTTTGAAAATGCTACAAACAGATCATTTAGATATGCTTTTGTTACATAGACCAAGCCCATTGATGAACCCTTCAGAAATTGCCGAAGCTATAGATAAATTGAAGGATGATGGAAAAATCAGGCAATTTGGAGTGTCAAATTTTACGCCGTCTCAAATTCAACTTATAGAAAAGGAAATTCAAGTTGAGGCGAATCAAGTTGAGTTTTCATTGTCCTCTAACACAGTAATGAACGATGGTACTTTAGATGATTGTATTGCGTTTGATAGGCTTGCAATGAGCTGGAGTCCGCTTGGTAATTATTTTAGACAAGAGTCTAAGGCAAATGCAAGGATTAAAAAAGTATTGGCAGCTTTCACTAAAAAGTATGATGCAACAGAAGACCAGCTTTTATTGGCTTGGATCTTAAAACATCCTTCTAACATTCACCCTGTGGTAGGCACGGCTACGCCTAAGCGTTTAAAAATGGCAATGGATGCCGTTTCAATTGATATGGATGTACAAGATTGGTTTATCTTGCTAGAAGCTAACGAAGGACATGAAGTTGCATAATTAAAATATAAAATGACGAAAACAGCATTTATTACAGGAGCTACCAGTGGTATTGGGAAATCAACAGCAATTCAATTTGCATTAAACGGAATTAATTTGGTCTTGTGCGGTCGTCGTCAAGATCGGTTAGATGCTTTAAAAGAAGAGCTTGGTAAAGAGGTGCAAGTGCACACTTTAAATTTTGATATCCGTAATAAAGAAGCTGTTCAAGAAGCAGTTGATTTGTTGCCAAAAGAATTTTCCCAAATAGATATTTTAATCAATAATGCAGGTAATGCTCATGGAATGGATACCATTCAAGATGGTAATGTAGATGATTGGGATGCCATGTTAGATATTAATGTGAAGGGGTTGTTGTATGTTTCAAAGGCAATAATTCCTCAAATGGTGGCTCGAAAATCTGGTCATATTATCAATATTGGTTCTACAGCCGGTAAAGAAGTATACCCAAAAGGTAATGTGTATTGCGCAAGTAAACATGCGGTAGATGCTATAAACCAAGGAATGCGAATAGATTTAAACGGCACAGGTGTTCGTGTTGGTGCGGTAAACCCAGGGTTGGTAGAAACCGAGTTCAGTAATGTTCGCTTTAAGGGCGATGAGGATAGAGCCGAGAATGTGTATAAAGGATTTCAACCCTTAAAACCAGAAGATATCGCAGATATCATTCATTTTGTCATTACTAGACCATACCATGTAAATATTGCCGATTTGGTAGTAATGCCAACAGCACAAGCTTCTTCAACTATTGTAGATAAAAATTAAAATATGAAAAGATTTTAGAATAAAATCTTTAAAGCCAAAAGCCAAAATTATAACTTATGATTAATAAACGCCTTTTGGTAAAAAACTTACTCGCTCATAACGACGAGAATAGTTTTTACGATAAAAAGCGATTTATTTCAATTGGAGAAAAAGAAGGTAAGGGTAAGTTTTTAAAGCATGTTTGTGCATTGGCAAATAGCAATCCTGCGAATAATTCTTTCATTGTTATTGGGGTTGAAGATGAGGATAATAAAATAGTAGGTGTAGATTTTTTTGATGATAGTAAGATTCAAAATTTGGTGAATGCCTATTTAGATAATCCTCCGTTAATATCTTACGAGAATATTCCATTTCCACATTTGTCAGAAGGTAAAGTGGTGGGTTTGGTGACTATAAAATCTATCGGTAAAATTTGTTCACTTAGAAAAAACATCTGGAAATATTATGGTGGTTCTGTATTTTTTAGAGAGGGCAGTATAAGCTTGCCTAAGGTTTTTGATATTGAACTTAAAGATAGTAACTCAGAGGCTGTCGCGACTATTGAACAGCATGCGAAAAACAATATAGAGCTTACCCTTGATGGTGTCATCGACTTTATAAACCACAGGCATAAAGATTTAGAAAGCGATTATAAAGTCTTTAAAGAACAATTTGTAGTCTGCTGGGCCGGTAATAAAAAAGTGGTCAATGGAGAAACATATTTCTACAGGGTCGATATTGAATTGATTAATGAGCAAGTAAAATTGTTCTACTCTAATTTAGATGAAGTTACCATCACATATAATAATGATTCATTTACCACCATTGAATATGTGCAGCTTGGGTTGGCCGCAAAACAAAAGTACTATCCTTTAGAAAAGGTGGTGATAAATTTCAGTGAAAACGGCACATACCAAATTACGAGCGATTTACTTTTTGAGCCACCGGTTCATAATGAAGACGAGCTAAAAAAGATTTATAAGAGCAATAATGCTTTGGTGGATAAGGCGAAAAAGAATACGGAATTGACTATTGCTGAAGTAAAGCAATTGAGATACTTAGCAGATTCATATTTAATATGCTTTCTCAACGGATTTGAAGAAGCAAAGGAACGAATGGAAAATGCTAGGCAGATTTTAAAGCCAAAATACCCGGGTATAAATGCTTCGCTCAAAGAAGCGCTTCGTGTACTTAGAAAAGTGAAGTATAGTTAGGACTAGGTTTTATTTAAAATACCTTCGTTCAGCATTTGTTTTGCTTTGTGGGCTTTATCAATATCTTCATTAGAAAGCCATATTTTTATACTACAATCTTCAAGGTCAATTTTTAAGTGTGCTTTGTTTTTATAATTGCTGCCCGATGCACTTCCTGTAAAAATATCTACTATAAAACTTAATACCGTAATGAACCAGTCCGTTTTCTTCTCAATGATATCGACATTTAGAAGTTTATTGAACAAATAAAATCCATTATTGCTAATATCTTTAGAATCAATTATCTCAAACTGGTCTTCACCAAAAATAATAGATGCCTTAGGTTTATCTCTTATTTGTATAGATGCATTCATTATTTAATTTAAGAAATAATCAAATATTTTTAATCCAAAGTTGCTCGTAGGGCTTTATAGGCAACTCATTATGGATAAGCTCAAAAGTTTTCCCGGTAAGTAGGTCAATAGAATTTTCACCTGCATGAATACCTATAGAAAGTAACCAGCCAATATTTAAGGTTTCGGTAACTTCATTAAAATTAGACAGTACCCAAACACTTTCATCTTCATGGGTTCTTTGGAAAGCAAAAATATGTTGATTAGGGCAGCCGTGAATTTTTATATCGTTGGAGTCTGCAAATGCTCTATGCTCCCTTCTTAGACGAATCATATGCTTTAATCCGTTGAAAATAATAGCGGAAGGACTGTCATCAGATTTTTTCAATTGAGCTACAGCACCCCAATTTTGCATAGGTCTATTTACCCATCTATTATCATTAACATGGTCCTCATTCTGCTCGTAGCTATAATCGTTTAATGTCCCTATTTCATCACCTGCATAAATCATAGGAATACCACCATAGGTTAGAATAATACCATGCATCATTAAAATTTTGGAGATAGCATAGTCAACTATATTCTTGTTGTTTTGTTCTAGAGCAGTTTCTAATCCTAGTAGAGATGCTGCACTTCCGGTAATTCTACCATCACCGTTTTTAGGGTTATACATAAATATGAGCCCTTTTGCCGGTGACCATTCTAATTTGCCACAGTAATAATTTAATAAAAACTGTTTGTGAGCAGCAGGTTCAGATCCTATTGCACGTACAAATTCATCGTCATAACCAAGTCCGATATCATCATGGCATCGAATGTAATTGATCCAGGTAGCGTCATTAGGTTTATTTGGGATTTCCGTGACACTCTTGACCAATAAATTGGCTTTTTTAGTGGCTATCGAATTCCATAATAAAGCCATTAGCGAGGCATTGTATGCAACTTCGCACTCATTACCTTCTGTGGTATCTTCGCCAAAATATTTTATAATATTTCTAGGGGCAACAATAGCTTCTGCCAAAAGAATAACGCCTGGTGCAATTACTTGCAAGCACATTCTAAAAAGTGAAATAAGGGTGTGCGCTTCAGGAAGATTTTGTGATGATGTTCCTAACTTTTTCCATAGAAATGCAAGAGCATCAAAACGGATAACATCTACGCCTAAATTTGCAAGAGACATTAAATTACCGAGCATTTCAATAAATACTTCTGGGTTTCTATAATTTAAATCCCATTGGTAGTTATTAAAGCAGGTCATTACCCACTTCTCCATTTCTTGGTTATAGGTGAAATTTCCTGGTGCTGATTGTGGAAATATTTCTGGCAGCGTCTTTTCAAACTCATCTGGTATATGACGGTCAGAATAGGTGTAATAGTAATTTTGATGGTGCTGGCTACCTTCTTTCGCTTTTTTTGCCCATATAAACTCATCTGAAGTATGGTTGACAACGAAGTCTAACATTAAGAACATGTTATGATCTCGAGCTTTTTTGGTAAACGTTGTAAAATCTTCTTTTGTGCCGTATTTAGGGTCAATTTCATGATAGCTATTTACAGCATAACCACCATCGTTTTCACCAGAAGGTCTTGTAGTTATGGGCATTAGGTGAAGAAAATTGACACCTAAATCTTGGAAATAAGGTAATTTATCTTTTAGTCCGTTAATGTCTTTGTTAAAGCGATCAACATACATCTGCATACCTACCATTTGTTCGCTCTGGTACCAGTTTCCAGAATTTAAGCGCGCAATATCTTGCTTTTGAAGTTCTGTAGGTCGGTCTTTGAAAAGTGTGTCTAAGGTATCTAAAAGTGTAAAGAAATATGCTTTATGCTCTGTTTCTTGGTACAATGAAAAAAACTGAGTCTTTACAAGAGAAAGATTGGTCGCTAGTCTTTGCTCAAATAAAGAACTTAAAGAATTTGCGCCTTTTTTCTTTTGACCTCTTTCAGCCAATAACCTTAGTAATTCAGCTTGGTTCATTTTAAGAGTCTAATTGTTGTAAAGTAGGAAGTGATTCAATTGCCCCAAAATTTTCAGTTGTAATTGCTCCAGCTTTATTAGCTCTGGCAACCATATTGGTTAATAATTTTTCGTCTGCTAATACGTTTTCAAACTTAGAATGTTGCGAGATTTGTTGCAATAAACAGCCAATAAAGGCGTCTCCGGCACCTGTGGTGTCCTTAGGGGTGACTTTTATACTTGGTATAGTTTTACTGAAATTAGCAGTGCTTAGTAATGTGCCTTCACTACCTAGGGTAATAACAATAATTTGGGTTCCCATTTCATGGAAAACTTGACATGCTTCATCTAAATTATCCTTACCAGAAAGAAGTTGTGCTTCCTCTAAACTAAATTTACATAAATGAGATTTTTCTATGTAAGGATGGCATTTACGAATAAAAACATCCTCTTTGTTTTTCCAAAGGTCTACCCTGTAGTTTGGATCAAAACTGATGAAGGCATTTTTAGTGATTCCATCAAATAAATATCTGTTATACGTCTCCTCTAATGAACCGCCCAATAGTGCAGTAGCAGCACCAAAATGCAATATGTTATTTTCAAATCTAGATTTAAGAGATGAATCATAAGTGAGTTCTTTGTCTGCACCACGGCTAAAAACAAAATCTCGCTCTCCATCGGCATCAATAGAAACAAATGCTAGAGTAGTAAAGGTGTCACTTTTTTGTGCTGAAGAAATATCTACTTTTTCATTTTCAAGAATACGTAATAAAAAGGTGCCAAAAGGGTCATCACCTACGCAACCAATAAAAAGACTTTCGCCACCAAGCTTACTAATAGCGCAAGAAACATTGGCAGGTGCCCCACCAGCTTTCTTAGAAAATTCTTTAGCTTTAGATAAATCTTTACCTTGGTTTTCAGCAACGAAATCAATCAACAATTCACCAATACAAAATACTTTTTTCATAGTTCTAAAAGAAAAATAAGGAAATCTAAGTTAATTAGAAAAAGGACCTACTTCCTAAATATTCTTAAGGAAATATTAAATTATTGTAGTTTGTAGATTATTTTCTTGAATTAATATGCCGCTAATTTTGGCTCTGTTCATGAATTGCATATCTTGATATTATACATTTTAAAACATACACTTACCATGAGTATATTTGATGAAATTAAGAAGAAACTAAGCCATGAGTTTATTGATATTATTGAATGGCTAGATACTACAAACGATACTATAGTCCATCGTTTTGAGCGTTATCAAAATGAGATAAAGAACAACGCACAGTTAATTGTTCGTGAAGGACAAACGGCAGTTTTTATTAATGAAGGACAATTAGCAGATGTTTTTAAACCTGGCACTTATACTTTAAACACTCAAAATCTACCCATATTAACGACCTTAAAAGGTTGGAAATACGGTTTTGACAGTCCGTTCAAAGCTGAGGTGTATTTTGTGAATACACACCTTTTTACCGATGAAAAATGGGGAACTAAAAATCCATTTATACTTAGTGATGATAGATTTGGCTTAGTAGAAATACGTGCTTTTGGTACCTATAGTTTTAGAATTAATGATCCAGGTAAGTTTATTATAGATGTGGTGGGTACAGATGGTAACTTCACGAATTATGAAGTTAATGAACATTTAAAAAGTTTAATAGTTACGCGTTTTACTGATACAGTAGGTGAAGCTAACTTGCCAATAGAATTATATGCTGCCAATACCAGTGAACTTTCAGAAACATGCCAAGAGGTAATGCAGCCAGAGTTTAATAGGGTTGGTATTGAGTTAGAGAAGTTCTACATCGAAAATGTATCGATGCCGGAAGAACTTAAGAAAGAAATTTTCGAATACAGCCGATTAGATAAGTTGGACATGACCAAATTAGCCCAATTCAAAGCTGCAAAGTCAATGGAGCTAGCAGCTAAAAATGAAGGTGGTACCGCTGGTGCCGGTATGGGTATGGGTATGGGCTTTGTATTAGCACAACAAATGGGTGGTTTAATGGGTCAGCCGGCAACGCAACCTTTTGGTGGGCAATCTGCACAGCAGCCACAGGCACCACCACCAATGCCAACGCAGGTAACTTATTTCTATGCAGTAAATGGGCATCAGTTAGGGCCTGTTGCGTTTGATAAGCTTAAGGAGTTATTTGCAAGCAGGACCATTAATAGGGATTCTCTTATTTGGAAACAAGGAATGGCAAGTTGGACCGCTTTGAAAGAAGTAGAAGAATTAAAATCTTTCTTAGGCGGTAATACACCACCACCTTTACCAACGGCATAATTAGAAACAATTATAACATACCTTTTATAGATAAGGGATACTTTCTATGGACGATATTCAACAATCGGAGTATAAAAAAGCATGTGCCAATTGTGGGGCCGAGCTTAAGTTTAAGCCAGGTTCACATCAATTAACATGCGAGTACTGTGGCTATGAAGAATTTATTGAGCAATCTAAAACGAGCTTTGAAGAATTAGAATTAGAGCATTACTTAAAGATTGTTGGTGAAAATGCCTATACCGAAACTATAGAGTTGTTGCATTGTAAAAACTGTGGCGCCAACCAACATGTAGAAGAAAACTACAAATCGCTTAATTGTGTGTATTGTAGCGAGCCTTTAATTCGAGAAGATATTGAAAAAGAAGGATGGATCTTACCGGGTGCTTTAGTTCCTTTTCAGTTAGATGCAAAAAAGGCACAAGCAATATTTAAAGGATGGGTAGGTAAAATTTGGTTTGCACCAGACAATTTAAAAAAAGCTGCTTTAGATCCAGAAGGATTACATGGACTTTATGTGCCTTATTGGACGTTCGATGCCAATCTGTTTGCGTCTTATCAAGGGCAACGCGGAGATTATTATTATGAAACCCAAACTTATAATAGTAATAAAGGAAAAAGAACAAGGCAGGTTAGAAAAACAAGGTGGACGTACGCTTCTGGCAAAGTAGATGGTTTTGTAGATGATATTTTAATCAATGCTTCAGAAAAGAAACGCAGGGAGATTCCTGCTAAAGTCGCTTTTTGGAACTTGAAAGATTTGGTTGTTTTCAATTCTAAATATCTATCAGGCTTTGTAACGGAAAAATACACGGTTTCCTTAAAAGAAGGGCATCACAAGTCATTTCAAGAAGCTAAGAACATTGCTTATAATTGGATAAAGCGAGATATTGGTGGTGATACTCAAAGAGTGGCAAATGCCGATATTAAGTTATCTGATGAAAAGTTCAAACATATTTTACTCCCCATTTACCTAAGTTCATATAGGTATGATGGTAAAGAGTTTAATTTTTATATAAATGGACAAACAGGTGTGCTAAGTGGAAATAGACCATATTCATTTTGGAAAATTTTCTTTTTAGTGATTTTTATCCTTGTCATAATAGCTATAATTGCGATTTTTGCTAAATGAGTACAAAAAGAACACTGGTTGTAGGTGACATTCATTCAGGATTACAAGCTTTAAAGCAAGTACTTGAAAAAGCAGCTATAACTGAAGATGATACTATAATATTTTTAGGAGATTATATAGACGGATGGAGCGAAGCTGTTGAAACCATAAATTATCTTTTAGAATTAAAAGAAACTTATAATTGTATATACCTACGTGGTAATCATGATGAGCTTTGTTATGAGTGGTTAACTGGCAAGGCAGACAACCCAACATGGTTTCTGCATGGTGGAGAGGCAACATCATATTCGTATGGTAAGGCTTCTAAAGAAACGAAAGATAGGCACATAAAGTTTTATGAAAGCTTGGAGAATTATTATCTAGATTCAGAAAACAGATTGTTTTTACATGCGGGTTTTACGAACCTAAAAGGAATAGAACATGAGTATTTTAAAAAAACGTTCTACTGGGATCGCACCTTATGGGAGCTGGCACTTTCATTAAATACAGATTTAGATAAAGATCACATTCATTATCCGAAGCGATTAAAAAACTATTCTGAAATTTATATAGGGCATACACCAGTTACTCGTATTGGTAAAACCACGCCGCAGAAAGCAGCTAATGTTTGGAATATTGATACCGGTGCAGCCTTTAAAGGACCATTAACTATATTTAATGCAGATACAAAAGATTATTGGCAAAGTGATCCAGTGTATACCTTTTATCCCAATGAAACGGGCAGAAACTAAGAAAACCGTTAACTTTACTAAAAAATAGATTGTTTTATTAACGATCTTTGAAAAAAAATAAACTATGTCTACTAAAAATATAAGATTAGAAGTGATGCAGGCCTTAGAGCCTAAGGTAGAAAGTTTCATGGATTCTTTCCTTATAAAACCAGAGGATATATGGCAACCAACAGATTTTTTACCAGATTCTCAAAAGGATACATTCTTGCAAGAAGTGAAAGATATTCGTGAAGAGTCTAAAGATTTAGGATATGATTTTTGGGTAACCATGGTAGCAGATACCATTACTGAAGAAGCGTTACCAACCTACGAATCTTGGTTAATGGATGTTGTTGGTGTTGATCAACACGGTGACCATAAAACGAATGGTTGGGCAAAATGGGTTCGCGCTTGGACGGCTGAAGAAAATAGACACGGAGATGTGTTGAACAAATATCTTTATTTATCTGGAAGGGTAAATATGAAAGAAATCGAGATTACTACCCAACATTTAATTTCTGATGGTTTTGATATTGGTACTGATCGTGATCCATATAAAAACTTTGTATATACCTCTTTTCAAGAACTAGCTACCAACATTTCTCATAAGCGAGTTGGGCAAATGGCAAAGAAAAAAGGAAATGCCTTATTAGGTAAAATGTGTACTATTATTGCTGGTGATGAAATGAGACACCATTTAGCATATAGAGAATTTGTAAAGACCATTATGGGTGAAGATCCATCTGGTATGATGATTGCCTTTGCAGATATGATGAAGAAGAAAATTGTAATGCCAGCACACTTTTTACGTGAGTCTGGTGGTACAATAGGATCGGCATTTGAGAATTTCTCTAACTGTGCGCAACGTTTAGGTGTGTATACTGCACAAGATTATGTAGATATTCTAAGTAAGCTTAATGCGTATTGGGAACTAGAAACTGTTCGTTCTTTGAATGAAGAAGCGGAAAAGGCACGTGACTATTTAATTAAGTTGCCTTCAAGGTTAGAAAGAATTGCAGAGCGCATGAAATTTCCACAAGATCAATATCACTTTAAGTGGGTTGAGGCAAACGGAGCATTATAAAATAAAAAAATCCCGATCAGTAATGATCGGGATTTTTTTTGCTTTAAACGGTATGTTTATAGTTTACCGTGTTTGTGTTCATCTTGCCACTTTACAAGTTCTGTCCACTTACCTTCGTAACACATTTTAGCTTGTAATGGCCAAGAAGCAGGATCGTGAATCTTATATCTTGTTCCGCCAGTATCCAATATTTTTTGACATGCTTCTAAGCTAGCCTCAGAAAGTTCTTTCCAGGTTTTAATACCATGGTCTTTGAACATGCCTTCAATTTTTGGACCAATACCTTCAACAAGTTTTAAGTCATCTTGCTTAATGGTTTTTCCAAAAGCAGCTTTTGCAGCAGAGCCATCAAAAGCTAAAGCGCTACTTGTAGCGGCACCGGCAGCAAAAGAGGCGGCAGATGCACCTAAATTAGTACTTGGTGCTTTAGGGGCAACGGGAGCAGGTGTTACTACTTTGCTTGCAGCAATTACTCTTTGGTTACACGCATCTAAATCAGCTTTTAATTTGCTGTTGCTTGCTTTTAGATTGTTTAAATCTGACAATTCGCCTTTAAGCTTTGTATTACTAGCGGTAAGACTATTGATTTCAGCAGAGTTATCTATAACCTTGGCAGAACCTTTTCCTAAAAGGTAACCTAATATACCGCAGATAAGACCTACTAATAATGGAATTATCCAGCACCAAATGTTCATATTTTCAAAATTCATGATTTTACTTATTTATAGGATTAGTGTATGTTTTATTTTAATGTAATAACTGTTCGTCTATTTTTTACTCTGCCTTCTTCAGTGGCATTAGTAGCGATTGGTTGCGTTTGTCCTTTAGACCTAGCAATTATTTTATCTGCAGCTATTCCGTTTTGCATTAAGTAATTTTTCGCGAATTCTGCTCTGTCTTGACCTAGTCTCATATTTGTACTTGCTTGCCCAGTTGCATCTGTATGGCCAACAACGCTTGCGGTAGCATCAGAAACTTTATCTAAGTATCTAGAAATATCGGCAACTTTTTGTCGTTGTGCGGCATCTAAGTGAATTGATGCTTCTGCAGTATTGAAATAAAGAATTAGCGGATCAGCTTTAATTTTATCATATAAAGCCTTTAGATCATCATCTGCAGTGGCAGATTTTTCTTCAAGATCAAATGAAGCAGCTCCCCAATATGTACCATCTTTTGGAATCATTTCATCCATAAGTTTACCTTGGGTATTAATTTGAGCAGTAGAAAATCCTTTAGAGGCTAAATCGTTTTTAATTGAATTTGCTCTTGCAAGTCCTAAGTTAGGAAACGCAGTATTGTTTTCTTCTTCACTTGTGTAATATCCTGTTACGTTTATAACATTACTTCCATTTGACTCTAAATGGCTTTGTAGACCAGAAACTCCTTCAGTCAATTCAGCACTTAAAGGCATTAAAATGTCGTGTGACGAAATGTTAAAGTTATAATTGTCATTGGTGTTGTAGGCAAATCCGTTTCCATCGATAGCGAAGGGGTAAGATGTAGCCGAGGGCGCTTTAATGATTTCCTTTTGTGTAGTGGGCTCTGTACTTGTAACCGCCGCACCGCATTCGCTGCAACAGGTTATAAAGAAGTAAGTACCGACTACAATGGTAATCAACATCAATAATAAATACTTGATTGTTCTTGTCATTGTACGTAATGTTTAGTGTTTAGCGCACAATTTATTAAAAAAATCTTAAAAATGTTAAAAGATTCGCACCTAATTACCTTACAATCAACATTATCTTAATATTAGATATGTTAAAATACATACCAACTATACAATAAGAAGGTGAAACGATAAAAAAACTGTATGGTGCAACAACTATTATTTGCATTTTTACGTAAGTATTGAAACGGTATATATCTCCCCACAAAGTTTGGGCATTGAATATATAATTTCAAGTTTTGAGTTAGTTGGTTAAAAAATCCTGTCCTCTTGTAGTCGATAGGATTTTTTTATGTCTAAAATTGAAGGTGCCAACAATCCAACTATACAATATTTGTGTAAAGCTGTACAGAATTAGTTGAAACTAGTATAACAATTTACTAGTTTAATACAGAGGTATTTACACTATAAAATGAAGAAAAAAATAAAAGGTATTATAAATTTCCTTTGCATGTTTATTGTTCTAGGCGTACAAACTTTGCTTCATGGTAGTTGGTCAAACGAACCAACTAATTGAAAAGCAACCTAGTTATTGAACATACAAAGGAATTTATGTTTTTGTTATAGATCAAACTTTATGCCCTGGGCCAAAGGAAGCTCAGTAGTATAATTAATAGTATTGGTTTGTCTTCTCATGTACACTTTCCAAGCATCAGAACCGCTTTCACGACCGCCGCCAGTTTCTTTTTCACCACCGAAGGCTCCACCAATTTCAGCACCAGAAGTACCGATGTTTACATTGGCAATACCACAGTCGCTACCCCAAGCAGAAAGAAAATGTTCTGCTTCACGAAGATTGTTTGTCATAATAGCAGATGAGAGTCCTTGTACCACACCATTTTGAATAGCAATGGCATTTTCAACATCACCAGAATATTTTAATAGGTAAAGAACCGGCGCAAATGTTTCGTGCTGAACAATTTCGAAATCGTTTTTAGCTTCTGCGATTGCAGGCTTAACGTAGCAACCACTTTCAAAGCCGGCACCGTCTAGTACGCCACCTTCTACGATTAATTTTCCACCTTCTTTAACCACTTTATCTAGAGCCATTTTGTATTGAGCAACCGCATCGGTATCAATTAATGGACCTACGTGATTGTTTTCATCTAAAGGGTTACCAATTCTTAATTGTTGATATGCAGCTACAACAGCTTCTTTTACTTTATCATACATTGATTCGTGAATGATTAATCTTCTAGTAGAAGTACAACGTTGACCCGCTGTACCTACAGCACCGAATACAGCACCGATTACAGTCATTTTTAAGTCAGCATCTGGTGTAACTATGATAGCATTGTTGCCACCAAGTTCCAGTAAAGATTTTCCAAGTCTGGCAGCAACAGCTTGAGCAACTATTTTTCCCATTCTAATAGATCCTGTAGCAGATACTAACGGTATTCTATTATCTTGGGTCATTAATTCACCAATTTTATAATCACCATTTATTAAGCAAGAAATACCTTCAGGTAGGTTATTGGCTTTCATGACTGCAGCAGCTATATTTTGACAAGCAATACCGCATAAAGGGGTTTTTTCTGATGGTTTCCAAACACAAACATCACCACAGATCCACGCAAGAGCCGTATTCCAAGCCCAAACGGCTACAGGAAAATTAAAGGCAGAAATAATACCAACCACACCTAATGAATGATATTGCTCGTACATTCTATGTCCAGGTCTTTCTGAGTGCATAGTTAAACCGTGTAATTGACGAGAAAGACCTACTGCAAAATCACAGATATCTATCATTTCTTGAACCTCGCCTAAACCTTCTTGGTAGCTTTTTCCCATTTCATAAGAAACAAGTTTGCCTAATGGTTCTTTAAGTTCTCTTAATTTTTCGCCGAATTGTCTAACAATTTCACCACGTAGCGGTGCAGGTTTTGTTCTCCACTCTTTAAAAGTTGTCGTAGCAGTAGACATTACTTTTTCGTAATCTTCTTTTGTCGTTGTTTTGACCTTTGCAATTAGTGAACCATCTACTGGTGAGTATGATGAAATAATATCGCCTGAAGAAAAATTATTAGATCCGGTTGAAGTACCCTCGTTAACATCTTTAATTCCTAATGCTTTAAGAGCATCGTGTATTCCAAAATTTGCTGCTATTTTTGACATTTTATAACTTTTTACGTGATTTATGTTAGATATATTACAAAAATACAAAGAATTTAATCTTTAGTACATCTAATTTACTCTATGAAAATTTTACGATAGACCAAAATATAATTCCGATCAATGCAGGAATACTTTGAACAATAAATATTTTTTTACTTACGGTTTGTGCACCATAAGCCCCAGCAATAGCAACGCAACCTAAAAAGAAGAGTGCAACGTTTGCAGACCATTGTATGTCGGTTATGAAAAAAGACCATATCAGCCCAGCAGCTAAAAAGCCATTGTATAACCCTTGGTTTGCCGCCATAGACTTTGTGGGTTCAAATAAATCTTTCG
Source organism: Maribacter aquivivus (assembly GCF_900142175.1). NCBI lineage: Bacteria > Pseudomonadati > Bacteroidota > Flavobacteriia > Flavobacteriales > Flavobacteriaceae > Maribacter > Maribacter aquivivus. The sequence continues at coordinate 638,814 of NZ_FQZX01000001.1, read as the reverse complement.
GAAAATTTCTAAATACTTTTCTGCCGGTCGTAGTCCATGCGAACATTTCAAACCAAAGAATATAAATATGAATGAGGGCTACGAGAGCGGTAATAATTTTTGCTGCTATTATCATTATTCTTTAGCTATAAAACGTTCATCAACCGGCATTACAGTGCCACAATTATCACAAGTTCTTAATTCTTTTGAGCTGTAAAAATGCTTAAAGTGAGCTAAGAAATCTTTTTCTATATCATGAAGGGTGAAATAGGTTTCATATAGTTTGTGGTTGCAATTGTCGCAGAACCACAACAGACCATCGTCAACATTCATGTCTGCGCGTTTTCGTTCAATGACTAAACCAATAGAGCCTTCTTTACGAGCAGGAGAGTGCGGTACTTTTGCAGGATGCAAATACATGTCTCCAGGACCTAATTGCATGGTCCTTTTTTTACCGTCTTCTTGAATGTGAACTTCTATATGACCTTCAAGTTGATAAAACAACTCTTCAGTTTCGTTATAATGGTAATCTTTTCTTGCATTTGGTCCTGCAACAATCATAACAATATAATCGCCAGCATCTTTATATAAATTCTTATTTCCAACAGGTGGCTTGAGGGAAGCTCTGTTTTCTTCTATCCATTTGTTAAGATTAAATGGTGCTTGTATACTCATTTCTATGATTTTTAGTGAAAGTTAAAGAAACGATTATTTCTTACCTAAAAGGTAAGCATAAAAAAAGCCTTTGGTTACAAAGGCTTTTATAAAAAAATAAGTTGTCGTCTAAATTACTTTACAAATATTTGAGTATAATAATAATCTCCATTACTACTTTGAATAATGCTGATTGCTGAGTAATTGTACTCGCCTTCAATATTTTTTTTATGTCCTGGGTTTTTCAACCAAGCTGCAAAAGCATCTTCTATAGTTTCATAATTGCGAGCAACATTTTCAGAAACAAAATCAGCATCTAATCGCTCAGAAATATATTCTGCCCGTTTACTAAAATTATCATGACTGGTACTTTTTTTAGAAATCATATAATTTGTATGAAGGCTTGCATAGTAATAGGTTGCGTTTTCAAATACCAATTCATTTAAACCTATATCTGTTCTATAGTTATTTATCAATTCAAAAAGTTCAGCTTCAATAGTATTGTGGTACTTAGAAGAGGCTAAAGTGTATTCTGTTAACGTATATTCTGAATTCTCTGCGTAATCTGTAGAGTTTTGGTTTTTTGAACAAGAGGATAAAAGGACTAAAATTAAAGCGGAAAAAATGAAGGTGGATTTCATATAGGGAAACTATTTTTTTAGTGAGTGCCAAAAATAGTCCCGTTGATTACCGCTAGAAGTAAAACATCTATAGAGGGGATAAAATATTCGTTAAGTGACGAATAAGCAACATATTAACTATCATAATGAAAAGACGTAATAAATTTCATCGTGATAAAGTGCACTTTATACGATTTTTCTCACTTTATGTAAATGGGTAATTTTGTAATTCGATACTTGCTAAGCTAAATGAAGGTAGTCTCTTCTGTTACCCAATTATATACAATTGTTTATTGCTTATAAAAAAGTTGGGTAAAGTAATAGTTGCCTAGGTCATCTTTCTTTACGCTTATACCTGTATGTGTAAAGTCCCCTTCCATAGTTTTTTTATGGCTACTACTAATGTACCATCCTTCAAAAGCCTCTAAAGCAGATTGATAATCTTTGGCAACATTTTCTGCAACCATTTCAACACTTATCTCAGAATCGATGTTAGATGCTCTCGAGCTAAAATTATCGTGGCTAATGCTACCTTTAGATATCATGTAGTCTGTATGAAGGTTAGCATATTTATATGCTACATCACTAAAAACTAATGTATTGGTTTTTAAACTTAACCTGTGCGCATTAACAATATCTAGTAGGTCCTGCTCTATAGTTAAAACATTTTCAGCTTCAAGTACCGGCGTATCATCTATAGAGTCGCTAGTGCAAGAATTAAGAAAAAGTAATAAAAAGACAGGGACCGCGTAAAGCAATCTCATTTTCATATAAGTGTCTTTAAATTGTGTAGCCTTTCGGCGTAGCGCAGTAGGTAATAAAGTTAAGAGTGTTCTAAGCTCTCGTAATCGATTTGGGTTATCGATGTAGTAATATTATTGAAAAATTAAACGCAGGGCAGTAACAAAAATGCATATTCGATAAAGTGTACAAAAAGTTAGATTACCGGACCAACTGATTATATGATAACAGGTTCTTCAGAAGATTCCTTTTGAAGCTCTTCATTTTGTAAGACCGTATCAAAAATTAATGCACCTATATCTTTAATAGGTTGATAAAGAATTGATTCTTGCTTAGTCTCCTCATCTAATAAACTAAATGTATTGTCCATTCTATCAAAAAATATAAAAGCGGCACCTAATAAAATAGCAACTTTTAAAGCACCGAAAATTCCCCCTGCAATTTTATTTAAAGCGCCAAGCATTGCGAAGTTGGCAACTTTGGTCAATAGTTTTCCAATTAAATTTACAATGATGATGATAAGTATCAATGTAATTATAAAGGCAATGATACTCATGTTGCGTTCATCCCAGTTTAAATGCTCAGATAAATAGTTGCCAGTTATGTAAGAAAAATGGATTGCGCCGAAAATACCTGCAACAAGTGCTACAATAGATGCTATTTCCATGAATAGACCATTTTTATATCCCTTCCATAGACCCCATATTAAGGGTAATCCAAGTAAAATATCTAAAAGTCCCATTCGTAAAGTGTTTTAACAAATATAGAACTTTGATTTGTACCTTTGCAAGGTCTATATCATAGATGAGATTGAAGGAAATTATATGGCTAGGGATATACAATTAAAAGAACGATGGGATTATTTGGTAGAAAAGCTTTCTGGAAAGTTTTCTGATGGTGACCCTTTAGAATTAGATGCCATCATTTACTTGATAGGTGTTCAAGAATTAGGGCAGTACCATAAAAAATATAAGAAAGATGATAAGCTAGATTTAATGCATATTGCAATCTGTCGTCTTTTAGAACCTTACGGATTTTATGAATTCAGTTTTTTCGATGAAGACGGTTGGCCTCACTATAATGTAATGGAAGAATTGCCTGCTTTGAAAGCTGGGGAGCAAACGGTACTTATGAAAGAAGCTATTGTTACCTATTTTGTAGAAAAAGAGTTTATTCAATAGACTATGAAGAAGCCTTATTACGCCGTTATTTTTACTTCTACGAGAACTGCAGGTGATGATGGTTATGGCGATATGGCAGATTTCATGGAGCAATTGGCAAAAAAACAATCTGGCTATATTGGTATTGAAAGTGCGCGCCAAGAAATAGGAATAACCGTAAGTTATTGGGAAAGTCTAAATGCAATTCATGATTGGAAACAGCAAGCAGACCATTTATTAGCTCAGAAAAAAGGTATATCAGATTGGTACAATTCTTATACTGTTCGTATTTGTTTAGTAGAACGAGAATATAGTTTTAACAGAGGCACATAATTCTTCACATCGCTTCGATATTCGCTGCTTTGCATTAATTTTTATTTCCGCTATATTTAGAGAAATAACTTAAAGCACATGTCAAGGCAATTTATAATATCATTAGATCAGGGTACAACGAGCTCTAGGGCTTTATTAATAGACCATGATGGTACCATTCAAGGAATGGTACAAAAAGAATTCAAACAGATTTTTCCTAAATCGGGTTGGGTAGAGCATGATCCAAAAGAAATTTTAGCTTCTCAGATGGGGGTTTTAAAAGAACTTTTAGAGCAGAAAAAAGTGAAACCCTCAGAAATTGTAGGTATAGGTATTACCAACCAAAGAGAAACTACCGTAGTTTGGGATAAAAATACGGGAGAACCTGTTTATAATGCCATTGTGTGGCAAGACAAACGTACGGCAGATATTTGTGAGCATTTGAAAAAAATTGGACTCACAGAGCATGTAAAGACAACTACAGGTTTGGTTATTGATTCTTATTTTTCGGGTACTAAAGTAAAATGGATTCTCGATAATGTTGAAGGAGCCAAGAAGAAAGCTCAAGCAGGCGATTTATTGATGGGCACCATTGATACTTGGTTAGTTTGGAACATGACGAAAGATCACAACCACGTAACAGATTATACCAATGCATCGCGTACCATGATTTATGATATCGTAAATCTAAAGTGGGACGATAAAATGTTGAAGGCATTAGATATACCTAAAACCATGCTGCCAGAAGTAAAACCATCTGCAGCGAATTTTGGAGATTATGAAATTGACGGAGTAAAAATTCCTATAGCAGGTATAGCAGGTGATCAACAAGCGGCATTATTTGGTCAAGCTTGTTTTAAGAAAGGATCTGCAAAAAATACCTACGGTACTGGTTGCTTCATGTTAATGAATACTGGTGAGAAACCACAATTTTCTAAAAACGGACTATTAACTACTATAGCTTACGGTATAGATGGTAAAGTTAATTATGCCCTAGAAGGTAGTATTTTTATTGCTGGTGCGGCGATACAGTGGTTGCGAGATGGTTTAGAACTTATTAAAGATGCCAAAGAAACAGAAGACTTGGCAAATTCAATAGAGGGTGAGAATCCCGTTTATGTTGTACCGGCTTTTGCAGGTCTAGGTGCACCGTATTGGGATATGTATGCTAGAGGAGCCGTTTTCGGTTTAACAAGAGATACAGGTAAAGCACATTTGGCAAAGGCGACCTTAGAAGCATTGGCTTACCAAACAAAAGACATTTTAAAGGCTATGGAAGATGATTCAGGCATTCAGCTAAAGAACTTACGAGTTGATGGTGGTGCATGTGCAAATAATCATTTAATGCAATTTCAGGCAGATATTTTAGATTCTGAAGTTCACCGACCTGAAATTATTGAATCTACCGCTATGGGGGCTGCTTTCTTAGCTGGTATTCAAGTAGGTTTCTGGCAACAATCTGATATTGATCAAAACCGACCAATGGACCGGATTTTTAAGCCAACTTTTGACCGTGTAAAAAGAAAGCGTCTGTACAAAAAATGGCAAAAGGCAGTTGAGAGATCAAAAGGTTGGGAAGAAGAGGAATAGCCTATTAATCAATTTTACAATTTATTAATTTTATAGAGCATAGAATAGCATATAACTAGCTATATCTTTGTTTAGGGATGTTAGGTTTTACTTAAGTTACGACCAAAATATCCGCTTAAAAGTTAAAATACATCTACTGATGAAAAATATAAAATTTACCAATTTAGAACGCCAAAAAACGATAGATAACTTAGAATCCGAAGATTTTGATTTAGTGGTAATCGGTGGTGGAATTACAGGTGGTGGTATCGCCCTAGATGCAGCATCACGTGGGTTAAAAGTAGCCTTATTAGAAAAAGGAGATTTTGCTTCTGGTACAAGTAGCAAATCTACCAAACTGATACATGGTGGACTTCGCTACTTGAAACAATTCGATTTTTGGTTGGTGAAAGAAGTAGGGTCTGAGCGCGCCATTGTACATAAATTGGCTCCTCATTTAGTACTGCCAGAAAAAATGTTATTACCGTTAATAGAAAATGGTTCTTACGGTAAATGGTTAACATCTATTGGTCTTAAAGTATATGATATTCTAGCTCAGGTTTCAGGAGATGATAAGCGAAAAATGCTAGAAAAAAAGGAAGCCATGAAATTGGAGCCTTTATTACCGAAAAAGATTCTGAACGGTGCAGGTTATTATGCTGAATATAGAACAGATGATGCCCGTTTAACAATTGAAAATATAAAAACCAGTCTTTTATTTGGTGCACAGGCATTAAATTATGCAAAGGTAAATGAGTTTGTGTATGACAACGAGAAAATTGCCGGTGTTAAGGCAATAGATACGGTTACGGGCAAAGAATTTACCATTAAATCTAAATACGTAATCAGTGCCGCTGGTCCGTGGGTAGATGAATTGCGAAGCCTAAATAATTCTAAAAAAGGAAAACAACTTCATTTAACCAAAGGGGTTCACTTGGTTTTTCCTTACGAAAAATTGCCAGTGAAACAATCTTGCTATTTTGATATACCAGATGGCAGAATGATGTTTGCCATACCAAGAGGTAAAATTACTTATGTAGGTACAACAGATACCAACTTTAATGATAATAAAGACAATGTAAGAACAGATCTTGCAGATGCCATTTATTTGATTTCTGCGGTGAATAATATGTTTCCTGCCATTAATTTGGAGTTAGAAGATATTGTTTCCTCCTGGGCCGGATTAAGACCGTTAATTCATGAAGAAGGTAAATCTGCTTCAGAATTATCAAGAAAAGATGAGATTTTTGTATCAGATACGGGTTTAATCAGTATTGCAGGTGGTAAACTTACAGGCTATCGTAAAATGGCAGAAAGAGTAGTGGATCGTATTGCTAAGAAAATGGAAGAGGAGCATGATACCGAACTCAAAGAATGCTACACAGAGAAAATATTTTTATGTGGAAATGTCGATTTCAAAAAATTCAAGCATGTAACAAAATACATTGATGAGGTGTTTGACCAAATTAAAGCAGACGGATTTACAAAGCACGATGCTTGGTTTTTGGTGACCAATTATGGAAAACAAACAGATACCATTCTTGAAACCTATGCAGGTATTGTAGAGGAAGATAAATACGTTCGTTTAGCCAAAGCAGAATTAGCTTTTGGTATTGATTATGAAATGGTACAAACTCCAATGGATTTCTTCATTCGAAGAACTGGTAGACTTTATTTCGATATAGACAGCATTAGAACTTTAATGGAACCTTTATTAAAAGAGTTCCAAAGTAGATTTAATGTAGATCAAACTAAAATTGAAGAATGGAGATCAATTTTGAACGCAGAAATAAAAGAGCATTCAGATTTTTCTTTAGAAAGGCGTTAATCTAACTTATCAGTTAAATCAAGAAACACCTTTTTAGGATTCTTATTTTCATAGAGAATTTTATAAACAGCGTCAATAATAGGAGTTTTGACCTTTTTTGTAAAGTTCTCTTTTATTTTATAAGCACTTTTTGCGGCGTAATATCCTTCGGCAATCATACTCATTTCCATCTGTGCACTTTTTACAGTGTAGCCTTTTCCGATCATGTTACCAAACATTCTATTACGACTAAATACAGAGTATCCGGTAACCAATAAATCACCTAGATAGGCAGACTTGTTAATGTTACGGTCTAATTTGTGAATACGCTTAGTGTAACGTTTCATTTCACGAATGGCATTACTCATTAATACACTCTGAAAATTATCACCATAACCCAATCCGTGAGCAATACCAGCTGCAATGGCATAGATGTTTTTCAGCATGGCGGCATATTCTGTACCAATAATGTCCTTACTGATATTAGTTTTAATGTAATTGCTAGAGAGATTATTGGCAATCAATTTTGCCTTCTCTGTATCTGCACAAGCAATGGTTAAATAAGAAAGTCGCTCCATAGCAACTTCTTCTGCATGGCAGGGTCCAGTAATAACACCAATATGATCAAAAGGTATTTCATAAGTATTATGAAAATGCTCCCCGACTATTAATCCAGATTCAGGTACAATACCTTTAATTGCAGAAAAAATTATTTTATCTTTTAATGAAACGGTCAGTTTTTCTAATTCTCCCACTAAAAAAGCAGAAGGGATAGCGAAAATTAAAACATCGGCATAATTGACAGCCTCGTTAATATCATTCGTTAAAATCAATTGCTCAGGCTTAAACTCTACTGAAGTAAGGTAGTTAGGGTTGTGCTTTTGAGTTTTAATATGCTCAATAGCATCTGTATTACGCATATACCAACCAACTTCTTCTTGGTTATTGGTTAGCATTTTAACAATAGCCGTAGCCCAACTTCCACCGCCTAAAACCGCAAATTTCGCATCCTTGTTCATAGGGCAAATTTACCAATAATTTATATGCTCATAATATGATTAGTATCAGTCTTGTGTAAATTTTGGCATAGAGATTGTTTTATGGTTAATAACCTATTAAATGAAATCATATGAAAACTATAAAACTACTTACAGGATATTTCCTATTAGCCACCTTAATGGTTTCGTGTTATACAGAAGTAATTATTGAGGATGATTTTATAGAGGAGTCGGCTTTTAATACCAATCAAGTTTTACAAAGCTATGATCTTTGGTATGTAGATATTAATGCGACGCGTGGTAATGGTGAAGTGCCTTTTTTACAAAGAGCGTTTACAGTGTCCTTTGATCGCGGAGTATTATATGCTAATAATAATATTGTTGGCATCGGTAAAACTGGTGGTGGTTATGGTATAGATGTAGGTACCTATGGTACGCTTAGAGGTACGGTAGATATTAATCATGATATTGACGGATCTTGGTTTTTAGAAGTTTTTGCGGTTAATTATAATACTATAGAGTTGTATGATGCAAATTCAGATACCTCGTATTATTTAAAAGGATATCAGATTAATAATTTCGATTATGACACGATGTTTTATGATAATATCAACTATTTCATACAGGAATATGATGCTTGGGAGAAAATCTATACTAGTGAAACAGGTGCTTTAAATGATTTTGATAATGAAAATTATGTGCAGTTTTTACCAAATTTTTTCAGATCTTCTTTAGATGCGCCGAATATGAACGTTTCTAATTTACAGTGGGATTTTGAAGGTGATTACCAGGTATATGACGTACAAGGTGATAATTCATTAAAAACATTGACTTTAGATTATGACTTTATGGGCAATGATTACTTTGAGTTATATGTCATTAACGATAGCACTATAGAGTTATATCACCCAGATAGCGGTACAACATATGAGTTTAGAGGTAGAGGATACCAAGAGTATTTGAAATCTGCCAAAGGTTCAGAAAGCAAGAAAAGAATAAAATCTTCTAACCCTACAATGAATGTAGAACGAAAGAAGGCAAAATAGTTTTTAAGTTGATTGTCTCAAAATGCTCTATTCAATTATAATAGGGCATTTTTTATGCTTCAGATTTTACGTCTTCCATAATAACAGCATCAATGTCAATAGGTTTATCTGAGTGAAGAACTGATATATCGCCTGTAGTTTCAAAAATGACAGCTTTTACCTGTGACAACTGTAAAACATTTGCTTCTCGAAGCTTTCCCATTAAATCTGCCTGACTTACCAATGCTTTATTTAGGTTCTTTTTTAAAATTGTACCATTTTTCATTAGAAGAATAGGTGTGTTGGTTATTATTTTTTGTGCGGCATCAGATGATGATAATAACTTGGCGAATAAAGCTTGTAAACCAGCAAGCAATGCTATAGAGACCATTGCGGGCATTAAACTTGATTCAGGTGTGTTTACGGCATCGGCTAGAATAGAACCCATGGCAATGGTAACTGCAAAATCAAAACTTGTCATTTTAGCAAATGTTCTTTTACCAGTTACTCGAGTAATGAACATCATATATAAATAGATGAAAACTGCTGCAACGACAATTTGTAAAACGGTTTTTAACGAAAGTGGGTCAAAAATTTCCATGAGTATATTTTTAGAGATTATACACTACCAATATCATCTGTTGATGAAAGGTAGTATTGTGATCTGCTAAAAATAAAAAGGTCTCACGTTACATGTTTCCTCTTTTGCATATAATCATAGTTCATTTAATTGCGTTGAAGTCTCTTTTTAAATGCTGAAGGGTTTTCTCCTGTTACTTTTTTAAAAGTTCTATTGAAGTATGATAGACTTTCAAATCCGCATTCAAAACAAGTTTCACTAACGTTTTTTCCGGTAAGTAATAAACGTTTAGATTGACTTATGCGATATTGATTTAAGAACTCTATAAAAGTGCTACCCGTGGCTTTTTTAAAGTATCGGCAAAAGGCAGGTTTCGTTAAATTACAGAATTTAGCAACTTCATCTACCGAAATTTTACCTTGATAACGTTCATCGATTAAAGCATAAATATCACGAATTCTACTCTGTTCTTTTTTACTATATCTATTCTTATAAGGTTTTTTGTGTAACAATTCGAACTCATTGCTTTGAGAAAGCCTTTTAAGAATATTCATGATAGCCATAAAATATTCAAAAGGTTTTAAGGTGTGAAGTTCCTTTAATAATTTGCCCACCACTTTCTTAGTTTCCCCGTGAAAAGCGATTCCGTATCTAGAAAGATCTAGTAATCTATTTAAGCTTTGCAACTCTGGAATTGGATCAACAAAATCACTCTTAAAAGAAGGCTTAATGTGTAAGACTTCTTCGCGGTAAACTGTTTTTACACCATAGTCAAAATTTAGGTGTGGTATGTTAGAACCTATAAGAACCAAATCGGTTTCTTCATATTCAGAAATATGGTCACCAACATGTCTAGTTCCATTGGCACCTTCAATATATACCAGCTCATATTCTGGATGAAAATGCCAGTAGAAAAGGTGACTCAGTTTGGGGTCATGTAAAAGTCTGAACGGACTTTTAGATTCAGGATCAATGGTTTCTAATTCAATCTTCATATGTTAAATGTAACAAAATTGCATATAATTTGAGTTATACGCGCCTTAAAAATCAATATCGTTCAAATTATGGTCAATATTACGGTAGTTTAAGTTCCTCGCGCTCAGTAGTTTTATATCACTCAACAACTTAAATTTATATACGATGCAGCAAGCAAATAATAATGTAGAACAAGGTAATAAAGCGCACAAAGATATACCCGGTAATCCATCAACAGCAACAAGCAGTAAACAAAAATTGAATGATAGATCTAACGGTAAACCACTTCGTGTACTCAGCGAAGAAGATTGGATATTCTGGATAGAGAACGGATACATAGTCATAAAAAATGCAGTACCGTTAGAGCAAGCAAAAAAAACAGCAGATTTTCTTTGGGAGTTTGATGAAAAGAGTCCGACAAATTCTTCAACATGGTATGCACCACCAAGAGCAGAAATGCAAATGAAAGAACTAACCGGTACAGGAATGGTTGAGGTATATAACCATCAACATTTATGGAACAATAGACAAACGCAAAAAGTATATGATGCCTTTGTAGATGTGTGGGGAACAGAAAAATTATGGGTGACTATTGATCGTGCAAATCTAAATTTTCCATTACCACCAGGAGTAGATAAGAAAGGATTTATACATTGGGACTATGATCCAGAGACCAAGCCACAAAATGTTCAAGGGGTTTTAGCATTGGCAGATCAAGATGATGAGAATATGGGCGGATTTCAATGTATACCATGGTTGTACCGTAATTACGATACGTGGAAATTAACGCAACCAGAAGACCGAAACCATTTTCAACCTTCATTAGGTGGTTTAGAAGATGAAATTGTAAAAGTGAAAATGAAGGCTGGTGATTTATTGATTTTTAATAGTACAGAACCACACGGTATTCGACCAAATAAGTCAAAAGATAAAGTCCGAATAGCGCAGTATATTTCTATGATGCCTGCTGAGCCAGAAAATGAAGAGATGCGTAATTGGAGGGTGAATTCTTGGAAGAATAGAATTGCACCTGAGGGGTACGCATTTCCGGGTGATCCGCGTAATTGGGAGCAAACTAAATATGATACTGCTAAATTATCACCGTTAGGAGAGAAATTATTGGGCATAACAAGCTGGTAGATAGATAATTTGTTAATAATCAATAGGTTTGTGGTGAGGCCAGTAAATATTACTATTTTTGCGCCCTTTAAAGTTAGAGGCACATGGTGAAGATTTTCAATTTATTCGATTTCAAACAAAAAGTAGACTATAAAAATGAAATTTTAGCAGGGTTAACGGTTGCAATGACAATGATTCCAGAATCACTGATGTTTGCAATTCTTGCAGGATTTTCACCATTAGTAGGTTTATATGGTGCTTTTATTATGGGGTTGGTTACGGCGATATTTGGCGGCAGACCTGGGTTGATCTCTGGTGGTGCTGGTGCAACCGTAGTAGTACTAATGGCATTAATGAATTCTCACGGTTTAGAATATGTTTTTGCAGCAGTTGCTTTGGCGGGTGTTTTTCAATTAATCGTTGGTTTTTTAAAGCTTGGTAAATTTATTCGTTTAGTTCCTCAGCCCGTTATGTTTGGGTTTGTTAATGGTTTGGCCATTATAATTTTTATGGCGCAAATGGACCAATTTAAAGTTGGTGTCGGCGATGCTGCAGTTTGGTTAACAGGTACTACGTTGTATACTATGGTTGGCTTGGTGTTATTTACTATTGCAATAATTGTTTTTGTTCCCAAACTTACTAAAGCGGTTCCGGCTTCATTAATAGGGATCATTGTAGTGTTTCTAGTAGTATATTTTTTAAAAATAGAAACCAAACAGGTGGTAGATATCATTAATCAAGATACGTTGCCAGGAGAAGCGTTGAAGTCGCTTAGTGGGTCATTACCTTCTTTTCGTATACCAACTATTCCCTTTACATTAGAAGCCTTTAAAATTATTTTACCTTACGGATTGATAATGGCAGCGGTTGGACTTACAGAAGGCTTGCTTACCTTGAACTTGGTAGATGAGATTACTGGTACCAAAGGAAATAGTAATAGAGAGTGCCTGGCACAAGGAGGCGCAAATATATTAAATGGTTTTTTTGGCGGTATGGGTGGTTGCCCAATGATTGCACAAACCTTAGTTAACCTATCGGCAGGTTCAAGAGCAAGGCTGTCAGGTATAATTGCAGCATTAACGATATTGGTAATCATATTGTTTGGAGCACCGGTAATAGAACTTGTTCCAATAGCAGCATTGGTTGGTGTTATGGTAATGGTTGCTGTTGGTACATTTGAGTGGGCAAGTTTTAAGGCCTTGAAAAGAATGCCTAAACCAGATATTTTTGTAATGATATTGGTTACCTTAATCACTGTTATTTTACACAATTTAGCGTTAGCTGTATTGATAGGCGTAATAATTTCAGCTTTGGTATTTGCTTGGGAAAGTGCTAAGAGAATTAGAGCTAGAAAATACATAGATGAAGCAGGGGTGAAGCATTATGAGATTTATGGACCTTTATTCTTTGGTTCTGTAACCGCTTTTAATGAAAAGTTTGATGTGGCAAACGATCCAGATGAAGTGATCATAGATTTTGCAGAAAGTAAAGTTTCAGATATGTCGGCAATTGAGGCCTTAAATAGAATAACAGAGCGATATGCTAGTCAAGGTAAGAAAGTTCACTTAAGGCACTTAAGTAAAGATTGTATTAGCCTTTTAAATGATGCAGAAGACATTATTGATGTTAATGTTATGGAAGATCCTACCTATAAGGTTATGGTTAATAAGCCTCTTTCTAAAGCAAAAGGTCCAGAAACTAAAAACCCGTTTAATCTTTGGGGTTTATAAGAACCTACATTTTTGCCCGTGTTGTTAACTAAAATAATAGATAGCATAGAAGGCTCCTAAAACTATAGCAATGGAAAGAATATAGATTCCTATTTCTTGTATGCTGTCTTTTTTAACTTGCGCTCTTATTTTATCACGCACTATTTTACGCTCTACATCGGTAAGTTCTTTAAAGTGTAATTTGGTTTCTTGCGAGTAGTCTAGATAATCTTTGCGCAAATCTCTAAAGCTTCTACTTTTTTTAAGTAGCGCCCTATTTGCCTTTATTACTTTCATTGGTTGTCCGCCGTATCCCATCGTCATCTCTTTCTTATATGTAGTAAAATTGAAGGTTTTGTTACATAGAATTGAATTAATCTTAGTTTTTGAGCATTTCTTTTATACATTTATTGGTCTAAATACTAGGGTTTAATTTTCTCATTTTATTTGGGAAGATTCTTAGAATAGAGCATTAGAAAAATGAAAAATAAAGTCAGTTTACTTATCGCAATTATTGGGTTGGTTTTTTTAAACAGTTGTAAGGTGGAAGAATTAAAAAATGAAGAGGTTCTCTTTGTGGGAACGTATACAGATAATGGTAGTGAAGGTATCTATAGATTCAATTTAAATTTAGATACGGGTGAGTTGGTGAAAAAATCAATAGCTGCAAAAATCAAGAATCCTTCTTATATAGCGTTCTCTCCAGATAAAAATTCATTGTATGCGGTAAGTGAGGTAGATGATTTTAAAAAGGAAGATGGTTCTATTACTACTTTTAGAGTAAAAGATACGACGCTTGTAGAAATAGATATGCAATCTACATATGGCGCCAACCCATGTTATGTAGGTGTCGCCGATAATGGAAAATTAGTTGCCGTTGCCAATTATACTGGTGGTAATGTAGCATTATATAACGCCTTAGAGAATGGGAATCTTAATCCATCTCCACAGGTTATAGATCATAAAGTTTTAGATACAACTAAAACAGCTCATGCACATATGTCTTCTTTCTTAAATGGAGAATTAATTGTGTCTGATTTGGGTCTAGACAGAATAAAAAAGTATAGCCCGTCGAAAGGGGAATTCGTTGCAAGTAATCAGAAAGAATTAGTGGTTGCAGAGGGTGCTGGACCTAGACATTTTGTAACCTCTAATAATGCAGAATTTCTTTATGTAATCAATGAATTAAACGCTACCATAACAATGTTTCAGAAAGAAGATGGTAAGTATTATGGTAAGAAAACCTATGATACAGTAGCATCAGATTTTGAAGGAGAGAGTTTTTGCGCCGATATTCATTTATCACCTGATGGCAAATTTCTTTATGGTACAAATAGAGGAGAGAATACTGTAGTGATATTCAAGGTAGATGAAACTACCGGAAAATTAGAATTAGTAGGTAGAGAGTCTGTAAAGGGCGATTGGCCAAGAAACTTTACCATTGACCCTACAGGTAAATACGTACTGGTAGCAAATCAACGTAGCAACAATATTGTTGTTTTTAATAGAGATGCAAAAAATGGCACTCTAAGTTTTGTAAGCCAGGTTGATCTGCCTAGTCCAGTATGTTTAAAATTCTATTAATTAGATTTAATAATCTGTATCAAGTCATTTTTAGGTACTACGCCAGATTGTCTCCAAACCTGTTTTCCGTCTTTAAAAAGAATCATAGTTGGTACACCTCTAACTTGGTATTGAGATGCCAATGTTTGATTTTTATCTACGTCTATTTTTACGATTTTAATAGCGTCGCCTAAATCTCCTTTTACATCTTTTAAAATAGGAGCTAGCGTTTTACATGGTCCACACCAGTCAGCAAAAAAGTCTACTAAAACCGGAGTGTCCCCTTTTATGATATCAGAAAATGATGATTTCATATTTTTTGTTTTATAAATTAATAATGATTTTTAGCTAATGTTAAGTTAGCAAATTCCTGTTGATGGATCACAACTATCACCTGTAGCAATTATTTTTAGTGGAGCCACTTGTTGAAAAGCTTCTAAAAATGTTGCTGGTGGTTGAGCACCGCTAATCCCAAATTTATCATTGATAATAAAGAAAGGCACACTATTAACACCGCGTTGCTGGTAATGTGCTATTTCTTGCTTTACAGAATACGCAATTGCATCATCATTTAAAATATTTTTCGTTTTTTCTGGCGACCAATCATATTCGGCCATAATAGTACTTAGCACATCAACATCGTTTAAATGTAGATTCTCATCAAAATAGGCTCTCATTAAGCGTTCTTTTAAGGTATCTTTAAATCCTTCCTCGCCAGCAACGTGTAAAAGTTGATGCAATGGCAGGGTGTTAATTGCCAACCATTCTTTACCAAAATTAAAGTTGATACCTTCTTCTTTTCCGCTCTCTTCTAAACGTTTGGTCATTTCAAGAGGACCTTCTAAGTTTCCAAATTTATTGGTTAAATAAGTATCTCTATCCAAACCTTCCTTTGGTATATTCGGGTCTAATTGAAACGGGTGCCATTCAATTTCTATCTCGGCGCCATCCCATTCTTTTATCGCTTTCTCTAATCTTTTCTTACCTACATAACACCATGGGCAAGCAACATCAGAAACTATATCTATTTTTATTTTATTGTTTTGCATATATCAATCATTTAATACCCATTTGGTCGTAAAATGTAGTGAAAACATACTTTTTAAAGTCAAATAGAGCGTTTGATAAAAAAGAAAACCCTTTCATGAATATGAAAGGGTTTTCGGTATTAGGTTGGCGTTTAACTTTATAGCGTACGTAAATATTCTGCTAAGTTACGAGCATCCTCTTCGTTTAAATTCTGATTAAGCATAATTGCATTGCTATATTCTTTCAACAATGCCTTTGCAATAGGATCTTCTTTCAACATTCTATCTGGGTTGATAATCATGTTCATTACCCATTCTGGACTTCTACGCTCGTAAACACCTTTCAATGCCGGCCCGATCATACGTTGCTCTGCCATATGGCAAGCAGTACAAATTGCTTGAAATTTTTCCTTACCTGCAGCGGCCATTTCTTCGTTTACTGTCTCATCAAAAGTAACACTGGTTATTGGACCAACACCTTTGTTATCTAAATCAACTGGCACGCCTTCACTTGCCGTTTCTTTTTTAACTTCTTTTTTGGTTCTGTTCATTTCAAAACCTTCTTTTTTCTCTTCTTTTTTCTCACCACAACTAATAATCATTGTGCTCAGAGCTAATAAAGTGAATAATTTGCGCATACGTTACTGTCTTTTAAATGTTGTCTGTAAATTGAGCAACTAATATATGAATTTTTGTGGGTCGAAGTATGTTTTAATACGTATCGAGCTAAGTTTTTAACCAATTAATTTAAGTAAGTAACAAATTGCGTGGCCTATTTTATATTTATGCTCTCACCTTAGGCTATATTATCTAAGAACTCTAACGTGCGCCTCTCTGCATAAGTTAAGTTGTTGTTACCATAAAAACCAACATGACCACCATATTTTGGCATTTCTAGAAATAAATTTCTGTGGTGTTTGGCAATTTCTATTGGGTAACATTCCGAGCCTAAAAAAGAATCATTTAAGGCATTGATAATTAAAGTTGGAACAGAAATATTTTCTAAAAATTGAAGACTACTACTTTTGGCATAATAATCCATCGCGTCTGTAAACCCATGAGCTTTACTCGTATAAAAATCATCAAAATCTTTAAGAGTTTTAATGTTTTCAATATCGGAATCTGAGATAAGGTCAGGAAATGATTGTTGTTTCTGTTTTAATTTTAAAAGAAGATTCCCTTTAAACCTTTTAGCATATAATGCGTTCTTAAACTGTAATAATTGATGGAGTGAATCTGCTAATTGACAGGGTACGGAAATAGCAACTGCACCTTTAATTTCAGTAGGTAATTCACGTTTTTCGCCTAAGTATTTTAGAAGAAGGTTACCGCCAAGGCTAAAGCCGTGTAAGTAAACATTTTGGTATTTATCTAATTCTAAAACATGTTCTACAACAGCATGTAAATCTTCGGTGGCTCCAGAGTGGTAAGAGCGAAACAATTTGTTTTCAGAACCACTACACCCTCTGAGGTTTATGGCGCAAATATCATATCCAGATTCAGTCAAGTTTTTTGCGCTGCCTTTCATATAAGCTCGCTTAGAACTGCCTTCTAATCCATGAATTATAATAACTAATTTGTTGGTAGGAGATGATGCATAGCTCCAGTCCGTATCTAAAAAATCAGAATCAGGTAATGTTATACGAATTCGTATTTGCTTTAAATCTGCTACTTTTCTAACTAACCCAGAATATATGGTAGATAGATGCCCGTTCTTAAAAAATAATGGTGGATTATATGTAGAGTCAAGTAAAGGCATGTATTTGAAAGCTAAAGTTTTTATTTACTTCGGATATGTTTCTAGAACCTTCATTTGTTCTTCTATAGCATCTTTAAATTCTGTTTTTAAATGTGATACCAATTCAGTAACCGGAATAGAATCATCAATAAGGGCAGAACCTTGCCCCGCAGACCAAATTGTTTTCCAAGCTTTGGCCTCGGTATTCATTTCTTTGCCAAAATCTATTTTTACATCTTTTTTAAGGTCTTCTTCTGTAATACCTGCAGCTTTTAGACTAGCGCCTAGAAAGTTGGCATGTACACCAGAAATTGAAGCAGTATATACCACATCACTAGCACCTGCATCAATAATCATTTGTCGATATTCAGGTGTGGCTTTACTTTCGTTGGTGTTAATAAATCTTGTGCCCATATAAGCTAAATCTGCACCCATTTGAAGGGCAGATGCAATATCTCTACCTGTACTTATGCATCCGGAGAGAAGAATAGTTTTATGGTAAAATTTCTTTATTTCAGCAACTAAAGGCATTGGGTTAATAGTACCTGCATGACCACCGGCACCTGCAGCAACGAGAATTAACCCGTCTACACCAGCTTCAGCGGCTTTTTCGGCATGCCGTTTTTTTATAATATCGTGAAATACCAGTCCGCCATAACTATGTATAGCATCTACCACTTGAGAAACGGCACCTAAAGAAGTGATGATCAAGGGTACTTTGTGCTTCACACATAATTTTACATCTGCTTCTAATCTTGGGTTTGTGGCGTGTACAATTAAGTTTACGCCAAACGGAGCAGCTTTTTTACCTGTCTCTTCTTCAAAGTTCTTTAGGGCAGATTTTATTTCAATAAGCCATTCTTCAAAACCTTCACTGGTGCGTTGGTTCAATGCAGGGAATGTGCCAACAATGCCATTTTTACAACATTCAATAACCAATTGTGGTCCAGAAATTAAAAACATTGGGGCTGCAACTGCAGGCAATGATAACTCTTTAATGAAAGCGGGTTTATTTGACATAGTAATGTGAATTTTGAACGTGATTTAAAAATAACTATAAAAAACGATGTTTTTTAGTTCCTACATTTCAAAACTATGCTATTTTTATAAGGTATTATGCATGCATAACAAAAATTATTAAAATGTATACTAAGGATTTTGAAGTACGGTGGAGTGATATAGATGCAAATCGACATTTAGCAAATTCGGCATATGTGAACCTTATGAGCCATACTAGAATGGCTTTTTTAATGGAGCAAGGCTTTGATCAAAAGACAATGGTTATTTATAAAATAGGACCTGTAGCATTTTATGAGCATATGTATTACTTTAAAGAAGCTTTTCTCGGTAATCAAGTTAAAGTTTCTTTAGAGATTATGGGACTAAGTGAAGATGGTAAATTTTTTGAGTTCCACCATAATTTTTATAATCACAAAGGAGAAAATATAGCTCGTTGTGAAATGATGGGATCATGGATAAGTTTAGAGTCAAGAAAGCTAACAGGATTGGCAGAAGAATTGATGAGCAAATTCAGTGATTTAGAAAAAGGAGAAGGCTTTAGAGTGCTGACAAAAGAGCATACGAGAGAGTTTTTGAAAATTCCCAAAAATTTATAGGAATTGTAGTGTTAAAAACTTTATTTTTAAAAGATGCAATAAATTACAGTCGTACTCCCCCTTTGGCTGTTGAGTGATAAATAACTGATAATAATATATTTACTTAATGGTTAGCCTACCGGAAGAAATATTTCAAGATACATACGGTAAAGTAAAAAAGTTGATTGTTACCAAAAAGTTGGTGCCGGGGCAACTTATTACTGAGCATAGGCTATCACACACTTTAAGTATTAAAGACAATACTGTGCCAGTGGTGTTGTTACAATTAAAACAAGAGAGTCTTCTAGTAGGCAGTTTAGATAATGGTCTTTCTGTTAGAGAATTGTGTGAGCAAGAAATAGCTGAAATGTTTGATTGTAGAATAGCTTTAGAAACTATGGCGGTAAAATTATTTACACGCAACGCGCCGCAATCTAAAATTGACGATTTAAGAAATTTGTTAGTTCCATTTGAAAATGGACCTAAAAACGGATATGTGTTCTATAAAATAGATCGATATTTTCACGAATATATCGTAAAGAATTGTGGTAATAGAACATTATATGAAATGTATAAGTCAGCCAAAATACTGTCTTTTATGGATCTTGTGGGGCTGAACAGATCTTTGAATGTAATATTGCAAGAACATCTTGATTTAGTTTCTGCTATGCATCACCGCGATGAAATAAAGGCTTTTGAAGTATTGTCGAAGAATTTAGAAAACGCAAAACAATCACATATTTAATTCTCTTGCAGTTGTCTCTTAGGTCTTTTGCTAGAAAGATATACACCGACTAATACAAAACAAGCTGCAATAATTTTCACTGTAGTAATAGTGTCTTGGCCTGTAAATACGGCATAAGTAATACCAACTAATGGTTGTACATATACAAAGGCACTTAGAGTTGAGGCCTTAAGTTGTGTCAGCGCAAAAATATTGAATAGGTAGGTACAGAATGTGGTTCCGAGAATTACAAATCCAATACCGAAATAAGCTTCAAATGGCAAAGTGTTCCATGAAATTTCCATAAATTCTTCATATCCAAAAGGGAGGCATATAAGCACACCTAAAGAGAATAGCCATTTCATAAATGTAAATGGATGATATTTACTAATCAGCACCTTCACAAGAACTAAATAAGACCCATAGAACATTGAGTTCAAGAAAATTAAAAAATTACCTAGTGGAATATTTGGGGCATCTTGTCTTACTTCGGTACTGAACAAGATTAAGCCTAGGGCACCAAGTAATCCGATAGTGATTCCGATTATTTTTCTTCCTGATATTTTTTCTTTTAAAATTACTGCTGACAGAATTAATACTACAATGGGTGTGGTGGTAATTAGAACAGCACTATTTATTGGTGTAGAGAGTGAAAGACCTTTGAAAAACACCAGCATGTTTAAAGCCATACCTAATAGGGCACAAACCAACATACGAAGATAATCTTTGCGGTCAATACGTTCTTTTGGTCCTAAAGGTGAAATCAACCAAAACAGAATTGCAGCACCTAGAACTCTAAGAATAATAAACCCAAAAGGTTGTACGTAATGTGGCATAATACCTTTTGCAATAGTATGGTTGACACCATAAATGGTAGTTGCCCCAATAGCAGCGAGTATGGCTAGAAGTCTTTTGTTCACGAGTGAATTGCCGTTTTAGCGGCTTCTACCACTTTCTTGCTGTTTCCTATAAAAATATGGTCATCAACAATAATTACAGGTCGTTTTAAGAAGGTGTATTGTTCTAGTATCAACTCTTTAAAATTCTCTTCTGAAAGATTTTGCTCTTTAAGGTTTCGCTCTCGGTATAAAACAGCTCTTTTACTGAACAAATCTTCATAGCTATGAGAAAGACTATGCATTTGTTCTAGTTGAGAGTTGGTTATAGGAGTTGTTTTAATGTCTTGTAGTTCAAAACCTGTGAGTGGTTGTAGTTCTTTGATAATACGTTGGCAAGTAGAACAAGTGCTTAAATGGTATATTTTTTTCATGATTTTGAGTGCTGAGGATGATGCTTTTTATCCTTCCGAAAGAAAAAACACCAGTATTCGATGTTGGCATTAGAAATACAAAGAAACCTAAATATCATTAATTGTGCTATTTTTACAATGCATAAAATGTAAAATGATGACTGAGAATATATTTGAGATTATGTTGCAAAATCGTAAAAATTTGCATGCGATATTAACAAAGACACCTAAAGAAAAGCTTCTTGAAATACCAGCAGGTTTCAATAATAATGTGTATTGGAATATAGCACATACGGTAGCAACACAACAAGTTCTTATCTACAAGTTAAGCGGATTACAAATGCGTATACCTAATGATTTGGTTGCCAAATTTAGTAAAGGTACCGTGCCAGATGGCACAGCAACAGAAGAAGAGATGATGATGGTAGCAGATTTTTTAATTTCTACGGCAGAATGGCTTATTGAAGATTATGATACTGCACTTTTTCAATCATTCAACGAGTATAAAACCAGTGCAAGGGTTACACTTAAGAATGTTGATGATGCGATAGTATTTAATTTGTTACACGAAGGGTTACATCTTGGGCAAATTATGCTATTGTTAAAGCAATTAGCTTAAGGTTTTTTCGGGTACTTTAAAAAACTATTTGCTTCCAGGTAAGGTATGGTTAGCGTAATTGGGCCATCTGCAAAAGATGCTATTTCATAGGGTTCATAGAAAAGTAGGAGTCCGGTTTCGGTATATCCTAAATTGTCAGGCAAATAGAAATTCTCAGTTTCGAACATGAAACCAGTATTGTTTATTGAGCCTTCTGCAGGTATGTTTTCTTGCTGTCTAAAAAGTGTCTCGGCATAGGTTTTAAATTCATCTAAATTGTTGAATAAATCTTCTTGATATAACTCTTTGCCACTAATTTTATCAAAATTTAAAAACCGGTTGGTGCCATAACCATGTGCTCCACCGGTATAGATGTAAGATTCTAATTTAATTGTAATAATATTTTCGTTTTCGAAAGCAATGTTTCCTTCAATAGTTGCTTCCCAAGGCATAGATTCTTCAGGGAATTTCCCGTTGAGTTCTTCATAATCATATAAAAAAGCTTCTTTGGCTTCTTCAAGGTTTTGTGCATTACTCTCCTCATCAAAATTCAATAAAGCAATGATTTCACCTTCTAAGGCAGCGTTAATGGTCTTACTTAATTTTGTTTTGCCGGTTGCTTCAGGTATTTCTATGCGAACAGAGGTGCAATTCTCACAAGAATCAGTAGCGATTGTCAATGGTTCAAAAGAAAGGGTATCCTTATTATTACAGGCAATAAATAAAAAGCAAATGAGTAGGCAGGTAAGCTTAGATTTCATGGAGAGATTAGATTTAATGTAAAAATACAGCTTCATTGTATTCCCCGAAAGATAACAATACATTTGTGTTATAAATACTTGAATATGGCTTCTAAAAATCTAAAGTTTAATACGAAAACCATACATGGTGGTCAACAACCAGATGAAGCGTATGGTGCTGTTATGCCGCCTATATATCAAACATCAACGTATGCCCAAACTACACCTGGTGGTCATAAAGGTTATCAATATTCTAGAAGTGCCAACCCAACAAGAACAGCTTTAGAAAATTCATTGGCAAGCATAGAAGGTGGTGAATTTGGTTTAGCCTTTGGTAGTGGTCTTGCTGCTATTGATGCTGTTATTAAACTATTGGCTCCAGGTGATGAAGTAATTTCAACAGATGACCTTTATGGAGGGACTTATAGAATATTCAAAAAGATATTTGAAAAGTTTGGTGTCGTTTTTCATTTTGTAGGTATGCAAGGTGCTGATGCTGTACGTGATAAAATCAATTCTAAAACAAAGCTGATTTGGGTAGAAACGCCTACCAACCCAATGATGAATATTATAGATATAAAAGCAGTAGCTGCCTTAACTAAAGGTACAGATATAATGTTAGCAGTAGATAATACTTTTGCTACCCCTTATTTGCAATTACCGTTAGAACTGGGGGCAGATATTGTAATGCATTCAGCAACCAAATATCTTGGTGGTCATAGCGATACGGTTGTAGGAGCGTTAGTAGTGAAAGACAAAGAATTAGCCGATAAACTTTATTTTATACAAAATGCCAGTGGTGCCGTTTGTGGACCTATGGATAGTTTTTTGGTCTTGAGAGGAATAAAAACACTGCACGTACGTATGCAACGCCATTGTGAAAATGGTAGGGCGATTGCAGAATACCTTAAAAGCAATCCTAAAATCGAAAAAGTCTACTGGCCAGGTTTTAAAGACCATCCTAATCATCATATCGCAAAAGAGCAGATGAAAGATTTTGGAGGTATGATTTCATTTGTACCCAAAGGCGGTAGTTATGACGATGCCATAAAGATTGTAGAAAAGCTACGGGTATTTACATTGGCAGAGTCTTTAGGAGGCGTAGAAAGTTTAGCCGGTCACCCTGCAAGTATGACACATGCAAGTATTCCGAAAGAAGAGCGACTTAGAAGCGGAGTGGTTGATTCGTTGATTAGATTAAGTGTTGGTATAGAGGATGTTGATGATTTAATAGCAGATTTAGAACAAGCGATAGAATAATTGACCAAATGTTAAATTAAATGTAGCAAGAATAGGTAGTTTGTTGTCAAAACAACAATTTTTATCGATTTTTAAAAAAATAAGCTATCAAATTACACAAATAGCATAATTTTGACGTTATACTTTGAAATCAATAATTTAAATAAGTTTAAAAGGCTTTATGGAGAATAAAATAAAAGCATTTATGGATGAGGTTATTGCCAGAAATGGTCACGAACCAGAATTCATACAAGCGGTGCAAGAAGTTGCAGAAACGGTTATACCATATATTGCAAATCAAGACATATATAATGGTAAGAACATTCTTTTAAGAATGGTAGAACCAGAACGTTTAATTTCATTTAGGGTAGCGTGGGTTGATGATGCAGGTGAAATTCATGTAAACCGTGGGTATAGAATACAAATGAACTCAGCAATAGGTCCTTATAAAGGTGGATTGCGTTTTCACCCAACCGTAAATGCGAGTATCTTAAAATTCTTGGCTTTTGAGCAAGTATTTAAGAACAGTCTTACAACATTGCCAATGGGTGGTGGTAAAGGTGGTTCTGATTTTGATCCAAAAGGAAAATCTGATGATGAGGTAATGCGTTTTTGCCATGCCTTCATGTTAGAATTAAATAGACATATAGGTCCTAATACAGATGTGCCTGCCGGTGATATAGGTGTTGGTGCTCGTGAAATAGGTTTTCTTTTTGGCATGTACAAAAAGATACGTAATGAGTTTACCGGGGTATTAACTGGTAAAGGTCTTTCTTGGGGTGGTTCTAAAATTAGACCAGAAGCTACAGGTTACGGTACTGTGTATTTTGCACAAAGTATGCTAAAGACAAAAAACGAAACTTTTGAAGGCAAAACAGTAGTAATTTCTGGGTCAGGAAATGTTGCTCAGTATGCAGCTGAAAAAGCAATTTTATTAGGGGCTAAAGTGGTAACACTTTCAGATTCTAGTGGTTATATCTATGACAAAGATGGCTTGAACGATGAGAAGCTTGCCTTTGTAATGGATCTTAAGAATAATAGAAGAGGACGTATTTCTGAGTATGCGGATAAATATGCTTCTGCAGAATTTCATAAAGGAAAAACACCTTGGGAAGTAAAATGTGATATTGCATTACCATGCGCTACCCAAAATGAGCTAAATCAACAAGATGCTAAAAATCTATTGAAAAATGGATGTATGTGTGTTGCAGAAGGTGCTAACATGCCTTGTGATACAGATGCTGTTCATGAATTTAATAACGCAAAAATATTGTTTGCACCAGGTAAAGCTTCAAATGCAGGTGGTGTTGCAACTTCAGGTTTAGAAATGTCTCAGAATTCATTAAGAATTAGCTGGACACGTGAAGAGGTTGATGAGCGTTTAAAAGATATTATGGAAGACATTCACGATTCTTGTATCGAATACGGTAAAGAAGAAGATGGTTTCTGTAACTATGTAAAAGGAGCCAACATTGCTGGTTTCGTTAAGGTTGCCGATGCCATGTTAGCACAGGGTGTTATCTAGAACTTAAGTTTACCATAATAAACATATAATGCGAGACGCTATTTTTAGGGTCTCGCATTTTTTTATGCAAGGTTGTCACCAAGCTTCAATCAACTATCTTTGTTGAAATAGATGTTCTAATATGCAGGTAACCACAAAGGCTATAATATTTTCTGCAATTAAATATGGCGATACAAGTCTTATTGTTAAAGCCTTTACAGCATCAGACGGAATTAAATCGTATTTATTGAGAGGAGTGTTATCTTCAAAGAAAGGTAAATTAAAAACCGCTTATTTTCAGCCCTTAACTCAATTAGAGATTGTTGCAAACCATAAGAACAAAGGCACATTAGAGACACTGAAAGAAGCAAAAGTTTTTTATCACTATCAAACTTTATATGCAGACATGGCTAAAAATGCAATGACCTTGTTTTTAGCAGAGTTGTTGGGCAATAGCATACGAGAAGAAGAGAGAAATGAAGATTTGTTCCAGTTTCTAGAAGCTTCATTACAATGGCTAGATATGCATAAAGATGTGGCTAATTTTCATCTCTATTTTATGTTGTCATTGACACGCTTTTTAGGTTTTTATCCAGATGTATATCAGATAGATAAGCCCTATTTTGATTTGTTAGAAGGGGAGTTTGCTGCTGTTGAATCGTTGAACCCAATGTTAAGAGGAGAGAATATTTATTATTTCAAGACCTTATTGGGCACAAATTTTGATGCAATGCATACCGTGAAGATGAAAAAAAATAATCGCCAAGAATTACTGAAGTCTTTAATCCTTTATTTTGAATTGCATTTACAAGGATTTAGAAAACCAAAGTCGCTTGCCGTTTTAAATGATGTTTTTAATACATATGTATAAATATCTATTTATAGCACTTTTTTTATGTTGTTGTTTTGGTAATGCTCAAGAAATTATCGTGCTAGATGCCGATAGTGGTGAAGAGATTTCCAATGTGGCCGTATACAATAAAGATAAATCGAAGATTGCGCTATCTAACTTCGATGGGGTGTTTAATGCTTCTGTATTTACCAGTAAAGAGCGCATCACACTAAAGCATATTGGTTATCAAGAATTTAAAACCACTAAGCTGCAATTGCAAAGACAAGGTAATAGCGCTTATTTGATTATGAAGGCTCAGCAATTAGATGAAGTGGTTATGTCCGTTTCTAAATGGGAGCAGCAAAAAAGAGACATACCCAATAGAATAATTTCTTTAGATGCAAGGTCGATTGCTTTTTCTGCACCACAAACTGCTGCAGATTTACTTCAAAATAGCGGTAAAGTATTCGTGCAAAAAAGCCAAATGGGTGGTGGTAGCCCTATGATCCGTGGTTTTGCAACAAATAGATTGCTACTATCTGTTGATGGGGTAAGAATGAACAACGCCATATTTAGAGGTGGTAATGTGCAAAATGTGATATCTGTTGATCCCTTCACTATTAAGAATACGGAGGTTATTTTCGGTCCGGGTTCGGTTATATATGGTAGTGATGCAATAGGTGGTGTTATGAACTTTTACACTAAAAAACCTATGTTATCGCAGAATGATAGCCTTTTGGTACACGGTAATGCCAATTATAGATTTGCATCTGCTAATATGGAGAATACGGTACATGCAGATATTAACCTAGGTAAAAAAACATGGTCTTCACTTACCAGTATGTCGTATAATAATTTTCAAGATTTAAGAATGGGTTCTCATGGACCAGATTCATATTTAAGAAATACATACGTAAAAACAGTAAACGGTATTGATGAGTTGGTAGAAAATGATTCTCCAAAGAAACAAGTTCCCACAGGTTATGATCAGATAAATTTCATGCAAAAATTTCTGTTTAAACCCAATGCAAAATGGGATTTGAATTTAGGAGCCTATTACACCGAAACATCTAATTATTCTAGATATGATCGTTTAATTAGACCTACAAGTGATGGTTTAGGCTTGCGTTCTGCAGAATGGTACTACGGGCCACAGAAGTGGTTTATGGGGAATGCGCAAGTACAGAAAAAAGGAAACGGAAAAGTATATGATGGTTTAAAACTAGGGTTGGCATATCAGCATTTTGAAGAAAGTAGAATTAATAGAGATTTTCAAGATGCGATAAGAAACACAACCAAAGAAAAAGTAGATGCAGTAAACTTTAATATTGACCTTGAGAATAAAAAGATTGGAGATTTTAGGCTGTATTATGGTACCGAGTATATATATAATAAAGTAAGATCAAATGGTTTTGATTTAAATATTAGTACTGACGAAAAAACCGATGCTGCCTCACGCTACCCAGATGGTTCAACTTGGCAAAGCTTAGCTGGGTATGTAAATGGCGAATATAAAGCCAAACCAAATTTCACGATTATGTCCGGGTTACGATATAGCCATGTATGGGTAGATGTTGTATTTGATGATACTTTTTTTGAATTTCCGTTTGAAACCGCAGATTTAAGTACAGGGGCATTAACGGGAAGTATAGGTTTTAGTTGGTTCCCTAGAGCGAATCTTCAACTTACTTTAAATGGTTCCACAGGGTTTAGAGCTCCAAATATAGATGATGTCGGTAAAATTTTTGATTCTGAACCAGGGTCGGTGGTCGTGCCAAATCCTGATTTAGAGCCAGAGTATGCGTATAATGCCGAAATAGGTATTCAGCGAAATATCAATGATAAGATCATATTGAAGGGTGCTGCATATTACACGTATTTAGTAGACGCTTTGGTGCGTAGAGATTTTAGTTATAATGGAGTTTCTGAAATTGAATATGGTGGCGAGTTAAGTAATGTGCAGGCAATTCAAAATGCCGCTAAAGCTTATGTGTATGGTTTTGAATTTGGATTGGAAGCCTATTTGACAGAACAATGGTCTTTATCTTCTAACATAACGTTTACGGAAGGTGTGGAAGAGGAAGATGATGGTTCTGAAACTCCCGCACGTCATGCAGCACCTACTTTTGGGGATTTCCACATTGTATGGAAAAATCAAAGACTACGAACAGATTTGTTCTTGAATTATAATGGAGAAATAGCGTATGATGATCTTGCAGTTTCAGAACAGTCTAAAGAGTATATTTATGCAACAGATGAAAACGGAAATCCGTTTGCACCATCTTGGTATACTTTAAATTTTCGTTCTCAATATGATGTAACCAACAGGTTTAAGGTAACCGCTAGTTTAGAGAATTTAACTGATCAACGGTATAGAACATATTCGTCTGGTATAGTTGCGCCAGGGTTAAATATTATTCTTGGTGTTGGGTATCATTTTTAAATGAAAAAAGACCCGGTATTAACGGGTCTTTTAAAATTATAAAAAAATGGTTATTGTTAGTGTTTAACCGCATTTTTTACATCTTCAGCTTTTTGAGCTGCTTTGTCAGCTGCATCATTAGCAGCATCTTTTACGTTATTACCAGCTTCTTTTGCAGCATCAACACCATCTTGACCTGCTTTTTTAGCGGCATCCATAGTATCTTCACCAGCTTTCTTAGCAGCATCAATACCTTCTTGACCAGCTTCTTTTACTGAATCAGCAGCATCACCAGCAGCATCCATTGCGCCTTCGCCAGCTTCTTTAGCAGCATCCATACCTTCTTGTCCTGCTTCTTTGGCAGCGTCGATTGCACCTTCGCCAGCTTCTTTTAAATCGTCACCAGCATTTTCTAATGCAGCTCCTGCTTCATCTGTTGCTGCTTTAGCTTTATCAGCTGCATCTCTACAAGAAACAGATAAACTAAGTGCTAAAATTGCTAATGATCCTAAAATTACTTTTTTCATTTGTGTAAACTTAAATGGTTAATTGTTCGTGGTAATATACGTAGAAATTTAACTTTTGGATGTTTTAGACCCAAATAAATACATTAATACATGGTTTATAGGTATTTCAGTACACTCAATACACTCCTTTTTGATCAAAATTTTATAATTTTGCAGCCTTTTAAACCCAGTACTATAAGCATTTTGTATGAAGTTCACAGAATATCAAGGATTGAATTTACCAAAGGTCGCAGAAGAAATACTTGACTACTGGTCAAAGAATGCCATTTTTGAAAAAAGTATATCTACTCGTGAGGGTAAAGATAGTTATGTATTCTATGAAGGTCCGCCATCGGCAAACGGTATGCCGGGTATTCATCATGTAATGGCTAGAACCATTAAAGATATCTTCCCAAGGTATAAAACCATGAAAGGTTTTCAAGTAAAGCGTAAGGCTGGATGGGACACTCATGGTCTTCCTATTGAATTAGGTGTTGAGAAAGAACTGGGTATTACGAAAGAGGATATCGGAGTTAAAATTTCTGTAGAAGAATATAATGCTGCTTGTAAAAAAGCGGTAATGAGATATACCGATGTTTGGAATTCGATGACCAAACAAGTTGGGTATTGGGTAGATATGGAGGATCCGTACATTACCTATAAGTCCAAATACATGGAAACTGTTTGGTGGTTGTTAAAACAGATATATTCAAAGGATTTAATATATAAGGGTTATACCATACAGCCATATTCACCAAAAGCAGGAACTGGGTTAAGCTCTCATGAGCTAAATCAGCCAGGTACCTACCAGGATGTGACTGATACTACGGTAACAGCTCAGTTTAAAGCTGTAGAAGAAACATTGCCAGATTTCTTACAGAACGAAGGCACAGTTTACTTTTTAGCTTGGACAACTACCCCTTGGACATTACCTTCGAATACAGCATTGACTGTAGGTTCTAAAATTGATTATGTATTAGTTGAATCTTACAATCAATACACTTTTGAGCCTATGAATGTTGTACTTGCCAAGAATTTGGTAGGCAAACAATT
The DNA here is from genome assembly GCF_900142175.1 of Maribacter aquivivus. NCBI lineage: Bacteria > Pseudomonadati > Bacteroidota > Flavobacteriia > Flavobacteriales > Flavobacteriaceae > Maribacter > Maribacter aquivivus. The sequence continues at coordinate 608,775 of NZ_FQZX01000001.1, read as the reverse complement.
CTCAGGTAAGTTCAAAGAAGTATCAGAGAAGGCTGAGTTATTAGAATACAAGTCTGGTGACAAAAAAATTCCTTTCTATGTTGTAAAAGAGTTTAAGGGAAAAGATTTATTAGGTGTTCGTTATGAGCAGTTAATGGATTATGTACTTCCTTATGAAAATGCGGAAAATGCTTTCAGAATAATTGCAGGTGATTTTGTGACTACCGAAGATGGTACAGGTATCGTACATACCGCACCTACTTTTGGTGCAGATGATGCCCTTGTTGCAAAGCAGGCGGTGCCAGAAATACCACCAATGTTAGTATTAGATGAAAATGCAAACTTGGTTCCTTTAGTTGACTTGCAAGGTAGGTTTAGGCCAGAGTTAAAAGAATTGGGTGGTAAGTATGTTAAGAACGAATATTATGAAGATGGTGAAGCGCCAGAACGTTCTATAGATGTTGAAATTGCCATTAAGCTGAAAGAAGAAAATAAAGCCTTTAAGGTAGAAAAGTATGTGCACAGTTACCCAAACTGCTGGCGTACAGATAAACCAATATTATATTACCCATTAGATTCTTGGTTCATTAAAGTGACCGATGTAAAAGATAGAATGTTTGAATTGAACCAAACTATTAACTGGAAGCCAAAAGCAACTGGTGAAGGTAGATTTGGTAATTGGTTGGCGAATGCAAATGACTGGAATCTTTCTAGATCACGTTATTGGGGTATTCCATTACCAATTTGGAGAACAGAAGATGGTAAGGAAGAAATAATAATAGGATCTGTAGCAGAGCTAAAGTCAGAAATGGCCAAAGCAGTTGAAGCGGGGGTATTAGAAAAAGATATCTATGCAGATTTTGTAGTTGATGATATGTCTGATGCGAACTACGATAAAATAGATTTACATAAGAATATTGTTGATCAGATTGCATTAGTGTCTTCATCTGGCAAACCAATGAAGCGTGAAAGTGATCTAATCGATGTTTGGTTTGATAGTGGTTCTATGCCTTACGCCCAGTGGCATTACCCATTTGAAAATAAAGAGTTGATAGATGAAGGAAAGACATTTCCTGCAGATTTTATAGCAGAAGGTGTTGATCAAACACGAGGTTGGTTCTATACCTTGCATGCAATTGCAACTATGGTATTCGATTCAGTTGCGTATAAAAATGTTGTTTCTAACGGACTTGTTCTTGATAAAGAAGGTAAGAAAATGTCTAAGCGATTAGGTAATGCTGTAGATCCTTTTGAAACTATGAATGAGCATGGTGCAGATGCTACAAGGTGGTATATGATTAGTAATGCCAACCCTTGGGATAACCTGAAGTTCGATACTGAAGGTATCGCTGAGGTAAAGCGTAAGTTCTTTGGCACCTTATATAATACCTATTCCTTTTTTAGCTTGTATGCTAATTTAGATAAGTTTACTTATGCCGAAGCAGATGTACCGATGACTGAACGTACAGAGATAGACCGTTGGATTTTATCAGAATTAAATTCATTGATTAAAACTGTAGACACGGCTTATGACGAGTATGAACCAACACGTGCTGCAAGAGCTATATCAGATTTTGTTCAAGAGAATCTAAGTAACTGGTATGTTCGTTTGTGTAGAAGACGTTTCTGGAAAGGAGAATATGCTCAAGATAAAATTGCGGCATACCAAACTTTATACACATGTTTAGATATTGTTGCAAAATTATCAGCACCAATTGCACCATTTTTTATGGATCAATTGTATTTAGATTTGAATAAAGCTACCGTAAAAGATGGTTTTGAAAGTGTGCATTTGGCAGATTTTCCAGTTGCAGATGAGTCACTTATTGATAAGAGTTTAGAAGTTAAAATGCAGAAAGCGCAAATTATTTCTTCTTTGGTGTTATCAATTCGTCAGAAAGAAAAGATAAAAGTGCGTCAGCCGTTGCAGAAAATAATGATTCCTGTATTGGATAATAAAGACAGGGAAGAAATTGAAGCAGTGTCAGAATTAATAAAATCTGAAGTTAACGTTAAGGAAATTCAACTGCTAGATGATGCATCAGGAATATTAGTAAAACGTATTAAGCCTAATTTCAAGACGTTAGGTCCAAAATTCGGTAAAGAAATGAAGCAAATTGCTCAAGTTGTCAATGGTTTTGATCAGAATGACATCCAAAAAATTGAGCAGGATGGCGAATTAACAATCCAATTAGAAAATAAAAGTATTACTTTACAGTTACAGGATGTAGAAATCTCTTCTCAAGATATTGAAGGTTGGATGGTAGCGACCTCTGGTAAATTAACTGTTGCCTTAGATGTAACAATTAATGAAGAGTTGAGAAATGAAGGAATTGCAAGAGAGTTGGTCAACAGAATTCAGAATATTAGAAAAGATTCTGGTTTTGAGGTTACAGATAAAATTGCAATTGAAGTATTAAAAGACGGTTTTGTTGAAGTTGCTGTAAAAAATAATGTAGAGTATATTAAAACAGAGACTTTAACGGCGGAGTTAAATTTTGTAGAAAAATTGGACAAAGGTGTAGAAATTGCTTTTGACGAGGTGAACACTAAATTGTTTATTGAAAAACATTAAAAGATGGCAGAAGATTTAAAAGTAAGGTATTCTGACAAAGATTTGGCAGAATTCAAAGTATTGATTGAAGAGAAGATAGAAAAGGCAAAAAGCCATTTAGAGCTCTTGAAAAGTGCTTATATGAACGATGGTAATAATGGTACCGATGATACGTCGCCTACCTTCAAAGCATTTGAAGAAGGGTCAGAAACTATGAGTAAAGAGGCAAATACGCAATTGGCTATTAGGCAAGAAAAGTTTATTAGAGACCTTAAGAATGCGATGTTACGTATAGAAAATAAGACCTTTGGTATATGTCGTGTAACAGGTAAACTAATTAATAAAGAGCGGTTAAAACTTGTGCCACATGCTACATTAAGTATTGAAGCTAAAAATATGCAGTCATAATTAAAACGCCTTTAGGGGCGTTTTTTAATAGCTTTTATTTTGAAAGTTTCCCTATTATATTTCGTGATTTTATTTTCTATTGGGCTCAGTGCTCAAAAGAAAATGTATGAAAATATTTTAGCAGAACATATTAGTTTAATACAGGTTGATGCTACTAACTGTTTTGCTGTTGAGGTACAAACAAGTAAGAGTAATGAAATTAGTATCATAGCAGAAATGGAGGGTGAATATAGTCAAGACTTAGATTTAGAGGTTTCAACTAATGGTTCTACGATTATTGTTGAAACAGGCTTTACTCCAAATTTCGAAAATCCTAATGATAAACTAAGTGCTCATAAAGTAGTTTCAATTTTATTGAAACTAAGAATCCCTTCTTATAAAAATCTAGAAATCTATGGTACCAATACTAGGGTGGTTTTAGATGGGGGGTATAATGAACTGCATGTATCATTATCAGACGGTACATGCATATTAAATAATATAGAGGCAGAAGCTAAAATAAAATCTCAAAGTGGTAATATTAAGGTTTATTCTGCAGCAGCTGCTATAAGTGCTACAAGTAAGTACGGTGAGGTTTCTGCGAATCTCATACCAAAAGGAAATTCTACTTTTACATTAGAAACTGTTACAGGAAATATAGATCTCATTAAAACCGAATAATATTTATATTTTTGCGCTCATTGATGAAAGCCCATGAACATTAAAAAATCTGTACTGTTTATTCTATTGATATTAATTATTGATCAATGGAGTAAGATTTATATAAAGACCCATTTCGTTTTGGGAGAGTCTGTTGAGGTATTTAACTGGTTTAAAATACTTTTTATTGAAAATGAAGGTGCTGCTTGGGGTGCAAAATTAAGTGATGTATTACCTATTTCGGATAATATCGGAAAATTAGTTTTAACGGTATTTAGATTATTTGCCATTTTTGGTATAGGATATTGGCTTTTTGATGTCATTAAGAAAAAAGCCTCGAATACCTTAATTTGGGCGGTTTCATTAATTTTTGCCGGGGCGTTAGGTAATATTTTGGACTCCGTTTTTTATGGTGCTATTTTTAATGAAAGCTATAATGAAGTAGCAACCTTATTTTCTGATGAACCTTATGGTAAGTTATTTTATGGTAAGGTGGTAGATATGTTATACTTTCCAATGGTAGATTCTACTTGGCCAACGTGGATGCCTATGGTAGGCGGACAGAATTTTAGATTCTTTGAGCCAGTTTTTAATATTGCCGATACTGCAATTAGTACAGGTGTGGGCATATTACTGGTTTTTAATAAAAGAGCATTTAACAAAGAAGAAGAGACGTCAGCACAAGAAGTAGAAAGCCTACAAGATTAAGGCGTTTTAAAAGAATAGGTTTTATTAGGTGTTACGCAATAATCGAGAGGTATATCTGTAGCGTCAACATCATCTATTGAGTCTTCTGCTTCAAAGAAAGATAGTCCAATTTTTATGATATCCTCTTTACAATCACTGAGAAATCGATCATAATATCCTTTTCCATATCCTATTCTATTTCCTGTCTTGTCAAAAGCTAAAAGGGGAATAAAAACAACATCTATTTTTTTTGGTTCAATAGTAATGCCGTCAACGGGTTCGGGTATATTTAGGCTATTGGTAGTAAATTTTGTGTTGTCGGTAAGTAGAAAATGTTCTAATTGTGTAGAAGATTTAATTTTCGGAACAATGACATTTTTATCTAAACCAAGAAGTATTGAGATAATACCTTCTGTATTTATCTCAGCTTTTTGTTCTATCGGTAAAAAAATATGAAAATATGAATTGCTCCATATTGGCAATTGCAAAACTGAATTCGCAATTGCTATACTTTGAGAAGATAATTGAGAGGGTGTAAGGGAACTACGTAATTTTAAATATTTTATGCGTAAATCTTTCTTCAACATCGTGAAGTGATTTTAACATATTGATATTTCAATTTATTCTTTACCTGCAACAGCAAAAAATACCTTAAAAAATAACATTAAAATAAGGTAAGTTCCTAAAGTGATGATATAACTATCCATAATATTTGTATTGTAAATGAACCAATAATTGTTGTTGTTGTGTTAAAAATAGGTAAAATAATTAATACAAGCTCTTTAAACGGCACTTTTTTATCGTTGAAATACACTTTTTTATAAAAAAATTAACAGTTTCATTCATATAACGTTACTTAGAAACAATTAATTGCTTGAAAATCAAAGATTTAAATATATGTATATTATTTCAAATTATTAATACCATAATATGAATAAGGTAATATTATTTAGATGTAAAAATATAGGTCCATTAAATATCATATTCATAATCACTTAAAAAGAATTGTAATTAGAATTTACTCATGTGGTGTAATACGAAATGAGTTTTATAGACTAAATTAGTGGTATCAAATTATGACAGAAATTCCCATAAACATACAGCTAAGTGCATTACCTACCGGTCCGGGAGTATATCAGTTTTACGACAGTAATGACGGTATATTATATGTGGGTAAGGCAAAGAATTTAAAGAAACGAGTTTCATCCTATTTCAACAAGAATCATGAATATGGTAAAACTCGTGTTTTAGTCAAAAAGATTCGGTCTATTAAGCATATTGTAGTGCCAACGGAGTCAGATGCCCTTTTGTTGGAAAATAATTTAATTAAAGAATTAAGACCTAGGTATAATGTATTATTAAAGGATGATAAGTCATACCCTTGGCTTTGTCTTAAAAATGAACGATTTCCAAGATTTTTCCCGACCAGAAGGGTGATAAAAGATGGCTCTGAATATTTTGGTCCGTATACTAGTATGAAAACAGTGCGTGTGCTTTTAGATTTGATTAAAAGTGTGTATCCATTAAGAACATGCAATTATGATTTATCTGCCGAGAAAATTAATGCAGGTAAATATAAGGTGTGTTTAGAATATCATTTAGGCAATTGCAAAGGACCGTGTGAAGGATATCAATCTATAACAGAATATGATCGGCAAATAGATGATATACGCGAAATTGTAAAAGGAAATTTTAAATCATCGATCACTTATTTTAAAAGCCAGATGAAAGCTCTGGCAGAAGAAATGAAGTTTGAAGAAGCTCAAGAGATAAAAGATAAGATAGATGTTTTAGAAAATTATCAGGTTAAAACGACAATAGTAAACCCTAAGATCAGTAATGTAGATGTATTCAGTATAATATCAGACAATGCTTTTGCGTATGTTAATTTTCTTCAGTTGGCGCATGGGTCAATAATAAGGTCCCATACTATGGAAATTAAGAAGAAACTTGAAGAGAAAGATGAAGATTTGCTAGAATTGGCTATTGTTGAAATTAGAGATCGATTTAAATCTGATTCAAAAGAACTTTACGTACCTTTTAATATAGCTGTATCGCCAGGGTTAAAAGTAACTGTTCCGAAATTGGGAGATAAAAAGCGAATTCTAGATTTGTCTGAACGTAATGCCAAATTCTTTAGGCAAGAACGTTTTAACCAAATTAAAATAATTGATCCTGATCGTCATACTAATAGAATAATGGCGCAGATGAAAAAAGATATAAGGTTATCTGCAGAGCCTAGGCATATTGAGTGTTTTGATAACAGTAATATTCAAGGTAGCAACCCTGTGGCGGCATGTGTTGTTTTTAGAGATGGAAAGCCGTCAAAAAAAGAGTACAGACATTATAACATAAAGACAGTAACTGGTCCTGATGATTTTGCATCTATGGAAGAAGTGGTGTACCGTAGGTATAAAAGATTGCAAGAAGAAATGCAGCCATTGCCTCAGTTAATTGTTATTGATGGTGGAAAGGGTCAATTATCATCAGCTTTAAAAAGTTTAGATCTTTTAGGGTTGCGTGGTAAAATTGCTATTATTGGTATTGCAAAACGATTAGAGGAGATTTACTTTCCAGAAGACCCTATACCTTTGTATTTGGATAAGAAGTCTGAGAGTCTTAAAATAATTCAATATTTACGAAATGAAGCCCACAGATTCGGGATAACGTTTCATAGAAATAAAAGAAGTAAAGGAGCTATTAATTCTGAATTAGAAGGTATAGATGGTGTCGGTGAAAAGACAGCACAGCAATTGTTGAAGAAATTCAAATCGGTAAAACGCATCAAAGAAGCTTCTATAGAAAGTCTAAGTGAAGAGGTAGGGGCATCAAAAGCAAAAAAGATATATGAATCTTTTCGTAAAGAATAATTTAGGTAGAATACCAATACTGTTGTCGGTGCTTTTATTGAGTGTCGGCTCTTTGTTTGCTCAAAATAAAGAGGAAAAGAAAAAGCCTAAAATTGGTTTGGTATTAAGTGGCGGCGGTGCAAAAGGTATGGCGCATATAGGTGCTTTAAAAATTATAGAAGAAGCAGGTGTTGAAATTGATTATATAGGCGGTTCTAGTATGGGTGCTATTGTAGGTGCTTTATACGCAGCGGGCTATACTGCTAATGAATTAGATTCTATCTTTAAGACAACCAATATTGGTTCGTTAATTCAAGATAATCTTCCTAGAAGTGCCAAAACCTTTTATGAAAAGGAAGATTCTGAACGTTACTCATTGACGCTGCCCTTCAAGAATTTCAAAGTTACCGTGCCTCCGGCATTTTCGGGCGGGCAGAATATATATAATGAGTTTGTTAGGCTATTATATCATGTAAAAGATATAGATGATTTTAATATGTTGCCAACTCCGTTTGTATGTATAGCGACCGATATTGAAACAGGTAAACAGGTAATTTTAAACTCAGGATATTTACCAGAAGCTATTTTGGCAAGTGGAACATTGCCATCTCTTTTTGAGCCTACGATCATTAATGATAAAGTGTTGATAGATGGTGGTGTGGTTAATAATTATCCTATAGATGAAGTTAGGGCAATGGGCGCTGATATTATAATTGGCGTAGATGTTCAACATGATTTATCTGACAGGGAAGCCTTGTTGTCGGCAACTGAAATATTATTACAAATAAATAATTACCGTACAGTTGCAGATATGAAGATCAAGTCTAAAAAGACAGATATTTATATAAAGCCGAATATAGAAGAGTACTCTGTAATAGATTTTAATAGGTTAGGTGAAATTGTAAAAACGGGTGAAGATGCGGCTAATTTAAAAATTGACGAACTAAGAGAGCTGGCGACAGGTTTTGAAAAAAGTAAAAATTCAATTTCTGTAATTGAGCCAGATGAAAAGCTAACGATCAATAGGTTGTTGATTGATGGTAATACTGTTCATACTAGAGGTTATGTAAAGGGTAAGTTGCGGTTTAATTTAGACGAGCCTATTAACTTTAAAAAGTTGCAACAAGGTATGAGTAATTTATCTGCAACAGGTAACTTTAGAACAATCAAGTATAAATTGCTTGATAATTTAAATGGTGGTGAAGATTTAATTCTTCCGTTAGATGAAACTAGAAATACCTCGTTTTTGAGGTTAGGGGCTCATTTTGATGATTTGTATAAAAGTGGGGCGCTTATTAATATTACAAAAAAGAGAATACTGTCAAAAGACGATGTCGCTTCCTTTGATTTTATTTTAGGTGATAATATTAGATATAACTTTGAATATTATATAGATAAAGGTACTTATTGGAGTTTTGGAATTAATTCTAGATTCAATGATTTTGAGCAAGAAATTAATTTTGATTTAATAGAGGATAATTTTGAAGTAGGCGCAGGAACTACACTTAATAGAATTAATTTAAATGTTTCTGACTTTACAAACCAGCTGTATATACAAACCGTAGTTAAAGAAGAGTTTGCGTTTACACTTGGTGCGGAGTTTAAGCATTTACAATACAGTACAAGAACATTTGGTGATACACCCGATGTTACTACGCCAGGTACTACATCTAGTAATGGTAGAACATATTTTGAGAGGAGTAACTTTATAAGTGCCTTTGGGTCATTGAAATTAGATACGTACGACGATAAATATTTTCCGTCTAGAGGCTTATATTTTAACGGTGATATGCATTATTATGTATTGTCATCAGATTTTAATAATAATTTTAAAGATTTTTCTATATCTAAAGCTCGTTTAGGTATGGCAATGCCTTTGGTGAATAGGCTGTCTATAAATATAGAAACAGAAGGTGGTTTTAAATTGGGAACTTCTAACGTTACTTCTTTTGATTTTCTTCTTGGTGGTTATGGAACAGATTTTATAAATAATTTTGTTCCATTTGTTGGGTATGATTTTATAAGTCTGCCTGGTAACAGTTTCGTAAAAGCATATGCGAGGTTAGATTATGAATTTGCCAAAAAGAACCATGCTTTGTTCACGGCAAATTTCGCAAATGTTGATGATGATCTTTTTAGAACAGGAGATTGGTTTAAGGCGCCAACATACTCGGGTTATGGAATAGGGTATGGTCTGGAGTCATTTTTGGGTCCGGTGAACCTCATGTATTCGTGGACACCAGAAATAGATAAGTCTCAATTCTTTGTAAGCGTAGGCTACTGGTTTTAATATTGTTTAATTTAAAATTGCAGCTAGAAAAAGGGTTTAATATATCTTCCTTTTCTTAATAGTTTCCTAAATATCTATTAGAAGTGTGAATAACTGTTAAGGTTATCATTAAAGTAAGTTAAACCGTACTGTGGGTAGAATAATGTGCCTTAAATTTACATCAGCTAAGGGGTGGTTCCCTTACAACTTTAAGTAGTGGTTTTTCATAATTTAAAGTTTGGTTGGTTATTTAGGAAAAGCCCAGTTTTTAAGCTGGGCTTTTTTTATACAACAATACTTTGGAATAAATTTTGTTTAAGATATTGTAATGAAAGTTATAGAGAGTTATCTATGACTATTTTTACATTAAAATACGGACTATGAAAAAACTATTTTTATTCGCCCTTATCTTAACATATTTTGGTGTCCAAGGTCAAGGTTCTCAGTCGGCTTTTAAGACAGGAGAGTGGTTGAAGTTTAGAATGCATTATGGTTTTTTAAACGCAAGTTATGCGACGCTGCAGGTAAATTCTGCGACTATAGATGATAAATCTGTTTATCATGTAGTTGGTCATGGCGAAACAACGGGTGTAGCTAGTTGGTTTTTTAAGGTAGATGATACCTATGAAAGTTATTTTGATAAACAAGATGGCAAACCATATAGGTTCGTTCGTAAAATTAATGAAGGTGGTTATAAGAAAGATGTAGAAATAAACTTTGATCATAATACATCTAAAGCAGAACTTAATGATAAGAAAAACAAGAAAAAGCTTAATTTTACATTAGAGAACAATATACAGGATCTAATATCCGCTTTTTATTTTTTAAGGAACAACTATAAAACGGAAGACCTTGAAGTAGGAAAAGCGATTACCCTGAAAATGCTTTATGACGATGACGGTATTTTCGACTTTAAACTTAAATATTTAGGTGTTGAAGTTGTAAATACAAAATATGGTAAAGTAGAATGCTTGAAGTTTAGACCCTTGGTACAATCGGGGCGTGTATTTAAAGAGCAAGAAAGCTTATCATTATGGGTGTCGAATGACGACAATCGAATTCCTATAAGAATTAAAGCAGATTTAGCGGTGGGTGCTATAAAAGCAGATATAGATGGTTATAATGGTCTTAAGCATCAGTTTAAAATTATAATGGATTAGACCCCAAATGGAAGATAAAGAGAAGATTAAATCCCAAATCTCTAAGTTAGAAGAAAAATATAAAGATTCAGGGCAAGATCTAAGCTCTTATTTAGATGGGTTATTGCACCAACGTTATCTTACCTATTGGGATTATATTCATCTAGATACTTTATTAAGTCTACAGGTTCCAAGAACACATTTTCCTGATGAAGAGATTTTCATCATGTATCATCAAATTACCGAGCTTTATTTTAAATTGATTTTGCATGAGCAAAAACAATTGGTAGATGATAAAAGTAACAGCTTAGATTTTTTTATAGAAAAGGTTAGAAGAGTTAATAGTTATTACAAAGTGCTTATTTCGTCATTTAGTGTAATGATTAAGGGTATGGAGCGTGAGCAGTTTTTGCAATACCGTATGGCACTGCTGCCAGCAAGTGGTTTTCAGTCTGCTCAGTTTAGAATGATTGAACTATATGCTACACCTTTAGAGAATTTAGTTCATGTTTCGGAAAGAGCTCAATTTTCTTCAGAATCTACTATAGAAGAATTATACGAACATATCTATTGGAAAAAAGGTGCTACAGATAAAGATACAGGCGAAAAAACCTTGACCTTAAAACAGTTCGAGTATCGTTATACGCCTAGGCTAATAAGAATAGCAAAACAGGTAGAGAACGCAACAATATATCATAAATACCTAAGTTTACCCAAAGAGCAGAGAGAAGATAAAACTTTGGTAGCTTCTTTGAAAACATTAGATGTAAACGCCAACATTAATTGGCAACTAATGCACATGGGGTCTGCTCATAGGTATTTAAGAAAAGAGACTGGTGACATAGAAGCTACAGGAGGTACAAATTGGAAAGAATATTTGCCGCCTAGTTTTCAGAAAATCGTTTTTTTTCCAGAATTATACACTGAACAAGAATTAAATAATTGGGGTAAGCAGTGGGTAGACCATATGTTAAATCCAGATAAATCAAGAGTAGAATAATGCAGAAGTATTGGGGAGTATTATTGGCATTAATAGTAATTGCATCATGCAAAGACGCCGATAATGAGAAGAAAGACGTAGCTCAAAATGTTAAGGTTGCTGAAGTGCCACAAGTAAATGAGAGATTTGGTTTTAATTTAGACGAATTCAATGTTAAGTTAGATACTATTAAATATGGCGATAGTTTTGGTGAATTAATGCAGAAGAATAAAGTAGACTATCCAAAGGTTCTGGCTATTTCAGAGAATTTTAAAGATAGTTTTGACGTTCGTAAAATTCGTGTAGGTAAGCCATACACTATTTTGCAATCTAAAGATACCACAGCACAAGCACAGGTATTTATTTATGAGAACGATCCAATTAACTTTACCGTTGTAGATTTACGCGATAGTGTTAATGTATATAAGGATAAGAATAAGGTTAAATTTGTTCAGCGAGAAGTTTCGGGAGTAATAGAATCTAGTTTGTCAGAAGCTATATTAGAACAGGGTGTAGATTATAACGTTACGCATAACCTAGCTAATGTGTATGCATGGACAATTGATTTCTCTAGATTACAAAAGAACGATAAGTTTAAGATCATCTACAATGAGAAATTTATAAATGATACGGTATATGCAGGTGCAGAGCCTATTGAAGCAGCATATTTTGAGCATAATGGCAAACCTATATATGCCTTCGCTTATGAAAATGATTCGCTAAGAAGTTTGGTTGATTACTTTGATGAGAATGCAAATAACCTAAGGAGAACGTTTTTAAGAATGCCAGTTGAGTATGGTAGATTATCTTCTAGGTACAATCTTAAAAGAAGAATAAAATACTACGGTTATAAATTACGACCACATAAAGGAACAGATTATGCGGCGCCTATAGGTACACCAATTATGGCTACAGCAGATGGTACTGTTGTAGAGTCTACAAGAAGAGGCGGTAATGGTAAATATGTTAAGATCAGACATAATGGTACGTATTCAACACAGTATCTACACATGAAAGCTCAAAAGGTAAAGAAGGGTGAGTTTGTGCGTCAGGGAGATGTAATTGGATGGATTGGTATGACAGGTAATACAGGTGGACCACATGTGTGCTATCGCTTTTGGAAAAATGGTAAACAAGTGGATCCATTGCAAGAAGAACTACCGCAAGCAGAGCCTTTACATGATAGCTTAAAAGAAGAATACTTCGCGTATATCGCAACATATAAAGAACAATTAGATTGTATAATCTATCCTAAAGTTTTAATAGAAGAAGACGAGGATTTACTAACACTTAATCAAGAAAATGGCACTAAATAAAATAAACCCACAGCAAACTGATATTTGGAAGAAATTAACGGCTCATTACGAAGAAACTAAAGGTACGCATCTGAGAAGTTTGTTTTCTTCGGATGCAAAAAGAGCTGAAAAATTCACATTACAGTGGAATGATTTCCTTTTTGATTATTCAAAAAACAGAATATCAGAGGAGACAATGCAGATGTTGCTTAAATTGGCTGATGAGGTAAATTTAAAAGGAGCTATAAAAGATTATTTTGGTGGAGATCTAATCAACGAAACAGAAGGCAGAGCTGTTTTGCATACAGCACTTCGTGCTAAAAGGGACGATGTTGTTTTGGTTGATGGTGAAAATGTAATGCCAGAGATATATGAGGTAAAAGAGCATATTAAAGAATTTACCAACTCTGTAATCAATGGCGAATTAAAAGGATATACCGGTAAGGCATTTACCGATGTAGTAAATATAGGTATTGGCGGTTCAGATCTAGGTCCTGCAATGGTAACTGAAGCGTTGAAATTTTATAAGAACCAATTGTCTATACATTTTGTTAGTAATGTAGATGGTGATCATGTTCATGAAATCTTAAAAACATTAGATCCTGAGACAACGTTGTTCGTTGTAGTTTCTAAAACTTTTACAACACAAGAAACATTAAGTAACGCTACTACTATTAAGAAGTGGTTTTTGAATCATGGTACGCAAGAAGATATTGCAAAGCACTTTGCTGCGGTATCAACTAATAGTGAAAAAATTGCTGAATTCGGTATAGACGCTGCTAATGTATTCCCAATGTGGGACTGGGTAGGTGGTAGATTCTCTTTGTGGAGTGCTGTTGGATTAACAATTGCCTTGGCGGTTGGTTATGATAACTTTGATGCAATGTTACAAGGTGCCAATGAAACCGATGTACATTTTAAGGAAACCGAATTCTCAGAGAACATTCCGGTTGTTATGGCACTAATAAGTGTTTGGTATAATAACTTTTATGGTGCAGAGACAGAGGCAATAATTCCTTATGCACAATATTTAAGTAGATTTTCAGCCTACTTACAGCAGGGTATAATGGAAAGTAATGGTAAAAGTGTAGATAGAGCTGGTAATAAAGTTGGTTATGAAACAGGAACTATTATTTGGGGAGAACCAGGTACAAATTCTCAGCATGCCTTTTTTCAGTTAATACACCAGGGTACTAAATTAATACCAACAGACTTTATTGGTTTCAAACATTCTTTACATGGCGATAAGGACCATCATAATAAATTGATGGCAAATTATTTCGCACAGACCGAGGCTTTAATGAATGGTAAAACTAAAGAAGAAGTAGTTGCAGAATTAAAGACTAAAGATTTATCTGAAGCAGAAATTAATAAGCTAGCTTCGTTCAAGGTATTTGCGGGTAACAAACCTACTAATACTATTTTAATGAATAAGCTGACTCCAAAAAGTTTAGGCTCTTTAATAGCTTTATATGAGCATAAGATTTTTGTACAAGGAGTGATTTGGAACATATTTAGTTATGATCAATGGGGTGTAGAATTAGGAAAACAGCTCGCTGGTACTATTCTAGATGATATTAACAATTCAGATATTTCTGATCACGACAGTTCTACATTGAGACTTTTGCAATATTTTAAGAAATAATTCTTAATACTGTAAAGTTCCTATTAAATGGATAACTATTTCATTTTCACATAAATTGTGTTTGGTTTTTAGGTATTTTTGTCTTGCTGATTTAACGTTCTCTTAACGTTGGAGGTTTAAAAATAATTGACTTTTGCAGCAAGTTAAAAAACTAACAAATACTCGAAGAAAATGAAAAAAATGTATTTTGCATTAGCGGCATTTTTAATGACCGTAACTGCTTTTTCACAAGGACCAATTACTGGTACTGTATTAGATGGCGACTCAAATAGTCCGTTGCCAGGTGCTACAGTAATAGTAAAAGGAACAACAAATGGAACATCAACTGATTTTGATGGTAATTTTACAATTAACACAAGTTCTGCATCTGGAACTTTAGTAATTTCTTACATCGGTTTTAATTCAAAGCAAGTTGCTTTTACTGCTTCAGGAAATATTGGTTCTATTGTTTTGGAGCCTAATGCTGAAGAATTAGAAGGTGTTGTTGTAACTGGAATTTTAGATATAGCAAAGGATAGAGAAACTCCTGTAGCTGTTTCAACTATTAAAGCTTCTGAGATACAAGAAAAATTAGGTTCTCAAGAATTACCTGAGATACTTAAATCTACTCCTTCTATATATGCTACCAAAACGGGTGGTGGTTTTGGTGACGGTAGAGTTAATGTAAGAGGTTTTGATTCTAGAAACACTGCTGTAATGGTTAACGGTATTCCAGTTAACGATATGGAAAATGGAGCTGTATATTGGAGTAACTGGGCTGGTTTAGGTGATGTTACTACTGCTATGCAAGTTCAAAGAGGTTTAGGTTCTTCTAAATTAGCTATATCATCTGTAGGTGGTACTATTAATGTTATTACAAAGTCTACCGAACAAGAAGAAGGTGGTACAGTAACTTTAGGTGGTGGTAATGATGGCTACTTAAAAACTACTGTTGCATACAATACTGGAAAATCTGATAAAGGTTTTGCTGCATCTATTTTATTAGGTAGAACAGCAGGTGATGGTTATATTCAAGGAACGGAATTTGAAGGTTACAACTATTTTATTGGTTTGGGTTACGAGCCTAATGAAAAGCATAATTTTCAGTTTGTATTAACAGGTGCTCCTCAGGTTCACAATCAAAGAACATCAAGTTTCTTTAATGTGGCAACTTTAGCTGATCACTTAGAGTATGGTGCAAAATATAACTATAATGGTGGTACTTTGAACGGTGAAGAATTTGGTTGGAGAAGAAATTTTTATCATAAGCCTATTACATCTTTAACTTGGGAATGGAAAGCATCTGAAAAATCAACATTATCAACTTCTGCTTACGCATCTTTTGGTCGTGGTGGTGGTACTGGTGATATTGGTTCAGGACCAAGCTTTGGTTTTGCTAGTTCTAGTAGATATAGAATTCCTGAAACAGGGCAGGTTGATTACGATTTAATTTCTCGTTTTAACGGTGGTGAGGCGGTTACTTTTTACGATGGTAACGATTACCAATTATCTGCAAATGGTGATGGTGAATATATTACAACAAGTTTTGGTGATGGTTTAGCTAGAAGAGCTTCTATCAACTCACACAACTGGTTTGGTGTTATCGCTAACTTGAATACTCAAATCAATGAAAAGTGGAATTATGATGTTGGAGTGGATTTAAGAAGTTATAAAGGTATACACTACAGAAGATTAGATAATCTTTTAGGAGCAGATGGTTATTTTGATGATGATAATATCAACAATCCAAACCATATTGTTCGTCAAGATGGTGCTGTAGATTCAGATTTTTCATCAATTGTTAATGTATTTAAGAGCATTGATGATGAAGAAAAAATTGATTATTACAACGATGGTCTAGTAAGATGGACAGGTGCTTTTGGTCAGGTAGAATATACTGATGGTATAGTATCTGGTTTTCTTCAGGGTGGTATTTCTAATCAAGGATTTAAGAGAATTGATTATTTTAACTATTTAGATTCTGATCCTTTACAAGAAACAGATTGGGAGAACATCTTAGGTGGAAACATTAAAGGTGGTGCTAACTTTAACTTGAATGAAGCTAATAACGTATTCTTTAATGCTGGTTATTATTCAAAACAACCTCAGTTTGATGCAGTTTATATCAACTTTCAAAATGAATTAAATCCAGATTTGACCAACGAGAAAGTACTTGGTTTAGAAATGGGTTACGGTCTTAATCTTGGTGATTTCAGAGCTAAAGTTAATATATACAGAACTACTTGGAAAGATAGATTCGTTAGCATTGGTGTTGAAACTCCTACAGGAGATGAAGGTAACGCGAACATTAACGGTGTAGAACAAATTCACCAAGGTATCGAGATAGAAGCTGACTACCGTGCATCAGATGTTGTACAGTTTAGAGGAATGCTTTCTTTAGGTGATTGGGAATATTCAGGTAATGCATTCGGTCAAGCTTTAGATGATGATAGAAATGTTATTGATCCAGATGTAACTTTATTCTTAGATGGTGTTAAAGTTGGAGATGCTGCTCAGTTCACAACTAACTTAGAAATGATCATTAGACCAATAGAAGATCTTAAAATTAGTGCAAATCTTTACAATGCGTCAAGATTATATGCATTCTTAAATGCTGAAGATTTTGATTCTGCTGATAACCAAGGTTCACTACGTTTGCCAAGTTATACTCTTTTTGACTTAGGTGCTTATTACACTTTTGGTTTTGGAGGAAGCAACAAACTAAGTATTGCAGCTAACGTTAACAATCTTTTTGATACAGAGTATATTGCTGAATCTTTAACAAACACGTTTGCAGAAGGTAATGGAGCTACTTATGAAGGAATTTCTACTGATAATAAAGTATTCTTTGGATTTGGAAGAACTTTTAACGTAAGCGCTCGTTACAGTTTCTAATAATTCAATTACTATAAATATTAAACCCTGACTGTAAAGTCAGGGTTTTTTTATGCTCAAAATTCATTACATTTAAAACTTAAAATTAGAACTATGTACGAAACTATTCACATGCTACATTCATACTTGGCTTATATAGCATTGGCTGTATTGATTTTAGCAGTTATTAATGCTATTTCAGGTCTTTTAGGTAAACGAATTTTTAATATGGGTAAAGATCTTAGATTAAGCCTATTTGCACTTATTTTATGCCATATTCAATTATTGGTAGGGCTAATATTATATTTTGTTTCTCCAAGTGGCTTAAGCGCAATACAAGAGTTTGGCATGGGTGGTTTAACTTCTACGGCTCGTTTATTGGCAGTTGAGCATCCTTTCATTAATATATTGGCAATTGCATCAATAACCATTGGTTGGTCAAGACATAAGAAATTTGTTGACGGAGCTAAAAAATTTAAAAGTATTGCTATTTTCTATTCAATAGGCTTACTTCTTATTCTAAGTAGAATTCCTTGGGGACAATGGTTTAACTAAGATTAGAGTATTTAAAAAGATGATAAAGAACCTAATACAATATTATTAGGTTCTTTTTTTATGGATTAACTTTTTTAATCAGGTGCAGATATACAGGAAAATGATCGCTATAGCCACCAATATAACTTCCGCCTGCATAAGTCCGTAACGGGTAACCTTTATATTTTCCTTTGGGATCCATTAAGTATTCAGGGGTAAATATGCCTACTTTCCAATAACTATAACCTTCTCTCTTGTTGTCTATTAGCGAAGATGTCATATATAATTGATCAAACAAATTCCACTTATCGCGATAGGCTAAAGAGCCTCTTCCTTTTTTATATAGTTTTTCCATAGGTCCGTAAAGGCTTAAGGAATCTAGATTCTTAGAATTTTTTTTAACCTGTAATATTTTTTTAAAACTCGGGTCTATAGGATCATCGTTAAAATCTCCCATGCTTATAATTTTGGCATTGATGTTTTGTCTTTGAACGGAATCTATAATGCGCTTATTCAACTTGGCAGCTTCTAATCTAAAAGGTCTACTTCTTGCTTCGCCACCACTTCTAGAAGGCCAATGGTTTACGATGAAGTAAACCTTTTCATTATCTAACAATCCTTCTACAATAAGTTGATCTCTGGTGTAATCTCGTTTTCCTTCAAGGTTAAACAATAGTAATCTATGGCTATTGAAATTAACAGGTACGAAGGCACTTTTTTTATATAGAAGTGCGACGTCTATACCACGTTCATCAGGAGATTCGAAATGAACAATACCGTAATTAAATTTTGCCAAATTCTTATGATGTACCAAATCTTCAAGTACACCTAGGTTTTCTACTTCACAAACCCCTACAATATCTGGTGCCGTTTTATTATAGGTAGAGCCAATTTCAGAAATTACCTTCGACATATTTTCTATTTTGTTCAGATAACGTTCTTCTGTCCACTTGTCTTTTCCTTCTGGGGTTCTATCATCATCAAAAATTAAAGTATCATTTTTAGTATCAAATACATTCTCTAGATTATAGAAAGCAACGGTTCTAATTTGGTAAGTATCAGATTTTTGGGCACATGTGAGTAGTGGGGAAAAGAAGCAGATAAGAAGTAGTAATCTCATTATTGAGGGTATTTTGTCTTAATTATAAGCGAGTATACGGAAATTTCACGTTAATTATTTCTTAAATAGTATCTTAATAGCTCATTAGTAAGGTCTTAAGATATAGAATGATTAAGCATACCCTGTTTTTATTACTATTTGTTAAAATATGTTTCTTACATGCTCAAAGTGCAACGACAATTTCTGGGGTAATAAAAGAAAGGGTTAAAAGTGAGGTAATTGCCAATGCAGAAGTAGTCTTAGAGGGAGATTTTACACCAATAACTACTAATGAATTAGGAGAATTTAAATTAATTACTTCCAATAAAGGAGACTTTATACTTCAAATTTCTACTCCCGATTTTGATAGTAAAAGAATACCTGTATTTCTTGATGACAATAATATTGATTTAGGCATAATTTTTTTGGAAAGAGATATGACAGTAGAAAAATCTATAAACCTCATTAATATTACCGATGACGAGTTATTAGATGATGAGATCAATTCTAACGCTCTTGCTTTATTACAATCAACGAAAGATATTTTTCTAAACAGGGCGGCTTTTGATTTTGGTCAGGCATTTTTTAGGGTAAGAGGATATGATTCTCAATATGGAGAAGTACACCTAAACGGCTTGCCAATGAATAAAATGTATGATGGCAGACCACAGTGGAATAACTGGGGTGGATTAAATGACGTTATAAGAAACCAACAATATGCGAATGGTTTAGAAGCGTCAGATTTTACATTTGGCGGAATTTTAGGAAATACGAATATAGATTTACGACCATCTGGGTTAAGACCAGGTACTCGACTATCTTCATCTCTCTCAAACAGAACCTATAGCGGCAGACTGATGGCAACCTATAATTCTGGAGTTAAAAATGAGAAATTCGCCTATATTATTTCGGCTTCTAGACGCTGGGCAAAACAAGGGTATATGGATGGCACGTTGTATGATTCTTATTCTGTTTATGGATCATTGGAGTATCTTTTAAATGAAAAAAACACAATATCTGCCACAGCAATTGTAGCCTCAAATAGAAGAGGGCGATCTTCTGCAATTACAGAAGAGGTGCAAGAAATACAAGGAAATAGGTATAACCCTTATGCCGGAATACAAAACGGAAAAATAAGGAATTCTAGAGAGCGACATATTCGCGAACCATTGTTCTTAATCAACTATCATCATGAATCTAAAAGTTTACAAATAAATGCGGGTTTGGGCTATCAAACCGGTGTGTATAAGAGAAGTCGTTTAGGGTATTATAATGCTCCAAATCCAGATCCTACATACTACCGTTATTTACCTAGTTTTTATTTGAACTCCCCCATAGGGGCCAACTTCGAAAGTGCTATACAAGCAGAAGAAGGCTTTGTAGAAAACCCTCAATTAGATTGGGAAAATATATACAAAGCAAATACCAGTATAAACCAAATTGGCGAAGCGGCTTATGTGCTGTACGATGATACCACAAAAGATAATCAGATTACTGCGAGGGCTACTGCAAATATAAATATTGATAGTCATTTGAAACTCGATTTAGGTCTATCCCACAGGAAACTAAATTCTAAAAACTACGCTCAAATAAATGATTTGTTAGGGGCGGAGTATCATCGTGATATCGATACGTTTTCAGAAACCTTAAATGATATTTCATCTGAAGTAAACAAAGGTAATGGTGCTGTTTTTAATTACAATTATAATTTAAAAGGAAACAATAGCGATATCTATACTCAGTTAAATGCGCATTATAATAAAGTAAAGGCGTTTGTTGCCGGTAAGTATGCTTTAGTTAATTATCAAAGAGAAGGTTTGTTTAAGAATGAACGTTTTATAGATAATTCGTTTGGGGAGAGTGAACAGGTCAAATTTTCAAATTGGTCATTAAAATCAGGCGCATCTTACACAATAACAGGTAGACATTGGGTTTCTGTCAATACCGCAATTATAAATAGAGCACCGGTGTTACAAAATGTATTTATAAACCCGAGGGAGAATAATACGGTAGTTCCTAATTTGCAAAGTGAAACTATGACCAGTGTTGATGCTACTTACTTTCTTAGAATGCCAAAATTAACGGGTAGATTTACAGGTTTTTATACCCGTTTTCAAAATACCACAGATGTAAATTTCTTTTTTGTTGATTCTGGTGTGGGTTCAGATTTTGTGCAAGAAGTACTCACTGATTTAGACAAATTACATTTAGGTGTTGAACTTGGTTTAGAGTACCAAGTATCTAGTGCTGTAAAACTTTCGTTAGTAGCCTCAGTGGCAAAGCATGAATATGCAAGCAATCCTTTTGTGACAATTAACTTTGATACGGCAGGTGCAACCGAAGATTTAATTGATATATCTGGTTCTAAATTTTTGGGGCAATCAGCAGTTAAAGATTATAAGCTGGCGCAAGGTCCGCAGAAAGCAATTGCGGTAGGTATAGAATATAGAGATCCAAAATATTGGTGGGTAAGCGCTTCAGCAAACTATCTCGCAAATAACTATGCCAATATTTCTACGATAACGAGAACTGAGAGTTTTTTAATTGACCCAGAAACCCAGTTAAGATTTCCTGATGCGACAGATGAAAATGTTCAAAAATTACTAAAGCAGAAACCATTAGATAATTTCTATTTATTGAATATGGTTGGCGGTAAGTCGTGGCTTAAAAAAGGTAAATACATCAGTGTTTTTGCAAGTGTTAATAATCTTTTTGACACCACTTTTAGAACTGGTGGTTATGAGCAGAGTAGAAATGGTAATTATGGTCAGCTAAAGCAAGATAATTTTAGTGGTAATCCGTCTTTTGCGCCTAAGTATTGGTATGGTTTCGGTAGAACCTATTTTTTAAATTTCGCTTTCAGTTTTTAAATCTGATACAATAGAATGAAGATAAAAAATAAGATATTTTATTCAATAATTTTGATTGGGATTATACTATCCTCTTGTGTAAAAGACAAGGAATTTGATGCGCCAGATATACAATGTTCTGATACTGAATTTATATTAATTAGTATAGCAGAATTAAAGAATATGTATAATGGCGAGACTATTCAGATTCAAGAAGACTTGGTTATTAGTGGTTATGTGATTTCTTCGGACAAGGACGGTAATTTTTTTAATACAATATATTTTCAAGACGAGCCAGGTAATCCATTAGATGGAATGAAAATCGAATTAGAATTAAGGGATGCTCATTTGTTCTTTAATGTGGGCCAACAAATCATTATAAAGTTAAAAGGATTGTATTTGGGCGAGTCTAAAGGAGTTTATAAAGTTGGCGGTGTATTTACTTCTTTTGGTAACCGTAGCGTAGGTAGGTTACCTAAAAATGTGGTTTTCGACCATGTATTGGTCTCATGTAAAGAGAATGTGGGAATTGAGCCTACTTCAGTTGCTATTTTAGAAATAAATGAATCTATGTTGAATACATTGGTTGCGGTAACTGATGTAGAAATTAAGCAAGAAGAGTTAGGGGAAACGTTTGCGATTAAAGAAGAAGAAACTTTGAGAACACTAGTTGATTGTGGTGATAACGAATTAATAATAGTTAACAGTGGTTATGCTGATTTTCAATCTGAAATACTCCCAGATAAAATGGGAACAGCTACCGGAATATTAACTAAGGATAATAATGAATATCAATTAATTATAAGAAATGTTAATGACCTTTCATTTAACCAAGAACGATGTGAAGATTTGGTAGATGAATTTACATCTTCATCAATATTTATATCTGAGATTGCAGATCCAAACAATAATGCAGGAGCTCGTTTTGTGGAAATTTATAATGCATCTGAAGAAAGCCTATCATTAAATGGCTGGAAGTTGGACCGTTATACAAATGATAATAATGAAGTTAGTTCAAGTATAGATTTATCTGAATATATAATTGAAGGAAATGGACTCTTGGTAATTTCGCCCAATGCAGAAGAGTTTAAAAATGTGTATGGTTTTGAGCCTGATATATCAGTTAGCACAAATTCCCCAGCAGATTCTAATGGTGATGATAATATTGTATTGGTAGACCCTTTTAATACTATTATAGATGTTTTTGGTGTTATTGGAGAAGATGGCAGTAATACTAACCACGAATTTGAAGATGGTACCGCTCTACGTAAATTAAGTGTATTTTCTGGAAATCCGGTTTTTACCATGAGCGAATGGACTATTTACAATGATACAGGCGATGAGGGTACAATAAATCAGCCTCAAAATGCTCCCTTAGATTTTAGCCCAGGTGTGAGATAATTTTACGCTATTTCTTTAGAATCAATTATTTTTTTAACAGCACTTTCGGTTAAAGGTTTAACAATATAATCTTTAACTAATTTGTAGTCTTTAGCCTTTTCCATGAATTTAGGGCTAATAAAAGAACTGGTAATATAAATTTTAATATGCCCTATTTTATCTTCTGGAAGTGCTTCAAATTCTTCTAAAAATGACCACCCATCTCTATTTGGCATATTTAGGTCTAAAAAGATGACATCGGGTAGTTTTATATTTTCAACCAATAAACCAATTAAACCATCAAGAGCTTCTTGACCACCAGAATAATAAAGAATATTATCACTGAAGTTATTCTGCTTTAAAATACTCTTACCGCTAACAGAAAAAAATTCGTCGTCATCTATAATACAACAACTTGTAAATACGCTCATTTTAAAATAATTCAATAGTAAATCTTACCCAGATTCAGATTTTTATATGGAGTAATCAAATTCATTTGCTAAGTTATGTAATTAAGATAACCTTTTTTTGAAAAAAAAATCACACTAATCGTTGCAATTAACAATGGACTTAAGACTGAGAGAATTTTATAAATTATCCTTCCACCACAGCGCCTAGAATCTTCGCAAGATCATCAGGAGTTATCGGTTTTAAAATATAGTTGTCAACTTGATCGTAATCTTTAACTCGTTCTAAATCTCTAGGGTCTACAGATGAACTAATGATATAGATTGTTATAGATTTTGATCTTTCACTTTGGCAGTTTTTAAATTCATCTAAAAATTCCCAACCGTTTAAAATCGGCATATTCAAATCTAAAAATATTACATCTGGCAATGGTTCTTTAGCTAAGGATATTTTCGTTAGTCCGTCAAGTGCATCTTGTCCATTATTGTAGACAAGAATAGATTCTGCAAAATCTACTTCTTTAATAATTCTTTTTGTACCATAAACGAATATAGGGTCATCGTCTATTATGCAGCAAAGTTGAACTTTTTTCATATTCAGTTTTTTTTAGTTAGTTGTGTTTAAGTTCTATAAATATAGTGGTACCATTATCAACAATACTTTCTATAGAAATAGAACCACTCATTGCTTCAATTTGGTTTTTTGTAATAAAAAGACCTATACCTTTTGCATCTTTATGGTTATGAAATGTTTTATACATACCAAATATTTTATCACCGTGTTTTTCTAAGTCAATACCTTGACCATTATCTTTAAATGTTATTTGGATAAAATCACCCTTTACTTTAGATTTTATTTCAATAATAGGAGTTCGTTCAGATGACCTATATTTTAAAGCATTTGTAAGAATGTTAAGAAAAATACTTTCCAAATAAGCAGGAACGGCATTTACAAAATGAGACTTTGATACATCTATTTTTATAGTTGCTCTTTGATCTTCTAGTAAACCATTTATACTTTTTGTTATTTGGTTAATAGTATTAAGTATGCTAATGCTCTGTAATTTTTCTAGAGCTCCTGTTTTTACTAAAACTACATCATTTAAATGATCAATAGTTTCAGATAAACTTTCAGTAGCACTCGTAATCATTCTATTTAAATTTAGACGTTCATCTTCATCTTTCTCTTCATTTAAAAATTTAGTCAGCATTGTCATGTTAGTAGAATGCGACCTTAGATTGTGAGAGACAATATGTGCGAAATTAGTAAGGCTCTCATTTTGGCTCTTTGTAACCTCTACCAATGCTTCTAATTTATTCTGTGATTTAATACTATTGGTGATATCCAAAAATTGAACAATGGCATGACTTGGTTTCTCATTTAAATCTCTTACAGGTGTAACCCCAATAACAGCGTGTACTACATTTCCATCTTTATGAAAGTATCTTTTTTGCAATTTTAAATTCTTATTATTTTCACCGAATACTTTAGATTTAAAAACTTCACTACTACTTAAATCATCTGTATAAGTAATATCTGTAGTTTTCATTTTTAGTAATTCTTCTTCTGAATACCCTAAGCTTTTAGATAAGCTTTTATTTACTTTTAGCCATTTAAGTTCAGGGCTTACAAGTGCCATGCCAATAGAAGAGTGTTCAAAAGTTTTAGCAAATAACTTAGTGTTTTTGGCTAATTGTATTTCGGTGCTACGAAGTTCTGTAATATCCCAATTGGCACCTGTCATTTTAATGGATTGCCCATTTATATCTTTAATAGTTTTCGAAATACCTTTAATATATCTAGTAGATCCATTTTGAAGTTTTATTCTATATTCTTCGTCAAAATCTTTCAAACCCTTTATAGCGTCATTGGTAGCGGCTAGTATTCTTTCCTTATCGTTTGGATCTATGGTAGATGACCATGCTTCAAGAGCTTTAGAAAATTGATTTTTGTCAATATCAAAAATTCGGTACATTTCATTATCCCATTCTAACTCGTTTTCAACGAGATCATAATGCCATGTTCCAATTTGTGCAGTTTGGGTCGTAATTTTTAGTCTTTCTGAGATTTCTTCATGAGCTAATTCAATTTTCTTTTTCTGATCAATATCTTGAAATGTTCCAACAAGTCTAACTGCTTTGCCGTTTAATTTTTCAACTTCACCTTTAGCGCGAACCCAAACTTCATTTTTTTTGGCAGTGACAATAATTAGTTCTGTGTCAAAAGGTTTTCCTTCTGCAATTGCGTTACTAACTAGGTAAGAGATTTTGTCTCTGTAAACACCTTCCTTATAAAAATTTATACCTTCTTCTAAGCTGGGGATAAAATCAGCCTCTACTTCGTGAATGTCTTTTGTTGTTTTTGTCCAGTTAACAGTGTTGCTAATTAAATCAAGTTCCCAGCAGCCTATTCTGGCAACTTCTTCAGCTTTATGTAATAGCTCTAATTCTTTCTGTACGGCAGTAATATCATCTAAAAAAATAATGGCTCCGTCAAAACCATGTTCCTGAATAGTAGAAGGTATAATTTTCCATTTTAGCCATTGTAGCTTGCCATCTGGTAAGGTGAATTTTTGTCCAAGATTTATATGCTCTTTTCCTTTTACCCCTTCATTTACTGCAATTTTAAAAAGGCTAGGGGTTTCAATTATACTATCAAATAAATTTTTGTTGATGATATCGGTTTTATCTAAACTAAATTTTTCCTGCCACTGGTTAGAGTAACTAATAAAGTTTAACTTAGTATCCACGATAGCAATTGCATTGGGGGACTCTTTTAAAAGAAAGTCAACGGCTAATGTTTTCAAAAGTTCTAGAATTTTAATTTAAAGGTACATATTATCTTTAAGGTAGGAAAAAATTATGGAATAGTAAGAAAATACGTCTGTAAATAATTACTTACGTATTGTCTTGAATGAGAATAATTTATTACACACATTTATGAACGAGGTTTTTTTTAAAGAGATAAGAGAGGGTAGTTTTAATGAGGTTAAGGCAATGTTAGAGAAGAATCCTGTTCTCGTCAATAGTAAAGATGTTAGAGGTTCAACACCTTTAATTTTAGCTACATATTATGACGAAATGGAAATTGCAACGCTACTATTGGATAAAGGGGCAAAAATTGATGCTGTAGATGCATCTGGTAATACAGCTTTAATGGGTGTTTGCTTCAAAGGCTTTGCTGACCTTGCAAAATTATTGATAGATAAGAAGGCGCAACTTAATGAGCGTAATGCTATGGGTGCAACTTGCCTAATTTATGCTGCACAATTTAATCGCTTAGAAATCGCAAAATTACTAATTGCGAATGGTGCAGATAAAACAATTAAAGACAATAGGGGTAACAGTGCCTTAGATCATGCTAAAACCCAGGGTTTAAGCGCATTTATTGATTTGTTGGAGTAATAGAATGAAAGAAAAGCAAAACGGTCGTTTAAAAATAGCCCTAATACAATCTACTTTACATTGGGAGGATCCTCATGCCAATAGAGAAATGTTCGGCGCCAAAATCGATCAAATTAATGAACTTGTTGATTTAATAGTTTTGCCAGAAATGTTTACTACAGGCTTTACAATGTCACCTGATAATATTGAAAAAAAAGAAGGTTTGACAACCCTAGAGTGGATGAAAAAAATAGCTGCCAATAAAAATAGCGCCGTTGTTGGTAGTGTGGTATTTCATGATAATGACAATTACTACAATAGACTCTTCTTTGTAAGGCCAAATGGCAAATATAAAAAGTATGATAAGCGACATACATTTACATTAGCTGGTGAGCATGAAAAATATACAGCAGGTACAGAAAGACTAATAATAGATTATAAAGGTTTTGCTATCTGCCCTTTAGTATGTTATGATCTTCGTTTTCCGGTATGGAGCAGAAATACAGAAAATTTTGATGTTTTATTGTATGCTGCAAATTGGCCTACACCAAGAATTAATGCGTGGGATGCGCTATTGAAGGCAAGAGCTATAGAGAATATGGTTTATTGTGTTGGGGTAAATCGTGTAGGCGAAGACAAGGTAGGGCATCAGTACCCAGGGCATTCTAGCATATATGACCCACTTGGAGAATTAATTGCACTTTCTGAGAAAGAGGAAATGATTATTGTTGAATTAGTAAAAGATGAAATCGATTTAGTGCGAAATAAGCTTCGTTTTTTAAATGATCGCGATGATTTTAATCTATCAAATTAAACGTCTCTATTTTTTCCCAATTAGCACGTAATTCTATTAACGTAGGGTAGTAACTAATTTTTTCAGGTTGTCTATGTTCTAAGAAACTACCTGTATCCCATTTTCCATTACCGTTCATGTCAAATATGACTCTAGCTTGGTATTTACCAGGATTTAAATTATCAAAGACATATGCCTGTGGCTCAGTAGCATAAATTTCTCGTTGTAAGTCTCCTTTTTCGTTGGTAAGCTGAACAATTATTGGGTAAACGATTGAACCGCCATTTAGATTTAAAGTTAAATTGCCATAATCTGCAATGCTCTTTGTTCGAAAAGAATAAGCGACCGAATCATTAGATGTTTGAAAAAAGTCTGTTACCGCGCCAGGTATAAGTTCCATTCTATAGCTTTGGTCAGGATCAATCTTAAAATTGAAGTTCAATAAATTTTCTAGGGTATCGAGCTTTAATTTATAAGCAATTTCAACAGAATCTTTATCCATCAATTTAATCTTGGTGCTATCGAAACTAACTAATGGTGTATTGCTTAAGAGATTTATAGGATTATCCATTTCAATATTTCCATTTTGACTCATCGAAATCTTTAAGGAGTCAAACTCAACTTTTCTGTTTTTGACTTTAAACGTGTCTTTTACTTTTAAAGATTCATTTGTAATTACGAAAAGGAGAGAGTCCATTTCATAAGGTGTAAACCAGAAATTCAATGTGTCTTTTTCCCTTTCTTTACTAATCTTCGTTCTAACGGTATCTGGTATTTCGGTAATGGTTTCAATTGATATGTTGGTTCCATCTCCATAATAGCCAAAGCTAATTCTATTGCTAGCTTCCATACTAGGTACGGCTATACTATAATCGGGTATTTCTTTAAATAGATTCAGTAAATAAATAGAATCTGTAGGTAAGTTTATAGTATCACGTACAAAACCTATTTTATCGGTTTTTTGATCAAATAAATTATTGCCTGTGGCATCTTTAATACCAAACAAGGCATATTTGCCTTCTTTTAAATTATTAAGTTTAAATATAACTGCGCTGTCTAGCGTATTTGTAATATAGTTTGGTGGTCTCTTGTAAACGGTAGAGTCTGTATAACTAGTATCAATTTTATAAAGCATTACGCTAACAAAATCATCGGCTTTTTTATTGAACGCATCTTTAACTACGCCTGTTAATTCTAATGAATCAATATAATCGCCAGTAGAGAAAACATAGGTAAAAAAAGATTTTGGGTTTTCTTCGTTGTTGTCGACAATACCTTGACCAAAATTAAAAGTATAAGTTGTATTAGGTTCAAGAGTATCTTTAATAGTAATTTCTACGTATTTATTGGCATTACCAATAGGTGAAAGTACTGGGGCATTTTTTAAAGGGGGAGAAATTATAAGTTGCTTTTGAATGTCTTTTAGCTTTACTAATTCATCAAAATATAATCTAATTTTTTGCCCCGTAAAGTTAGTTGTTAAATTTGGTGGCTCTGCCCTTGTTAATTCTGGTGGTGTTATATCTTTTGGTCCACCGGTTGGTGTGCCTCTTTGAGCACATTGGTATGACATCATTACGATGATAAAAACAAATATAAAACCTAAAATTTTTCTGCTCATTAGTGTAATTATCGACCGCAAAGAAACAACATATTTTATAGAAATCTAATTCTAGGGAACAACTGCCATACTTGATATGTAAATTTCAACACCTTCAATATCTTTGAAGGTGTTAGCGCAAATTTCCATAGTAGCACCGGTAGTAATAACATCGTCAACCAACAATATGGTTTTGTTTATTAATTTTTCTCCATTTTTGATTTCGTATAACGATCGGTTGTCATACCATCTGTTTAGTCTATTTTTCTTGGTTTGTGTTTTAGTATTGGCAGTTTTTACCAAAATATCATCTGTATAGTTTGCATTGATATGAAGTGCAATTTGTTTCGCAAAAAGTGCCACTTGGTTATAACCCCTCTTTTTTAGTTTTTTTCTGTGTAAGGGAACGGGAATTACAAAGTCAATCTTTGGCAAATGACCTTGTTGCTTCAAAATTTGACCGTGCCAATCGCCTAAAAATATACCTATGCCTTCTTGGTTTTTATATTTTAAAAAGTGAATGAGGTTTTTTACTATTCCAATTTCGGTAAAGAATAAGAATGAATTTGCTTTTTTTATGTTAATTCGACCATAAAAAATACGGTCAACTGCATTTTCATCGTTAAAGGTGTACTCGGTAAGTGGTAATTGATGTCGGCAAGATGTACAGAGAAGAGCTTCTCCTCTATATAATCGTGCATTACATCCAAAACATGATATGGGTAACAGTATGTTCGTGACATCCTTTAGTATATTTGAAATTATGTTTTTCATCAAATTTTACAGATTAAACAACCTACAGCCCGCTTTTTAAATGGACAGTCAAGATAATAAATTCAATTATAAAATAATACTAGCAGCATTTGTTGCAGTTCTTTTAGCACTATTAATTGCGTTCTACTACAGTTATGCCCAATCAAACGATCAAATAGACTTTTTAGAACAAGAGAAAGAGATTCTTGTAAAAGACCTTACTCTTATGAAAGCAGATGTAGCTCGCTTATCTGCAAAAAGTGAAATGAACGAAATAGAATTAAAAGATTCTAGGTATAAGGTACAAGAACTTTTAGATTCTGTTGGTCGATTAAATTTTACGGTTCAAAAGTTAAGAGAATTTAAAACGGAATTACGCAGGTTAGAATCTAAGAACGATAGTTTACTTTTAAAGAATAACTTCTTACGTTATAACAATATGTTACTTACCGATAAGTATGACGAGTCTCGTAAGCAAATTGAAAATCTAAGGGCAAATAGTAATTCTTTGGCTGAAGCTGAGGCTTTACAAAGAAGAAAAATACTAGAACTTAATCAGAAATTAAAGACGAAGAGCTATTTGAAAATGGCTAATTCTGAAGGAAGCGGTTTTAGATTAATTCGTGGTACAAAACCAACCAAAACCAATAAAGCATCTATAATTGAAAAATTAAGAGGTTGTGTAACAGTTTTGGCAGATGAGAGTGAAGCTGATAGCGAGAAAGTAATTTATCTACAGTTTTTAGATCCCAACAAACAAATTGTTGAAGATAATGCCAATACCATTACCGTAAATGGAAATGTTTATAGCAAAAGAGTCGAATTTGTTTTTACAGGTTTAGACCAGTTTTTATGCGAATCGATTACCATTCCAGAAGGTTCTTTGATGGAAGGTAATTACACATTAAATGTGTTTGAAGACGAACGTTTAATTACTTCTTCTGAATTTGAATTGAAATAATTATTTTTTTTTTGGGCTATTGTTCTATTTTTGCCACATGGCAAAGCAAGAAGATGATTTTAAGCGTGTAATTTCTCACGCAAAGGAATACGGATATGTATTCCAATCTAGTGAAATTTATGATGGTTTAAGTGCTATTTATGATTACGGTCAAAATGGTGTGGAACTTAAAAAGAATATACGCGACTATTGGTGGAAGGCCATGGTTCAGCTTAATGATAATATCGTTGGGTTAGATGCTGCAATTTTTATGCATCCACTAACGTGGAAGGCTTCTGGGCATATAGATGCCTTCAATGATCCATTAATAGATAATAAAGATTCTAAAAAAAGATATAGAGCAGATGTTTTAGTGGAGGATTATGTCGCTAAAATTGATGCTAAAATTGAAAAAGAGGTCAATAAGGCTGCTAAGCGTTTCGGCGAAGCTTTTGATAAAGAACAGTTTTTGCAAACAAATCAGCGTGTAGTTGATTATCAAGAACAAGGAAAAACTATTTTAAGCAGGTTAGGTAAATCTTTGCAGAATGAAGATTTAGCCGATGTAAAAGCTTTAATTGAAGAATTAGATATCGCTTGCCCTATGTCAGGTTCTAAAAACTGGACAGAGGTAAAGCAGTTTAATCTAATGTTCGGTACAAAGTTAGGTGCCAATGCAGAAACTGCAATGGATCTATTTCTTAGACCAGAAACTGCCCAGGGCATTTTTGTAAACTTCTTAAATGTTCAGAAATCTGGTCGTATGAAGCTTCCTTTCGGTATAGCACAGACCGGTAAGGCTTTTAGAAATGAAATTGTTGCTAGACAGTTCATTTTTAGAATGCGCGAGTTTGAACAAATGGAAATGCAATTCTTTATTCAACCAGGTACACAGAAAGAATGGTATGAGGTTTGGAAAGAAAAAAGAATGAAGTGGCATTTGTCTCTTGGTTTAGGTCAAGAAAACTATCGTTTTCACGATCATGAGAAATTAGCACACTACGCAGATGCAGCATCAGATATAGAATTTCGTTTCCCATTTGGCTTCAAAGAATTAGAAGGGATACATTCTCGTACCGATTTTGATTTAAGCAGTCACGAGAAATTCTCTGGTAAGAAATTACAATATTTTGATCATGAGGTAAACAAAAACTATGTTCCTTATGTACTAGAAACTTCTATTGGTTTAGATAGAATGTTCTTGGCAGTATTCTCTAACTCACTTAAAGAGGAAGAATTGGAGAACAATACTACTAGAACAGTACTTAAGTTACCAGCTGTTTTAGCACCGGTAAAAGCGGCTATTTTGCCTTTACTTAAAAAGGATGGCTTGCCAGAAATAGCACACCAAATTATAGATGACCTTAAATGGGATTTTAATGTCGTTTATGATGAAAAAGATGCTGTAGGTAGACGTTACAGAAGACAAGATGCCAATGGTACTCCTTTCTGTATTACTGTTGATCATCAATCTTTAGAAGACCAAACGGTTACCATTAGACATAGAGATTCTATGGAACAAGAGCGTGTT
The DNA here is from genome assembly GCF_900142175.1 of Maribacter aquivivus. NCBI lineage: Bacteria > Pseudomonadati > Bacteroidota > Flavobacteriia > Flavobacteriales > Flavobacteriaceae > Maribacter > Maribacter aquivivus. Next base: position 576,209 of record NZ_FQZX01000001.1, on the reverse strand, counting down.
GCTATATCGGCATTGAACGGTATCATACATGATGCAGTCGATATGAAGACTTGGTTGAAGAAAATGGAATAGGTTAAAGGGTGTAATTCAATTTTACACCGCCATAATAATTAATAGTGTTCCCAGGGTAGAAATACCTTGGGGCATTTCCTCCAAATCCGGTAGCGTTAATTAAAACCGACTGTGCGTACTTAGTATTGGTCAGGTTATTAATTCCAAAATCGAGACCTACCCGTAATTTTTCTGTAATTTGATTTTTGTAGCCCACTTTAATATTTAGTAAATTGAAGGAGTTACTATAAAGTGAATTCGCATCTGTTAGCGGAATTTCATCTATAAATTGATGGGTGATATTTGCAAACAATCCATTTCCAAAATTAGTTTGTATGCCAGAGTTTATTTTGTTTTTAGGTACACCTGTTAATGCATTTTCAGAATAATCTTCATTAGCTTCCTCGTCTATGAAATCAATAAATTTATGATTACTGTAGGTGTAGCTTATAAATGGCGATATCGTTATTTTATTCGTTAAGTTGATGCGATACTGCCAGTCTAAATCAATGCCTTGATGTTTTGTTTTACCTGCATTACGCCCAATATACTGGTTATCTCCAACACGTTTAGCTACTAGTAAATTTTTTATGGGCATTAAGTAAAAAGCAACATCTAGTTGTAGTCTTTCGTCTTTACTTTTGTGTTCAATACCAATCTCGTAGTTCGTACCCGTTTCTTGAACAATATCAGGATTTATGATTCCGTCTGGCGTTAGTGTTTCTTCTAATCCAGGGTTTGAAAATCCGCGGCTAACATTAGCATAAAGTTGATTGGTAGGTGAAATAGCGTAGTTTACATCTAAACTAGGTAAGAATAAGGTTTTAAAATCTCTATAGGCACTTGTGCTTGTTTCGCCAGTGTTGAAGAGATCTCTAAAATCATATTGAGTTTTGTTAATGTTTAATCCTAATTGTGCGGTCAACTTATTCGTAAATGAATACGATGCTGTAGCAAAACCATTAATTTGACTTCGGAATTCTTTGTTTTTAGATAACCTGTCTCCTTCAAGGCTTCCATTGCCGTCATTATCTTGATAAAGGTTTTCAAAAGTTCCCCAAGTATATTCATCTTTATAAAGTTCCCCTCCAAAAGTATATAACAGTGCATTTTCAGAAATATTTAAAGTACCAGAGAACAATGTTCTTAAGCCATAACCATTAGTGTATTCATCTAAAATATTAAATGGTGCAGGTTCATAATGATCTAAATAAGTATAAAATAAACTAGTAGTGTTTTTTAATTTTGAATTTGCGTAGTACGTGTGAGAAAGACCAATAAGACTATAGTTGTTGTCTTCGTATCCTTTAGCTGACCTCCACGTAAAGGCAGCTTGTGTAGGGTTTTCATCAAAATCTTCTTGGCTTATTGAGCTAGCTATTTGAGCAGAGTAATCAATGTGATTTACCAGAAGTCCGACTTCACTTTTTTCTGAAAGTTTGAAAATGGTGTTTAAAAGAAATCCGTCACGTTCAAATCTGTTGTTTTCGCGGTATCCATCAATCTCCATATGACCATATTGAAAGGTCATATAAAAATCCTTTTGTGAATGTGTAAATCCTAAACTGTTTTTAAATAATCCGTAAGAACCAATAGTAGTATTATTGGTGAATTTAGTAGGTTGGTCGCTAAGTTGTTTGGTGTTCAAGATAATTGCTCCGCCTAAATTGGTGCCAAATCCTGTTCCTTTTGGTCCTTTAATGATTTCAATAGAAGTTAAGTTTTCTAAGTCAAAAGCTTCAATAGTTGAAGAGCCTGTTCCGTTGGTAATTGGAATATTATTATAGTACAGCCTTAATTTGTCTGTGCCGTATAATGTTCTTGAACCAACCCCTCTAATAGTTATTCTGTTGGTGTTTAAAGCGCCAGATAGTGCATAAAGCCCAGAAACTTGATTGATGGAGCTAATGAAATCTACCGGGCTGTAATTTGCAAACGTGGTAGCGCCAATGGTTTGTGAAGGAATAATGCCAATAGCATTTTTAGCAGTTAGTGTATCTATAACAATAACCTCGTTTAATTTGGTAATACTATCTTTTTCGACAGTACTTTGTGCAAATAGACTTGAAGAGATTGAGATAATAGCTAATACGGAAAATATTCTTTTCATAGGAGGGTAAAACCCCAAAAATACCTATTAAAAGCGGTAACCTAAAGATAAACCGGCTTTGAACATGAAATCATTTTGAAAATCTTCTGGATTAATATTTCTGCCTAGACCACCATTAAGTTCTATGGTAAATTTTTGACTTCTTGTAGCCCATTTATACCCGCCACCAAGACCAAGTGCTACGGTTGAGTAATCGTAATTTCTGCCACCTAGATTTTCGGTGTCTTCATCATCATCACCCGTATAATAAAGTCCGAATACCTCGGCAAATAGACCGCTTTTAGGTCCGTAACCAAAATAAGCTCTCAAGTTGGGGCCTATTCCAAAATTACCGTTATAATCTGTAGATTTTCCGTCAAAATAAAGGGTGCCTCCAATACTAGTGTCTTCGTTGATATAATACTCATAACCGAATTCAATAGTGGTAGTCACTAAAAATTGACCAATATTCAACTTTACTTCATGACTGTTTTCGTTGTCATGGTAAGCTTGTGCAAAAGAAGAAGCTGATATAAATAATACAGCAATAGAAAAAATTATCTTGTTCATAAGATGCGTTTTAAAATGCAAATGTTTTTAAAAGATGTGAAATTAGGATTTTAATGGAAAGTATGCACCTTTAATCTTCAACTCTTTTTTATTTTTAAGGCAAAATGAATATAGATGAAGATCATATCTTATAATGTAAATGGAATTAGGGCAGCGTTAAGAAAGGGTTTTTTAGAATGGTTAGGTACCGTATCGCCAGATGTAGTTTGTCTTCAAGAAATTAAGGCTAACGAGGATCAGCTAGATCTTTCATTGTTTGAAGAGGCGGGTTATAAATACAATTATTGGTATAGTGCTCAAAAAAAGGGCTATAGCGGTGTTGCTATACTCTCTAAGACTAAGCCAGATACCGTCGTGTTTGGTACTGGTATTGATTATATGGATTTTGAAGGGAGAAATATTCGTGCCGATTTTGGTGATATTTCTATCATGAGTATGTATTTGCCTTCGGGTTCAAATATGGAGCGTTTAGATTTTAAGCTTACTTATATGGCAGATTTTCAAGAGTATACCGATACCCTTAAAAAGACGAATCCGAATTTGATAGTACTTGGAGATTATAATATTTGTCATGAAGCAATAGATATTCATAATCCTGTAGGATTAAAAAACGTATCCGGTTTTTTACCGGTGGAAAGGGAATGGATAGGAGAGTTCATGAAAAGCGGATTCATAGATAGTTTTAGGGAATTTAATTCTGAACCAGATAATTATACCTGGTGGAGTTATAGGGCTAATGCTAGAAATAACAATAAGGGTTGGCGTTTAGATTATGCAATGGTGGCTTCTACGCTGAAAGATAGATTGTCTAGGTCCGTAATTTTATCAGGGGCGAAGCACAGTGATCATTGTCCTATTTTGATAGAGGTAGAGAGTTAACGAAATGGATACAAGTACCCTTAATATATTTAGTAATTTTGCATTTAAAGATTACAAATTTTAAATTGAATGATCTATACCAATTTACCGCATACAGATATTGAAGTAAGTAAAATATGTTTGGGTACTATGACCTGGGGTAATCAAAATACCGAAGAAGAAGGTCATGAGCAAATTAATTTCGCCATAGATAAAGGCGTTAATTTTTTAGATACTGCTGAGTTGTATCCTGTTCCTGCACATAAAGATAGATACGCTGCTACCGAGAAAGTCATAGGCAATTGGTTTAAGAAAAACGGTAATAGAGAAGATATCGTTTTAGCTTCTAAAATTGCAGGAAAAGCCGATATGACGAAGTTTATTCGAACTACGGGGTTTACTAGAGAGTCTATTATTGATGCTGTAGAAGGAAGTTTGCAGCGTTTGCAAACAGATTATATCGATTTATATCAATTGCATTGGCCAGACAGAAGCACTAATTATTTTGGTCAAAGAGGCTACAAACATGATATAGCAGACCACTGGGAAGATAATATTCATCAGATTTTGGAAACCATGCGCGATTTAATACGCGAAGGTAAAATTAAACATGTGGGTATTTCTAATGAAACACCTTGGGGTACCATGCGTTTTTTAGAGGAAAGTAAAGTTCATGGAACGCTGCCAAGAACAATTACGGTTCAGAATCCATATAGTTTATTAAATAGACTGTTTGAAGTGGGTATGGCAGAAATAGCTATGAGAGAGCAAGTAGGACTATTGGCATATTCTCCGATGGGATTTGGTGCATTAAGTGGTAAGTATTTAGGTGATCGTATGCCAGAAGGCTCTCGTTTAAGTTTGTTTCCCCAGTATAATAGATATATTGGCGATACAGCTGTTGAGGCGACGAAAAGATATTATGATTTGGCACAAGCCAATGGTCTAACGTTAGCACAAATGGCACTGGCATTTGTAAATACAAGACCTTTTGTAACTAGTACAATTATTGGTGCTACTAGTATTAGGCAATTAGAAGAAAATATTGGCAGTATAGATGTTGATTTATCTGATGATATTATTGAAAAAATTGAAGCCATTCACAACTCAATACCAAATCCAGCACCATAATATGGAAAGCCTTATTTTATTAAAAGTCGGATTCGGGCAAATAGTCCTTATTCTAGTAGTGATAATAGTAATTATGGTTTTGGCTAGAATAATGAGAGACAAACGCTAACTGAATAAATTACCGGCAATTTCTTCAATTTTAGAAGCCATTAGGATTTTAATTTTGGTCGATTTAAGGCTTATTTTATTGCTTTTTGAAATGATTATGGTGTTGTAACCTAATTTTTCAGCTTCAAGAATACGTTGTTCTACCCGTTGTACCGGTCTAATTTCGCCAGCTAAACCTACTTCTGCTGCAAAACAGATACCCTTGTCAATAGGTATATCTTCATTGCTAGATAGAATTGCGGCAACAACAGCTAAATCAATTGCGGGGTCATCTACTGAAATACCACCAGTTATGTTTAAGAAAACGTCTTTTGCGCCTAGTTTAAAACCGGCACGTTTTTCTAAGACGGCCAATAGCATATTTAATCTTTTGGCATTATAGCCAGTTGTTGAGCGCTGCGGTGTTCCATAAACAGCAGTACTCACAAGTGCTTGAATTTCTATAAGTAAAGGTCGCATGCCTTCTACGGTCGAGGCGATTGCTGTACCACTTAATCCATCATCATTTTTAGAAATCAATACTTCAGATGGGTTGTTGACTTCACGTAATCCGCTGCCTTGCATTTCATAAATACCCAATTCTGCGGTTGATCCAAATCTATTTTTTAGCGATCTAAGAATACGGTATACATAATTACGGTCGCCCTCAAATTGTAGAACGGTATCTACCATATGTTCTAGGATTTTAGGACCGGCAATAGAACCATCTTTGGTAATGTGCCCAATAAGTATAACAGGCGTATTAGTTTCTTTAGCAAATTTTATAAGCTCTGCAGTACATTCTCGTATTTGCGAAATACTACCTGCGGCAGATTCTATGTAGTCAGAATGAAGTGTTTGTATAGAATCGATAACGACAATATCAGGTTGAGTAGCTTCAATTTGTTTAAAGATATTTTGAGTTTTCGTTTCTGTTAGAATAAAACAAGTTTGGCTGTTTGGGTGAATTCTGTCGGCACGCATTTTAATCTGTTTTTGGCTTTCTTCACCAGAAACATATAGCGTTTTATAAGGTAATTTCAACGCTATTTGAAGAAGTAAGGTGCTTTTTCCGACACCAGGCTCACCGCCAAGAAGTACTAATGCACCAGGTACTAAACCACCACCAAGAACTCTATTGAATTCAAGGTCAAAAGTATTTAGGCGCACTTCTTTTTCAATACTAATTTCATTAACCAAAAGAGGTTTAGAGACTCTTTTAGATGTTTGGGAGGGAGTTTTCCAACTAGCCTTCTCTTCTTTTTGTACCACTTCTTCAACAACGGTGTTCCATTGTTTACATGCAGAGCATTGCCCTACCCATTTAGCATATTGGGTACCACAATTTTGACAAAAAAATGCAGTTTTAGTTTTGGCCATCTTTAGCTTTTATTGAAAAAGCTAAAGGTAGCAAGAAGTTTGAAACGATTATATTTTAGAATGATATTATAGGCTAATTTTCACCTGACCGTTCTTTTTTAAAAGCACTGAAGGCGAGAAAAAATGATGCCCAGGCCATAAATAGGGCAATACCGTTATAGGCTAAAACGAACTCTCCTTTTAAGCCAAAATAAGTAAAGAGCACTCCGGAAAACACGAAGTACATTGCGTCAATTTTAATCATAATTAAGTAGGTTGGGCTAATTTGGGACTAGCCGTTTATTAATATTCTTTAAAAACCGAAATCGGCTTTTAGTGCATCCATTTTTTCAAGGGCCATTTCTTTAGTTAAAAAATCTATTTCTTCCATTTGAAAAGATTTTTCAAATGTTCTTAGTGCTTTTTTAGGCTCACCAAGTTGCTCGTAGTACTCAGCTTCAAAATAAAAACCTAACATTGTTTCTGGGTACTCTTTCTTACAAAGGTCAGATAAAGGTTTAAGCGACTCAAAATCTTCCTTTTTACGGGATGCTGCATATATTGCCATAATATCATTTAGTTCAACAGGCTTACTAAAACCGAACATATCAACAATACCTTGGTATTTGTTTTCTAAATAATCGTAAACTGGCTCTTCGCTTGTAAGAATTTGAGTTTTGTATTCTTTCGGACTTATAGGTTTAAACATTCCGAAGATATTATCAAAAGCTTTACCGATACCGTAGGTGGCAACAGAAATATGATCTGCATTTGTATATTCATCAAAGAAATAGTGCAAAGACTCTTTGTCTATGGATTTCAAGTCTTTATCCATTGCTAAAATTCGTTGCTTGTCATTACTAGCTTCTCCTTCAACAATTAGCTGGTAGAATATTTGGTCTTCAATAATACCTAATCTCATAGGTACTCTACTTTCCATTTCTGGAGCAAGAGTTGGTGAAATACTTACATAACCATCAAAAATAGAATTGTCTTTAAATAACCAGTAGTTCATGAAGTTAGCTGTAATGTCATAACCTACAATCATTTTAAAAGGCGCTGTACTATAATTAAGATCTAGATAAGGTATTAGTTCCATTCCTATAAATTCATAGAAACTTTTTCCTTTCTCAGAAGGCAAGCCGCTATCTGGGTCAAAGGCACAATCTTCATACCTTAAATCATTTTCGCTTTGGTTTATACCCACAACAATACTCTGGGGCATACCGTGAAAACGACTATAAAATTTAGAGTTGGCCACTACCTGTTCAAATAGATATTCGCCATCAAGTACAATGATAAGAGGGTACTTTTTGGTTTCATCCATATTCTCAGGAAAATAGTAATGAACATCTCTTCGTTCCTGAAGTTTAAAAGATTCGAAGATTTCTTGTGTCACTTGAGCATAGGAGGTTATCCCAAATAAAAGTGCGAATATTAAAGCTACATAACGCATAAAAGGTAATTATTAGTTGAAAGTATACTATTTACTACTGTTCAATAACGGTAATAAAAGAAAAGATATTGCACCAAAAACAACTATCATAAGAGTCTGTGCTATCCATATAATCCACCCAAACGCATCACCAGACACTGCGCTTATGCCAAAGATAGCTAATGCACTGCTTACTGCAATGGGGTAAAGACCTATACCGCCATTGGTTGTTGCCATGGCAAAAGCCCCAGCCACAAAGGCGACCAAGAGTTGGCTGAGTGTAAGTGAAATAGTTTCTGGGACGGTAAATTTTATAATCCAAAGCATGCCTATATAACATCCCCAAATGAAAAAAGTATGAAAAATAAATAGCCATTTATTTTTCATTTTAAAAATACTGAACACTCCGTCAAGAAGTCCTTTTACAAATGTTTTAATTTTTTTGGCAAATGCATTTTTAGACTTTTTAATTATAAAAATAAAGACAAAGAATAGAGCTATGCCAGCTAATGCGAGAAGTATGAGTCCGGTTGCATTAAAGCCACGTTCTTGAAGAATACCCATAATAACATCGGTCTGTAGCAAAAATGCCACTGCTACTATTAAAAGTAACATAATTACGTCTATTACCCTTTCTGTTACAATAGTGCCAAATCCTTTTTCAAAAGGAACGTTTTCGTATGTTGTAAGTGCTGTAGCCCGTAATATCTCGCCAGTTCTGGGAATACCTAAATTGGCAAAATAAGAAGTTAAAATAATTAAGATGTTATTTATGAGTTTAGGCTTATATCCTAATGGTTCTAAAAGATAATTCCAGCGAACCGCTCTAGAAATATGCCCTAGTATGCCTAATAAAACAGAAAGAAATACATAAAGCGGATTCGCTTCTTTTATGTAAAAGATGATTTCTTTTCTATTTTCTGGCGTTGTTGAATTGTAAGAGTACCAAACTAAAAAAACTCCCAATGCAATTGGGAGTATGGTCTTAAGATTTTTTTTTAGGGTATTCGTCAACTTTTAGGTTAAAAGATTATTTGCTTCGTTAGGGAAAACTAAAGAAGGGTTGAATTTTTTTGCATCTTCAATATCCATCCAAGTATAAGAAATTAAAATTAAAATATCACCTACAGATACTTTTCTTGCTGCGGCTCCATTTAGAGTGATTTCTCCACTTTTTCTTGGACCAGGGATAATGTAGGTTTCTAATCTTTCGCCATTGTTATTATTGACAATCTGAACTTTTTCGCCACGAATAAAATTTGCGGCATCCATTAAATCTTCATCAATAGTAATACTACCTACATAATTGAGGTCGGCACCAGTAACTTTTACTCGATGTATTTTTGATTTAACTACTTCTATTTGCATAACTTATACTAGTTTAAGGCGATATTATCTATGAGTCTTACGTCTTCAACGTAAACGGCAATAAACGCCCTGTATTTTATATTATTTATTTTATTTTGAATTGGGGTTAATGTTTCAATATCTGTAATATCAAAATATTCTAACTGAAATTCGTCAGTTTTTTCAAACTCATTAATTACCCAATCTTTTACGTTTAGTGCATTTTCCATGCCAAATTTTATTTTGGCAGTTTTTAATGTATCATATATAAATGCAGCTTTAAGTCGTATTTTTTCGCTTAACCTTTCGTTTCTTGAGCTCATTGCCAAGCCATGGTCTTCCCTAACAATCTCACAACCAATTATCTCGACAGGTATATGTTGTATTTCGGTAAGTTTTTGAATGATACGTAATTGTTGAAAATCTTTCTCTCCAAAATAAGCTCTTGTAGGTTTCACAGTTTTAAGAAGCTCTTCTACTATTGTGCCGACACCATTAAAATGGTCATCTCTAAATTCGCCTTCCATGACTTTGTCAAGTCCTTCAAAATCATAGATTTTTGGAATAATAGTGTCTGGGTATATTTCGGCTACATCTGGCGCAAAAACAATAATATCATCTGAAATAGCTGAAATTAATTGAACATCAGATACTAAAGTTTTTGGGTATTTGTCTAAATCTTCTTTATTATTAAATTGAGTAGGGTTGACAAAAATACTTACAACGACATTCTTATTTTCTTCAACCGCTTTTTGTATGAGCGAAGCATGCCCCTTATGTAGCGCGCCCATAGTGGGTACAAGACCTAAGTCTTGATTGTTGCCTAATTTATTTAGTTCTTCTGTTAGCTTGGTTTTGGTCTGTATTACCGGCATTGAAAGGTTCATTAGCGAGCAAACTTACTATAATTACTGCTAATCTCTATATTTTTTGTAATTTTGCAGTTGCGTTTCAGTGAAAAATAAAATATAACCTCTATGAATGGTAAAAAGATATTATTTGTATCTTCTGAATTAGTTCCTTACTTACCCGAAAACGAAGTTTCCCTAATGTCTTATGAAACACCTAGAATGGTCAACAGCAATGGTGGTCAGATCAGGATTTTCATGCCTAGATACGGGAACATTAACGAAAGAAGGCATCAATTACACGAAGTAATTAGATTATCAGGTATGAACTTGGTCATCAATGATATGGATATGCCATTGATTATTAAGGTTGCATCTATACCTAAAGAGAGAATTCAAGTTTACTTCATCGATAACGAAGAGTACTTTAAGCGTAAAGCTACATTTACAGATAAGGAAGGAAACCTTTTTCCAGATAACGACCAACGTGCAATTTTCTTTGCAAAAGGAGTTATGGAAACGGTTAAAAAATTAAATTGGTCACCAGACATCATTCATGTTCATGGGTGGATGGCGAGTTTATTGCCATTATATCTTAAGAAATACTACGCTGATGAGCCACTTTTTGCAGATAGTAAAATAGTATTGTCTGTTTACGGTAAAACTTTTGAAGGCTCTTTAGATAAGGATATGGTAAAAAGAATTGCTTTTGATGGTATTCCAGAAGAAGCGATTGCATCTTTAAGTGATCCTACTTATAATAATTTGTTAAAAGTAGCTGTTGATTATTCTGATGCAGTTATTTTAGCTTCGGAAGATATTCCAGAAGAATTAGAAAACCATATATCCAACCAAGAAAAACCAGTGTTGCCATATGTTCCTGTTCAAGAATTTGAAGAGGCTTATGCTAATTTTTATAACACCGAAGTTTTAAAATAATCTGAATGAATTTTATTGCTAATTCCGCTCTTCCCAAATTTTCGGGATTGTTATTGATATTGGGTCTTTTGGTTTCTTGTGAACAAGATTTGACTACCGTAGGTTCTGGTGTAGTTGGTAATGAACCATTTACTACCGGTACAGAAGTGTATGATGTTTTTGCATATAATAAGAACATTGAGGCTGTACAGACCAATAAATTGCCAATATATCAATTAGGTACTTATAACGATCCTATCTATGGTAAAACAGAGGCTTCAGTAACATCTCAAATATTCCTTAGTGCGGCAAGCCCTTCTTTTGGAAGTTTTTCTCAAGATAAAGAAGATAGGGAAGGACTAGAAGATGAATCGATTACAACTGTGCAGGAAAATGAAACTATTAAAGAGGTATATCTTTATATTCCTTTTTTGACAAACACCAGTTCGTTGGATAGTGATGGTGATGGGGTTGTAGATGAATTTGATGCAGAGCCGGAAAATAGTGATAATGACAATGATGGCGACGGAGTTTCTAATATTATTGAAACTGCATCTAATACCGATCCTTTAGATGATACTAGTGTAGATGAAGATCGTGATGGTTTAAATGATCCAGATGGAGCAAATATCTTTACAAATAACTTTGCTGAAAAAGTAGAATTAGATAGTATTTACATTAATGGTGAAAACTATGATGATGTAGTTAAATCTCCATTGCCTTCTTTTAATTTAAAGGTAGAACGGTCAACTTTTTTCTTACGTGATTTAGATCCTAATGCAAGTTTTCAAGAGGCACAGGAATATTATTCTAATCAAGTTTTTTCGCCAGATTTTGTTACAGGCGACCCATTGTTTGATGGCGTTGTTGAAATTAATGATGAAGAAATATTAATACAGAATGAAGACGATGAATCTACTGAAGATGTAGATGAGTCCTTAACATTTACCAAGGTTCAGCCAGGTATTAGAGTGGCATTGGATAATGAGTTTTTTCAAACTAATATTCTAGATAAAGAGGGAGATTCAGAATTAATAAGTCAGTCAAATTTCACTGAGTTCATTCGTGGACTCCACTTTTCAATTACCAGTGATACTGGTAATGATGTAATGCTATTGTTTGACTTAAAAAGTTCTAATATTACTATGACTTATAGTTATACCAACTATGATACTAATAGTACTACTGACGATATAAGTGACGATAACCCAAATAATATTTTAGAGAAAGATTTTACGTTTTCATTCTTAACGGGGAGTACAAGTGGTGCTGTTTCTGGTAATGCGGTAAATACCTTAATTACAGAAAACTACGGTCCTCAGATTGTTCAGGCGTTAGATAGCGGCGAGAATGCATCAAGAGTATATTTAAAAGGAGGTTCGGGTACTTATGCTGAAATTAATCTTTTTGAAGAAGATGGTGGTGAAAGTATATTAGAACAAATTAAAAGTGAAAACTGGGTTATAAATGAAGCTAATTTGGTTTTTTATATAGATAGAGATCAGTTAGATGCTTCTGGTAGTAAGCTAGAGCCGCCAAGACTTTATTTATATAATGCAGAGAATAAATTCCCTTTGATAAATACGTTGACAGAGCAGATTGATACTGATTCGCCTGCATTATTTGGCACTTATCTTAATTATGATGGCATTATAGAGAAATCTAGCGATAAGGGTGTTAAGTACTCTGTTAAAATAACAGACCATATCAATAACATGGTAGTTAGAGACTCTACGAATGCAACTTTAGCATTGACATTAACTACTAATATCCAAAATTGGAGTATTGCTGATGCAAAAGTGGTAGGTGGTGAAGAGAGGCTAGCAATGACTTCTACAGTTACTCCGTTAGGTACCATTCTTTATGGAAGTAATCTTGAAGCTACAGATCCTGATTTTGACAAAAGGTTAAAACTTGAGATATCATATACTAAAGCAGATTAGAAAATACTTTTAGTATAGTGTTCCAATTTTGTTGGAAGTTTATATACCACTTCCGAATAATTGACGTTGTATAATCTAAATGGTCTAAATATTAGGCTAGGTCGTATATCTAATGTTCGAATAAATATTGGATAAAATTTTCAAATTGTAGGTATTATGTGTGGAATTGTTGGATATATAGGGTATAGGGAAGCTTTTCCTATAGTTATAAAAGGACTTCAAAGATTAGAATATCGTGGTTATGATAGTGCGGGTATTGCATTGTTTGATGGTAACCAGATCAATCTAGCCAAAACAAAAGGTAAGGTTGAAGATTTAAAAAATAAAGCTAAAGAGATTTCTCAAAAGGGTACTATTGGTATAGGTCATACCCGTTGGGCAACCCATGGTGTTCCAAATGATGTTAATTCGCATCCTCATTATTCTAATTCAGGTGAGTTAGTAATAATTCACAATGGTATTATTGAAAACTATGAGGCGATAAAACAAGAGTTGACTAAGCGTGGTTATATATTTCACTCTGACACAGATACAGAAGTTTTAATTAATTTAATAGAAGAAGTTCAAAAGACTGAAGATGTTAAATTAGGTAAGGCTGTGCAGATTGCACTTAATCAAGTAGTAGGTGCTTATGCTATTGCAGTTTTTGATAAGAAAAAACCAGATGAAATTGTAGTTGCTAAATTAGGTAGTCCTTTAGCTATTGGAATTGGTGAAGGGGAATTTTTCATCGCTTCAGATGCATCTCCTTTTATCGAGTTTACTAATAATGCTGTTTATCTTGAAGATGAGGAGATGGCGATTATTCGATTAGGAAAAGAAATTAAGCTTAGAAAAATTAAAGATGATTCAGTTGCTTATCCAAGAATTTTGGAGCTTCAGATGAATCTTGAGGAGATTGAAAAAGGTGGTTATGATCACTTTATGTTGAAAGAGATATATGAGCAACCAAGAGCTATAAAAGATACGTATAGAGGTCGTTTGTTGGCTGATCAAGGTATAATCAGAATGGCGGGAATTGACCTTAACATGGAAAAATTCTTAAACGCTAATAGAATTATTATAGTAGCATGTGGTACTTCATGGCATGCAGGTTTAGTTGCTGAGTATATATTTGAAGATTTGGCAAGAATTCCTGTAGAGGTAGAATATGCATCAGAATTTAGATATAGAAACCCTGTTATAACAGATAAAGATGTTTTAATTGCTATATCACAATCTGGTGAAACAGCAGATACTTTGGCAGCTATTAAGTTAGCTAAAGAAAAGGGTGCTTTCGTTTTTGGGGTGTGTAATGTAGTAGGCTCTTCTATTGCAAGAGAATCAGATGCCGGGGCGTATACACATGCTGGACCAGAAATTGGTGTTGCATCTACAAAAGCATTTACTACTCAAATTACCGTTTTAACGCTAATGGCATTAAAATTGGCTAAGGCGAAAGGTGTTTTTTCTGAGTCTAGGTATCATGAATATTTAACTGAATTAGAAACAATTCCGAGTAAAGTTGAAAAGGCATTAGAATCGAATACATTGATTGAAATAATTGCTGATGTTTATAAAGATTCAACTAACTGTCTCTATTTAGGTAGGGGTTATAATTTTCCGGTAGCATTAGAAGGTGCTCTAAAGTTGAAAGAGATTAGTTACATTCATGCAGAGGGTTATCCTGCTGCAGAAATGAAGCACGGTCCTATAGCATTAATCGATGAGCATATGCCTGTTTTTGTAATTGCAACTAAAAAGGGGCATTACGAAAAGGTAGTAAGCAATATTCAAGAAATTAAATCTAGAAAAGGTAAGATTATTGCAATCGTTACTGAAGGTGATGAGCAAGTTAGAGATTTGGCAGATCATGTAATTGAGGTGCCTGAAACTTTAGAAAGCTTAACGCCGTTGTTAACTACAATTCCATTGCAATTACTTTCTTATCATATTGCAGTAATGAGAAATTGTAATGTAGATCAACCAAGAAACCTTGCTAAATCGGTTACGGTAGAATAAAATTTAAATTTTAGAAGATTATAAAGGGACGTGATTTATTTCACGTCCCTTTTTTATTTGTATGTGCTTCTTTTTTATGTAGATAAATCAATTTTGGAGAGAATTTCTAAGGATTGTTATAGTTAAGTTAATTGCGTATTTCTTAAAATTAAGCATATTTGGTTACGAGAATTTTACTATGCACGCATAATTTTTTTCAAATTCTTATAGTTCGTTTAAAATAATCTGTATCTTAACCCTCAACTAATTTTAAACTTTAATTAAGAATGAGAACAATACTACTTTTAGCATTGATGGTTATTGGTACTTTTGGGTATTCCCAAACCAATATCAATGGTAATGTTGTTGACCAGAACAACGAGCCTATACCTGGGGCCAATGTTGTTATTGTTGGCACAACCATTGGTACTGTAACAGATTTTGATGGTAATTTCAATTTAGCAACATCCGAAGTGCCACCTTTTAAAATAGAGGTGTCAAGTATTGGGTATACTAGTACTACAGAAGCTATCTCTAGTGCAAGTCAAACAATAACGATTATTTTAAACGAGTCGCAAACTTTTTTAGACGAGGTTGTTATTTCAGCATCTAGAACACCAGAACGTATTTTCGAATCGCCGGTTACGGTAGAAAGAATAGGTGTTTCTGAAATAAAGAACACAACGGCTGCCGATTTCTATGGTGGACTAGAGAATTTAAAAGGTGTTGATGTAAACACGAATAGTTTAACTTTTAAATCTGTTAACACTAGAGGTTTTGCTTCTTTTGCAAATACTCGTTTTATGCAACTTGTAGATGGTATGGATAACTCTACGCCAGCATTAAACTTCCCTATTGGTAACTTGGTAGGTATGGTTGAAACAGATGTACTAAGTGTTGAATTATTGCCAGGTGCTTCTTCTGCATTATATGGTGCAAATGCCTTTAATGGTATTTTGTTCATGCGTAGTAAGAGTCCGTTCGATTATGAAGGTATCAGTGTTTCTATTAAACAAGGTATTACTTCTCAGCAAGCGGCTGGTGATAACTCTTATACTGATTTCGGTATTAGAGCAGCACATAAGTTCAGTGATAAATTTGCTGTGAAAGTTAATTTCGGTTATTTAAAAGGAACTGATTGGGCTGCAAATAATCAAGATGATAAAACTACGCCAGGCGGTACTAGAGCTGATTTGAACTATGACGGGGTAAATATTTATGGAGATGAGGTTTCTACAAACATAAAAGAAGTAGCGCTTACTTTAGAAGGTCTGGGTATTTTACCTTCTGGTGCAAATGCATTGGTTCCTTCAGAAGTAGTAAGTAGAACTGGTTATAGAGAAAGTGATCTTACAAATTATAATGCTGAAAGCATAAAAGCTGATTGGGGTTTGTACTATAGACCTATTGAAGATAATAGTTTAGAGCTTTCTTATGTTGGTAAAGTGGGTACGGGTAACACAATTTATCAAGGTACTAATAGATATAATATAAAGGGCTTCTTTCAAGAACAACATAAGCTTGAAATTAAAAACGATAACTTTTTTGTAAGAGGTTATATGGTTGGCGATAAGTCAGGTGACTCTTACGATATGGTGTTTACGGGTATCAATATTAACAGAGCATGGAAAGATGACAATACTTGGTTCGGTGAGTATACAGGTACATATGTGCAGGCTACTTTAGGAGGAGCTACAGATGAGCAGGCACATGCTGCCGCTAGAGCTCAAGCAGAATCTGGACGATATTTACCAGGTTCACCTGAATTTGAAGCAGCTTTTAATAGAAGTGTTGCTGATCCAGATTTATCTACAGGTTCAAAATTTCAAGATGCATCAAAATACTACCATGCAGATGCTAATTATAACTTTAGTCATTTAATTGATTGGGCAGAAATTCAATTAGGTGGTTCTTTTAGAGAATACGACTTAAATTCTTCAGGAACTATCTATACAGATTTCGACGGACCAATTAGGTATTCTGAATTTGGAATATATTCTCAGGTTCAAAAAACACTTCCTTTTGAAGGTGATAAGAGTTTAAAACTAACAGGTTCGGTTAGATATGATAAATCAGAGCTTTTTGATGGTTTTTATTCTCCAAGATTATCTGCAGGTTATACATTGAGCAGAAATCATAATATTAGAGCATCTGCGCAAACAGGCTTTAGAAATCCTACTACTCAAGATCTTTTCATAGGCTTAAATGCCGGTAGAGCAATACTTGTTGGTTCTGCAGAGAGTAACTTGGACAGATATACAAGAGATTATGCTGTAAGTGCCAGTGGTCAACTTTTGGGTCAGCCATCACAAATTACACAAACTGGTGGTGCTGCATATACTAATTCATATTCTGCAGCTTCGGTAACAGC
Organism: Maribacter aquivivus; assembly: GCF_900142175.1. NCBI lineage: Bacteria > Pseudomonadati > Bacteroidota > Flavobacteriia > Flavobacteriales > Flavobacteriaceae > Maribacter > Maribacter aquivivus. The sequence goes on along the minus strand of NZ_FQZX01000001.1, from coordinate 559,222 downwards.
CCTTGGTGAAACAGGAAACCCTGCAGTATTAGAAGTTTCTAATCCAGATTTAATTAAGCCAGAAAAAGTTACCTCTTTTGAAATTGGGTACAGAGGTAAGATTAATAAGCTGGTTGTAGACTTTAGTACTTATTATAACAGTTACGAAGATTTCATTTCTCAAGAGGTGGTAATTGCTCCATTTTATGGTGAAGCAGGTGATGGTGCACTTTCTGTAGCGGCAATTGCAAATGGAGATTTTCAAGCATACAGTGCTTACACGAATACAGATGCAAATGTAAATTCATACGGAGCATCTTTAGGTTTGGATATGAAAGTACTTGGTAACTTTGATTTAGGTGGTAGCTATACCTTTACTAAGTTAGATTTTGACCGTGAGGCTAATCCAGATGTAATGTTGAATTTCAACACACCAGAGCACAAGTTCAAGGCATCTTTTGGAAACAAAGAGTTATTTGATAATTTCGGATTTAATGTGTCGTACAGATTTAGTGATGATTATTTCTGGGAAGCTACTTTTGGTAATGGCGTTGTTCCGGAATTTCATGTGGTAGATGCGCAAATTAATTATGATGTGCCAAGTATTAAATCTACTTTTAAATTAGGAGGTACGAACCTTACTAATAAAGAATACTTCACAGCATTCGGTACTGGATATATTGGTTCTATGTACTACCTATCTTGGACAATTAACAACTAATTAAAATTAAAAGTTGAAATGAAAAACTTAAAATATTTATACATTTCTTTAGGTATATTGGCTTTTACGGCTTGTAATGACCCTGAAGATGTTGACCTTGAGCCAGAAATAATGGCTGAAGAGCTACCTGCCTTAACTGCGGGATCAGCAGATTTTTCTAATTATGTTTCTTTAGGAAATTCATTAACAGCAGGTTTTACAGATGGTGCCTTGTTTCAAGCAAGTCAGAACCTTTCTCTTCCTAATTTACTTTCTCAAAAATTCAGTCTTGCTGGTGGTGGTAGTTTTGCTCAACCATTAACAAATGATAACATTGGTGGTTTGGCACTTGCTGGTACTCGAATTCAAAGCCCTAGATTGGTTTTTGGTGGTGCAGGTCCAGTATCTTTAGAAGATTTGATTGGAGATGTAACGGTTACAACTGATATTGCATTGAACAATCCAACAGGTCCTTTTAATAATTTAGGAGTACCTGGTGCAAAAAGTTTTCACTTATTAGCACCTGGTTATGGTAACATAGCTAACGTGCAACTGGGTCTTGCTAATCCTTATTTCGTAAGAATGACGGGTGCAACACCAGATATTAGTGTTTTAGAAATGGCAGTAAGCCAAGCACCGAGCTTTTTCTCTCTTTGGATAGGTAATAATGATGTGTTAGGATATGCTACTACAGGTGGTGACGGTACAAACCCTATAACTCCTGTTTCAGGAGCGCCAGGTCAAGGTTTTGATGGTAGTTACGGAGCTTTAATTGCTACATTAACTGCTGGAGGAGCGCAGGGTGTAGTTGCAAATATTCCTAATGTTACAGATGTACCACATTTTACAACGGTACCTCACAATCCTTTAGATCCTACTAATCCAGATTTTGGAGGACAAATAGCGACATTAAATGGAATATTCGGACAGTTAAATCAAGTTTATGAATTTTTAGGAGTTCCAGAACGTTCAATTAAATTTTCTGAAACCAAGGCAAGTGAAGTAGTTATCAGAGATGAAACATTAACAGACTTATCAGCTCAAATTGCTGGCGTATTAAGTGCTAGTCCAACGTTCCCTGCATTTGTAGAGTCATTTGGCTTACCGGCACAGGCAGCGCCTTTAGTTGCTGGATTGTTGGGTAATACTTATGGTCAAACAAGAGAAGCTACGGCTTCAGATTTATTTGTATTACCAAGTGCTGCAATAATAGGAACTGTGAATTTAGAATCTGTAGGTGCTTTAATGGCGGCAGGTTTGCCACAAGCATTAGCAGGTCAGTTTTCTGTTGAAGGTATCTCTCTTCCTTTAGAAGACAAATGGGTGTTGATACCTAGCGAGCAAGAAGAAATTGCGGTAGCTACGGCAGCATTTAATCAAATTATTGAAGCTACAGCTAGTCAAGCAGGTTTGGCTTTTGTAGATGCAAATATTTTATTGAATCAATTAGCTAATGGTGGTATTACTAGTGGAGATTTCACTTTACAATCAAATTTAGTAACAGGTGGAGCCTTCTCTTTAGACGGTATTCATCCAACAGCTAGAGGTTATGCATTGTTGGCAAATGAGTTTATGATGGCAATTGATGCTACTTATGGCTCTAATTTTGCGGATTCAGGTAGTTTGTTGAATGTAGGCGATTACCCTACTAACTACCCAGCTACACTGCAATAGACGTATATATAATAGTAAGATTTAAAAGGTGCTTAATAGGCACCTTTTTACTTTTGTAAAAAAGGAAAAAAACAATTTTTCTTTAAAATTGAAAACTATATCTTTGCAGCCTGAAAATGAGAGCATTTTTCAGGATATATTAAACGTAATACATAAACATATAAGTAATGTCAAAAGTTACAGGTAAAGTTTCGCAAATCATTGGACCCGTGGTTGATGTAGAATTTCAGTCAGGTGCTGATCTTCCTAGAATCTATGATTCCTTAGAAATTGTAAAAAAGGATAACTCGATTTTAGTATTAGAAGTACAATCTCATGTAGGTGAAAACACGGTAAGAACTATCTCAATGGATTCTACTGATGGTTTAAGCAGAGGAGTAGATGTAGTTGCTACAGGAAGTGCGATACAAATGCCGGTAGGTGATGATGTATACGGTCGTTTATTCAATGTTATTGGTGATGCTATTGATGGTTTAGGTAATTTGCCTAAAGCAGGAAAAGCTGGTCTTCCAATACATAGAGAAGCGCCAAAATTTGAAGATCTTTCAACTTCTACTGAAGTTTTATTTACAGGTATTAAAGTAATCGATTTGATTGAGCCTTATGCAAAAGGTGGTAAAATTGGATTATTTGGTGGTGCTGGAGTAGGTAAAACAGTATTGATTCAAGAATTGATCAACAACATTGCAAAAGGTCATGGTGGTCTTTCTGTATTTGCTGGGGTAGGTGAAAGAACTCGTGAAGGAAATGATTTACTTCGTGAGATGTTAGAATCAGGTATTATAAAATACGGTGATGATTTCATGCATTCTATGGAAGAAGGCGGATGGGATCTTACCAAAGTTGATAAAGAAGCAATGAAAGGTTCAAAAGCGACATTCGTTTTTGGTCAAATGAACGAACCACCAGGAGCACGTGCTAGAGTTGCACTTTCAGGTTTGACGATTGCTGAGTATTTCCGTGATGGAGCAGGTGAAGGTCAAGGTAAAGATGTACTTTTCTTCGTTGATAACATTTTCCGTTTTACACAAGCAGGTTCAGAGGTATCGGCATTATTAGGTCGTATGCCATCTGCTGTAGGTTACCAACCAACTTTGGCAACAGAGATGGGTGCTATGCAAGAGCGTATTACATCAACAAAAAGAGGTTCTATTACTTCTGTACAGGCGGTTTACGTACCTGCAGATGATTTAACGGATCCAGCACCGGCAACAACGTTTGCTCACTTAGATGCAACAACGGTATTATCTCGTAAAATTGCTGAGCTAGGTATTTACCCAGCAGTTGATCCTTTAGATTCTACGTCAAGAATTTTAACAGCTGATATTTTAGGTGATGAGCATTATGATTGTGCTCAAAGGGTAAAAGAGCTTTTACAACGTTATAAAGAACTTCAAGATATTATTGCCATTTTAGGTATGGAAGAATTGTCTGAAGAAGATAAATCTGCCGTAGGTAGAGCAAGACGTGTACAACGTTTCTTATCTCAACCTTTCCACGTAGCAGAGCAATTTACAGGTCTTAAAGGAGTATTAGTTGATATTAAAGAGACTATTAAAGGATTTAACATGATTATGGATGGTGAATTAGATCACTTACCAGAATCTGCTTTTAACCTTAAAGGTACTATTGAAGAAGCTATTGAAGCTGGTGAAAAAATGTTGACTGAAGCTTAAATCTAGTAAACAGTTTACGGTAGCAGTTTGCAGTTTTGCATTCTATTACTGAACACTGATTACTGAATACTGAAAAAATATGTATTTAGAAATTGTATCACCAGAAGCAACATTATTTGCTGGCGAAGTAACTTCGGTTACGGTACCAGGTATAAATGGTGAGTTTCAAATGTTAAAAGATCACGCTCCAATTGTATCATTGTTACAAGAAGGTAAGGTCAAGATTACAGGTAATATTTCTTTAGATGAAGAATATGCCTCTAAGTTCACTAAAGATGCTAGCGGTAGTACAGTATTACAAATTTCTAGCGGTACTATTGAGCTTAAGAATAATAGAGTTATTGTACTTGCAGATTAGTTAGTACTTTAATTAATAAATTTAAAAGGCTACACTGAAAAGTGTAGCCTTTTTTTATTCCTTTTCATATGCTAAAATATCTGCAGGTTGGCAGTCTAATGCTTTACAAATGGCTTCTAGTGTAGAAAAACGTATTGCTTTAGCTTTGCCTGATTTTAGAATAGAAAGGTTGGCTTCTGTAATGCCAATCATTTCAGCAAGTTCTTTGCTTTTTAGGTTCCTTTCAGATAATACGTTGTCTAAGTTTACGACTATACTCATAGTTATATGGTTAGATCGTTTTCAGATTGTACGGTATAGCCCTTTTGAAATACGTAAGTAAGAAATAGAGAAATCATTCCAAAGATAATCAGTAGAATAAGGTTGTGTATATTTCTAAATTCAGTCTTATGCATTATTGGGTAATGGATAAGAAAGTATAAAATAGGACCAATTACTAAATTAAGAATGGTTAAGAATTTTAGATTTTTTATGATGCCTTTATTAAATATGACAGTTTGTTTTAGGGCTTTAAAAATATTAGAAAGTAAATAGAGCAGTAGAATTCCGAAAATTAAAATTAGGGTAATCGTTAGGATGTCACTAAACTGATAATCACCTTGTATAGAATTTCCAGTAAGGGGAATTTTCATATTGAATCTACCATCCTGTACAGTAAATCTATTTGTAACAAAAGCAAATTCCATATAGATTAGAAAAGCTAAGAGTACGATTGAAATACTTCTGAATATATAATAGAAGAATGATGAAAGTGATTTTGGACCGAATATTTTCATTGTATTCTTTTTATATAGTTAAGTCATTGTCAGATTTAAGAGTCGTACCTTTTTCAATTAGTTCAGCAAAAATTAAAGTAATAGTCCCGAGTACTAAAAGGGGAATCCATTGGTATAGTATTTTTAACAGGACCCCAAGAATATAACCAAATTGATATGTTGATGTTTCTTCAGCTAATGGAAAGCTTTGGTCTATTGATTTAATATCTAAGAATATTTCAATTCCAATAAATAAAATAGAAATGAATATAATCACTTTACCTGATAAGTATAATAGTTTATAGCTCTTTTCTGAGAATAATTTATTGTCGTCTAAGGTCCAAGAGAAATATATTAGTTTTAAAAGGAGGTATAGCAAATAGCCTAAAAGTAATTCAATAATTAAACAGATTATGATAAACTCTATATCCGAAAAAAATTGATCGAAATTTATAGATAGGATTTTTTTAAGATTAATTTCTCCATAGACGAAGTACCTAATTATTTTGACCAAAATACCTAAGAAATTTAATCCTAAAGTAAATATTAAACCAACTATAATCCATCTTAATAATTTATAAAATTTTCCCATTATTATTGTTTAACGATAACAAATATATAAAAATTATCGAAAAACAATAATAAAATTAAAAAGAATGATTTGTATTTTATTTTTATTAGTAAAACTATAGAGAGGTATCGATCAAATTTGAATCTTAATTACGTGTCCACATTGTTACAGTTATAGATACAAGCATTACGCTTGAGCTAGCGGCGAGAGTCAATATCTCATATCTCACACATTTTTATAATACGGGTAAAGAGGCTCTATCGTTTTAAGGCGTTCTTTTAACTTATTGTAATACGGAATCCAATCTTTTAGTTGGGGTACCTTATAAAAAACCTCATCACGAGAGGCTACCTTTTCTTCAAAATAAGGATCGGAACAAAGTTTGGAAATAATCAAGCCTCTAAAATCATAATCGGCTAATCCAACCAAAATCTCCTTCCAATATTTTCCTTCGGCCTCTAAGCGGTCCATTTCCTTTAGTACATTGGGCAGGTAGGAGTAGGTATCTATAAAAGCCTGACCGGGACCTTGGGCATAATCCACAATTAAATGGGCCCATTGCCGGAAACCTTCGATTGTGGAAAAGTCTACATTGAATTTTATTTGCTTGTAAGTATTAACAAAATCATTATCAAAAATAGTATCTAGATAATCATCACCAAGCGCTATTTTTGATAAGTCACGATTTGGTAATCCTATTTCTAATATGATATTTTCAACTTTCTTAAATCCAATGTGAAAAACGGTTCCTGAATGCGTGTTGCTTCGTAAAGTAAATGTAAATCCAAGGCGAACAATAATATCCTCATTCTCCTTTATAAAAGAAACAGGTCTTTTACTTTGAAAAATAAATCCTTCATCATTAAACCAAGGCTTACAAACCTTAAATAATTCCTTTTTTCCTTCCGTTAGTTTTATTTCCATTGTCTATAACTTATTTGAGTTTTATATAAACGCGATATCTAAAAACGCGAGGTTCTAGCTTGTCCAGTTACTGTTTTGCATTATTGTAATTTAGTTCTACTCATTTTGTTTCTTAATGTTGTGGGCACAAGCGTAACGCTTGCGCTAGCGTTTATGTTTTCTTATTTCTGCTTGCGCTAGCTAGGTATCCTTTTTACTTACTATTTATACAGTTTCATTTTCTTCTCTTTCAAAAATGTGTAATGTATTATCCCAGTCTAATTGGTAAAGTTTTTCGTTGGCATATTGCGGAATATCTGTACTTTTTAAGGCTTCGTTTTCTGCAAATTGGTGTTTCCAATCTATAGTGTGGGTTTGTTTATTGCTATTAAACAATCTAAACCTCTATTTATGTGTTCTTTGATTGTAGTTTCGGCAGTTGTTATGTAATGCGTCTGGGTTACTACAAAACCCATGGTTCTCTTAACGGTTCGCAAATCGTGTTTGGCAAACTCATCTTTTAAATTTGTTACTTTAAGTTGGGTGGTTTGTAAATCAATTTTCCAAAGGGTAAAGAAGTTAAAACCTACTAAGGTATTTTTTGGAGTATCTAGCTGACAACAATGCGATGGGTTTATGCCGGAAACGGTAAACCTATCCATTGTGTAGCTTTCTGGGTACGTAGACCATTTGTGCAATAATTTACCTGTCTGGAGTTCTAAGGCAATGATTACGCCTGAAAAACAAGAAACCAACAGCATATTGTTATATACGCCGATGAATTTATCTACCTCATAAAGGCGTTCTTCTTTTTTATCATACAGCCAAGTACCTAATTCTGAAAGGTTGAACTGCCAAAGGAGTTCTGCTGTGGGAAGTGAGCAGGCTTGGAGGTGGTTTTTGTTTTTATTACAATTTACTAGAATACTATTTTCTATTAAATACTTGAATCCAATTAAGTTATTATTTAAATCACTTTCAATCTTTTTACTTTTAAAATCATAAATTTTTAAATTGTATAAAATCTCCCCATTTTCATTAAAATCAATTCTAGGCGATATGATTTTATAATTTTTATTACATAAAATTATATCATTATAAAAAACAAAATTTTTATCAAATTTTTGAATTATTTTAAAATCAGTATTTGTTAGAATGCTGGATTCATTAGTTCTAAAAACAAAATGCAAATATTCTAAATGAATAAAAAAAACATCAAAACTATCTGAAATAATATCTTTAATATTAAAGTTGTTTAAAGTGACTTCTTTATTTTGAAATCTGATTATTTCAAAATTAGTATCGACATCAATACTTTTAACTTTATTTTTCTTATCTAACTTTTTTAGCATTATTGAACTGTAGTAAAATTATATAATTTTGGGTCTAAATTATTTACCCAACCATCAAAAAGGGTTTTCTTAGAATCTTTTATTAAATCTAATTGGTTAACTGGAATATCCCCAAACAAATTATTCCTTAAACTGGAATTCTCCCAAATAGCGTTAAAGATTCTTTGTCCTTTTACAGGGTCAGAAAACAACTCTTTAATTTGGTTTTTAATAAAAGTTTCTCCTCCAGCACCTAATTTACGGGCTTCAAAAATATATTCTAAGTCGTTTAAACTAGAAATATCGGTTAAATAGCCATCTATAAATTTGGGCTCTGTTTATTAGGTTAATGCTCTTCTGTTCCATTAGGCAGGGATTATAAGCTTCAATTTTATTTTTTAACGATAACCTCATAATCCAAATCATAAAAGAAAACATCTGACATGTCAGCTTCTTCTATAGCGTTTTTTAAACGTTCGGATACAATAAACGTGTAACCATCAAATAAGAAATCATATTTCTTTTTTAAACTTAAAGTTGAAGGGTTAAATTCATAATTTTTATAGTTGGCTTTTTTTATCTCAAGCAACTCATCATATGATGACGTTTTTAAGATTGTTATATCGTTTTTGTTATTTTTATTTACTTTTTTAAATACTGAGTTTTCAATACTTAAATGTGGAAAGTTCCATTGTTTTATTGGATAAAATAACCAATATTTATATTTGGTCTTTTTTTGATAGTTGTCAACATTTAGTTCTAAGAATTGATCTTCCGTTAAAGTAAAATCATTTAAAATTTTAAACAATGCATCACTTAGGCAAATTCCTCTTGTAAAAGGTGTAAAAGCAGCTTTATGCCATTTCTGACTTCCGCCACCGCTAGACCATAACATGGTATTGTGCAAAATGGGTTCATTAAAATCTAATTGCTCATGATCTGGAACATTAGTATCTACATACAACTCAATAGGTTTAGGGTTTTCCCACCTTTCTCTATTTCTTAATAAATGTACATCTAACTGCAATCGGGCAATTTCTTCTTGGCTACAGTATAGAAACCAATATTCATCAGGTGAAAAAATTTGATAATACTTCATTATTAATAAGCATCTAAAATTCTGTTTACAGCGGCAATTCTGTCCGGAACGCTATTTATATTTCCTTTTACAGATGGATCTAGAATTGCTTTTAAGTGTTTAGTTTTCATTTTGAATAAAGATTCATAAACTTATCGTTAATTGTTAATCAACCAGTCTTCAAAGAAATCAATTCCCAATCTTGGTCTAAAGAACTGTAAGTGCAAATCTTCTCAAAACCTACGGCATAATGAGCACCTAGTGATCTGTTGTTGGTGGCGTCAACCTCTGTAATTATCGCGTCGTATTTTGGGTAGGAGGCTATTTTCATAGCGCTATAAAGTCCGCGGAAAATACCCATTTTTCTATGGGTCTTAGCAACACAAATTTGCCCCATAGTAATGAAATTTTGAATGTTTACGTTTTCTAATTCAGTAAACATTGGTCTTAAAACAGAAATCTCATCTTTAAAATCTGAGGTCATTGAAAGAGCGTAACCTACAACCTTATCACCATCTTTCGCAATAATATGTGGGCAGGCATTATTCATTCTAGTAAGCACATCTAAAGTGTGGTGAACGGTAACGAAACCTTCTTTTTCCATTTCATCGCTAGAAACAGCTGACTTTAAATTCATCTGCTGTAAAGAAAGAATCTGTATTAATTCTTCATTGGTTTTGGCGGTGGTATATATCAAATTCATTACTCAACTTTTAGCCAAGCTTTACGGGCTTTTAATATTTTTTTAGAAGGAGCTTTTTCATTTTTCTCAACCAAGCTAATAGTATAGTTAGGGTTAGAGGTTAAAGTGACTTCTGTTTTTCTTTCTAAACCATCTCGTAAAAATGTTATTGAAAGGGTGTCTTCTGGTTTGAATTCATCTTCAATAAACGTATTAAATTGAATTCCGTTAGGGAATGATTCGCCATTTATTGAAGTAATGATATCGTCTTTATCTAACCCAGCAAGGTAAGCAGGACTCCCAATTTTGGTATTGCTTCTAATTTTACCGTTTAAATCATCTGTTATAGATACAGCGGCTCCGAAATAGGTTGTTTCGGCGTTTTGAGACAAACTAACACCTACTGTTTTAAATAGTTCATTATACTGCGGCATTTCGCTTTTGTATATAAAACTATTGAAGAAGTTATTACCGAATTCTTTACCAGCATAAAGGTTTAAAGAGTTGTTGAGATTTTCTATGGTATACGGGTTTTCAGATTTTCCGTAGGTATTCCAAACCTGTTTCATGAAATCATCTAAATTCAAGTCTTTCTCCCTTAAAGATAGGTCTAAAGCCAAACCAAGAACACTACCGTAAGAATAGTAAGAAATAAAGGTATTTTCTCTATTTACAGGGTCAACTGAGGTAGATGCATCAACAAAAGGAGCTTGGTAACTCATTTCTATTGGGTTGAAAAATTGTCTGGCAGGTGAATTCCATACATAGTTGAAAGTACCCGTTAATCCCTCCACATATTTTTCTACTGTAATCAATCCTGCTCTGCAAAGTATTAAATTGGTGTAGTAGCTCGTAAAACCTTCTGCAAACCAAAGCTCGCCACTCATATTGGCCTCTTTAAAATTAAAAGGTTCTAAAGATTTTGGTCGTATACGTTCTACATTCCAGCTATGAAAAAACTCATGAGAAACGGTACCAATATTACCCTCCATACCGCCATTTGCTAGAGTTCTGGTACTCGTTAAAATGGTGGAGTTTCTATGCTCCATACCATCACCGGAGGCATTAAGTATATAACAGGCTAAAAAAGTATAAGAACCGTAATCGAAAGAAGGTAGTTCACCAAAAACTTCTTTTTCGGCAAGAACCACTTTTTTTACTTTTTCAAAATATGCGTCTGCTTCTTCTTCGGTACCAGGGTCATGCAACGCTAATTTTATTGTTTGCCCGTCAACATTAAATTCTCGCAGCATATGATTACTTAGCTCCGTTGGACTATCCATAAAATAATACAGATTAGGAGCGCTATAGGTATTTTTTTTTACATGAGGTAATTGCGTAGCTATCTTCCAATTAAGATCATCTCTTGTTTTAAAATCAACTTCAATTTTTCTTTCACTAAGAGAAGGCGCATACATAAATGTTGCCGGAATATTTAAATGAGCATGTGATTCATCTATTTGAGAATAAGTGCCATCGCCTCTGTTTGCAAAAAGGGTATATGAAATTATAACGGTACCATCATGACCAGAAACTTTCCATTCATATGGGTTATTTCTAGTAATCTTCAATGCATTTCCTTTACTGTCATTAGCCTTAAAATTATAAACGTTTTTAGCAAATTCGTGAAGGGCATATCTACCAGGCGAAGTTCTGCTCATTCTTAATGATAAAGTATCTTCAGCTATTTGCTTAAACGTAGCTGATATTTTAGCCTCATGATGAACGGCATTTTCGAAAGAGATGGCGTAGTTGTTGGTTTGTGCAACTAGTTGTACCGATTTGAAACAAAAAAGTAATACTATTATAAGGTAGCGCATACGATGATTTTTAGCTAAGATACAGAAGCTAATTCATGTGGTAAGCAGTTTCGTTTTATAAAATGGAAGGTAAATTATATGGGCTGATTTTTTTCGAATCTATCTTCAATAGTTTCTTTAATACCATTCAATATATATTCGGTAATTGGTTTGGTTACGAAATCTGCCACCAAGGGTTTTTTCTTTAAGCGCTCTATATCATTACGATAGGCAGAAGAAGTCAAGACAAAAACCATACAGTTTTCGGTTTTTGCAAATGTTTCTAATTGATCCATAAATTCCCAACCGTTCATTACGGGCATGTTAAGATCAAGAAATATGATATAGTTGTTAGATTCTGAATACCCTTCTGTTAAATACTCTATAGCAGGTTTTCCATTAGAAAAACTAATAATTTCACCTTTTAGTTCGGTATGTTTAATTCCTTTTTCGAGTAAAAAAGTAAAAATTGGATCGTCTTCAATTAGTAATAGTTGGTACTTCATTAATTTTTGTCTATATCAATTACGTTGATAGTATTTTCAACGATGTCTTTAATAACATTATCTATTTCATCTGCAGAGGTAAATATATAATTTAGCACTTGTTCTTTTTCTTCAACGTTTAATTTTCCTTTATCATCTGTTAATAAATTAATTAAACCCATTAATCTTGCAACAGGTGCTCTAACGATATGAGATTGTGTCCAGGCAATTTTTTTAAGCTGAGCATTTTGTTCTTCAATCGCGTTTAAGTGCAGCACTTTAGTGGTAACATCTTTAGAATTGACAACAATGCCATTAATGGTAGGTTCATCGAGTTTATTGGTGATAACGGTTTCTAACCAGATCCAGTGACCAGATCCATGCTTAAAACGAAATGGTTTAATAGTTACTTGCGGTATGTCAAGAACCTTCATGAATTCGCTGTAAACTATATCATAATCATCTGGGTGAACATGATTAAAAGCATTTGTGCCTACAAATTCTTCTGGCGTTATATTTAAAATTTTGGTTGAAGTAGGGCTAGCATAAGAGAAAATTGCCTTTTCATCTACAATACAGATCATATCACTACCTTCTTGAACCAATGTTTTGTAACGTCGCTCACTATTTTTTAATAGTAATTCAGCTTTTTTCTTTTCAGTATTATCTCTTGCAATGCAATAATAGACGCGATCTTTTTTATCCCAATTAGATGACCATAACATAGGTACAATAGCTCCATTTTTGTGCTTATACCTATTTTCAAAATTGACAACCTTTTTACCTGATAAAACAGATTCGGCAGAATCTTCGGTTAATTTAATGTCTTCATCATAAACCAATTCTAGATATCGGGTACCTATGATGTCTTTAGGTTCATAGCCCCAAATTTGTTTACATGCTTTATTGATACTTAAGAAATATCCATCTTCATCTAAGGTGCAGATAATATCGAGAGAAGTATCCATTATTTTCTGTAACTCTTCTTTTGCACCTATAAGTACCTGTTGAGATAATACTTCTGAAGTTATATCTTTAGAGAAGCAGGTAATACCAATTTTTTCACCTTCTTTATTATACAGAAGATCAAATGAGGTAAGGCCATAAGTTGTCCAGAATTTTTTTGGATCTTGAATTTTTTGTTTTACTGAAAATGGACCACTCGTAAGAGCTTTTTTATAGTAAGATTTCCATTTTTCAGTTACTTGAGCTGCTACTTGGTCAGAAAAAACCAGGTCACCTTCATTAAAAGGCCTACCTTGAATTTTATTTACTAGTTGGTGAAATGCGGTATTTGCAGTTATAAGCCTATATTCTAAATCAATAGACCACATTAAGTCTTTAGTGCTATTGATCATAGCTTCTTGGTTATTTTTAACTCTTTGAAGCTCTGTAGTGTAATTCTTTTTTTCAGTTATATCTTGTACGGTACCGTACATTAATTGTGGTTTCTTGTTATCACTCCACTGAAGTACTTTTCCCTTATCTTGTATCCATTTGTAATCGCCTCCTTTTTGTAACATTCTGTATTGAACACTACATCCATCAGAAGGGTAGCTTAAGCAATCGAACATTTTTTTCTGTACTTCGGCTAAATCATCTTTGTGAATAAGGCTGAACCATGTATCGGTTTTAAACTCTGATAACGTTGTTTTGTTTAAACCATAAATACTAAGTGCTTGTTCATTTAAAGTAAGAGTGTCATTGATAAGATTACGTTCCCAAATACCAATTCCGGTAGCATTAACAATGTTGTCTAAAAGTTTACCTTTTTGTTCCAAATCTATTTTCTGATCTTCTTCAATCTTTCTAGATTTACGAAGTTCAAACAATTGTATCACTTGTTTTGCAAGTGTTTGTAGACCATTAATTTGAGCTTGCTGAAGTTGTTTTGGTTCATAGTCTAGAACACAAAGGGTACCAAGGCGTTGACCATTTTCTGCGGTTAACGATGCACCGGCATAAAAACCAATATTCGGGTCGTTTTTTACTAAATTATAATCACGAAACCTTACATCTTTATGGGTGTCTTCTACTATTAATAAATTAACATCGTCTGCAATGATATGCTTGCAAAAAGAGTCTTCTAAAAGTGTGCCATTAATTTCTAAACCATGGTGAGATTTAAAAAATTGTCTTTTATCATCTACCAAAGAAATTAGGCTTGTAGGTGTATCACAAATAGAGGCGGCAAGTGATGTTATTTCATCATAAATGACCTCTGGGTGCGTGTCCATAATGTCATAAGACATTAATGTTTTTAACCTATTCGTATCTAAAATATTACTCCCGTTCATTTAATCATTGTCAAAAGACATGTACTTAATCCAATACTTTAACGTCAAAGTAGGAAATTTCTTTAAAAAAAGAAGCAAAAATATGCTTTAAGTTTATTTTTCACACGTAATAAGTGGTTTTTTTTCATAATTATTGCGATTATTCATGTTTGTAAGTAGCTATTAATCAGATTTATAAAATGATTTTATCAGTAGTTTTAACATAACCTTAAATTATTTTCAATAATATAGATGTAGAGGTTAGAAAAATTACAGGAATTCGTTAATTAGATACCATTCATTTCGTAGAAAGGCTATTTTTGCCATATGACCCAACTGCCTAAAAAATTATTGAAAGTATTAGAAAATCGTAAAAAAGAAGAGACCTTTCGCTCTTTAAGCTCTCTAGACGGACTAATAGATTTTTTGTCCAATGACTACTTAGGTTTTGCTACTAATGAAACTTTATTTTCCAAAACGTTTCAATTATTGTTGACAGAAAGTGTTGCGTCAAATGGGTCTGGGGGATCTCGACTTTTATCAGGAAATCATAAACTTTATAAAAAATTAGAGCCGTTATTAGTTGAGTTTTATAAATCAAATGCTGCATTAGTTTTTAACTCGGGCTATGATGCCAATATGGGGCTATTTAGTGCAGTGCCCCAAAGAGGTGATATAATATTTTATGATGAGTATGTACATGCCAGTATAAGAGAAGGTATACGAATGAGCAATGCTAAGGCATATAGTTTTTTACATAACAATTTGTCTAGCCTAAAGGAAAAGGTAGCGCTAAATACAAGTAGAAATGACCATGAAGAATACGCTGTTTATATAGTGACCGAAAGTGTTTTTTCTATGGATGGTGATACGCCCGACTTAAAAGCAATTGCAAAATTTACAAAATCTAATAGATATCATTTAATAGTAGATGAGGCTCATGCAGTTGGTGTTTTAGGAAGTAATGGGGAAGGACTCATACCAGAATTAGGTCTTGAGAAAGATGTTTTTGCAAGAACGGTAACATTTGGTAAAGCCTTTGGTTGCCATGGTGCGGCGGTACTTGGTTCTGATGATTTAAAAGATTATTTAATAAATTTTGCTAAACCGTTCATTTATACCACAGCATTAACGCCACATACCTTGGCTACTATTATTACTGCACATGAATATATGGGTGAATTGGGAAAGGAGCCCAAAACTCTTTTGACGGAAAATATAGTTTATTTTAAAAAGCAGCTGGGCTTACATAAGATTGAACAGTTTTTTATACCAAGTGATACCGCCATACAAGGATGCATAATTTCTGGTTCTAAAAAAGCTAAATTAGTATCGAAAAAATTAATTGATAAAGGTTTCAATATTAAGGCAATTCTATCGCCCACCGTACCTGAAGGTCAAGAACGACTTAGAATTTGTTTGCATAGTTTTAATTCTAAAGAAGAAATAGGCCTATTGGTAAAATTGTTAGCTAGTTTTATATAACATATGGAAGATAAATTTTATCAGCTAGCTTCTTTTGAATATGTAGCCGATGTGCAAATTGTAAAAGGCAAACTTGAGTCTGAAGGTATACCTGTATTTCTTAGGGATGAAAACACCTTAAATTCAGATCCGTTAATCAGCAATGCAATTGGCGGAGTAAAACTGCAGGTGTATTCTAAAGATAAAGAACGGGCAATTGCCATTTATGATGAGATAAGGGCTTATGCTGTAGATAATGATGGGGAACCTATTGTTTGCCCTAATTGCAAGGCTCAAAAATCTGAACCTTATTATAACAGTAAGGGAGTATTTTATAAACTTTTTCCTTTTTTTGAAAAAAGAAAATATAAGTGCCTAAATTGTGGAATGATCACTAACTCAAAGTAAGAATACATGCAAAAGATATTTGTAACAGGAATTTCAACAGAGGTAGGTAAAACTATTGCATCGGCAATTTTTACCGAAGCATTACAAGCAGATTATTGGAAACCGGTACAAGCAGGTGATTTAGATAACACAGATACAGATAAGGTAAAGAGATTGATATCTAACGAGAAATCTAAATTTCACCCTAGTAGCTATAATTTAAAAGCAGCTATGAGTCCGCATGCAGCGGCTGAAATTGAAGGTATTGAAATTGATAGATTTCATATTAATGAACCAGAAACTTCTAATAATTTAATTATTGAAGGTTCTGGCGGTATTTTGGTTCCTTTAAATGATGAAGATACCATGTTCGACATCATCATGCCCGATTATAAAGTAGTAGTGGTCTCTAGAAATTATTTAGGTAGTATCAATCATTCGCTATTGACTATAAAATGGTTGTTGCATAAAGGTTATGATGTTTCGGTATTATTTAGCGGAGATGCAAATCCTCATACAGAAAATATTATTCTTCATAAAACAGGAGTATCGTTAATAGGTAGAATAGATGAAGAAAAAGAATTTAACAAAGAGGTTATTAAAAAGTATGCCAATAAATTTGAGGGTATTTTAAGAACACTATAGTCGCTGTAAGATTTCAGCATTATCTATTGTAGCAAATACTTTATAGTGTTCCGCTAAATAGGCATCTAGATATTCGTTTTCCTCAACTTCTTTTTTGTCTAAAATCCGTCTGCCTTTTCGTATTACAACCGTTTTGGGTTGTAATTCTTCCATAATATATTCAAGTTCTTCGATTGAGTTTTTTCTTGGGTTATAAAAAAAAGGAAACAGCTCGTCTCTACAAATATTACTTGGGTGCGTAGAAGCTGTAGTAGGTGGTAAGGTGTCTAAATTCCAATATCCTATATGATATTCAAAAAATAGTATGTTTTCAGTATCTAAGTTATGTTCTAAAATATATTGCGGGGCAGAAAAACCTTCCCCATTAAAGAAAGTACCTTTTTCAAATTTATTCTTTACAACATTTACATATTCCAGATAACTTTCAGCAGGTATCAATAAAGCAATGAATGCAGCGTATAAAGGTAATTTTGGCTTGTACTGCACTATTAAGTTGTAGATGACTATACCAACTAAAATAAGTAACATGGGGTGTAATTGAATAAGGTAGTGTCCATTGATTCTTCCGCCTTTTATAAAAGAAAATAAGACTCCAATAATAGCGACTAAAAGCAGTTGAACAGTTCTGTTTTTGAAATCTAGCTTTTTGCTTTTGTAGGCATATACAAGAAAAAGTCCTGTAATTACAAAAATAGGTGCGAGTTTAAAAATGGAATATCTTCTTGCTCCGGTATATTCTAAAGGAGCTAGTACTACAGATTCCCACCAAATATAAGTTTGGTGGCTTAAGTAGTAAGGTATAATAGTTACTAAAATTACGGTTATAACACCAGTGGCAAATAACAAAATAGAGAAAAAACTACTATTCTTTTTTGTAAATACACCCTCATAAACCAAGAACAGGCCAATAAATAAAATAGGGAAAGCCATATTCAATTTCACCATAACCGTGGCACCCATTAAAACTCCTGCTAAGAAAACATAGGCATTAGATTTCTTTGATTGCAAAAGGTAAATTGCAGGCACAAATAAGGCGATACATATATGTTCAGACATTACACCTTGTAGACTGCCAAAAAGGCTTAATAGAACAATGCAAAACGCCCCAACCAAAATAGAAGCCTTTTTAGGTATCATAGTAAGTGCAATCTTATAGGTGTAAAATGCGGTAATGACCACTAAAAATACACCAGCGAGCCGAATAGCTATAAAACTTTTGCCAAATATGGATATAATGGCTGCGAAAAAAGCAAAGGTTAGTGGGGGCTTTAAATCCCACAACTGTGTGTAAGGTAAAAAACCATTTGCCCAAGATTGACCTAACAAAATAAAAGTGCTTTCATCGCGATCCACGTAATCTCTAAAGAAAAAAGGGAAACGAATGAAAAATGTGATTAAAAAGAATAGGAAGAATACAGCTGTATTCTTCAATTCGGAAAAATTTAAAAACGCTTTTTTGTTTCTTTTTAAGGGCATCTCTTTGTTGCGGTTTAATTCCCGATCTTTGCAAGATAGATAAAATGAAGAATTATAAATTCTATGAAAAAGGAAAATCTATCTACTCGCGATAAAAAATATTTATGGCATCCTTTAACTCAACATAAGTTGGGTAAACCACAATTACCTATAACCAAAGCAAAGGGTGCAATATTGTTTGATGAGGAAGGAAACGAATATATTGACGGTATTGCATCTTGGTATACCGTAATGTACGGTCATTCAAATGACTATATTACTTCTGCAATGACCAAGCAAATGCAAAAATTAGATTTTGTAATGTTCAGTGGTCTAACTCATGAACCTGCAATAGAATTATCTGAAAAATTAATGGCCATTTTGCCAGATAATCAAGCAAAATTATTCTTTAACGATAACGGTTCTACGGCTATTGAGGCAGCTATAAAAATGTCACTTCAGTATTTTCATAATAACGGAGAAAAAAGAGATACCCTAATTGCTTTTGAAGATGGTTTTCATGGCGATACATTTGGGGCTATGAGTGCATCTGGTTTGTCGTCTTACAACGGTCCGTTTGAAGATTTTCTTTTAAAAGTAATACGAATACCTACTCCGCAAGAAGATAATATAGAAGAAGTTAAAAGTAGACTTTCTCAAATTTTAGCGGAAAATAAATGTGCAGCATTTGTTTTTGAACCATTAGTGCAAGGTGCAGCAGGTATGAAATTTCATTCAGCCGAAGGGTTAGATGCTTTGGTCGGTCTTTGTCAAGAGTATGAAGTTCTGTGTGTAGCAGATGAAATAATGACCGGTTTTGGTAAAACGGGTAAGAATTTTGCATCCGATAATTTAACGAATAAACCAGATATCATTTGTCTTAGTAAAGCGCTAACGGCAGGTATGTTCCCTCTAAGTATTACTAGCTGTACGCAAAAAATTTATGATCGTTTTCTTAGTGATGAGGTGCATAAAGGTTTCTTTCATGCGCATACGTTTAGCGCGCATCCTTTAGGTTGTGCAGCTGCTTTGGCAGGAATTGAACTTTTAAATTCTCCAAAAATTATAGAAAGAAGAAACTATATTGAAAATGCACATGTCTCATTTGCCAACAATATTCAGAATCATAAGAGGGTAAAAGAAGTTAGGGTAATGGGTGCTATTCTTGCTATAGACCTTGAAATAAAAATGGAACGTTATGGTAGTTTGCGAGATGAGCTATATAACTTCTTTTTAGAAAGAGGGGTTTTGTTGCGGCCTTTAGGTAATACTATTTATACATTGCCACCCTACATAATTACAGATGTTCAACTACAGAAAATTTACGAAGCCATTACAGAGGCTTTAGATACATTTTAGATTAGAATTTGAAAGAGAAAATATCCATAACAGCCATAGCTTCTGTGTCACCTTTAGGTAGCACATTAGAAGAAACTTGGATGGCATATCAGAATAACGAACATTACTTTTCATTGGTTGAAGAGAATGAAGGTAAATCTTGGGTAGCGCCATTATCATCATCTGCACGATTAAAAGTAGATGAACTTAGATTGTCTGATAGTAAATACAAAAAATTAGATGATAGTGTGCTTTTCGCAATGGTAGCTTCAAGAAATGCAGTGAAGCGATCGGGTTGGGAAAACACAGCTGAATTCGGAATTAACATGGGGTCGTCTCGTGGAGCAACAAAGTTATTTGAGCAATATCATAAAGAATATTTAGATACTGGTATTTCATCAACCTTAAGCTCACCAACAACCACATTAGGTAATATTTCTTCATGGGTCTCTCATGATTTAGGAGCCACTGGACCAGAAATATCTCATTCCATAACCTGTTCAACAGGTTTGCATTCGGTATTGAACGGCGTGGCTTGGCTCAGTAGCGGAATGGCAACTAAGTTTTTGGTAGGTGCCAGTGAAGCTCCGCTGACCAATTTCACCATTGCCCAAATGAAGGCATTAAAAATTTACGCAAAAGCACCCGATTCAAATTCTGATTCGGTAATTGAGCGAAGCCGAAGTTACCCTTGCCAAGCACTAAACCTGAAAAAAGAATATAATACAATGATTTTGGGTGAAGCTGCTTCAGTTGCTTGTTTAGAAACAGGAGTGGTAAATAATGCTTTGGCAATAATAGATGGAGTAGGGTATGCTACAGAAATATTGAAACATAATACTTCTATTTCAGCTAATGCCGTATGTTTTCAGAAATCTATGAAAATGGCTTTAGGCGATTTAGATGTTACTGAGGTAGATGCAATTGTAATGCATGCGCCTGGCACTATTAAAGGAGATTCATCAGAATATAATGCCATTCAAGAAGTTTTTGGAAATCACAAGCCTCAATTGACTACCAATAAATGGAAAATAGGTCACACTTTCGCCACTTCAGGTATGCTAAATTTAGAATTGGCGGTTTTAATGTTACAACATGATAAGATGATTTCGGTGCCTTTTATTGAGGCGAAACCTAATAATAGAAATATTAAAAAAATACTGGTGAACGCAGTTGGTTTTGGTGGTAATGCAGTGAGTATTTTAGTAAGTAAAAACGGATAAACTAAGCTAAAACATAACGGATGTAGCGGTGTGGTAATTTTTTTAAAACCTACCAATTATTTTTTCAATTTAAATTCAGTTATTTTTGAACCCTGGTAACAACCTAAGATTATATGAGCGAAGCAAGACACAATTGGTCAAAAGAAGAAATTTTAGAAATATACAATAAGCCTTTAATGGAGCTACTTTATGAAGCTGCAACTGTGCACAGAAAAAATCATGACCCAAATACGGTTCAAGTTTCTACCTTACTTTCTATAAAAACAGGCGGTTGTCCAGAAGATTGTGGGTATTGTCCGCAAGCTGCTCGCTACCATACAGACATTGAAGGTAATGATCTTATGGCTGTTTCTCAGGTTAAAGCTCAAGCGCTTAGAGCAAAAGCATCAGGTAGTTCTCGTGTATGTATGGGTGCTGCATGGCGAAATGTAAAAGATGGTCCTGAATTTGATCAAGTGTTAGAAATGGTACGCACCATTAATAAGCTTGATATGGAGGTTTGTTGTACGTTAGGTATGATTACCGAGAATCAGGCAAAACGTTTAGCAGAAGCAGGCTTATATGCTTACAACCACAATTTAGATACTTCAGAAGATTATTATAAAGATGTAATTTCTACTCGTGCCTTTGAAGATCGTTTAGATACTATCGAAAATGTTCGTAAAAGTAATGTTACCGTTTGTAGCGGTGGTATTATTGGTATGGGTGAAGAGTTAGAAGATAGAGCAGGTATGTTAGTTGCTTTAACCTCATTGAATCCGCAACCAGAATCAGTGCCGATCAATGCATTGGTTGCTGTAGAAGGCACGCCTATGGAAGATATTGAGCCGGTTTCTATTTGGGATATGATTCGTATGGTAGCTACTACAAGAATTGTAATGCCAGAAACTCAAGTACGTTTATCTGCAGGTAGAACTGAAATGAGTAGAGAAGGGCAGGCAATGTGTTTCTTTGCTGGTGCAAATTCTATTTTTGCTGGCGATAAATTGTTGACTACTCCGAATCCTGATGTAAATGAGGATATGGCGATGTTTAAAATGTTAGGTTTAAATCCACAAAAGCCATTTACCAAGGTATCTCAGCCTAAAACGGTAGAAGCAGAAGATTCTCAAATTGGATCTTTAGGTGAAAAACCAAAATGGTCTAGACCAGGTCATTCTATTGAACGTAATGAAACTGCGAAGCAGAAGGCTAAAATTATTGACTAAGGTCACATTAATACTTTTTTAAGAAATTGTTTTGGTATCGTTAATTACCTTTGGTTTCCCTAAAAAACCATGTGTAATTGAAGTTAGCAGATATTCCGAGGGTAAAACATATTACCAAGGACAACTTTATTAACGACTACTTGAAGCCTCAAAAACCTGTTGTATTAGAACGGGTAATTGAAGACTGGCCTGCTTATAACAAGTGGAGTTTAGACTATATTAAAGAAGTAGCTGGTGATATAACCGTGCCTTTGTATGATGATAGACCAGTTCAGCATAAAGATGGTTTTAATGAACCACATGCCAAAATGAAAATGGCAGCATATGTTGATCTTTTGAAAAAGGAGCCTACCAAGTATAGAATTTTTCTTTGGAATATTTTAAAGGAAGTACCTGTACTACAGAAAGATTATAGATTTCCTGATTTTGGATTAAAGCTTTTAAAAGGTGTGCCAATGATGTTTTTCGGAGGACGAGACTCGTACACTTTTATGCATTACGACATCGATTTGGCGAATATATTTCATTTTCATTTCAATGGAGAAAAGGAAGTGATATTGTTTCCACAGTCAGAAACGGAGAACCTTTATAAGGTTCCGCATTCGCTAATTACACATGAGAGTATAGATTTTTCGAATCCTGATTATGTTAAGTGGCCTGCTTTGAAAAATGCGAACGGATTTAAAACTACTTTATCACACGGTGAGGTTTTATATATGCCAGAAGGTTATTGGCATTATATGAAATACAACACACCGGGGTTTTCAATGAGTTTACGAGGATTAGCGCGTAATCCTAAAAACTTGGCAAAAGCATCGTACAACATTCTAATAATGCGTTACTATGATGTGTTAATGCGTAAGTTAAAAGGGCAAGATTGGATAGATTGGAAAAATAGGGAAGCCATTTCTAGAACTAACAAAAATCAAAAAGTGTAAACTGAGATTGAATGAGTGTTATTTTATAAGCTCAAATGTTTTCTCATACACCAAATGACTCTCCCAACCTCTGTATAAAAGATAATCTGCTAATTTTTTTCTGCGCTTTTGAATGTTGGTTTCAGTAATCTGTTGCAATCTTTTATTCGCTAAATCATCTAAAGTAGTTAAGTATGCTTCAGGTTCAATCTCTTTTAGCGCTATGGTGATATTGTATTTAGAGATGTTTCTAAATTTTAATTCTCTGACAATTCTGTTCTTTCCCCATTTTTTAATGTTGAATTTACCACGGGCAAAGCTTTTTGCAAAGCGCTCTTCATTTAAAAATCGGTCTGCAATAAGTTGGGCTATAATAGTATCTACTGCTAATGGAATCATACCCATGTCTTTCAATTTCGCAACCACTTCCTTATGGCAGCGATCTTGGTAAGCACAATAACTTTCTATCTTTTTAGTAGCTTCCTGTACAGTATAGCCTTTAGTTTTTTGGTTCATACGTCTCAAAAGTAATAAACCAACAGTAACTTTTCGCGTTTAAAAAAAGTTATATCCAAGTACTATAGATAGTACTTTGTAATCAGATGAAATAGCTGAATAATTACTAAGCAGTGCTCTTCTAGGATTATAGTTTAATTTAATACTAGCATTTTTGTGAGCAAAACCTAATCCAAAATTAAAAGAAGTACGGGGTTCAATTTCAAAATCGCTACTAGATTCAAAATCTATCTTAGAATCTAAAGCCGTGTCTATTTGAAATGCAGAATTTAAAAATATTTTAGAATCGGAATTTAGAAAAAAGTAATGTCTTATTCCTATAGAGGTTTCAATTGATTTGTAATCTACTGAGACTTTTTGAAATTCCAATTGTTTTTCACCTTCAAATGTTTGATACATTGGTTGGATAAATAAAGACCATTTGTTCTTATTAAAAGGCAAAACAGCTTCAAGTTCGACACCAAATCTTATACTTGAGTTGTTTTCTAGTTCGAAATTAGTACTTGATTGAGGTGACTTAAAATCCATAGAGGCGGAATTTAAACCAGCACGTATACCTAGATTAAATACGTCTTTATTATCCCTTTGAGAAGTGGTAGAGCTTATGTAACTAGGGTTTTTACATTGATTGTATGAAGTAAAAAACGAAAGTAATTCTGACTTTTTATAATCAGTAGATTTAACATCGTTAAGAGAAGAATTACCACATTTCAAATCGTCCCACAACTGTTTTTTATATTCAGTATTCTCTCCAATACGATTGTTTTCAGTCAGATACTTTTTATAAACTAATTGTGTTGTAGGAGCGTTGTTTATGTTGTAAAAGAATCTTACGAGATTACTATCTTCATAGTAAAATAAATTTGCATCACCTTCAATTAACTGTTCAAGAAATAAAGTTTCTAAAGTAAATTCAGCTTCTTTTATTTTACTTAATCTTTTGAGAATCGATTTAGACCTATCTATTTTTATCTCTTTTCTAACATACTTTTTTCCGTTGTCAATTGAAAACTCGGCTATATTGTAGATTGCGCCTTCTTGTACTTCAGCATTTGAATCAGTTTTATATTCAAATTTTGTTGGGTTGTTTTTCCAGTCGTTGTTCTTAATAAGGCAATTTATCTTTTCTCCAGAATTATCAATAATATAGCCTGGTTCAAAAGTAATTTGGGCAAAGGTGTTGAAACTCAAAAAAGTCAATAGAAATACAGATAGATATTTTTTCATCTTCAATTGAAATGGTTAAGATTAGTTAATGTGCTTCATTCATTTTTGGCAACAAAAAAAGCGACTCCGTAAGGAAATCGCTTTTTTCATTAATATATTGTTTTGCCGTCTTTGTTTTTAAAACGATACTCAAGATACGTATACGCATCACGCGGCTGAATTTTAATCCATCTTTTGTATTCTAAGAACCATTTTGTTCTCATTGATGGAAAACCTTTTGTAATATAGGCTGCTATAAACGGGTGTATATTTAGTGATATACTGTTGTCTTTTGCAGGTCCTTTAAGGAGTTTTTCAAGGTCCGATGTAATTTTATCTATTAAAACAATAGGTGCTTCCACCTCTTTCCCTGCATTGTTAGGGTCCTCTTCTGTTGTTTTAATATTCATTTCAGGTCGTACCCTTTGTCGGGTAATCTGAATTAAACCAAATTTACTAGGAGGTAGTATTTTGTGCTTGGCACGATCATCTTTCATCTCATCTCTAAGATGTTCAAATAGCCTTTTTCTATGTTGTGGTTTTACCATATCGATAAAATCTACAACTATAATACCGCCCATATCACGAAGACGTAATTGTCTTGCAATTTCTGATGCGGATAAAAGATTTACCTCTAGGGCAGTGTCTTCTTGGTTTTTGGCTTTATTTGATCTGTTACCACTGTTTACGTCTATTACATGAAGTGCTTCTGTATGCTCTATAATTAAATAGGCGCCTTTGCTCATTGCGGCAGTACGGCCAAAAGACGTTTTTATTTGTCTTTCAATACCAAATTTCTCAAAAATAGGTACGTTGGTGTTATTGTAGTGCTTAACGATGCTCTCTTTTTCAGGAGCAATTTCCGACACATAATCCTTAATTTCATTGTATAAGGTGTCGTCATCTACATGTATTCCGGTAAAACTATCATTAAATACATCTCTTAAAATAGAAGATGCTCTATTGAGTTCTACAAATACTTTTGATGGTGTTTGAGCACGTTGTAATTTTTTACACATTGCTGTCCATTTGTTCAGCAAGTTTTCTAGATCTTTGTCCAGTTCTGCAACTTTTTGTCCTTCTGCGACTGTTCTAATGATAACACCAAAACCTTTAGGTTTAATGCTTCTAACTAGTCTTTTTAACCTGTCTTTTTCTTCCTTGCTCGCTATCTTTTGAGATACGGATACTCGGTCAGAAAAAGGAACCATTACCAAGTAGCGTCCGGCAATTGATAGCTCAGAACTAATTCTTGGTCCTTTAGTAGATATAGGTTCTTTTACAATTTGAACCAATAATGATTGGTTCGCTTTTATGACATCGGTAATAACACCATTTTTGTCAATATCGGTCTCGGTCGGGAAATTTCCTAAAGTGTAATCATTTAGTTTTCCTGTACTCACTTGTTTAATGAACTTAAGCATAGAAGATAACTGCGGACCAAGGTCGTGGTAATGCAAGAATGCATCTTTCTCATAACCAACGTTTACAAACGCTGCGTTAAGCCCGGTAACAGGCTTTCTGATTTTGGCAAGAAAAATATCGCCTACAGAAAAGTCGTTACTATTTTCTTCTTTATGCAGTTCAGTGAGTTTTCCGTCCTTTAACAAGGCAAAGTCAACAGATTGGGAACTAGATCTTACGATTAATTCTCTATTCACCTGAATATATTTTTAGTCGTTTCGCCTATTAAAATAGGGAACGAACTGATTAAACAATACCATAGACAAATACTTATGTATTTGCCGAAATCCGAATTCTGGATCTCTATGTCAATGAACGTATTTTAAAAAAAGAAAAAGTAGTTATTAAAACTACTTTTTCTTGTGTCGGTTAGCTCTTCTACGCTTCTTGCGCTTGTGTGTAGCTACCTTATGTCTCTTTCTTTTCTTACCGCTTGGCATAAAGTTCTTTTTTTAAGATTAATTATTTTACGTGTACGTTGCTCTTAACTCCTTCTACAAAAACCTTTGCAGGCTTAAATGCTGGAATGTTGTGAGCGGGTATTTTAATAGTTGTGTTTTTGGAAATATTTCTACCGGTCTTTTCGGCTCTAGTTTTAATGATAAAACTACCAAAACCTCTTAGGTAAACATTATCACCACTTTCTAATGATGTTTTTACCTCTTCCATAAAAGATTCAACAGTTGCCTGTACATCTCCTTTTTCAATTCCCAGCTTATCTGAGATCTTCGATACAATTTCCGCTTTCGTCATCTTTCAATATTAGATTTTCTGTATGTTTTTTCGGGTTGCAAATATATAAATTAAATTCAATCTTTCTTTCTAATGGGTTAATTTTAAGTGTATAAACTGCTACTTTTATCACTTAGTATAGAATAGCATGTCATTTTCGAGTAAAATTTTAGATTGGTATCATGAAAATAAGCGCAGTTTACCATGGCGCAAGAGTACTGATCCATACAAAATTTGGCTATCAGAAATTATTCTTCAACAAACGCGTGTAGCTCAGGGAACCCCGTATTACTTGAGTTTTGTAGAAAATTTTCCAACAGTTTATGATCTTGCCAGTGCAAATGAAGAGCAAGTTTTAAAACTTTGGCAAGGACTCGGGTATTATTCACGAGCTAGAAATCTTCATGCAGCTGCAAAAATGGTGGTTGAGCAGTATAATGGAAAATTTCCTGATAATTATAAGAAACTTTTAACACTGAAAGGCGTCGGTGACTATACCGCAAGTGCCATTTCGTCTATTTGTTTCAATGAAGCGCAAGCCGTGGTAGACGGAAATGTGTATCGAGTGCTCTCTAGATACTATGGTATAGACACTCCTATTAATAGTACTGAAGGCATCAAATATTTTAAAAGCTTGGCTCAAAAAGTCATGGATCCCGCTAATATTCGAGATTATAATCAAGGTATTATGGAGTTTGGAGCCATCCAGTGCTCGCCAAAAAAGCCTTTATGCTTACATTGTCCTTTAAATGATAGTTGCGTAGCTCTAGAAAAAGGCTTGGTAGATACTTTACCAGTAAAGTTAAAGAAGGTGAAAGTGCGTAATCGATACTTCAATTATCTTATACCTATATATAAGGATGCCGATGGAAATCAATTCACAAGTATACATCAAAGAATAGGTAAAGGTATTTGGCAGAATCTATGGCAGTTTCCTTTACTTGAGTCAGATGATGTATTAGAAATAGATGATATTTCTATAAGGTATAAAGAAGTGCTTGGCGATATGAAGTCTAACGAAGTAATAGCATACAATGTAAATGCAATCGTTCACAAATTATCGCATCAACACTTACATACAAAGTTCTGGTTGGTGTATATAAATGATGATTTTGCAAATAAGATTCCTGTTGAAGAAATAAGTGATTTTCCGGTGCCAGTTTTAATCGCAGATTTTATCAAAGCATTTAAATTTTAGTACTTTTGATTTTTATATCTTTAAGTTATGAGCGGTACATTAAATAAGGTAATGTTGATTGGGCATTTAGGTGATGAAGTTAAAATGCATTATTTTGAAGGAGGCGGTAGTATTGGTAGATTTCCAATAGCTACAAATGAGACCTATACCAATAAATCTACTGGTGAACGTGTTACAAATACAGATTGGCACAATGTGGTAGTTAGGAATAAAGCTGCTGAAATTTGTGAAAAATATCTAAGTAAAGGTGATAAGGTATATGTAGAAGGCAGATTGAAAAATCGTCAATGGCAAGGTGAAGATGGTAATACCAGATATTCAACTGAGGTACATGTACAAGAATTTACTTTTTTGACTACCAAGAAAGAAGGTATGCAAAACAATGGTGGTTCTGCTCCAAGTGTTCAGAAACCAGCAAGTATTGAAAATAAGGCGCCATCTAAAGCGTCTGCACCTGCACCTGCAAGTCCAGACGAGGATGATGATTTACCGTTTTAACAAAATTTAAATAACAACTATTGGACCCAGACCCCTTACCGTTATTAATGACAACATTAGTTGTGAACGGTGTTTTTGCAATGAATATAGTTGTACTATGTGTACTACTTGTTTGCTCTGCACTTATTTCTGGAGCAGAAGTGGCTATGTTTGGTCTTTCATCAACTGAGATTAAAGAGCTGCAAGATGAAAAATCTGCTAAAAGTTCAATTCTTATTAAGCTTCTAGAGCGTCCAAAAAAATTATTAGCTACCATTTTAATAGCAAATAATGCTATTAACATTGGTGTGGTGTTATTGTTTAGTATCATAGGCGATACTCTTTTTGCGAATATCAATAGAATATGGTTTGGTGTGCTTTCAGAGCGGTTTCTTTTAGAAGTTGTGGTGGCTACTTTTCTTATTTTAATGTTCGGTGAAATTCTGCCAAAGGTATATGCCAACAGAAATAGAATGAGTTTTGCGCATTTAATGGCTTATCCGTTACGTGTCTTAGATTTTATTTTTTCACCACTAAGCTTGCCAATGCGTTCTGGTACATTGTTTTTGTACAACAAGCTTGGTAAGCAGAAATCAAGTTTAAGTGTTGATCAGTTGTCACAGGCATTAGATTTAACTTCTCATGGCGATACTACTAAAGAAGAGAAAAAGATTTTAGAAGGTATTGTAACCTTTGGTAATACAGATACCAAGCAGGTAATGAGACCTCGAATAGATATTTTTGCTCTTAATGAGCAAATGAAGTTTCTTGAAGTTTTAGGAGAAATAAAGAAGAACGGATATTCTAGAATTCCTGTTTTTGGAGAGAACATAGATACTGTAAAAGGTGTTTTATATGTAAAAGATTTGTTGCCTTACCTTGATCGAAAAACCTTTAATTGGATAACCTTAATCAGGGAGCCTTATTTTGTACCTGAGAATAAAAAATTAGATGATTTATTGGGTGAATTTCAAGAGAAGAAAAATCACTTGGCTATAGTTGTAGATGAATATGGTGGTACTTCTGGTTTGGTGTCTTTAGAAGATATTATTGAAGAAATTGTAGGTGATATTAGTGATGAGTTTGATGATGAAGATTTAATTTTTTCGAAATTAGATGATTTCAATTATGTTTTTGAAGGAAAAACGCCTCTTAAAGATTTTTATAGAGTTATTAAATTAGAGGATAGTGAAATCTTTGAAGAGAATAAAGGAGAGTCAGAAACCTTGGCTGGTTTTGTTTTAGAAAAGGCAGGAAGTTTTCCAAGACGTGGAGAGAAAATAGTATTTGAGTCTTTTACCTTTGTTGTAGAAGCAATGGATAAAAAAAGATTAAAACAAATAAAAGTAACCTTGCCACATGAAGAGTAAGTTGTTCGTTGGATTTTTAGTAGTATTTCTTTTGATGGTTAGTTGTAATGATGAACCTACACTTCCTAAACCTAAGGCTAAAATGCGGTTGGAATATCCTCAGGGTAAATTAGCAGATTTAGAAACAGAGAACTTTAGTTTTAAATACAATCAATTAGCAAATGCAGAGTTGAATGGCGATAAAGCGTACACCATCTCATATCCTGAAATGAAAGGTGCTATTTTTCTAAGCTATAAAAAGATTGATGG
Source organism: Maribacter aquivivus (assembly GCF_900142175.1). Taxonomy (NCBI): domain Bacteria; kingdom Pseudomonadati; phylum Bacteroidota; class Flavobacteriia; order Flavobacteriales; family Flavobacteriaceae; genus Maribacter; species Maribacter aquivivus. Next base: position 529,106 of record NZ_FQZX01000001.1, on the reverse strand, counting down.
TAATTTGGATCAATTAATTAACGATTCTAAAAGGCTTAGCTATGAACATGCTGCAAAAGCGGATAACATTGTAGAGCAGCCGTACGTAAATCCTGATAATAAAATTTATGGTTCTTTATTTGAGGTGCAGGGTAATGCAGCTTCGCAATCTCAGTTTTACGTCACCGATAGTACTGAACACTTTTTAACGGGTTCTGTATATTTTTATACAAAACCGAATTATGACTCCATTCTACCAGCAGCTTCATATCTTCAGAATGACATCAGGGGAATTATAGAAACACTTCGTTGGAAAAAATAAAGCCGTATGATGACAAAACAAGACCTTTTAGATTGTCATAAACGAATAGCTCCATTTGTTCATAAAACAGCTATTTTAACTTCTAGACTAGTTGATAAAGAGGTTGGTGCTCAAGTATTTTTTAAATGCGAAAATTTTCAAAGGGCAGGCGCATACAAAATGCGTGGTGCTACCAATGCAATTTTACAATTATCAGAAGAGCAAAAGAAAAGTGGAGTAGTAACACATTCGTCCGGTAATTTTGCCCAAGCTTTGTCATTAGCGGCGCAGAGTGTTGGTGTTACAGCGCATATAGTAATGCCAAGTACAGCGCCAGAAGTCAAAAAAGTTGGAGTAAGAGAGTATGGTGGTAAAATATATGAGTGTGAGCCAACCGTTCAAGCAAGGCAAGCGTTTGCTGATGAAATAGGATTGAAGACAGGAGCTACTTTTGTGCATCCATCCAACGATATCAATGTTATTTTAGGGCAAGGTACTGCTGCATTAGAGTTGCTTAAAAAACAACCCGATTTAGATTTTATATTTTGCCCAGTAGGTGGTGGCGGTCTCATTGCAGGTTCTGCGTTGGCAGCTTCATATTTTGGAAATAATTGTAAAGTTTATGGTGCTGAGCCGTTTGAAGCAGATGACGCATACCGCTCTCTACAAAGCGGTAAAATAGAAAGTAATGAAACAACAAATACCATTGCAGACGGATTAAAAACAATGTTGGGAGATAAGAATTTCCCAATAATAAAGGAGCTCGTGAGCGGTATCGTTAGAATTACCGAAGATGAGATAGTTGCTGCGATGAAGCTAGTTTGGGAACGTATGAAAATTATCATAGAACCTTCTAGTGCGGTAACTGTGGCTGCAGTTTTGAAACAATCAAAAGAGCAGCCAGAAGTTTTTCAGAATAAAAAAATTGGTATTATAATATCTGGTGGTAATGTAGATCTTTCTAATTTACCTTTTTAGAATATGATGCTTTTACTGCTTGCTTAGAATCTCTTCAGCACGCTCAATACTAGAATTAATGTTCTCTCTTACTTGTTGAACTTTATCTTCTTCCTCTTTTAGCCACTGTTTCTTTTCATCAGAAAGTTCTTTACCGTTCATTATTTCTTCTGAATCGAAGCGATCACCAAAACCTTGCATCCAATCCATCATAGACCTATTGGCTTCTTGAAGGTCTTTCATTGCTTTTGCCTCAACAGACTCGGCTCCTAAAGAATCTGCCATTGGTTTTAATTGACCAACCAACTTTCCTAAAGTTCCCATTTTTGGCATAACCTCATCATGAATGCTCATTACGTGCTCCATTTTGGAAGGCTCATCTACTTTCTTGGTTTCTTTACAAGAACTGAAAGATATTAATGAGACTATGGCAAGTGTGTAAAGTATATTTTTCATTTTAGTTGTCTTTTGTAGTAATAGCATTTATGGTGTAAACGTAGTCTTTAACTTTGGTGTTGGTAATAACAGCTTTTACCTCTTCAATACTAATGATCGTAGGGTCAAAAGTTATTAGTCCGTTTTTATTTTCAAAACTAATTTCTGAAGAAACTACACCTTCGGTCTCCATTAAATTAGAAGAAATTTTATCGGCACAACCTTCTTGGCAAGCCATACCATCTATACCAACTAGAATAGTACTTGAAAAGCTACTTTCAATTTCGGCAGGTAAAGTAGCATCTTCTTGAGCTAAAGAAGCATTGGTCGCCAGTGTGAATATGGTCACAAATAGAAATAATACTTTGAATTTCATAACACTGTATTGATGGTTACGTTGTTAGCGTAAACGTTATTATAATGTAAAGATACCAAATATGTAAAATGCTTTATCTAATCAGCAGTAAAAATTAGTCTGTAACTAGGTGTATTTTTTAGAAAAAACCCCACTTTTGCTGTAAACTAAAAAAAATTGAAGAATATAGATCAAAAGTGGATTTACCTAGTTGTTCTGTCACTTATATGGGGTTCTTCCTTTATATTAATTAAACGGTCTTTAGTTGGTTATACGCCACTACAAGTTGGTGGGTTAAGAATCGTATTTGCATCTATATTGTTATTTGTACTTGGTTTTAAATCTTTAAAAACCCTTTCAAAGACCGATTGGAAATGGGTGGCTATCGCAGGGTTGTGTAGTTCATTTTTTCCTCCTTTTTTCTTTGCATTGGCACAAATGGAAATTAGTAGTGGAATTACGTCTATTTTAAACTCTGTAGCGCCTTTGTTTACCACCTTGGTGGGTATAGCGCTTTTTGGACTTTCGCTTAAAGGGAGACAAGTTTTAGGGGTTTTAATAGGTCTTTTTGGTACTATAGTTCTTATTGCTGCGGGTATGGATGATAATGTGAACCAAAATTATTGGTATTCCTTATTTATTATTGTTGCTGCATTGGGTTATGCTTTTAATATCAACATCATTAAGAAGTATTTATCTCATTTAACTCCGTTAGCAGTAACGACGGCAAGTTTTGGAGTGGCATTTCTACCAGCATTAATTATATTGATTTATACAGGGGTGTTTCAGCAGTTTGCGGGCGATAGTGCTATGCATGAGGCTATTTGGTATATTATGGCATTGGCTTTTTTAGGTACAGCTTTGGCGAATATTCTATTTAATAAATTAATAAAATTATCTAGTCCTGTATTTGCGGCATCTGTAACGTATTTGATTCCTCTTGTGGCGGTGTTATGGGGGTTTTTAGATGGCGAAAATATCAGTATTCTACAGCTACTAGGCGGACTCATCATCTTATTTGGTGTTTGGCTAGTAAATAGAAAAAAAGTAATAGTTCTTCAAAAATAATTCGGTTTACTGTAACAAACTTGACTTAGGGTTGTCTTTGTATAGAACTAATCGAAAAAACGATAATCATGAAAAAAATCATATTTACGCTACTCGCAGTAACCTTTGTTATAGGTAGTTTACAGGCTCAAGAAAAAACATTCAATGTAAAATCTTTTGATAAACTAATTGTTAGTCCGCATATAGAATTAAATCTTGTTGAAGGCGAAGAAGAAAGTGTTGTTATTGATAATGCAAAAATATCGTTAGATAAAATAAATGTAGAAGTAGAAGGTAGAACGCTGCGGTTATACTTAGACGGTGCTAAGGTGGTAACCAAATCTGAACGCATTTCAACTGATAAATGGCGCGGCAGCAAATCAATTTATAATGGCACTATGGCTTCTGTTACGGTTACTTATAGAAAACTAGAAAATCTATCTATTAGGGGAGAAGAGATAGTAAGATGTAAAAATCTGTTCAATGCCGATGATTTTAAAATGTCGTTATACGGAGCGGCAAAAGTGTATTTTGATTCAGTTTCTATAGATGAACTAACAGTAGCAATTTATGGTAGTAGCTATTTAGAAATCGGTGAAGGTAATGTGGCGCGTCAAGTATTTAGAGCATATGGGGAGAGTGAGGTAAATACAGAAGGTATGGTTGCAGATGAAACTAAAATTACCGCTTATGGCGAAAGTAATTTTAGGGTAAATGTTATTGAAAGGTTGAAAGTAACCTGCTATGGAGAAACAAATATTAATTATACTGGTAACCCAGAAGTAGATAAAGGATTAATATTTGGAGAAGCAACAATTAGAAAAATAGGATAAGAACTTGACCTAGAAATTGAAAAACAAAAAACCCGCTATTTAGCGGGTTTTTCTATTTATAATAAATTATTGTTATTCAAAATCAGCAGGCGATACGCCATCATTTACTTTGATTTCTGAAACTATAAATTCAAAGGATTGTGGTCCAACAGTCTGCATTATTTTATAAGGAAACAATATACCAGCTACCTCTTTGTAATCTTCAAAATTAGAAGTACTTGCAATTTGCTGGCCTTGCATTTCAGTTACTGTCACCTCTTGTAGCTTAAGTCCGGTTTCGGCATCATAGAAAGCAGATTTGTTTTCGCCAACTTTAAGTTTGTAGGCATTTTTATCACCAACCATTTCCATGCCTTCCAAAGTAATGGTGTTGTCACTTAATAATTGGAGTTCAGAAAATGGAGCAGATTCACCTTTAAAGGTTTTTATTTCTTCACCAGCAAGATCCTTACGCTGCCCTTGTACGATCATATATCCTTTATCGCCATTAAGTACTTGTTTGCTAACTGAATTACCCATCATTTGTACATCTTGCATTAGTTGGTCGCTAGATGTTTTTTTGATGTTCAAATTAAGCTTCATGCCTTGCATTTCTGCTTCAGCCATCATTGCTAACGTGTTAACACCTTCTAGTTTTGATTTTCCACCAATAGCCTCAATATATTTTTCAAGTACAGATTGCGCAGATACATCTGTAGGTATAGCTGCATTGTAATCTGGAGTTTCAACTCTGTCGGCAGTTTTAGAGTAAGCAAGCACGGGAAGCTTCTTTCCTTTGAAGTTTATATTTTGTAGACTAGAAAGAATATCACTGCCTTTACCAACGACAATTACTCTGGCGTTATCAACATTGAAATATTTTTTAGCAGCTGTTTCTACTTCTTCTTTGCTAATCTTATCTAGTTTCTCTAAAAATGTTTTGTAAAAATCTTTAGATAGATTTTCTTTCTCAACGTTCAAAGCATACCTAGCAATTGTTTCTGGGTCTTCTAGAGCCATTATAAAACTACCGGCATATAATGCCTTTGTGGTTTTAAGTTCTTCGTCTTTTACAGGTTGTGTGTTAATGAGTTCAATCTCTTTTAATAATTGTACAACTGAACTATCTGTAACCGTATTTCTTACTTCAACAGAAGCGGCAAATCTAGATGGTCCGTATTTATCATTTCCAAGAGACGAATATGCACCGTAAGTATATCCCTTGTCTTCTCTAAGATTAAGATTTATTCTACTGTCAGAACCACCACCTAAAATTTGATTGGCTAATAATGCAGCAATGTAATCGTCATCACTCATTTTTAGGTTTACAATATTCTGTACAGTAATTTCTGACTGTACGGCATTTGGCATATCAACAAAATTGATTTGCGTATTTGGTACATTTTTAGGTTGAGAATAAGAGAAACTTGGTGGCACGGCTTTCGTCCAAGATGTAAAATAAGTTTCTGTCAAAGTCTTTACTTCTTCAAAATTCACATCACCAATTACAATTAAATAGGCATTTGCAGGTACAAAATATTCTCTGTAAAACTCTTCGACATCACCAAGGGTTACATTGTTTACGGTTTCTTCGGTAGTAAATTCTCCATAAGGATGATTTTTGCCGTAGGCTAAAGCCCTTTGAACTCTACTAGAAATCGAAGAAACTACTTTCTCCTCAGATTTTAATCCGGTAATAAGTTTATCCTTTTCCTTGTCAAATTCCTCTTGAGTAAAATTCGGATTTATAGCCGCGTCTGCCATAAGCTCCATCATTCTAGAAAAGTATTTAGAAAGCGATTGTGCATAAGCGCCTTGAGAACTAAAATATAGTCTAGCCCCTAAAAAATCGATTTCTTCATTGAAGGCTTCCTTTGTTATATTTTTAGATCCTAGCCCTAAGAGACTGCCGGTTAAACTAGCTGTGCCAGCTTTGTCACCTTCTAAAATTGGCGGGTTGTCAATTGATAATTGCATAGATACTCTTGGTAGTTTATGGTTTTCAACTACCAATACTTTTAATCCGTTGTTGAGGTTGAAAGATTGCGGTTCTCCCAAGTTAATTTCAGGCGCAGGTCCAGGTGTTGGCATAACTGAACGGTCTACCTGTGCTTGTAGAGTAATTACCGAGAATAATGTTAAGAATAATATATATGTAGTTTTCATAGTCATTTTTAGTTTGCAGTATTTTGTTCAGGTAAATATTCTAATACTAACCTTTGGTTAGGTTTTAAATACTTGTTGGCAACTTCTTTGATTTCTTCTCTTGTAATAGATCTGTAAACTTCTATTTCTTTGTTGATAAGAGATGTATCTCCATAAAGTGCATAATACTCAGCAAGAGATTCTGCAATACCTTCAATACTAGAATTGCTATTTACAAACTGATTTTCAAACTTGTTCTGTAGTTTTTGATAATCATTTTCAGAAATAAGGTCATTTCTCAATTTCTCAACTTCAGTTTCAATAGAAGTGTTAAGCGTGCTCAAGCTAGTTTCACCCACCGGAAGTGCAAAAACAATATACATACCGTAATCTTCTAAGGTTACCGGTATGGCACCGATTTGTAATGCCTGTTTTTCTTCATCTACCATTTTCTTGTAAAGTTTTGAAGATGGACCGTCAGATAAATAGGTAGAAATCATTTCTAGTACTTGGCTATCTCTATTTTTTAGGCCGGGAGTTCTATAAGCAATCATAGAAGCCGGTATTTGAATGTTAGAGTCGTAAGCCTTTGCATTAATTTCTGTTGTGATAGGATTTTCTTTTGGAAAGCTTCTTGTAATTTTTGCTCCCTTAGGGATATCCTTAAAATAATCTGAAATCAACTTTTTGGCATTTTCGGTTTCAAAATCTCCTGCAATAACCAAAACGGCATTGTTAGGAGAATAGAATTTTTTCTGGAAAGCTTTGAATTCATCTAGAGTAGCGGCATCTAAGTCTGCCATTTTTCCAATAACAGTTTCTTTATAAGGATGGCTTTGAAATAGATTCTTTTTAATGTTTTCTATGAATTTTCCGTAAGGAGAATTATCAACGCGAAGTCTTTTTTCTTCTTTGACTACTTCATTTTGCGTGTCAACACCTTTTTGGTTAATAACAGGGTGAAGCATTCTTTCAGATTCTAGCCAAAGACCTAATTCTAAATTGTTAGAAGGAAAAACTTCATAGTAGTAAGTTCTATCTTCATTGGTAGTGGCATTACCTGACCCACCGTTTGCGGATACTATCTTGTCCCATTCTCCCTTTTCAATATTTTCGGTACCCTCAAAAAGTAGGTGTTCAAAAAAGTGTGCAAATCCTGTTCTTTGTGGGTCTTCGTCTTTAGATCCTACGTGGTAAAATACAGAGATGGAAATAATAGGGGCGGTGTTGTCTTGATGTAGAATAACGTGTAAATCGTTTTCAAGGTTGTACTCTTCGTAGGCAACCTCTTGTGCGAGTCCGGTAAAACCATAAAGGAATATAGCCGAAACCAGTAGTAATTTCATTTTCATTTAAACTGTTTTAGGTTAGTGTCTAATGTTCTGTTTAGTTAGTATATGACTTTACAAAAATGTTACATAAAAAATAATTTTTTGTAAGAACAATCTTCAATATAAGTATTCTTTAACAGATAAAATTCAATTAATGGTTGTTTATTGTTTATCTTAAAAGTCTAAACAAAAATATACTCGTTATGAATAACTATGCTCTACCAATTAGATTTGGCGTCGCTGCCAGTGGTTCTTTGATTGCTTATTTTTTAATTTTGTCATTACTTGGGCTACATGTAAATGTATTTTATAGTCTTTTTAATGCAGTAATTACAGGCTTTGCCATTTATGAATCCATTAAGTATTACAAATTAAAAAAGGCGAATGATTTCACATATGCTGGCGGTTTTATGGCAGGTTTAATAACAGGTGGTGTAGCAACTTTAATATTTACGCTATTTTTTACATTATATTCCACCGAGCTTCAACCAGGTTTTTTAGAGGAACTATCTACAAAATGGGCAAGTACTTATCGTAGTTTTGAAGCTATTGTATTTTTAGTGGTTGCAGTAATGGGTTTTACGACAAGCTTAGTATTGACACTATCTTTTATGCAACTATTTAAGACTTCGAACACTAGAAGGATGAAGAGCGCGTAAAATTCGTAAAAAACACTTGTAAATTCACGATTAAGATCTATATTTGCACCCGCCTATGGAAAAAATCCATCAGGTTTAATCATTACATTTAACAATATGTACGCAATTGTAGAGATGGCAGGGCAGCAGTTTAAAGTTGCAAAAGACCAGAAAGTGTACGTTCACCGTTTACAGGTAGAAGAAGGTAAAAAAGTCACTTTTGACAATGTACTTCTTTTGGCTGATGGATCGAACGTTACTATCGGCGCCCCGGCTATAGACGGAGCCGCAGTAGAGGCTAAAGTCGTTAAACACCTAAGAGGTGACAAAGTAATCGTTTTTCATAAGAAAAGACGTAAAGGTTACAGAAAGAAAAATGGACATCGTCAGTCTCTTACAGAGATTGTAATCGAGTCAATTATTTCTAAAGGAGCTAAAAAAACTGAAACTAAAAAAGCTGAACCAAAGGCTAAAAAAGTTGAAGAAAAAGCAGCACCAGTTGCAGCTAAGCCAAAAGCTAAAAAAGCTACAGGTAAAGCTGATGACTTGAAAAAAGTTGAAGGTATCGGACCAAAAATCGCTGAGACCTTAAACAATGCAGGTATTTCTACTTTTGCTGAATTAGCAAAAACAGACGCAGCTAAAATTTCTGAAATTATTGCTGACGTTCGTGGAAATCACGTAACTGACACTTGGCCAAAGCAAGCACAATTAGCTGCTGATGGTAAATGGGACGAGTTACAAAAATGGCAAGACGAATTAGATGGTGGTGTAGCTAAATAAGCTAACCCATTAAGTATAATAAAATTTAAAACCTTAGACAATGGCACATAAGAAAGGTGTAGGTAGTTCGAAAAACGGTAGAGAATCAGAATCAAAACGATTAGGAGTTAAGATTTTTGGTGGTCAAGCTGCAATCGCTGGTAACATTATTGTTAGACAGAGAGGAACAAGACACAATCCTGGTGAAAATGTTTACGCAGGAAAAGACCATACTTTACACGCACGTGTAGATGGTTTAGTAAAGTTTACTAAAAAAGCTGGTGGAAAATCATTTGTTTCCATTGAGCCTTTTGAAGCATAAGCTTTAATATCTTATTTTAAAAAACCCTCTTCAGCAATGAAGAGGGTTTTTTTGTTAGCAATGGGTTAACTTAATGTAAATATCTATTAAAATTCAAGATATCTTAAAATAGCCTTAAAATTAAGGCAACACTATTTCAACTCGTTTCTAATTTCTTTGTGGCCGAATAACAACCACATAGAAAATGAAAAAACCAGTATTATTCTTCTTGCTCTTATTCTTGCCTTTTATTTTACTTGCCCAATCTGGTAACATTCAGGGCGTCGTTACCGATGAAAATGGATTGTATTTACCCGGGGCAAATGCTATTATCCCTTCATTGTCAAAAGGTTCAATTACAGACTTTGATGGGAAATTCACAATAGTAGATGTTCCAGAAGGCACCTATTCTATAAAAATATCTTACCTAGGATATGCAGATTTATCACAAGAAGTTACCGTAGTTGCTCACCAAACCGTTAGTATTAGGTTATCTGTAGAACAGAAAAGTGTGGAACTTGAAGGTGTTGAGGTATCTGCTTATGGGTTAAGTGGTCAGTCAAAAGCCTTGAATACCCAAAAGACCAATTTGAATATAACCAATGTAGTATCAACTGATCAAATAGGTAAATTTCCTGATGCAAATATTGGAGATGCGGTAAAAAGGATTCCTGGTATAACCATGCAAATGGATCAAGGTGAGGCAAGAAATGTAATTGTTAGAGGTTTATCACCTCAATTAAATTCCGTGACATTAAATGGTAGCAGAATACCCTCTGCTGAAGGCGATAACAGAAATGTTCAGATGGATTTGATACCTGCTGATATGATTCAATCTATAGAAGTAAGTAAAGCGGTTACACCAGATATGGATGCAGATGCATTGGGTGGTTCTGTAAACTTGATAACAAGAACATCTCCGCAAGGTTTTAGACTTTCTGCAACATTGGGGTCAGGTATTAATTTCATTACAGATAAACCCATTTTAAATGGCTCGGTTCTTTTAGGTGACCGCAGTAAAAATGATAAGTTTGGTTGGATGATTTCAGTCTCTGGTAATGATAACGATTTTGGCTCTGATAATGTAGAGGCAGAGTGGACAGATGAGTTCGAATATAATACTGGAATTGAAGATGGAGATGGAGAACCAATTTTAGAAGAAGTAGATGTTGATCCTTATGTAAATGTATATGAGCAACGAGAATATTTGGTACAGAGGATAAGACGTAGTTTTTCGGCAAATTTAGATTATAAATTCGACGCTAATAATACTGTGTTTCTAAAAACAATGTATAATTGGAGAGATGATCGTGAAAACAGATTTCGTTTAGAGCATGAGATTTTAGATGCAGAAGATATTGAAGAAAGCGATTTTATTATAACCGACGGTGTACCTACAAGATTCCCTGTAGAAGTCAAAAGACAATCTAAAGGTGGTATTGATAGTGGTAGAAATAAAAATCGCCGCTTGGAAGATCAACGAATGCAAAATTACAGCTTAGGGGGAAATCATCTTTGGGGTAATTTAAAAGTAGATTGGATGACTTCTTTTGCTAAAGCATCTGAAGAGCGTTTAAATGAGCGTTATGCAGAGTTTGAATCTGAATATAGTATTAATAATGATGTATTAAATTCTAGGTATCCAAGATATTCGGTAGTAAATACGGCAGATGCTGCTTTAGAAAATTTCGAGTATAGTGAGATTACTGAAGAAAATCAGTATACAGAAGAAGAAGATTTAAACGTATTTGTAAATTTCGAAATTCCAGCTGATATTTTTAGTCAAGGTGAAGGCAGCTTAAAATTTGGTGCAAGAGGTAGATTTAAATCCAAATTAAGGGATAATAATTTTTATGAATTTGATTTAGAAGATGATTTTCCAACCTTGGCGACAGTACCCGTAAAAGATTATAGTGACCCAGATTATTTGGCAGGGAGTCAATATCAAATAGGTTCATTTGCGAGTGAGGCTTGGCTAGGTGCTTTAGATTTGAATATTGCAGATGGCGAGTTAATTGTAGATGAGTTTGCGCCAAGCAACTTTAACGTAAATGAAGATGTGCTTGCTGGTTATATTATGCTAAATCAGAAGCTATCTGAAAAATTTAGTGTTTTGGTTGGGGTGAGATTAGAGAATACGAAGCTGGAATCTAAGGGTAATAGAGTTATTTATATAGAGGAAGATGAAGATGCTGGTATAGATGAGGCTGTGCTGGTAGAAGAAGTAATTGGTGAAAATTCATATACAAATGTGTTACCTGGTGTGCATTTAAAATATGATGTATCTACAAATACCATTTTAAGGTTTGCATGGACCAATACATTGGCAAGACCAAATTATCAAGATTTAATTCCAAGGGCAGAAGTAATTAATGAGGACAAAGAATTGGTTTTAGGAAATGCAGATTTGAACCCAACTACATCTATGAATTTTGACCTTATGGCAGAGCATTATTTTGAAAGTGTAGGTTTAATTTCTGGAGGTTTGTTCTACAAGAATATAGATGAATTCATTTATACATTTATATATGAGGCACCAGATGATAATTTAGGTGCAGGAACAGAAGGCTATGATGTTTTTCAACCATTAAATGGCGATAGCGCTACAATTTTTGGGATGGAATTTGCATTTCAGCGTCAGTTAGATTTTCTACCAGGTTTTGCTAGAAACTTTAGTCTTTATTTGAACTACACTTACTTATCATCTTCTGCCGATGGTATACGAAATGAAGATGGCGATGAGCGTAGCGATTTAGATTTACCAAATACGGCACCCAATATGTTTAATGGGTCTTTAGGTTATGCAGATAAAAATTTCAGTGCAAGATTATCGGCAAATTTTTCTGATAGTTATATTGATGAAATCGGCGGTAACGATTTTGAAGATAGGTACTACGATACTCAAATGTTTTTAGATTTTAATGCTACTTTTCAGATTAATAAAAATCTTAGTGTGTATGCAGATTTAAATAATATAACCAATCAGCCATTGCGTTATTTTCAAGGAGTTAAAGAGCGTACACAGCAAATCGAATTTTATGGACAGCGTTTTAGCTTAGGCTTAAAATACGACCTGTTTAAAAAATAATTCAGTACCCACGTTAAATATTAAAAATGAAAAATTTATCATATTTACTAGTGCTTACAATTGTAATGATTTCTTGCAGACAAAGTAGGTTACCAAAAATCACACCTGATGTTATCACAGAATTTACGTTGAACGATACCGATGATTCTGCTATTTGGGTTAACCCTAAAAATCCTGCTGAGAGTATTGTTTTTGGAACCGATAAAAAAACGAATGGTGCTATCTATGCTTTTGATTTGAACGGAAAAATTATTCAGGACAAAACTATTAGAGATATTCAACGCCCAAACAATGTCGATATTGAATATGGCTTTCAGTTGAATGATTCTATAGTAACCGATATTTTGGTTTTTACAGAGCGTGAGAAACAGCAAATAAGAATGTTTTCTGTGCCAGATATGAAGCCCTTAGATGGTGGTGGTTTTAAGGTGTTTGAAGATGAGGAATTAGAAGAGAATAGATTGCCAATGGGGGTAAGTTTATATAAGTCACCCAAGGATGCAACTGTATATGCTATTGTAGGTAGAAAAACTGGTCCTGCAGATGGTTATCTGTACCAGTATGCTCTTAATGCTGATAGTTTTGGTGTATCCTCCAAATATGTTAGAAAATTTGGCAAGTTTAGCGGAGTCAAAGAAATTGAGGCCATTGCTGTAGATGATGAAAATGGTTTTGTTTATTTCTCTGATGAAGGTGTCTGCATTAAAAAATACTATGCAGAACCTAGTATGGGGAATGAAGAGATATCTTGTTTTGGTGGTGAATATTTTGATGAAGATATAGAAGGTATTGCTATTGCATCTTACACAGATGGACATGGTTATTTAATTGTGTCTAACCAGCAGAAGGGCGAGTTCAATATTTTTGATAGGGAAACCAATGCCTATATTAATGCTGTGAATCTTTCTACCACCGAAACTGATGGTTGTGAGGCAGTAACTGTGCCGTTAAATGATACATTCAAAAATGGACTTTTCGTCGCAATGAACGACGAAAAGAACTTTTACTTTTATGACTTGAAGAGATTGGGGTTACAATAATTTTTCTCCAATCTCAAACCACGTATTCACACGTTCAAATCCTTCGGTATTTACATTGTGTGGCGATGTAAATTGTAGGCTTCTACCATCGAAATTTTCTAAGTTAAAACTTCTGTCGTCTATAAGTATATCTCCTTTAAGAATGTGTTTGTGACCGCAAAGAATTCTATTTTGCCAAGGTAAAAAAGGAAAGTGCTCATCTAGCCATTCGCTTTTTTCTTCTAAAGAGTTAGGGAATTGCATGGCGGCAGATGCGATATAGACTTCATGTTTGTCCGCAAGTTTAGATAATATTTCTTGACTGCCTGCAATAGGTTTTAAATTTCTGAAGAACCCTCTTCTTGTAGCGTGCTTACGAACACTTTCTTGGTGCGCTTCTGGAACAATGCGCCAAACGTCTGTACCTGAACATAAATCTTTGGTAAGCTCACCATTAAATTCTGCATTGTAAAGTTCAATATGGGCGCCGTAGGTATCTGCAATTACCTCATCCATGTCAACAAATAATATCATAAAAAATTTCTAATTTAATTAATAGAAAAGCAATAGTGTAAGACCAACTTTCCAATAAAGAATTAAAACTATGAATTTTGAAATAAAAAGTTGGACTGCTTAACAATCATTTAATGCCATGTGCGGGCATTAGCATCAATAGGGTTAATAATAAAATTTATAAGAGAAGCTTTGCTGTTGGTCTTCGGGTATTTTGCAGAACTAATTCTAAATAATCATATCATGAAAAAATCAATTATCTGTGTTGCAATGGCAAGTACATTATTATTCTCTAGTTGCTTAGGGTCTTTTAGTGCGTTCAATAATTTAAAAGACTGGAATCAAGGACTTTCAGAAAGTAAATTTGTAAACAATTTGGTATTTTGGGGCTTGAATATAATTCCAGTTTATGGTTTATTCTTTCTAGGGGATGCAGTTATCTTCAACGTAATAGAATTTTGGGGTGGGTCTAACCCAATTGCGATGGAAGAAGGGGAGTCAGAGACTCAAATGGTAGAAAGGGACGGTAACACTTTTGAAATGACCGCTACTAAGAATAGAATGCAGGTAACCGTAGTTGACGGACCTAAAAAAGGAAAGAAAATTGATTTAGTTTATAAGCCAAGTGAAAAGTCATGGAATGCTGTAAGGCCAAATGGGGAGATTATAAAATTGTCCTCTTTTGAAGAAGGTTTTTATATCGTTTATATGCCAAACGGAAAAGAGGTTAAAATTAATCCGTTAAGCTCTAAAGAAGAAGGTTTAGCTCAAATTAAAGAGCAAACAGATTGCTACTATTTAGATGGTATGTTAGCAGAAAATAACTAATCTGAAAAAAGTGTAAAACAAAAAAAAGTCCTGATGAAAATCAGGACTTTTTTAGTTTCTAAAATCAATGTTTTAGTATCTGTAGTATTCAGGCTTAAAAGGACCTTCAACCGTTACACCAATATAATCGGCTTGGTAATCCTTTAACTCTGTAAGTTCAGCTCCTAAACGAGATAAGTGAAGTTTTGCAACTTTCTCATCTAAATGTTTAGGTAACATGTAAACATCATTCTCGTAGTTAGCGCTATTTTTCCAAAGCTCTATTTGAGCTAGTGTCTGGTTTGTAAATGAGTTACTCATCACAAAACTAGGATGACCAGTAGCACAACCTAAGTTTACCAATCTACCTTCTGCCAAAATGATTAAATCTTTACCGTTAATAGTATATTTATCTACCTGTGGTTTAATTTCATCTTTAGTGCTACCATGGTTTTTGTTCAACCACGCCATGTCAATTTCATTGTCAAAATGACCAATGTTACAAACAATAGCTTTATCCTTTAGGGCTTCAAAATGTTCAGCTCTAATAATGTCTTTATTTCCGGTTGTAGTAATAACAATATCAGCTTTACCAATAACAGTTTCTAATTTCTTTACTTCAAATCCGTCCATGCAAGCTTGTAATGCACAAATTGGATCAATTTCAGTAACAGTAACTATAGAACCTGCACCTTTAAAAGAAGCTGCGGTACCTTTACCAACATCACCGTAACCAGCAACAACAACTTTTTTACCGGCAAGCATTGTATCTGTAGCTCTACGAATAGCATCAACAGCACTTTCACGACACCCGTATTTGTTATCAAATTTCGATTTAGTAACAGAATCGTTAACGTTTATAGCTGGCATAGGTAAAGTTCCTTTCTTTACACGCTCGTATAAACGGTGAACTCCCGTTGTAGTTTCTTCAGAAAGACCTTTAATTTCTCCTGCCATTTCTGGGTACTTATCCAATACCATATTGGTAAGGTCACCACCATCATCTAAGATCATGTTCAATGGTTTTCTGTCTTCACCGAAGAATAATGTCTGCTCAATACACCAGTCAAACTCCTCTTCGTTCATTCCTTTCCAAGCGTAAACAGGCACTCCTGTAGCGGCAATAGCTGCTGCAGCTTGATCTTGAGTAGAAAAAATATTACATGAACTCCAAGTAACATCTGCGCCAAGAGCGGTCAATGTTTCAATAAGTACAGCAGTTTGTATTGTCATATGAAGACAACCAGCAATACGAGCTCCCTTTAAAGGTTGCTCATTTTTATATTCTTCTCTTAGTGCCATTAAACCTGGCATTTCAGCTTCTGCTAATTCAATTTCTTTTCTTCCCCAATCAGCAAGGGATATATCCTTAACCTTATAAGGCACATACGGAATAGTTTTCGTGCTCATATCTTTATTATTTTATACTTTCGTTAATCTGTGTACAGCAATTTTTAATTCGTGCAAAGGTACGAATAACACTAAGAACCCCATGCCGCTTTACAAAACTATAACAGTAAATGAAGAAACCTCCTTAGCAATTTGGAAGGTTGAAGAGACAGAAGAAAACCTTTGGACAGGTATTGAGCTCACACCATATTGTCAAAATCGATTTGACGGAATGAAATCTGAGCTTCATCGTAAGGCGTTCTTGAGTATTAGGCACTTACTTGCCAAATATGATTATACAGATGCTGATTTAATCTATGATGAAAACGGGAAACCCCATTTAAAAGATGGCAAGTTTATATCCATTACACATTCTCATAATTTTACGGGTATCATCATTAGTTTTTCCGAACATGTAGGTGTCGATATAGAAATGCAGCGCGATAAAATTTTGCGTATAGCACATAAATTCACCCCTTTTGAGGAGTATAAAACGCTAGCGAATACAGCGGCAGTGGTTAGAAAGTTGACCATTGTATGGGGAGCAAAAGAATCGCTCTATAAAATTTATGGCCACAGGGGTGTTAGTTTTTTACACCATATTAATGTGCAAGACTTTAAGTTCGATGCTAATAGGACTACCGCTCAGATTATTTTTCAAGGAAATTTGTCCAATTATAAGATACGATTTTTAGAATTTGAAGAGTTTACCTGCGTTTATGCCACAAGAGATAAAGAATAGAAAAAATAATAGTTAGCGTATTTTATATGGATATATCAGTAGAATTGACATTTTCGCCATTGCAAGACGATTTTGAACAGCACATTATAAATTTCATAAAAAAACTGCGAGAATGTGGACTAACGGTACTCGAGAATCCATTGAGCACCCAGGTTTATGGTTCTTATGATGAAGTAATGAAAGTATTGAATACTGAAATTAAAACAGCATTTGAGTTGATGGATCGAGGGCTCTTATTCATGAAAATTGTTAAATCTGATAGAAGCGACTATGAGCCCCATTTTTGATTATCTCTTTGGTCAATATTCCGATTATGATACACTAGATATTATTCTTGAAATTGTAGCGGTCATTTTTGGATTACTTTCAGTATGGTTCTCTAAACAGAATAAGATTCTAGTGTACCCTACAGGGTTAATCAGTACCTCAATATTTGTTTACCTACTTTTAAAGTGGGGTTTATTGGGCGATATGATGATTAATGCCTACTATTTTATAATGAGTTTATATGGTTGGTATATATGGACAAGAAAAGTAGATGCAGAGCATTACACGCCAATTACAAGAGTAACCAAAAAGGAAAATATCACCTCGGTTATCATTTTTATAAGTACCATCATTTTTGTTTTTACCGTGTATCAAGTTTTTGATAAATGGAATAGTTGGACGGCTTATGTTGACACCATAACAACAGCTATATTTTTTGTGGGTATGTGGCTGATGGCCAAGAGGAAAGTAGAAAATTGGATATATTGGATTATTGGAGATTTAATATCGATCCCGTTATACTTTTATAAAGGATTTACGTTTACTAGTTTTCAGTATCTCATTTTTACAATATTGGCCTTTTACGGGTATAATGCATGGAAGAAAAATACAGACAAGAACCTTCAGATGTCTTAAAAGTGGTTCTTTTTGGTCCAGAATCTACAGGTAAGACAACCTTGTCAGAGCAATTGGCGAGGCATTATCATACAGTTTGGGTGCCAGAATATGCTAGGGACTATTTGCAGGATAAATGGAACAATGAGCGAAAAACTTGCGAACCGCACGATTTGTTGCCTATTGCAGCGGGGCAAATGCGAATGGAGAATAATTTGACAAAAAAAGCTACAGATATTCTTATTTGCGATACCGATCTCTTGGAGACCAAAGTATATTCAGAGGCATATTACATTGGTGATTGTGATCCAATATTAGAAAAGTATGCCTTGGAGAATACATATGATCTTTATTTGTTGACCTATATAGATATTCCTTGGGAAGCAGATGATTTAAGGGATAAGCCAGATGAAAGAGAGCAAATGTTTAATTATTTTAAGGACACTTTAGAAAAATACGGTAAAAATTTTATTACCTTGAAGGGGAACAAAAAAGAACGTTTACAAAAAGCCATTAACCATATAGATACCTTATTACATAAATGATTGAACTTACAGATAAAGATTTAAAACAATTAGAGAAAAAAGGAATTTCTAAAGAGCAAATGTTGGGTCATATCAACACGTTCAAAGAAGGTATTCCTTTTGTGCAATTAGAGAATGCCGCCGTAATAGGTAATGGTATTCTTAAATTTTCTGATGCAGAAGAGAAAGAACTCATTGCATTTTATGATTATAAACTCAAGGGACTGGATATTTTAAAATTTGTACCGGCTTCTGGTGCAGCTTCTAGAATGTTTAAAGCGTTATTTAGTTTTTTAGGGGCTTATAACCCTGCTGAAGAAACGTTAGATGCATATTTGTCAAGAACTAATGATACCGATATAAAAAAGTTCTCTGAAGGCTTGAAGCGTTTTCCGTTTTATCAAAAAGTGATGGATAGAATAGCTGTAAAATCCAATTCTCAAGGAGAAAAGGTATTTAGTTTCATTTCTGAGCTTTTAGGTGAGAATGCATTGAACTACGGTTTTTTTCCAAAGGGATTATTACCGTTTCATAAATATGAATCTTCTGCAGCTACACCTTTTGAAGAACATTTAAAAGAAGGTGCATTATATGCAGGTTCTAACGGTAAGGCAAATTTGCATTTTACGATTTCAGAACAGCATGAAGAAATGTTTGGAGAGGAGTTTAAAGCATCTGGACCAAAAGTTTCTGCCGATACAGGTATCACCTATAATGTAGATTACTCTTTTCAAAAACCTTCTACAGATACCTTGGCGGTAGACATGGATAATAATCCGTTTAGAAATGAAGATGGCTCTGTATTGTTTAGACCAGGTGGTCATGGTGCATTGATTCAGAATTTAAATGAACAAGACGCTGATGTTATTTTTATAAAGAATATTGATAACGTTGCCGTAATGAAAGATGCCAAGGCGGTTGCCGATAGTAAAAAGGTTTTGGCAGGTGTACTTCTAAAAGAGCAAGAAAAAGCATTTGAATATGCTGCATTACTGGATAAAGGTGATGTAGATGATGCGCAGATTGAAGAAGTTAGAAACTTTTTGGTTACAAATTTAAATGTTCGTTTCTCAGATGACTTTGATTCAAAATCGAATACTGATAAAATCGCGATTCTAAAAGATAGAGTCAATAGACCTATTCGTATTTGTGGTATGGTGAAAAATGAAGGTGAGCCAGGAGGTGGTCCTTTTTGGGTAACCAATGGTAAAGGTGAAGTTTCTTTACAAATCATAGAATCAGCACAAATAGATATGGATAATAGTCAACAAGCAGATCTTCTTAAGAATTCTACCCATTTTAATCCGGTAGATTTAGTTTGTGCTGTTCGTAATTACAAAGGTGAGAAATACAATCTATTAAAGTTTGTAGACGAAAAGCAAGGTTTTATTACTGGTAAGACTAAAGACGGTAAAGAATTAAAGGCTCTTGAGCTACCTGGCTTATGGAACGGTGCTATGGCATTTTGGAATACCATCTTTGTAGAAGTACCCTTAGTAACCTTCAATCCTGTAAAAAGTGTTGTGGATCTTTTAAAAGATTCGCATCAGGCTTAGATAATAAGATATAGTATAGTATAAAAAAGTGTGTAGTTTCTACACACTTTTTTTATTTACACACATTTTTACCCAAAGAATAAAACACCTAAGTAAACATAATTATCTGATTTTAAGTATTTTGTGTATTTTTTACGGATAGAATTTTTAATGGCACAGTTTTCCTAATATACTTTTCAAGAATGTTTAATTAAAAGTATAGAAATATGAAAAAATTAGTATTTGCCACAGCTTTAGCCATAGGTAGTTTAACAATAGGTACTGCCGCAACTCCAATTATATTTCATGATGGTATAATGGAAGATATCTTTTTACAAGATTATACAGAAGTAGCTGCTTCAGATTTACCAGCGCCAATTGTAAATGCATTAGCAACAGATTATGAAGGTGCAATGTTGAACAAAGCATATGTTGATGATGAAAATAATTATAAATTAGAAATTACCACACAAGATGGAGTTTCTAGTGTACTTTATGCAGATGCAGAAGGTAACTGGTTAGAAATGTAGATATTATAAGTTTGAGTTAGTTGATTGTCAAAAGCTGCCTAGGCAGCTTTTTTGCATTTATAAATTTAAAATTTAGTTAACTGATAATCCATATGTAAGATTACTCCGTAAGTATTTTAAGATTTAGAGTTATTAACGATTAAAATTATTAGCATGAAAAATTACGCATTATTAGTATTCTTGACTTTTGGAATCATGTTTAACGCAGCAGCAAAAACTAGTTCAGATATAATTGAAACAGCAATTGTAGTTAAAACGGCCGATGAATTCGTAAAAATTAAATCGAGCGAATTAACACCACCGGTGATTGAAGAAATATTAAAGCAATACCCAACATCTAAACTTGGCGGAGCTTTTAAAAATGATAAAGGAGAATTTAAATTAATAATGGTGCTTAAAAGCGGTACAAGAAAGACCGTATATATAGACCAGCACGGTAATTGGATCAATAAGAGATAGTCTTTTTACAAGGCTGAAATAAAAAAAAACTGCTAAATGCGGTTTTTTTTTATTTAAAATGTGACCTATCAGAAAATGTTGTGTCTAAATAAGTGAAGCAAGTTATGAAACAATGGTCACATTAGTATTTATTTTAGTCTTAAGCACAGTTTTGATTTTTTCATTAGGTGTTATATCAAAATTATGTTTGGAGAAATAAATAATTAAAATATCACTTTCGCGTAAACACTAACCGTTAACTATGAAGGTGCCACCAGATAATTGTATTTGAAATAATCCCCCGGATTAGCATTGCCAATTTTAGTTGTTGTTGAATTGATTGAGGTGTTGATTTAAAATTTTAAGACAAGAGTTTGATAGGTGGTTTGAGGGGGGCTGCAATTTGCAGCTCCTTTTTTTTGTCTTCAATTATGTTCTAAGGTTATTCTTTAGTGATAACTTTATTGAGTAAAAATTACACAGTAGTAGAAAGTGGGTACAACTTTACTCAGCTAATTAAAAGATTATACAAACGTAAGTAACTGATAATCAAATACTGTTTCATAATTTCTTTTTATGGCACTCTTTTTTCTTTGTTAATAGTATTGATATGTATTATTAACTTAAATAAAGAAAATATGAGAATTTTATTTTTATTAGGAGCAATGACATTAGGAGGTTTTGCAATGAATGCACAAGAGGCAATTGTTTCAGCAAATGGAATACAGCATAACCAGGTAAATGAGATTTCAATAGCAATAGAAGATTTTGAAGAGATTTCGGTTGCAGAAGTACCACAAGCAGTAACAGATGCGGTATCAAAGAATTTTCCAACGGCAAATTTAGATAAGGCATACACAAATGAAAAGAAGCAATATAAGCTAGTATTATCTCTTGAAGATGGCACACAAGGTACAGTGTATGCAGATGAAGAAGGTAATTGGATAGATATGTAATTATAGAGAAACTTGTTTGTTCAAGTTGGTTTGGTCAGGAAAGGATAGCTAAATGCTATTCTTTCCTTTTTTTTATGTTTTTTTTAAATGAATGTATAAAAGCTTTATGATAATTTTAAAATACAAGTAGTCGGCTTGTGGTATTTTTACGTAGATACTAAGAACACCAAACTGTCTATGACTAAAATTTTAATTATTGAAGATGATACTTCATTTGCCCAAATGCTGCAAAAATTTTTGGCAAGAAATAGTTATGATGTGGTATTAAGTCATACGGGGTTAGATGGCGAAAAACAATTAAAAGAACACGATTTTCAATTAGTAATTACAGATTTGCGATTACCTGATTATGACGGTATTAAATTGGTGTCTAATCTAAAAGGTGAAATTCCGGTAATTGTAATGACAGGTTATGCAGAAGTTTCTACAGCTGTAAAGGCGATGAAAATGGGAGCTTACGATTATATTTCTAAACCTTTTACTCCTGATCAGATGTTATTGGTTATTGATGGTGCGTTAAATTCAAAACCAGTAGTTTCAAGAGAACCTGTTTATTCAAAAGAAAAAGTAGAAGGTGCTAAAGAAGCAACTACGTCGCAAGAATTAATTTTGACTAGCGAGGCAACCCAAAAATTAGAAGAGCATATTGTTTTGGTAGCACCAACAGATATGTCGGTTTTGATTATTGGAGAAAGCGGTACAGGTAAAGAAGTTACTGCAAAAGCCATTCACCAAAAAAGTACGAGAAACGAAAAACCGTATATAGCACTAGATTGTGGAGCAATCCCTAAAGAATTGGCAGCAAGTGAATTTTTTGGGCATATAAAAGGAAGTTTCACCGGTGCTGTCGCCGATAAAGTTGGTAGTTTTGAAGCTGCCAACGGTGGTACTTTATTTTTAGATGAGGTAGGTAATCTTTCTTACGAGAATCAAATACAGTTGTTAAGAGCGTTACAAGAGCGCAAAATAAAAAGAATAGGTAGTAATAGCGAAATACAGGTCGATGTAAGAATTTTATCGGCTACAAATGAAGATTTAAAGGCTGCAGTTGAAAAAGGTACTTTTCGAGAAGATTTGTATCATCGATTGAATGAGTTTTCATTGCAAATCCCAGCTTTAAAAAACAGACACGGAGATTTATCAGTATTAGCTTCTCACTTTTTAAGCAAGTTCAATGAAAAGTTGAACAAACAAATTGTTGATTTTTCTGCTGAGGTTTGGGACATTTTCAATGCCTATCATTGGCCCGGTAATATTCGAGAATTACAGAATGTAATTCAGCGCGCAGTACTGTTATCGACTACAGATAAAGTTGAAGCAAAGGTTTTACCGTCAGAGTTGATGAGTCCGGTTTTAGAAACTGTAGAATTAGGGAGTCTTTCAAAAGCGGATTTTGAAAAAGAACAAATTGTAAATGCCTTAAAACGTACTAATTACAACAAATCTAAAGCAGCAAAATTATTACAGGTAACTAGAAAAACACTGTATAACAGAATCAATTATTACGATTTGGATTTGTAGATGTTTCTTCTGAAAGCATTTCAATTAGGCTTTCAATCTCTCTTTGTAAATAGATATGTTTCGCCTTTAATTGATCATTAGTTAAGGTATCTATATTCAAAACTTCAAAAATTTCCAGAATAGGAATTACATTTTTAACTTCTAATTGTCGAAACATAGGCAGCATTTTATGAGCTACTTTGTTTATTTGTGTAATATCAGAAGCAGCTACCGCTGTGCTGAGTAAAAGAGCATTTTCTTCAGTGTCTTTTTTGAAAATGAGTACTACTTCATCTATAGCATCATAGTCATCTCCCAAAAACATTTTTAAGGAATTTAAGCTATATAGTTGCTGAGAATCGGTGTTTATGCGAGTTTCTTCGGTAGGGATAATTTCATCCGCATTATTTAACAGGACATGTAGCTTTTGTAGTAGGTCTGTTTTAGAAAATGGCTTACGAATAAGACTAGAGAAACCTTTTTCAGTAAAATGTTCTAAAGTTAAATCGCGTCGGCCGGTCATTGCCAAAATAGGTTGGTTGTTAAAATTTTTAAATTCACCAGCTTTCAGCTGAGCAACTATTTCATAACCCGTAACCGTAGGCATTTCAATATCTGTCAAAACCACATCAAAATCGAAATTTTCATTAGGTTTATATTCGTTGAAGTCAGAAAATAGTCGAGCTTCAATTCCTTCAGACTTTAGCATTTCGCCAATAAGCTTTAAAAAAGAGGTGTCATCATCAAATACAACCATTTTCAGATTTTTAAAACCAGTAGATAGCTTTGAAACTTCTTGTAATTCTTCTCCAAACGCAACGGGTATTTTAAGTATGAAAATACTTCCTTTGGATAGTTCACTTTCTAGTGAGATAGACCCGCCAAGTAATTCTGTGAGCTTTTTGGTGATGGTAAGTCCTAGTCCGTAGCCACCATATTTTTTATCAGTATCATTTTCTGCCTGTGTAAATTCTTTGAATATCAGTTCTTGTTTTTCTTTTGAAATCCCAATACCGGTATCTGTTATTTTAAAACTTAGAATGTTAGATTTAGAAGATTTTATAATAGACACTGCCAATGTAATGGTCCCCTTTTCTGTAAATTTATAAGCGTTGCCTAATAAGTTTGAAATGATCTGACGTAAACGAAAAGCATCCGATATAATAGGATGTTTTAACGAATCATCCAAATTCAAAATTAACTCAATATGCTTGTCTTGGTATTGAGATGATATATTTTTGGCGCTTTCTTCAATCAATTTATCCACCCTAAAAGTAGAATTTTTAGAAACCATTTTACCTGCTTCTAGCTGAGAGAAATCTAACAAATCATTCACAAGATTATTTACATAGACGGTAGCAGATTTAATATGGCTAATATGTTCTTTGTTATTCTTTTGGTTGTCACTTTCTTCAATAATATTGGCGTAACCACTTATGGTATTTAGGGGTGTTCGTAAATCGTGACTAACAGTAGCTATTAATTGTTCTCTACTTTTTAAAAGAGATTCTGAAAAAGCCTTTTCTTTTTCGAGTTTTTCACGGTATACGTTTGCTTTCCAAAAATCACGATTTAAAATAAAAGTAAAAATAGCCACCACTAAAAAGCCAAGTATGGCAGCGATAACAGCAAGTCGAATACTCCGTTTTAATAAAGTTTCTTTTTTAATAGAAGTAGCTATACTGTTCATAATAATCTCTTGTTCAAAAGATGAAAGTATAGATCGTAATTGCTGAGAGAGTTCAATGTCAGTTCTATTAATCGTCGATTCGCGTACGGTCAAAGATTTTTCTTTTAAGGTATTTTCTTGCTGCACATCTTTTAATAGGTTTTTAGAAACCTGAACCACACTGTCCATAGTTTGTGCATTCTGTTGCTGATTATTCTCTGTTGGTACATTAGCATTTAGATAGTCTGCCATTTTTTTAATAGCATCTTGGGCTTTGGGTGAAAGCTCATCAAGATTTGGTGCTAAATCTTTAGGTTTAATGATTCCTAAAGATTCTTCAAGTTTATCAAACTCCTTTAAGGCAGAATTAATCGCTGTACCCGTTTGGTCATTCAATCTTATGGAGCGCATAGCATTAATATTCGTCACTTTCTTGCTTAAAAGTGAGCTAAGACTATCTAAAAGTCCGTGTTGATAATCACTTTCCGTAAGCGTTTTTAACTCTTCAATATTGATGTAGATGGAGTCTATTTTATTTTCGTAAGCCGTAAAATTAATTTTGCTTTTTGTTTGTAATGCAAGTTTAGACAAACTTTCGGCTTCATATAATTGCGCAAGAAAAGAATTGGTTTTAAGTAGCTTACTGTCTTTTTCATCGGTCGTTTCTGTGGCAATATATTCTTGAACCTCAGTATAAATGTAATATGAAGCTATAACCCCTAGTATAATTAGCAATAGGTAGCTAATGGTGATTTTAAGGGTGAATGTATTTTTTTGTGCTTTCATGTATAGTATTGGTACGCTTGGTATACGTACGTTAAAACGCAGATGTTAAGTTGTAAAATGATGTTAATTAAACACATTGTTATTTTTTTAAATTTCTTTATGAGAGATGAATTATGTGCATTACATTTGCGGCATCTCAAAGGGGTGCCTAGTTCTAGTTTTAGAACAAAGCTGAGATTATACCCAACGAACCTGGGCAGGTAATGCTGCCAAGGGACAATTCAAAAGTTTATTTTAAATTTTTGAAGTAAGATGTAATGTGATTATTTTTTTCACATGAAGTCTTTTGGAAATCGAGCGTAGTTGCTCAAAAATCAATTTTAACTTTAGAATAATAGCCCCTTTTATTCGTATTTATTTTACGAATGAAACTATCTATTTTCACAATTGCGGCGTCTTTGGCGCTAAGTATGGGTGTCTGTGCCCAAGAACAGGAAACCGACTCTTTAGAGGGTAAAAAAGTAGTGCTAGACGAAGTGTTCGTTTCGGCAATTAGGGTAACCAAGCAATCTCCGGTTACATTTTCAAATCTTACAAAAGAAGATATCAAGCCACGAAATTTAGGTCAAGATATTCCTGTTTTGATGAATTTTTTACCATCAGTGGTAACTACAACAGATGCAGGTGCGGGTGTTGGTTACACAGGAATTCGAGTAAGAGGAAGTGATGCTACACGTGTAAATGTAACCATTAACGGCATACCTTACAACGATGCCGAATCTCAAGGTACATTTTGGGTAAACATGCCAGATTTTGCTTCTTCAACAGAGAGTTTACAATTGCAACGTGGTGTTGGTACATCAACAAACGGTGCGGGTGCATTTGGGGCAAGTTTAAATGTATTGACCGACGGATTCTCGCAAGATGCATACGGACAAATATCAACTTCTATTGGAAGCTATAGTACCTTAAGAAATAACCTAAAATTTAGCACAGGACTTTTAAATGATCATGTTGAAATTTCAGGTAGATTGTCTAAAATAAAATCTGACGGATATATTGATAGAGCACGCTCAGACTTAGATTCTTATTTTCTGCAAGGGGCTTATAAAGATGACAATACATTGATAAAAGCAATAATATTCGGTGGTCATGAAGTTACCTATCAAGCATGGTACGGTATAGATGCCCAGACTTTAAAAGATGATAGAACTTTTAATCCTTCAGGTATTTATACAGATTTAGATGGTAATACTCAATTTCATAATAACGAGGTAGATAATTATAAGCAAGACCATGCCCAGCTATTATGGAATGAACAAATTTCAGATTTCTGGAGTACCAATATTGCATTGCATTACACAAGAGGTAGAGGTTTCTTTGAGCAATATAAAGAGGCGGATGATTTTTCTACCTATGGTTTTGAACCTATAATAGTTGATGGCAGTGAAGTAAATACCACAGACCTTATTAGAAGACGTTGGCTAGATAATGATTTTTATGGTACCGTTTTTTCTGTTAATTATAAGAAAGACAAACTGGATTTAATTATTGGCGGTGGGTTAAATAAATACGAAGGTGATCATTTTGGTGAAGTTATTTGGGCTAGATATGCAAGTAACAGTAGTTATAGAGATCGCTACTATGATGATAGTTCATCTAAGACAGATTTTAACCTGTACACAAAAGCAAATTATCAATTAACAGATCAGTGGTCGTTATATGGAGATTTACAATATAGAACGGTAGGTTACAAAGCAAATGGTGATGAAACAGGTTTGGTCGATGATACGTTTAATTTTTTCAACCCAAAAGCAGGTGTAACATTCGATTTAAATGCGAATAACAATTTCTACTTGTCGTATGCGGTAGCTAATAGAGAGCCAAATAGAAATGATTACGAAAGTGGAAATCCTAAGCCAGAAAAATTAAATGATTTTGAATTAGGATGGAGATACGTATCTGCCAATGTACAGGTAAATACAAACCTTTACTACATGAAATATAAAGATCAGTTAGTGGTAACAGGAGAGTTGAATGATGTAGGTGCACCACTAAGAGAGAATGTTGGTGATAGCTATAGGTTCGGCTTAGAAATAGATGCAAATATTAAGTTGGGAGATAAATTTAGTGTAAGACCTAACATAGCCATCAGTGATAATAAGAACAAAGATTTTTTTATTGACAGAGATGATGAGTTGCAAGGTTTAGGAGATACGAATATTGCATTTTCACCAGGTTTGGTAGCGGGTAATATTATTAGTTATATGCCGTGCGATGCAATGAGTCTTTCGTTGTACTCTAAATTTGTTGGCGAGCAATATTTAAGTAATACAGATACGGAAGCTTCTAAATTAGATGCTTATTTCACGAACGATTTCAACATTACTTATGAAATTAAAATGAATAACGTTGTGAAGTCGATTGTATTTTCTGGTTTGGTAAATAATATCTTAAACGAGAAATATGTGTCTAATGGTTATACGTATTTAGATAGTTGGTCTACGCCAGGTAATACTTTTGAAGTTCAAGGCTATTATCCACAAGCTGGTACTAACTTTTTATTGGGAGCAACGGTAAATTTTTAAGAATAGATTCTGCGGTAATCTGTTACAAATTTGTCTTAAATATTTACTTAAAAAGTACGGCGCGTAAAAGAATAATCTAATTTAGATCTCTAATATACAGGGTTATGGAGCGCAATATTCCGGTTTTTGGTAGTAGGTTAAGAAATAACATTGTAACGGTGCCAGAAGTAATTTCGCAATGCTCGGGCATTCGTGTTTTCGGACAATCAATAAAGTCATTTCTGTTCAGTACAGATGTGGCGATTATTAGAAATACGAATGCCAATGCGATTATAGCGGTGTACCCATTTACACCGCAACCGGTAATTTCTAATGCATTGATTTTAGCTGCGGATAAGCCTATTTTTTGCGGAGTAGGTGGTGGATTAACAACCGGTTTACGATCATTAGAATTGGCAATACATGCAGAATTTCAAGGTGCTTTAGGGGTAGTTTTAAACAAACCTACCCCTAATAGCCTTATTACAATGCTAAAAGAAAAGATAGATATTCCTGTTACGGTTACGGTAGTATCTGATAAAGAAGATTTTAAAGGAAGGTTAGCCGCAGGAGTTGATATTTTTAATGTTTCAGGAGCAGGTAAAACCGCCGAAATAATTAAGAGAATACGAGATTTAGATGCTAATGTAGCCATTATTGCCACTGGTGGTAAAACCGAAGAAACAATAGTTCAAGCTATTGATGCTGGGGCAAATGCTATATCGTATACTCCGCCAAGTACGGGCGAATTATTCAAAGAAATTATGGACAGGTATAGAACAGAAGAATAGTGTTTAGTTGGATATTACCACACTACCGCCACTAAAACTTGCGCGGTATTCAAGCATGTCATAATAGCGATTTTCATCATCGGGTCTATTTAATAATTGACCAGTAAACAAGCTATACTCGTAATCATCACATGAACAAGTGGCAACTTGTCCACTAAAAGACATGGTTGAGCAGTCGTTTGGAGCATGATTTGGGCAACTACCTTCAAAAGCTCTAAATTGATCAAAGCCAGAGTTGATTACAAATACACCTCTAGTACCAGCAAGATCACTATTAATATAAACAGCACTGCCTGTATTTGTAAGAGGACTGTAAGAAGGAAGATTTAAATTAGCTTCAAAACGAAAACCTATTTCTTGTAAATACGGATTTCTGTTTGTGCCGTCATTGCTACAAGCAGTAATAATCAATAGAATTACGATGCTTAATCTCTTCATCATGCTTTAATTTAGTTTTAAAAAACTTCAGCAAATGTGCGTAAAAATTATGTATATTTGTGTTAAATCCTCGCTTAAAAAGCCGAATTAACAGGCAATTGCAGAGGATTTGTCTATTTATAAAACGAGGAAGTTATGAGTAACATATCATACTATACAGTCGAAGGGTTAAAAAAACTCAAGGCAGAACTAAATCATTTACGAGATATTGAGCGTCCAAAGGCGTCTCAAGCTATTGGAGAAGCAAGAGACAAAGGTGATTTGTCAGAAAATGCTGAGTACGATGCTGCAAAAGAAGCACAAGGTCTTTTAGAAATGAAAATTTCAAAAATGGAGAATACTGTTGCCAATGCACGTTTAATTGACGAGTCTCAATTAGATACTTCAAAGGTTTTAGTACTATCTACAGTGAAATTGAAAAATCAAAATAATGGCATGGAAATGTCTTATAAGTTAGTAGCTGAAAGTGAAGCTGATACAAAAACAGGGAAAATTTCTGTAAATTCACCAATTGGTAAAGGGTTGCTAGGTAAAAAGGTAGGTGACACGGCAGAGATTGCAGTGCCAAGCGGGGCTATTAAATTTGAAATTCTTGAAATTACAAGATCTTAAATTTTTAATATAACTATATTTAATCCTATCCTTAATAAAGGGTAGGATTTTTTATTACCACTAAATACGAATTACTATGCCAACAATATTTACTAAGATTATAAATGGTGAAATTCCATGTTTTAAAGTAGCCGAAGATGAAAATTTCTTAGCTTTTTTAGATATCAACCCAAATGCAAAAGGGCATACATTGTGTATACCTAAAAAAGAGGTCAATAAAATTTTAGATTTAGATGAAGAAACCTATTTAGGGTTAATGTCTTTTTCTAGAAAAGTAGGTAAGGCATTAGAGGAAACTGTTGATTGTAAGCGCGTAGGTATGTCGGTTATTGGTTTAGAAGTGCCACATGTGCATGTTCATTTAATACCTTTAAATGAAATGAAAGACGCTACTTTTCAACACAAGGTAAAATTAAGTAATGAAGAGTTTGTTGAACTAGCAGGGGCAATCGGTTCTAAAATTGAAAAGCTCCAGAAATAAATAAGTATACTGCACCAGCTACCAACGCAATAAGAACCAAAATAAGGCTATAAAAAAGCAATGTTGGTTTAGATGATTTTTTAGCAGGTATAGCTGTTTTTTGATAGTAGTTGAACATGCGTTCGATATCATCTGTCCAGGTTACTGGGTAAATTGTAGAATGACAGGTATTACAAACTAATTTATTACTTAATTCACCTGTAATTTTATGAAAGAAGCTACCGTAGGTATGTTTTTGATAGAAAGTAAGATTTAAATCTTGATTAAAACATTCAGGACAGTTATTACTTAGATTTGCTTCCTTAATAACTTCTAATTTTTCCTTAGCCATAATTAGTGAGACACTTTTAAAGAAATTTGCATTATAGTTCCTTCTTTTCCAGATGATAACACCTTAATTTTTCCGTCGTGGTATTCTTCCACAATTCTCTTAACCAAAGAAAGTCCTAAGCCCCAACCTCTCTTTTTTGAGGTAAAGCCAGGTGTAAAGATACTATTATAGTTGCTTTTAGAAATACCATGCCCGGTATCGGCTATTAAAATGTTCACAAATTTGTTGTCTTGAACAATTTCTATGGCAATGCTACCCTTGCCTCTCATAGCATCTATTCCGTTTTTAACCAAGTTTTCTATCGTCCAGTTGTATAATGAACTGTTCATCATAACTGGTAGGTGGTCTACTTTGGTGCTGAAAGAAAAGTGAATAAGTTTAGAGCTTCTTCTCTTTAAGTAATCGAAGGCATCTCGGGTTTCTTTTACAATATCGCTTTCTTCAAGTTTGGGTAAAGAGCCAATTTTAGAAAAACGCTCGGTTATGGTTTGTAATCGATCAATATCTTTCTCTATTTCTTTGGTTATACTAGGGTTAATATCTTCAGATTTCAAAAGTTCGTTCCACCCTAAAAGAGAAGAAAGCGGTGTGCCTATTTGGTGTGCGGTTTCTTTGGCCATACCTGCCCATAGTTTATTCTGCTCTGAAGCTTTATTGGTTTTAAAAAGAAAATAGATCACCGCTGCAAACAGGAATATAATAAGGAGCAATGCAATGGGGTAAAATTTTAATTTGGTCAGAACATCAGAGTTACCGTAATAAAGAGTCGCTAAATGTTCTCCTTGCTGGTCAATGGATATAGGAGTGTTTTCGTTTGTAAATTTTCTGAGTTGACTTTGAATGTAAACGGAGTCTTTTGACTTGTTTGGTGGAAAGTTGTTTACCCTAATAGATTTATCTTTATTGATAAGGATCATTGGGGTAGAGGTATTGTTTTGAAAAACTTTTAAATGAAGGCTACCTAGATCTACGGTTTCTGAAGATTGTAAAAATTCAGATTGAGCCGTGGCCCATATTTCCATTTTAAGGCGTTCTTCTTCCTTAAATTGTTTGAAAAAGCTATTGGTATTCCATAAGATTAGACTCACAACTACGAAAGAGCCTATCAATAGAAAAATGTTGGAAATTTTGTTTTTAGGAATAAAGTTCATCCAATAGTTATCTAATACTAAAGATAACCCTAATTGTGAATAATTGTTGTGCTGTAATCGTTGCACCATGTTTTATTACCGCATCATTTTATGTATTTTTGAACTTTATTGTAAAAAGAGTTCAAGATGGAAATAGAAGGTAAAGTAAAATTGGTAGGAGAAACTCAAACTTTTGGGTCTAATGGGTTTAGAAAAAGAGAATTAGTTGTTACTACAGATGAGCAATATCCACAACACATCATGGTAGAATTTGTTCAAGATAAGTGTGATTTATTGAATAGCTATGCTGTAGGGCAAGATGTAAAAGTGAGTATTAACCTTAGAGGAAGAGAGTGGACAAACCCTCAAGGTCAAGTAAAGTACTTTAACTCTATACAAGGATGGCGTATAGAAGGAGCATCTGCTGGAGCACCAGCCGGTGGTGCACCTCCAGTAGCACCAATGGAGGCTTTTGAGCCTGCAGATAATTTGAATGAAGAGGATCACGATGATCTTCCTTTCTAAGAATTGTAATGAAAATTTTATAAGGCGTTATGTCTTTATAATAAGAAACTTGTTTAGCTTAAATAGTTAAACAAGTTTTTTTGTTTTATGACCTTTTTTTACTTTGAGTAAAAATTAAAAAGCCACAAATAGTCATGTACTTTTTGACCGATGAACTTAATTTTCCGCCTGTAGATAGCGCCAATGTAGAAGGCTTGTTGGCAGTTGGCGGTGACCTCTCACCAGAACGACTGCTTTTGGCGTACCAAAGCGGAATTTTCCCTTGGTTCGATAATGATTCTATTATTTTATGGTGGAGTCCGGATCCTAGAATGATCCTGTATCCTGATCACATCAAAATATCAAAAAGTATGAAAAAAGTTATTCGTGACAATCAGTTTCGATTAACTAAAAACACCTGTTTTAAAGAAGTTGTAGAGTATTGTTCATCTGTGCCGCGTGAAGATCAAGATGGTACATGGATCACCAATGAAATGAAAAATGCATACATAGCATTACATGAAAGAGGCATTGCAAAATCTTACGAAGTTTGGGAGGGCGATACTTTGGTGGGTGGCTTGTACGGTGTTGATTTAGGTCATGTTTTTTGCGGAGAAAGTATGTTTAGTTTAACGTCTAATGCATCAAAATTTGCTTTTATTAAACTGGCTCAAGAGCTACAAGAAAAGGAATATAGCATAATAGATTGTCAGTTGCATACCAATCATTTGGAAAGTATGGGCGCGCAAGAAATTTCTAGACAAGATTTCATCAAGTTTTTAAAGTAAGATGCCAGGCTATTCAAGAAAACTACTGAACAAAGGTTTTGCTTTGTAGTTTAATGTAACTATTCGTTCTCAATACGGCGTGGTATTATTTTTTGATGGAGTGTAATAAGTACTTAAAAAGAAGATTAGGATTAAAATGAGCTAGACTCTAATATAGAACGTGATCATAATTAGGAGGAAGAGAAGTTTTACTTTTTTTGAAATTTCCGTCGGCGTCAAATAGAATCTCATAGTCTATATAACCTTTATCGGTTTTGCCTACTACAACTATTTGATAGTTGTTAGATGGTAAAATTAAATTTTGAAAGGCATTTTTGAAAGTATCTTTAACAGCTTCATTATTTGAAGGATATTGCTGTTTTAGTTTCTTAATTTTATATTTCGTGAAATTAATGTTCAAATATTCTTCAATCTTCGCATAGGTATCATTTGGTACATCGGTACTTTTTATAAGAATCTCTATAGCTTCTAAAGTGCCATCTTCATCAAATTTAATTCCATACCAAAGCTTGTCTTTTTTAAGTTTGGCTTCATAGTTAATTTTAGTGCTATCGGTTTCTTTGTAGAATTTTATTCGCTTAAAATCTGTTACACTTTCATCAATGCTAGAAATCGCAATAGCCGGAAATTGAGATTTGAGAATACGATGTTCTCTTTCATATTTGTATTGAGAATGACCCAGCTGAAAACAAAATAGACAAGCAACGAGTATAATTTTTATAAGATTATTTTTCATGTTAGTTGTAATTAATGCTATACTTGATTATACCTAAAACAATCTAATTGGTGATCATTTACCATACCTGTGGCCTGCATGAAAGCATAAATAATTGTGCTACCTACAAATTTGAATCCGCGTTTTTTTAAGTCTTTACTGATAGTGTCAGAAATAGGGGTATTTGCTGGAGCCTCTTTATAATTTACTATTTCATTTGTAATAGGTTCGTTATTTACAAAATTCCAAATATAGCTACTGAAACTACCAAACTCTTTTTGAATTTCTAGGTACGCAATAGCATTGGTCACTGTAGCGCGAACTTTTAATTTGTTTCTAATAATACCCTCATCTTGTAGCAAAGACAAAATTTTGGTTTCAGGGTATTTCGCAATTTTCTTGTAATCAAAATGATCAAATGCAACTCTGAAGTTCTCTCTTCTTTTAAGAATGGTAATCCAACTTAAACCAGCTTGAAAGGTTTCTAGTACTAAAAATTCAAATAAAAGTTCATCATCTTTAACAGGAACGCCCCATTCTTGATCATGATAAGTTTCATAAAGCGTATCGCCCTTGCACCAGCCACATCTGTTAGGTTCCATAGTAAGATTATTTGCAGGCAAAAGTATTGAAATTGAAGATGATATCGATGCCATTGCTCATAAATGTAATGTGCTTTGTATGATGTATTAGTTAACTGTTATTCAATTTTTTCAAATCATATTGATTGTTTAACTATCTATATAAAATGTTAAACTATTAGAATGTGATAGTAATACTATTATATTTGCAATCAAATTATTAAAGAGGTTTATGGATAGGCTGTTACAAGGTGTGCAAATTAGAATTAATGAGAAGCTTTATTTAAAAGATCCAGAATCTTCTGGTCTCGGCAAAAAGATCATTGAATTTAGTATCCAAATGATTAATGAAATTGGTTTTGAGAGTTTTACTTTTAAAAAGCTAGGTGCACAAATAGGGTCTAATGAAAGTTCTATATATCGCTATTTTGAAAATAAGCATAAGCTATTGTTATATCTTACATCTTGGTATTGGGGTTGGATGGAGTATCAACTTGTATTTGCAACAAACAGTATTAAAAGTTCAAAAGAGAAGCTGCTTAAATCCATTTTAATTATAACAAGAGAGGTAAAAGAAGATTCTTCGTTTTCGCATATCAATGAAGTGTTGTTGAATAAGATTGTCATTAACGAATATTCAAAATCGTACACCACAAAAGAGGTTGATACCGAAAATAAAGAAGGTTTTTATTCCATATATAAAAGACTTGTAGGGAGATTGGCTGAGATGATTTCTGAGGTAGATTCTGAATACGAGTACCCTACCAGTTTAGCGAGTACCATTCTTGAAAACGGATTACATCAGCATTTTTTAAAAGAACATTTTCCGTCCCTTACAGATTGTAGCGATACAGTAACACCAACACAATACTTAACCCACCTAGTATTTAATACACTAAACAAAAACTTAGATGAATAAAAATATACTAACTGCTTGGCAACGCTTTCTTGGTCTATTAAAGCTTGATAAGAAAGATGTGTTTCAGGTATTTTATTATGCCATTTTCGCTGGTGTTGTAAACCTTTCCTTACCATTAGGTATACAGGCGATTATCAATTTAATGCAAGGTGCGCAAATAAGCTCATCATGGGTGGTGCTTGTAATATTGGTAACTTTAGGTGTTGCATTTGTGGGTATACTTCAACTGATGCAGATAAGAATTATAGAAAATGTTCAGCAAAAGATATTTACTAGGGCATCGTTTGAATTTGCTTACCGTTTTCCTAAAATTAAGATGAGCGAACTTCATAATTACTATCCGCCAGAATTAGCGAATAGGTTTTTTGATACCTTGACCATTCAGAAATCTTTATCAAAGGTTTTATTAGATTTTCCTGCTGCGTTATTACAGATAGTTTTCGGCTTATTGCTATTATCTTTTTATCATCCATTCTTCATTGTGTATGGTATGCTGTTACTACTATTAATCTATGTGGTTTTTAAGTTTACGGCACAACGAGGTTTAGATACCAGTTTAGATGAATCTAAGAGTAAATATAAAGTAGCGCACTGGCTTCAAGAGATTGCTCGTTCAATTGTTAGTTTCAAATTATCAGGTAAAACTTCTCACGCATTAGATAAGAATGACACCTTAGTGGTTGAATATTTGAATGCGAGAGAAAGTCATTTTAAAGTCATCGTACTTCAATTTATACAGATGATTGGTTTTAAGGTATTGGTTACTGGTGGTCTTTTGCTTATTGGTGGTTTGTTGGTATTGAATCAAGAAATGAATATTGGGCAATTTGTAGCAGCTGAAATTATTATTCTTTTGGTGATTAGTTCAGTAGAAAAATTAATTGTTGGGCTAGAGACATTTTATGATTTATTGACATCATTAGAGAAAATGGGTCAGGTAGTAGATAAAGAACTAGAAACACAAGAGGGTGAAAAACCCTTCTTAGAAAATCAAGCATTTACAGTAGAGCTAAGCGATATTTCGTATAGCGTGCCAGATCCAAAAAGAGAGATAATTTCTAATTTAAGTTTAACTATTTCACCTACATGCACCATTTTGTTGAGGGGTAGTAGTGGCTCTGGTAAAAATACCTTGTTACGTATTATTGCAGGAATTATTGAACCAGATACTGGGGGAGTATATGTAAACGGAGTCTCTTTAAAAGGGATGAATTTAAATTACTATCGCTCACATCTTGGTCAGTCATTACCAGAAGAATCACCTTTTGAAGGGACTATTTTGCACAACATCACTTTCGGTGATAAAGATACCACCAATGAACAAGTATATTGGGCGTTAGATAAAGTCGGACTTACAGAATTTGTAAAGAAGCAACCAGAAGGTTTAAATACCATTTTATATCCCGAAGGAAAACAGATTCCGCATACCGTATCTAAAAAGATTGTGCTCGCAAG
This sequence comes from Maribacter aquivivus, assembly GCF_900142175.1. NCBI lineage: Bacteria > Pseudomonadati > Bacteroidota > Flavobacteriia > Flavobacteriales > Flavobacteriaceae > Maribacter > Maribacter aquivivus. The sequence continues at coordinate 492,413 of NZ_FQZX01000001.1, read as the reverse complement.
AAGTATTGTTCGTAAACCCAAATTACTTATACTAAAAGATCCATTAGATCAATTTAATAGTGAAGAGGCAGATCGAATTTTAAACTTTTTAAGTGATTCATCTAACGGGTGGGCATTACTTGTAGTAAGTGAAAATGATAAGTGGATCAAAAAATGTTCACGAATCATAACCATGGATAAAGGACAGATTATTAACGAAATCGCAGGAAAAGATGCTTAATATATCTCATAAAAAACTAAACGAAAAGGTTTCTATAGAGCGTTTTAAATCCGTTCAAAAAGTGAATCACCAAAGGCATTACAAGCATTTTAACCGCTTTCTGTTCGCTTTTGCAGTGGTAGGTGTGGTTGTATTGTTTCTACCATGGACGCAAACAATTAATGCTAGAGGATTTTTAACTACACTAACACCTGGTCAAAGACCACAAACTATTCAATCTCAAATACCGGGTAGAATAGAAGAGTGGTATGTAAAAGAAGGTGATTATGTAAAAAAAGGCGATACTATCCTTTTTATATCTGAAGTAAAATCAGAATATTTTGATCCAGATTTAGTAGAAAGAACAGGGCAACAATTAAAATCTAAAAGTTCTTCTGTAACATCATATGGTGATAAGGTGAAGTCTTTAGATAATCAAGTTGCCGCACTTATTAATGAAAGAAGATTAAAGTTAGAGCAAGCTAAAAACAAGTTGCTACAATCAAAATTGAAAGCACAAAGTGATAGTATAGATTTTGAAGCGGCTAAAACCAATATTAAAATAGCAGAGCGCCAATATGAGCGTACAGCCATGTTACAAAGTGAAGGCTTAAAGGCGGTAACCGATGTTGAAGAAAAAAGGTTGAAGCTTCAAGAGACGCAGGCAAAGTTACTTTCTCAAGAGAATAAGCTGTTGGCGGCAAAAAATGAAATCATCAATGCAGAGGTAGAGATCAATAGTGTTCAAGCTTCATATACCGATAAGATTTCAAAGGCGCAGAGCGATAAGTTTACGGCAATGTCTAATCAGTTTGATTCTGAGGCGCAGGTAAGTAAACTAGAAAATGATTATACAAATTACCAAATGCGAAGCGCGCTACGTTACATTCGGGCGCCTCAAAACGGTTATATCAACAAAGTACTTACCGCAGGTATTGGTGAGACATTTAAAGAAGGTACTCCGTTAGTAGGTATTATGCCTGCCGACTATGATATGGCAGTAGAAACTTTTGTGGACCCTATAGATTTACCACTGATCCATTTAGGGGAAACAGTTAGGATTCAGTTCGATGGTTGGCCTGCAATTGTATTTAGCGGTTGGCCAAATGCATCTTACGGTACATATGCTGGTAAGGTAGTGGCTATTGAGACCTTTATAAACCCGAATGGGAAGTATAGAATATTATTGTCGCCAGATAAAGAAGATCAAGCATGGCCAGAAGCTTTACGTGTAGGTTCTGGTGCAAATACAATTGCATTGTTAGAAGATGTGCCTATTTGGTATGAACTATGGCGTCAGCTAAACGGATTCCCGGCCAATTATTACCAGCCACAAGGGGCTCAAGATAAACCTGTAAAAAAATAACGATGAAGAGAATTGTTGTCTTTTTATATCTAATGGCTGGGTTCTTTGCGAATGCTCAGACTGCAGATTCTGTACAGCTAAATTTTAGAGAGTATTTGGGTTATGTAAAAAAGTATCATCCTATTGCTAAGCAAGCAGAGATGGTCATGAGCGTAGGTCAGGCAAATCTAATGAAAGCACGTGGTGGTTTTGATCCTAAGATATCTCTAGATTATGCTACAAAAGAGTTTAAGGGAGCCGAGTATTACGACTTATTGAATTCAACCTTCAAAGTACCTACATGGTATGGTATAGAGTTGAAGGGGGAGTTTGAGCAGTATTCTGGTGAATACCTGAACGCCGAAAGAAATGTACCCGATGATGGTTTGTATAGTGCCGGAGTCGCCCTTTCTCTTGGTCGTGGTTCTTGGATAAATGAGCGTATGGCTACTGTAAAAAAAGCAAAGTTCTTTAGGGAGCAGTCAAAGGCTGATAGAGATTTATTGGTAAATCAGATTTTGTTCGATGCCTCTTTGGCGTATTTCAATTGGTTACAAGCGTATAGAAATAGTTTGTTGTTCAATGATTTTTTATTGAATGCTAAAGTCCGGTTGAAAGGCGTTAACCGTAGTGCACAAGCAGGTGAAATTGCTGCTATTGATACGGTAGAAGCGAAGATTTCAGTACAGAATAGAGCTTTAGAGCGTGAGCAGGCTAATGTAGCTTTACGTAATGCAAGGTTAGAACTTTCTAATTACCTGTGGATGGGTGAAAACATACCTATGGAATTGCAGCAAGATGTTGTACCGGATACATCCTTAGATACTGAGATAGATCAGGCTTTAGAAATTTTAGGAAAACCACTAGATAGTTTTGTGTTAGAGAATCACCCAAAGTTAAAATCATTGGGTTATAAAATTGATGGTCTGGTTGTAGATAAGAGACTAAAAACAAATAAGCTATTGCCTAGAATAGATGTGGAGTATAAGTTTATTACAGATGAGCCTGAATACTTAAACTCATTTGAAACACAGAATTATAAAGCAGGATTAAATTTTGAACTTCCGCTATTTCTTAGAAAAGAGCGTGGAGATCTGAAATTGGCGAAATTAAAACTAAAAGACGCACGGTTCGAGCTTGATAATGCTGAGGTTCAGATACAGAATAAAATAACCGCTATTTATAATGAGTTAGCTTCTTTTGAGAATCAGAATATTCTAATAGATGATATTGTGGCTAGTTATGAAGCGTTGCTAGCTGCCGAAGAACGAAAATTCAGTTTTGGCGAAAGTTCGCTTTTCTTGATTAATTCAAGAGAAACCAAATTGATAGATGCAGTGTTAAAACAAAATCAGGTAGAAAACAAATACTTTACGGCAAAGGCTAAGTTATTCAACAGTTTAGCGGTGAACCCTGAGAATTTGTAAGCATTGTACTTTTATTACTACTAATGCGTTCGATTAAAGTATATAAATAGCATTCGCATGGAGTTAGTAATAGAAGATTTAATTAAAAAAGGACTAGAGTCAAGTTATAGTTATTCAGAATACAGAGCATTAGTTTCAGATTTAGCTGAAAAAGGTGAAGCTACTGGTCCTGAACAATCAGAGGCGTTAACTCAGTATACTCAATTAAATAATAGCCGTATGCGCCGATGGGATAAAACCTTGAAGTTTAGCGACGAGGCTGTAGCTAAGATAAAAGCTGTAAATCATAAAATTTCGTGGTTGGTATTATCAGAAAGCTGGTGTGGCGATGCTTCGCCTGCATTACCGGTAATGAACAAGATCACAGAAATTAATCCTAATATATCGTTGTCTATTATTCTTCGCGATGAGAATTTAGATATCATGAATCAGTTTTTGACCAACGGTGGCATGTCTATTCCAAAGTTAATAATAACAGATATAGCCGAAGCTAAGGTAGTAGCAACTTGGGGACCTAGGTCAATGAAGGCAACACAGTTGGTAGAAGATTATAAAGCCGAACATGGGAAGTTAACACCTGAGTTTAAACAAGATTTACAGGTATTTTATAATAAGGATAAAGGGCAAAGTATTTTAGAAGACTTGTTGAAGCTACTCGATAATCGAGATTAAAAATTTCGAGGCTTTACTCAAAAGTTCAAAATATCATTTTTAGCAATGTTCTATGTGTTTCTTTTTTAGACTAGTTTACTTCCCTTGAAATAGGTAAGTAATTGTTCCTTTCTGAGAGTCTTTATCAGAAGAATTGAATCTTGCTTTTAAGGCGTAATTAATAGCATTTTCAACAAGGCATCCGTTAGAAGTGCCAGAACTTTTTTCATTATAATCTGCTTCGGTAACATAACCTAAAGCATTTACTTCAATGTTGATAACAACTTTTCCTCCTTCGATACAAGTATATATCGGAGGGGGCAATTTATAATTATTTCTATCTACTAAGGAATATGAAACTGAAGTTCTTCTTGCTGCAAGGTTATTTGTAAACTCTTTCTTTTGCGCTTCTTTTTCGCCTAAAAGTTGTTTTTTCTCTTCTCGCCTTTTAGCTAGTGCTTTTACTCTCTCAGAATAACCTGAGTCAGATATAAGATTTTCGGTTGGGTCTCCATCACTCATCTCATTGCGCTCTTCCATTAACTCTTCTAGAGTTTGTAACGGCTCCGGATTCCCATAACTAGGTTTTGCCGTTTCGTTAAAAGCTAAATGACTTTTTATAGGGTCAGCGTTTGCTAAATCTTCTTGTGGCTCTTCTTCTTTTAGAATTTCTTCTAAAACTTCAGGATCCATGACCATTTCAACAACATAATCTTCTTTAGATTCTTCTTGCCCGCCAAACTGAATATTATACAATACCAACACTACTATAGACATGCTAAAGATAGTGGCAAGTAGTGATAATTGTTTTCTGTTCAGATTCATGAATATATAACCTTAATTATACCAAAATATTTTAGAAGATCGATAAAGGGTAATCAATAGCTAATTATCTATTTTTCTTCTGGACCTAGTAATAAATCGGCAAAGACTAAAGGGTCTTGAGCATTATCTACGTTAAAATCACCTATTTTGGTTCTTCTCAATGCCGTTAAATGTGCTCCAGAATTAAGGGCTGCGCCAAAATCGTGGGCAATAGATCGAATATAGGTGCCTTTGCTACAGGCGATTCTAAAGTGAATATTCAAGCCATCGATATCAGTAATATTAAAAGCACTTACATTTACTTTTCGCTTTGGTATGTCAACTGTTTTTCCTTCACGAGCCAGTTCATAAAGTCGCTTACCATCTTTCTTTAAGGCAGAGAAAACAGGCGGTGCCTGTTCTATATCACCTATAAATTGATGGGTTGTAGCTTTTATAAGATCAGGCGTAATATGATCTGTTGCGAAAGTTTTGTTTATTTCTGTTTCAAGGTCGTAAGATGCTGTGGTGCCACCTAAGGTAAAAACACCTGTGTATTCTTTTTCCTGTCCTTGATATTCTGTGATTTTCTTAGTGAATTTTCCTGTGCAAATTATAAGAAGCCCCGTTGCTAATGGATCTAAAGTACCTGCGTGCCCGATTTTAAATTTCTTTAAACTGAACTTTTTTCTGATAGCCCATTTCAATTTATTGACCGCCTGAAAAGAGGACCATTCTAGTGGTTTATCAATCAATAATACTTGACCGTTTAAATAGTCTTCTTTGGTCAAATCTTTCATGAATTTGGGTGTTTAGGTAGTACTACGGATTAGTGAATCCGTAAATTACGGCAATCAATCCTACTACAAGACAGTAGATGGCAAAATACGAAAGCTTACTTTTTCGTACTAATTTAATCATCCATGTACAAGCGGCAAGACCAGCAAGAAAGGCGGCAATAAAACCTGCGCCCATTGCAATATTGTTATTTCCATCAAAATTTAAATCTCCGCTCATTAGGTCTTTGGCAATTTTACCAAAAATTAACGGCACAACCATTAAGAAAGAAAAGCGAGCAGCTTTTGATTTATCTACACCTAAAAGAACAGAAGTAGAAATGGTAGCTCCACTACGAGAAATACCAGGTAGCATTGCAATTGCTTGAGAGATACCAACTATAAAAGCATTTTTAAAACTTACTTTTTTATCAGTATCCTTTGCCTTATCTGCAAAATATAGAAGTACTGCTGTAATTATAAGCATAAAGCCTACAAAACGAATATTACCACCAAATAATTCTTCTAATTGTTCCTCAAAGAACAATCCAATGAATACTGCAGGTAGCATAGAGATAATAATCTTGGCAGAAAACTCACTCTCTTCGTTCCATTTAAATTGAAACAAACCACTTAAAATTTCCCAAATGTCTTTTCTGAAAACAACAATGGTACTAAGAGCAGTAGCAAAATGAAGTATTACGGTAAATAATAAACTATCTTCTGGAACAGAGTTGTCTCCTAAAATGGCTTTGCCCAATTCTAAATGACCGCTTGATGAAACAGGAAGAAACTCGGTTAATCCTTGAATAATGCCGAGTATAATAGCGTCTAAAGTATCCAATTAATCTTTCTTTTTGTGAGGGTTCAATAAAATGGCATAAATTTCTATACCTAAGCCAATAAGCACTAAAGTAGGTGCTAGTCTAATTCTTCTGAAATTATAAATTTCAGGGTTGAATACGTTGGGGTCATCGCTGCCGCCACCGCTCATTAAAATAAAACCTATGGCAATACAGGCAAGACCAATGAACATGAACATGTAATTTTTCTTCTGAAAAATAAATTCTTGTTTAGCGTGCTGTTCCACTTTGTTGTTTTTACTCATGCCGCAAATTTAATAATATAATTCGTCCGTTCTAAGATTTAAGAAGCGTTGGGTCGCAAAATAGGTGCTAATGAACGAAATAAGTATTCCCAATAGAAAAACACTAACAAATAAAATGACTAAAATATAAGGTTCATCAAATAACCCTAAATCTTGAAAATTAGTGTTTACATAATATACAACGCCACCAATAGCCAATAAAGCAATTGCGGCACCGATCATACCAAGTTTAATATTTTGCCATATAAATGGTCTTCTAATAAAGGTCTTTGTCGCCCCAACCATTTGCATGGTTTTAATGATAAATCTTTTAGAATAGATAGATAGTCTAATAGAACTGTTTATCAATAATACAGCTATAAAGGTGAAAATAGCGCTGGCTACCAAGATCCAGAAGCCTATTTGTTCAACACTTTTGGCTACCATGCTTACTAATACCTTGTCGTAACTAACTTCATCGACAAAACTCTTTTCTGATAGGGTTTCAGCAATTTCTTGTACTTTCTCTGCAGTAACGAAATCCGCATTCAACTTTACGTCAATAGAGTTCTTTAGCGGGTTGTAGCCTAAATAGTCAACAAAGTCTTCGCCAATATCTTCGCTATGCTGTTCTGCAGCTTCTTCTTTAGATACGTAGGTAGAAGATTTTGTGTATTCAGACATTGCCAATGTCTTTTGTAGCTGTTCAATCTCAATTTCTTTGGTATTTTCTTTTAAGAAGACAGAGATGGTGATTTGTTCTTTAGAACGATCTGCCATTTTTTTGGTGTTTAAAACCAGTAATCCTAAAATGCCTAAAAGGAATAAGACCAATGCAATACTTAGCACCACAGAAAAATAGGAGGAGATGAGTTTGCGTCTTTGATAATTTTCGAAGGAGTTCGCCATAAACTTAAAATTCTCTGTAAAAATAACAAAGTAACCTTATACTTTAGTTTTTATTTAGTTTAGGAAGCGTTAAAGGTTCAGGAGCTGGCGGAATTCTTTTTCTTAATAAAAGCATTTGACCAAGATGACTAGATTGATGTTCCATTACATGAAACCATGAAAAGTGATTATTAACGTTTGATCCAGGGTAAACTTCTGCTAACCAAGCGTCATCTCTAGCTTTGAAATTTTCTTTTGTTTTTGCTCTAACTTTTTTCCATAGATTAAAGTAATAACTAGCTTCTTTCCCGTTGATACTATTACGTGCATCCTCTCCAAGAGCCATTGCGATATCTAATTGTTTAGTGTCTTCCTCATCATATTCCATTTCATCAAAAGTTAAGTTTTGGTAATATACTTCGGTGGCAATCAAGTGCATAATAAGTGCTCCTATAGAATTTGCTTCTTTATCCATGATGTGATCTAATTCCCTGACATCTAAAGAGCTCATTTGCTTTTCTATTCTAATACTTAAGTTGTCTAGCATGGTAATTAAAGTGCCAATTTGTGGGGAATACCCATCAATAGGGCCAATAAGATCAGATTTGTCTTTGACTACACCCTCACCGACAATAACAATAGCATTCTTACCATCAGCAGTATCACTGGTGTTTTTGAAAGTGAACTCTTTTATTTTTACAGGATTGTCTTGGCTAATGCCGCTAGTCCATCCCAAGATTCCTTTGTCGTCTAAACGTATTTCAAAACTTGGATTTTTAATATCCAGTTTTTCAAACGTACCATCTGGTTTTTCTGTTTCAACAACAAAATTGTCATAATAAAATTCTCCGTTGCCAATGCATAGCCCTCCAAAAACCAATGCTTTGGCATTCTTGTCTATTTCGCCTTCAATAGTGTATGAATTCCAATCTTTCGAAAGAATAGGCCGATCACCCATGTTATCAAAAAAACCATCTTCGCCGTTTTTAGTATCCACTCTAGCCCAAAGTCCAGACCAGCTGTCATCAGTTTCTCCAATAGTTTTAGCCGATGCGGTTACTCTGAATTTAATTTTTTGGTCTGTAGTAATGGTAATAGTTTGAGCAAAAGAAGTCCATTCACGAGATATTTCTTGCTGTGAAAAAGATATAAATGTAGATAGGATAAGAGTTAATACAAGAAGTTTAGTTTTCATTGTTTATTTTTTTAAATAGCTAGTTTGTTTTAACGTTTTAAACTGAAGTGTCCCTTAAATTGAGTGGAATCAGCTTCAATTAGATACCAATAATCATCTTCTGGTAATCGTTCTCCTTGAAATGTGCCATCCCAAGTTGTGGAATTTGTATTCCCAAATTTTAAAAGCTTCCCGTAACGATCAAAAATTGAAATCGTAACGGAATTAAAAACCTCTAATCCGTCAGGTTCAAAAACATCATTAAAAGAATCTCCGTTCGGAGTAAAGAATTTTTGAATGACCAGATGGTAAAAATCTTCCGTTACAACACCGCAATCTGTATTGTCTTGAACGTAAATAGTGTAAAATCCGCCTTCTACAGCTTCAAAAATAGGGCTAGTTTGAAATGAGACTCCATCTAAAGAATATTCGAAATTACCATTATTAGAAGTAGAGACAACTATTGATGGTCCGTCAGATACTATTTTATCAATTCTAGGTAAATCTATTTGTTCAACTGTGAAGGTGCGAGTAGCGGAGCAGCCATTTTCATTGGTAATGATGACATCATAATCGCCAGGTTCGGTTACATCGATTGTTTGAGTAGTCGCGCCAGTAGACCATTGGTACATGACATTCTCAACTTCGGCATCTAGAGTGGTAGAAGAATCTTCGCATAAAAAAGTACTGCTATCATCTGGTACTACGGGTAAAGGGTTTACGGTTAAAGTAACTGCAGTTCTAGTAGTAGATGCACATTCAATTTCTGTTGAATTAGCTTCGGCATAATAAGTACCTGCATTATTAACCTCTAGTCTACGTTCGTTTGCTAAGATTAAATTCCCACCAGTAGGAGCATCATACCAATTAATGGAATATGCATTTAACGTATTGACCGATAAAAGTCCAATTTCCCCTTCGCAAATTTCAACATCTCCGTTGCTTGTTGGGGCAGGTGGTATAGGTAAAACGGTAATATCAAAAACGTCAGATACTACGTTGCATAAATCGTTATTTACATTAACAATATCTTCTGCAATTTTTGTTCTAAAATAAGTGGTGGCAGTAACTGCCGGAGTATTTAGAATAGCACTGTTTTCACCGGGTATGTCTGTCCATATTTGTTGGTCTGTACTTTGCTGCCATTGGTAGGCATGGGTACTAAAAACAGAAGAATCTGGTGTTGCGGTCAGCGTTCTTGATACACTGCCTTGATCTTCGCAAACAACTAAGCTTGCTTCGTTGGCTGCGGTTGAAATGGTGACATTGTCGCCACAAGATCTAAATAAAATATCATCTATGGCAAGGTCATTACCACAGCCGCCATTACTATTGTTTCTCATTTTTAGAATAACAGATGTTTGCCCGGGTGCGGTTTTGAAAACTAAGGCATATTGTTTCCATACGGTAGTTCCTGTTCCTGGTATACTGCCCGTATCACCTTGGGCAAGTATATTGGTATCTGTTCCATCCCAAATTTGAAAGCGTACATTTACTGGTATACTATTGCCTTCACAGCTACCGACGGGTTGTAGGTTTATTAGCCACGATGAGAATTCATAAGTGGTATTTTCACATAGACCGCTTACCTCTCGTTGATAGAATTGACCGGCCGTAAAACTTGCATTGACAATAAAAGACTTACCGTTGCTGTCACCTGGGGTATGGTCTTCAATGGAAAGCCAATCGAAATAGTTTGTAGTGCTAGAAATAGTATAATCACCGTCATTTGGTGTTCCGGTGGTGAAATTATAAGTTGTTGTACCAGCTGGTAATGCGGGTCCGTCAGTGGTGCCAGAGCCAAAATCTTCTTGAAAAATTGGGTCCCCAGAATTACCGCCACAAAAACCTAGTTGCGCATGCAATGAAGTTATGCCACAACACGTTAGTAGAATAGTAAGTAGAAAAAATCTAGAGTACATCATATTCACTGGTTAAAGATATACTTTTTAGCACGATGAATAAATAATCTCAATTCAAGATTCAGAGCCTATTTGAAGATTGGTATTTTCGCCAAAATCGCAACCTAATTTTTATAAGATGTTTAATGTATTGGATTTAAAGATATCCAGACCCGGACTTTGGTTTCCTACCATTTGGATTTACTTAGTTCCTTTTGCGAACCAAGTAGATTACTGGCAGTCGGTTAATTTTTGGATTGGTTTGTTCTTTGTCACTTTCCCTTTAAATTATTTGGTTTATGGGCTTAACGATTATAATGATATAGATGCAGATGCCGTAAATGACAGAAAAGGAAATTTTCTTTTTGGTGCGAAGGCTTCAAAGTCTCAGCTCAGTGGCGTGCTGACTAAAATTACCATACTCACGTCTGTGTTTATAATTGCATTTACCTTTATTTCTGGTTTAAAAATGTTCTTTTTACTACTGTTTATGGCGGTAGTGAACATCCTTTATAATTTTAAACCGTTTAGGATAAAAGAAAGACCTCCGTTCGAAATTCTAATTCAGGTTGGGTATGTGGTTACGGTATTCTTTTCAACAGAACTCAATAATTTAGATGCACTACCATGGCAGACATTGGTCTATTTATCATTGTTTGCATTTCAGGCGCATATTGCTGGTGAAATAATGGATATAGAGCCAGATCTGGCTGCGGGTAAACGCACTACAGCAACGTTGATAGGGCGTAAAAATTCAAAATTACTGATGCTCTTGATATTGGTGTGCGAATCTGTTTTGGTTTGGTATTGGTTTCAAGATATAGTTTTGGCATCATTTCTTGGTCTATTTTCTGCGTTTATGGTATTAGATATTTTTGTGATATTTAAGGGTAGGGCGTATACATTGCCAGAAATGAAATTGTTTGGTTATCTCATTAACTTATCGGCATTGGCATCTATGCTTTGGGTGCTCTATTGCGGAAAGTTATTGATGGTTTAATGTAAACAGTATCAATGACGTTATTCTTTCGGTTTTAGCAGAATAAACCTATTTTTGCGACTTACAGAAAAGAAGTAAAGATCATGCAATACAATTTCAACGAAATTGAAGCCAAATGGCAAAAATACTGGGCAGAAAATCAAACATTTAAAGCAGAGAACGATTCTGAAAAAGAAAAGTTCTATGTGTTAGATATGTTTCCTTATCCATCTGGTGCGGGGCTCCATGTTGGGCATCCGTTAGGGTATATTGCAAGTGATATTTATGCACGATATAAAAGGCATAAAGGTTTTAATGTATTGCACCCACAAGGGTATGATTCTTTTGGTTTGCCGGCAGAGCAATATGCTATTCAAACAGGTCAGCATCCTGCGGTAACAACAGCAGCAAATATTAAAACATACAGAAGACAATTAGATCAGCTAGGTTTTTCTTTTGATTGGAGCAGAGAGGTACGTACTTCTAGTCCCGAGTATTACAAGTGGACACAGTGGATATTCATTCAAATATTCAATTCTTGGTATAATAAGGATACCGACAAAGCAGAGGATATAGAAACATTAATTGCTAAATTTTCTTCGGATGGTAATGCCAAGGTAAATGCCGTTTGTGATGATGATATAGCATCCTTTACAGCTGAGGAATGGACCGCATTTTCTGATGTCAAAAAACAAGAAATATTATTACAATATAGATTAACGTACTTGGCGGATACCGAAGTAAACTGGTGCCCTGCACTAGGTACGGTATTGGCAAATGACGAAATAGTAAACGGAGTGTCAGAACGTGGTGGTCACCCGGTGGTTCGTAAAAAAATGACCCAGTGGAGCATGCGTATTTCCGCATATGCACAACGTTTGTTAGATGGTTTGGCGAAAATCGATTGGCCACAACCGTTGAAAGATTCCCAGACAAATTGGATAGGTCGTTCTCAAGGAGCTTCGGCTGTTTTTAATGTGAAGGATCATGATGAGAAAATAGAAGTTTTTACCACCAGACCCGATACTATTTTTGGAGTTTCTTTTATGACTTTGGCGCCAGAACATGAGTTGGTTTCTAAAATAACGACTGAAGCTCAAAAAGCTGAAGTAGAAGCCTATATAGAAGCAACTGCAAAACGTTCTGAGCGTGATCGTATGGCAGATGTGAAGACTATTTCAGGTGCTTTTACAGGTGCATATTCAGAACATCCATTTACAAAAGAACCTATTCCAATTTGGATTGGTGATTATGTATTGGCTGGTTATGGTACAGGTGCGGTGATGTCCGTGCCATGTGGTGATCAACGAGATTACGATTTTGCAAAGCATTTCAATATACCTATCCCTAACATATTTGAAGGTGTTGATATTTCTGAGGAAGCATTCGCTGATAAGGATAAAACGGTTATTGCAAATTCTGATTTCCTAAACGGATTACCGTATAAGAAAGCTATGAAATTAGCAATCTATGAGTTGGAGAAAATAGGACATGGCGAAGGAAAAATAAACTATAGATTGCGTGATGCTGTATTCAGTCGTCAAAGATATTGGGGAGAACCTTTTCCAGTTTATTATGTGGACGGAATGCCTCAAATGATTGCAAAAGAGTATTTACCTATAGCCTTGCCAGAAGTTGAAAAATATTTACCTACCGAGACAGGAGAGCCGCCATTAGGTAATGCTGAGGTTTGGGCATGGTGTACCAAAGAGAACAAAGTAGTTTCTAACGATAAGATAGATAATGAAACGGTGTTTCCATTAGAATTAAATACCATGCCAGGTTGGGCAGGTAGTTCGCAATACTTTAATAGGTATATGGATCCGCACAATAGCGAGAGCATTTTCTCTGAAAAAGCGATTAACTATTGGCAAGATGTAGATTTATATATAGGTGGAAGTGAGCATGCAACAGGTCACTTATTGTACTCGCGTTTCTGGCAAAAATTCATGTTCGATAAAGGTTTGGTGCCTAAAGATGAATTTGCTAAAAAACTGATTAATCAAGGGATGATTACTGGGACTAGTGCATTCGCTTATAGGGTGGATATAACTCCTGGATTTGATTCAAATATTGATCGATTTCTTTCTGATGAGGAAATAATTAGTACCAAAATATTTATTTCAAAAAATCTGTATGAAAATATCATGGCAGATAATGATGTTTTAGCAGACTTTCAAATTGATCTTAAATCAACATTGGTTGGAATCTTTGGTCCAAGTCTTATTAAAGTAGATGTTGATAGAAGTAGAATTTTACCAATACATGTTGATGTTTCACTGGTAAATAGTTCGGATGAACTTGATATCGATGGATTTAAAAATTGGTTAAGTGAATACAAGAATTCAATTTTCTTTTCAAATTCTGCTAGAGTTATTTCTGGAGAGAACAATGAAAAATACTTTGTTAGTCGCGAAGTAGAAAAAATGTCCAAATCTAAATACAACGTCGTAAATCCCGACGCTATTTGTGAGGAGTACGGTGCAGATAGTTTGCGTTTGTATGAAATGTTCTTAGGTCCTTTAGAGCAATCTAAGCCTTGGAATACAGCTGGTATTACAGGTACACATTCTTTCTTAAAGAAACTATGGAGACAATTTCATACAGGTGAAAATGCTTCCTTTTTAGTAAGCGAAGATGAACCTTCAAAAGAATCGTGGAAAACATTACACAAAACAATTAAAAAGGTAGAAGAAGATATAGAGAACTTTAGTTTCAATACATCGGTATCTACATTTATGATCTGTGTTAATGAACTTTCTTCGCAAAAATGTTACAGTAGAAAAGTACTAGAGCCGTTGGCTATTTTAGTATCGCCGTACGCACCACATATTGCAGAAGAGTTATGGAATAAATTGGGTCATTCAGAATCTATTGCTACGGCACCTTTCCCAAAATTTGAAGGAAAGTATTTGGTAGAGAGCAGTAAAGAGTATCCTATTTCCTTTAATGGTAAAATGAAATTTACCTTAGAGCTTTCGTTAGACTTATCTAAAGAAGAGATAGAAGCTGCGGTAATGGCCAATGAAAAAACCCAACAACAATTACAAGGTCGCGAGCCTAAAAAGGTAATTGTAGTGCCAGGTAAAATTGTCAATATCGTTGGGTAGTTAAGAGAATATATTTAAAAGAAGAGGCGATATTTATCGCCTCTTCTTGTTTGTTAGGTTTGCTTATGCAGTTGTAAATTATGATAATATGGACAGTGTCGAAATCTTAGGTTTGATCGCCGCTACTTTAACCACAGCGGCATTTGTGCCACAAGTATATAAAACGTGGAAAAATAAATCTGTTGAAGATATTTCCCTTACTATGTATACTGTTTTATTAATAGGGGTTTTACTTTGGTTGGTTTATGGAGTGAATATAAATAGTCTGCCTGTTATTTTAGCAAATGGAATTACATCTGCCCTTCTAATTTTAATGGTTTTAATGAAATTAAAGTATAAATAAACAGTATACCCCCTAATTTTATAGGGGTATAAACTCATAATTATATATTTTTACCAATCAACCCCTACGTTTTATCGAATTATTGTTTGTTATCTGCATAATTAGTTTCAATTTTGCAGTATAACATAAAATGATAAATCATGATTGTTGGTATTCCAAAAGAAATAAAGAACAATGAAAGCAGGGTAGGTATGACGCCAGGCGGAGTTTTTGAATTGGTAAAAAACGGCCACAAAGTATATGTACAGTCAGAAGCAGGGGAAGGCAGTGGTTTTTTCAATCAAGATTATCAACAGGCAGGTGCTATAATACTAGATACTATTGGTCAGGTTTATGCCATGAGCGAAATGATCGTAAAAGTAAAAGAGCCTATAGAAGAAGAATATAATTTAATTCAAGAAGGTCAAATACTTTTTACCTATTTCCATTTTGCATCTAGTGAGGCATTGACAAAAGCTATGATCAAGCAAAAAGCGGTTTGTATCGCTTATGAAACGGTAGAGGATGAAGAAGGTACTTTGCCTCTTTTAACGCCAATGTCAGAAGTAGCTGGTAGAATGGCAATTCAACAAGGTGCCAAATATTTAGAGAAGCCAGTAAAAGGTCGTGGAGTTCTTTTGGGTGGTGTACCGGGTGTTGCTCCAGGTAAGGTTTTGGTGTTAGGTGCCGGTGTTGTGGGTATACAAGCTGCTAAAATGGCAGCAGGTTTAGGTGCTCATGTGACGATACTAGATGTGAACATGAAACGTCTACGTTATGCAAATGATGTAATGCCGCCACATGTAGTTACAGAATTTTCAAATGAATTTAATATTCGAAGACTTATAAAAACACATGATTTAATTATTGGTGGTGTTTTGTTGAAAGGAGCTAAAGCTCCTAATTTGATTACAAGAGACATGTTGAAAGAAATGAGACCAGGTACTGTAATCGTTGATGTTGCCGTGGATCAAGGCGGATGTGTAGAAACAACCAGACCTACCACGCATGAAGACCCTATTTATATTATTGATGATGTTGTTCATTACTCGGTTGCAAATATGCCAGGTGCAGTGCCTTATACATCGACAATGGCGTTAACCAATGTAACTCTACCTTTTGCTTTGAAATTAGCAAATTTAGGTTGGGAAGCGGCTTGTGAGAAAGATGCATCTTTAAACAAAGGATTGAATATAGTAAAAGGAAAAATAGTGCTTCAAGAAATTATTGAAGCCTTTGGTTGGGAAGAAATAGTTGCTTAATCAATACATTCTGTCAGTATAATAGACCTCGCCAGTTCTGAAAAGAAATTTGGCGGGGTTTTTGCTTTTATATAAATAGATTCTTAAAAAGTAAGGATCTTTAGTATATTTAATCGATTTAAAAATTGAAAAATTATGATGGGATATTATATACTGATTGGGGCGATTGCTTTGGTCAGCTGGTTAGTAAGTAGTAAATTAAAGAGTAAGTTCAAGTTTTATTCAAAAGTTCATTTACAAAACGGAATGAGCGGTGCTGAGATTGCAGAAAAAATGTTGGCAGATCATGGTATTAGAGATGTAAAAGTTGTTTCTACACCTGGTATGCTTACGGATCATTACAATCCTGCTAATAAGACAGTGAATTTAAGTGAGGGAGTTTATAATCAAAGAAATGCTTCGGCAGCTGCAGTTGCGGCTCACGAATGTGGTCATGCTGTACAACATGCGGAGGCATATGAATGGTTGGGCTTGCGTTCAAAATTAGTGCCTGTGGTTAGTGTAACATCTAACATGTCTATGTGGGTTGTATTTGGCGGTTTGGCATTAGGTGCGGCTGCTGGTGTGGGTTTTGGTTATTGGGTAGCTGTTGCCGGTTTGGTGATGATGGGTATGGCAACATTATTTAGTTTCGTAACCTTACCTGTGGAATATGATGCTAGTAATAGAGCATTGGCATGGTTGAAGAATAAGCATATAGTTACGCCAGAAGAATATAAAGGTTCAGAAGATGCATTGAAATGGGCTGCACGTACCTACTTGGTAGCTGCAATTGGTTCATTGGCAACTTTAGTATACTGGGGACTTCAAGTTTTTGGTGGTAGAGATTAAGCTAAAACTAATGTTGAATATAAAAAAAGCCTTCCAAATTGGGAAGGCTTTTTTTATATACTAATTTGTCTATCTATCTGTTGTGCCAATGATATAAAGGTTTCTGTTCTAGATACACCTTCAATGGCTTGTATTTCTTTGTTCAGTACCTGCATTAAATGTTCGTTGTCTCTACATAAAACCTTTATTAGAATAGACCAGTTACCAGTAGTGTAATGGCACTCTAATACTTCAGGTATTTTTTCTAATTGTTTTACGGCCATGGGATTACTCATTGCTTTGTCTAGGTAAATACCAATATATGCCATTGTGGTATACCCTAAAGATTTAGGATTTACAATGAATTTAGAGCCAGATAAAAGTCCTGATGCTTCTAGTTTTCTTAAACGTTGATGTATGGCTGCACCAGATATTCCAATACTTCTTGCAATTTCAAGTACCGGTTTACGGGCGTCTTCCATTAAAAAGCGCAAGATTTTTTTATCTATACCATCAATTTTAGCCAAAGAAGTAGGTGTTTTCATGTTTTATCAAATCAATAACCTCGACCTAAGGTTACGAGGTTTGTTTATCAATATATCATTTCGTGGCAAACCTCGAAGAATTAAACCCTCTATGAGGGTTTAAAACATAAATGTACTTATTTGGTTTCAATTTGGTAGTTAAAAAGTGCTAGTTGACTACAGAATTTGGATTATAGCCTAAATAAGGTATTTCATATTCTTTAAAATTGACTCCGTAACTCTCTAGTTCATTTAATATTGGTTCGTATACTTCTTTGGTAATAGGTATCTGTACACCAGGGGTCTTAATATCGCCGTTCAATATTTTTAAAGCTGCCATAGCTACGGGTAAGCCTACGGTTTTTGCCATAGCCGTAAACGTTTGGTTTTCGCCGGTAACAACCAGTTTAGAGTCTATTTGTTTCTTTTCGCCATTTAATTCGTAGCCAAATTTATGATACATAACAATCATATCTTTCTCTTCGGCTTTAAGTGTCCAGCTATCTTCAAGAATTTTCTGAAGTGCTTGGGCTGGTGTAGCATTTGGAATACCTATTAGTTTTGTTTGGTCAAAAATGTTCAGTTCCAATAATTTATCCCACCGGATATCATCCTGATCTAATTTCAGGTAATGTCTAAGTTTCAATTCAACAGAATCGGTAGGTGAATAAGGAAGGAAAAGATTAATGAATTCGCGATAACTCATTTTTTCAGAGTTTTCAATCGCATACGTATCATCTGTAGCTCCTAGTTGAATAAACATATTCCATGCTTTTGAAAATCCTACACGACGCATGGTGCCTCTGTAAATGGTTAAGGCATCTTGTAATTGGTAGGCTTCTCTATAGTTTAAAGAATCGCGATTGGCATACCCCTCAAAACGACCATATCCTTCAATTTCAAAGAATTCGGTACGTCTAAACAAACGGTGATAAGGTATATATTTATAAGTGCCTTCTTGTATAAATTTAGCAGTACCGCCTTGACCGGCAAGTACTACATTTCTTGGGTTCCAAGTAAATTTATAATTCCAAAGGTTGTTGTCGTATTCAGGGGCAACAAGTCCGCCACAAAAAGATTCGAACAAAATTATTTTACCACCTTTATCGCGAATACGATCAATTACCTGCATAGCGCTCATATGGTCAACGCCAGGATCTAGCCCTATTTCGTTCATGAATACGAGTCCTGCTTCCTTCACCTCTTTATCAAGAGCCAATAATTCTGGACTTATGTATGAGGCTGTAACCAAATGCTTTTTAAGGCGAACACAATCTTCTGCAACCTTAATATGAAAACGGGCAGGAAGCATAGAGATAACGATGTCTGAGTTTTCAATAGCCTTTTGCCTTGCCGTTTCGTCAAAAATATCGAGTTTTATAACGTTGCAATGTTTGTGATTGGCAATCGAAGGGGAAATTGCGGCAGGGTTAATATCACCAATGGTAATCTCTAAATTTTCGGTTTCAGATTTACCTAAAAGATAATCTAATAAATAAGAGGTTGATTTACCTGCACCTATAACAAGAATTTTTCGCATCATTCGATTTCAGTATTTTTGATTACTAACGATTTACTAAGGTATCAAATTGTTACATTTATAAAGAAAGTTATAGAAAAAGTTATGAAAAAAACAATTTTAGGTACGGCATGCTTGTTTGGAATGCTAGCGGTAGTGTTAGGTGCATTTGGCGCACACGGGTTAAAAAAAATAGTGGATATACAAGCAGTAGCCACATTTGAAACGGGAGTTCGGTACCAAATGTACCATGCATTTTTTCTATTAGCACTTGGGTTATTGCCTACGGGGCTATTAAAGTCTAAAAAAGCAATTTATATCTGTACGGTAGTTGGTGTGGTGTTATTTTCTTTTTCCATTTATCTATTGGCACTGAATTCTTTGGTAGCATTCGATTTTAAGGTATTAGGTATTGTTACCCCAATTGGCGGTTTATTTTTAATTGCAGCTTGGGCAATGATGGGCTACGGAATTATGAAATCTAAAATTGAGAATTAAATAGCGTATTTTCATGTTATAATGGCAATTTTATGAGTAAGACTAAATTATTAGGACTAGTCTTGGGTCCGCTTTTATTTATACTAATTCTTTTCTTTTTTCATCCGGTCGGACTTTCAGAGCAAGCCAATGCAGTATTGGCTTCTACGGTGTGGATTGCCATTTGGTGGATCACCGAAGCCATCCCTATTGCAGTGACAGCATTATTGCCATTAGTGCTGTTTCCATTATCTGGTGGGTTAGAGTTATCGGCAACATCGGGTTCTTTTGGTCACAAGTATGTATTTCTATATATGGGAGGATTCATAATTGCCATAGCTATAGAAAAATGGAATTTGCATAGAAGAATAGCGTTGAATATCATCAATTTCATTGGGTCAGATGTTCGAAAGATAATTCTTGGATTTATGGTGGCAACTGCATTTTTATCAATGTGGATATCTAATACGGCAACTGCTGTAATGATGCTTCCTATTGGTTTGGCAATAATTAAACAATTAGAAGATAACCCTGATACGGTAGAAGATGAAAACAAGACTTTTGGCAAAGCGCTAATGCTGGCAATTGCCTATAGTGCTTCTATTGGTGGTGTGGCAACATTGATAGGTACGCCGCCAAATTTAGTGTTGGCAGGTGTTGTATTTGATACCTATGGTTATGAAATTGCCTTTATGCAATGGTTCGCGTTCGGGCTACCTATATCTATTATTCTAATTTTTATATGTTGGAAATACTTGACTAAGTATGCCTTTCAGTTTAAGCAAAAATCTTTTCCTGGGGGAAAACAAGAAATACAACGCCTGTTATCTAACCTTGGTAAAATATCATATGAAGAGAAAGTGGTGGCATTTGTATTTGCATTAACAGCTTTTTGCTGGATTACGCGTTCTATTCTATTGCAAAAGATATTACCTGGTTTAGATGATACTATTATCGCTATATTTTTTGCTATTGTTTTGTTCTTAATTCCTTCAAAGGAAAAAGGAGAACAGCTTATAAATTGGGAAGAAGCAGTAAAAATGCCGTGGGGAATTATTCTATTGTTCGGTGGTGGTATGGCTTTGGCAAAAGGATTTGAAGTTAGTGGCTTGGCGGTTTGGATCGGTAGTCAAATGACGACATTAGCTGGTTTGCCTATAATTGTTTTGATATTAGTATTGATAGCTGCAGTAAACTTCTTAACAGAAATAACATCAAACTTGGCAACAACGGCAATGTTATTGCCGGTTTTGGCGCCAATGGCGTTGACAATAGATGTACACCCATTTGTATTAATGGTGGGTGCAGCGGTCGCAGCATCATGTGCTTTTATGTTGCCGGTGGCCACACCACCAAATGCTGTAGTTTTTGGATCTGGTTACTTAAGAATCCCTGATATGGTGAGCAAAGGATTTTTTATGAATATTATTTCTATCATTATATTAACCTTTTTCGTATATTTTGTACTCCCAGAATTGTGGGATATTTCAATAAATAGTTTCCCCAACAAATTCAAATAAATGAAGCTATTACTTATACCAGATAAATTTAAAGGATCGCTAACTAGTGAGGGTTTTACAAAAGCTTTTATTTCAGGTGTAGAAAAATCTGGCGTTTCTTTTACTTCTCATTTCATAAAAGCATCAGATGGTGGCGATGGTTTTATGAACGCCGTGGCAAGCTATAAGCCATGTATTGCTATGCAGGTAATTAGTGAAAATCCTTTAGGCAAGTTAATTCAGTCGTACTATTTATATAATCAGAAAACTAAATCTGCTTATATAGAATTGGCTAATACTTCAGGTATGGAGTTGTTAAATCCAGAAGAACGAAATCCGATGTTAACGTCTACATATGGTACAGGTTTACAGATCAAAGATGCTATTGAAAAAGGTGTTGAACATATTTATTTAGGTCTTGGTGGTAGTGCTACAAATGATGGTGGTATTGGTATAGCGCAAGCTTTAGGTTATGTTTTCTTAAATGAAGAAGGAGAAGAATTGTCTTCTATAGGTTCTAGTTTGCAATTAATACATAGTATTGATGATTCAGCTGTTTCGGATAACGTAAAGCGGGCAAATTTTTATGCAGTAAATGATGTTACCAACCCGTTATTTGGTGAAAATGGCGCATCTTATGTGTATGCTAGGCAAAAGGGAGCTACAGATGTTATTATTGAAGATTTAGATAAAGGACTTAGAAATTTAGATGCCGTAGTATCTAAAAAGTATAATTTGAATAATGGGGAATTACCAGGTGCAGGTGCAGCGGGAGGAGCGGCCTTTGGATTAAAATCTTTTTTTGATGCAGAAATGTTAAGCGGAATAGATTTTATTTTAGAACTATCTGGAGTGCATAAATTATTGGCTCGAGAGAAATTTGATTATATCATTACCGGTGAAGGTAGAATTGATGAGCAAACATTAAACGGTAAATTATTACAAGGGATACTTAATTTGGGTAAAAGATACCATCTGCCTGTAATTGCAATTTGTGGAACATTAGAAATTTCTAAAGAGGCATTACTGGAGAGAGGTATTTTTGATGTATTTGAAATTCAAGATGAGAGTAAAGATCTTGATTATAATATGAAGCACGCAGCACTGCTTTTAGCTACAAAAACAGCTGATTATTTCAATGTAAAGTAAAAATAACGGTTTAAAAAATTGACTATTTTTTTATTCTTTTCTTAAAATTATACACGCAAAATAACAATAATGCATTTAAAATACGTTATTCCATTATAATGTGTATTAAAAGGGATAAAGTGTCTGCGAATATTTTTCATTTACAATGATTCTTTAATTGAATTCGTATTTCGACGAGAAATGGCGCTAATTGAGCTCTGAAAATCAGTGGTTCAGCTTTTATTTTTTTAGTTTTACACGAACAAATTTTCTAAAGCATGAAAAGCTCAATGACAAATGCGAAAACCATATCCCTGAAAAATTATGGGATTACACACGCCAATTTTCATTATCAGGAAACACCAGAAGAACTTCAAAAAGCCACTCTAGAAATGGATATGGGAGTTGAAACCAGCAATGGAACACTTGCGGTCAATACTGGTGAATTTACAGGTAGGTCCCCTAAAGATAGATATATTGTAAAAGATGATATCACAAAAGACAAAGTTTGGTGGGGCGACATTAATATTCCGTTTGAAAAGGAAAAATTTGATGCATTATACACTAAGGTAATTGCCTATTTAAACGAAAAAGAACTTTTTGTTAGAGATAGTTATGCATGTGCAGATGAAGATTATAAACTGAACATTAGGGTTATCAATGAGTATCCCTGGTCGAATATGTTTGCTTATAATATGTTTTTACGTCCTACGGAGGAAGAATTAAAAGATTTCACCCCAGAGTGGACTGTAATCAATGCGCCGGGCTTTATGGCCGATGCAGCAGTTGACGGTACAAGACAACATAATTTTGCAATCTTAAACTTTACCGATAAAATTGCATTAATTGGAGGAACAGGATATACAGGAGAAATCAAAAAAGGAATTTTCTCTGCCTTAAACTTTATTTTACCAGTGTACAAAGAGACTTTGCCAATGCACTGTTCTTCTAATATTGGAGAAGATGGAGATACGGCAATTTTCTTCGGATTATCAGGAACAGGAAAAACAACCTTATCAACAGATCCTAATAGAAGATTAATTGGTGATGATGAACATGGTTGGACAAGTAGAAACACCGTTTTCAATTTTGAAGGTGGTTGTTATGCGAAAGTTATCAATTTATCTGAAGAGCAAGAACCAGAAATTTATGGTGCTATTAAGGCAGGTGCAATATTAGAAAATGTTGTATTAGATGATAATGGCAATGTAGATTTTGCTGATACTTCAATTACACAAAATACAAGAGTTAGTTACCCAATTCATCATATTGATAACATTCAACAACCATCTATTGGTAAGAATGTAAAGAATATATTCTTTTTAACTGCAGATGCATTTGGTGTACTGCCTCCAATATCAAAGCTTACTCCTAGTCAGGCTGCATATCACTTTATTTCTGGTTATACTGCTAAGGTTGCAGGTACAGAGGCAGGTGTTGTAGAGCCGGTACCATCATTTTCTGCATGTTTCGGGGCTCCGTTTATGCCATTGCACCCAACAAAGTATGCTGAAATGTTGAGTAAGAAAATGAAAGAATCTGGTGTAGATGTATGGCTTGTAAATACAGGTTGGACAGGTGGACCTTACGGTATTGGAA
Organism: Maribacter aquivivus; assembly: GCF_900142175.1. Classification (NCBI taxonomy): domain Bacteria; kingdom Pseudomonadati; phylum Bacteroidota; class Flavobacteriia; order Flavobacteriales; family Flavobacteriaceae; genus Maribacter; species Maribacter aquivivus. The sequence continues at coordinate 468,932 of NZ_FQZX01000001.1, read as the reverse complement.
CTAGAATGAAATTAAAGTATACAAGAGCAATGATATCTGCCGCATTAAACGGTGATCTTGGTTTGTATTCTTATGATAAGTACCATATTCACTCTGTATTCGGTGTAGCGCAACCTAGGGAATGTCCTGGTGTGCCAACATCAGTATTGAGTCCGAGAGCAACTTGGAACGATGATGAGAAATATTACACCACTGCATTTAAATTGACAAATGCCTTTAGAGAAAACTTTAAAAAGTTTGAAGGGTATGCCAGTGAAGAAATAAGAAGAGGCGGACCACAACGGTACGCATTTTAAGACAATAAAAAAGCCTTGCATTGCAAGGCTTTTTTTATATAAAGTTATTTGAGTGTATTATTTATTTACGCTCATAATATATTTCTGCAATGCCATCGTCATAGAAGGTGTCTCAGGCGTTGGTGCTTTAATGTCTATACGTAAGCCAGCACCTGTTGCTGCATCTACAGTAGAGTTGCCGAAAACAGCTATTCTAGTTTCCTTTTGGTCGAAATCTGGAAAATTCTGTAATAAGGATTCAATGCCAGACGGACTAAAGAATACCAAAATGTCATAGTATACATTTCTTAAATCGGAAAGGTCGCTAATTACAGTTTTGTAAAAAATGGCTCTTTTCCAATTGATACTTAAAGAATCTAAGGTGTCAGGTACATCTTGTTTAAGTACATCTGAAGAAGGAAGTAAGAATTTTTCATCCTTATATTTCTTGATCAATGGTACTAAATCTGTAAATAATCTTTTTCCAACGTAAATTTTACGTTTTCTATAGACGACGTATTTTTGAAGGTAATAGGCTACCGCTTCAGATTGGCAGAAATATTTCATAGAATCTGGTACTTTAAAGCGCATTTCATCTGCGATTCTAAAGAAGTGGTCTACTGCGTTTCTGCTTGTTAATATAATCGCGGTAAAATCATTCAAATCTATCTTTTGCTGTCGCACTGTTTTTGCGTCAACTCCTTCTACATGAATGAACGGTCTAAAATCAACCTTTACTTTCTCTTTGTCAATAAGCTTGGAATAGGGGGAGTTTTCCATTTTCGGCTCAGGTTGAGAGACCAAAATCGTTTTTACTTTCATATGCTGCACTATTTTAGAAAGCTTCCCATAATAACTAAGGGTGCAATTTCGAGTGCGCAAAGGTACAAAATAAAATAGAAAAAATAGGTGCTTATGAATTTTTGATAATTCCTGAGGACTGTTACCCAACCAATTATATTAATAACGAAAAACATAATGAGAGCAATAATAATTACGATTTGTGAGTCAATAAAAACATATGCTAAAAATATATTAGCAATGAAAAGAACAATGCCTGCATAGTTCAGGTAAGTTAGTTTCTTAAAAATCAACTCATTAAAGGTGCTGTAAGAATTAAATATGAATCCGTTGAATAGTTGCGCCATTGTTTTCGCAGTTATAAATAAGAAAACACCTGCAAGAAGTAAAGGAAAAATATAGGGGTTTTTTGCTTCGGTAGGGTTTAAATATGAACGCCAAATAAAAAAAATAAATAAGGTGGTATTTATGATTTGGAACACGCTCATTTGAAAATGAAACCAATTAAACAGTTTTTCTTTCTTCGTATACATTGTAATGTACTTGTTGTTGAAAGGAAGAATAATGAAGTTTAAAAACCGGGTATAATAGATGCTTTTTGCAATTAATGGAAACAATAGGCTAACCATAAGTGTTATGGTGATCCAATCAGTTTGCTCAAAAGTTCTTACAATAGGCTCCATTATTTAACAGGAATTGCTTTTCCATTTAGACCATATAAAAGATCGTTCTCAGAAATAACTACTCTAAAGTAACCAATGTTTTCCTTTTGTGTTTTAGGTAGTTGAAATATAAAATTAGTAGTGTCTTGTTGTTTTAAGAATGTGATACCGGTTTGGATAGATTCTGGCGCCATTTGCAGTGTCTCTACAGGGCTTTTATAGTCGTCCATATACGTTACTGCAAATTTCAGTCTTTTAAGGTCTATATCTTCTTGATATGGATTGTAGATTTTAAGGTCAATGTTTTCTTCAGTGTTCAAAGCAACCGGAGTGTCTTCAACAATACAATCTAGTTTTCGGTAAGATTGAAAGTTAGCAATGTATTTGCCCTTGTACAAACCACCGTCTTCTCTTGTATAAGTGAATGTAGGGTTGTTTAAATATTTAGAGACGTATGCGACATCTTTACCTCGTACTTGTTCTTCAGAGTCGTTTATAGAATATTGATTTTTTCGATACATGAAGTTGTTCAAAGAAAAGGTCGGTGTGGCATTGGTGTAAAAAGAGTACATAGGTGCATTTCTGTACGAGTTTTCAAATACCACAGGTATGTTGCCAACTTCATCTTCAATAGCCTCTGCCCATTCTTTATTGCCATGACTTTCGTAATAGAAATTAAAAAGTAAAGGTTGGTAGGCAAGTCCCATTCTTAAATAAATAATTAGAACAGTATTGATGAGTCCTAATCTGAAAATCCAGTTTAAGGCTTGCTTGTTTTGTAGCATGTAGTTAAATGCGATAATCACCAATGGTATGCAAACAATAATAATCCATTGTGTTTGAACCCTTCTGTTGAAACTAGAGACAAAAAAGAAAATAAGTACACCGTAAGTAAGATAGATAAGAGCCTTATTGAACAGGTCATTTCCTTTAGTTTTAAACAGCGCCTTATAAATAAACGGAAAGGTTAAACCGAATATGGCAACCAAATTTACAATGAAACCTAGCGTATATTTTTCAAAACTATATGCACCGTTGGGGCGCTCATATAAATGATATTTTATAGATACAAAGTCATTTTCGTATAACCAATAAAAATGAGGGGCATAGCAAAACAAAGCAACAGCTACGGCTAGCCAAGCATATTTGTTGGTAGTAAGTTTAAGGTTAGAAAGTAGTACAAAGAATATGACCAGTACGGCATGGTACTTACTGTACATTAAAGCAGCCATAAATATACCCATCACTATAGCTAAAGCTGCGGTTGGTTTTTTGATAAAATGCTTATATGTCAATAAAAAGCAACTCGTAAAAAATAATAACGGTGTATCTGGTAATGTAAAAAAGCCATAAGCATTTAGCAGTGTCATCGAAAAAACCAGTACAAAGAAATGTTTGATGTAATCGTTCTTTTTTGGGTTGTCTATCATCAACCAAAGAAGAATAATATTGATGGCAGATAGCACGCAGCTCATGAAACGAACACCAAGTTCGTCATTAAAAAAGAAGCTGCTGATTTTTACTAACAGTGCCACCATTGGAGGGTGGTCAAAGTAACCCCAAGCCATATTCTGACTGTAATACCAGTAATAAGCTTCATCAAAAATGAGTTGCGTAAAACTAGATTGTATAAGGTTAAGAATGAATATCGCAGCTAAAAAAAAGTAAAACTGCTTCGGAATTTTAGTCAACATTTGCATAGGTTACTAAATGGCAAAATTACAAATTTAAGGTTAGCTACCTAGTGTAAAAATTTCATAAAGGTATTGTTGTCCATTTTAATAAGACTTTTAAAACCTTACTTTTGTCGAAACACCTATAAATAATATATGTCTAGTAGTATCGTAATCATACCTACGTATAACGAAATCGAGAATGTAGAGGCTATAATTCGTGCGGTATTTGATTTGCAGAAAGAATTTCATGTACTCATAGTAGATGATAATTCTCCAGACAAAACAGGAGATTGTGTTCGCGGACTTCAAGAAGAGTTTAAGGGCAAATTGTTTTTAGAAACTAGACTAGAGAAATCAGGTTTAGGCACCGCATACATTCACGGTTTTAAATGGGCAATAGCGAAGGGTTACGACTATATATTTGAAATGGATGCCGATTTTTCGCATACACCATCAGATCTATTGAGATTGCTAAAAGCCTGTGAGAACGGTGCTGATTTGGCAGTAGGTTCTAGATATAAAAAAGGGGTAAACGTAGTCAATTGGCCATTACACAGAGTTTTGTTGTCATATGGTGCTTCAATATATGTAAAGCTGATTACCGGTATGCGTGTAGATGATCCTACCGCTGGTTTTGTATGTTATAAAAGAAAAGTATTAGAGGCTATAGATTTAGATTCGGTTCGTTTTGTAGGTTATGCATTTCAAATAGAAATGAAGTTTAGGGCATATTTAAAGCACTTTAAAATAGAAGAAGTTTCTATTATTTTTAGAGACCGTGTATTAGGGAAATCAAAAATGAGTTCTTCAATCATAAGCGAAGCTATTTGGGGGGTGTTTGTAATGAAAATGAGAAGTCTATTTTTGAAAAATAAGTTTTAGTTATGGGTAAAATTTTATTGAAAAACGGAATAATAGTTAATGAGGGAGTAGCACAAGAAAGTGATATTCTAATTGTTGATGACATTATCGCGAAAATCGGAAAAGACATATCTGATGCAGATGCTGAGGTTATAGACGTTACGGGTAAGCACATTTTACCTGGAGTTATAGATGATCAAGTTCATTTTAGAGAGCCTGGTCTTACCCATAAAGGAACTATAGCAACTGAGAGTAGAGCAGCACTTGCAGGTGGTATTACCACTTTTATGGAGCAGCCCAATACAACACCGCAAACGACCACAATAGAAAAGTTAGAAGAAAAGTTTGCAACTGCAGCGAATTCTGCATTTGCCAATTATTCTTTTCTATTTGGTGGTACCAATGATAATCTTGAAGAATTAAAGAAACTTGATAAAAATGCCTGTTCAGGTATTAAATTGTTTTTAGGATCATCTACAGGTAATATGTTGGTTGATGATGAAAAGGTTATTGAAAGTATATTCAGTAATACCGAAATGGTGATCTCTGCACACTGCGAAGACGAAACGACCATTCGTAAAAACATGGAGAAGTATAAGGCAGAGTACGGCGATGATATTCCTATTGCTATGCATCCTATTATTAGAAGTGAAGAAGCTTGTTATCTTTCTTCATCAAGGGCAATTGCTTTAGCTAAGAAGACAGGTGCCAGGTTACATGTTTTTCATTTATCCACCGGAAAAGAAACAGATTTATTCCGAAATGATATTCCGTTAGAGCAAAAGAAAATTACTGCAGAAGTATGTATACATCACCTTTGGTTTTCTGATGCCGATTATGCAAAGAAAGGAACGTTGATCAAATGGAACCCTGCAGTGAAAACAGCCAAGGATAGAGATATGTTGTGGGATGCTCTTTTAGATGACAGAATAGATGTTATTGCTACAGATCATGCGCCTCATTTATTAGAAGAAAAAGACAATGTGTATACTAAAGCACCTTCTGGCGGTCCATTAGTGCAACATGCATTAAATGCCATGTTAGAGAAGGTAAAAGAGGGAAAAATTACACTAGAAAAAATGGTACAGAAAATGTGCCATAACCCAGCGATATTATTTCAGATAGAAAAGCGTGGGTATATACGTGAAGGCTATTATGCAGATTTGGTAGTAGCAGATTTAAATGATTCTTGGACCGTTACAAAAGATAATATTGCTTATAAATGTAAATGGTCACCTTTTGAGGATACCACATTCTCATCTAAGATTGTGCACACTTTCATTAACGGACATTTAGGATATAGTAACGGACAATTTTCTGAGAAACGAAATGCAAAAAGGCTAACATTTAATAGACCATGAAGCACTTATTACTTTTAATGGTAGCAATGTTAATGCTTTCTTCTTGTGCAGAAGAATTAGTAGAAAAGCCAGATAATTTAATACCAGAAGATAAGATGGTTGCGGTTATTAAAGAAATGGCTATAGTCAATGCTGCAAAAGCGACAAATCTTTCTAAATTACGTGAAAATGGTGTAGAACCAACATCTTTCATATTTAAGAAGTTTGAAATTGATAGCGCCCAGTTTGTAGATAGCGACAGGTATTATGCTTCAAAACCTTTACGATACGAAAATATGTATAAGAAGGTGGAGTCTGATCTAGAAGATCAACGTTTAAAATTGGAAGCTGAGAAAAAAATTAGAGATAGTTTAAGTCTTGTGGAGAAGTCTAAAAAGAACATTGATATTAAGGCGAAAGACTCGCTGTCGTCTAAGAGTGTTCAGAAATAAATAGCTTCGAAGAAAATTTTACTTGTTCATCTAAATCCTCGAATTCCATATTCAAGGCTTTTTTTACCTTCTCGTTATTGAATGTAGTAGGGTTTTTTAGACCGTAGATAGTACTTTTAGTTATCGTTCTTGGGCTTCCGGTTATTAGGTTTCTAAGTCTATCTGCAAACCTCCCGAGGTTTAATTGCCAAAATTTTAATGATGTAGAAGGTTGCTTTTTATCCATCGATAATGCAATTTTCTTCAAAATCTGTTGGTACGTCAAGTTTTCTGCTACGAGAATAAATCGTTCATTATAAATATCAGAATTCATAAGTGCGATCATAATATTGGTAACGTCGTTTACGGTAACAAATCCTGATCCGCCTGGTGGATAATAATTATATCCTTTAGAAGCAGTTTTAAAGAAAGACCCACTACCACTATTCCAAAACCCTGGGCCAAGAATCACTCCTGGATTTACAATTACGACTTCAAGATTTTCTTGGGCACCACGCCAAACTTCCATTTCTGCAAGGTGTTTTGTAATAGCGTATGGGTTAGCGTGTTGTCTGGTCCACTCCGTTTCTTCGTCAGCGTGTTCATCTGTGATTGTTCTACCGATAGTACCAATGGTGCTTACATGACATAGTTTTTTGATGCCATTAGCAATACAGATATTTACAATATTAGCGGTGCCTTCTCTATTTATACGCTCTAGTTTTTTAAAATCTGACGGATTAAAAGAAATATAAGCGGCACAGTGGTACACATAGGTGATGCTTTCAAAAGCATTTTCTAAAGAAGGTATATCTAAAATGTCAGCTTGTACCCAATCGATTTTAGCGAATAAAGAAGCAGGGTCATCAGTATAGTAAGAGAAGATTTTTTTTACTTGAGTAAGCTTATCTTCAGTTCTATACAAAGCTCGAACCTTTGTATTGTTCATCGTTAATTTCAGTAGCAAATGCGACCCCACCAACCCTGTGCCTCCTGTAACTAATACCATAATTCAAATTTAGGGAATACAGGCGGATAAATTCATGCTTTAATCTACTGTGTACTGGCAAGAATTCCATTTATATTTGCAATTCAATTAAAATTCAGGAAGAGATGACAAATTTTGTCAAGGAGTTACAATGGCGCGGAATGTTGCATGATGCAATGCCAGGAACAGAAGAACATTTATTAGAAAGTATGCAGTCTGCGTATGTGGGTATAGATCCAACGGCAGATTCTTTACATATAGGTCACTTGGTAGGGGTAATGATGCTTCGCCATTTTCAATTGGCAGGGCACAAACCATATGCTTTAATAGGTGGTGCCACGGGCATGATCGGTGATCCTTCTGGTAAATCTGCAGAACGTAATTTACTTGATGAAAAAACACTTCGTCATAATCAAAACGCTTTAAAAGAGCAATTATCTCGTTTTTTAGATTTTTCTGGAGATGAAGAAAATGCTGCTGTTTTGGTCAATAATTATGACTGGATGAAAGACTTCTCTTTCCTAGAATTCATAAGAGACGTAGGTAAGCATATTACGGTAAACTACATGATGTCTAAAGACTCAGTAAAAAAGCGCCTTTCATCAGAAGCTAAAGAAGGTATGTCATTTACTGAATTCACCTACCAATTGGTTCAAGGGTATGATTTTCTACACTTATATAGAGATCATAATTGTAGTCTTCAAATGGGTGGTAGTGATCAGTGGGGTAATATTACCACGGGTACAGAATTAATTAGAAGAATAGCCGGTGGTAAAGGGTATGCACTTACGTGCCCGTTAATAACAAAGGCAGATGGCACTAAATTTGGTAAGACCGAAGGAGGTAATGTTTGGTTAGATGCAGAAAGAACATCACCATATAAATTTTATCAGTATTGGTTGAACACGTCAGATGATGATGCGAATAAATACATTAAGATTTTTACTTTCTTAGGGCAACAAGAAATTGAAGATTTAATAAAAGAACATGCAGAAGCACCGCATTTAAGATTACTGCAAAAGAGATTGGCCGACGAAATTACCGTTATGGTACACTCTAAAGATGATTTAGATAATGCAGAACGTGCAAGTCAAATACTGTTTGGTAAGTCTACAGCGTCTGATTTAAAAGTACTGAATGAAAAAACATTCTTAGAGATATTTGATGGCGTACCACAAGCTGAACTTTCAAAATCAGAGTTGACAGACGGTCTAGATATGATCGGGGCATTGGCAGCTAAAACTAACTTTTTGGGCTCTAATGGGGAGGCAAGAAGAGAGTTGAAGCAAAATTCAATTTCAGTAAATAAAGAGAAAGTAAAAGAAGAGTTTTTGATTACTGCTGATGATTTAATCAATGATAAGTTCGTATTACTACAGAGAGGTAAGAAGAACTACTTTGTATTGGTATTTAATTAGATAAATCTTTTTTAGACTGTATTTTATGAAGTTGAAACTTGTAGCGGTATTGTTCTTGTTATTTATTTCTTGTAGTGATGATGATCGCGTAATAGATGATCTGGCTTTAGAAGGAGATTGGGTACTTTCTAATGTTGTATGTTATTGTGGTTTTGAGGAGGATGTAGATTTTTCTTTGACCACAATTAATTTTGATTCAAGTAGGAGTATGGTTACCGTTACCAATGAAAGTGAATATGCTTTTTTTAGAGAAAATGGAGAGCATTTTTATGGCGGACAAGCCAATAGAATCAATTTTTCTGACGGATCTGTGTACTTTTTCGAAACAAGAGGTGAGCAACTTACACTTACCTATGAGGACAATCCTGATATTGCCGATGATGAGGTGACCTTTGTTTTTACGCGCTAGAAAAGAGAACGTCATTTAGTGCAGCTATTTTTAAATATTTCTTTTAGAATAGCGTTTGTAGACATAAACCCCAAGTTATGTTTAAGAAAAGTATTGCTATTATCTGTTTGTTTACATTAGTTATTGCTTGCGATAAGCTAGATGAATTGACAAAGTTTAATATGGAATATAGCCAGCGCGCTACTATACCCTCTACTGCAGGTATTGATTTACCTTTTGATGTTTTTACTCCAGAAATAGAGACGAATTCAGAATCTACTTTTGAAGTAAACGATACTAGAAAAGACCTTATTGAAGAAATAAAGTTGACTGAATTAGAATTGGTTATGATTTCGCCAGAGGGTGCAGATTTTAGCTTTTTAAATTCGATAGAGGTATATATCTCTGCGGATGGACTAGAAGAAATTAGAATTGCGAGTTTAGATGAAGTTCCTGAAGATGCTGGTAACAGAATTACTTTAGATACTTCAGATGCAGATTTGAAAGAGTATATAAAGAGTGATGAATTCAGTTTACGATTGAATACCGTTACCGATGAATTAATGAGTACTGATCATGAACTAGAGGTGAATTCTACCTTTTTTGTAGATGCTAAAATATTAGGGCTTTAATTTAAGATTGCCTTAACGCAACTATTTGCCAAGTTGGGTATCTTGTAATTGGTTAAAAGTCTTGGTTCTATGAAAAGATATGCTCTTTTGTTCTTGTTTCTAGTTTTTCTTGCCTCTTGTGCTAATGACGATGATTTCGGTTTAGAGTCAACACAATTTGTATTCTCAGAACAAAAATGGGAGTTAACTCAAATGTCTGGTAGTGTTCAAAATTCAGAAACTACAGGAGTAGAAATGGAATGGCAAGAATATTACATTTTCTCGCCAGAAGGTACTTTTGTAAAATCAAGAACTGTTGGTGATGAGCTTGTTGAAGCTACGGGTAGTTTTGAGGTGGTAGAATACGAGAATGATCTAAATCACTACTTAGAACTAACTTTTGAAACAGGAAATGAATTAGCGGGTAATTGTACGGGCGATAGTAAAGAACTATTGATGTACAGAAGTTCAACTATGATTTCTAGTCTATGGATGGCTTGCGATGGTCCTGGGTTAGATTATTCGCTGAGTAAAAATTAAAGTACCATCAAGTTACACCCTCTAATATCAGAATTATCGAATCTACCGATAATTTCAAAAGTGCCGTTTTGGTTTATTTTTCCTAAATCTTGAGTGGCAATAAAGGAGCAAGAATTGATATTTGCCAAATCGATTACATTGATTCCACCAGATTTACCATTGTTTAAATAGGTGAGTGGGTCTTCGGTATCGCGTACTAAAATCTTCATCCAAGCTGGGCAGTCGAAAACACCGTTTCCTTTTGAATAGGCTTGTGAAAGTAGCTCGGTCATTCCGTATTCAGAATGTATATGTGGTACTCCAAATCCGTTCGATAACAATTGATGCAACTCTTGACGTACAATTTCTTTTCTACGACCTTTCATTCCGCCAGTTTCCATGATAATGGCGTTTTTTAAAGACATCTGGTATTGCTCGGTAAATTCGAGCAATGCGAAAGAAACGCCTATGATCAATATTTTGGTATCGGTCTTTTGAAGCTCTAGCAGTAATTGGTGCAGCTGTGCGTATTCATTTAAAAAGAAACCGCTTTCTGGGTGATTTGATTTTTTAATCAAATCATCTGCCATATAAATCAAAGAAGAGCCAGTGCGCTCTAAATACGATGGTAATAGAGCAAGAACACAATAGTCCTCAATAGCTCCGTAAAAGTGGTTGAAAGCCTTTAGATAACTCTGCTCGTATAGACTTAAGTCGGTTACAAAGTGCTTGCTTGTTTCACTGCCAGTGGTGCCGCTGCTAGTAAATGTTATTTCTGGCGTATCGGTGGTACTGAGAACATCTTTAGACTTAAAGAATTCTATAGGTAAAAACGGAATCTGTTCTAAAGTTTGAACAGCATCTGGTTGCACGTTTAAATATGTGCAAAAATCGTGGTAGACTAAATTGTTGTCATACTGAAACTTGAATATACGCAGTGCTTGGGTTAGAAAATCCCCATCTGTTTGTATATCAAAAATAGCATTATGCTTCATGTTCGGTACCAATTCTGGTAAAGGTACTGAACCAAATTATTTTAATTGTTTTGAGATGAAAATATGTAGGTTATTTATTTCACCACAAGCTTGCGTGTAATTGATTTTTCGTTTTCAGTTACTTGAACTACATACACTCCCGGTGAAAGCTTTGAGATATTCATTGCCTTTGCAGACAATTTTTCGATTAAGACTAGCTCACCGAATACATCATAAACTCTAACTTCTTTAGGGTTGTTGTTCTGTGTTGTTACATAAACAACATCAGCAATTGCTGGGTTGGGGTATAATTTGAATCCGGCAATTTCATCGTTTCGTAGGTTGTTGATATCGATGGTGTCTTGCGCATATAAACCAACGGAGACTGCCATAAATAGCATAAAGTAGATTTTCTTCATTTGATATTGATTTGGGATCAACACTTCAAAGGTATGGTTAAGTGTTACTTGAACACTGAAAATGTTGTGAAACCAAATTTTTTGTAGGTCTATGAGAAAGTCGAAGTAATTCGTCGTAAAAACGTGTAGTTAACCGATAGTGAACTTTGAAAATACGGAGAAAAAGAGGGGAGTTGTTACTTAACAATCAGCTTACGTGTACACATCTTGTTTTTCTCAAGAACACGCAATACGTACACACCAGTATCTAAATCAGAAAGATTCAATTCTTTGCCTAAAATAGTAGTCTTCAATAATAATGTGCCAAATACATCGTAGATGAAAATTTCTTTAGGAGCATTGAGGTTGGTAGAAATGTAAACTTTACCTGTAGTAACCGGATTTGGATACATACTAAAACCATCAATATCTCCATTACTTTGGGTACTTTGCCCATAGCTGAAGGAAATAAAGAAAAAGAAGAGGATTAGGTAAAGGTGCTTCATACATAGCTGGTTACAAATGCTATGCCACAAATATAGGAATTTAACACTCCTTTTTATTTTTGTAAGAGTAGATATTGTGAAAAGATCGATGAAATGCAATATAATCGATGAAATGCACTATTTATGACCTTAACTACCCATTTTATTGTGGTTTTAAGTAGCGTGTAGTCTTTGATTGTAAGAATTATTCTAAACAAAAAAGCCCGCAATTTGCGGGCTTTTAATTAATTTATAATACTGTTATTTAGTTATCAGTTGCCCAAGCAAAAATCGCAACATCGACAGCAGTTCCATTAAAAACATCGTCTTCAGCTGTAGTAAGTGCAGTTTCGTCAACAATTACGTTAGCTAATGGACCATTATCTTTCATATCAACGTTAGTTGTATAACCAACTAGGCTAACATTTGTTAAGGTAGCACCAGATGTAGCTTTGAATTGTAAAGCAGTACCACCAACAGTAGATACAGCAGTAAAGTCAATTAATTTAGGATTACCGTTTGCTTTATCAGCTTCAACAGCGGTAGAAAAACCTTCTTGATTATGTAAAACATAAGCAGTAGTTACAGTTCCGTTCCAGCCTTCTGTCCAGTCAATAGAATCATCTTGGTTGTTTTCGAAATATAAGTTAGTAGCAGAAACAGTTCCACCAAAGAACTCAACTCCGTCATCTTCACCATCGATCATTGCAACATTGTCAATAGTTGTTCCAGAACCTACAGCATAAAGTGTAAGTCCGTTGTACTGAGATTCAGCATCAATTTGAGCACCTGCATTTTTAATAATTAAATAGCTAATAGAACCAGAATTATCATCATCAGTAGTACCACCATATTTGAAGTTTCCTACTTCTGCAGTTGCATCTACACCTTCAGTAGTAGTAGCATCACCTAAAATTACCAATCCGCCCCAATCACCAGGGTTATCATTTGTAGAAGTCATAACTACTGGGTTTGCCGCAGTACCTTCTATTGAAATCATACCACCTTTTTGTACTACAATATAAGTTTCGGTTTCGTCGCCAGACTCAACTTGAGCAGTAATTTTTGTACCTGCAGGTATTGTAAGTGTAGCGCCATCTTCAACGCTAAGGTTTTTAGATAAGAAGTAGTTTATACCTGCATCTAAAGTAAGGTCGCTAGTTAAGTTACCTGTTAAAATGCTGCTACCAACAGCTGCATCTGTATTTACCCAATCAAAAATTGCAATATCAACTGTTGCATTTGCATTGTAGCTAGTATCTGGGTTACCAGCTTCACCTTCTATAATAACGTTAGCCAAAGGACCATCGTCTTTCATATCAATTGAAGTTTCGTAACCACTCAAAGAAAGACCGGTAATTGTAGCTCCAGAAGTCGCTTTAAATTGTAAAGCAGTACCACCTACTGTAGAAACAGCAGTAAAGTTTATTAAACTAGGGTTTCCGTTTGCTTTATCAGCTTCAACAGCTGTAGAGAAACCTTCTTTAGTATGAAGAACATATGCATTGGTAACGGTACCGTTCCAACCTTCTGTCCAGTCAATAGAATCATCTTGGTTGTTCTCGAAGTATAAGTTAGAAGCAGAAACAGTTCCGCCAAAAAATTCAACCCCATCATCATCACCATCGATCATAGCAACGTTGTCAATAGTTGTACCTGAACCTACAGCATAAAGCGTAAGACCGTTATATTGAGATTCGGCATCGATTTGAGCACCTGCATGCTTTATGATCAAATACGAAATTGAACCAGAATTATCATCATTTGTAGACCCGCCGTATTTAAAGTTACCAACTTCGGCAGTTGCGTCAACACCTTCTGTGGTAGTTGCGTCACCTAAGATTACTAATCCACCCCATTGACCAGGTTGACCACCTGTAGATTGCATAGTTACTGGAGCGGCAGCTGTACCTTGTACATCTATTTCACCACCTCTTTGTACAACAATGTATGTTGAAGTTTCATCACCTGTTTCAACAGTTGCGTTGATTACGGTTCCTGCAGGGATAATTAATTTAGCTCCAGCTTCAATACTATAATTTTTTTCTAATGAATAGGTTTTAGTCGCATCAAGTGTTCTTTCTTCAGTTAATTCTCCTGTTAAAACAGTACTTTCTTCTGGGTTTGTTGTTTCGCAAGCAGTACAAGAACCACCACAATCAACTCCTGTTTCATCACCATTTTTTATACCATCGGTACATGTGGGTGAAACCGCATCTGGTCCATTATCTGGATCATTATCATCACTGCTACAACTGGCAAAGGTAATAGCTGCTGCAAGAGCAAAAACTTTTACAAAATTTTTCGTTTTCAATTTCATAATAAACATTTTAAAAGATTAAAATTAAAGATTAGTGAGTATTGAGTGTTTCTAATTAGAATTTGTAATTAAGCCCTAAGCTTATTCCCATACCGGTAGAGTAAGAGCTAACAGTTTGCTCAAGTTCTATTTCAGTTACTGGGTTGCGAATTAATTGTGTTTGTTTTATTTCTGGATTTAATAAGTTTTTACCTGTAAGGCTTACTTTAATATGCTCACCAAATTCTTTACTGATTTGGGCATTTAAGACTACGAAACCATTTTCAACGATAGCGTCATCATAAAAGATGTCTCTATTGGTTTGGTCAGTAGGTACGCCTAAAGAATAAATTTTGTCTGATGCATAATTTGCATTTATAGATGCCGCAAAAGGATTGTCACCAGCAGTATCATAATTTAAACTAGTATTGAAAATCCAATCAGAAGCACCTTGAAGATCAGTTTTGGTTATACCTTTATATTGGAAGCTTCTTAATAAATTGCCTTCATCATTATAAATTTCTTTTAAATCTTGTTGATGCCACATACGGGTTACATTAAGAACCATGTTGAGGTTGTAACCAGATTCTGAACCATCGTCATCGTTGTAGGCAGGAGTGACTAAATCTAATTTAGTTTCTGCTTCAAGACCAAAAATTTCAGCTTTCTCACCAGAATTGAAGTAAGAGAAGATACCTGCAGAACCTCTTTCTCTAACTCTGTTGATTGGATCAGATATATCTTTATAGAATGCAGCAACAGAAACAAGTTGAGCAGCAGATGGAAAGTATTCCCATTTTAAATCTAGATTAATATCTTTTGATGCTATTAAATCTGGATTACCTCTAGTTATTTGACCAGTTGGAGAAACATAGTTAAAAGGCGCTATTTCTTTAAATTCTGGTAATGTAATTGTGCGGCTTACTGCTAAACGTAATGCGTTTAGTTCGTTAATAGTGTACTTTATATTTAAGCTAGGATAGAAGTTGCTGTAATCTTGATTGCTATCTCCTGTTCTAGGTGAAAGGTTTCCTATATCATAAGCAACTTTAATTTCATCTCTTTGAAAACGTAGGCCTGCATCAAAGTTCCATTGGTCAAGTCCAACATTAAAAGAAAAGAATGCTGCCTTAGAATCTAAAGTTCCTAAATAGATATCTTTTCTTTCGTCATTTGCATTTGAACCTAAAAGATTAATTTCTAATAGTCCCGCATCAAAATAAGATTGACGAAAAACTGCACCAAGATCATCAATAGATGATGGGTTAACTGCATTGGTATTGACTTCTTCTACACCAACAAACTCAGAACTAAAATCACGTTCTTTATTTCTATAAGAAAGACCAAAGTTTAATTTAAAGTTTCTTGTTTCCTCGTCAATGATTTTTAGTTCATCTTTTAGGTAAGCACTGAATTCGTTGTCCTCAATTTTTTGACTCGACTTACGTTGTTGAAATCCGCCATTTCTACCTAGTTGAACAAGTGTGCCATCTGGGTCAAAATTGACTTCGTTTCTAATTCTATTAGGTTCATCGGCATTTAAAAGGTTATAACCTGCGGCCCAATTCAGTGTGTTTTTCTCACCAATTTGATGTCTACCTATTAATTGCGTTACTAACAGTCTAGTTTGTTTTGTGTTCTGATCTCTAATAAATTGAAATAGACCTTCACTTGGGCTAGTTTCTTCAAATATTGTTGCCTCGCCGTTACGACCACCTTCAAAAACATTTTCATCTAGTTTGTTAACGAAAAAGGTGCTTGACTTAATTTTGTTCTTAGCGTTGGCTAAATAAGTAATATCTAATAAGCCGGTGTTTACTATTTTCTTTTGAAACGTGGTTGCATCGGTAATAGTGTCATCTATAAAGTTAGAACGGTATTGTCTAAAGACCCCTTCTCTATGCTCAAAAGATCTAGAGTGAGAAGCTGTGAAGAATATAGCAAGCTTATCTGCTATTTTCTTACCTGCAGCGATAGACATAGAATAATCCATAGGGTTTTCTTGTCTTAAAGTATTCCACCCTTGGTTGGTAATTAACTGTTGTGTAGAAAGATTTTGGTCGTAGAAACCGAATGTTGTATTCTTTGAATTCTGTGATATTCTGAAATTATCATAAACTCCGCTTTTTGTAACGTTTGAATTTACACCACCAGAAACGCCAATTGCAAGTTCACTAGAACCCGCTAATTCTCTAGAGGTAATGTTAACTGTACCAGAAGCTTGGTCAGCAGACCCTTCTACTCCGTATGTTTTACTGATACTTACATTTTGAAGAACACGTGTTGGGAATAAAGAAAGATTAATGTTCTTTTTATCAATATCATCAGAAGGCACAGGAAGTCCGTTTAATGTAGAGGATAAATATCTATCACCTAATCCTCTTACAAATACATCGCCTGAGGCTTCACTGCTAGAAACACCAGATATTTTTGTAGTAGCAGTTGCAGCATCAGATACTCCAATTTTCGCAAGCTCTACAGCGCCTATACTTTCTTTAATTTCGATAGCTCTCTTCTGGTCTAGCAATAATGCTGTTTCAGAATCTTTACGAGCAACAGTAGTTACCGTTACTTCATCAAGTGATACACCTTGCGATGCGCTAAGTGAAACATCTATAGTAGTAACCTTGCCAGCTATAATTTCAATATTAGGCATTTCAACAGTTTCGTATCCTAAATAACTAAAAGATATAGTATAGGTGCCAGGCTCAATGTCTGAAATCTCATATAGTCCGTCAAAATCAGAAGTAGTACCTTTAGTAGTACCTTTTAATAATACGTTTGCAAATGGTAATGGTTCGTCGTTTAGCTCTTTGTCTTTGAGTGTTCCAACAATGCTTCCTGTGTCTTGTGCACTAGAAATAATAGAGATAAAAAGGAATGTAAAAAATAGTAACTTGTTCATTAGATATATCGATTCTTTAATCAGCGGCAAAGAAACAGAGAGGGTGTAATGTTCGGGTTAGATCCATGTTAAACATTTATTTTGTTAATGTTATGTAAACGTTACTACATTAAATCAATGTTAAGTGGCGTTGCAGTAATAGTATTATCTTTACTTTTGAGCGAATCAATCTAATTTGAATACCATGAAAAAGAAGGACATTAAGATACTCTTAGTTGATGATGAACCAGACATTCTAGAGATAGTGGCCTACAATTTATCTGCCGAAGGGTACGATGTGTACACCGCTAAAAATGGTGCCGATGGTGTTGCCAAGGCAAAAAAGAAAATGCCACATCTTATTATACTAGATGTAATGATGCCAGAGATGGATGGTATTGAAGCTTGTGAGATTCTAAGAAGAACTCCTGGTATGGAAAATACCATTATTACCTTCTTAACAGCTAGAGGAGAAGATTATTCTCAAGTAGCCGGTTTTGATGCTGGTGCAGATGATTACATTACCAAGCCTATAAAACCAAAAGTATTGGTTAGTAAGGTAAATGCACTTCTTAGAAGGCTTAAAAACGAAGAAAACGCTCAAGAAGATATTACTCAGGTAGGCGATATCGTTATTAATAGAGAAGAATATAAGATTGTTAAGAAGGGTAAAGAAATCATTTTACCTAGAAAAGAATTTGAACTTCTTGCTTTATTAACTTCAAAACCAAATAAAGTATTCAAGAGAGAAGTAATTCTTGATAAAGTTTGGGGTAATGAAGTGGTTGTTGGTGGCCGTACAATAGATGTGCATATTAGAAAACTTCGCGAAAAAATTGGGGAAGACCATTTTAAAACCGTTAAGGGAGTAGGATATAAGTTTGTTCTCTAAATGGCTGCTAAATTTCGTTCAAGAAAATCATATCGTTTTGCGTTTCGCTCATCGCTTTATATTGTAATAATTAGCATATCTGTGCTCGCTTTATTACAATGGCGATTTAGTTCTATAAACTGGGGTATTTTAATATCTGCGGCGATATTTTTTTTCATAATCTCTTTTGTAACACTACAATTAAGAATAGAAAAATTCATTTACAAGCGAATTAAAAAAATCTATGATGATGTAGAGTTGCTAGAGTCCAGTACCATACTGTCATACCCCGTGAGTACAGATATGAGAACCTTAACTGCAGAAATCGAGAAGTTTGCTAAAGATAAAAGGATAGAAATAGACACTTTGAAAATTCGAGAAGAATACCGGAAGGACTTTTTAGGTAACGTATCTCATGAATTAAAAACTCCGTTGTTTACTGTGCAAGGTTATATTGAAACCTTGCTAGATGGTGCTATTGACGACAAAAATGTTCGTAAGAAGTATTTAATACGAGCCAATAAAGCTGTAGATCGATTAATTTATATTGTAAAAGATTTAGATCTAATAACCAAGTTAGAAGTTGGGCACCTTACTCTTGAAAAGCATTCGTTCGATATTATAGATTTAATACAAAGTGTATTTGATCTGTTGGAGATGAAAGCGGCCAAGAAAAATATAACCCTAACTTTTGATATGGATTATGTTGATCCCATATTCGTATTTGCCGATAAAGAAAAAATACAACAGGTGCTAACCAACTTGTTGGTCAACTCCATTAAGTACGGCAATGACAATGGTACAACAGAGGTAAGTGTTGAAAATTTGGTCAAGAATAAGGTAATTGTAAGAGTAACCGATAATGGTGAAGGCATACCTGCAATTCATATTCCTCGACTTTTTGAACGTTTTTATAGAGTGGATCAAAGTGGTAGTCGTCGTGAAGGTGGCTCTGGGTTGGGTCTTGCCATTGTAAAACATGTAATAGAAGCACACGGAGAAAAAATCTATGTAGAAAGCGCTGTTGAGGTCGGTTCAGAGTTTTCTTTTACGTTAGAGAAAAGTATCGTTCAAATAGAGGAAGTACAATAATCGCTAACCCTCTCTTTTTTCTTAGATTTGCCGCAGTTTAGATGCAAAAATTGTGGGAAGTAAAAATAAATTAAAGAGATTTCAGGAAAACGAGACGTTTTCAAACGTAATTCAACCAACAAGAGAAGAAGTGGTAGGCGGTTTCCCGTTGAAAGCAAAGTGGAATACCCATTTCAAAAACGACAACCCTATTGTATTAGAATTGGGTTGTGGTAAAGGGGAGTATACCGTTGGCTTGGCAAAGAAATTTCCGAATAAGAATTTTATAGGTATAGATATAAAAGGCGCCCGATTTTGGAAAGGAGCTAAAGAGGCTATTGAAGGAGATTTACCAAATGTTTGTTTTATTCGAACTCAAATAGAATTGGTGGATCATCTTTTTGGTACAGAAGAGGTGTCTGAAATTTGGATAACCTTCCCAGATCCTCAAATAAAATACAAACGCACCAAACACCGTATGACCAATACGGCGTTTTTAGAACGTTACAAAAAAGTTCTAAAACCAGAAGGAACGGTTAATCTTAAAACAGATAGCGAGTTCATGCATGGGTATACCTTAGGTTTACTTCATGGACTAGGGTTAGAAGTGCTTTATGCCAACCATGATGTGTATAAAAATGAAGGTAGCCCTAAAGAAGTCTTAGAAATACAGACTTTCTATGAAAATCAGTATCTTGAAAAAGGAAAGCCTATTACTTTTATTAGGTTCAAGGTAAACTGATTCAATGCAACAATTACCTATTTTATTTGTATTCACTTTTGGTGCGGCCTTCTTCGCGTCACTACCACCCGGTTTGCTGAATTTAAATGCAGCAAAGACCAGTGTAGAAAAGGGAAAGACGAATGGAATAATTTTTGGTTTGGGTGTTGCTCTTGCCGTCATGTTGCAAACGTATATATCTGTACGTATCGCAAAACTAATTTCTAGAAATCAGCATGTAATAGAAATATTGTTACAATTGGCATTGGGAATTTTCTTTGTATTGGCAATTGTATTTTTTATAAAAGGTAGAAAGCAAGAGAATAAGCCGTTAATACTTACCGAGACTAAAAAAAGAAATAGTTTTTCTAAAGGAGTGTTCTTGGCACTTATTAATCTTTTGGCAATACCTTATTATAGCGGATTAAATACGGTTTTTCATTCTCAAGGATTTATGACCTTTAAAATCATAGATGAGGTTTTGTTCATTCTGGCTGCTGGCAGTGGTACTTTTCTTGCCATGTATTTATATGTTATTTATTTTAATAAGTGGGAGCATAAAACAAAGTCATTCTCTAAGAACAGTAATTTTATTTTAAGCGGATTAATGGTGTTGTTGTTTGTGATAACAGCTTTTAGATTGTTTAATTAAACAGATGTAGCCGATGAAACCTGAAAATGAGAATTTCTTTGAAAGAGTATATCAGGTAGCGCGGTTAATACCGGAGGGGCGTGTGACTTCCTATGGTGCTATCGCTAAATATTTAGGTGCGGCCCGTAGTGCAAGAATGGTAGGTTGGGCTATGAACGCTTCGCATAATATGGATGATATTCCTGCGCATAGAGTGGTCAATAAAGCCGGACTTCTTACTGGAAAGCATCATTTTGATGGTACTAACCTCATGCAACAACTGTTAGAAGGTGAGGGAGTAGTAATAAAAGATTTGCAAATAGTACAACTAGAAAACTACTTTTGGGATCCATTTACAGAGCTCAAGGCGGAATTATAATACTACTGAAAGTTCAATGTAAACGTTGTTGTTTCATTAGACACTGCCCTTATAGACCCGCCATGTAAGCGCATAATTTGCTTGCTTAAGCTTAGTCCTATACCTGTTCCAGTATTTTTTGTGGTGAAAAATGGTACAAAAATTTCATCTATAAGTTCAGGTGAAATTCCGGGTCCATTATCTGTTACTGTAATATATTTTTTTCCGTCAGGTCCTTCTCCTGCTTTAATGATGATTTTACCCTCATCTTGCCCTTCTAAAGCTTGTTGAGCATTTTTACCTAGGTTTAGGAGTATTTGTGTAAGCTGCTTTTCATCTATATATAGCTCTAAATCTTCTGGATCAGAAGAGACCTCTAAAATGATGTTATGACCATTGGTATATTCTTGTAGTAAAAGACGAACCTTTTCTAAAATCTTGCTCGCAGGTATCAATTCCCTATCTGGATCTGGCACACTTAAAAAAGTTCTATATGACTGTACAAAGCTCATTAAATCATTACCCTGTTCTTTAATTACCTCAAGACCCTTTGCGGAATTTTTTATCTGTAGTTCGCCAAATTCCTCGGGAGTAGAAAGCTGGTTTCCTTTTTTGAAATATTTTAAAATAGATTCGGATATTGAAGTAATAGGTGTAATGGTATTCATGATTTCATGGGTTAAAACACGTATTAGTTTTACCCAAGAATCTGTTTCTTTGTCATCCAGTTCTTTTTGAATATCGTGAACAATCACTAATAATAATTGCTTTCCTTCAATAGAAATAGGGGTGCATTTTAGGGTTAGTTCTTTTTTTCCACGCTCATTGCCTAAGGAATATAAGGTACTTTCAAAAGGCTTTAAAGATTCAAAAAGACCATAAAGATTTGGGTCTATTTGTTTCAATTGTTTTATGTGGTTGAGCGGTCTGTAATTAAGTAGGTTTTGAACAGTTGGGTTAGCATAAAGAATATGTCCTTTTTCATTGATGGTAAAAATACCAATGTCTGCCTGTCTTAATATTTCTTGATAATACTGTTCTTGAGCTTGTTTTTTTACGTGAATATCTTGAATCATGTTATTTAGCATATTTAAGCTATGATTCAGCTCTTCAATAGATTTTATACTTAGTTTTTCAGGAAAACGTAAGGTAAAATCTTCATTCTTTATAGCATCAAAAAAGTAAGCTATTTTCCTGTTAGTCTGGTTAACGTAATGTATGAGTCCGTAAGTTTGTCCAATAAAAACAAGGGTTAATATGATGGCGAGTAAATAATGCTCTTTTGCAAATAGGAATGCGGTTAAAAGGGCACAAACAGCTATTAGAATAATTCTAAAAACAAGTTGGTAGTATATACTTTTGCTAACCATCATTTACCCGATTTTTTAAGTTTATTGTAAAGCGTCTGTCTTGAAATACCTAATTGGTCGGCAGCGGCACTGTAATTGCCATCATTATCGTTAAGGGCTTTTGTAATCATAACCAGTTCCATTTCCTCAAGGGTTTTTGGACCGTTTTCCATGGTCATGGTTGTTTTGGATTCTAACAAGAAATCTGTTGGTTTTAGTACATTTCCTTCAGAAAGTATAACGGCACGTTCCATAGTATGCAAAAGCTCCCTTACATTGCCAGGCCAGGCATAGCTCATTAATTTTTCTTGTGCTGTTTGGTTTATTTTTAAACTGGGCTTTCCATATTTATTAGCGAATTTCTTTAAAAAGAAATCGGATAGCACCAGAACATCATTATCACGTTCCCTTAATGCCGGTACTTGTACTTGTATGGTGTTTATTCTATATAAAAGATCCTCACGGAAGAGTCCCTCTGCTACCATTTGGTCTAAATTACAATTGGTGGCACATATTAAACGTATGTCAACAGCAATAGGTTTATTTGAGCCAACACGAACCACAACTCTGTTTTGTATCACTGAGAGTAGTTTAGCCTGCATTTGCAGTGAAAGGTTTCCAATCTCATCTAAGAATAACGTTCCGCCGTTAGCAGCTTCAAATTTTCCTGCTCGGTCCTCTTTGGCATCGGTAAAAGAACCCTTAACATGACCAAATAATTCACTTTCAAACAAATTTTCTGAGATAGATCCCATATCTACCGAGATGAAGACCTCATTATTTCTGACCGATGATTTATGAAGCTCTCTAGCAATTAATTCTTTTCCGGTTCCATTTTCGCCGGTAACCAAAATGTTTACATCTGTTTTGGCAACCTTTTGCACAAGACTCAATACACCGTTTAGTGCTTTAGAATTACCGATAATGTAATTTGTATTCTGGTTAATTACCTGTTTAAGGTTACTTTCTTTTTGCTTTAAATGCTGAACTTCTTTCTGAGATTTCCTAAGCTCGTAAGCAGATTTTACGGTAGTTAGCAGTCGTTCGTTATTCCAAGGTTTTAATACAAAATCGGTAGCCCCTTCTTTAATAGCTTCTACCGCAAGTTCAACTGCGCCATAAGCGGTCATCATTATTACCGATATGTGCGAAGCTTTCTTTTTTATCTCACGTAGCCAATACAATCCTTCATTACCGGTATTTACTCCCGCAGAAAAATTCATATCCAATAGTATGATATCAATCTCCTTTAGGTTGGGGAATGAGGTGAGTAGATTGGGGTTAGAAATGGTTTGAACACTTTTGTATTCAAACTGTAATAATATCTCTAAAGCGCTCAATACACTTTTGGTATCATCTACAACAAGTATTTTAGCATCGATCATGGCAACATTCTATTAACTCTTCTAAATCTACATAGAGAAGTTCGTATTTTCATGTCAGTGTAAAAATATTTGACATTATCTGTACAACATTTTTACACTGATGCTATTAAAAATAATTTTTATAATATATAAAATACTGTAAATCAATAAATTAAAGTTGTGGCACGCATATAGTATAGAGAATGGCATACCAATTAAGAAATGAATCAAAAATTTAAAATAGCGACATTTTTAATATGCTCCATTTGGGGATCTATTATTGCACAAGAAACTTGGACATTAGATGAGTGCGTCACTTATGCTTTAGAGCATAATTTACAGTTAAATGACTTCGAGTATACTAACCAGGGCAATAGAGAGACATATAGACAATCTGTTCGTAACCTGTTGCCATCTGTAAATGCATTTTCTAGTTATTTAATTAGCTACGGTAGAGCAGAAGATCCTAATACGGGAACGTTTGTAAATCAAGACTTTTATTCTAATAACTATTCTTTAGAATCTTCGATTGATCTGTTTCAGGGATTTCAAAAAATCAATTCGATAAAAGCATCAAAATTTTTATTTAAAGCAACCCAAGAGGAAGTGTTGCAACAAAAATATCTTTTGGCATTTAGGGTAATGCAAGCTTTTTATGATATCCAATTTTTTGAAGGATTAGTAGAAATATCTAAAGAGCAATTAATTGTATCGCAATCCAACTATAACTTGGTAGAGAAGCAAGTAGAATTGGGTTTAAAAGCGGGAGCAGATTTATATGAGGCAGAATCTTTGTTATTGACAGATAAATTGAACGTAACGCAAAGCAATAATCAATTGGCTTCTGCAAAGCTGACCTTAATTCAAGAAATGAATTTAGAGAATACATCAGAAATAGCAATTCAAAAAGACCTGCAAGAAGAAGTATCTAATTTTGAAAGTGAAGAAATGAAATCTGATTCTATTTATACAGAAGCAAGAGCGTTTTTGCCAATGATAAAAGCACAGGAGTTTAGAGCAAAAGCGGCTAAAAAACAGGTGGCAGTATCAAGAGGTAGGCTATATCCTTCTTTATCATTTTTTGCTGGTATAGGTACAGGTTATTTTGAAACCACAAGAGATACCTTAGGTAATACGTTACCATTTAGAGAGCAGTTTAGAGACAATACTTCACAATATATAGGTGTAAATTTAAATGTACCTATTAGTAACGGGTGGTCTGCAAGATCTAGGGTAAAACAATCTAAAATAGAAAAGCTTCGTGCAGAGAATAACCTAAAGACACAAGAGCAAGAATTGTTTCAAGCAATACAGCAATTGGTACAAGACTATAACTCACTTGAGGTAGAGTTGGTACAGAGTAACCAGAAAATGGAAGCTCAAAATCTAGCTTTTACTATTGCTCAAAAACGATATGAAAAAGGTTTGATCAATGCCTTGGAGCTTTTTACCGCCAAGAATTTATACGCCAGTGCCCAAAATGAAAATTTACAAGTAAAATTAAGGTCAGAAATAAACAAGAGTACGTTAGATTTTTACAGAGGTCTGCCAGTTTTTGATATCAATTAGAAATGGAGCTCTGCGATTAACGATTAACCAACAACGAACAACGAATTAAGAAAAAGATGGATATAAAATTAGAAAAGAAAAAAGGTCTTAAACCGAAACATTACGGTTACATCGCATTGGGGGTTTTACTACTATTTGTGGGGTATCAATTATTGTTTGCTAGTTCTGTTTCAACCTTTAGAACAGAAAAAGACAAGCTGTCAATAGCTGAGGTTTCCGCTGGGAAATTTGACGATTACATTACTATAAATGGTAACGTAGCACCAATAGCCACAATATATATGGATGCTTATGAAGGAGGTAGGGTAAGTGAAAAACTTATTGAAGAAGGTGCCATGGTAAAAAAGGGAGATATCATCCTTAAGCTGGAAAACATGAATTTGTACGAGCAGATTTTAGCAAGCGAAAGTAATTTGGCATTGAAGCAAAATGATTTGCGATCAACAAAATTAAATTTCGATTCAAGACAAGTTGAAGGTAGAAAATCATTGGCAACCGCAAGTACAGATTTGCAACGATTGAAGAGAAATTATGAGCAAAATAAAGCGTTGTTTGATGAAGAATTAATTTCAAGGGAAGTTTTTCAATTATCAAAGGAAAACTATGAATTGTCTCAAAAGCAATATGAGATTATAAAAGTGCAAACCGTACAAGATGATGAATTACGTTCAACCTCATTAAAAGGTTTGGATACAGATTTAGACCGTATGCAAAAGACCTTGGGGATGGTGTATCAAAGACTAGATCACTTAAATGTACGTGCTCCTGCAGATGGTCAATTAGGATTTTTAGATGCTGAGATTGGGCAAAGTATTGCACAAGGTCAGCGTATAGGTCAAATAAATGTTTTGACCGATTATAAAATTGAAGCAGATATTGACGAGCATTATATTGATCGTGTAAAAAGAGATTTAGTAGCTGTTTTAGAACGTAACGGAGCTGAGTTTCCATTAAGATTAAGAAAGGTTTATCCAGAAGTTAGAAACGGGAGATTTAAGGTGGACTTAGTTTTTACCGATAACAAACCAGAAACTATTAGATCGGGTCAGAGCTACAACATTAAATTACAATTAGGAGAATCTAACGATGCACTTTTATTACCAAAAGGAAGCTTTTTTCAAAGTACTGGCGGACAATGGATTTTTGTTGTTAACACGGATGGTGGAGAAGCTATTAAAAGAAATATAAGAATAGGAAAGCAGAATTCCAGATACTATGAAGTTTTAGAAGGTTTGGAATCTGGTGAAAAGGTAATAACAAGTAACTATGATAATTTCGGGGAGGCTGAAAGAATCGTATTAAAATAACACATAAACTGTCACATAAAGCATTACAAAGATGTCTTTATACTAACAATTAAAATCAATATAAAATGATAACCATAACAAACCTAAAAAAGAGTTTTAGAACAGAAGAAGTAGAAACCTTGGCGTTGAACAATGTCAACCTAAAAGTGGAAGATGGTGAGTTTGTAGCAATTATGGGACCTTCAGGTTGTGGTAAATCTACCTTACTGAATATCATAGGCATGCTAGATAATCCTACAGATGGAAGCTACAATTTTGCCGGTAATGAAGTAGGTGGTTTAAAAGAAAGCCAACGAACCCAGTTACGTAAGGGTAATTTAGGTTTCGTTTTTCAAAGCTTTAATCTTATAGATGAACTAACGGTATATGAAAATGTTGAATTGCCTTTAATCTATTTAAAAATGGGTAAGGCAGAGCGCAAAGAAAAAGTGATGAAGGTGCTAGAGCGTATGAAAATAGCGCATAGAGAAAAGCATTTTCCACAACAGTTATCAGGTGGTCAGCAGCAACGTGTTGCCATTTCTAGAGCGGTTGTAACAAATCCGAAGTTAATTTTAGCCGATGAGCCAACGGGTAACCTAGATTCTAAAAACGGAATTGAAGTAATGAATTTACTAACGGAATTGAACCAAGAAGGAACCACTATAGTAATGGTTACACACTCAGATAGAGATTCGCACTACGCACACAGAGTTGTAAATCTATTCGATGGTCAAATTGTTACCGAAAGTCAAAACAGGGCAATTGGAGCCATGATGTAAGGGAGTTTATTCATCAATCAACAATTAGTCAGCCATCAAACCAAACCAACCAAACTTATCCCTTAATCAAGGATATATAATTAATCAGTCAAAAAACGAATATCATGTTTAAGAACTACATCAAAATCGCTTGGCGAAACCTCTGGAAAAATAAGGGCTATAGTATGCTCAATATTTTTGGGCTGGCAATAGGTATAACCTGTGCCGCTATGATTTTACTTTGGGTAGAAGATGAGGTAGGTTATGACGAAAATTTCGCAAAGCAAGATGTAATTTATTATATACCAACTAATCAGCAGTATGATGGTGAATGGCGAACTTTTTTTCAAGCAACTCCCGGTCCTTTAGCAGAAGCTTTAAAAACGGAAGTACCAGGTATTGTTGGTGCAGCTAGAACCAAAAGAGATGATTTACTGTTGCAGGTAGATGATAAATCTATCAATAAAAAAGGTAAGTATGTAGACCCTGATTTTTTGAGCATGTTCAGTCTTTCTTTTGTGGAAGGTAATTTAGAAACTGCTTTTAATGAGGTCGATGCTATTATAATATCAAAACAAACAGCTACGCAACTATATGGTGAAAATAGCTCGGTTGTTGGTAAAGTTCTTAGGGTTAATAATGATACTAATTATACTATCTCTGGAGTTTTTGAAGATTTGCCAAGTAATGTAACCTATAGTTTTGACTGGGTTGCACCTTTTGAAAGATTCGCTGTTGGTAAAGATTGGATGCTAGAGTATGGAGCTAATTTTTCCGATACGTTTGTAGAACTTGCTCCCGAAGCAAATTTCGATATAGTCAACCAAAAGGTGAAGGCAATACTACCTATAAAAACCGAAGAGGATGACGCGTACGCCTTTCTTCATCCAATGAAAGATTGGCATTTAAAATCAAATTTTGAAGGAGGAAAAAATGTTGGAGGACAAATTATATATGTACGTCTGTTCAGTCTTATAGCAATTATTATACTATTGATAGCCTGTGTCAATTTCATGAATTTAGCTACTGCGCGAAGCGAAAAGAGAGCTAATGAGGTTGGGGTACGAAAGGTATTGGGTTCAGGTAGAAAAGGACTCATATCTCAGTTTATGGCAGAAGCAGTGATTACTGCAACATTATCTGCAGCATTGAGCATAGTATTATTAAAACTTCTTATTCCGCAGTTTAATACACTTATAGATAAGCAATTAGATTTAAGTTTAGGGAGTCCGGTACATATCTTGACTTTAGTGGGCATAACTTTAGTTTGTGGATTAGTTGCAGGGTGGTATCCGGCGTTCTATCTGTCTTCTTTTAAACCGGTAGATGTATTAAAGGGTTCGCGAATATCAAAAGGTAGTGCCCCATTTATCAGAAAAGGATTGGTGGCTACCCAGTTTGTGGTTTCCATTGTCTTTATTATTAGTACCATTATTGTGTATCAACAAGTTCAACATGTTAAAGGAAGAGATTTAGGGTACGACAAAGAAAACTTGGTTAAGATACCTGTAAAGGGAGATATCATAAAGAACTTCAATCCTATAGCACAAGATATGAAGGCATCTGGTATGCTAGAGAGCATTGGGCTTAATAATTCAGATATTCTATCTGGCGGGAATAATACATCTGGTTTAGAATGGCAGGGTGGAGTTGACACAGAAGATGTGTTAGTTTCTACACGATATATAAGTGCTGATTTTTTTAAAACTACTGGGATGACAATTCTAGAAGGTAGAGGGTTTAGTGATAATCCATTAAAAGACAGTACTAATTTAATAGTAAGTGAGTCTTTTGCAAAACTAATGGGTGCAGGTAGCGCAGTTGGTAAAACAATTGAGAACGATTATGCCGTAATCGGTGTCGTTAAAGATTATTTATATGACGATATGTATGGCTCTAGTGATCCGGTGATATTTTTCAACTATCATGATGAAGCACGTTTTTTATATGTAAAAGCGAAGGAAGGTATAGCAACCGCAACAGCATTGTCAACTATGGAAACGGTGTTAAAGAAACACAATCCGGCATTTCCTTTTGAATATGAATTTGTGGATGACACGTACAACGCCAAATTTAAAAGCGAAAAACTAATAGGAAGCCTTTCTCAAATCTTTGCATTACTTGCTATTATTATTTCCTGTTTAGGGTTATTTGGGTTATCTGCGTTTACTGCAGATCAACGTAGAAAAGAAATTGGAGTCCGAAAAGTTTTGGGATCAAGTATTGCTGGTATCGTAGGCTTATTGTCAAAAGATTTTATGAAGTTGGTCATTATCGCAATAGTAATTGCCTGTCCAATTGCATGGTTACTTATGCAAAATTGGCTAGAAGGTTATGCATATAGAATTTCTATAAACGCTTGGGCTTTTATTATAGCAGGTACAATTGCAATTGCCATTGCATTATTAACCATAAGTTTTCAAGCTTTAAAAGCAGCTAGAGCAAATCCTGTAAATAGTTTACGTACAGAATGAAGTAAAAAATATTAGGTGAATTTCACCACATCATCAATCATCAAAAAACGAGAATCATGTTTAAAAATCACATTAAAACAGCATGGCGAAGTATTAAAAAAGATAAGCTTTTCACCACCATTAAAATTGGTGGTTTTGCCGTTGGTATAGCTGCCTGTTTATTAATCGCATTATTTATTAGAAATGAGGTTAGCTATGACCAACATTACGAGAAAAAAAATCAAATCTATAGGGTAGTCATGCAAGGCATGTTTAATGGAGAGCAAGTAAAAAGCACCCATTTTCAATTGCCTTTGGCAGATGCATTAGAAGCCGATTTTCCTGAAATATTAAAAGCGGGAAAGGTAAATACTATTGAAATATTTGGCGCTGGTAAACATGCCATGCATTTAGAAGGCGAAGTGCAGAACAATTTTGAAGAAGGTTTTGTACTCGCCGATCAAGAGGCATTCGATATTTTAGAAATTCAGCTAGAGCAGGGTAATACGGCAACAGCGCTTACGAATCCTAAGAGCATAGTCATCTCCAGAACCAAGGCGGACAAATATTTTAAAAATGGAAAAGCAATTGGCGAAACCATTATTTTAGATGATGATTCGGCTAAGCCATATACCGTAACGGGTATCATGAAAGATGTTCCCAAAAACTCACACCTTAATTTCGATTTTCTGCTTCCAATAGAAGATACGCGTATGAGCTGGACCAATCAGAACTATTTTACATATGTATTGGTCGATGAGCATACGAATGTTCAAGAACTAGAAAAAAAAATGCTTTCTATTATTGAAGATTATGTGATTCCCGCGCAAATAGACAGAGGTCGTGCTCCAGATTTTATAGAGGTACTTAGAACTATAGAATACAAATTACAACCTATAACCGATATTCATCTGTATTCAGATATTAAGATGGCAGATGGGTTGAAGCATGGTGATATTCGTTTTGTATGGTTATTTGCTGCCATTGCTGGGTTTGTGTTATTGTTGGCGGTTATTAACTTCATTAATCTATCAACAGCAAAGTCAGCCAATAGAGCTAAAGAAGTGGGATTAAGAAAAACCATTGGTGCTTTTAAACATAATCTTGTTGCTCAATTTCTAACGGAATCAGTCTTATTCAGTATCATTTCATTTGTGATGGGTGTATTGCTGGCATGGGCATTACTACCATCGTTCAATACTATTGCTGCCAAGACAACAGCAATGCCGTGGTCTGCATGGTGGTTCTTACCAGTACTTTTAATTGCATCACTATTGGTTGGGGCTATTGCCGGGTTATATCCTGCATTTTATTTATCGGCTTTCAAACCGGTCAATGTATTAAAAGGCAGTCTTAGCATAGGAGGTAAAAGTGCCAAACTTAGAAGTGGATTAGTCGTTTTTCAATTTACTACATCGGTCATTTTAATTATTGGTACGTTGATTATTTATCAGCAGATGGACTATATTCTTAAAAAAGAGTTAGGATATGATAAAGAGCAAGTTGTTGTACTTGAAGGGGCGGGAATTTTACGCAACCGCATGGATTCCTTTAAGGAGCAACTTTTAGCATTACCTCAAGTAAAAAGTGCAACGGTAACCAATTATTTGCCGGTAGATGGTGCAAGTAGAAACGGTAATACGTTTAGGAAAGCAAATGAGGGAAATGAAGGTAGAGGTATACCTGCTCAAATTTGGAGAGTAGATTATGATTATATAAAAACCTTAGGATTAAAGCTAAAAGCAGGAAGAGATTTTTCAAAGGAATTTGCCTTAGACTCCATTAACTCCATTGTAATCAATTCAAAAATGGTGCAAGAGCTTGGGTTAGCGGATCCAATAGGAAAAGAGCTTGATAATAACGGACAAGCATTTACTATAATAGGAGTTGTAGATGATTTTCATTTTAAGTCTTTAAAAGAAGATATTTCTTCATTATCGCTTGTTATAGGAAAAGATAACGGAGCCGTTTCTATAAAGTTAAATAAAGGAAATATTAATGAAGCATTGGCAAGTATAACAGGAGTTTGGAATAAGAATGTGCCAAACCAAGCTATCAATTATAACTTTTTAGACCAAGAGTTTACACGTATGCATGATGATGTGCAGCGCATGGGAAAAATTTTCAACAGTTTTGCCATTTTTGCCATTTTTGTAGCATGTTTAGGGCTCTTCGCATTATCTGCTTTTATGGTAGAGCAACGCAAAAAAGAAATCAGTATACGGTTGGTACTAGGTGCGCCTTTTAAAAGCATCTATCAATTACTTACGCTAGATTTTATGAAGCTGATATTAATATCCATCTGTATAGCAATTCCTATAGGTTGGTATTTAATGAACCGTTGGCTTCAAGATTTTGCATATCATATTACCATTGGGTGGGGCATATTTTTGGTTGCTTCGGGTATTGCGTTGACTATTGCCATTATTACGATAAGCTACCAATCTATAGGCGCAGCACTTTTACAACCATTAAAAGGGTTGAGGTCCGAATAGGATTTTATCAATTTAAGGTGCGTAGCACCTAATCATCAATTTGTGCTGAGCGCAGTCGAAACATCAAAAAACGAGAATCATGTTTAAAATTATTAAAAATCGATAGTTGCAAAACTTATAAAAAGCATTGGAACAGAATTTAGTTCATGATGATTTTAAATTCATGGGTGTACATATATTAGACATATTTTGTCCAAATATTTTACACTTATTAGATTAGTTTATAACTTAACTAACTGATAATTAATAATTTAAAGATGTGGCATGAAATTAGACTTTGATAGTTAAGTAATAATAATCAACACCAATCAAAAAACGAGAACCATGTTTAAAAACTATATCAAAATCGCTTGGAGAAGTTTAAAAAAGCAAGCCTTTTTTACTTTCTTAAATACATTTGGACTTGCTATTGGTATGGCCGGTGCTCTAATGATTTCATTATACATCTATGATGAGTTGAGCTATGATAAAATGTTTGCCGATGCGGATCGTATTTATCGAATAGATGCCGATATAAAATTTGGAGGTGCAGAAATTAAAGCAGCAGAATCTGCTCCACCTATGGCTGGTGCTTTAAAAAGAGATTACTCGCAAGTAGAGTCTACAGTTCGTTTTAGAACTTTGGGTAGTATGTACGTGAAAAAGGTAGGTGGTGAAACAAGTTCTAAAGAGAACAAAGTAACCTACGCCGATTCAACTTTCTTTCAATTCTTTGGTATTGATTTATTGGCAGGAAACTCAAAAACTGCTTTAACGGGCACAAATTCATTAGTGCTTACAAAAACTGCCGCAGAAAAATACTTTGGGTCAACAGATGTTTTAGGGCAAAATATGCTTTTAGATAATTCCGATACTTATACGGTAACAGGGGTAATAGATGACATGCCTAAAAACTCTTATTTTAATGAGTATAGTGTCTTTTTGGCTATGGCAGGTAATGTTGCGTCTAGAGAAGAACTTTGGGGTAGTAACAACTATTTTACGTTTGTAAAATTAATACCGGAAGCTAAAGTTGAAGATTTTCAAGCACCGTTACAGGGCATGCTAGAAAGGTATATGTTACCATGGGCACAAAAGTATTTTCCGGGTATGACTGCAGAATCATTTGCGGCATCTGGTAATTATATACGCTACCATACTATAGCGCTGACAGATATTCATTTACATTCAGATAGAAGCTCAGAAATGAATGCTACCAGCAGCATGCAAAACATTTATATACTTTCTTTTATTGGGCTATTCTTAATTATTCTGGCAAGTGTAAATTTTATGAATTTGTCTACGGCTCACTCTTTAAAAAGAGCCAAAGAAGTTGGGGTAAGAAAAACATTGGGTTCTAATAAAATGAATTTGATTTTTCAATTTTTGACAGAATCTGGTTTAATAGCTTTTATTTCATTGATAGCTGCCTTATTGATTACCATGATTACGCTGCCGTTTTTTAACGGATTTACCGGTAAGTCTATTGCAATACCATTTACACAACCTTTGTTTTGGCTTTTGGTGTTGGCAGCAACAATACTATTAGGGCTTTTCTCTGGATGTTATCCTGCTTTTTTCATGTCTAGGTTTACCCCAGTTAAAACACTTAAAGGTGGAGCATCTGAAAGTGTAGGTAATGGTAGGGTAAGAAATGCTTTGGTAATATTTCAATTTTCAATTTCCGTATTTCTTATAGTAAGTACGTTGGTAGTTTTTCAGCAATTGAATTATATACAGAGTAAAGATTTGGGTTTCACAAAAGGCCAGGTGTTGTTAATCAATGAAATTAGTCCGTTAGGATCTAAAACAAATGCATTTAAAGAAGAAATCCTTAAAATGGGCAACGTAGAAAATGTTACGCTAAGTAATTTTTACCCTACGCCATCATGGCGGTCAGATAGTTCTTTCTTCCAAGAAGGAACCAAAAGTCAGGAAAATGCAATTCAAATGCAGACTTGGGATGTAGACATGGATTATTTGAAGACGTTAGAAATGGATGTTGTAGCTGGGCGCGATTTCAACAAACAGTATGCATCAGATTCTACGGCAATTATTATCAACGAAGCTACTTTACCAATTTTAAACGTTACAGCTCAAGAAGCTTTGGGAATGAGGATTTCCGAAGAAATTGATATGGAAAACCCTACCTACTATACTATAATTGGGGTGGTTAAAGATTTTCATTTTAAATCGCTTCGCGAGAATATTGGTGCATTAGGATTGCACATCGAAAATAACGCAGAGAATATGGCGGTAAGGTTAAGTGGTGGTGACTATTCAGAGTCAATTGCGGAGATTGAGAATATTTGGAACACCATGGCGCCTGGTCAACCCTTTGATTATCAATTTATGGACGAAGCATTTTATTCCACCTATAACTCGGAACAAAAGCTGAGTCAAATATTTTTCATTTTTACTATTCTATCCATTTTCATTGCTTGTTTAGGATTATTTGGATTAGCTGCCTTTAATGCTGAAAAGCGTACAAAAGAAATTGGCGTTAGAAAAGTGTTAGGGGCTACTGTAAGTCAGATTTCATATAGACTTACAGTAGATTTTCTAAAATTAGTAGGTGTAGCAATTCTCATTTCTTTGCCATTGGGTTGGTTTGCCATGAATAAGTGGTTAGAAGATTTCTCTTATAGAATAGAAATAGGACTTGGGGTTTTTGTACTCGCAGCGGTTTTAGCAATTGTAGTGGCTATTGTAACGGTAAGTTATCAAAGTATAAAAGCGGCAATAGTAAACCCTGTAAAAAGTTTACGGTCAGACTAAAATCGTTTTTTATACATCTAATGTTGATTGAATCCTAATCATAAAATTGTGTAACAATCTATTTTTAGCGTAGTCTTTGTAAATATATTGTACATGTTTTGTCAAAATATTTTACACTAGAATAATTAGAAAAATATGTAAGATGTTGTTAATTAGGTGATTAATAGTGTGGCACGGAATTAGACTTGTATTTGATGTCATCAATCATCAACATGTACTTAGTGAAGGCTAAGCATCAATCAAAAAACGATCAATCATGTTTAAAAACTATCTTAAAATAGCATGGAGGAATTTAATTCGGAATAAAGGTTTTTCGATTTTAAATATTGCAGGTCTTTCCATTGGGCTTACCGTGTTTACCCTAATTATTCTTTGGATAAATTTTGAATTAGGATTTGACCGATTTCATGAAAACCAAGAGCGTATTTATGAAGTTAATAATCAATATGATGTTGAGGGTGAAATTTGGACATGGAACTCCACGCCTAAAGCAATGGCACCTGCAATAAAGAAAGATTACCCAGAAGTAGAACGCATATCTAGATACTTTTACGATACCCCATTTTTATTTTCCGTAGATGATAAACGAATTAAGGCAACGGGCACAATTGTAGATCCAGATTTCTTGAGCATTTTTAGTTTCCCCTTAGTACAAGGTGATATTGCCAGTGTCTTTAGTGATGTAAATTCAGTGGTGATTACAGAGACTTTCGCTAAAAAGATGTTTGGCGACAAAGACCCTATTGGGGAAATAGTAGTAATTGATAATGCAGACACATTTAAGGTTACGGGAATTTTAAAAGATTTACCAACCAATACGGATTTTACCTTTGAATTTTTGGTGCCTTGGGCATATTTAACTCAAATAGGCTGGGACGATACCCATTGGGGTAATAACTCTGTGGCTACTTATGTAATGCTTAAGAAGGACGTCAACTTTTCTGATTTTTCGACTAAAATTAAAACCTTAAGAGAAAACTATGATGAAGATTCTTCTGATATGGTTACCCTCTTATATCCATATTCAAGAACCTATTTGTATAATGAATTTGAAAATGGAAAGGAAGTTGGTGGTAGAATAGATTTAATAAAGATGTTCGGTATCATAGCGGCAATTATTCTAATAATCGCCTGTATTAATTTCATGAACTTAAGTACGGCCAGAAGTGAAAAAAGAGCAAAAGAAGTTGGTGTTAGAAAAGTAATGGGAGCCCCTAAAAAGCATTTGATTTATCAATTTTTGGGAGAATCTATACTGATTTCAGCTATTGCCGCAATCTTTTCAATACTTCTAGTGCTATTGGTGCTGCCTGCGTTTAATGATCTGGTAGGTCATGAACTTGAATTGGATTTTACCAGTATGTGGTTTTGGATTTCAGCGTTGGCAATTGTTTTATTTACCGGTCTATTGGCAGGTAGCTACCCGGCATTGTACTTATCGGCATTTAAACCATCGGCAGTTCTAAAAGGCACATTCCATAAAGCAGATACCCTAATTACGCCAAGAAAGGTTTTGGTAGTGGTCCAATTTTCTGTGGCAATAATATTAATTACGTCAACACTAATTATAAGCCAACAATTAGATAAAGTTCAAAATAGACAACTTGGCTATTCAAAGGATAATTTGATTTACACTTTTTTAGAAGGTGATATTGATAAGAATTATGAGTTGATCAAGAAAGAATTGCTCAAGTCTGGAGCGGCGTCTTCCATTACCAAAACAAGTTCGCCTATTACAGAAAGTTGGAGTAATACTTGGGGGTTTGAATGGAGCGGAAAAAAGGAAAATGATAAAACAATTGTATTAAGATTAATTGCTGATGATGTTGTTGCCGAAACTATGGGTTTGGAGCTATTGTCTGGTCGCGATTTAAATCTGCAAGAATTTCCTACTGATTCTACAGCAGTATTATTAAACGAGTCAGCTGTCTCACTTATGGGTTTCAATGAACCCTTAGGTCAAATTATTAAAGACAATGGGATAGAATGGCATGTTGTTGGGGTGGTAAAAGACTTTGTATTCAATTCGCCATTTCAGAAAATAGAACCATTGGTAATTGAAGGGGCTAAAGGGTGGTTTAATGTAATGCATATGAAACTGAACGAGGCAAATTCTACTTCAGAAAATTTAGCTATCGTCGAAAATATATATAAGAAATACAATCCAGAGTATCCTTTTGATTTTGAATTCGTGGATGGAGAATATGCAGAAAAATTCAGTGATCAGCAAAGAACAGGTAAACTTGCTACACTGTTTACACTGTTAACAATATTAATCTCTTGTCTAGGCTTGTTTGGTTTGGCGAGTTATATGGCAGAGAATAGAATTAAAGAGGTAGGTATTCGAAAAGTATTGGGTGCTTCGGTTACTACAATAGTGACGCTTCTATCTAAAGATTTTCTAAAACTGGTAGCTATATCTATTCTAATTGCAATTCCTATTGCTTGTTATTATATGTCTAATTGGTTAGAAGAATTCGATTTTAGAATATCCATTTCAGTGTGGGTATTTGCAATTGCCGGTGGTCTTACGTTAGTAATAGCATTGGTAACGGTAAGTTTTCAAGCAATAAAAGCAGCAAGGGCAAACCCTGTAAAAAGTTTAAGATCAGAATAAACCATCAATCAAAAAATAATCAATCATGTTTAAGAATTATCTAAAAATAGCTTGGAGAAATCTATTAAAGAACAAAGTTTTTACAGCGGCTAATATTGTTGGTTTAACCTTAGCATTCGCAATAGCGTTATTATTGACTATGACGGCTTTATTTGAACTGTCTTATGATCAATTCCATGAAAATAAAGGTTCTGTTTTTCAAGTGTACTATTCTAATCAAACTCCTAAAGGTTCTGATTTATCTACAGCAAACCCAATTCCTTTTGCACCTGCTTTAAAGGAAGAAGTGCCAGGTATAAAAAATATAGCAAGAGCATTGAGTGAGAATGCACTAGTTTCTTATGGAGATAACGATTTTAACTTGGATGCTGAATTTGTTGATGCTGATTATTTTTCCATTTTTAGTTTTCCAACCGTTATGGGAGATTCCAACAAACCAATGCAGAATCAGAACTCAGTAGCAATTACGGAAGAAGCGGCAAAAAAGTTGTTTGGTACTACGGACGGAATTGGCAAAATAGTGCGAGTGCTAATAGGTAAAGAAGAAAAACCGTTTACAGTTTCAGGAATTCTTAAAAGTATACCAGATAACAGCAGTGTTAGTTTTGATATAGCCATCCCTTTTGATAGCCACTCAGAATATAAAGAGAATATAGATGTATGGGATGCTCGTAACCACCCGGTCTATTTGCAGTTAGAAGATGGTGTTACCAAATCTCAATTCGAAAAAAGCACAGTTGAGTTTACCTTACTGCATAATGAGGGTCAAATGGAAAACATGAAACGTGATGGTGCGCAACCAGATGTTAATGGTAATTATGCTCAGTTAGGTTTACTGCCTTACACTGATAAGCGCTTTGCGAATTTTAATTCTGGTGTATTAAATGTAAAAAGGACTTTCCCGTATATGGTTTTAGGAATTGCCTTTCTAATTATTTTCATTGCCTGCGCTAATTTTGTAAATATGAACATTGCCTTGGGCGAAAAACGCTTAAAGGAAATAGGAATGAGAAAAACCCTAGGCGCGGTAAAAGGACAGCTGTTCGGTCAATTTTGGCTAGAAAGTATAATGGTATTTGTAATAGCAATTGCTTTAGCTCTAGTATTGGCAAATCTGTTGATTGACCCTTACAAAACCTTGTTCAATACCGATGCTACTTTCGCAAATTTATTGACACCAACCATTCTTGGTAGTTTCCTAGTGGGGATATTATTGGTCACTTTGATAACGGGTGGTTACCCGGCATTACTTTTAAGTAAGTTAAATACCTTAAATGCACTAAAAGGAAAATGGGAATTAGGAAAAAACGGAGTTAGAAACGCACTTATAGTCGTACAATTTGTAATAGCAATTGTGCTGATTACCGGAACGTTGGTCTTTCAAGGTCAAATTCAGTTTATGCGAAATAAGAACCTTGGATTCAATAAAGAACAAGTAGTATCAATCCCCTTAAATGGAAAGAAAGACAGCTATCGTGTTATTGAATTATTGCGAAATGAGCTGCAAGGAAATGGGAACATTTTAGCGGTTAGCGGATCAG
Organism: Maribacter aquivivus; assembly: GCF_900142175.1. NCBI lineage: Bacteria > Pseudomonadati > Bacteroidota > Flavobacteriia > Flavobacteriales > Flavobacteriaceae > Maribacter > Maribacter aquivivus. The sequence goes on along the minus strand of NZ_FQZX01000001.1, from coordinate 430,078 downwards.
ATAATAATTTGGGACGAGGAAAAGACGGAAGTTTATCAAAAAGTATATTAGGGTTTGAATACAAGGGCAGAATAGTTCATAGCAATGTACTTACGGTAGATTATGATTACGCAAAGACATTAGACTTGCAACTGTTAGAAGGGCGTATGTTCAGTAAAGAATATAGTGCAGATAGTTTAAGTATGGTCATTAACGAGGCAATGGTTAGAGAACTTAATGAAGTAAATAATCCATTATCAACTAGAGTATATTTTGATGAAGATTCTGTGGCTTATAATGTAATTGGGGTATTAAAGGATTATAACCATCAAGATATAAGCAAAAGTATAGAGCCGCTTACCTTTTTTCTAGATAGAGATTATGAACTGTATTATGCATATGTAAAAGTTGCCCCAGAAGACATGGCAAAATCTTTTGATGCTATAAAAAGTGCTTGGCAAAGAGTAGAGCCAAATGCTGAATTTCTAGGTTCTTTCTTAGATGAAAATATAGACAGAACTTTTAGAAGGGAAAAAACCATGGCAACTATTATTACAAGTGGTTCCATTTTGGGTATAGTGCTTAGTTGTATAGGTCTTTTTGCCATGTCGTTATTGGTAGTTGCACAACGTACAAAAGAAATAGGTGTACGTAAAGTAATAGGTGCAAGCACATCATCAATTACCGTTTTGTTAACCAAAGACTTTTTAAAATTGGTGGGTATAGCATTTATAATAGGAACACCTATAGCATGGTATGCTTTAGATAAATGGCTAGAAGAATATGCATTTAGAGTGCCATTAAGTATATGGTTTTTTATAGGTGCGGGACTATTAGCAGCTTTAATAGCACTAGTGACTGTTGGTGCAAGAACCATGAAAGCGGCAGCGGCAAACCCCGTAAAAAGTTTACGCACAGACTAAAAAACGAACCATGTTATTAAACCATCTAAAATTATCTTTTCGTAATCTGTGGAAAAATAGAACGCTTTCCTTTCTTAACCTTTTGGGCTTAAGTATAGGTATTGGTAGTGTATTAACGCTCATGTTTTCTGTGTATGCCTATTATGTAGCAGATTCCATGATTCCAGAGCAAGAACATATCTATTACTTAAAGACACATTTAAATGATGGTAATGATTACAATGAAGTAGTATACCCTTTGTTGGATAAAATAAAGAGTACCTCGCCAGAATTAAAAGCCGGTACGCACCTGCATGGTTGGGGAGATGTATGGTTAGAAGCTGGGGATAAGGAATTTCAAAATACAACAACTTATGCCGATTCAGAATTTTTTAAGGTTTTTGGACTACCTCTAAAATATGGAAACCATAATACTGCATTTAAAGAAAAGTATTCTATTGTCTTGACCGATAAGGTAAGCAAGCAGTTTTTCGGAGAAGAAAACCCAGTAGGTAAAAGCCTAAAAGCGGCAGATACATTAAACCTTACCATTACGGGGGTGTTAGAACCTATAAGTCCGTATTCTTCTTTTAGATTAGGTGTCTTATTGCCAAATACACTTTTAAAGGACAATCCTATATTTAAACAACAGACCAATTGGAACAATAGTTTTTCACCAATATTCTTAAAGCTAAATCCAGAAACAGATATTGCGTTATTTGAAAAGAAGGTAGACAAATTGGTTCAGGAGAATTATGCGGATCCTTCTGTAATTTCAAGAATGGAGGTTATGCCGCACTCAGAAGTTAGAATGGATTCTATACCTGTGGTCGAAATAATTATTGCAGGTAACATCGCCACTTCTTTTTTTGTATTGCTTTTAGTGCTAGTAAATCTTCTGAACTTAAATACCTCTACTATGTTTCGGAGAACAAAAGACATTGCAGTTCGCAAAATATTGGGAGGTAATAGTAAAGGGGTAATTACCCAGTTTTGCCTTGAAAATGGAATTTTGGTATTGTTTTCCATACTTATTTCTAGTGTACTTTTCTTCGGATTCTTATTACCGAAAATGAATGATGTTTTCGGGGCAGATTTTGGTGAGATTAATTTTAGCCTTAAAAATGATTATCCAGTAATTTTAGGGGCGATTGCCTTAGGTATTTTGGTGACATTGGTGGTGGGCATATTACCTACAATAAGGTTTGTTTCTTTACCGGTTTCACAAGGTATCAAAGGAAAAATAGATAGTGCTAAAGGAAGTTTTATTTTACGTAATTCATTTATCATCCTTCAATTTTCTATAGCCATACTTTTTATCTGTATTGCAATCATTTTAAACAGTCAGATTGGGTTCATGAAAAAGGCAGACTTGGGATTTGAGCGTGATCATGTAATTGTGGGTAACATAGACCTTGATTATAAGAATATGGATGCTGCCAACTCTAGTTTTAAAGCGCTGTTAAATGATTTAGAAGCCAATCCGTATGTAGCCCATGTTAGTACGAGCCAGTCAGTTCCTTCAGATTATTATTTCAATTATACCACATTTTATGACCCAAATACAGAGTCAGATGTTCGTTTTAGAAGGTCGTATACAGATGATGGTTACCTTAAAACACTACAGATTCCGCTGGTAGAAGGAAGAGATTTTGACAGTGATATTGACAATGGAGAAGAAACGCCTGTTATTATTAATCGTAGTGCCATGGAAGCTTTTGGTTGGACAACAATAGAGGGAAAACGATTGAAATATAAAAACAGCGATTTCATAGGCAACCCTATTGTTGGGGTAATGAAAGATTTTCATTATCAGGATTTACAAAATGCGGTAGAACCTCTGGTACATTATTATAGAGATGAAGAGAGTTTAGCCAAACATCGCTACATAACGGTCCGGGTAGTTGATGGAAAGGAAAAGGAAATTAAGAACATAATAGCGGCTGCTTTTGCTAAAATAGATTCCAGAAAAAATTATGCCCAAGGTGATTTAAGTGATAAAGTAAGTGGACAATATCGATTAATTGATGGAATGCTAAAAACAGTAAACGTGGTTGCATTGCTAACCATATTTATATCTTGTTTGGGCATGTTCGGTCTTATTTCATTTATGGCAAAAAGAAGAATTAAAGAAATTGGTATACGTAAGGTTTTGGGTGCTGGGGTACTAAAAATAGTCGTGTTGCTTTCAAAGGATTATATAATCTTGGTAGGTATTGGAGCTTTAATTGCTTTTCCAATTGCATGGTATATGATGAGTGCTTGGCTGGGTAGCTTTGCCTATAGTATTTCCATTCAATGGTGGATGTTTGCTTTGGCGGGAAGTATTGCCTTCTTCATAACGGCATTTACATTAGGCATACAGGCGATAAAATCAGCGATGGCCAACCCGGTAAAAAGTTTACGAACAGAGTAATAATCAAGACATTAATCAACAACCAACTAACACACTATATAAAACATGTTATTACAATTAAAAAATATTTTCAAGTGGGTACAACAAGGCGGTCAGCGCGTATTCTTGTTGAAAGATGTTAATCTAGAAGTAGAAGAAGGGGAATTTATTTCCATTATGGGTCCTTCGGGTTCAGGGAAGTCTACATTACTAAATGTTATTGGTATGTTAGATACTTTTGATGAAGGAGAATATGGTTTCTTGAGCGAATCTGTTCATACCCTAAAAGAAAAATATCGCTCTAATTTGTATAAAGAGTATATCGGCTTTGTATTTCAATCATATCATTTGTTAGATGATTTAACGGTGGAAGAAAATCTAGAAATGCCATTGTTGTACAAAAAGATAAAAAGCTCTGAACGCAAGGCTTTGGTAGCTGATATGCTAGATAGATTCAATATTGTCGGTAAAAAAGATTTATTCCCAACACAGTTAAGTGGTGGTCAACAGCAATTAGTGGGCGTAGCCCGTGCATTGATTGGTAAGCCAAAATTGATATTGGCAGATGAACCGACCGGAAATCTTAACTCACAGCAAAGCGAAGAAATTATGGAGCTTTTCAAGAAGCTAAATGAAGAGGACGGAGTTACGATTATTCAAGTAACGCATTCGGAGAAAAATGCGGAGTACGGTTCAAGAATTATCAACCTTTTAGATGGTAGAAAGATTTAAATTTCTACGGAATGTTATTTCGAGCGTAGTTGAAAACTTATAGGTTAGAATTTATTTTCGAATGTCAGTTCGTGTTCCCATTATTCAATTTTTTATTGAATAATGGGTGTACTTCGGCTAAGCTCAGGAGAACTGTCGCGAACCTTTTGAAAACAAATAGTTCCCACCTGAAAAAAAATGCAGTATTCTAACAACCACTAATCCGTATAACCTTCAGGATGCATTTCGTCAAATTCGGTTTGGTCTTGAAAAGCTTTAGCTAATAAAAGAATACTTGCTTCATCATATAAATTAGAGACAAGAGTAACACTTGTTAGGTGTTTCTTTTCATCTAATCCAGTAGGGATTGAAATAGCTGGGTGACCGGTTAGATTCGTTGTAATTGATAACCTATTACCAGAGCTTGGTGAAATAAGAACATCATAATCTTTCATGATAGCCTGCATTTTTTCAATGAGCACTTGTCGTTGTCTGTTTGCTTGTATGTATTCTACCGCAGGAATAAAACGTGCTTGACGTAAAGAATTTGCTCTAGAACGTTGAGTTTGCTCTACCATTTTATCCACTTCTTCGGCACGAACCATATCGTCAAAAAATGCTCCCGCTTCTGCTCTTAATATTACGTCAAAACTGTTGTAGGGCACGTCTTTAGGTAATTCCACTTCGTTAAGTGTAAGTCCCATTTTCTTAAAAGTTTCAATTGCCTTATCCAGATTCGCTTTGCTATCCGAAGAATCTTTTTCTATGTCACTTTTTAAATAGGCTACTTTGAGCGATTTGTAATCTTTAGTAGGATCAAATCCGTCAGGGTAATTAGTTGTCATTCCGTCTTTAGGGTCTTTTCCTGCAATTACACTATACACAATAGCGCAATCTTCAGCGCTTCTTGCCATTGGTCCAACTTTGTCCATAGACCAGCTTAAACTCATCACTCCGTGTCTGCTAACTCTGCCGTATGTAGGTCGTAAACCTGTAATTCCGTTTCTTGTACTTGGCGATAAAATAGAGCCTAATGTTTCGGTACCTAACGCATAAGGAACCAAACCAGCTGATGTTGCCGATCCAGACCCTGCAGATGATCCAGAGGCACCTTGTGTAGTATCCCATGGGTTTTTTGTTTTTCCATCGAACCAAACATCACCACGAGCTAATGAACCAGACACTAGTTTTGCCACCAACACTCCGCCTGCATCTTGTAATTTTTGAACCACACTAGCGGTCATTTCAATTTGTTGATTACGGTAGGGTTCTGCGCCCCATGTGGTTTTGTAGCCTTCCACTGCCATTAGGTCTTTTACTCCGTAAGGAATACCATGTAGAATTCCGCGGTAGTTTCCGGCATCCAGTTCGGCATCCATTTTTTTAGCTTGCTCAATAGCCATTTCTTCGGTAATGGTAATGGTACATTCTAAAATAGGATTGTATTTTTTTAATCGACCTATAAAGAATTCGGTCAATTCTAGAGAACTTATTTTTTTGCTTTTGATTAACGATGCCAGTTGAGGTATCGAATAAAACGCAAGGTCTGCCTCTTTATTAGGTAACTGCACATCATTTGGAATCTCCCATTCAGGAAACCCAGCTTGTTCTTTCGGGGTGAAGTTTAAAGGTAATGGGTCAAACCGAACAGCAGGTATTACATCGTTATCTAAAGTGTATTTTCTTAAAGTATCATATCCTTCTTTATTTCTTTTTAAATATGGATAAAGTGTATCTATATATTTTTTGTCAAAGTCTAAACCTATTAGTTTCTGTGATTGCTTTACATCCTTTTTGGAGAATTCATTTTTAGAGCTGGAGCAAGCAGTAGCTATTAGAATAATAAATACGAAAGTTAATAGAAGCGGAGTTCTTTTTACAGGCTGGTACATGGGTTGAATTTTAAAGAAGATTCTAATTTACAGTTTTTAGATAGTTTCTTTTGACTTCAAAATCATAAATAATCTAGAAATGAATATATACTAATAAGAGGTTCTATTTATAATGGCATATTCATTTTCAATACGCTAGCTTCCTAATCTAATAACTAAGGATTATCTTTGTTGTTTAGAATGAATTTATATAATGAAGATAGATAAAAAGGACATCTTAAAAGCTTTGGAACACATTACGGTTCCTGGGGAAGGTCAGAACATGGTAGAAAGCGGAGCTGTTACCAATATTCAGATTTTTGGTGATGAGGTTGAAGTTGATATTACCATTACAAATCCAAGTTTACAGGCACGTAAAAAGACCGAAGTGGAGATTTTAAAAATCATACACAAAGAGGTTTACGAAAAGGCAAAAATTAAAATAAACGTTAAAGTTGATGCACCAGCTGCAAAACCAAAGACGAACGAGATAAAGGGGAAACCAATTCCTGGTATTACCAATATTATTGCTGTTGCTTCTGGTAAAGGAGGGGTAGGTAAATCTACCGTTACCGCTAACCTTGCTGTGACTTTGGCTAAAATGGGCTTTAAAGTTGGACTTTTAGATGCTGATATTTATGGACCGTCAATGCCAATAATGTTCGATGTGGCAAATGACAAACCACTTGCGGTGAATATAGATGGAAAATCTAAAATGAAGCCAGTAGAAAGTTATGGCGTTAAATTATTATCAATTGGTTTTTTTACACAAAGAGACCAAGCGGTAATATGGAGAGGACCTATGGCATCTAAAGCATTGAACCAAATGATTTTTGATGCACACTGGGGAGATTTAGATTTTATGCTAATTGATTTACCGCCGGGCACTGGAGATATTCATTTAAGTATTATGCAATCTTTACCAATTACGGGAGCGGTTGTAGTAAGTACACCTCAAGAAGTTGCTTTGGCAGATGCTAGAAAAGGGGTGGCGATGTTTCAGCAAGACTCTATAAATGTACCAGTATTGGGAATTGTAGAGAATATGGCCTACTTTACACCAGCAGAGTTACCAGAGAATAAATACTATATTTTCGGTAAAGAAGGAGCCAAGCATCTTGCAGAAGATTTACAGGTACCTTTCCTTGGTGAAATGCCATTGGTACAAAGTATACGAGAAGCAGGTGATGTTGGTAGGCCGGCAGCCTTGCAAGAAGGAACTCCAGTAGAGAAAGCTTTTGAAGAATTGACTAAAAAAGTTGTTAGTGAGGTTGTTGCTAGAAATAAGACAATGCCACCTACAGAAGCTATAAAGATTACAACAATGGCGGGTTGCTCGCCAGTTAATAAAAAATAGATATGACATCAGCTGAACTAAAATTGAATGTTGAAAAAGCACTAGAAGAAATCAGACCTTTTTTACAAAGCGATGGTGGTGACATTACGTTGATATCTATTGATGATGAATCTTCTGTTAAAGTTAGATTAGAAGGAGCTTGTGTTGGTTGTAGTGTAAATCAAATGACACTGAAAAGTGGTGTTGAAATGACTATAAAAAAATATGCTCCCCAGATACAAGAAGTAATTAATATAGAAGCTTAAATTCTGATAATTGTCATAATTTTTAAGACCACAGATTGATAATTTTGAAAGGTATTACAAAGAATTGAAGTAATGATTAAGACCGATATATTGATAATTGGCGCAGGACCTACGGGTCTTTTTGCCGTTTTTGAAGCAGGACTCCTAAAACTAAAATGCCATTTAATTGATGCCTTGCCACAGGCAGGCGGGCAATGTTCAGAAATCTATCCTAAAAAACCTATTTATGATATCCCTGGTTTTCCAGAGGTATTGGCGGGTGATTTGGTAGATAATTTAATGGAACAGATTAAATCTTTTCAACCAGGGTTTACTCTGGGTGAACGCGCTGAGACTATCAAAAAATTAGAAGACGGTACTTTTGTGGTGACTACTAATAAAGGAACGGAACACCATGCACCAGTAGTTGCTATTGCTGGAGGTTTGGGAAGTTTTGAGCCTAGAAAACCATTGTTAGAAAATTTGTCAAAATTTGAAGACAACGGTGTTGCCTATATGATTAAAGATCCTGAGGTGTATCGCGATAAAAAAGTAATTATTGCAGGTGGTGGTGATTCTGCTTTAGATTGGAGTATTTTCTTGGCAGATGTAGCATCGCAGGTGATTTTGGTACATAGAAGAAATGAATTTAGAGGAGCCTTGGATTCTGTTGAAAAAGTTCAAGAACTAAAGGATAAAGGAAAATTAAATTTAATTACACCTGCAGAGATAATTGGTTTAAACGGAGACACTAAATTAGAGTCTGTTTTAATCCGAAAAATATCTGATGCAAAAGAAGAGATAATTTTAGAGGTAGATGATTTTATTCCTTTATTCGGACTCTCACCAAAACTTGGACCGATTGGAGATTGGGGATTAGAAATCGAAAAAAATGCGATCAAAGTAGATACATTCGATTATCAAACAAACATTCCTGGAATTTATGCCATTGGCGATGTAAATACCTATCCCGGTAAATTAAAGTTGATTCTTTGTGGTTTCCACGAAGCAACGCTAATGTGCCAAAGTGCTTTTCAAAAAATTCATCCAGATAAAAAGTATGTGATGAAATACACAACCGTAGGTGGTGTAAGCGGTTTTGACGGGACTAAAAAAGAAGCGCCAAAAGCCGTAGTGAAAGCGATTGAATAGTTTAGTGAATAAGTTTTTTAGTAAAATTGTTATTTAGTGTGATGACGAATCAGCTTTTAGAAGATTTAAAGGTGTGGTAAAAATCACAAGATTTAGGAGTTTTAGTTTTTAAAAAATCTTTAAACTTGAAGCGTGAATTATTTATAAGAAAAACAGTTGAGTTAATTGAAAAATCAAATGAAATTTCTAGAAAATTTTACGTACTAATTTAGTGAATTAACTAAACCCTAACTACTAAATCCTATTAATGACTGATATAAAAATTACAATAATAGACCGTGACGGAGTATCTCATGAAATTGATGCCCCAACAGACATGAACATGAACCTTATGGAAGTAGTTCGTTCATACGAATTAGCGCCAGAAGGTACAATTGGTATTTGTGGAGGTATGGCTATGTGTGCTTCATGTCAATGTTATGTATTGTCAGATACTGAACTTCCAGAAATGGGTGATGATGAAGAAGCTATGTTATCTGAAGCTTTCAACGTAAAAGATAATTCACGTCTAGGCTGTCAATTACATATCACTGAAGATATGGACGGACTAGAAGTAGAGCTTGCACCTGAAGAGCTTTAAACGTCATTACGAGGAAGCGAGATATAATCGAAATTGATGAAGCAATCTGCTTAACTGATTTTAAAAGCTGGTGATAGCCTTATAATAGAAAATAAATTTTTATTTTCCAACAGCCAACAGCCAACAGCCAACAGCCAACAGCCAACAGCCAACAGCCAACAGCCAACAGCCAACAGCCAACAGCCAACAGCCAACAGCCAACAGCCAAGTTATATCCTAGCCTGATACGTAAACAAGTTATGGTATCTACCTTCTTTAAGAATTAGTTCTTCGTGAGTTCCTTGTTCGGCAATGCGTCCGTTTTCAATTACTAAGATTTGATTCGCTTTTCTAATGGTACTTAAACGGTGGGCAATTACAAAAGTGGTTCTTCCTTTGGTCAATTCAGCCAAACTTTTCTGAATCAATGCTTCACTTTCAGTATCTAAATTTGAAGTTGCTTCATCTAATATTAATATTCTAGGGTTTGCTAAAACCGCACGTGCAATAGCAATACGTTGTCGTTGTCCGCCAGATAATTTTACGCCGCGTTCTCCAATAACAGTATTAAGTCCTTCTTCAAATCTATCTGTAAATTCATCAACGTATGCTGCTTTAATTGCAGCTTGTAATTCTTCTTCAGAAGCACCTGGTCTAGGAAAAAGGATGTTTTCTCTAATAGTGCCTTCAAATAGAAAATCGTCTTGTAAAACAACACCCAAGTACTGTCTAAAACTGGTGAGGTCAACTTTAGATAAATCGGTGCCATCAATGGTAATCTCCCCCGAATCAGGATTCAAAAAACTAGCTGCCAGACCGGCAATTGTAGATTTTCCTGAGCCAGAACTACCAACAAGTGCTATAACATCGCCAGATTTTGCTTCAAAACTGATGTTGTGCAAAACATCTTTGTCTTCTTCGTAGGCGAAGGAAACATCATTAAAAACCATATCCCCTTTAATATTAGAAAGTGTAATGGTTCTATCTTTTTCATCAGATTCAGAAACCTTGTTCATTAACTCTTCAGTACGATCTAAACCGGCTAAAGCTTCCGTTAATTGGCTACCTATATTACTCATTTGAACAATTGGTGCTACCATTAGGGCAAGAAGAAAAGTAAACTCAAAATACTGACCAGTGGTTAATTCACCTTGCATCATTTTATAGCCTCCAAAGCCCATCATAATTCCTGTTGTCGCTAGTCCTAATAAGAAAGTAGAAGCACTGGTCATAAATGCCGTAGCTGTTAAACTCTTCTTTACATTTTGGTATAATTTATCTACCCCCTCTTCAAAAACCTTGCTTTCTTGTTCTTCTGCATTAAATCCTTTAATTACACGTATACCTCCAAGAGTTTCGGTAAGTCTACCTTTTACTTCCGCATTTATTTTACCTCGTTCTCTAAAAACAGGTCTTATTATTTTAAAAGCTTTTAATGCTATTACCGCAAAAAGAATAAGTGGGACAAAGGTTAATAATGTCATTGTAGGGCTAATTCTCAATAACAGAATTAGGGACACTACGGCAGTAATTGTTCCACCAACAAGCTGAACAAGTCCGGTGCCTATTAGGTTTCGTACACCCTCAACATCACTCATAATTCTAGAAACTAAAGAGCCAGATTTAGTATTGTCAAAAAAGCGAATGGGAAGTGAAAGAACTTGTTTCTGTACTTGAGATCGCAGTTCAGAAATCATATATTGTGCCTGTATACTAAGCACTTTTGTTAGTAGAAATGACATAACTGACTGCACCAAGAATGCAAAAATTACAACAGCTACAAGAAGCTTCAATGAATCATAATCTTTATTGGGAACAATATCATCTAAAAAATAGCGAAGCGATACCGGAGCAACAAAACTTGCTGCTTTACTAATTATAATGAGTAATAAACCTAGTAAAACCAGTTTTCTACGTGGCCATATAATAGTTTTAAATGCGGTTAGGATACTTACTTTTTTTTCTGCCATATGTGTTTAATTTTCCACTGTCTTGTCGAGCGAAGTCGAGACTAAAAGACAACAAGTTGCAAGTTACTTCAATTCTAAAGTTTTACCGAATCTAGAATAGGTTTTGATAATCACTATTTGTGTCGATAAAGGTTTTTATATTTGAGTATCTTGATTGCCCACCGATGCTCAAAAAAACCTTTTTCTTTTTTCTGTTAGTCACCTTTTATGTGAATGCACAAAAGCCATATTATGAGTTACGAGATTTTGTAACCGATAGTGCTGGTATTTTCACATCTAGTCAAGTACTAGAATTAAATCAACGATTAGTTGAATTAGAAGAGAAAACTACAAATCAGTTGGTGGTAGTAACGATTGAAGAATTAGGGTATGATACCATTGAAACCTATGCAAATGCATTATTCAATCAAAACGGAATCGGTCAGGAGGGTAAAGATAATGGGCTATTAATTTTATTCTCAGAATTAGATAGAGAAGTTAGAATAGAGGTAGGATCTGGATTAGAACCGTACATTACAGATGCCGTTGCCTCGAGAATTATAAGAAATACGATGATTCCTAATTTTAAAGAGGAGGCATATTTTACGGGTATTAATGAGGCTAGTAATCAGCTCATAGAATTTTTAAATAATCCAGAAGCACTAGAGGAGTTTAAAAAAGAGATTGCCGTCGAAGATTCTAAGGAGAAGCTATACATGAATATATTTCTTGGTATATTTTTCTCGATATTTATAGGGGTTGGTGGTTTTTTCTTTCTTAAAAGCTATGTCAATGTTATCGAGGTCTTTAGGGGAGTTTTCATGGGTAAATTAGGGGTGTTGCCTGGGGTGTTTATGCTTTTGGCAGGATCCTTTTCAAGTGTTTTCGGTTTGGTGTTTATAATTGTTCCTTTAATTATAGGCTACAGTATTTACATGTACAATTCCCAAGCTGCAGCTTTTATTTTTGATAAACCCACTCTTATACTGTGGTTACTTCTTCCATTTTTTGGTATTGCCGCAATAATAGCATTTATAAAACTTAAGATTTCTGGTAAAGAAGATTTGAGCATTTCTTGGGTAAAGAATGATAAAACTTACTATCGTAAAACGTTTTCCTCTTCAGGCACACATTCTTTCGGTTCGGGCAGTAGCTCTTCTGGTGGTAGCTCAAGTTCATTTTCTGGCGGCGGAGGAAGTTCTGGCGGTGGAGGAGCAAGCGGAAGTTGGTAAAATTCAAGTACATTTATGCATCTCAAGAATTTATTAAAATAGTAGCTATGAGCAGAATTATTTATTTGTTGGCATTTGTATTGGTTTTATCATGTAAGACTAATAAACCAGAGAAGGGTGAAATAGAAAAATGGGAAGCCCAAGCTGCGAATGTTGAAATAATAAGAGACGATTTTGGAGTTCCTCATATTTATGGTAAAACCGATGCCGATGCAGTGTTTGGGTTGTTGTATGCCCAATGCGAAGATGATTTTAATCGTGTGGAGCAAAATTATATACGGGCAACAGGTAGGTTGGCAGAAGTAGATGGTGAAGAAGCTTTGTATAGCGATTTGCGTGCAAAATTGTTTATGAGCGAAGAAGAGGCCAAAGCTAATTATGAGAAAAGTCCCGCTTGGTTAAAAGAATTATGTGATGCCTTTGCCGATGGGGTTAATTACTATTTATACACGCACCCAAAAGTAAAACCAAGATTACTAACACATTTTGAGCCGTGGATGCCGATGTACTTTAGTGAAGGGTCTATTGGGGGTGATATTGAGCGTATTTCAACAAAAAAGATAGCTGCTTTTTATGATAGCAATATGGAGTTACCAGAAATGGAAGCAATACAATTGAAGAAGGAGAAGGAAGTAGAAGAACCACAAGGCTCTAACGGAATTGCTATTTCTGGGAAATTGACCCAATTTGGCAATCCGTTGTTATTGATAAATCCGCACACTTCATTTTACTTTAGGGGAGAAGTTCATGTGGTTTCGGAGGAAGGTTTAAATGCGTATGGTGCGGTAACTTGGGGGCAGTTTTTCGTTTACCAAGGATTCAATGAAAAAACTGGATGGATGCATACATCAACATATACTGATGTTATGGATGAATTTAAAGAAACGATTGTTAAGAACGATGATAATTTGTTTTATCAATACGGAGAAGAATTGCGACCGGTACAATCATCTGAGATAGTGTTGAAATATCTTGATGGTAAAAAGCTGAAAGAGAAAAAGTATCCGGCATATAGAACTCACCACGGACCAATAACTCATGTTGCCGAAGGGCAATGGACAGCATCTGCCATGATGTGGGAACCGGTAAAAGCATTAGAGCAGTCCTTTATACGTTCCAAGCAAAGCGGATATAAAGGTTTTCGCGAAATGATGGATATCCGTACCAATTCAAGTAACAATACCGTGTATGCAGATGCGGAAGGAAACATCGCTTATTTTCATGGAAATTACGTTCCTAAACGCGACGTTCAATTTGATTATACAGAACCGGTTGACGGCAGTAACCCTAAAACAGATTGGCAAGGCTTGCACTCGGTCGATGAAAATATTTTGGTATTAAATCCAGAAAATGGCTGGATACAAAACTGTAATTCTACGCCGTATACATCAGCTTTAGAATTCGGTCCTAAGAAAGAAGACTATCCAAATTACATGTCTAAAGATCAAGAAAATTTCAGGGGAGTACACGCGATTGAGTTATTAACGAATAGAAAAGGATATACTGTAGATAGTTTAATTCAATTAGCTCACGACCCATATTTACCAGCATTTAAAGCATTGATTCCTGGTTTGGTGAAAGAATATAATTCTCATGATGATAAGAACCCGAAATTAAGAGAGCCAATTAAGATTTTAGAAGAATGGGATTACACAACTGGTGAAGATCAGGTAGCCATGACTTTGGCACATTTCTATGGTACTGCAATGGGTAGTAACGCCAAACACCCTGAGAATATGAGTGATATGGAACGTATGACCTATTTTGGCACACATACAGAAGAATCTTTAAAGATATTTGAGGAAGTAATAGATCAACTAACGGCAGATTTTGTGACTTGGAAAATACCTTGGGGAGAGGTAAATAGATATCAAAGAATTACAGGAGATATAAAACAACATTTTGATGATTCTAAACCAAGTATTCCTATAGGGTTTGCTTCTGGTAGATGGGGTGCATTGGCGGCATATGGAGCTCGATACACGACCGAGGGCGCGAAAAAAATATATGGTACAAGGGGTAATAGCTTTGTTGCTGTAGTAGAATTTGGAGATACCGTAAAAGCCAAAAGTATGTTAGCTGGCGGACAAAGCGGAGACCCAGCTTCACCACATTTTGATGACCAAATTATTAGATATAAGAATGTAAATTGGAAAGAAGTGCCTTTTTATCGTGAAGATGTTTTGAAAAGGGCGGAAGAAACTTATGTTCCTGGTAAGCGATAATTTTAAAGGTGAATTAATGCAGAACAGTTTTACATAGATTCTTTAGTAACAATCAACGTTGCCTTAGAACCTGCGGATAAAAGCCATTTATTAGAATAGATTAATTCCCCTTTATCATTGTACACATCTACCTGTGCAGTGTTCGGTGCAGATGATCCGTGATTAAGAGCTTCAAAATCTAAACGATTAAATCCGTCTTGTAGATCAACATTAATTCCTTTAAAAGCTCCTGTTAACAGAAGGTTCTGTTCAACAACCATATCATTCATGTATATTTTTACACGATCGCCATCTACATATTCATGATCTCTGCAGACTATGCCTATGAATTTTCCACTACTTTTTACATCACCTAAATATTGGTCGGCAAAGTATTGACCAGAACCACCTAATCGTTCACCGGGACCAATACGTGGGTCAATTTTCATACCTGTGCCAGCTTGTACAAGTTCTTCATCGCGTAACATTTTTACAGGATTAGGAGCTGTCATATCTACACTAGGTTGTTCTTTAATTAAATTAGGCATATTCAGAACAGATCCCTTATTTGGAGTGCCGCTAGAATTAATAGGATTAACCTTATCAATCTTAAGCGGTTTTGATGTAGGTAAATCTGTTTGAGCAGACACCTTAATCGCAGCAAAAGAGAATAAAATAATAAAAAGAAAAGAAAGTTTTCTCATCGAATCTTTAATATGATGAAATAAAGATAACAAATACCCTGCCATGGGTACTTAAGGCTTCGTTAAAAAACTGTCGATTGAACTATAATTCGTTGAAATGATTGTTCTGACGGACTTAATCAGAATCTTCTTCTTGTTTTTGTTCAGTTTTGATAAAATTGCCGTTAATCATTTTTTCTTCTTGATATATAACATTTGATATACCTACCATAAATGCGGCAATGAGAAGTATTACCTTTCTTTTTAACCAAAGAAAGGCTTTGTTTATTTTTTTGAAATACATAATAGTGATGATAAATGGTGAATACTAGTTATCATATGAGTACACCTTGAAATAGCTTAAGAAGCTATGTTCTATTATGCGATTCTTTGATATTTAGAAGTAATTGTTTTACATAGAAAAACAGCGTTGTTTATGGAAGATTGGTATGCTAAAAGGGTATCATTTTGAACGCTTATGATTTGATTTATTTGATTGCCGTAGTTTTTAGATAAAATGATAAAAGAAATAATAACGTCAGCAATAGAAGAGATAAGTAGATGACTTTCAATTTCATACGTCGAAGCATTGTTTTCTGAATGCTGAACATGTTGAGAAGGAGCGTATAAAGAAATCTCAAAATTAGCACGCTTAGTATGTCGATAATTAAGAGTGCAGTACTGTGCTGTAAGTCCGATTAAAAGACATAGAGATACTACATATGTAAAAATCTTCTTCACTAAACTATTTTAAATTTCGTCTTAGAAAGTTAATGAAATTTCCATTCATAATTTTCTCAATATCTAGTTGCGCATAACCTCTATCTTCTAACAACCCTATTATTTTCTGTAAATCAGCAATAGTATCGACATCTGCGGGACCTTGTTCTTTACCAAAACCGCCATCTAGATCAGAACCAATACCAACATGATTGGCGTTACCTGCTAATTGGCAAATATGGTCAATATTATCTAGTATCTGCTGTAGACTTACGTTTGCAGATTGCGGAGTAGAAACACCTCTTTCCCAAGTTGGTATCATCATCCAAGCATCAAGAACAACACCGATAACCCCTTTTCTATCTATGATTTCTTTCAACTGCTCGTCGGTAAATTGTCTGGGATGATTTACTAATGCTCTGCAATTATTATGGCTCGCCCAAAGTGGTCCGTCATAATTAACCATCGTTTCCCAAAAACTAAGGTCGCATAAATGAGTTACATCAAGAATAATTCCCAGTCGTTGAATTTCTTTTAGTAGCTCTCTTCCTTTAGTTCCGATTCCGCCTACTGAATTTGTTCCGTGAGCATAAGTACCCGGACCATAATGCGCCGGACCAATAGCTCTTAAACCTGAATCATATGCTTTCTGAAGGTATGAGATATCAACGATAGAATCTGCACCTTCAAGACTAAGTAAATAGCCAATAGGCTTTTTTTCTTCGTCCGTTTTCCAAAGGGCTAAATGGGCATCAAGTTGGGTTTTGTTTGTGATTTGAATCATTTCACCAGCATCTTCCATGCTTTTGTACCATGCAAGTTGTCCTTGTGTATGTGCCCATGCCTGTTGCGGAGATTTCCATCCCGGTAGGGAATTGTCTTTATGCACATAACGAGCAATTTGTGTCGCCATACAGAGTCCAACATTTCCTTTTCTCATCGCTTCTAAAGAAACGGTATTGTTACCACGACCAGGCTTATCGGTTAAACCTTGTTCACTTTTTCTAATTTCTTCAATAGACCAAGTAAGGTCGCGATTCCAGTCCATTGCATTCATTGAAAGGTCTAAATGGGCGTCGAATATAAACATGATTAAATGGTAGATTTTTGAGTTCTGGCAGTTACTGGCCAGTAATCGATAACAGTATTATCTTTTACAATAGTTAGGGTGTCGTATTTTGCCACAGTTGGGCAAATATGTCTAGGTATGGCGTAATGAGCATCACCAACCTCTGGTATGGTTAAATCATCATACTCTACCACTAAATGTTCTTCTGACTGGCTAATTTGTTTACTATGTTTTAAGTCTAAAAATTCAATTCGCGGAAAAGGCATTTCAGGTGCAACCGATTTATGACCTAGGTCAAAACATAGAATACCTGTTGTTGGTTTGCTTATAATTCTTGTAAATAGCACTGCAGCTGGTAAAAAGTCCATTTCTGGAAATAAGTTTCCATAACCGGAATCCCAAAGAAGTGTTGTTCCGGGGCTGGCATCAACATCTGTACGTTTACAATGAAACGGAAAAGTAGGGGAGCCACCGGCCACTATTTTTGGACTAGGAATTTTATGGTTTTCAATACTTTTCTTCAATTCAATTACCGCTTCGAAAGCGGTATTACATTCTTGCTCTCGTATTGTAGGATCTGAATTACGGAGATGACCGTCATATACATGTAAACCTTCGGCAATTAAATTTGGATTCTCATGTAATTGAGTATACAATTCTAGAGCATCTTGATCGGGTATAATGCCCGTTCTGTTCATACCATTATTAATATCTACCCAAAGTGAAATTTTAGTGTTATCAGTTGAGGCTAATTCACTGATTATATTTAGGGTTTTAGAATTATCTAGAAGGGTTGAAAACTTAGTATTGGGGTATTTTTTTATCAACTCTATAAAACGCTGTGCATTAGCACCAACGGGTTGCATCGCTAATAATACGTCAACGGCATTGCAGTCACCAAGTAGTTCAGCTTCAGCAATAGTAGCGCATTTGAATTTTTGTATTCCCTTTGCCATCTGCATCTTTATGATGTTGGCATTTTTATATGTTTTTACATGCGGACGTAGCCTATTTAAATCGCCAATCATAGAAATCATCAAATCGATATTATGCTGAACCCTATCAGGATAAACCAATAAAGATGGTGAAATTACTTTCTCATGATGATGTATTGAATACCAATTTTCGTTTGCCATAATTGTTAATGATGTAGTTCAAAGTGAGCTTCAATCTCCACAGGAATTCCGCCAGGTAAAATCATACCAACAGCGCTACGAACACCAACCCCATTATCGGGTCCGAAAATATCTGCCATTAATTCGCTAAAACCGTTAATGACCAAAGGTTGTTGACCAAAATCAGGAGTGGAATTCACCATTCCCAAAGTTTTTACAATTCTTTTAATTCTATCAATATCTCCAAAATGTGTTTGTATCGTAGAAAGCATGGTAAGGGCAACTTGCCTAGCGGCGATTTTAGCCTCTTCCATAGTCATATCGTGACCGGCTCTACCTACAATCAATGAACCGTCATTTTGCATAGGTCCTTGACCAGAAATATATAAAAAATGGTCAACGACTAAAACAGGTTTGTACAAACCTGCAGGAGGTGGCGCGGGTGGTAAAACCAAGCCTAATTCTTTAATTCTTTCAGAAGGTTTCATTTGCAAATTATTTAATTTTAAATAAATGTATTTATAACAAGAACACCAATAAGTCCCATAACGCCAACGGTTGTTTCCATCACGGTCCAGCTTTTTAAAGTATCTTTTACTGATAGATTAAAGTACTCTTTAAATAACCAGAATCCGCTATCATTAACATGAGAAAGCATTAAACTACCAGAACCTATTGCCAAAACCATTAATTCAGGACTAGCCCCTGTACCCTGAACAAGTGGTAGCACAATACCGGCAGCGGTTAAACCAGCTACGGTTGCAGATCCAACACAAACACGTATAATGGTAGCAATCAACCAAGCTAATATTAATGGAGAGATTGATGATTGCTCTAATATTCCACCAATATATTCGCTTACGCCGCTATCTATTAATACTTGTTTTAATGCGCCAGAGCCAGCAATAATAAGGAGAACCATAGTTATACCCGTAATGGCACTACCAACAGAGTCCATGACCTCTTTCATACTTTTTCCTTGACCTAAACCTAAAGTGTAAATGGCAACTAAGACGGCAATAAGCATTGCAATAGCTGGGTTGCCCATAAAAACTAAAATCTTGGTAAGAAAGAAATCTGCAGGCAGTAAAAGTTGAGCCAACGCAGCAACAGCAATTAGAATTACAGGTAAAAGTGCACTGATAATACTATTTGCCATACTTGGCATTTCATCTTCCTTTAAAACAACAGGATTTAGAAATTCTTTAAGGGGTGTTGCGTTAATACCTTTTAATGTTCTTGATAGTAATGGTCCTGCAACAATAATTGCTGGTATAGCAACTATGATTCCGTATAATAAAGTTTTACCAATATCAGCATTAAACATAGACGCAAGCGCTGTGGGTGCTGGGTGTGGAGGTAAATAGCCGTGTGTTACCGATAAAGAAGCTAGCATTGGTAAGCCTACATATAAAAGAGGTAGACCTGTAGCTGCTGCAATAGTGAAAACTAGAGGAACTAGAATTACAAAACCTACAGAATAAAACATGGGTATACCAACAATGAATCCGGTCAATACAACCGCCCATTGAATGTTCTTTTTCCCGAATTTCTCTACCAATTTTGTGGTAATGCGTTGTGCTGCGCCACTATCGGCAACCAACTTACCTAGCATAGCGCCTAGGCCTAAAATAATAACAAGAAAACCTAAAATATTACCAATACCTTTTTGAATGGAATTGACCACGCTAATGGGTTCCATACCTTCAGCAATACCAACGAATAAAGAGACGATGATAAAAGTGATAAAGGCATTAAGTTTGAATTTGGCAATGAGAAGAAATAGGAGTAGAATTCCTAGAATAACAATAAATAAAGGCATATTTTAATAGAGTTAGTTTAGTTGATTCTCTAAATATACCATAAAAAAAAAGCTCATCATATTTAAACTAAATATGATGAGCTTGAACTAAAAAATAGTTATTATTTATCAGTAATTTCTGGCGAAATAGCTTTGTAAACTATTCCTGCTAAAACTGCTCCAACGATAGGTGCTAACCAAAATAACCAAAGTTGGTCTATAGCCCAACCACCAGCGAATAAAGCCTGACTTGTACTACGTGCAGGGTTTACCGATGTATTCGTTACAGGTATACTTATTAAGTGTATTAGTGTAAGACAAAGACCGATTGCCAAACCAGCAAAACCTCTTGGTGCTTTTGTATAGGTAGAACCTAAAATAACAAATAAGAACATAAACGTCATAGCTACTTCTATGATTAAAGCAGAAGTCATACTGTATCCTCCAGGTGAATGTTCTCCGAAACCGTTAGATGCAAATCCGCCTAAAACGAAATCCGATTTACCCGAAGCTATAAGAAAAAGTATGGCTGCACCAGCAATACCGCCCATTACCTGAGCAACTATATATGGTAAAACGTCCTTGCCTTCAAAGCGACCACCTACCCAAACACCAATTGTTACGGCTGGGTTTAAATGACAGCCAGAAATATGGCCTATGGCGTATGCCATTGTAACTACGGTTAAACCAAAGGCTAAAGCGACACCTGCAAAGCCAATACCTAATTCTGGATAACCTGCGGCAAGTACGGCACTACCGCAACCACCTAATACCAGCCATAATGTGCCGATAAATTCTGCAATAAATTTTTTCATTTTAATAAGGTTTAATTGATTGTATTTATTAAGAAACCATTATTTTAATAAAGTCACAATTATTTCGGTAATTTATTAATGAATTTAAAATAAAAGTAATTTATTTAGAAGGTATTCTTATTAAAATGATTTTATTGATGCATATGTAATAATGGTTGGACAGGTGCTATTTGGGATAGTGAAACATTTGTTAGCTTATATATTTTCGATATAATCTTTTAGTTTTTGCGGCCCTTCCAATAAAATACGAACCACTCGCAATGTGCCATCATCAGTAGTGTTTATTTGCCATTTTATTAATGAGATACATCCTTTTTCAATTTCAATACCGGTAATACTTCTTGGGTGAACACAGCTACCATCATTAAAAAGAGGAATATCACCAGGCTCAGGAAAGCGCGGTCTATGGGTATGACCAACAACGGTAACCTTTAAGTCGTTTTTTAGAATCCATTTTTTTGTGCGACGCTCTACTTTTATAAGTTCTGTATAGTTTTTAGCGGGCGAAGTTGGGTCAGCAATACCCCAAACTTGTAGGGGTTTCCATAATACTCTTACTAAAAATCTACCCCAACGCCAAAAAGTGTAGTTCCACCAATCTGCCTGGTGACCATGGGTAAGAAAAACCTCTTGTTGGGTTTCTTTATGTTTTAAAATAAGAGCTTCATGATATTTTATGCCTTCAAATAGAGATTTGTCTTTGTCATCTATAGGCTCAAAATAGCTCGATAGATGTTTTTTAACATAGGCTTCGTCTTTGTAGACCATATCATGATTGCCCCATATCATATGCAATCTATGCTCTAAATGAAATTGCTTTAAAAGCTTGAATACATTTTTATGAGCTTCAAAAATAGATTCAAAATTAATATTCTCCCAGAGTTCATCGCCATCACCTAATTCACAATAATCAAACCCTTCGGTATAGTAGAATTTTAACGCATGATAATAGATATTTCTATTGTTGGCAAATTCGTCAGAAAAACTGTTGTCGCCCCTATGGCAATCGCTAAAAAGTATGAATTTTGAAGAGTCGTCAAACGGAATAACTTTAGCATTATTGTAAGCTCTAGTAAGTCTACTATCCGATGACATGGTCTATTTTTCGTTAAATATCCGAAAATCCAGCCAACCATAGGGCCTAGAGCCTTAAAAAACTTGGTATATTTTGTAACTTTACAACCAATTAGCAGACTAACTGAACCATGGGAAAGCACGAGAGAAAGATAATGCCGGTTAAGCACCTTATAAGTTTTGAAAAGCTTCTAGAGAAGTATGATGAACATTTGACGGGTGATGATGCTTTTTTAGCGGCTACTGCTGAACGAATTTTGTCTATAGAAAAAGGTTTTCCTGAACTGCGTAATGGTTTTTCAGATTTTACTTTATTAGAAAAGAATAAAGATATCATTAATCGTATTCTACAAGATACATTTACAGAAGCTTTAAGTGGCAACGAGATAAAGGTGGCAACGTTGCCTTATCAAGATTTGATTATAAAATCGTCTAAGCGTTTCCAGAAAATTATTGAAGAAGCAGGTGATGATTATGTGCCAGAATTAAGAAATGTTGGCGATGATATGGATTATATCATGAGCTGCGTAGTGGTATTGAATTATTACTATGGTTACCATTTAGATTTTAGTCGCCCTTATTTTTATGATATTCCCGATGCAAATGGTGTAATGCGCCATTATCGTATTTTATATAATGCCGATTTTATTGACATTATTCCTACAGAGAAAGCTAAAGAGGTAACTCAAGAAGATGTTGATGAATTATTGGCCAGCCCAAATGATATTAAACTTTGGATGGAGAAGATTCCGCCAGAGAGTTTTATATCCAAAGGTTTTGTAATTGCCAATTTATTCGATGTTACTATGGAGCAAGCAATTTCGAATATTAAGACGAAATTGATTTCTAAGAATACGATACAACCTACAAATTTCATGCACGATTTGCAGGAAACTTTTAAGTCTTTTTTTAGATTGCCTAATATTAAAGTCGGTTTTGCATCTTTTGATGCTAAGAAAAATGAGTTTGAAGAAGTAGCAGGTATGGGCTTTGAAAGTTTTCTTTTAGGAGGGGAACACCATATGAACTGTAAGTCTGCTTTATGTGAAGATTCTTATGAGAAATTAATTGATAGCAACTCATACTTTACTATTACGGACATGGATCGTAAAGTAGAGCAATCTGGGGATATGAATCCTTACAAGGGCTTAAAAGAGCAAGGAATACAAAGCGCCATTTTTGCTCCCATAGCTTATGACAATAATCTTTTAGGAGTTTTAGAAATTGTATCTGAGAAGAAAGGTGTACTTAATGGTGTAAATGCTCAAAAGCTAGATGATGTATTGCCATTTATTGTCTCTGCTGTGGTACGTGCCAAAAATGAAGAAAATAATAGAATAGACGCTATCATACAAAATGAGTGTACATCTGTACATTCTTCGGTTTATTGGAGGTTTCAAGAAGAAGCTAAAAAATTCATGTTAGACGAAACTGAGGGTAGGTCTCCTTCATTTAAAGAAATCGTTTTTAAAGATGTCTATCCTTTATTTGGTCAAATAGATATAAAAGATTCTTCGCAAGCTAGAAATTTAGCAATTCAGCGAGATTTAATGATACAGCTTTCAGAAATAGATAATGTGCTGAATATTGCGGTAAAAACTTGGGATTTGCCAATCTATGAGGAATTAATTTTTAGGGTTAACAATCATCTAGAGAGTATAAAAGAAATGCTTTATACAAATAGTGAGCAGGCTATTTTTGATTTTGTGCATGACGAAATATCTCCTGTTTTTGCGCATCTAAAAAAGTCTGATAAAGATATAGAGAAGCATATTTTAAAATATGAATCTAAAATTGATATGGGTACTGGGTCTTACTATGACCATAGAAAGAACTATGATGAAAGTGTAACATTAATCAATAAAAAGCTTTCGTCGGTTATTGATAAAAGACAAGAAAGTGCGCAAATAATGTTTCCTCATTATTATGAGCGTTACAAAACAGACGGTGTAGAACATAATCTATACATTGGTGCGTCAATATCAGAAAGCAGGGAGTATAATCCGTTATATCTTAATAATTTAAGGTTATGGCAATTGCAGGTAATGGTTGAAATGGAAAATGCACATTACGCATTAAAACCAAAATTACCGGTACCGTTAGATGCCGCTTCGTTGATATTGGTATATAATACATCATTATCTATTCGCTTTAGAATGGATGAAAAACAGTTTGATGTTGACGGTACTTACAATGCACGTTACGAGGTAATTAAAAAGAGAATCGATAAATCGTTTATAAAAGGAACCGACCAAAGATTAACTCAAAAAGGTGTACTTTCTATTGTGTATTCTCAAAAGAAAGATGAATTAGAATATTTAAGATATATCAAGTTCTTAAAGTCTAAAGGTTGTTTTACCAACAAGATAGAAATTGTAGAGCTAGAAGGTTTACAAGGGGTATCTGGGTTAAAAGCTATACGTGCAGAGATTCTATACAAAAGAGAGCAAGAACCAGAAAAGACTTATACCTACCAAGATTTAATGGATGCTTTAAAAGAATAAAACTTCACTTAGCAACTGTATTTTACGATCAGGACCAAAGAATTTAAAAGAAAAGGCAAATGCTATTACAGATAGTATCATGCCGATCATGAATATGGTATAGGTCCAACGTAAAAGTGAATATTTTCTATTTAGAACTATCCCAAGAAAATAAAGATCTTTAGTTAAAGAGGTGTAGATATAATCTTTATCCTTTAGCATTTCTTGTATAGCCCATTCATACTCGCTTAATGCCATTTTATGAAAGTTACCGAAGAACAATAGGTTTACATTTTTGTTAGCCACATCTTCTTTGGTAAACTCACCACTAGTAACGTTTGGTCTAGTGGCTAATACTGCCAAAACCATAGAGACCACACTAAAGAATACGAATATTACAGTAGGGTAAATTAGGTAGTCATTAGAAGGGTTGTCTAATTTAGGAATAAGGTTAGATAGTGCTAAAGATATAATAATGGCATTTACAGATAATAAAATATTGGCCTTGGTATCTGCAATGTCACTAAGTGTAATATGGTTTTTTAGTGTTACACGATAAAGCGTCTGAATACCACGATCAGGGCTTTCGCTTTTAAATTGGGCTTTAAGTTTTTCTTTTTTTGCAAGTTTCTTTTCAGACTTCTTGTCTTTTATCAGCTTTCTTAAATTCTTGTCTTTTTTCTCGATCCAATGCTCTTTGGCATAATCTGTATAATACTGGTGGTCAGTTCTAAAAACCTGTATATTGAGTTCTAGCCATTCTTTTTGGCTATAATTCTTAACTCCAAAAAGCTTCAGTTCTTCACGTAGTAGATCAGATGTTTCTAGATAGCTACTCTGTGCAAAATGAGAACAGTCGGCATCGCGTATAATTTCTTCCATTAAATTATTCGGCTTTGCATCCCATTTTGTAGCGCGTATACACGATTTAATTTTTTCTATTCCGTCTTTACTGTAGCCCTGTTCGGTTAAAAATTTCTCTGCAATTTCACAGCTACTTTCTTCGTGTTCGTTAATGCCTTTTGTGAATCCGGTGTCGTGAAACCAAGCTACGATTTCTAATAGCTCCTTATCCTGATCGGATAGAGAACATGATTCCAGTAATTGTTTAGTACTTTTAACGACTCTTTGGGTGTGTCTTAGATTATGGTATAAAAAATTCTTGTCCAAATGATTGGTAAGTAATTCAACTACATACTGTTGTGTGCTATCTAAGATATCTGACATAGAAAAAATTGGTTAGAATTATCCAAATTACAAAAATTTAAAGAGGGCAACGTTACTATGAAAAAAATATATGCATATCTGTCGGTTTTTATATTCATTACTAGCTGTGCTACATACAATACTAAATATGTAGATGAAAAATATGCTGTAGATGTTACCGATTCAAAAGAAGTATCACATACCTTTTATTTAATTGGTGATGCGGGTTTATCACCTATGGGCGGGATGAATCCTGCTTTAAAAATTTTCAAGAATAGATTAGATAAAGCGGGGAAGAATAGTACTGCTATTTTTTTGGGTGACAATATATACCCAGCTGGGCTACCAGATCCTCAAGATTCTACTGAAGCATATAGAACTGCAAAAAATCATTTAGATGCGCAGTTGAATACATTGAATGATTTTAAGGGAAGACCACTTTTTATACCAGGTAATCACGATTGGTATACCGAAGGGTTGGTAGGTCTTGAGCGAGAAGAAGATTACATCAAAAAAGTATTAAAGAAAAAAGAAAAAGACCCGTTTTTACCAGAAAATGGATGTCCAATAGATGTTGTAGAAATAGGCGACGACGTTGCGATTATAACAATAGACTCAGAATGGTATTTGACCAATTGGGATAAGCGCCCAGATATTAATGATAAATGTGACATAAAGAGTAGAGAAAAATTTTTCTTAGAACTTGAAGATGCGATAAAAGATTATCGTGATCGTACTACCGTCATTGCAATGCATCACCCAACCAATAGTTACGGAGAGCATGGAGGGCAATATTCATTAAGAAAACAATTCTATCCTAAGAAAATGGCAGTGCCTTTACCTATTTTGGGAAGCTTTATTAATGTGCTTAGAAGTACTTCGGGTGCATCTATAGAAGATGTAAATAATAAACGTTATCGAGAATTAATGAACAGGGTAACTACCTTGGCGCAGTATTCTGATCGTGTAATATTTGCATCTGGGCACGAGCATACATTACAATATTTGGTTGAAAATAACACTCCGCAGATAGTTAGTGGTTCAGGATCGAAAGAAGGTTTTACGCGATTGTTGAACGGTTCTCAGTTTAATACAGGTAAAATGGGTTATGCCACCTTGGAGGTTTATAAAGATGGCTCATCTAGAGTACGTTTCTATGGTGTAGGTGATGATAATAACGAAGAGTTTTTATTTACAAATGAGGTATTGCCGCCAACTCAGAAAGAATATTTGGGTGAATTTACGGGTCAGTTTCCAGATAGTGTAAAGGCATCGGTGTATACCAAAGATGAAATAGATAAGAGCGGATTCTATAAAGCAATTTGGGGAGACCGTTACCGTAAGTATTATGGCACCGAGGTGAAGGTGCCGACCGTAAATTTAGATTCATTGATGGGAGGCTTAGAGCCAGTTAAAAAAGGAGGTGGTCACCAATCTAAATCTTTACGTTTACGTGCTAAAGATGGTAGGGAGTATGTAATGCGAGCCTTAAAAAAAAGTGCAGAACTGTATTTGCAGTCTATGGCTTTTCAAGATCAATATGTACTTGATGATTTAAAGGAAACTTATACGCAAGAAATACTACAAGATTTTTATACAGGGTCACACCCTTATGGTCCGTTTACAACAGCTGGTTTGTCTGATGCGGTTGGTGTCTATCATACCAATCCAGTTCTGTATTATGTGCCTAAGCAACCTGCATTAAAGGAGTATAACGAGACTTTTGGTGATGAGTTGTATATGATCGAAGAACATACAGGTGATGGTCATGGAGATTTAGCAAGCTTTGGATATTCAAATAATCTAACTAGTACCGATGGTATGCTTGAAGATCTTCGAGATGATGAAAAGTACGAAGTAGATAAAGACCTTTATTTGAGAGCACGACTTTTTGATATGGTTTTAGGCGATTGGGATAGACATGTTGACCAATGGCGTTGGGCAGAATTTAAAGATGAGAAAAAAGGCAAGACCATATATAGACCGGTACCAAGAGATCGTGATCAGGTATTCTCTAAAATGGGCGATGGTGCTTTAATGAAAATAGCTACACGTATTATACCTGGTTTACGACTAATGGAAGGTTTTAACGAAGATATTAGAAGTGTAAAAGGCTTTAATTCTTCGCCTATGACCTATGTGTTAGATTTAACATTGTTAGGTGAAACCGAAAAAAGTCAGTGGATGGCGCAGGCTAAATACTTACAAGAAAACTTAACTCCTAGTGCTATTGATCAGGCATTTAAATCTTTTCCTGAAGAAGTACGTGATGAAACGGTAGATGAGATTAAAGAAATTCTTCTAGCACGTTTAGGTCACATTCAAGAAACTGCTAATGAGTACTATCAGATATTGAATAAATATGCTGTAGTTGCCGGTACAGATAAAGATGACTGGTTTGAGATTAATAGGTTAAATAATGAGGAAACCGAAGTAAAAGTGTTTAGAAATATCGGTGACAAGAAAAAGCGTTTATTCTATTATAAAGTATTCACAAAAGAAGACACAAAAGAACTATGGGTATTTGGTTTAGATGACGATGATATTTTTGAGGTTAAAAATCCGTCTAATTTCTCTGGTATAAAAGTTAGAATTATTGGTGGTCATAATAACGATATTTATAGAGTAGAAGATGGTAGAGATGTGGCCTTGTATGATTTTAAAAGTAAGAAAAATACGTTTGAAGAAACTGGTGGAGCAAAAGTAAAACTGTCAGATGATTATGAGCTTAATACATATCAGCCGTTAAAGTTGAGAAATAGTTTTAACCAGATTATACCGACTATTGGGTTTAATCCAGATGATGGTATGCGAATTGGTTTTGTAAATACATATACTTATAACGGTTTTAGACAGAATCCATTTACACAACAACACACTTTTGCGGCATCATATTATTTTGCAACAAGCGGATTTGATTTTAAGTATCAAGGTGAATTTGCACACGTATTCGAAAATTGGAATGCTGAGCTGAAAGCACGATTTACGAGTCCGAATTTTGCTATTAATTTCTTCGGATTTGGGAACAATACCGAAAATTTTGATGATGATTTAGAATTAGATTATAATAGGGTAAAACTACGACAGATAGATTTTTCTCCTTCATTGGTTTGGAGAGGGCAATTAGGTGCAAAGGTAAAATTAGGTGTGTCTTATGAAAATATTAGTGTTGAAGAAACTAACGATAGATTTATTAACACATTTTATCAGGAAAACGGAGAAGAGACCAATAGTGATTTTGTAGGTGCTCATGCTACTTATAGTTATGAAAATAAGGATAATGAAGCGTTTCCAACTTTAGGAATGTCTTCGTCTTTGCAAGCAGGTTTCAAAGAGAACCTTTCAAAAGAAGGAGGAAGTTTTGGTTACATTATTCCTAGCATAGGTTTTGATTATAAATTGATACCCAATGGTAGGTTAGTATTAGCAACCAAATGGAAGGCGCATTTTAATATTGGTGATGAATACGAATTTTACCAAGCAGCAAGTATTGGTGGTTTAGATGGTCTTCGCGGATTTAGAAATCAGCGTTTTACCGGTAAAACATCGTATTATCAGAATACAGATATAAGATTTAGTTTAAAAAAGAAACGTACTCGATTACTGCCAACGGCAATGGGTCTTTTTGGAGGATTTGATTATGGTAGAGTGTGGTTACCTGAAATGAGTTCTGGTCGCTGGCACACTTCATATGGCGGAGGGTTCTTTTTAAACGCCTCTGATATCATTTCTATAAACACTGCTATTTTTGCTAGTGAAGACGGACCAAGATTTACTTTCGGACTAGGGTTTGGTTTTTAGATAAACCAGTTACTTTAAAGAATACGTATAAAGGTTACCGCCTTCACCATGAGCTTGCTCATCAGATATTAGTAAAGTGTTATCATTTAGAAAACAAACAGATTCTAATTGAGAGCGAGCACCTAAATCAATTTCTTGCATGTTTCCTTTAGTGAAATCATCCCAAGTGAAATCTGTAAAAATGAAGAGTTTTCCGTAACTAAGTGCTATAATTTTATCACCTTTTGGTGATATATCAATAGAGGTTATTTGGCAAATTTTCCAATCTGTACATGGTGTAAACGAGCCAACCAGAGTAGCTTCGTAATTACCTTTAGTATCAGGCACTGAATAAATATGAGCTTCGCCAGTAAACGATTTTGATCTGTTTTTAGTTACAATATATAATTTATTACCATGGTGAAATATAGCCTCTGAATCATAGAAAAGATGATCTTTCTTAGGAGGAAAGTCTTTTTGGTCAGGGTAGTGCAGCTCAATTTTTTCCGCATCTATTTTATCGCCAGGTTCAATAGTTGGGTTTGGTAATTTGTAAATGACCAAATCTTTACGATCATTTGCATTGTTGCCAATATCACCTATGTATAAGTTGCCGGCAGCATCTTTTGTAAGATCCTCCCAATCATGATTCTTTCCGTTTTTAACTTTTAAACTTGTAAGTATTTCTCCGTTTAGGTTTACTTGGTATATTTCATCTTTATTACCGCCATCTTCAACGACCCAAACAGTAGAATCGCCGTAGCTAGCTAAGCCTGAGTTTTCAGACAAACTATCGGGCAAATCAGCAATTACTTCAAGTTGCCCGTAATTATTACACGAGATAAGTGTTATGAAAATTACAAGGGTCGTTAAAATTAATTTATTCATATTATTCTGCTATTGGCATGAATACTTCGGTTTTCCAATATAAAGCATCTCCACCCATATTTGGATTGTTGTAAAAGAATTCAATTGGCTTTGCGTTTACTTTTATATTGTTTTTTTCAGCATGGTCTAAAAGTGCATACCATGCTCTATCTGAGGTTATATAATTGCCGTTATATATGGCTTTTAGAGATTTTGAACCTTTAAATTCTTTATAAATTATATCTTTTATATCAGGCAGAGGGTCAGTTTTAATTATAGGATAGCAAAAGTTAAATGCAACACTATCTTTATGCATGTTCCAATCTGTAATTTCAATAAAAGGAACGCCATTTAATTGCAAACCATTACCTACAAGTACTGAGTTCAAAAAAGGATAACTATCTTTCATTGCAGTAGCTTTTTTTGTCTGAATAGTATTGTGTTGAACGCAAGCACAGTGTGTTGATGGTAATTCTTCTTCATTTAAAATGGTCACCTTAAATTCTTTTCTATGCTTATTTAAATAAGACATAAAATCAGTGACTAGTTTTCTTGAACCTTTTTCAAAATCAGTATCGGCAAATGGTATTGATAATTTATTTTTAAAACTATTGTCGATATCCATTACATCAACTTTTAGTTGAGATGTAGAATCGTTAATTGAAGTAATATTCCAGAAATATGTATGTGTAGAGTCTCCAGATACTATAGTTTGTTTTAAGTGTTTTATGTCTTCAAGTTGAGCAACGGTAGAGTTACTCAATGAGGTATTCCAAGCCTTTAGAGATTGATTTATTGTTCCTGGAAATGATTTTGCTTTTACCCTTATTTGATAGTCTTGTGGTTTAATGAATAAATACCAAAGTAAACCAATGCAAATTATGGCAATTGTAATTGAAAGCGCTTTTTTCATGATGATTTAAAAATGTGCTAAAATTAATTTTTCTTCATTTTAATTTTAGAATTCAGTAGTGCGCCAATTTTTCTACCTTGACCCACACCAACTTCTACAGCTGCTCTATAATGAATTCCACCATACATTCTACTCATAGCAGCCTCATCTGCGGCTTCGTTGAAAGAATTGAATTTTCTAATAGGTAGACCATACGGCGTTTCGGTATCATCTTCAAAGCTAAAATCTTCACCAAAAATGCTAGTAAGAGCAATTCCTGCAGCACCTGAAACAACACTATGTCCACTTGTGTATTCTGGGAAAGGAGGCGTTTGTAGAATAGGCTTCCAGTTTTCGTCGATATGCTGGTTAATCAGTGTTTCTGGTCTAATTAGATTACTGCGATATTTTTCATCCCAGCAGCTAATAAATCCGTCAGCAATTGCCATTGATGTTTTCGTATAGGCAAAAACGGTGTCGTCGAAGTTACTATTAGTTTTTTTACTGGCAATTTTCGTAATACCTATCCAATGTGCACCAGGAGTAATTTTCTTGGTAGCGAACATTAAATGTCCTCTTGTAACGGATACGTACGGATTGCAATCCCAGAATTTAGCTATTGCTACTTCTTCAGATTCATCACCATTTTTGGTTATTTCATTACTAATATTATAAACTTCAATCAGTTCTTTGTAAAAGTCTGAGTCCTTTTCTAGTGAAAAAGGTGGTGGAGGAACTGGCTTAAACTGAGAGGCTGAATCTATAATAAAAGGACGAATTTTGTTCCAGTGTGGCTCTATGCCATCCATGTAAGCTGGTGGTGTTGGTTGCCATCTGGTAGGGTCGTCTGTATTTACCGTAAATTTAGGCATGGTGCGGGTTTGACTATAATTGTCTTTGCTCATCCATTCTTTAATATGGTCCGCAACTTTTAATCCGTATGCTTTAGAAGCTTCAAATTCAGGTTCGTTCATTGACTTCCATTGCGTGAAAAGACTATCCTGTAAAACATCAAATTTATCTTCAGAGAATATCAATTGTCTGCTAATATTCATGTGCGCAATTAAGGCGGATAATTGAGGGTTAATACCCGATACGGTATCTATGGCGGGTATTGGTTTTAAATCTTTTAGTTGACCGGACAATGATTGGTAATCAGGGTTTACCTGAGCCACAATTTCATATGCAGCAATATTGGGGTAAGCAAATATTCTACTTGCTACCGGTGGCGAGAAAATATCATGGATCATGATATTTATTATCTTGTCAATAGAGTTATGCAATTGATCAGGAGATATTACTATGGGTTCTTGCTTTTTTTCGGTGCAGTTCGCTAGTAAAACCCCTGCGATTAAGATTATTAAATACCTTTTCATTGTACTATGGTTTGAGAATGCTATACACTTCTGCTGCCTCGTTATTAAAAGTCAGCAAAATGTAAGTGTTGTTGTTTGAGTTTATAATGTTCATGTTTCGAATCGATTTTCCCGCTAAATCGAGTCCTATTTTATTGGCTAAGGTAACATTGTTGGCAGTACTAATCAATGCTCCTGGAAAAGAATCAAAACGACCATGATATGGTTTTACACCAAAATAATTTCCGGCGGCTAGTACTTCAGTTTTGTTATCACCATTAAAGTCATATGCTAAAAATGCCATAATGGGTGCCAGCTGTAATTGATAACTAAATGGCACAAAATTGAACTTGCCATCGTTATTTTGTAGGTAGCCAGAGCTTAGGGTATGTACTTTTTGAATTTCTGCATTAGGTAGCATATCCTCGCCAAGAATTTCTTCCATCGATTTTCCTGCAAAAGAAGTGTAGGTATTGAATTTTTTACGAAGCGAAACCAATTGACTCGACAATTCTTTCAACCCGTCTATGGGGTAGTCTTTACCATCTTTATAAGTACTTACAATAGTTTCCGTTGCTCCGTTTTTGTCAAGATCACCGTAGTACATTTTCATCGGATGCTTTTGTGATGCAGTAAATTTGGTGTTCAATCCCCAGTTACCTAAAAGGTAGTCTTGGTCTCCATCGCCATCAATGTCAAAACTAGTAACAGCTTGCCATAAACCGTTTATTTCTTTGTTTTCTAATGGCTGTATTTCTTGAAATTTACCTTGGTTGTTTTGAAAAAATTTAGGTGACATCCATTCCCCAACAAATAATATATCTTCCCAGCCATCATTATTGAAATCAGTAACAATGGCATCGGTTATCATTCCTAATTTTTCAAAAGGATTATTGGTTACTTTGAAGTTGCCCTTTTCATTTTCTAGAATATAACTGTTGGGTCTATTTCCATAATCGGCACTGATAGATTGATTACAAATGATAATATCTAAATCATCATCATGGTCGTAATCCAGTTTTAATAGAACAGATGCATTTTCGAACATCTCTGGAAATTCTTTTTGAGTAAAAGTACTATCGCTTGCCACGAAGTACGAGTCAGTTAATGGCTTCATTTCATTAAAGAAGTCTGCTCCGCCGGTACCTACTATAACATCATTTTTACCATCACCATTGAAATCCCCTATTATAGAAGCGATGTCTTCTTTGATGCTATCTCTTTTAATCTCCGGGTAAATTTTTAACTGAAAAGTGGAATCCCCTTGAATATAAATTTGTGACGGAATAAATTTAGCTCCGCCAAAGAAAACATCGTCTTTTCCATCAGCATTTAAATCACCAACACTAACAGCCGGACCTCTGTCTGACATTTGATAAGGTATCAGTTTTTGACGTAAGTAATCACTATAGGCATCTTCAACGTGTGTATAGTTTATGCCTAGATTATTTGATGTTTTTTCAAATAATATGTGTTGTTTAGGGTGTAGAGAATTATTCTGGAAAGGTTGAGTGTTTTTAGGACTGATATATAGTGTTTGATTAACAGCGATATTTTTCACCAATTGAAAGCTTTTGTCTGGCCATATAATTTTCAACGAATCAATATTTTTAAGATCGCCGTAGCCAAAGTGTATAATGGGTTCAGAAGATGCTTGAAAGCCACGAACGGTATACATTTCTTTAAACTGTTGAATTCCGTTGGCATAAGAAAATACCTTGGTGCCAATTCCGAATTTGTTTTTATCGGAAAAGTTAAGTTTAACTTTTAACCAACTGCGTTGGCTATTGGTTGTGTTCTCTTGAATAATTGCAGGACTAAATAGATTATTGGTTACTAAATCTAAATCACCATCATTATCTAAATCGCTATATGCAGTAGCCCCAGAAATAATTGTGTCTTGGTCTATCCAAGATTTAGATTCATCTTTAAATTGAAGATCTTTAGCCCCTTTAAAAATCATATTACCAATAAAACCAGAAGGCATCATTTTTAGTGCTTTTTTATCTACTAAGTTGGTATTGTTGATTTTTGACCGAATATTTTCGTTGGATATGTAATTGATGTAATCAAGATCATTAGGACGTTTAGGTATACCGTTGCTAATGTATAGGTCTTGCTCTCCATCTTGATCAAAGTCACTAAAAAGGGCGCTCCAACTCCAATCTGTAGCCGCTACACCGCTTTGTAGGGCAGTTTCTATGAACTTACCGTTTGGTTGGTTCACAAATAGCATATTTCTAGTGTACTGATTGTGGTAGCCGAACGTCTCGGTCTTCATTTTTTGAATTTGTATGTCATCATCACCTTCAGATGATTTTAAGACAATTTCATCTCTGCTCAACATATCCAAAGAAATTAAATCTGGTAGACCATCATGGTTAATATCTGCAACATCACTACCCATTGAGAATCTAGTGGTATGCCCAAAGGCTTCTTTAAGGCTTTCTTTAAAAGTACCATCACCATTATTTAGGTAGTAATAATCATCTTCATGAAAATCATTGCCAATATAAATGTCCGGGTAGCCATCCTGATTAAAATCGGAAACGGCTATTCCTAGTCCGTATCCATTTACTCCGCCATAAATACCGGCTTCTTCGCTTACATCTACAAATTTACCATTGTCATTACGTAGCAGTTTGTCGCCAGTTTCATAAATACGCTTATGGCGAATTTGTGAGTTTCCATAAGAATCTTGCGTGTGTATGGCATGATTAAGAAGGTACATGTCTAGATCTCCATCCAAATCATAGTCTAAAAATGTGGCTGACGAGCTGTAAGATTCAAAATCTAAACCATAATCTGAGGCACTCTCTTTAAAAGTTGCATCGCCTTGGTTTATAAAAAGCTCATTGTACCCATTAAATCCATTTAAGCCAACAACGGCACACACGTAAATATCTAGAAGTCCGTCACCATTTACATCGCCCATTATAGTACCCGTATTCCAAGAACTATTTCCTGCGACACCTGCTGTTTCGGTAATATCTTCAAATTGTAAATTACCTTTGTTTAGGTATAATTTGTTCTTTACTTGATTACCCGAGAAATAAATATCAGGTAGACTGTCATTGTTGATGTCGCCAATGGCAACACCACCACCATTATAAAAATAGAGGTAATCTAAAATACTAAGGTCTTTAGATTCTGTAAGTGTATTTTCAAAAGTTATACCTGTTTTTTCTGTAGAATGTTTTACAAATAACTCACCAGAATTTTCAGTACAACCAATGACTAATACCAATAAACATAGATATAGTATGTTATTTTTCATCTAGTCGATACATTTTTGGAGTGTCGTTATTGATTGCTACAATAATGAATTGATTGCCTTTCTTGTCTTTTACTATTTTTAATTGTTTTACCTCATTGCGGATAAAGAAACCGCTATCAGAATAGTTTTGCCATTCAAAATTCAATTTGCCATCGCCAAGAAGTACATTTCCATAATTGGCATCTAGTCTAGAATATTGAGGTTTAAACTCGAAATTATTGCCCGCCATAACCAAGTCTAAGTTTCCATCTTTATTAACATCAAGACATTGAATACCACAAATACATGAAAATTGAACTTGCGGAGGCAAAATTTTAATGGTGAAATTACCATTGCCGTCGTTGATCGCAATTACGGTTTCGGCAATACTTGCTTCTTTTAAGATGGTATTGTCAATAATATTTTTAGGGAATAGCTCTTGAATGGTTTTTGTAGCATATTCAGAAGCTTTAATGTTCTTTTTCTTTAGTGCTAATATTTGTGTGGTCAGTTCCTTTTTTTGATGAAGGGGATAATCGCCGCCATCATAATTTTGCGTGGTAATCTGTTCAATGGTTCCATCATTGTCAAAATCGTTCACCCACATTTTCATGGGTTGCTCGGGTGCGGGTTTGTAATGAATATTGCTACCGGTGTTACCTAAAATTAAATCTTTATCACCGTCGTTATCAAGGTCATATCCTTCCACTGCGCCCCACCAACCACTTAGGCTATCTAGGGAACTTTTAGAATCGCTAAGTCTTCTACCGGAATTTTTATAGATTTTTGGACTTCCCCAATCAGAAACGGTTACTAGGTCATCTTTACCGTCACCATCCATGTCTAGCCATTTGGCATCGGTAATCATTCCTGCATCCTTAAGGTCATATGCAGAGCGTTCGGTAATATCCGTGAAGGTGCCATCACCATTGTTTAAAAGAAATAAGTGGTCAGGGTTTACTCCATACGTGCCCACTACACTTCTTGATCCTATAAAAACATCGATATCACCATCGCCATCAAAATCTGAAGTAGCAATAACGGCAACATTTTTATTGATGCTCGGTAATTTTTTTGTGCTTAGCGAGAAATTGCCTTTGCCGTCATTTAGGTAAAGTCGAATTCCGTAATTGCCCTGCAAACCTAATTCATTACCTCCGGTGCCGACCATAAGATCTAAATCACCATCATTATCTGAATCAAAAAAGGATGCAGTGGTATCTTCTAGTAGGGCTTCTGCTTCAAAATACTTTATAATAGGATTAGAAAGTGATCCATTACCATTATGTAGATATAACGCACCAGCTTGGTTTTTTGCTCCACCAATAAAAATATCATCATTTCCATCACCATTTACATCACCAACGGCTAAACCAGGTCCTTCTTCTGCTAATGATTTAGAAATCAATCCCTCATTGTCAAAATCCATATAGCTATTTTCTTTATGGGTTAAAAAGGTGTTATTCTCAATAGCTTTAAAAAGAGTTGGAGTTTCTGTTTTTTTAATTTTAAATATCTCTTTGGCCTCGTCTTGCTTAAATGTAATGGTTTGGTTCGCTTTTACATTTTTCAATTTAGTGGTTGCGTCATTAGGCCAAATAATACGAATAGAGTCTAACATTTCTGTTGCTCCCAAACCAATAGTCATTGGGTATTCTACTGATGATTGAAAACCTCTAGAGGGCATTACTGTCTGATCGATAATGTTATCTGGGTAGTATAGGCGAGCAACAGTACCAATCCCAAATTTGTTACCATCGGCGCCTTTAAATTTCAACTTAATGTAGTTATTTTTAGATTGCGATTCAGAGTTGTTGCGGTACACAAAAGTTTCCATGTTGACATTGTTGACCACAAGATCTAAATCACCATCATTATCTAGGTCGCCATATGCAGAACCATTTGAGCGACTAGGTATTTCAAAACCCCACTGTTTATTGTAATTACTAAAAGTGATATTTCCATTGTTATGATATGCATAATTTGGTAATGGAGTAACTGGCATTTTGTTGATAATAGAATCAATAGATTCTTTTCTGCCAGTCAAAGCCATTTTTTGAATAATGTCATTGGCGAAGAAATCTATAAAATCCAGATCGGTAAGATCATGATTGATACCATTGGTAATATAAATATCTTTTAGACCATCATTATCCATGTCAAATAAAAGTCCAGACCAGCTCCAATCAGTAGCTTCAACACCGCTGTAGTAGGC
This sequence comes from Maribacter aquivivus, assembly GCF_900142175.1. Lineage (NCBI taxonomy): Bacteria > Pseudomonadati > Bacteroidota > Flavobacteriia > Flavobacteriales > Flavobacteriaceae > Maribacter > Maribacter aquivivus. The sequence continues at coordinate 392,212 of NZ_FQZX01000001.1, read as the reverse complement.
AATTTCAGAAAAAGAACCATTGCCGTTGTTTAGTTGTAAAGTGTTTTGAATATACTGTTGATGAAAATCTTTACTCTGCTTGAGTTTGAAAATGTTATACCCTTCAAACTCCATGACAGATTTTACACGCTGATCTGGTTCAGGTAGCATGTCGGTGATGAAGATATCTGTAAGTCCGTCATTATTAATGTCGGCCATATCAACTCCCATTGCCGATAAACTTAAATGGTTGGTCCATTTTTGAACCTCTTCTCTAAAAGTGCCATCTTGGTTGTTGATGTATAAATAATCTCTTTCGTAAAAATCGTTAGATACGTATATATCTGGATACAGATCATTGTTGATATCTACAACCATTACTCCAAGTCCAAAACCTATAAGGCTACCGTAAATACCAGCTTTTTCACTAACATCAACGAATTTACCGTTGTCATTTCTTAAAAGCATATCGCCTACACCTCTAAAAATTTTTGGTACACCTTCCCAATCTTGAGCTCTTACTTCGCGCTGTTCTGCATAACCAAGGCTACTTACAGGAATGTTACTATTGTTGAGAATGTAGGCATCTAAATCGCCATCTTTGTCATAATCGAAGAAAGAGGCGTGGGTAGAGAATCCTGTCTCTGCAAGATTGTACTCATGAGCTTTTTCGGTAAAAGCACCGTCACCATTATTTATATATAGGTCATTATCATGGTTATTGCCTTCCATATTACCTGCATTACTAACATAAATATCTAAAAATCCATCATTATTGATATCTGCCATCACAACACCTGTAGACCAAGGCTTATTTCCTGATATTCCAGCAGTTTTAGAAATATCTTCAAATTTCATATTGCCTTTGTTAAGAAAAAGCTTGTTTGGCTCCATGTTTCCGGTCAGAAACACATCAGATAATCCGTCATTATTAATATCACCAATGGCAACGCCACCACCGTTATAAAAATTACGGTATTTAAATATGTTGAATTCTTTAGAGTTGGCAACTTTATTTATAAATGAAATACCTGTTTCTTCTGGTTGTAATAGTGTAAATAAAGTAGGTTCTGTTTTTTCTTTTAACGTATTTGCATCTTCCTTAGAACCGCAAGAATATATTAGGGATAAAAATAAACCAAGACAGCTTAATTTAAGCAAATTAGAGTTCATTGTTGAATTTGTTTGAGGTAGCACTTTAAGTTAATTTGTTAGCTATTAAAGTTGAGTTAGTAACCTGTCTAATAGTTAGTTCAAAATTAATTTGCAATATAGCCAAATACCTACTATTTGTTAGGCTTATTTGGTAAAAGTCAACGTTAAAATTTAATAAAATCGTTATAGGTGCGGTCTAATAATATGAATAATGAGATTTAGTGGCTACTTTTTAGAAGTAATGGAAATAATCCAATATATTTAACCTTGACTAAATAACAAACAACTCAACCAATGATAGGAATTTTATCTTTTTTAGGCTTTACCATTTTAGTGGCGGTAATTGCATATTTCGCAACCAAAAGTACAAACGAACAAACTTCTGACGGTTACTTTTTAGGAGGACGAAGTTTAACGGCTGGGGTAATTGCAGGGTCGTTACTACTTACCAATTTGTCTACAGAGCAAATTGTTGGGCTTAATGGGAATGCATATAGTGATGGAATATTAGTAATGGCTTGGGAAACCTTGGCAGCTATAGCCATGGTAATATGTGCCATTTATTTGTTGCCTAGATATTTGAAAGGTGGTATTAGTACAATACCAACGTATTTAGAAAGAAGGTTTGATAAGACAACGAAAGCAATGACATCTGGCTTATTTTTAAGCGGATATGCCATTGTATTATTACCTATTGTTTTGTACTCTGGCTCTTTAGCTATTAGTGGAATGTTTGATTTACCTGCCAAATTGGGGATATCTGAGTGGGCATCAATATGGGTTTGTGTTTGGAGTATAGGAATCATTGGTAGTATTTATGCCATATTTGGTGGTTTAAAAGCTGTTGCTGTATCAGATACCATAAATGCAATTGGTTTGCTTATAGGTGGTTTATTAATACCAATATTTGGACTTTATGCAATTAGTGATGATAATAGTCTTTTAGGAGGACTTTCAAAGCTTACAACTCAACATCCTGAAAAGTTTAATGCTATAGGTTCAGAATCTTCAAGTATACCGTTTGCTACCATATTTACAGGTATGGTTTTGGTACAATTATTTTATTGGGGTACCAATCAGCAAATAATACAAAGGGCTCTTGCGGCAAAAAATTTAAAGGAAGGTCAAAAAGGAGTTATGCTTGCCGCTTGCTTTAAAATATTAGGTCCGCTAATTGTAGTTTTACCTGGTATTATTGCGTTTCATATGTTCGATGGTCAATTGGATAGAGCCGATCAAGCTTATCCTAAATTGGTGGCGGCAGTTTTGCCTGTTACTTTGGTTGGTTTTTTTGCTGCGGTACTATTTGGGGCTATACTAAGTTCTTTTAATAGTGCTTTAAATAGTTGTGTTACCTTATTTGGTTTAGATATTTATAAGGAGTATGTAGATAAAGAAGCTTCTGAAAGTAAGGTGGTTTCAGTAGGAAAACGCTTTGGTGTTTTACTAGCATTGTTTTCAATGGCATTAGCTCCTTTTCTGTATTATGCTTCTGATGGACTTTTTGGTTATTTACAACAAGTAAATGGTGCTTATAGTATTCCTATTTTATCCGTAATTGTAATTGGTTTCTTAACTAAGAGAGTACCGGCTATTGCAGCTAAGGCGGGAATTATATTTGCTGTTGTAGTATATGTTATTTATATAATCATGCAACGAGGTCTTGGAGTGGAGTGGTTGCCACATATGTTACATGTACAAGCAATAACTTTTGTATTAACAATAATTATAATGTTGGTAATAGGTAAATTAAAACCTAGAGCTAGTGATTATGTGCAAGAGTATACTAATGAGGTTGATATTACAAGTTGGAAGTATGTGAAGCCGGTGGGATTAATTATTACGTTAATTGTAATAAGCACTTATATTATATTTAGATAGAATATTTAATCCATTATAGATTGTAGCCCCGATTATAAGAAGTTTATTCTAAAGTATTTTGAGATGCATTAGTTCTCTAATAGCATTGAAAATGCAACATTCCTTTTACGCAAAAGCGAAAAAGGAATGTTGCATTTTTTTATGTTCAAAAAACAAATCTAACTTGATTTTTTATACCTAATTAAATGCTTCGTTAAATTAGGTATGATTTATTAATGTCATTGGTTTTAATGGGTCTAAAGTGATCTGAGTATTTGAAGAAGTTGGATTTGTTTAATATCTATAGCTTATTAATGCTATAGTATCTGTATTGCTTTGTCAAAAAAAATATAAAACACGGCTGGTAGTAATTGCTAAGAAGGTAAATATTAAATTATACAAAACTAATCTTGTCAGTATTTATTGGTTTCGATTATAGATTATCAATGCTAATTTCATGAGATAACAATGATAGATTGGATAAGCCCTTTTTTATTCTTTTGAATCGGAATTAAGAAATTATAATTGCTTCACACAACGAAAACAAGTTATGATAATCACACTTGTGTTTGGTAGGTATTGTTTTAGGTTGCACGGTTATTGATTTTTTTTGTGGCTAATAGCTTAAATTAATCCTAAATAATTCAAAGGATATACAATTGGTAAATTCTTGTTGTTTTTATTAATTGGTGGAAATAAAAAAGCCTCCAAAATGAATTGGAGGCCTTTTCAACTTAAACTTAAATTTATATACGCTTAGTATCCTGGGTTCTGAACCAAATTAGGATTAGCTAATATGTCTGCAAAAGGAATAGGGAAAATTATAGATCTAGCATCTGTAGCATCTTTAAGATTCCATGCTCTTAAATACTCGTCGAATCTTACCAAATCTTGTCTTCTGGTTAATTCAGCATACATTTCTCTTCCACGTTCTGCTAAAAGGTCAGATTCAACTACAGAACCTAACGCAGTTGCACCTCTTATAACTCTCAATGTATTGATCATACCAGTAACATCCTGTCCCATTCTAAACATTGCCTCAGCCCTCATTAGATAGTCATCAGCAAATCTATAACGTACAGTATGTGCTCTTTGATCACCACCTTCTTCATTAGGATGGTACTTTAGCATTCTTGTTCCGTCAGTCTCTAATACTGCATTGTCTGCAGGTGCTGTATATTCGGCTTTAGTAACTTCTTTTGTAAATACTAAAGGAACACTACCAACATTATCTCTTGCAGTTAATGGGGTGCCATCTTGTTCATATTGTTGACCAATAAGAAAACCATATCCTATACCTAAGTTTTCAGCATTTGCAGTTTCTGCATCAGGAACCCATCCTCTACGCTCTTCTTGACCATCACCAACATAATTAGTGTCAGGATCACCTTCAAATAATTGATAGAATTCAGAAAGGGTAGCGAAACCGTTCCATCCTCCACCATCGTTAGATCCTGGGAAGTTTAAGTTATAATGTAATGTATTCCAAATTCTAGGACCTGTAGCTGCTGGTGACCACCAAATAGTTTCCACATCGTTGCTAGGTCGAAAAATATCAAAGAAATCTCCAGCTGCAGCCAAAGTATAACCATCGGCTTCAATCGCATCAACTGCATCAATAACAACTTGCATATCTGCATTGTCAGGAGAAGTTTCAAGATAAATATGTTTGTTTAAATGTAGCTTGGCCATTAAATGGTTCGCAGCTGCTTTTGTTGGTGTTTGTTTCAATTCAATGCCATCGCCAGCAGTTACTTGTGGTAAATCTCTGATCGCTATATTAAGATCTGCAACAATACTATCAATAGCAACTTGCCCAGTAAGAACTGAAGGTATTTGACTATTAGGTGCATTTACATCTCTATAAGGTACTTGTCTCCACATATCTAAAATCCAGCTCATTGCCCAAGCTCTATAGAATCTTGCTTCAGCTTTTAATTCAGTGACATCACCGCCGGCAGTTGTAATACTACCCGGATCAATTACACGTGTAGCATTAATCGTAATACTGTTTAAAGCTTGCCAAGATAAACGTATGTCTTGAAGATCTGCGTTCCAAGAATGCTGGTGCATTGCTAACCATCTACCATTATCTCCCCAGTCTGTACCTCTTGTAGCTACTACATACTCATCTGTAGTCACTTCATTCAAAGCATATAGACCATCTTGGTTACCTAAATTACCTCCAGTTATAATATTGGAAATATTTGCAACTTCACCTTGAACGTTTGCTACTCCTGCAAAACCTTCAGATATCAATGAATCTGTAGGCTCGATCTCTAAGTCTGTGCAAGAAAATGCCAGTGCTATTGGGAGTGCGAAACATAAATAATTTACTATTTTTTTCATAATCCTATTTTTTTGTTTTTAAAATGTAACGTTAAATCCAACACTAAAAGTTACTGGTCTTGGATATGATAGGTAGTCTATCGAAGCAGATGGGAATCCATTAGATGGTATATCTGAAGTGCTAACCTCAGGATCTAATCCGCTATACCCTGTTAATAAAAATAGATTTTGACCAACTGCACTTAAGCGCATAGTTTTGAATGTGCCTTCTCCGCTTAATGGAACATTATACCCTATAGATGCCGTTTGAAGTCTTACAAAATCGCCTTTTTCTAAAAAGAAAGTACTTGGGTTAGTTGCTGATAATGAGATATTATTATCCAAAACGCTACGTAAATTATTTCTACTTCCAATTTGCGGTGCTGCAAACAATGCATTTGCTGTATTGTTATAAACATAAAATCCAAATTGTCCTGAGAAGAATAAAGATGCATCCCAGTTTTTATAATTCATACTAGTCGATAAACCAGAAACGACTTTTGGTAATGCTGACTTATCAAGAATAGATGGGTCAGTTTCTACTTGGAAATTCTCGTCAACTAAACGTAATTCGTAAGTATATAAAGGTTTTCCATCAGTTAAAACTTGAGATGTTGTACCTGTAAGACCTTGGCCATACAAATTACCAGCTTGAATATTTGGACCTTCATAGTTAGTCAATTCGTTTTGATTATAAGAAATATTGAAATTTGCATTCCAGTTAAAGTCATCTGTAGCAATTAGGTCGTAATCTATGCCTAATTCCACACCTTGGTTAACGATTGTGCCATCAATATTTTGGAACACAAAAGGAGAAGTGGCCGGCTGTACTGCTGGTAAATTTAAAAGAATATCATTTGTTTCTTTTCTATAAAAATCAAGATTAGCTGTAAAACGATCATTATTAAAACCAAAATCAAAACCTAAGCCATATTGTGTTGTTGATTCCCATTTAAGGTCTGGGTTTGCAAATGCTACTTCTCTTGTTGCAGGTGCTGATAGTTGAGAGTTACTTCCTATGCCTAAACCATCCCATCTAGTTCTGTTTAAGTACGCACCATAACCAAGGCCATCTTGGTTACCAGTAATACCCCAACTAGCTCTTAATTTAAGCGTAGAAAAAGTATCTTCATTTACGAAATCTTCTTGATTTAATTTCCAAGCAAAAGCTGCAGAAGGGAAAATACCATATTTGTTATTATCACCAAATTTTGAAGAGCCATCTGCTCTTACCGTACCAGTAAATAAATATTTGTCATGAAGAGTATAATTTAATCTACCAAAGAAAGATTGTAATTCATCTGTAAAATCAAAAGTGTCTACAGAGAATGCAGTGATTGGTATATTTGGCAAACTACTACTCGTAGTTGAGTTAATGTTTGGAGTCAATCCTAAAATTCGGAATTGATCGCCGTTTCCAGGAAGATCATTGAAAGTGCCAATACCGTAACCTTGATAATTACTTGCAAGGTTACGAGTGTCTTCATAAGCTTGTTCAGTAACCGAAATTATTTGATTCATGTCAGTAGTACTATACCCTTGACCTACTAAATTTTGACCACTTCTATTAAAATCTTGAAAAGAATAACCTACAAGTGCATCTAATTTAGAATTTTCAAATTCTTTGTTATAATTAATGGTAAGTTCCATTAATTTACTATCAGTATCTAAGTTACTTACAACTGCACGACCGTTTCCAATTACACCGTTTGTAAAACCAAGAATATTTGGGCTCACTACCTGACCTCTTGTTGATTCAGACGTATCAAGACCGAAATTAATTTTAGCTGAAAGTTCATCGGTAAATGAATAATTTAAAGATACATTTCCAAGAAATCTGTCAGTACCTGAGTTATCGTCATAATACGTTAAAAGATTCGCAGGATTTCTATCTGGATCAGCACCAATGTTTGGATTAGCATTTAATGTAGGATTAGAATAATAAGTAGCAGCTAATAAATCTCCAGTACTTCCTGAAGTTCTACTAATAAAAGGTGCTCTATCATTAATTCTGGATACCGTTCCTTGAGCATTCAATGTTAGTTTATTGTCAAAAAAACGTTGGGTTAAGTTTATTCTACCTGAAATACGTTCAAAATCAGTATTTTCAATTATACCAAATTGTTTTGAGTAACCAAATGTGGCTCTAACATTACCTGATCCGTAGTTTTGAGAATAAGAAAGGTTATTGTCAGTAGAGGCTGTAGTTCTAAAAAGATATTCTTGCCAGTCTGTTGAGCCACCAAGGTCAGCACCACCTCTTTCTATAAATTCATCAGAAGATAAAAGGTCATATTTATTTGCTACTGTTGCAATATTCAAAGTGCTAGAGAAACCCCATTGACCTGAAGTACCTCCGCCTTTTCCAGATTTAGTTGTAATTACAACTACACCATTTGCACCTCTAGAACCGTAGATAGCCGTTGCAGATGCATCTTTAAGAACACTCATGCTTTCGATATCGTTAGGGTTTAAAAAGTTCAACGGGTTTTTAGCGCCACTACTACCGGCACCTAAATCTCCACCGGATGCAGAAACACTTTCGTTAGATACAGGAACACCGTCAATTACGAACAAAGGACTGTTGTTTCCACGAACAGAACCAGCACCTCTAATTCTCAAAGTAATACCAGCGCCTGGCTCACCACTAGCCTGTGAAATTTGTACACCAGCCGTCTTACCTTGAATTAATTGTTCTGGAGATGAAATGATACCTCCATTAAAATCTTCTGATGTAACAGAAGATACAGAACCGGTTGCATCCTTAACGGTTGTAGTTCCGTAACCGATAATTACAACTTCTTCCAATGCTTGCGCATCTTCTTCAAGAGTAACATTGATTAAAGTTCTACCGTTAATTGCTACTTCTTGAGTTTTGTAGCCGATATAACTAACAATAAGTACAGCACCTTCTTCGGCGGTCAATGTGTAATTGCCGTCAAAATCAGTTTGTGTACCATTCGTTGTACCTTTTTCAAGAACACTAGCTCCTGGTAAAGGTCCACTTGCATCTGAAACAGTTCCAGATACTTCTTGTGCCTGTATATATCCAAAGCACAAAAATGCACCGAGAACTAACAGACTTTTTAGGAATGTAATCTTCATAAATTGTTAATTTAAGTTGAGTTAATTTAATTTCAATTGTTAAAAATATGTAAAAAGGTGTGTTAACAATGGTTTGGGCAAAGTTAAAAAGTTACGAAAACGGTTTCGTGTTAATAACTTTTATTTTTTGCGACTATAATGAATGTTAATACACAATATTATGATATTCTTAATTAACATAGTGGTTAAATATGAATATATGATTATTCTTCAAATATAAGAAAAATCCTTTTTTGTATATATTTACTAAATAGAAGTTGTTCGTCAACTTTAGCGTTTAGATTATTTTAAGTTATTATCTTAAATTTTAAATTCCTTTTTTTTGAAACCAAAAATCACTTTAAAAGATATTGCTAGAGAACTAGATGTTTCTATTTCGACGGTATCAAAAGCCTTAAAAAATAGTAAAGAGATTAGCAAAGACACAAAAGATAGAATAAAGGCTTTTGCAAAATTTTATAATTACCGGCCTAATAATATAGCTCTTAGTCTTAAGAACAGGAGAACAAAGAACATAGGTGTAGTTATACCAGATATTGTACATCATTTTTTTACCACAGTGTTTAGAGGTATAGAAAAGTATGCCAATAGTATGGGGTACAATGTTATTATTTGTATTTCAGATGAATCATTTGATAAAGAGGTGATCAATATGGAAATGCTGGCAAATGGAAGTATAGACGGTTTCATTCTTTCATTGAGTGCAGAAACGCAGCGAAAGAACGACTATACCCATTTAAAGGAATTGTTGGATCAAGGCATACCTATTGTACTCTTTGATCGTGTTACGGAGCAAATTGCTTGTGATAAGGTAGTGTTAAACGATAAAGGAATATCGACCGAAGCAGTCGAACATTTTATTACTGCCGGGGCTAATAAAATTGCTTTGGTAACTACTGAGAATTTTTTTAACGTAAGTGAAAGTAGAAAGGAAGGTTATTTACAAGCTTTGAAAGATAATGGAATGACTGTAAATCAAGATTTAATTTTGACATTACCTCATAGCTTAGACAATACAAATTTAATAACTGAGTTTTTTCAACAAAATGAGATTGATGCTGTCTTGTGTGTTAACGAGATTTTTGCGGTTCAATGTATGAGTGTTATTCAACAGTTAGGGTATAACGTTCCAAATGATATTTCGATTATAGGGTTTACTGATGGAATTTTATCAAAATACTCATCTCCAAAATTAACTACAGTAGCGCAACACGGTGAAACAATGGGAGAAAAGGCAGCAAAGTTTTTAATAGATAGAATGGAATCTTTAGAAATGGAAGAAGCACCTTTTAAAACCGAGATTATTAATGCGACCTTAATTAAAAGAGGTTCTACAATCAATTAATAGAAGTAAGAAAATGGAAAAAGTAGGTTTTATATTTGATTTGGATGGTGTTATAGTTGATACGGCTAAATACCATTATTTGGCTTGGCGAAAACTAGCCAATGAATTAGGGTTTGAATTTACCAAAGAGCAGAATGAACTCTTTAAAGGAGTAAGTAGAAAAAGATGCTTAGAAATTCTTTTAGATATTGGTAATATAAAGGCTACGCAAGATCAGTTCGATACTTGGATGGTAGAGAAAAATGTAGATTACCTTGCTTACATTGAAAAGATGGATTCAAGTGAAATTCTACCAGATGTAACAAGGGTTTTGCAATATTTAAAGAATAAAGGTATTCCGATAGCATTGGGTTCTGCAAGTAAAAATGCAAGGCCTATTCTAGAGAAGGTTGATTTGTTGCCATATTTTGATAGTATTGTTGATGGTAATAGCGTAACCAAGGCAAAGCCAGATCCAGAGGTATTTTTGATTGCAGCGAATAATTTAGCTGTTGCAGCAAATTCATGTGTGGTTTTTGAAGATGCAGTTGCCGGTATTCAAGCGGCTAATGCTGCGAATATGGTTAGCATAGGCATAGGAGATGCTGAAATACTAAACGAGGCTAATTACAATTTTAACGACTTTACCGAAATGAGCGATGATTTTTTAGAATCATTGATCAACAAAAAACATAAAGAATAAATAAAGGTAGCTGTACTTTAATTTCATTTTTTCATTTTTTCATATTTCAATTCAATATAAATTTTATGAATCAAGATTATATAAAACCAGATAATTGGTGCATCATAGAAGAAGGTTTCGATCAAGAAAACGTAAAGTCTTCTGAAAGTATATTTAGTATAGGTAACGGTGCCATGGGGCAACGTGCCAACTTTGAAGAAACCTATACAGGTGAAACTTTTCAAGGTAGTTATATCGCTGGAGTTTATTATCCTGATAAAACCCGTGTGGGTTGGTGGAAAAATGGCTATCCAGAATATTTTGCAAAGGTTTTGAACGCTCCTAATTGGATCGGAATAAAAATTTATATTGATGAGGTAGAGTTCGATTTGGCAACAAGTAAAAAAGTTTCAAATTTTAGACGAGAATTGAATATGAAAGAGGGCGTTTACACCCGTAGCTTTCAAGCAGTAACATCTAATAATGTAGAAATAGAAGTTGATGTAAAACGATTCTTGAGTATAGATATTGATGCGGTAGGTGCTATTTCATATACAGTAAAGGTTTTGAAGACAGATGCTACAATAGTATTTGAGCCATATTTAGATAGTGGTATTACAAATGAAGATAGTAACTGGGATGATAAATTCTGGAATACAACAAATTTAAGTACAGCTGATAATCGTGCCTTTATAGAGGCACATACCATGAAAACAGAATTTAAGACCTGTACGTTTATGCAGGCTTCTTTAGAGTATGATGGAAATCAGATTTCGGGTGTACCATCAGAAAAGACAGATTCATTTGTGTCATTTAAGTTTGAGCAAAATGTAAAAGCAAATTCTTCTATTACATTGACGAAATTTGGCGGATACACGGTAGCAAGAAATCATCCAAACGAAGAGCTAAAACAAGTAGCAAATAATAGTTTAGATGTAGTAAGTGCTTTAGGTTTCGACCAATTATTGCAAAAACAAAATGATGCTTGGGCTGCAATTTGGGACATGAGCGATATTGTTATTGAAGGTGATGTTAAGGCGCAGCAAGGTATTCGTTTTAATATTTTTCAATTAAATCAAACATATTTAGGTACAGATTCTAGGTTAAATATTGGTCCGAAAGGATTTACAGGTGAAAAATACGGTGGTAGTACCTATTGGGATACGGAAGCATATTGTATACCTTTCTATATGGCTACCAAAGATGATAAAGTAGCTAGAAAATTATTGAAGTATCGTTACAACCATTTAGAAAAGGCTATTGAAAATGCCAAGAAATTAGGCTTCTCTAATGGAGCGGCATTATACCCTATGGTAACCATGAATGGTGAAGAATGCCATAATGAATGGGAGATTACTTTTGAGGAAATTCATAGAAACGGAGCTATTGCTTTTGCAATCCATAACTATTTTAGATACACCGGTGATTACAGTTACATACCAGAAATGGGGTTAGAAGTATTAATCGGTATTTCTAGATTTTGGTACCAACGTGTAAACTTATCTAAGGATAAAAATAAATATGTGATGCTTGGGGTTACAGGACCTAATGAGTATGAGAACAATGTAAATAACAACTGGTATACCAACTATTTGGCAAAATGGTGTATCAACTATACGCTTACCCAGTTAGACAAAGTTAAAAACGGTTATTCAGATGATTATCATAGAATAATTGGTAAAACTCAGCTTACCGATAGAGAGTGTGATAAATGGAGAAAAGTAGCCAATAAAATGTATTTCCCATATTCGAAAGAACATGGAGTGTTTTTACAGCAAGATGGCTTTTTAGATAAAGATTTGGTAAGGGTAGATGATTTGCCAAAAACAGAAAGACCTATAAATCAAAAATGGAGTTGGGACAGAATTTTAAGATCTCCATATATAAAACAAGCAGATGTTTTACAGGGATTTTACTTTTTTGAGGAGGATTTCTCGGTTGAAGATTTAGAAAAGCATTTCGATTTTTATGAGCCTTTTACCGTTCATGAATCTTCTTTGTCGCCATGTGTACATAGTATTCAAGCGGCTAAATTGGGTAGAATGGAGCAGGCGTATAATTTCTATTTAAGAACATCGAGGCTAGATTTAGATGATTATAACAAAGAAGTAGAAGAAGGTTTGCATATTACATCTATGGCGGGTACTTGGATGAGTATTGTGGAAGGTTTTGGTGGCATGCGTGTTATCAATGATAAACTATCGTTTAAGCCTCAAATACCAAATCAGTGGAGTGCATATTCTTTTAAGGTCAATTTTAGAAACAGAATAATAAAAGTAAATGTCACTGCTAAGGAGACTACTTTTCATCTGACAGGAACCGAAGAAGTGACTATTCGTGTAAATGGAAAAAAGGTAGCATTATTTCCAGATGAATTGACTACTGTATAAATTGTCTTTAGTTTAGTGCTTTAAAGTTTAAAATCTAATTGCCCCATGAATAGTAAGATTGTAATTTATCATGTGTTTACCAGGCTTTTTGGTAACACCAAGACCAACAACAAACCTTGGGGCACTATTGAAGAAAATGGAGTAGGTAAGTTTGCAGATTTTAATAAAAAGGCACTCGTAGAAATAAAAGATTTAGGTATTACCCATATTTGGTTTACCGGTATTCCGCATCATGCGGTTATCAATGACTATACTGAGATTGGTATTTCTAATGATGACCCGGCAGTGGTTAAAGGTAGAGCTGGTTCACCTTACGCGGTTAAAGATTATTACAATGTTAACCCAGATTTAGCTAAAGACCCTTCAAAAAGGTTAAAGGAATTCAAATCTTTAATTGATCGTACACATAAGGCGGGTATGAAGGTGATTATTGATATTGTGCCTAATCATGTAGCTAGAAAGTATGAAGGAAAGACGAACCCTAAAGGGATTTCTGATTTCGGATTTGGCGATGATACATCTGTAGAATATCAAAAGGATAATAACTTTTATTACATCCCAGGAACGGAATTTAAAACTCCACAATGGCGAGATGGTTATGTGCCTTTAGGAGGAAGTGTACCTGATTTTTCATATTCTAAATTAGAGGAGATTCCCGCAAAATGGACCGGTAATGGTTCTCGTAGTCCGCAACCAGATATGAACGATTGGTATGAGACCGTTCGTATAAATTATGGTGTAAGACCAGATGGTAGGTTAGATTTTGATATGCTACCAAATGATTTCGGCGAGAAAGATTACGAAGAGCATTTTAATTATTGGAAAAAGAGAGTAGTACCTAGTTCTTGGCGCAAGTTTAGAGATGTTGCCTTGTATTGGTTGGCTATGGGTGTTGATGGCTTTCGGTATGATATGGCAGAAATGGTTCCGGTAGAGTTTTGGAGCTTTATGAATTCATCCATAAAAATGAAAAACCCCGATGCTTTTATAATGGCAGAGGTGTATAATCCAGATTTATATAGAACATATATCCATAAAGGAAAAATGGATTATTTATATGATAAGGTCGATTTTTATGATGGCTTAAAACATATAATGAAAGGTTACGGTTGGTCTGATCATTTACCGGTTGTTCAGAACGGTCTGCAAGATATAGAGCATAACATGCTTCACTTTTTAGAGAATCATGACGAGCAACGTATCGCTAGTCCAGAATTTGTAGGTAATGCTGAAATAGGCAGGCCTGCAATGGTAGTTTCTGCAACCATAAGTACATCGCCGACCATGATTTATTTTGGACAAGAAGTAGGTGAGCCAGCTGCTGAACATGCAGGCTTTGGGAGTCCGTCAAGAACATCAATATTCGATTATGTTGGTGTTCCCCATCATCAAAGATGGGTAAATAATAAAAAGTTCGATGGTGGTCAATCTACGCCAGAAGAAGCTTCGTTAAGGGACTTTTACAAACGATTGTTGAATTTTACTATTAGTAGTGAAGCTTTAATGGGTGCGTACCGTGAAATTCATTTTTATAATAAAGAAATTACTGAAAATTACAATCACCGTGTATTATCATATGTTCGCTGGTCAGAGAATCAAAAACTGATAGTTGTTGCCAATTTTGATGTCAACGACCATTTTTCTTTCGATTTAAAACTACCGGTTGATTTAATGAATACATGGCAATTAAAAGAAGGTAGTTATCTTTTACAAGATGCACTTTATGGTCATAAGAATTCATTACGAGTAGAAAATGGAGAAGGTCATATCGTAATCAACTTAAATCCTTTAGAATCCTTTATTTTTGAATTAAAATCTTAAGATATGCTCAAAAGAATTGCCTTAGCTTTTATTTGTATCACTTTAGCATCTTGTAATATGAAAGAAGAACCGTTAGTAATTGGTCATAGAGGTGCTATGGGACACGAAACTGAAAACACCTTGCCATCTATTCAAAAAGCAATGGATTTGGGTGTTGATATGATAGAGATCGATGTCTTTAAAATTAAAAGTGGAGAGATTGTAGTTTTTCATGACGATCAACTTGATCGATTAACAAATGCCCCAGGTAATATTGAAGATTATTATATTGTTGATTTAATGCAGGTAATTGTTGAAGGTGGTCATAAAATACCAATGCTTCAAGATGTTTTAAAGCTAATTGACAATAAGGTTGCTTTAAACATAGAGCTTAAAGGTGCGGGTACTGCAGATAAGGTTAACCATATCATGAATTACTATATTGAACAAAGAAATTGGTCTGCAGAGAATTTTATAATCTCAAGTTTTAATTGGGACGAGCTGAAGGAAATGCGTAAGCATAACCCAAATGTAGCTATTGCAGTCTTGACCGAAGAAAACCCTGTAGATGCTATACCTGTGGCTAAAGAATTGAATGCCGTAGCAATTAATCCGTATTTTAAAAATTTAGATTTAGAAAAGGCAAATGAGATTAGAGATGCCGGTTTTAAAATTTATACTTGGACGGTTAATGAGCCTGCAGATATTGATTCAATGAAACGTATTGGGGTAGACGGCATTATTACAAACTTTCCAGAACGGGTAAAATAATGTACGACGTTTTAGTAATTGGTGGTGGTGCTGCAGGTTTTTATGCAGCAATACATATCGCAGAAAAAAGACCAAATACTAAAATAGCTATTTTAGAACGTGGTAAAGATGTATTGACCAAGGTGAAAATTTCTGGTGGTGGTCGCTGTAATGTTACGCACGCAGAATTTAATCCGGCAGATTTAAGCAAGAACTATCCTAGAGGAGAAAAAGAACTATTAGGTCCTTTTCATAACTATGCCAGTGGTGATACCGTTGGTTTTTTTGAAGAACGTGGTGTGGCTTTAAAGATAGAGGAAGATGGCAGAATGTTTCCGGTTAGTAATTCATCACAAACAATTATAGACTGTTTTATTTCTGAGGTAGATAGATTAGGTGTTCAGGTGAAAACACTTTGTTCGGTAAGTGGAATTGAACAAATTGAGGAAGAAGGAGCTAAGATTTGGAAGGTTGCCATAGGTGAGAGTTTTATGTACTGCAAAAAGCTCATTTTGGCAACGGGTAGCAATCCTAAAATGTGGAAGTATATTGAAGCGTTAGGACATACCATTGTTCCGCCCGTACCATCATTGTTTACTTTTAATATAAAAGATGAGCGTATGGCAGATATACCCGGTGTCGCTACACATGCCGAGGTAAACGTAATACCCAAAAAGAATTTTGGTAAAAAGACAGGAAAAACAAAATTAGATACATCTGTTTTAAGCTCAGACGGACCATTATTGGTTACCCACTGGGGAATGAGCGGACCGGCTATTTTAAAACTCTCTGCATGGGGAGCTAGAATTTTAGAGCAGTATAATTACCAATTCAAAATTCAAGTGAATTGGGTTCCGGAATATCACCAAAACGGATTGTTAGAATTGTTTTTGAAAGTAAAGCAAGTTGAAAAGAAAACTATTTTAAGAACCAAGGTGTTGGATATTCCTAAGCGTTTATGGGCAAACTTGGTAAAAGCAGCTGGTATTGATGATACTATGACCTGGCCAGAAGTATCAAAGCATCAATTAACTTCATTAGCAGAACAACTGACTGCGGGCATTTTTCAAGTAAACGGTAAAAGTACTTTTAAAGAAGAGTTTGTGACAGCTGGGGGTTTAGATTTAAAGGAGATTAATTTTAAAACCTACGAAAGTAAATTTCTGCCAAGTCTGTATTTTGCAGGGGAAATCATAAATATAGATGCCATTACTGGCGGATTCAATTTTCAAAATGCTTGGACAGGTGGTTATATCGCAGCCAACGGAGTTGTGGACGAATTGAACGCTAACACTCCTTAACATGGAAACATACATCGCATTCTTAAGAGGGATAAATGTCAGCGGAAAACATAAAATACCGATGGCGGAACTTCGAGAATTATGCAAAAGTATAAAGCTTAAAGATGTTGAGACATACATTCAAAGTGGTAATTTAGTTTTCAAATGTGAACTTCAGAAAACATCAGAATTAGAATCTCTCATTTCTAAAGCTATTTTAAAAAGTTTTGGTTTTGAAGTGCCTGTAATAGTAAAGACAACTTCGCAGCTACATCAAATTCTAAATGAGAATCCGTTTGAATCGGAAGATGAAGTCATTAGAAAGCAAATCTATTTTGTATTGCTAAATAATACTACGAATGTAGAAGAGCTTTCTAAGTTTAAAGGAGAATCGTACGCTAACGAAGAGTTTTCAATTTCTAAAAACTGTGTGTATCTAAAGTGTAAAGCTGGGTATGGTAAAGCCAAGTTGAATAATAATTTGGTAGAGCGAAAACTGAAAGTTTTGGCAACTACCAGAAATTATAGAACCATGCATAAATTATTAGAGTTGAGTAGATAGATTAATTCAACTCCCAAATTTTGTAATTCAAAGCTGTAGCGAAACAGACCCAAAGTAAATACGGAATTAGCAATATGGCTGCAAATTTGCTAACGACATTGAACCATTTAATAGTAAGAGATAAAACTACTAGAAGTGCCATAATTACGAGCAGTCCATAAAACGGTTGTTTAAGTCCGAAGAATACAATACTCCACAATCCATTTAAAAGTAGTTGAAAACCAAAGTGATATAATCCGGTTTTTACCCACTTGTGATGAAAGCCTTTAGCCCAGACCCAACCGGCAGAAATACCCATCATAATATATAGAGCGCTCCATACCGGAGCGAAAATCCAGTTTGGCGGGTTAAAACTTGGTTTGTTTAAAGTCATGTACCATCCGTTTACAGAGCTTTGCGTAACCACGCTATTAAGAAATCCAATAACCGAGCATATGGCAATACCAATAAAAATGTATGTAAGCTTTCTTTTCAATTGGTTGGTGTTTAGCTCTAAAATAAGGATTTATTTTAATTGATAGTCCTAAAAACTATATTTGCACAAATTGAATATTCAATGTCAGAAAAAGAATTTATTCCAGCACCATATACCACATTGAAAGAAGAAGGCACAGTATCGTATTCTTCGCCCAGTAATATTGCTTTGGTAAAGTATTGGGGTAAGAGAGAGAATCAGATACCTGCCAACCCATCTATCAGTTTTACATTGGCTGCATGTGTTACTAAAACTAGTGTGCAGTATAAAAAGAAAGCTAAAAAAAGCGAGGAGTTCTCCTTTGACTTATTTTTTGAAGGCGAAGCAAAAGAAGAATTTAAGCCAAAAATAAATACATTTTTAAAAAGAATAGAAGTCTATCTGCCGTTTTTAAAAGAGTACCACTTTGTTATAAATACATCAAATTCTTTTCCGCATAGTAGTGGTATAGCATCATCTGCGAGCGGTATGTCAGCTTTGGCATTATGTTTTATGGAAATGGAGAGGACTTTTTTAAAGAATCTTTCTGAAGAGCATTTTAACAGAAAAGTTTCATTTTTATCTCGTTTAGGTTCCGGTAGTGCTTGTCGCAGTATTGAAGGACCTTTGGTACAATGGGGAGAAACAGCTTCAATTGAAGGAAGCTCAAATCTGTTTGGTATAAAGTATCCGTATAAAGTACATGAGGTATTCAATAATTTTCATGATACCATTTTGTTGGTAGATAAAGGAGAAAAGCAGGTGAGTAGTACGGTGGGTCATGAGTTAATGCACGGACATCCGTTCGCGGCTCAACGATTTGACCAGGCACATACCAATTTAGAGAAGTTAAAGTCTGTTTTAACAGATGGTAGTTTAGATACATTCATAAATATTGTAGAAAGTGAGGCACTTACATTACATGCGATGATGATGACGAGCAATCCGTATTTCATACTAATGAAGCCAAATACCCTTTCTATAATTAATGCGATTTGGAAATTTAGGCAAGAATCTAATACCCATGTTTGCTTTACATTAGATGCAGGTGCAAATGTGCATGTATTATATCCGGAAAATGAAAAGGATATCGTTTTTCCATTTATAAAAGAGAAGTTAGTGCCTTTTTGTCAAAATGGGCAGTATATTTGCGATCGAATTGGTCTGGGTGCTAAGAAGTTGTAGGTGATTTAAGTACTATTTCTTTACAATAAACGTTTGTAAGGGAATGATTCATTTAATTTGTTTAACCTTTTAGGGTGAAACGTTCAACTTTTTGTGAATCTTTGACTATATTTATATACGTTTCAATATTAGTTTAGTTTTTAAAATGAAAGGACCTCTTTTTTATTCAAAAATTCTTCTCTTCGGAGAGTATGGTATCATTAAAGATTCAAAAGGATTATCAATACCCTATAATTTTTATAAGGGAGCTTTGAAATCTGATGCCAGCGTTTCAAAAGAGGCTACAAAATCTAACGAAAGTTTAGCAGCATTTGCTCTTTATTTAGAAGAGTTAACTGTTGAAGAGCCAAGTTTGGTTTCTTTTGATTTAGACCTGTTAAAAGCTGATGTTGCTGAAGGTATGTATTTTGACAGTTCTATACCACAAGGTTATGGTGTAGGTAGTAGTGGTGCTTTGGTAGCAGCTATTTATGACAAATATGCGCAAGAAAAAATAACGGTTCTTGAGAACTTAACCAGAGAAAAACTATTGAAGCTTAAAACGATATTCGGTAAAATGGAGTCGTTTTTTCACGGTAAATCATCTGGGCTTGATCCATTGAATAGTTACTTGAGTCTTCCAATTCTTATAAATTCTAAAGACAATATTGAGTCTACTAGCATACCTTCACAAAATATAGAAGGTAAAGGAGCCGTATTCTTATTAGATAGCGGTATTATTGGAGAAACTGCACCAATGGTTCAGATTTTCATGGAGCAAATGAAGAATGACGGTTTTCGTAAAATGCTAAAAAATCAATTCATAAAGCATACAGATGCTTGTGTAGAAGATTTTGTAAACGGCAATATTCAGTCATTGTTCGGTAATTTGAAGCAATTATCCCATGTTGTTTTAGATAATTTTAAACCTATGATTCCTGCTAAGTTTCATGACTTATGGAAAAACGGAATTGATACTAATGATTACTACTTAAAGCTTTGTGGCTCAGGTGGTGGTGGTTACATCTTAGGTTTTACCGAAGATTTTGAAAAAGCTAAAACTGCGTTAAAAGATTATAAATTAGAAGTAGTCTATAATTTTTAGGTAATTTCCATACATGCTTAATAGAAGAAATAAACTCTTACTTTTAAAAGTACTGAGTCTGTTTTCAGTGGTTAGGGGGTATAACATTCTAGTTATAGCCCTAGCTCAATATTTGGCGTCTATTTATATTTTAGCACCAGAGCTTCCTGTTCGTAAAGTAGTTTTTGACGTTAATCTTTTCGTTATCGTAATAGCTTCAGCTATGGTTATTGCTGCTGGTTATATTATTAATAATTTCTACGACGCAGAAAAAGACCTCATTAATAAACCCCGAAAGAGTATGCTGGATCGCTTGGTAAGCCAGCGATTTAAGCTAACGACATATTTTGTACTCAATTTTTTTGCGGTAATTGCGGCCAGTTATGTATCGTTTAAAGCGGTTTTCTTTTTCTCATCATATATTTTCGGTATTTGGATCTATTCGCATAAGTTGAAGAAAATTCCGTTTTTAGGTAATTTTATTTCAGCCACTTTGGCAATTACGCCATTCTTTGTCGTATTCATTTACTACAAGAATATTCAGCCAGTGATTTTTATGCATGCAGTATTTCTTTTTTTATTGATACTAGCACGAGAAATGATCAAGGATTTAGAAAATATTTCAGGAGATTTAGCTCAGAATTACAGAACTATTCCGATAATTTACGGAGCACGAACTTCTAAAATTCTTATCAGTTTATTGATTTTATTGACCCTTGTGCCATCATTACTGCTGATTTTCAAGTTCGATGTGGGGTATATGAACTTTTATTTTATGCTTTGTGTGGTATTGCTAGTCCTCTTTGTATTTCTTTTATTCAAGGCAAAAGCCCGTAAAGACTATGTTTGGCTGCATAATATTCTAAAACTAATTATAGTAATGGGAGTCTTTGGTATTCTACTAATAGATGTTGACCTTGTTTTAAACAGAATACTATAGTTGTTCGTAATATGTTTCATATAACTATTTGAACGGCAACGCAATTTGCTACCTTTGTGCAAAATTGGTACAGTTATGAGTAGGGATGATTCTAGTAGAGGAAAAAATGCTTCAGGTAGGCAAGGTGGTAATTTTAAAAAGAAGAGCTATGCTCGTGGTAATGCGCCCATTAAAAAAAATGTGACGCCAGCCAAACCACAAGATCCAAATTCTATTAGACTAAATAAATATGTAGCCAACTCTGGGGTATGTTCTCGAAGAGATGCAGATATATATATTGCTGCAGGTAATGTAACTGTAAATGGAAAGCCTATTACAGAAATGGGATATAAGGTTAAGTTGAGCGATGAGGTAAAATTCGATGGTCAATTATTAAATCCTGTTAAGAGAGAATACGTCTTGTTGAACAAGCCTAAAGACTTTGTTACTACTGTACGAGATGAAAAAGGTAAAAGACACGTTTCTGGATTAATATCAAGTGCTTCTAAGTCAAAATTACTTCCGGTAGATAAATTGGAAAAAGAACATACAGGTTTACTTTTGTTTACCAATGATGGTAGTATGACCAAGGTGTTGAAAAGCCCTGTAAATGGCATGCGTAAAATTTATCATTTGGTTTTAGATCAAGAACTAAGAAGTGCCGATTTAAAGAAGATTCAAGAAGGTGTGGTTGTTGATGAAAAGGCAGTTCGTGTACAAGATGTAAGTTTTATTGCTGATGCTCCAAAAAGAGAAGTTGGTATTGAGATTTATAGTTCTAGAAATAAAATTGTAGAACGCATTTTTGAAAATTTAGGTTATACAATTCAAAGAATGGATAGGGTTGTTTATGGTGGTCTTACTAAAAAAGATTTACCAAGAGGACACTGGAGGTATTTGACCGATCAAGAGGTTATAAATCTTAAGATGATCAAATAATACACTGTCCTTGTCTGTTTAAAAGACTATAGGATATGAAATTATTTCAGTGTACAAACTGTAAGAATACAGTTGTTTTCGAGAATAACAAGTGTGTAAACTGCAGCTATCTACTAGGGTATTCTTCTTATTACAATAAGATAGTTTCCTTAGATGTAAATGCTGCAAAATGGCAACTTCCAGAATTGGAAGGCAAAACCTATACATACTGTAAAAATCACAAATACAATGTTTGTAATTGGCTTGTAGATGTTGAAAGAGGAAATGAGTTTTGTTTAGCATGCAGTTTAAATAGAACCATACCAGATATTCTAGATGATGACAATCTTAAAAAATGGCAACACATTGAAATTGCCAAACATAGATTGGTTTATCAATTATTACGATTTAGACTACCTATTGTAAGCAAGACTATAGACGATTTAAAAGGATTTTGTTTCGATTTTTTGGCGAAAGATGATTTGCCAGAGGAGTCAAAGAATTTAAAAACCGGTCATGCAAATGGCGTAATTACCCTATTAATTTCTGAAGCAGATCCTGTTGTTCGAGAACAAGTTAAACAACAAATGTCTGAACGTTATAGAACCTTGCTCGGTCATTTTAGACATGAGGTTGGACATTACTTTTGGGACCTGCTTATTCGTGATAATCCTGATGTTTTGGCTGAATTTAGAACTATTTTCGGAGATGATTCTCAGTCGTATGCAGATGCGTTAAACAATTATTACAACAATGGTCCGCAAGCGAATTGGCAGCAACGTTTCATAAGTAAGTATGCATCATCTCACCCTTGGGAAGATTGGGCAGAAACATGGTCGCATTATCTGCACTTGACCGATGTTTTGGAAACCGCATATAATTTCGGACTCAAAACAGATCCTAAAATAACAGCCAAGAAAAATTTAAAGATGAATGCTAGTTTCGATTCTTATAAAGAAATCAGTTTTAAAAAGGTATTGAATACTGGTATGCCGTTACTGTTCGCATTAAATAGTATGAGCCGTTCTATGGGAGAAGACGATCCTTATCCTTTTATAATTTCGAAACCTGTGGAGAAAAAATTGGAATTCATTCATAGATTATTGAAGAGTGTTTAATCTCTACTAAAGCCCTTACCAAAACGGTAAGTGGCAATAATGCCATGGGTATTACCTAATGGAGAATCGTTCATGGCTACATTGTAACTGTATATAGCTCTAATATTTTTGAAAAGATAGACACCAGCTAAAAGATTAATCGACGAATTAGTTCTATAACCTGTTCCTAGTTCAAATCTGTTTCTGTAACTGACAGCGATATTCATGTCTACTTGAAATGGAGCGCCATTTTCATACTTCAATAATAAGTTTGGCTTAACCATTAATTCTTCAAATTTGTTTGAAAAGAAGCGGTATCCTAAATAGCCATAATACGGAACGTTAATTTCAACATTATCATCGGATACTAGCATATCACCAATTACATTTGGTGTAGAAATTCCTACATATACATTAGCAAGATTTAGAAGAAATCCTAATCCGATAGTTGGTATAGTGGCATTAATATTCATAGCAAAATTAGGGTCGTCCATAATACCAAGTTCTAGTAAATTATCTTGATATTGCTGCACACCGGGTGATATGGAAAATGATAATGAATTAGGGGTGTATATTTGCCAATAAGGTCTATTTTTTTTGGTGTCAAAAAAGATTTTGTATGAGTAAGTGGCAAAAGCACTTGTTGAGGTGGTAACCCCAACTTCATCACGAATTAAACCTGCGCCCAACCCAACTTTACCTCTATTTAGAGGCGTATGAAAACTTAGGGCGAAACTTTTAGGACTACCTTCAAATTGATTAAAAGTACCTGTATTGCTAATGCCAATCTCTGCACTTGGAGCCAATCCTGCAAAGGCAGAATTCACTAGGTACGGGTTGTAATTGTACTCAGAGAAAGTAGGAGTTTGCTGAGCCAATGCGTTATTGGTGTATGCAACAAGAATGAATGCTATTAAAGCGATATTTTTATATAAATTCTGCATGCTATTATCGCTTTAATACAAGATAACCTTGTGTTTTTCTTAAAATAGTTTCTCCTTCAATTTGAATGTTGAAGAAGTACGTTCCTGTTGGTAGTTGGTCAGCACCTAATTTGGTCTGCACATTTGCAGTACCTGAAAATAGGTTAGATACATTATCGTAGTTTTCAATTTGAAAAACCATTACTCCCCATCGGTTATAAATACTGACTACATTTTCAGGGTAGTAATCTATGTTTTCAATATGCCAATATTCATTAATTCCGTCGCCATCTGGAGAGAATCCGTATTTGGTTTCGTCTTCGGGAATCATAGTTGTAAACGATTGTAACTCGCAATCAATAGCTTCACCTACACTGTTGTAGGGTGTAATGGTGATGTAGATTTCAGAATCAAAAGGAAGTTCTTCTCCATGAGTATAGCTAGTAGTATTACCCATATCAATAGTATCTAATATATCATTTTCCTCTGTAGAAGTTCCTATAGAAATATAATAACCATCTGTATGTTCAACTTCATCCCATGAAATAGTACTTTCTAATGATACATCAGTTTCACCGTTAGCGGGACTAAGTAACACGGCGCAATCAGGTGCTATAATTTCAGTGGTGAAACTTTCAGAAATACACCCTTCTGCTATACCGGAAGAGTTGTATGGGGTTATATGTACATATATAAGAGTTTCAGAAGGTAAATCTTCACTTAAAGTATAACTGGTCAAAGATGCAACATCTTCATTGTTGACAATATCGGTACCGTCTTCCGTGGTGCCTATTGAAATGTAATAACCATCAGCTTCGTTTGCAGCGTTCCATTCAATATCGGTAGAAACAGCAATATCATTGCCATTTTGTAACGAAGGTATTAGAGTTGTACAGGCTGGTATTGGTCTTATGGTAATGTTCTCAGAAGTACAACCAATGGCATCACCAATTTCGTTGAAAGGGACGATAGTAATCGTTACAGTTTCTCCTATATTAAACTCATAGGGGAATGTGTAAGTAGTATCTAAAATTTCCAGATTAGTAATATTATTCTCAATACTATTGCTTGATGTAATGGTTAGTCTGTAACCATTTGCATCTGTAACAGCGTTCCATGTAATTTCGTTCAATTCGGGAACAACATCACCATTTATTGGAGAAATTAGAGTAGTACAGTTAGGAACCGATTTAATAGTGAAACTCTCTGTAGAACATCCAATAGCTTCACCAGCGGCATTATAAGGAACAATAGTGACTGCAACTGTTTCCCCTTGCTCAAAATCGTTGGTAAAATCATGGGTATTTCCAGTAGTGATATCTAATTCTAATACATTGTTTGCTGTACTGTTATTTGCATTTACTGATAATACATAACCAACAGCCTCAGGTACTGGTGCCCATTCTAAATTAGTATTAATGGCAACATCAATGTCGCCGTTGGCGGGAGAGATTAAAGTGGTACATTGAGGAATTGCTTCAATAGTAAACGTTTCTGTATTACAACCGATAGCATTACCAGATTCATTATATGGAGTTATAGTAACTGAAACCGTTTCACCTTGCGTAAAATCTGAATCAAAATCTATCGCAGTCGTTGTTGTTTTTCGGTCGATAAAGTTATTGGCAGTGCTATTGCTCGCATTCACGGTTACGAAATAGCCGATTGCATCGGTTACGGCATTCCAAGAAATTGAAGTGCCTATGTCAACTGCTGTAGCTCCATTTAATGGCATGCTCAAACTAGTACAAGAAGGTACCGGTTTAATGGTAAATGATTCTGAAGTACAATCTATAGCTTCACCTGAGTTGTTAAAAGGTTTAATGGTAACCATTACCGTTTCGCCTTGTATGAAATCATTGATGAAATCATAAGAATTCGCGATAACATCTACTTCGTTTAAGTTGTTGTCAGTGCTTTCACTTGCAATGACAGTTAATTTGTAGCCAGTTGCATCGGTTACGGCATTCCAACTAAGATCTGTATCAATATCAACATTAACAGCATTATTTAATGGTGATATTAAACTTGTGCATGATGGTAATGGTGGTGGTATTATGGTAAAACTTTCAGAAGTACAACCAATGGCTTCTCCATTATCATTGTATGGTTTAATAGTAACCGTAACTGTTTCACCTTGTATGAAATCATTTGAAAAATCGAACGTTGTATCCGATGTTATTTCAAAATCGGTCATATTGTTAGCAGTACTGTTACTGCCGATAACGGTTACTCTATAACCATTGGCATCTGTAACTGCATTCCACGCTATAGAAGTATCTACAGCAACATTTGTATCGTTATTTGTAGGACTTATTAGTGTTGTACAATCTGGTGGACCCGCTGTTTCAAATGTGTACTCTGTACAACCTGAAGAAGGACCATTAATGTTGTAGGCGATAATAGAAACGTGAATAGTTTCATTTTCAGGTAGGTCGCTTACAAAATCGTATGTGGTTTCATTGCCAAGATCACCTGTAAATATGTCTGAACCACCAGATGTTGTACCAACCGTTAATCTATAGCCGTCTGCTGAACCTGAACCATTCCAGCTTAAATTGGTATCTAAAGGAACTTGTGTGGCACCATTTGCGGGTGAATTTAAAATTGGACATGATGGCGGACTTGTAGAATCGCCAGTAGTAAAGTTTTCTTCAATACAACCTACCGCATCGTCAACATCGTTATATGGTATAATTGTTACATAATAAGTTCTACTTTCAAGTAAATCGACAGGAATATCATAAGTTGTAAAATTACTTACATCAACATTGTTTACTATTTCGTTACCACCTTCGGTTGTACCAACAATAACGAGATAACCCGTTGCTTCGGGAACTGCCGTCCAACTTAAATTTGTATCAATAGCAACATCTGTTTCTTGGTGTGCAGGAATAATTAAATTAGTACATGTAGGTGCAACAGGTATTGTTTCTGTATGAAAAGATTCTTCACTACAACTATCAGCAGGTCCTTGTTCATTATACGGTGTAATAGTGATGAAAATATCACTATCTTCAGGTAGGTCTGTTACTAGATCATGTGTAGTAACATTCTCTACATCAAAATTATCTAGAATATCATTGGCTCCTGCAGATGTCCCTATCGTTAATCTATAACCGTCAGCATTAGATATGGCATTCCAGGTTAAATCTGTAGTTACTAGCACATCACTATCGTTATTGGCAGGTGTTATCAAAGAGGTGCACTCTGGTATGGTAGGTAGTGTGTTTGACAAGGTGAAACTCTCTTCATTACAAACACCAGGATTACCTTCATCGTTAAAAGGTACAATGGTTACATAAACTGTATCGCCAGTATCAAAATCTGAAGCAAATTCGTATGAAGTCTCGTTGATTATAGTTTCATTATTTACAACATCGTTTCCGCCAGCTGTTGTTCCTACAGTTAAATAATAACCCTGTGCAAATTGCGCGGCATCCCAAGTAAGGTTTGTGTTAATGGGCACATCTGTTGCTCCATTAAGGGGCGAAGCTAATTGTGTGCATTCAGGAATAGGACAATCTCGAACATCTTGGCTGAATGTCCAACCAAAATTATCTATCATAGACTGTCTCTCTTCTTGTGCATCACAATACGGTAGATCTTCTGCTCCTAGGGTAATACCACTATTTAATGTTTGCTCTGACCAAGCAATAAGGGTCGCATCGTAATTTTCTCTTACCAAAGCGGTATGGTCTAACATATCACTCATATTAGTAACACCGCTTACATCCCATTCGGCAAGGCTTTGGTCTAATGAAGTGGCATTGTCGAACATAGAGCGCATTGATACCGTCCCCGGATTCCATAAATCCATAACTTGGTTATATGCAGATGCATTTTTAAACATATAATCCAAATTGCTTACACCTGTTATACGCCAATTGTTTATATTTTGGTTGAAAACAGTTGCGTCGCTGAACATTTCTTCCATAGTGGTGACACCTCTTACATTCCAATCCCCAATAGCTTCATTAAACGCAATGGCGCCTTTAAACATATCTTCCATGGTAGTTACAGAAGCTACGTTCCAAGAGTTCATGCTTTGGTTGTAGCTGGTAGCATCGTTAAACATAGCTTCCATTGTGGTTACAAATGAAACGTTCCACGCATCAATGTTTTGATTAAATAGCGTTGCACCGCTAAACATTTCTTGCATAGTTAAAGCTTCGCCTGTATTCCAATTGGTAAGTGGTTCATTAAAAGCCAATGCGTTTTTAAACATTGCTGCAAAGTTGGTTACCACAGCTGTGTTCCAATTGTTTAAAGGTTGGTTAAAAGTTTCAGCGCTTTCGAACATAGACGGCATTAGCGTAACCGATGATACGTTCCAATTATTTAGCGGCTGATCAAACAGTAAGGCATTTTTAAACATAGATGACATGTTGGCCACGGCACTTACATCCCAATCTATTAGAGGTTGATCAAAAATTTCTGCGCCATTAAACATTTCAGACATGTTCACTACAGAGTTTACGTCCCAACTATTTAATGGCTGGTTAAAGCTTAGAGCTGAATTAAACATGGAAGACATGTCTGTTACATTCGTTACGGACCAACTGTCTATGTTTTGGTTAAACTTTTGAGCATTGTAGAACATAGACCCCATATTGGTGACAGAGTTTACATTCCAATTGTCTAGAGGTTGATCAAAAACTTCGGCGAAACTAAACATATAATTCATGGTAGTAACCAATGATACGTTCCAATCATTTAAAGGTTGATCAAATGCTTCAGCACTTCTGAACATAGAGCTCATATTGGTAACTGAAGATGTATCCCAATCATTTATGTTTTGGTTAAATAGCTCCGTATAACCAAACATGCTATACATAGAGGTAACTTTAGACACATCCCAATCTAATGGCTGATTAAATACTTCTGCATCATAGAACATAGAACCCATATTGGTGACATTACCCGTATTCCATGAATTTAGGGGTTGATCAAATTCTCTAGCGCTATAGAACATACTGGTCATATTAGTAACATTGCTAACATCCCAGGTGTTTAAAGGTTCATTAAAAACATAGGTTCCTTTAAAGGTAGAATCCATGTTCGTTACATTAGTAACGTTCCAATTATTTAAATCGCCATTAAATAAATGGGCGCCTTCAAACATTTCGGACATATCTGTTACAAGAGTAAGGTCAGGAATATCTGTAGCATTATACTCCATGTTTTCACATCCAAAGCAAGCTCTTTGCATGGATTGATACTCATGTGTTCCCCACTGGTCAATAGATATGACTTCATCGGCATCTCCGTAATAGTTATAAGGAGCGGGAAAATCGCCAATAATAGCTATCGTATAGATTCCAGGAGTATTGTATATGTGCCTAAGATCACTTGTAACATTATTGTTGTATTCGCTATCACCCCAATCAACGGAATAATTGTAGCTGTAACTAGAGTTTCTTTGAATTCTAAAATCAAACTGATCAGTACCGTAAGCAGATCCAAGGCTAGTGTCAATCGTAAATTTATAGGCAGCTGGACTATTGACCCATGATGGTACTACGGTAAAGCTAAATTCTTCACAGCCAACTGCCGGACCTTCACCATTATAAGGTGTTACAGTAATGAAAATAGTATCGCCTGGAGTAAATTCGTTGGTAAAAGTTAAAATTTGTACGTTACCAACATCATAATTATTTGCAGGGCTTCCACTGATATTTACAAAGCTACGGACTCCGCCTCTTTCAACCTCTAAGTCAATATAGTAACCGGTGGCATTTGGTGCGGCAGCCCAATGTATGTTAGAATTTGCAGGAACATTTGTATCTCCTTCGGCTGGGTTTGTAATTGTTGTGCAGAACACATTTGAACAGTTAACAATATCTCCGGTTATAGTCCAATTATGGGTGTCAATAAGTTCTTGTCTTGCAAGTCTACCATCACAATATTTTAAGCCTGTTGCTCCTAAGTCAACATCATCTTCTACTGTTTGGGTAGCCCAACCGATTAAAGTAGCATCATAATTTTCCTCAGATAATCCAGAGTTGGATAATAGAGATGTCATAGATGTAACGGAGGAAATGTCCCAAGATGATAGGTCCTGATCAAAAGCATCAGCATTCAGAAATGTATTTCTCATTCTTGTTACAGCCGAAGTATTCCAATTGTCTAGAGGTTGGTTGAACAGCGGTGTATTTGTGAAAATACCATCCAAATTTGTAAGTGAAGTAATTGTCCAATTGTTTAGTGGCTGATTAAATAGCGTTGCGTTATCAAACATATTACTCATATTCGTAACATTAGAAACGTCCCAGCCTTCAATATCTTGGTTAAAACTTGAGTCTTGAAACATATAACTCATGTTCGTAACGCTACTTACGTCCCAAAGGTCTAAAGGTTGGTTATAAGCAGTTATGTAGGAAGATGCCCAACCAGCAAACATATAGCTCATATTGGTTACGTTGCTAACATCCCACCCATTTAATGGTTGGTTAAAAGAAGAGCTTTCAAACATACCTGACATGTTAGTTACATTACTAACATCCCACTGATTTAAAGGTTGGTTAAAATCTTTTAAGCTACCGGCACTACCAAATGTTCGGCTCATGTCGGTTACATTGCTTACGTCCCAATCATTTAAAGGTTGATTAAAATTATTGTTTTGGGCAAACGTGGACGATAAGGTGGTCACATTGCTAACATCCCATAAATTTAAGGGCTGATTGAACGGGCAATTTTGAAACATTCCAGAAATGTCCGTTACATTGCTAATATTCCAATTGTTTATTTGTTGGTTAAAGGATGTTAGGTAAAACATGCTTGCCATGGTAGTTACATTACTTACATCCCATAAGTTCAAAGGCTGATTAAAAACTCTGGCATAAAAAAACAAATTAGACATGTCCGTTACATTGCTAACGTTCCAATTGTTGATGTTTTGATTAAAATTTTCAGCATGATAAAACATGTTAGACATTGTAGTTACCTCAGCTGTATTCCAACTATCCAATGGCTCATTAAATAGTTCGGCTTCGTAAAAAGTATAAGACATATCTGTTACTGCCCTGGTATTCCAATTTGCTAAGGGTCTATTAAATGTTTCTGCTTCATAAAATAAGCCTGAGATATCATTAATAGTACTGGTATCCCAGTTATTTACAATTCCATTAAACGAAGTACAACCTCTAAACATCTGTTTCAAAGAGGTGACTTGAGCAAGCTTAGGATCGTCAATTAAATCAAAATTCAAGTTTTCACAACCATAAAAAGCATTTTCCATGGTTTGCCATTCAATGTCTCCCCATGCCAGTATTTCTATAATCTTTAGTTTGTCGTTTGCATTTTCATCGTTAAAATAAATAGAAGGAAATGTACCGCTAATACTAATTGTGTATATACCGGGAGTAGCATAAGTATGAGTGATATTTCCGGTTACTCCAGTATCTGTATTTGCATCTCCCCAATCTATATCATAATCATATGTTGTATATGAAGGGTTGGTAGGAATGGTAACTTGATTGGCTAAAGAAGAGCCTGTCTCGGTATTATTTGTATTCCAAACAGAATTAAATGATTGAGAAAAAAGATTAACACTTAAGAATAAAAGAAAAAGGGTAAAACTTTTTTTGAAAATTGGCATGCCGGTTGGTTTAATCGAGGGTTTGCCTCAAATATGCCTATGAAAACTAAATGTTAAAATTTTTTGTTGTGAACGCCTGTTATATAGATGTAAAGTCTAGTTTTTCTGATGAACTGTATAAAAGCAATCCTTTAAAGAATCAGAAAAACCTTTTAAGAGGTAGTATTTAATCTTATCGGATTACAGGCAATATTTTACTTGTCTTATTTTTAAACTTAGTTTAAATACTATTATAATGTCTAAAAATAAGGAAGAAAATCATACTAAATTTGGGATTTCTCACCTACCTAAATTACTGGTGAAAACCTATAATGAATGGATGGAAAAAGAACCATTTCAAATAAGTGCGGTTATAGCATATTATGCAATTTTATCACTGCCAGGTCTACTTATTTTAATTCTAGAATTGGTTGGTGGTATTTGGGGTAAAGAGATTGTACGGGGAGAGCTATTTGCGGAAATTTCATCAGCTATGGGGCCTGAAACAGCTCAATCTATACAAGAAATGATAGCGGATAGAGGTAGTGAAAATACATCTATAGTAGCTACCATATTAGGTGTAGGAGTATTGATTTATGGTGCTACGGGAGTTTTTTATCAACTACAAAATGCGTTAAATGATATTTGGAAAGCGAAACCAAAGTACATTAATGAAATATTATCTACACTTTTCATGCGGTTAAAAGGATTCGGATTTATTCTTATTTTCGGATTTCTACTACTAATCAGTTTTGTGCTAACTTCTTTTTTATCGGCATTTTCAGCTCAATTATCTAGGCTTTTGCCAGAGGGAATGTTGGAGCTAGGATTTGTGTTGGATATTGTTATTTCTTTGACATTTATCTATCTATTATTCGGTGCCATGTTTAAATACTTGCCCAGTACACATGTGCGTTGGAAAGCAGTTAAGGTCGGCGCTGCACTTACCGCTTTTTTATTTTTAATAGGTAAATATGCGCTTGCTTTTTACTTTAGTAAGGCAGAGCCAGGTTCAACTTATGGTGCTGCCGGAAGCATAATTTTGGTCATGTTATGGGTTTCTTATTCTAGTTTAATAGTCACTTTCGGAGCCCAGTTCACCAAAATTTATTCAGATAGGTATTTGAAGGAGAACTAAATCTCCTTCATTTTATCATTAATTTCCTTTAAGCAAAGATTACCTAAACTGCCTTCGTGTGTGTGGTGAATATCTCTTTTGGGCTTAAAAGTACCCTCGTTAATTTCTTGTCCCATTTTCTTATACGCATCTCTAAAAGGCATCCCGTTTTGTACAAGTTCATTTAAAGTATCCACACTAAATAAGTAGTCATACTTCGGGTCTTCTAAGATGTCATTATTGACTTTAATTTCTTTTAAACTAAATGTCAATATCTCTAAACACGCTTTCATGTCTTGAATTGCCGGTATAATAATTTCCTTCACCAATTGCAGGTCTCTATGATATCCGCTTGGTAGGTTATTGATAATTAAAGTAAGTTGATTTGGTATAGACTGTAGCTTGTTACACTTACCACGTACCAATTCAAAAACATCAGGATTTTTTTTATGTGGCATAATGCTAGAACCCGTAGTCAACTCATCTGGGAAAGAGATAAAGTTGAAGTTCTGGCTCATATACAAACAAATATCCATAGCCATTTTAGAAAGCGTTGCTGCAATATTTGCGATACCGAAAGCGGTTGCTTTTTCTACTTTTCCTCTACTCATTTGAGCAGCAACTACATTGTATTTTAGTGTGCTAAAGCCCATTTCTTTAGTAGTAAATCTACGGTCGATAGCAAATGAGCTACCATAACCAGCAGCACTACCTAATGGGTTTTGGTCAGCAACTTTATAGGCTGCTTCAATAAAATAAAGGTCATCTATTAAGCTTTCCGCATAGGCAGAAAACCATAGTCCGAATGAAGAAGGCATGGCAATTTGTAAATGCGTATACCCTGGTAACATAACATCTTTGTGTTCTTGGGCTTTTACCAAAAGAAGATTAAATAGCGACTTGGTCATCGATTTAATTTCTGTCAATTCATCCTTCAAATAAAGGTGCATGGCTACTAAAACTTGATCGTTCCTTGATCGTGCAGTATGTATTTTTTTGCCAGTATCGCCCAAACTTAGGGTAAGCATGTATTCTATTTTAGAATGCATGTCTTCAAAAGAATTTTCAATAGTAAAAGTTCCTTTTTCTATTCGTGCAGCGATAGTATTCAACTCTCTTACGAGGTCTTGAGTTTCTTTAGGTGTAATCAATCCGATTTCGCCTAACATTTTGGCATGAGCTCTAGATGCAATAACATCGTACTTAGCCAATAGTAAATCTAGTTCTCTGTCATTACCTACGGTGAAATGATCAATCTTTTTATCAGTGCTAAATCCTTTATCCCAGAGTTTCATAATTCAAGTGTCAAGTTCAAATATCAAGTTCAAAACTTAATAATGATAATTAATTTTATAATTAGCCGCACGTTTAGTGCATGAAGCCTTTTAATATTTTAATATACAAATCTATGCCTTCTTCAATTTCATGTACATATATAAATTCATTGGCTGAGTGAGAACGTGTGCTGTCACCAGGTCCTAGTTTCAATGACTGGCAATTTAGTGCTGCTTGATCAGAGAGTGTAGGTGAACCATAGGTTGTTCTGCCTAATGCAATACCCGATTTTACTAACGGATGGTCTTTATCTATTTTCGACGAATTGAGGCGTAAAGATCGCTCCTTTAATTCGCATGGCGCATCCTTCTTCAGTAAATCTGTAATTTCTTTGTTGCTATATGCGTCATTTACACGAACATCAACTACCATATCAACTTGTGCTGGCACCACATTGTGTTGTGATCCTGCGCTAATTTGGGTGACGGTCATTTTTACATCTCCCAAAGCTTCGGATGATTTTTCGAATGTGTAATTCTTAAACCATTCTAAAACTTTAATGGAATTGTAGATGGAATTGTCTTCATTAGGGTGCGCAGCGTGCGAGGGAGTCCCTTTCACTACAGCATCAAAAACTACTAGTCCTTTTTCTGCAATAGCAAGTTGCATCAGTGTTGGTTCGCCAACAATAGCAACATCAATATGTGGCAATTTCGGTAACAATCCCCGTAAGCTATTCTCTCCTGCATTTTCTTCTTCTGCAGAAGCGACCATTAAAATATTATGGCTAAGATTTTCATCATGATAATAGTTTACGAAAGTTGCTAAAAGAGACACTAAAGGTCCGCCGGCATCATTACTTCCTAATCCGAATAATTTACCATCTTCAATGTGGGGCAAAAAAGGGTCTTTTGTATAGGCTTTATTAGGCTTTACGGTATCATGATGGGAGTTTAGAAGAAGGGTAGGTTTTGAATCGTTCCAAAATTTATTCTTCGCTATAATATTGTTGAGGTCTCTTTCTGTGGGGATATTGTATTTTGCCAACCAAGCTTGTATAGCATCGGCAGTTTTGTCTTCTTCCTTAGAAAAAGATGCTATTGAAATTAATTCTTTCAATAATGCTATTGCGCTTTCTGTTAGTTCTGTTTGATTCATTTTATAGGGTTAATGTAGTGAACAGTTCGGTATTTTTATCTAACATAGTTACATCGCCTAAACATACTTTTTCAACGGTGTGGTTTAGGGCATGAAAGCAATTATGAAGTTTAGGTAACATGCCATCAGCGATTATTCCAGCTGTTAACAGTTCTTTGTATGTAGTTGTATTGATATTTTTTACAACGCTATTGTCATCTTTAATATCCATTAGAACCCCTTTTTTTTCAAAGCAGTAATAAAGAGTGGTTTCATAGGTTGATGCCATACCAATTGCAATTTCAGATGCTATGGTATCTGCATTGGTATTCAATAATTGTCCCGCGCCATCATGCGAAAGCGCACAGAAAATTGGCGTAAGGTTGATGGATAAAAGATTGCTGATTAATTCAGAATTTACACCGTCAATATCACCGACAAATCCGTAATCTATTTCTTTTACGGGGCGTTTATGTGCCTGTATGCTATCACCATCAGCACCGCTTAATCCGATAGCATTAATATTTTTTGCTTGAAGCTGGGCAACGATTTTTTTATTTGCCAATCCGCCATAGACCATAGTAATAATATCGACAGTTTCAGTATCGGTAATACGTCTACCATCTATCATTTTAGATTCAATACCTAGTTTAGTGGCTAGTTGAGTAGCTAATTTTCCGCCACCATGTACTAAAATCTTTAGCCCGTCTAGCTTGGCAAATGCATTAAGAAAAACGGCTAAAGCCTTTTCATCTTCAATGACATTACCGCCAATTTTTACAACACTTAGTTTATTTTTCATCGTCAGAAAATTTGAACATGAGTACCATGGCAACAATAAGAATTATGTTACTAACGGGACCCATATAGGTTTTCCAATGTGCGGTACTGTGGTCAATATCGACCATATTTGCTACAAATAAGATGAGTGCAAATAATGCGATGCCAATATAAATCCATTTACTAATCTTCATTACTTTCCAATATTTTCTTTAGAACCAATTGTGCTGCATATGTTCTATTATTTGCTTGTTCAATGACCAATGATTGATTACTATCTAAAACTTCATCGGCAACCACTACATTTCTGCGTACGGGTAGACAATGCATAAATTTAGCATTTCCTAGTTTTTTCAGGGTCATTTGCCAATTAGTATCTTGAGATTTTATTTGACCGTAATCAGTATAACTACTCCAGTTTTTTACATATACAAAATCGGCATTTTCTAGCGCCTTCTCTTGATCATACTCAATCTTAACATCTTTGGTGATATTAGGGTCTAGTTCATAACCTTCTGGATGTGTAATCACAAATTCAGCATTTTGCTTCTGCATCATTTGAATAAATGAATTGGCAACCGCGTGTGGTAAAGCTCTTGGGTGTGGTGCCCATGACAAAACTACTTTTGGGTTGTTTTTAAAGTTATATTCTTCTAAAGTAATGGCATCGGTCAGTGCCTGTAAAGGGTGCCCAGCAGAACTTTCCATATTTACTATAGGCACAGATGCATATGTTTTAAAGCCGTTCAGTACTTCTTCTGCTTCATCTAATTCTTTGTCTTTCAAGCCTGCAAAAGCACGTATTGCAATAATGTCACAATATTGAGAAATTACCTGCGCAGCTTCCTTTATATGTTCAGATGTACCTTGGTCCATAACAGTACCGTCAGCATATTCTAAAGCCCAACCTTCACTGCCAAAATTCATAACAATAACTTCCATACCCAGATTCAGTGCCGCTTTTTGAGTGCTTAAACGTGTACGTAGCGAGTTATTGAAAAATAGGAGTCCGATAGTTTTATCACTACCCAAAGCTTTATGTTTCTTTGGTTGTTTTTTAAGCGATATAGCTTCTTTTACCCAAGTAGATAAAGAGTCGATATCATTTATAGAAAGGTAATTCATGATGCTTTAATTTTTGTAAATGTGCTTTTGTTATCAATGGCGTCGGTAATGAATTGATCTTTTAAACCATTTGTAATCCAAGTTTCAATACCTGCTTTTTGAGCTATGGTTGCTGCATCTATTTTAGATTGCATTCCGCCAGTGCCATGGGTAGATTTAGATTCCCCTATTTCTTTTAGTAATATGCTTAAATCTGATACTGATTCAATTGTTTTTGGTTTGGAAGTTGATAGTGAAGACTTCGTATAAATACCGTCAGTATTGGTGGCGATAATTAGAATATCTGCGGATAAAAGAGAGGCTGTTAGTCCTGCTAATTTATCGTTGTCTCCAAACTTAATTTCATCTGTTGCAACCGTGTCATTTTCATTAATGATAGGGATGAAATTATTAGCGACAAGAACGTTGATTGTATTTTTAATATTCACTCTAGTTTGCTCTTTTTCAAAATCTGAATATGACAACAAACATTGAGATGTGAAAAGCCCAAGCTCCCTAAAATTCTCTTGAAAAATACGCATTAAGTGCGGCTGACCAATAGAAGCCAATGCCTGTTTTACATTGATTTCTTCACCATTATGCTCCAGTTTCACAAATTGTTTTGCTGCGGCAATAGCCCCAGAACTCACAATAATGAATTCATATTGATCTTTTAAGGCTGCTATTTGCCTACCAATATCTTCGATTTTACCACGGGAGATATGATCAGTATCTTTCGTTAAGGTATTGGAACCCAATTTCAATAAAATTCTCTTTTTCAACATGTTTGTTTCGTTTTCGTCAGGATAATTATTTCCACCTAACTCCTAACTATCTAACTTGACCATTTCCTTTTACGTACCATTTATTGGTAACTAAGTGCTGTAAACCAATTGGTCCGCGTTGGTGTAATTTATCGGTGCTGATGGCTAGTTCGCCACCTAATCCAAATTGTCCGCCATCTGTAAAACGGGTAGATGCATTGTGGTATACAGCCGCAGTATCTACAGATTGCATAAAAGTATCTGCTTCTTCTTCGTCTTTTGTAATAATGGCAGCTGAATGTCCACCGCCGTAGGTGTTTATAAGTTGTATAGCCTCATCAACATCGGGCACCTGCCCAATCACAATTTTATAGTCTAAAAATTCTTCATACCATACGGACTCATTTTCCATTTGAGAAGTACCATCCATACCAGCTAGTTTGGCATCGGTTAGAATTTCAACATTATGTTTTTTCAAAGTTTGTATCAAGTGACGTAGAAATTCAGCCTTACGAGGTAAATCTCTAGAAATAATCACTTTGTCAACAGCATTACATGCCGATATTTTTGTGGTCTTGGCATTGATAATTACATCTAAAGCCATTTGCAAATCTGCTTCATGAGAAACATATACAAAGTTGTTTCCACGACCGCTAACGATTACAGGGCACTGAGCATGTTGCTTTACAAATGCAATCAATTTTTCGCCGCCACGCGGAACAATTAAATCTAGTTTTTGAGTAGGATTTTCAAGAAACTGCTGTGTTTCTGTTCTTGAATAATTCAAGTACGTAATCCAATCAGTAGAACAGTCACAAGATTCTAAAGCTTTATGCCACAAATTGACTAAAACCAAGTTCGAGTTCAACGATTCTTTACCACCTTTTAATAAAATCTTATTTCCAGATTTAAAAGCAATACCGGCTGCTTCAATAGTGACGTCTGGTCTAGATTCATATATGATCATAATAGTGCCGAAGGGTGCTGTTTTATTACTGATTTCTAAACCGTTGTCATGCGTAAATTGAAAACGTTCTACATGCAAAGGGTCGGCTAGGGCTGCTAATTTTTTTAAGGAAGAAGCCATTTCTCTTACCTTATCTTTATCCACCTTTAATCGGTCAATCATTGCAATGTCAGCAGATTCGAAAGAATTTATATCTTTCTCATTTGCCGATATTAAAATAGATTCTTCTTGTTGTACCAATTCTGCCATACGTTTTAGAACGGCATTTCTTTTTTCTAAATTGAGCGTTTTTATCATGATAAAGCAGTCTTAAGAGCGGTGAAAAACACGTCTAAATCTTGTTTGGTAATATTCAATGCCGGTAATACTCTAAGTACCGTTTTATCTTTTGCACCACCGGTGAAAAGATGGTGCTCATGAATTAATTTTTTGCGTAGATCAGCTACTTGAAAATCAAATTCTAATCCTAGCATTAAACCTTTTCCTTTTACTCGTTTTACTTGCGGAATTTCTTTTGCCTTTTCATTGAAATAAATCCCGAGTTCTTCAGCATTTGCAATTAAGTTTTCATTTTCAATGACCTCTAAAACAGCCAATGTTGCTACACAAGCCAAATGATTACCACCAAAAGTGGTACCTAGCATTCCGTATTTCGCTTTTATACTTTCGTGAATAAGAACGCCACCAACAGGGAAGCCGTTGCCCATTCCTTTTGCAATACTAATAATATCAGGTTGTATGTTGTGATGTTGAAATCCAAAGAATTTACCACTTCTACCAAAACCGGATTGTACTTCATCAGCAATTAATAAAGCATCATTTTCTTTACATAGTGCTGCTACTTTCTGTAAAAATTCTGTGTTAGGTTCATCTAGTCCTCCTACACCTTGTATAGATTCTATGATTACGGCACAGACATTCTTAGAAATTTCTCGTTCAAAACCTTTTATGTCATTCAGGTCAAGAAAAACTACTTCATGCTGTTGATTAATTTCAGCATTTATAGAAGGATTGTCCGTAACCGCCACTGCAGCAGAAGTACGCCCGTGAAATCCGTTGTTAAAAGCTATAATTTTAGATTTCCCTGTTGCAAACGATGCCATTTTAAGTGCGTTTTCATTTGCCTCGGCGCCAGAGTTACACATAAAAAGGTTATAATCTTCACACTTAGAAATTACACCAAGTTTTTCCGCTAGTTCCTCTTGTAGCGGATTTTGAACAGCATTACTATAAAACCCTATTTTGTCTAACTGGTCTTTTAAACGTTGCACATAATGAGGGTGCGTATGACCAATGGATATTACGGCATGTCCGCCGTAGAAATCTAAGTAATCTTGACCTTTATCGTCGGTCACTACAATTCCTTTAGCGGAAACTGGGGTAACATTATATAATGGGTAAACGTCGAATAATTTCATAATTCAAAAAGATTCAAGTTCAAAAAAGAACTGATTTGTTGATGTACTTTTATTTGGTTTTAAATTCGGTAATCTTATCGTACGAGGCAATAATACCACGTATTAAAGACGCGCTTAAACCTTGGTGTTCCATTTCGTTTAATCCGGTTATTGTACAGCCCATTGGCGTAGTAACACGGTCTATTTCTTCTTCTGGGTGGTTGCCAGAATCTATAAGTAAACTTGCGGCGCCATTACAGGTATGCATGGCAAGTTCTTGAGCCTCTTTTGCATCAAACCCTAATTGTATGGCACCTTGGGTAGTTGCACGTATTAAACGCATCCAGAAAGCAATGCCACTGGCACAAATAACCGTTGCGGCCTGCATTTGGTTTTCAGGTATTTCCATAGAATGCCCCATTCTATTAAAAATAGCCTTTGTTAAGTCAATACGTTTTTTACCTTTTTCATTACTACAAATACAGGTCATTGATTTACCAACAGAAATAGCGGTATTAGGCATACTTCTAACAATGTAATTATCCTTACCAATAACTGCCTCTATTTTTTCAATTCCAAAACCGGTTATGGTAGAAATAATTACATGGTTTTCAGTTAATAGGTCTTTTATACTTTCTAAAATGTCGGCAAAATGAACAGGTTGCACGGCAAATATTAAGATGTCTGAATTTTGTACAGCCAAACGATTGTCGTTGGTAACCGTAACCTTATCAAATTTTTCAAAATCAGCAATAGATGTAGTATCCCTTTTAGTAAGGTACATACTAGTGGCACCATTACTTTTTAGAATTCCGTTTGCAATGGAAAGTCCTAAATTACCGGTACCTATAATAGCTATTTTCATGTTGTAATTAGTATTTAGTAATGAGTAAAGTACTGAGTGTAGCAGAAGTTAAAATACCCCTGCCTTTAAATTGAGTCCTAAATTTTCTTCTAGACCAAAAATTAAATTCATATTTTGAACGGCTTGCCCAGATGCACCTTTTAATAGATTATCAATTGCTGAGGTCACCAGTATTAAATCATCGTGTTTATGCAAATGAATATGGCACTGATTCGTATTTACCACTTGTTTTAAGTTGATAGGCTCATCAGAAATTTGGGTAAAGACCGCATCCTTGTAAAAATCTTGATACAGTGCTTTAGCTTCCGATAAATCACCATCGAATTTGGTATACGAAGTCGCTAAAATTCCACGAGTGAAATTTCCTCTATTTGGCATAAAAAATAAGTTCCCAGTATTTTCTTGAAGCGAATGTAAACTCTCATTGATTTCTCCTAAATGCTGATGCGTAAAAGGTTTGTACCAGCTTACGTTATTGTTACGCCATGAAAAATGAGAAGTGGCTGACGGACTAACGCCTGCACCTGTACTACCTGTTACGGCATTTATATGCACTTCATTTTCTAAGAGCTTTGCTTTTGCCAATGGAAGCAATGCCAATTGAATAGCTGTTGCAAAACAACCAGGGTTGGCTATGTATTTGGCATTTTCTATTTCGCTTTTATTTAATTCCGGTAATCCGTATACAAACTGTTTACCATCAAAATTAGCATCTGCAACTAGTCTAAAATCGTTACTTAAATCGATAATAATAGTATCTGTAGAAAAGCTATGTTCCTTTAAAAAAGCCGTAGAGTTACCGTGGCCTAGGCACAGAAAAACAACATTAACATTTGGGTTTACATTTCCTGTAAATTCTAGATCTGTTGTTCCTAATAAGTCTGGATG
This sequence comes from Maribacter aquivivus, assembly GCF_900142175.1. Lineage (NCBI taxonomy): Bacteria > Pseudomonadati > Bacteroidota > Flavobacteriia > Flavobacteriales > Flavobacteriaceae > Maribacter > Maribacter aquivivus. Next base: position 350,565 of record NZ_FQZX01000001.1, on the reverse strand, counting down.
TGCTGTAGTCACCTTTTTACCTGCTCTGGTGGTACTGTAGACAAAATCTATTTCCGCGGCGGGGTGATTCAATAGAATTCGAATAAGTTCGCCACCCGTGTAACCAGATCCACCAATAATACCTGCTTTAATCATAATTTTATTTTGTGAATGAGAAATCAGTATCAAGTACAAAGTATTAAGTACTTTGTTGATACTTTTAATTTTACTTAATATTTTGTACTCATTACTTAATACTACTTTTTCCTAACTCTTTACTCTTATTGATCCCCATTCACATGGTTGTAAATCTTTCCAGAATTGGATAGAATTTTAATAAAGCCTTTAGCATCATCTGCTGTCCAGCCTTTATTTACTTCACCGTATTTACCGAAAGCATCTGTCATTAAATCATGTTTAGATGAAATACCGTGCAGCCTAAATTGAAAAGGATATAAGCCAACATATACATCACCAGAAACGGTTTTTTGAGTGTCGGTTAGAAAGGTCTCTATATTTCTCATTACCGCATCTAGGTAATTACCTTCATGCAATAACATACCGTAGAAATTACCTTGTTGCTCTTTTTGATATTGTTGCCATTTAGTAAGCGTATGCTTTTCTAAAAGATGGTGTGCCTTTATGATAATTAATGAGGCGGGAGCTTCAAAACCAACTCTTCCTTTAGTACCAATAATAGTATCGCCAACATGAATATCTCTACCAATTGCATATTTAGATGCAAGAGCTTCAACTTTTTCAATGTTATTTACCGGCGTATCTTTTTCTCCATTAACCGCTACTAATTCTCCTTTTTCAAAAGTTAAAGTAATATCTGTCGGATTTTTTTCTTGTAGCTGGCTTGGGTAAGCACTATCTGGTAATGCTTTGTCTGAAGTCAAAGTTTCTTCGCCACCTACCGATGTTCCCCATAAACCTCTATTGATAGAGTATTTTGCCTTTTCCCAAGGATAATCTACCCCATTTTCTTTTAAATAAGCTATCTCTTCTTCTCTAGCCAATTTGTTATCTCTAATAGGGGTGATAATTTCTATTTCAGGAGCAATAATTTGGAAAATCATATCAAAACGAACTTGATCGTTTCCTGCGCCTGTACTACCATGTGCGATATATTTAGCACCAACTTTTTTGGCGTAGTTTACAATTTCTATAGCCTGTACTATTCTCTCTGCACTCACAGAAAGAGGGTATGTATTGTTTTTTAGAACGTTCCCGAAAATAAGGTACTTAACTACCTTGTCATAAAACGTTTGTACGGCATCAATAGAGGTGTAAGAAGTAGCACCTAACTGAATAGCCTTCTTTTCTATTTCCTTTATTTCATCTGATGAAAAACCACCAGTGTTTACACTTACTGCATGAACTTCAAAGCCTTTGTCTTTTGATAAATGTTTTGCGCAATAAGATGTATCTAATCCGCCGCTGTATGCTAGTACTAATTTTTTCATTTTAATATTTTCAATCCCAGTATATCTGGGTAATTATATGATTCAATTTGAATAGAGAATAGATTTTATTTGAGAACAACTATATTTTAAAATTGAAGCTCGTTCTTTTCTCTTTTCAGAATTATGATTTACTTTTTTCGACTTTCTTTTTAAGGAACAAACTCTCTTTAATACTTTTTAATCTTGTAAAAGCCTTACTGTTCACATGCTTTACTTCCTCAGTTTTTTTCTTAACATTACCATCATAGAGCATACCTGTGCATAAGCACATTTTTTGTTCTGTTCTGGTAAGGATATCGAAATTTTTGCAAGTTTGGCAACCTTTCCAAAACTCTGGATCATCTGTAAGCTCAGAAAAGGTAACAGGTTTGTAGCCAAGCTCGTAGTTAATTTTCATAACGGCTAAACCAGTGGTGATCCCAAATATTTTGGCATCAGGAAATTTTTCTCTGCTGAGTTCAAAAATTCTAGCTTTTATACTTTTTGCAAGTCCTTGACCCCTATAATCAGGGTGTACTATTAGTCCGGAATTGGCAACAAATTTCTCATGTCCCCAAACCTCTATATAGCAAAAGCCTGCAAATTTCTCTCCGTCCAACGCTAAAATAGCATTGCCGTTAGATAGTTTTCTCTGGATGTATTCTGGTGTACGTTTCGCAATACCTGTTCCGCGAACCTTAGCCGAATCTGCTATGGTATCGCAGATATCCTGAGCGTATTTAAAATGTGATTCGTTAGCAACAATTAAGTTCATTGCCAGTTAGATTTAAAAGTGTAAAAAAAGTTTTGATTTTCTGTGCGGAAATGGACTCACCTAATTCCATAATTATATCTTACCCTTACGGGCGACGACGGCGAGATGTGAACGGACGCGCAAGAGCAACTGGGCTCACGGTACTATATAGAAAGTAGTTTTTTTCGTTCATTACAGGGTAAATGTACAAATTATATTTATTTGACATCACTCATCGTATAATTTTTACAAAAACTTCACTTTTTGTTATTATGTGCAACAATTTCATAAATAATGAAGCCGTACACTGAAATATACTCAATGGCAAGAAGCCAGAGGTTTTCTTTGAAATCTGCCTGAGAATAAGCCAAGTAGCTTAATACAATAGCGGCAGACCAAATGATAGCATATCTATACGTTGTAAAAATAGAAAGTAACACCAGAAAAATGGCATACCACGGGTGTACCGTAGTAGACATAAAGTAATAGATGGTCAAAACCCACATCATAGACCAAAGCACTCTGTTTAAGTCATATCTTTTTGGTAAAAATGTAAATAGACCTACGGTGGCTATGGTAAGTAACGGAGTAATTTTGCCATATTCTTTAATGAACTCCCACGGCTTTGCATCAAAATGTATGGCAGTTTTTTTAGCGATATTATAGATGCTAGCATTGAATTCAAAATTTGAGAACCATAGCTTCAGAGTTTTAGAATAGTTGTCTATAAACTCTGGGGTATTAAATGGTAGAAAAAGAACGATTGAAGTGATACCAATGATCATATAGAAAATGATACTTTTTTTCCATCCTAGGTACTTAAAGAAAAGTGGTAAAAATAATAGGGGTACTAGTTTTATTGAAATAGAACAAGCCATAACTATACCTGCAGTTTTCCATTTATCTATTGATAATAAAAACATAGCTAGAATAAAGAAAAACAGCATAACACCTTCAAAATGAAGATTGCCGGTAAGCTCTACAATTACAAGCGGATTTAAAAAATACCAGAATATTAAATGCGGAGATCTGTTCAGATTTTTTAGCAGCTTTCTGCCAAAATAGAATATACCAATATCGGCAAGTATAATAATTGCCCGTAGGGTCAGCAGTGACGCAAAAATACTCTTACCACCTACAAATGCTGCAATTGCAAAAATAAGCTGGTTCAAAGGTGGGTAATTGCTATAGTGGCGTGCACTTAAACTGCCCATACCTTCATAAAGTATATTGGCATTTGGTATCATAGATACCATGTTTGTCATTAACTGATCTGGGGTGTGCAAATAGGGGTTGGCACCACTAGAAACCAAATGTCCGTCCCAAATAAAACGATAAAAATCTTGAGATAAATTAGGTTCTATACAAAGAAAAATAAGTCTAAAAATCACTCCTATGCCCAGTAGAAATCTAAAGTTCAATTTCTCGAACTGTATAAGTTTAAAACAGAAAAAGAAAAGCGCAACAAAGAGCGTAAGCAGCTTTATGAAATCTGTTCTCTGTAAGTGATATGCAAAGGTGTAATAGAATACAAAACTCAATATCGCCAATATCAAGGAAACCTTATGGAGTTTCATAAAATTTTTAAAAGAAAACGGCATTAGGGGTTTGGGTTTAGTAAAAGGTCAATTTAATGGTTTTTATTGAAATATGTTTTAACGTTCCATCATTTTACCAATAAGTTCTTTCATCATTTTTGCAGCCAAATAAGCGGTCATATCATGAAAATCTCGATTAGGATTATATTCGACAATATCGGCACCCACCACTTCGGTATCAATGTTATGAATTAAATCTAAAACTTGGCGCGATGAGAGTCCGCCAGGCTCATGATGAGAAACTCCTGGTGCAAAGGCAGGGTCAAAACCGTCCATGTCTAAAGTTATATACAATGGATTCTCAAATTTAGGAATGTTATTTAGGTCAAGATTTCGCATTTCATGAACGTCTACATTGTACTTTTTTGCTTGTGCAGCCTGATGCGGATTCAAAGTTCTAATACCTACTTGAACCAGTTTTACGGCAAATCCATTTTCCATAATTCTTGCAAAAGGGCATGCGTGAGAATACGGGTCGCCTTCATAGTCATGGTACAGATCTGCATGGGCATCTATATGTAAAATATCTAGTTTTGGGTAGTGCTCATGAAATGCTTTTATAATAGGAAAAGTAACCGAATGATCACCGCCTAATGAAAGTAGTTTAGCGCCAGATTCAATATTCTTTCTGGTAATTTCTGTAATATCAAAATACTCATTTATGGTAAAATCACCTTTATCGGTTATGGCATCATTTTCAATTGATACCCCGAATTCGGTACATAGATTCATTGAATCGCTGTACAATGCTTTTCTAATTAAGTTAGGAGCTTTCGCCGGACCTTGTTGAAACGATGATTTGGCATCCCAATTAAGACCTTGAATATTAATATTTTTCATAAAGTTGAGTTCTTTTGTCCGTTGCTGTATTAGTACATTGTATTTGGGTTCTTAGATTTTTCGGGTATTTGTTGAATAGAATCCCAATGTTCACAAATTTTACCGTTGGTATCAAATCTAAAAAAATCCATGGTAATGTATTGGTCATTTCCTGGCCATATTTGGTGCGTATGTAATGCCACTAAATCACCTTCGGCAATACAACGTACAAATTCAATAGACTTTTCTGGGTATTCTGTCTTCATACGTTCAAAATAATCAATGAAACCTTGTGTGCCGTTGGCTACATCTGGGTTATGTTGAATATATTCATTACCCACATATTTCTCTATAGCCAGTTTTGGTTGCCCTAAATAAGCTGTTTTGTAGAATGCGATGGCATTTTCTTTATTTTTCTGCAAGTCCATAATTTGAAATTTAGTCCTTAAGGATCTCAGTGATCGGAAGTTTTAATTTTTTATATTCATTAGGCAGGTCAACAAAAGCCTCATTAGTAAAGCTAAATGTACTGCCTCCGTCAAAAGTCCAATAATTACCTTCTAATTTACCGTTTTTGCTAGTGGTATGCTCTCTTGGAACATTATTAATTGAATATTGATTTTTCTCTTTGTTATACCAAATGCCCAGGGCACGCAAATCTTTTTCGTCAGTATAATTAAAAGAAATGCGTGGTGCTATAGTTCCTTCATTATTTTCAATAGTCACATCTTTATTGGTAAAATTTTCTAACTCTTTAGCCCATGACAGTTTATTTTCTTTCCATTTTGCTAATTGTTCCCATTGTGCTAGGGTCAGTGCGGTATCTTTTTCTGTTTGTATAATGGTAAAAAGATGTTCTTGTACAATCTCAATTTTATGGTCTTCCGGATAAACGGTTACGGTGTTTTTGTCGGCCGCAATTTTACTTTCTGTAATACCAAAGAATGAAGCTAATAGAAAGAAAATGATTTTAATTTGTTCCATTGATAAGACTATAGGGTTAAGAATTTTAAGCTTTAATATTTATCTTAAGTTAGTGAATATATATTTTTATGGTTTAATGCGGATATTCTTGTGATTAGTTTAAATAAGTCTAGAAAAATAGTTTAATTCCTTGATGTGAAAAAGCCTTAAGTGTTGAATATAAAAAGAGGAGTGTATATAATCAAAATCAGTATCTTTAAATCTTCCCCACCTGCTGTTCAGAATAATAACGAGAAGCAGAATTATAACAAACTAAATCCAAATTTAATTATCATGAAAAGAATTATTTCTACGAGCATTGCAACAAGCTTTTTGATAGCTTTTCTGCTACTTTCTTCATGTAAAGAAGAACCAAAGGTTGAGGTAGATCAAACGGTAGCCTTGAACAGATGGTTCGACGATAAATACGAAGAGCAGTTACAAATGAGTCCGTTAGCGTTGACCGCTCAGGGCAGAAAAGATCAATATGATAAAATTGATGATTTAAGTAAAGCAGCTGAAGAAAAAGAGTTGGCTTGGTATACAGAAACTACCAACGAATTAAAAGAGAAATTCGATTATGATAAGCTAAATGATGCCGATAAAACGTCTTATGATTTATGGGTCTACCAATATGAAACATTAAAAGAAGGTGCCACTTTTGAGAACTTAGATTACGTTTTTGATCAAATGCGTGGTATGCATACGCGTTTACCAAGTTATTTAATCAATTTTCATAAGGTAGATAGTCTTTCTGATATGAACGCTTATATCTCTAGGGTTAAAGAGGTCTCCAGAGGAATTGATCAATTGGTAGAGCGAGCAAAAGAACAAGCCACAGCAGGAAATTTACCTCCAAAATTTGCATTTACCACGGTTATTGCTCAAACAAAATCATTGAAAGATGGTACACCATTGCTTAATGATATGAACGGTAAAATTGATGCGCTTTTAGCATCAGAAGAAATTACGGCAGAAGAGGCTACTTCACTAAAAGAAGAATCGGTAAAGGTTCTTAATGAGTATTTTTCACCATCATATGATAAATTGTTGGCTTGGTTAGAAAGTGAGGTTGATAATGCGGAAGAAACACCAACGGGAGTAAGTCGTCATGAGAACGGTAAAGATTTTTATAATTATCGTTTAAAAGTTTTTACTACCACAGATTTAACAGCAGACGAAATTCATGAAATTGGTCTGGCAGAGGTAGCAAGGATAAAAGAAGAAATGATGGCAATCAAAGAAAAGGTAGGTTTTGATGGCGATTTAAATGCCTTTTTCAAATTTGTAAATACAGACCCGCAATTCTTTTTTCCAAATACAGACGAAGGTAGACAGGGGTATTTAGATGAGTCCACAAAGTATTTAGATGATTTAACGAAGAAGCTGCCAGACTACTTTGGTATTTTGCCAAAAGCAAAGTTGCAGGTAAAAAGGGTAGAGGCTTTTCGTGAACAGGATGGAGCGCCACAGCACTATTCTGCAGGTACACCCGACGGTTCTAGAAATGGTACGTATTATGTACATTTATCAGATATGAACGCTATGCCTAAATCTACGATGGAGGGTGTTGCGTATCATGAAGGTAACCCAGGGCATCACATGCAAATATCTATAGCACAAGAATTAGAATCTGTACCTAAGTTTAGAACTCAGGCTGGTTTTAGTGTTTATAGTGAAGGTTGGGGATTATACTCAGAAGCATTGGCAAAAGAAATGGGCGGTTACCAGAATCCATATTATGATTTCGGTCGTTTGGTAAATGAAATTTGGAGAGCAATACGTTTGGTGGTAGACACAGGAATACATGCAAAAGGATGGACAGAAGCAGATGCTGTAAAATATTTTACAGAGAATTCTTCAATTTCTCAAGGTGCAATTGTTGCAGAAGTTCAGCGGTATATGGTAATGCCAGGGCAGGCGACTTCTTATAAAATTGGGATGCTTAAAATTCAAGAATTGCGTAAAATGGCAGAAACCGAGTTAGGTGATAAATTTAATATCAAAGGATTTCACGATACTATTCTTGGCGGAGGTGCTTTGCCTTTAGAATTGTTAGAACGTAGAGTAAAGACTTGGATAGCAACTCAGAAATAATTAGAATTCATCTATTTTAAAGTATATTAACAAGCCATAAACGAAAGTTTATGGCTTGTTTTTTTTAATATAGAGTACGGTGAATAAAAAAGAAAATAAATCGAAACGCAATAAAAAACCATGGCCCACGAAAGATGCCATGCAGCAGGTCTATGAAAAGAACCTGTGGGGTAGCAGTACTTCAGATTTTTACTCTGGTGATGGATCATATCGTTCAGAAATTGTAGCGCCTTATGTAGAAGCTCTGGTCAAATTCTTAAATGCGTTTGAAAGTCCGGTTTCGGTGTGCGATTTAGGGTGCGGAGATTTTAACGTTGGCAAGGAGTTGGTGAAGTATACCAAGAACTACATTGCCGTTGATATTGTACCTGAGCTAATTGAGCGAAACAAGCAAGAGTTTAAATTGGCAGATCTAGAATTTCAATGTTTAGATATAGCCGTAGATGAGTTGCCAATTGCAAATTGTGCTATTGTACGCCAAGTATTACAACACATCTCTAACGATGAGATAAAACAAGTGGTGGCAAAATTATCGAGTTATGATTATGTAATAGTAACAGAGCATGTACCTGAAGGTGATTTCGTGCCTAATATAGATATTATCTCAGGTCAAGGCACTCGTTTAAAAAAGCAGAGTGGTATAAATCTTTTGTTGCCTCCATTTAATTTTAAGATGCTTGAAGAGAGCGTATTATTATCAGTTATTGATAAAAACGGCCTAATTGTAACCACTTTATATCGTTGTAAGTAAATCTTCTTTTTAGTATTAATTTTTTCAATCCTGATAAATATCATAGTATAAATTTACGTTGTTCTCTAGCTTTGATGATATCATAAAAACAAACGTAGATGAGCAAAGTAGAAATAAATCAAGGAGAGATAAAAGTGAAATTTAATGAACCAACTTCAGGTAAATTATCTTTTGAAGAATTAGGAATCTCTAATGAAGGTGCAAAGTTAGAAAGCGGATTACTTCGTTTGGTTTTTGATTTAGAAGGTATTGGTGAGCATGATTATTACCAAGTGCCTACTTTAGAATTGTTTTATGAAGAGAATATGTCTGAGACCCATTGGGTTTGTGAGTTCAACGGAAAAACCATTCTTGATAAATTAGATCATTATGGCCATTCAACCATTTTATTACTCAATAGAGATATATTAAGTAAGCTAGAGCAACATCATGAAAATGTGTTGATTGTTCATGCTGAGTTTCCACAACCGGCAAAGTTAAATTTGAAAGAATCTTCTATTCGTTTATTCAAGTAAACGAGAATAAATTTTTTAAGAAGAGGGTAGCGAAAGGTTCGTTTGTTTTACAGTGGTAGTTCATAACAAGCAGACCATTTAGATTGTTGTTTAGTTCACAGGTCATTTTCGCTATCCTTCTTTTTTACAGCTTCTTGCTGCATATATCCAAGAGACCAAACAAGAATTCCAGTCCAAAAAAACAGCTGGTTGTATTGGGTAATGTCAGGTATGGGATCTTCACCAAAAACTCCCATTTCCATAAATTGAAAGACTAGCCCTACTACAACGATGACCAAAGCAATATAGACTACTGTTTTTGGTTTTTTCATTATTGAAATTTTCTTTTTCTAGAAATTAAAAGTAGGAGACCTCCAATTATCAAAGTAATTAGATAAGGTAAATACTTCAAGGGTGCTTGATTACTTTTAGCTGTTGGCACTACCCATTTTCCATCTTCTAAAATAATGTTTATTTCGTGTTGATTATCAGGATGTAAAGTAAATTTTTCTTTTGGAAACCCGTCCAATAAAAATATGGCTACAGACTGGTTACCATGAATATCCTTAAACATCTCATTTTTTAATTGAATAACTTTTACCTCTTCTGGTAGGCCTACGATCTCTGTGACAATTTTAGTTTCATGACCTAAAAACACTTTAGAATTTTTGAAGTGTAAAGTGTCTTTCTCATTAATGATAAAAGAAAACCTAGAATTAAAAAGATCAAGTACTAGGTTTTGAAATTCTTCTGGAGATTTATAAGCACCTTCTCCGTTTGCATAATTTACTTCTTGTTGAAAAGCAGTCAATGAACTGTTTAGTTGTAAAACAATTTGTCCGTTTTCGGTTTTAGAGATGATGATACTTGAAAAATCAGGACTATGGGCAAATGCGGTAGTATTTAACCATAGCAAACTGAAAAATATAATTTTTAAAGCAGTGTTTTTACAAAGCATATTCACCACGTAAGCCATCAATGAAATTATTGTTTCCGGCTTTGTCTACATGGTAATGATAGCCTCTAGTTTCATCATAATGACCTCTAGAATCATCCAAGTCTGTGTATTCATTTCCATCTGAATCCGCATTTTCAAAAATTCCGTAACCGTCAAAAGCATAACCGATCATTGCAGAATGATTATCTTGCTGTTCTATTTTTTTTGATACACCTGTTGCGGCATGGTAATGATACCCTTCATGTAAGTTTATATGTCCGCCAGCATCATCAAAAGGAGCCAAGGTATAAGCAGCTAAAATATTGTCTGTAGGTGCAGGAGCATTAAAGACAACGCCGTTAAATGCTAGTCCTCTATCAGATGGGGTTGTGGAATTACCGCCAGGTCCGCCAGGTGGTGGTCCTGGTCTTTCATGTCCATCATCTGGTCCGCCACCAGGAGGTGGTCCGCCAGCTGGTCCGTTAGAAAACGGATATGGATTTTTAGCTTTTTTAGGAGTAACGGGTATATAGTATGTGTGTGAAATATCAGCGACATAAGAGGGCAAACATTCTACACAAAAATTTTGATATTCTTCACCTACGTTAGGGTTAGCGGCATCGTTACATTCTTCTTTAGTACTTGTTTTAGTGATTTTTCCCGTTTCACTATTGTACATCATCCAAGTCTCATCATCATAGAACGTACCTAAGTTTTTTACGAATTCGCCATCTACATCATATACTTTACCATCTTCTAACCAAATTCCGCCAGCAGATGCATCATCAGCAATATTATCAGGACACCATGGTCCCATTTCATGGTCAGTTGGGGTAGAGGTGACCACTATTTTATAACAATCTGCAGTAGAACCATCAGATAATTCTCTACTAACAATAGAAATGGGCTCAACTAAACCGCCAGATAAAAAGTTCTCTTTTTTTACCGAAATGGTTACTTCATTATCAGCATCTGTTTTGGTATTTGATTTTGCATTTTTACAAGCTGTGAAAGATATTAGTAGTAGGCCTACAACTATGCTTTTAAATTGAATATTTAACATTATAAATTCGTATTGCTAAGGAATTTAAAGTTAATAATTTTAAATAGTTTAGGTTACATAAGTATTATATTATTTGTGATGATAGTACAAATTAAAACGAACTTTAAAGTAACTCAATGACCTTAATAAAGGTCATTGAGTTTTGAACAGATGTTTTATAGAAAACTATCTTTTAATTGTTGAACTATTTTAGATCCATCTGGATCTGCTTGTGTTTTTAGGTTGCAAAATTCTTCTGCCCATTTAGAAGTTCTAATGCGTAAAGGTGGGTTTTCGTTTTGTGCCACCTCTAAAACTACATTGGCAACCTCTAGTCCGGTTTGGTATACTTGATCTTTACTTTCATTGGCTCTCTTTTGGTTACCGGCCATGTACCTTTCAAAAATGGGTAGATATTCTCCGGTGGCAAACTGACCTTCAACAGCGGTTTTACCAATAGCGGAGGTCATAAATTCTGTTGAAATTCCGCCAGGCTCAACACAAGATATTTTAATATTAAAGGCATCACTTACGTAGGTAGCTAGACCTTCCATAAAACCTTCAACGGCAAATTTTGCTCCGCAATACAATTCATTAAATGGCTGACCAACCAAACCGCCTACGGAAGTTATAGTAATTATCTGACCAGATTTTTGCTTTCTCATATAAGGTAAGACAGCTTGGGTACAGAATACAACTCCCAGATAATTTACGTCTGTAACCCATCTAATTTCATCTTCAGTACTTTGCTCGGTTGTTTTTGCAAATCCGGCTCCTGCATTATTATATAAAATATCTATTCTCCCATCCTTGTCTATGATTGTTTTAAGGGCAGATTCAATAGAGGTTATTTTAGTAACATCTAATGGTAGAATTTCAATATCTAAATTTTCTTCTGCAATCCTTTTTTCTAGTTCTACCCCTTTTTTAAGATTACGCATGGTTGCATATACCTTGTAGTTGTTTTTTGCGAATAGGATGGCACTTTCAAAACCAACACCTGTTGATGTTCCTGTAATAAGCACATTTTTTTTCATAAGTACATAATTTTATTGGAGTGAACGTTCATTCCAAATGTTAAACAAATTTTTTTATTCTTTAATTCCGTCCCAAACCAATTGTAATTGGTTGTTAAGGGAAGCTTTTTTTACGGTAGATTGATTAAAATACCATCTTAAATACGATAATACGGCACCACCAATAAACATGAGTAACTCATCTACTGCAATAACTTTTATAATGCGTTCCTGTTTACCTTTTATTAATAGTTCTTTTACCGGATTGATAGCTTTTGCACCTTCTGTTCGTATTTCTTCTGTAATAATAGGAGATGCTTGTAATTGCTCCATAAACTTAAAACTCTCCGGATTTTCAATAAAAAATTCAATTATTGAGGAAAAATAGGTCTCAAATTGGGTTTTAATTGGTTGGTTGGCATCAAAATCTAGAAAGAGGGCTTTTTCTTTATTCTTGATGCTAATGTAAATTTCATTGATAAGAACATCTTTATTAGGGAAGTAGTTATAGATAGTTCCCATACCAGTACCGGCAGCTTTTGCAATAGCGGACATTGGGGTATTGTGTACTCCTTTCTCTGTAAGCAATTTAAGTGCTGATGATAGTATGGCTTCTTTCTTATTCACGAAGCAAAGGTAATAATATTGGAATGATTATTCCAAAATATTTTATTTTATTTTTTGTTTGCTAAGCGTAACTAATAGTACAACCAACAGGTTCCATATGAGGAAATAAATCCAAATATTGTTAGCAAACTCGGTGCGACAAGGTGGGCACGTGCGACCTGAAATACAAGGTTCGCAAAATATTAAATAGGGGTCAATTAAGAACCTGATTAAAAGCAGGATATTTCCTATAACCCCAATTGTAATAATTAGATTCTTATATTTCATTAGCTAAGTGATTTCTTTCTGATATAGATTTTTTTTAATTCCTCAATTGCAAGTCCTTTACTAAATTTTCCATCGGTTCGAGTAGATTCATTTGAATAATAGTCAGTTTTTATTCCGCTACATTTTTTGTCACAATAATAGAACTTATAACGATGCTTATTATGCTAAACTCGATATTCTTCAATTTTAGGAAGTAGTAGAGTGTCTGAGTTAATCTCTTTGTTGATATTGATTCTGTGAGTTTCCCCATTAACGCTTGTTGCTGCCAAATTATTTTCGCCGAAACTTTGAAGAACAATGGTTTTATTTTCGAAATCAAATGCAAAGTATTGTATGCCATCTTTTACCTTCAATTCAAGAATCCTGTTCACCATCTTTTCATCGGTGGAATTAGGATGTGGGCTACGTGGTTTTCTGGAGAGTTCACTAAGACCTTCATAACCTTCATTTTCAAACCGGGCAATGATTTTGTAAGCCGTCGGTCTTGAGATTTTAAAGACTCTGCAAAGCTCCGTGATAGTGAATTTTCCAGTTCGCCATTCACAGATAAATTCAATTTTTTGTTCCATAATCGTCTGTTCTTTCCAAGGCATAGCATCTGAATTTTAGTTTCAAATGCAACTTAAAAAGTGTAAACGTTGTTTGTATATCGTACCCTCAAATTAACTCCTAAAAAAGTGTAAACGATGTCCCTTTAACTTTGTAAACGATGTGCCTTTAACGTACCTAATTGTTGCCAACGGTTCGGCTAAGCGTAGTGCGGAAGTAAGGAAACCTTTCGTTTCCGTCTTAGCACGAAGCTAAAGCTTATTGTTTTGCTTTTTCTTTTTTGTTCCAAAGCTAAATCCATAAGATTTAGCGACTTCATAAATATACACAGACCATTCGATTTAGCCCTAAAGTCCGCATTACGTTTAGGCATTGTTAGCAGTAGTATTATTTGTACACTATTATTCTTTTTGTAATGTCGGCATATCTTTTTAGATGCTTTCTGTAAGAAGTTTTCTCTATCCAATTATTATTAGAATCATATGCATATTCATATTGATAAGTTTTTGTACCATTTTTTCTTATATAGGATTCTTCAATTAAATTATTCTTGTCATTGTACTTGTATTCAACACTATACTTTATATCAGCAGCTATGTAATCCACAATTGATTTTGATTTATTTCCGCTTGAGTCATATTCAAAGTAATCTATATTTATTAATGTGTCATTTTTCTGAAATGTCTTGATTGTTGTAATTTCTCGTTGTGTAATATGAGAACTAGCATCAAAAATATCTTGATAAAGGGAGTTTAAAAGAATACAATTATTTTGAAATTGTTGCACTAATAAATGTTCATACTTTTTTCGATATTTATTAGATTTTATCTTGTTGTCATATTTTTCGGAATACTCATATTCTAGTTTTTGATAATTTGAGTCCGTTATGTTTCCGCGAGTCTTCTTTGTCATGAGACCTTCTTTATTGAAGTGAAACTCTTGTTCAATACCGTCATCAAATTTGTATTTTTGAATAGTTCCATTTTTAGAAGGTGTTTCATTTAAAAAATGTAAGTTGTTGTAATTTATAGGTTCCTTCTTGATAGTATTGTACAAATAGTACTTTACAGAATTTAGTTTGTTTTGCGAATCATAAAAGGCGTGAATCCTTTCTTTCTTTGAACCATCTTTATTAAAAAGGTATATCTCTTTTATGTTATTGGAATTATCATATACAATAGAGTCTTTTTGGGATAAGTAGTCATTTGAGAAATATAATACTCTAAACCCTTTTGAATTAAAAGTAAAAACTTCTGTCTTTTTTAGTTCTTGTTTCTTTGCACCTCTATTATAATTATACGATTTTAGTTCAATACGAGAAATATTTCCCTTTTTATTGAGGTCCAAAATATCGGTATCAAATTTTAATTGCCCAAAAATGTTACTTGATAAAAGTAAAAATGTACTAAATGCTAATATTTTAAATGTCATTTTATTTTTTTGATATTACTGCTAACGGTCTTGTGTATGATTTCGTTGCGTGTTTCAGCAACTAAATTAGCAAATACAAACCGAATAGAAAATCCGCGAGGATTTTCGTAAGTAGGCAAGTACTAGCAATGAATTATACACGTTGTTGTACGCTGGCTTTTTTCGTTCGTTTTATTATTCTTATCAGACTCGGAACAATCGAAATGATGGCGCTTGCACCTATAATCAGTCCGTAATTTATTCCATTCCAATGTAATTTTCTAATTCCGTCATCACAGGCTGTACATTCTGCAATTTTTATATTCGCATCGATAACTGAAATAGTGACTAAAGAAATTCCGAAAATCAGTAAGCAAATAATTCCATTTTTTAGAAATGTAGTCATCTTCTTATTCAGATTTTCAAGTGTCAAAATCAAAGGAACTATTCCCAATGTTATGTAATATGTTTTATCAGAGAAAATATACATATTATTTGCAACAAATTTAATTTTGTCAGAAGTTGACCATTTAAAAACATCTTGAATTATTTCACGAAAAAAAGATTCAGAATACAATGCGATTCCAAATCCGATTATGAATGCTATAATTCCAAATATTATCTTTTTTGTCAATTCGAGTGAGTTTTTCAGCTTGCGTACAACGTTTTAGCTATGAACAGTACGGGAGCAAACTGGCGTTTGCTTTCCCCCACGCACATAGCAAAATCTTTTTGTTTTGTTTTTTCTTTTCCTTGTTTAAAGCAAAATCCCAAAGATTTTGCGGACTTTATAAAAATACACAAACCTTTTGTTTAAGCCCTAAGCCTGTATTGTTTATAGGTTTTGTTGTAATCAGTAGCTGCCTTCTGAGTAAGCACATAGCGATTACGTTTTCTACTTTTCCGCCAGAGTACATTCCATCTGCGTAACAGTTACCTTTGAGTAAGGTGTCCATTCGCGCAAACTACTTATCTTCTTTTGGATTAATATTTTCTTTCTTCATATTCAAATATGGAATCTTTCCTTTTAACTGTAAATTTCATTTGGTTTTTAGGTTTGAAAATTGAATCTCCTACATGAAACTTTTTACTCGGATATAATACTCCAGTATAAAATATAGTAGTAGTATCCATATTTTGAGTTATCAAAAAACGAAATCGCCCTTTGTTGTTCTTTCTTGTTGCTATGATTAGTCCTTGAATTTCAATAGGTTTTAGCTCCTTACGATACTCTTCAATAAATTCCTTTTCAGATTGAAAACACGATGCTAATAAAATTGAAAGTAGTAAAAGAATGGTAAAAGTCAATCGGTTCAAAAATCTGTTTCCAAACATTTTATTTTTTTGGCTATTGATTACAACGGCTCGGCTAAGAACAGTACGGGAGCAAACTGGCGTTTGCTTTCCGTTCAGCGATTAGCCGAAACCTTTTGTTTTGGTTTTATTTTTTTCTTTTAAAATCCCAAAATCCAATTGTTTTGGCGGACTTCATAAAAATACGCAAGCCATTCGTCAAAACCCGTAGCCCGTATTGTTTTTAGGCATTGTTGTACGTTGGCATTTCCGTCCGAGTGTGTTATTTCAATTACCCTTTAGTTTTTCGGCTACTTCATCATAATACTCCTGCGTAACTACTTCAGTCCAAGAAGTTGGTTGTCCACCACCATATAAAGCTAAATATGTTACATCACTAAATTTGGTAGAAGAATGCCAATGTTCAATGTCTTTCTCACATTTAATTACATCGCCTTTTTTCAAAATTACAGGCGCAGTTCCTTTCTCCTGATAATATGCTTCTCCATCTACAATTATTAAGACTTGCGCAGTTCCATGTTTATGCCAGTCCAAGGTCGAGTTAGCTTTAAAAGTTGCTTTTGTAATATTATAACCCAATTCCTCATCATCGTGGATAATAGCATTCAACCAAGCTTCTCCGATATAATGAGTATTCGGTGCTTTTGTTCCTTCCGTTAGATAGGAGGATACCTTGTAATCTGAGTTTTGGGAAAATACAGATACAGAGGTTAAAAGTAATAGGAGGAAAATTGATTTTTTCATTTTCTTGATGTTCATATATTTCTTGTTTGTTCCGATTTTCATGCTTGCGTACAACGGTGCGGCTAAGCGTAGTACGGTGCAAGGAATCGTTGAGTTTCCTTCTACGCACGAAGCTAAAGCTTTTGGTTTTGCTTTTTCTTTTTTTCGTTCAAAGCTAAATCCCAAAGATTTAGCGACTTCATAAATATACACAGACCTTTCGATTTAGCCCCAAAGCCCGCATTACGTTTAGGCATTGTTGGCAATAGTTATTTTTTGCAGGCGGTAATTTATAACCATAGCAAGAATGAACGCAATTAAAACATGTATTAAGGGTATTGCGAATAACATCATTAATCTTCCCAATCCATATTCGTCATGTCCTAAAAAATCCAAATTTCCATAGATTATGTATGTGGTGTAAATGGCTAATATTGCAAAATTTATAGCAAAGAAAATCCAAAAATGTTTCCATTTGCGAACTAAATAAATACTTAGCGCCCATAGTACAAGACCGACTCCTAGTATTAGTAATGGTTTCATTCTTTTACTTTTTTTCCATTCACATACTGGAAAATCAACTGATTTCCATCATCGTCATAACACATTTCCCGTCCATGTCTTTTCTTTCCGTTGTATTCACAGCTATAGGTCACTTTGTTATTCTCAAACTGTTCAAGTAATATTTTTTTTCCGTTTTCGTCGTAGGTTTTGATATGTAAAGTATCTTGTGATAGTCGGAGTCTTATCTCCTTTTCAATTACCCATAATTTATAACGGTTGTAGATTGTTTTATCAGAGACTTTCTTGTCTTTAGTATTAAAGTATAAGTTACTCCATAGAATTACTCCGTTTTTATATTGTTCTTCATAATTCAGTTTTCCATTTTTCCGTTTCTGTTGAGCAAGTCCAGTAAATCTTTGACCATCCATTTTATAGACCAAATCATTGTCGATATACACTTCTTTCATGTCCAAGGTATCTTGTGAAACAACTTCAATAGATACTGAAATAAGAACTAAAAGAATTAAGTATTTGATATGATTCATAATTATTGCTAACGGTTCGGCTAAGCGTAGTGCGGGGGCAAGGAAACTTTTCGTTTCCGACTGCGCACGAAGCTAAAGCTTTTGGTTTTGTTTTTTCTTTTTTTGCCCAAAGCTAAATCCCAAAGATTTAGCGACTTCATAAATATACACAGACCTTTCGATTTAGCCCAAAACTCCGCATTACGTTTAGGCTTTGTTGTACATAGTGTTTTTTTAGGATTCCCATTGGTTTATTGAAGTCAGAATTTCCCACACTCCATTAACTTTCTCGAAAATCACTACCCTTCCATTTCCACATAAACCTCCACAATGAAATCCGAAATAAGCTGAAGCTAAATTTCCGTTGTACTTAACTTTAGAGAATTCAATGATATTTTTTGTTCCGTATTTTTTGATAATCCGTTTCCAAGGATTTTTTCGCTTGAATTTTTTACCAAAAATCGAATAGTATTTTTTTGAAGTTATTGACTGAATATTTAGCTTTTCCGTCGATAATAGATTTGCATTAATTTTCGGGCTTAAACCAAAATCAGTTGTCAATCTCTTCACAGAATTTCTAAATTTAGATTCCTGTATAAGTCGCTTTATAAAGATTGTATCGTTTCCCGTGTTTATTGAAATGAAATTTATGTCTGACTTCGAAATAGAATCAGATTTTGAGTTAAAAACATCATATAAATTGTCAAATTTGTTTTCGAATTGCTCAATTAATAAAACTGAGTCAATGCTGCTTTTAATTCCAAATTCTAATTGCTCCGATATTATCAAAGAATACAATTCATAATCCACTTTTTCGACCTGTGAAAAGGCTGATTGAGCAGTTAGAAATATTATGAAAAGTACTTTTTTCAACATTATGTACAACGCTAAATATAAGTGTCGTAGCAGGGCAAAAAGTTACCAAACTTTCGACATTTTCTGCGCAAGGATTGATAAATTATTCAAAATCAAGCATTGCGCCATTGCAAAAATACACGATCCAATCGATTTATCCTTAAACTGCTATGATCACTTATATAATGTTGTGGGGCGTACCATTTTTCAAAATCCTGAACTAAGCAAACACTCCGTAGCAAGGGGACATTACTTAGATAACACTCCGTCCTGATTTTCATTTTCACCGCAGTCGCCTTGCTACCAATCGATTAGTTCCAGTCCAAACCAAAATTGCTTTGACCTTTATTTCGTCCGCCGATAACAAGCCCAAAAAAAGCGGTTTTTTGCACGAACTGCTCCGTAACCCTCCTCAATTTGGGATTTTTCACCGCTTTTTTCTTTCGATGAGGCACAAACCACCGCAAAAAATCAGCGGTCGTTGGGCTGGCGTCCGTTCGCCGTTGCGTTCTGATTGCGTACCGTTCTTCAGAACCACAGTATGCCCCACAACGGTATAGTGTATGATTTCGTTGCGTGTTTTAAGCATTAAAGTTAGCAAATAAATCACAGATAGAAAGTCCGCGAGGACTTTCGTAAGTAGGCTATAACTAGCAATGAATTATACACCTTGTTAGCTACAGTTTTTATACTTTCCAATTGAAATTTAGCGCTTTACATTTCGGACAAATCACATATTCTCCTTTAAGGTTATCAACTTTGCAACGATTACATTTTCCGTATTTTGTGTTGATATGCATAAAATTAAATTTGGCGTCAATACTTTTGATATTGTGTAGTGATTCTATTTTTGTGATTAATTCTCCGAGTTTTTTATTTGCTTTTAAATCAGATAGCATCTTTTTTTGTTCAAGAGTATATTCAGGAACTTCAAATTCTCTATCAGAACATTTTTGACAATTTCGTTTCATATTTTTTCAATAGCCTCTTTTAATTTTTCACTATTTAAGCCTTTTGTCAATTCAGTCAAAATCAGACGCTTTAAATTCCGTTATAAATTTTAGGATTTCCTCTTTTCGATTTCTGCAATCTGCGTATTCTGGTAAAAATCCAACGATATCTTTTTTTATTCCACGATTTTTAAAAATCAGATTAAATTCATTCAGAGTTTTCACGGTTCGACGAGTTGAGCTCAACCAAATGTCAAATTCCGCAAGAGTGAGAAGTCTGTTTAGATTTTCAACACAAGATTTATTAAATTCAGAATATCCATCCGAGTGAATTCGGTCGGCTTTCCAAGATGGATTTGTTATTAGAACTCCATCTAAATCTAATATCAAAAGTTTGTCGTTTCTCAAATTGCAGATAACGCTTAAGCTATGATTAGTGCGGCGTAGAAATTCAGGGAATTTCAAGCCAAGCACAAGTAAAAGCTTTTAGCGTTTTTTAGTTTGAGTTTAAAAATAAGAAAAAAGCTTTTGCGAAAATGCAAATCAACCAACATTTCGGCTAGAACCAGCACCCGCATTAATTATAGGTATTGTTAGCTGCTGGTACGACACATACGAGTAAGCACATTTCGATTCCGTTTTGATTTTCCATCCGAGTAGAGTCCCATGTAAGAATTCCGACCGAGTGAAATCCATCTGCGCAAACTAAATTTTTTTCCGAACGAGTAAATACCATTTTTGGAAATAAACTTAGAATTCTAGTAGATGCTTGGGTTAATTACTTCTTGTTTTTTAGTTCTTCTTGAACTTTTTTTAATTCAGGGTATACTGTAACTGGACCACCAATTGTACATATTGCAATAGTCAGCATCGCAAAGTCAATTTCTTTTCCATCAAAATAATCTCGAAGAACAAAATAAAAAAGTCCGATAATTATTGGTATGCAGAATATTATTATTGATTTTAGGCTTTTTTCTTTACGTTTAAGCTCTTCTTTTGACAAATCTTTTATTTTTTTTTTTCCATAATATCAATATTTTTATTTTTGGAGTACTTGTAGCTAACGTACGGATATGTGTACAATTACATATATCCCCATTATATAAACTCTAATCTAAAGGATTTTTAATTGTTTTAAAAGTATTTGTTGCAACATGGGTATAAATTTCTGTTGTTTTGCTTGAGCCATGCCCTAAAAGTACTTGAATCTGCCTAAGGTCAACATTAGATTCTAAAAGATGTGTAGCAAAACTATGACGAAGTGTATGCGGTGACACATTTTGTTTTACACCTGCTTTATTAGCGGCTTGTTTAACTATTTGCACTACACTTTCTGGGCTATATCTTCCCCCTTTGCGCCCTTCGAAAAGAAATTCTTTAGGCTTCCATTCCTTAAAATACATCCTCAAATCTTCGAGTGCATTCTTTGATAAAAGTGTAAGTCGGTCTTTATTGCCTTTTGCTCCTTCAACTCTTATAAGCATTCGTTTGCTATCAATATCATTTAGTTTTAGGTTCAAAAGCTCGCTACGGCGCAAACCAGAACCATACAGTAGTTGTACAATGCATCTGTGCTTTAAGTTGTTGGTATGTTCAATTATAGATATTATTTCCTCTTTTGAAATTACCGTTGGTAGTTTATACTCTTTTCTTGGTCGTTCTATTTCATAAAACCGATTAGGCATTCCTAATACAACTTCGTAATAAAATTTAATGGAGTTGATGACTTGATTTAAATAAGAGTTAGATGCATTTCTTTGAATTAGAACTTGTAGATAAGCCCGTATGTCACCTTCATCAAGCGTCTCTAATTTTCGATCACTATAATGGTTTATAAACATTTCGAAGAAGGTTACATAGGTTTTAACAGTACTATTGGCGTATTTTTTTAGTTCCAGTTTTAACAAGTATTCTTCTGGGCAAAGTCGGTAGCCTGGTACTATTGACCTTTTTCTAAACCATTGAACGTCCACTATTTCATTAGAGGTGTTGACAGGTTTGTTAGGGTAAAATTTATTATAATTAATCCATACGATGCCTTTAAAAGTAGTAAAGAGAATTCCCAGGTTTTCTTTTGTGTTCAGTATATAAGCCATATTATATTGTTGACTCCATTTAGGGTTAGGAAGCCCCTTGATCAAGTTCTGTATCAATTTATCTGGTGAGAATTTAATACCGATCATCTTCTGATCTTTAATCATTAAATGGTATAAGGTTATTGACTTTAATGGATTCATGTTGTAAGAATAATTGAAAATAAAATAATTAACGGTATATTAACTGGGTAATATACGTTTACATTCGTTTATGAAAAAAAGATGTCCAGAGTGCAATATTGAAGTTGTCGGAAGATCCGATAAGAAATTTTGTTCTGCAAAATGTAAATCCATTCATCAATATGAAAAGATTCAAAAACAAGAAGTTTTTTATCTAAGTGTAGACAAGCAGTTGAAAAAAAATAGAAGGCTTTTAAAAAAGTTTAATAAATCTGGTTTTACTACCATTAGAAGTACGGTTCTCTTAAACGACGGATTTAATCCTAAATATTTTACGCATTATTGGAAAACGAAGAAAGGGGAGCTTTATTTATTTTGTTATGATTTTGGATTTTTAAGTATGAATAGAAACGGAGTGCAGAAGTATCTAATCGTACAATGGCAAGATTATATGAATGATTAATCAATAAGATGATTTAACATAAAAAAAGGGACAACCAATTGGCTATCCCTTTGTAATATATTGTTTAAAACTATTTTACGCTCTTGAGGTCAATGATTTAAAGAAAACAAACCCAAAGCCCAAGAATAGCATAAAGTGAAACGGAAACAGTCCAAAATCATTTAATGGTATTGCGCTGTACATACCAAACATGAAATAAATCATTAAGGCAAATTCTAAGATCATATTTGGAGATAATTTTTTAGCCAAGTACTTGTTACCTTTCCAGCTTTGCTTTATGGTACTAATATTGAATTTTGGCGTACGCACAAATTCACTTCTTTTACCCATATGACCTTCAATTACTGCAATGGTATTATGTAATGAGAAACCTAAGGCAACAGAGAAAAAGGTAAAAAAGATACGTATGTAATCTACAAAGTTGTTAAAGCCGCTACCTTGTATACTCTTGTAAGTAAACCAATAGCAAACGAATAAGATGATTGTACTTACGGTGAACAAGCTTAATAGAGAGAATACCCAGTCTAAATGACCGTAAGTGTTCTTGATATAAAGTGATGGTATACTTAACAATGCTACTAAGAAAACGCATAAGAACATTGAACTGTTCAGTAAATGCATTACCCCATGAAACTTCGTTTTAAAAGATATATTCTTTGCGGTTACAACGCTCCAAACAGTTTTTCTAAAGTTCTCTGCACCACCTTTGTTCCAACGAAATTGTTGAGAACGTGCGGCACTAATAACAACAGGAAGTTCTGCAGGAGTCTCTACATTTTCTAAATACTTGAATTTCCAGTCTTTTAATTGTGCACGGTAGCTAAGGTCAAGATCTTCTGTAAGTGTATCGCCTTCCCAGTTACCGGCATCTATAATACATTCTTTACGCCAAATACCTGCGGTACCGTTAAAGTTGATGAAATGTCCTTTGCTATTACGCCCAACTTGTTCTAAAGTAAAATGCGCATCTAAGGCAAATGCCTGTATTTTGGTTAAAGTAGAATAGTCGCGGTTCAAGTGCCCCCAACGGGTTTGTACTACACCTATTTCTTCATCTTTAAAATAGATAACTGTTTTCTTCAACCAATCTGATGCAGGTAGAAAATCGGCATCAAAAATGGCGATAAACTCTCCTTTTGCTACTTTAAGGCCTTCTTTTAATGCTCCTGCTTTAAAACCAGAACGATCAGTTCTTGTAATATGTTGAATATCTAAACCGGTCTCTTGTAATTTTGCAACAGTAGCAGCGGTAGTAATAACGGTCTCATCTGTAGAGTCATCTAATACCTGAATCTCTAATTTACTTTTAGGGTATTCTATTTTAGCGATGTTTTCTAACAAGCGATCCATAACATACTCCTCGTTGAATACAGGAAGCTGAATGGTTACGAACGGAATTTCTTTTGGGTCTAACAGATTAAATTTTGGTGCTGTTTGGTTCTGTCTTTTTTGAGATAAGTAGTTGATTAGCAGATTCAGCTGCGCCAAGCTATAAAAGAAAATTAATAGTAATGAAATACTATAAATTATGATAATAAAATAAGCTAAAGCTAGTGCCATATTATTTAATACTGTATTTGAAGATCCACCCCAAAATTTTTATGCCTGCAAATATACTACCTTTTACGGTTCCTGATACTTTAGAGATGCCAATTCTTCGTTTGTAACGTACTGGTACTTCGATATATGTCATTTTTTTCTTAAGTATTTTCAGTTGCATCTCAACCGTCCATCCATAAGTTTTGTCTTCCATATTCAATTCCTTGAGCTTTTCGTATTTAATTGCTCTAAAAGGACCTAAATCCGTAAATTTTGCGCCAAAAAATAATCGCATTAAAAATGTCGCTAACCAGTTACCAAAAATCTGTTGCGGCGTCATTGAACCTTCTTCTCGTAAGTTTTTAGTTCTGGCACCGACCACAAAATCAATGTCATCTTCTAAAATAGGCGCAACTAGCTTATCTAGCTCTTCTGGGTAGTCAGAATAGTCTCCATCAATAAATGCAATAATGTTGGGTTGTTTAGATTTTGAAGCAACATAGTCTAACCCTTTAAGGCAGGCATAACCATAACCTTTTCTAGTCTCGGTAAGTACTGTAGCCCCTGCAGCTTTTGCATTTTTTACGGTATCGTCGGTAGAATTATTGTTCACAACAATTACCTCAGAAACCGTTTTAGGAAGCTCGTTGATGACATGTGCAATGGATTCTGCTTCGTTAAAAGCTGGTATAATTACTTTAATGTCTGTCATTATTTTAAATCTGATAAACTATTTTCACTGGTAAAAGCGCGAAAAGAGGTCCATTCTTTTACTTTTTCACCATTGCTATATTTCTCTGCAGATATCAATTTTGTATCCTTGTATTTTAGGCAATATCCGTCTTTAATTCCTTTTGTCAACTGGCATTTGTGGTTTACACGTCCCTTTTTGTCGTAAAACAACCACCAACCTATTTCTTTATTTTCAACGAATTTCCCCTCTTTGGTTCTAATACGGTCTTCGCTAAAGAAGAACCAATATTTCTCTTTTTTGCCATAAGCGTAAAAACCCTGCTCAGACTTATGACCGTTTGGGTGGTAGAAGGTCCAATAATCTGTTTTTGTGCTATAGCGAATCCAGCCTTCACTTTCTAAAGTTCCGTCATCGTAATAAGTGCGCTCGTAACGTTTGTCTTCAGGATTTATAAAAGCTAACAGTCCTAAGCAAATAAGAGCGGCGGAAAAAAGTTTAAATAGCTTCATTTTTTTAATATTTCAAGTTCATTGCTTTATTGAAACAGGTACCGAAAATGCCATATTATTTAGAGCTTTTTAGGGTATATGTATTCTTTCCTGCTTTTAGATTAACCACTGTTCCTTGCCAAACTATTTTTCCTTTTATGGTTGTAGGAAGGGTTATTTCTGCGGATAATTTATGTTTGTTTCTTTTTAATTCAAATTCAATATTTCCTTTTGATGTAGGAAGTAGACCTGCTATCTGATTTAGTTTGCCAAATGCCGGAGCTATTTCTACCTCTTCAAAATCATTCTTTACAGAGCGGATGCCTGCCAAATAATTAAAATAAAAATATGCGGGCGATGCACTCCACGGGTGTACCTCTGATCTTGTTGGTTTCTCTACACTTTCAAAACGCTCTAAAGTAGTAGTCATGTGGTCATCTATCATTTGCTCCCATGGTTCTTGGGCAACATCGAATAATTCTGGAGCGCCTACTTTTTTAATCGCTTCAAATAGATAAAAACGGTAGTAGTAAGTGGCTTGTAATAAATCTTCTTCGTTTAGAATTTTATCTAAAAGCGCACGCTGTTGATTCTCTGGTATGGCATCTGTTAATATTGCCATGATATTGGTATGCTGATCATAAATGGTTTTATCGGGTCTTTCGGCAAAAAGACTTCTATCGGTATCATAGCACAATTTGTATACCGATGTAATAATTTCGTCCGCACGATTTTTATAGTTGCTAGCAGTCCGCTCATCACCAATTTCACTGAAAAGGCGAGAAGCGTTTTGTAGCGCATGCACATAATGTAAACTAACTACGGCAGAGTTGAGTCCGTCGTTTTTAGTAGCGGTTCCGCTTCCGTTATTTGGTCCGGTGTACCAATCTATAAAATAACGGTATGGTGTTTTGTTGACCAAATTAAGGTCGTTCATATTCTTTTCAAATCCCGCTAGGGTATTAATAATGCCATCTTTGTAGGTTTTTATAAATTCTTTATCACCAGAGGTATTGTACTGATCGGCAATCATATCTACCCAGACCAAAGAATACGTAGGGTAAATAAATGTAGAACGAAGCGGATAAGCACCTAAGATGTTTCCGTCAGAATCTCTAGAATGGTCAAACTGGCGAATCGCATTTTTGGTATGTTCGGCATTACCGCTTAAAGTTTCCCAGATTAAGCCTTGTATTTTTGTATCGCCTACATACTGCATGGTTTCATAATAGGCATCACTTAAAAAGTAATCTTGTGTACAGATATCAATAGTACGTTTACAGATGTCAAAAATGTCATTATACATGTCATCGTCTGAAGTGAATTTTGCAATAGATGGTATGGTAGTTCTAGACCTGTGGTTTACGAAATTTTCAAGAACAAGTTCTTGGTCTTTAGTTTCAATTTCAAACTCAATAAACCGGAATGTACGCATCCAATTCGGAATGAATTTTTGGGCATCTTTTCCGTTAGAAATAATTTCATCGTAATAGCCTAGAAGCTTTTTGTTCTCCAAGTCATTACGATCCCCTTTTTCATTATTGGCACCAAAAAGGTTCTCAGCATATTTAATGATTATAGTAGCCGATTTCCCTTTGCTGAAAATCAATTCTGGGAATCCGTTGGTAACATACTGCTGATCTAAAAGAAAAGTAGTTTTTGTATTAGGAGCAAGTGTCAAAGTGCCTAATACCGGAAACTCAGTTTTAATAGGTTTTGATGAACGAACGATACTTGCAATTCTTTCTTCGTCCCAAGAAAGTAAAGGTAAATTACGAGGTTCTAATAAATAAGCAATAGAGCCGCCCATACTGCTTGCATTCTCAAAGAACTCTACTTTTTTCCAATCTTTATCATCAAAATCTAACGTTTCCCAATGCGTAGGGTAGTTGTTCATATTAACGATATCAGTAGGGTTGTTGGCATAAAAGCCGCCAACGATAGCCTTTTCACCGTCGCCTCTCCAAACTACTTCGTTCGCTTTGTAAGATTCGTCAATGGCGCTTACCCAAGTGTCATTGAACCCGGTGGTATTAATGATTTTGGCGTTTTCAGAAACGCCATTCACCATTAAACTAGTAAAAATGGACTGCATGCCTAAAAATCTTCTTTTACCAAAATTAATCACCTTAACCGCAATAATATTTTTCCCTTGGTTTAGGTGATTTTTAAGATTTAAGGTTTCGAATTTGTAATGTTGAATGTCGCTCAACTGAGGTCCGTGAGTAATAAACTGACCGTTTACATAAAGGTAGTAATGGTTGTCTGCAGAAATATTGATAATAAAATCAGCTTTGGAATTTGCTACTTCAAAGGTGTTACGAAACAACACGGCTGTGTCTTCGCCGCCTTTAGTATCTGGGTGGCTTACCCAGCTGGCACTTATATTTTCTTTGCCATAAACAACTTCAGGATAATTAAGTTCCGTTTGCGATTGAGCCGAAATTGATACTAAAAGTAAGAGGATTAAAAAGCGATTCATCTAATGTATTGGTTGGTGTTAGTAGGTTGTAAAGATCATGAAAGATTAGTAAAAACCAGTCTTTCATGAAATTTTTCCTGTTATATAATTTTAGTTCAAGTGAGTATAAGAATCACAATGCAAAAAAATAACATATTTCATTTTAGAAATGAGATCTATTTTTTATTCACTAAATCCATTAAATCAACATCGTTACCTAATAAAACATCTTGAGAATTAATACGTCCTTTTTCTGGTCCGTTTTCTAATTTTAAAACTCCTCTTGGGCAAACCGCAGAACAAATACCACAGCCTACACAACTAGAACGTACAATATTTTCTCCTTTTTGAGCATAGGCACGAACATCGATACCCATTTCACAATAAGTAGAACAGTTACCACAAGAAATGCATTGACCACCATTGGTGGTAATTCTAAATTTAGAGAACATACGTTGTTGAAAACCTAACATGGCTGCCATTGGGCACCCAAATCTGCACCAAACACGATTACCTAAAATAGGGTAGAATCCTGTTCCAATAACGCCAGAAAATATACTACCAATTAAAAAGCTATAAGTGGTTCTTAATGTTTCTGCTTTGAAAATGAATATGTTTGCTGAGTCACTAAAAAAGTGCATTCCTATTAATACAACGATAATGGTGAAGTAGCCGATAGCACCATATTTGGCATCTTTCGCCAATTCTTCTCTTTTATAAATCATTACCCATGCAAAAACTGCAGTCAAAATAACTGCTACACCAGAGATGAACATTGTTTTTGTTAACCAGTATTTACTACTGTCATTTCCTAAATATGAGTAAATAACTGCTGTAGTCATTAAGGTTACGAATACTACCACACTGTGTACTACCCAACGCTCTACTTTCCAAGCAAATTTAGATTTGTCGCTTAACTGACGAAAAGAATCTCCTGCAGTCTCAGCCAATCCGCCGCAACCACAAACCCAAGAGCAATACCAACGTTTACCGTATTTATAGGTTAAAAA
Organism: Maribacter aquivivus; assembly: GCF_900142175.1. NCBI lineage: Bacteria > Pseudomonadati > Bacteroidota > Flavobacteriia > Flavobacteriales > Flavobacteriaceae > Maribacter > Maribacter aquivivus. The sequence goes on along the minus strand of NZ_FQZX01000001.1, from coordinate 322,073 downwards.
AGGAGAAATCACAAAGATGGATATGATACCGAAAAATAACATCGTCATACCAACACTACCAGAATCTATGAACCCATTAATACGGTAACGTTCAAAGTTGTAATAGTTTAACGGCCACATATTCTTAAGGTCATAATATGGTAAATCGCCATTTAATCGAGCCATGATTTCTGGTATGAAAAAGGCAAATGCAGTTTGAAAAAACATAACACTAACCGTTCTCAATTGCTCATATTTATTATGACGATATTTCCAAATGAATTTAGCGCCAAAAGCCAAAATAGCAACGGTATACATAGTACCGTAAACGAACCATTGGCTGGCAGGGTTACCACTAAGTCCTTTACTTAATGGATCAAATAATGCAATTAAGCCAGTGTTATCACCATCTTTTACCAGACCTAAATACTGCGGATAAAAATAGAGCACAATGTAAAACCCTGTTAAGGCAATACCTCCCATCCAGGCAAGTACGCCACGGCTAGAAATAGATTTAAACCAAACACCATCATTTTTAATACCCTTGTGTTTGTGTGCGTATGCAGCTTGGGAAAACCAGATGATTCCCGTGAAAATGGCAACAATGGAAACCGTTAACCATAGCGCAGTATTGCCTAGGTTTAAATTGAACAATTGTAATATGAGAATGCCTAAACCGATCATTCCTGTTACTACTGCCAATTTTTGGCCTGTATTTAATGCTTTAGGCGGTTCTCCCGCAAGTGACATACTTCTGTCAAAATTACCCATAGTAGGTGTTGTTTGTGATTGTTATTTAGTTAGGCGATACTGAAAATACGTTTCCAGTTTTTTTTCTTTGCACTGATATTTTTATTGAAATCAGCATTGTATTTGGCGATAATTTCATCCTCATAAAGTTTAAAGAACTCTGGATCGAAATTGGCATCTTTTAAATAGGTCATTACATGGTCAATATCCTTGTTCTCTGTTAACCATTGGTCAAAAATTTCATGTCGCATACGAATGCCAAAGGTGTTGATACCTAAAAATTGATGGCTGTCTTTGTCAAACGCAACGGTAATACATATTTTTTCAGAAGCGTGGCGCCAATGAAAATGGTGTTCATTATCTTTTTTACTACGTTCGCTAAATACCCAGCCGTAGGTTTGGTATTCTACATCTAAAAATTTAGCCGAATTGAACCAGTGACCAGGGTTGTATTCTCTTGGGTTGCCACAAATAGTTTGCGCAAGCGCTTCGCCCATCATTCTACCCGTATACCAAACAGCTTCAATAGGTCTTCTGCTACCAATACCCTCATGCTGCTCTGCACAATCGCCAATAGCGAATACATCTTTTACGTTGGTCTCCAAGAATCTATTAACCTTAACACCTCTGCCTAATTCAATACCAGAATCTTTTAGAAAATCTATATTTGGTGTTACGCCAGCAGTTAAACCCACCACATTACATTCAATGTTTTCGCCTTTATCTGTGACTACTGCTTTTGCACGCCCATTTTCATCAGAAATAATTTTCTCAAGATTGGTGTCTAACTGTAGATCAATATGATGTTCTAGAATATGTTCGTTGATCATTGCAGATTCACCTGCAGGTAATACACCGTTCCAAAAGCTCTTTTCGCGAACCAAAAAAGTAACCGGTATTTCGCGAGAACGCAACATCTCTGCCATTTCAATACCTATGAGTCCTCCGCCGACAATTACAGCACGGTTACAAACCTTTTTATTAGGGGCATTTTTCTCAAGCATCTCTAGATCTTGTTTGGAGTACAAACCTTGTACACCTTTTAAATCTTGACCAGGCCAGCCAAACTTGTTCGGTTTAGAACCTGTTGCAATAATTAGCTTATCATATGATATGGAAGAACCACCTTTTAAGACTAGCTTTTTTGCATCTGTTTCTACTTTTTCTACAAATCCGTTTACGAGGTCGATGCTGTTTTTCTTCCAAAACCAGTTTTCGTATGGTTGTGTATGTTCAAATTTCATGTGCCCCATGTAAACATACATTAATGCGGTACGGGAAAAGAAATAGTCACTTTCTGCAGAAATAATGGTGATTCTTTTGTCTGATAGCTTACGTATGTGCCTAGCTAGGGTAACCCCAGAAATACCATTACCAATAATTACAATATGATCCATAAAATGCTTTTGTTGATGGTTGTGTCGGTAATAAAGGTAAGAACTTAACACGACCCTTTTTATTTAGAAAGATTATAAACTTGTTATACTTCTGTGATACTTTTAAACGTAGTTTGCGTTTTAATAGAATTAAAACGGATTTGTAACATGCAGTAAATCAGTGTTTAATTGGCTTTAAAATTTTAAATAAAAAAAATTATATTTTTTAGAAAGTGTATGTTTTTGAAAAAAGCCACGACCTAAACAATCTCAAAAGCGATCATAAATTTAAAATACGATGAAAAGAACTTTAATACAGACTTTGTTTTTCCTTTTAATAGTAACCAATATATCTGCACAAGATGTAGCTGCCTTTTTTAACAAGAGCGATGGCTTTTTTAAAACTAATGTAGTTGATGGTAAAGTTAAGTATGCTGATATCAAAAATAATCCAGATGCTCTAAAATCTATTTTAGAATCTGCAAAAGGTATCTCTGTATCAGAAACTGATGCTGCTACCTACCAAGCCTTTTGGATCAATGCATATAACCTACTTGTAATTGATGGTATCGTAAAAAACTATCCATTAAAATCTCCTTTAGATGTTGCTGGTTTTTTTGATAAAACCAAACATAAAATAGGAGGTAGGTCCATAACCTTAAACGGAATAGAAAATGATTTGCTGAGAGCAAAATTCCCAGCAGAAGCAAGGTTTCATTTTGTATTGGTATGCGCAGGTTTAGGATGTCCACCAATAATAAACTCGGCTTATACACCTAAAGCATTAGAAAATCAGTTGCAAAAGCAGACCGTAATGGCATTGAACAATCCTACTTTTATAAAAGTAAATAAGAATAAAGTCCAGATATCACAATTGTTTGAGTGGTACAAAGGAGATTTTGAACAAAAAGGAAGTACGGTAGATTTTATCAATACCTATAGAAAAGAACAATTACCAGATAATGCAAAAGTATCTTACTACTCTTATGACTGGTCTTTGAACGAAGCTAAATAATCAACTAAGAATTTTAAAAACCTAAAAATGAATATTTTAACTAGAAATCTATTTCTTGTAGTAGCTTTTTGTGCCTTATTTAAGGGGTATAGTCAAGATAGTTTGCAACAGAAAAGCAATATACAGCAGTACACACCCTCAAAATTGGTAGGTCAAGGTCAGTACGATGTTAAGTGGTTTAATAATTTATACACACAAACCGAAAGTACATTTACAGAAGGTAAAGAGCCAAGGCAGACTTTTTTTACTTCTACATTAGAAGGGTACACAGGTGTTGGTACAAATAAAAGATGGAATGTAGGTGCAATTTTAGAATTCAGGTCCAATGTAATTGGTGATAGAAGTGCCTTAGATGTATTTAAATTTGATGGTGAGAATAATACAGCTAGATCGGGGCTAACATCGATAGCGCCATCGGTAAAATTTGTACCAATTGCTTCGGTCAGTAATTTTTCTATTCAAAGTTCATTTTTTATTCCGTTGGTAGATAACGAATCTGAAAACGGAGTCTTTTTGGATCAAAAAGGATACATCTGGCAGAATAGATTCTTTTATGATTATACTTTTCCTGGCGATAAATGGCAGCTTTTTAGTGAAATTAACTCAGAGTTAAGCTTTGGTGACAAAGAAGAGAGTTTTGCAAATAATAGCTTAAATCTTAGTCCGGGATTATTTCTTAGCTATTTCCCGTCCAGTAAATTCACCATTTTAGCATTGGCGCAACATTCTCAGCGATTGGATTTAGGAAACAATTTTACACAAGATTTTACAGCCTTAGGTGGCGGTGCAAAATATCAATTAACAAGTGCCTTGAACCTAGAAATACTGTATACCAACTTTGTGCGTGGTAATAATACAGGACTTGGACAAACCTTTAATTTAGGTTTGAGAGGAATTTTTTAAATAAATAGTTTGAGTGTTCCTTTAAAGAGCCTTTTGTTGTTGAAAACAACTAGGCTCTTTTTTGGTGATTATAGGTATGCTTTTGAACTATAATTGATTACGCGATTATTTTGTTCTATATTGAAAATCTTGATGAAAGATTCGTATAGCTTAAGATATGAGTATTTGAAAAAATGAATACAAAAACGCTACCATTTCTATTTTTAATGCTTGTCAATTTCATTATGAAAGGGCAAGATGTTACTGTGGCAGAATTGCAATTTTCTGGAACAAAGCGTACCAAAGTATCTTTCATTGAAAATCTTGTAGATGTAAGGGAAGGTATGCTGTTAGATTCTGTTCTTATGAATAGAGATATACTTCGTTTAAAAAGGTTGCCCTCTATATCTCATGCTTATTTTAACGTCAATATTTTACCGAACGAAACCTGCAACGTTGAGTATGTAATTGAAGAAAACTTCACGTTAATTCCGTTCGCAAATCTTTTCAGCTCATCAAATGATGATTTTGCTTTTAGAATAGGGATACAAGAGTTCAATTCTTTTGGTCGCAATATTACATTAGGTGCTTTTTATCAGTATGATAATTATAGCTCTTTTGGGCTAAGTGTTAGAGCACCATACCTATTCTCTAATAAACTTGGGCTTGCAGTAAATTATAATAATTTCACCACATTAGAACCTGTTTTTTTTCAAGATGATACAGCAGATTATAAATATAACAATACCGGCTTTGAACTCTTAGGACTTTACGAACTCAATTTTAAGAATAGAATAGAATTGGGCTTTAGTTTTTTTACTGAAGACTATGAATATATTGATGGGGCTACCAGTTCTGGCGTACCATTGAATTTAAATGTAGATAAGCATCTGTTCAAATTTATTTATGACCATAACAGTTTAGATTATTTTTATCACTATTTAGAAGGATTTAGAAGTCAGCTGAATTTGCAATATGTGGGTAGTACCAATACAAATTTGCCTGAATTCTTAATTGGGTTCAATGATTTTACCTACTTTAAAAGAATAGGCGATAGGGGTAACTGGGCAAATAGGTTGCGTTTAGGTTTGGCAAGTAATGTTGATAGTCCGTTCGCGCCCTTTACTGTAGATAATAACTTAAATATTAGAGGAGTAGGTAATACCATTGATAGAGGTACAGGTATGGTTGTTTTGAATACCGAATACCGACAAACCTTAATTGACAAAAATAAATTTGTATTGCAAGGAAACGTATTTATAGATGGAGGCACATGGAGAAATCCCGCAGGCGGATTTGATGATTTGCTAAAGAGTGAGAATCTTAGAATTTACCCAGGTGTAGGACTCCGATTTATGCACAAGCGAATTTTCAATGCCATTTTTAGGATAGATTACGGCTACGGAATCACAAAAGATGGCGACAACGGAATTGTCTTTGGTATTGGTCAATATTTTTAGCAATCTTTGTACTTCATTAGATAGTCATAAGTAAACTATGGCATAGACCTTGCGGTTAATAATAGCATGAAACACAACAGTTTTACAATTTTGTTTTTATTGTTTTTGAGCGCCTTTTGCGTTGCGCAAGATTCGTTGAAAACGGTAGTGGCAGAACCCGGCGACGGAATTTTGTCGCTGTTAAGAAAGCAAGGTGTTAATCCGTATGAGGTTTATGATGAATTTGTAGCCTTAAATCATCATGATTTACGCGATAGTGTGCACCTATTCGCTGGTAGAATTTATGTGCTTCCAAGAATAAAATTAGATACTGTTGCAATTGTAGATTCCCTGCAACTGCAATCAAAAGAAATTAAAGAGTTAGAAAGTGATTCTTATGACATTTTTGGAGAGCAGCATAAAACAGTAATTACTAAAAGCGAACGGTTAAAAGGTAACGTATATTATTTGGTCTCTGGTCACGGTGGTCCTGATCCTGGTGCTATGGGTGTTTATGCAGGCAAGGCGATAGCTGAAGATGAATATGCCTATGATATTACATTAAGATTGGCTAAAGAGCTATTGGCTCATGGTGCAGAAGTATATATCATTATACAAGACGAAAATGACGGAATTAGAGATGATTTCGTTCTTGAAATTGACCATGATGAGGTGGCATATATGAATAAAACAATACCGCTAAACCAAGTTGCTAGATTAAAACAGCGGGTATATATCGTTAATGATTTGTATAAAGAAAATAGAGGAAAATACCAGCGCTTGATCGTAACCCATGTAGATAGTAGAAGCGAAAATCAAAATATAGATGTTTTCTTTTACCACCACGAGAAAAGTAAAAATGGAGAAAAACTAGCAGAAAGTATTCATAAGACCTTTGGGGATAAGTACAAAAAATACCAGCCTAATAGAACGTATTCGGGTACTTTTGAAGATAGAACATCACTGTATTTAGTAAAGAAAACACACCCTGCAATGGCATACATTGAGATTGGGAATATTAGGAATAAAAAAGATCAAGTCAGAATTCTGGATCCAGACAATCGACAGGCACTCGCCAAATGGATAAGTGAAGGAGTGCTGTTAGATTTTGAGGGAGAATAAAGATTAAGCCGCAATATATTTCAAATAGTATTGATGCAGCTCCGTTGGTTTAGCGCCTAAATGGTATTTTAAATGAATCATCCCAAAATGCCATTGTAATCTTACCATACCGCGTTCTTCATAACGTCGTGCAGAAGTAGTCACGGCAGATGAGATTATCTTAAAAGTTTTTATTTTGTAAACCCGTTTAATAAATTCATTGTCTTCGTAAATCACAAATTTTTCATTGAAGCCATTAAGTTGGTGAAAAAGTTTGTTAGTGATAAACAATGACTGATCTCCGCCACGACAAATTTGATGGTTAATACGGGTGCACCAAGAAAAGAATTTTAAAAAGCGGCTGTTACTATTAAAGCGCATTTGAAAACAACCCACCTCAAAACCTTGGTCAATTTCATTTAGAATAGCACTGTCAAAATCTTTTGGAGGTAAAGAATCTACATGTAAAAAATAAAGGATATCACCACTGGCTTTTGTTGCCCCAAGGTTCATTTGTGCAGCACGTCCTTTTTTACTTTTAACAACAGATGCGCCATGTTTTATAGCATTTGCAACGGTGTTATCTGTGCTACCGCCATCAACCACTAGTATTTCTTTAATGCGGTCAGAGCCTGCATTGGTTGAAATAGCGAAAAGTACATCCCTAATGTACTTTTCTTCATTCAATACCGGTATAATAATACTAATGGTTGGCTGGTGGGCACTCATACAATACTGTTTGCTTACTTATGGTAGCCAAATATTGAGAATCCTTACAATTGCTTGATTAATTCTTGAAATAATTTCACCATTTTAGGCTCCGTTTTTTCAGCAATAGCGATGATTTCACTGATGTCAACAGGCTTTAAATTGTCTGGGTCACATTCATCTGTTAAAACAGAAACGGCAACAATAGGTAATGACAAATGATTGGCAACAATAACCTCTGGTACGGTACTCATACCAACAGCATCTGCACCAATTAATTTAATCATTCTGTATTCTGCCTTAGTTTCTAATTGTGGTCCAACAACAGAGGCATAAACGCCAGTTTTCAGGGAGATATTATGCTCTTTAGCAATGGTCATTAATTTGTTGCGCATATCTAAATCATAAGGTTCTGACATGTCTGCAAAACGCTCGCCAAAATCACTAACACCTTTAAAAGCTAATGGGGAACCACCTTGTAGGTTAATGTGATCTTCTATCAGCATCATATCGCCCTTTTTATAATCAAGGTTTACTGCACCGGCAGCATTAGAAATGAATAATTTAGAAATACCCAACATATGCATTACGCGAATAGGGTAAGTAATATCTAAAAAGTCGTACCCTTCGTACAGGTGAAAACGACCTTGCATTACCACTACTTTCTTACCGGAAATAGTGCCATATACCAATTTACCTGTATGAAATTCTACGGTTGCCAATGGAAAAAATGGAATGTGATTGTAATGAGCTTCAATAGGGTCTTCAACACTATCAACCAGTTTTCCTAATCCTGTGCCTAGAACTATGCCAATTTCTGGTTTGTCAAAACCTTTATTTTTAAGGTATGCTACAGATTCTAAAAGTTCATCTTTCATCATAATTTTATATGTTTTAAAAAGGGTTTAAAGGCATCAATATCCTTTATGTCCTCGTAATAATCTACATCGTTTTTTGTTTCTAGGAGGGCAGTAGTTTTATTTTCAAGATCAGCTAATGTATCTTTTAAAACGGTTTCTGTACCCCATGCTTTGTTTTTGAAAAGTGCAGGCATAAACTGCTTCATGCCAAGTAAATAATAACCGCCGTCTTCAGCAGGACCAACTACAAAATCATTTTTTTCTAAAGATTTAAAAGCATTTTCTAAATCTTCTTGAGAAAGGTCTAACATATCACTACCAATGATAATGATTTTTTGATATTCGTTTTGAAATCCCTCTTGAAAAGCATTTGCCATACGAACACCTAAATCTTCGCCCACTTGTATTTTTTTACCAAATTTTTGATTGTCCCAAATATCATTTTCCCAAATTTCTTCGGAATAATACACTTCTTTTTCGGCATATAAATTTTTGGTGATCGCTACGGTATGGTCCAATAAAAATTTATAAATATCAAATGCAGCTTGGTCGCCAACAGTAGCTGCTAAGCGTCTTTTTCCTTTACCTATTTCAGGGTTTCTGGTGAAAATAAGTAAAAGATTATTTGAGTTTGCGAGGGTGAAATCTATAACCTTTTCGTCTCGCTCTGCTTTGTTGTTCTGTAGTATTGCCAATGTAATTTTTTAATTTTTCCTAACTAGTAAACTTTAACTCCTTCATGCAATAGCTTTCCCCAGTGTTTGTTAAAAGCATGAACACTATCGGTTACTACTTCTTTGTCGTTAAAAACGGCTCCTCCTTTATTCTTCCAATCAAAAATACCACCATGCAGGTTTAGAATTTTAGTATATCCTAGTTTTTTTAATTTTTCACCTATATTTTCTGATCTAACCCCAATAGAACAATAAACAATAATTGGTTGTGATTTTTCAGGTATAGTTTGAAGTACTTTTTCTTCATCAAAATTTTTATAACCAACCCACACCGCATTTTTTAGGTGGCTAATATCAAATTCTTCTTTTTCTCTGGTGTCTAAAAATAGAATGGAATCGGCTTCCGGTATATTGTTGAAATAGGCGTAGGGTATGGAGCCTTTGTTCCAAGTATTCAAAACTTTTGATATATCATCTTGTCCTAAACCTATTTTGGAAATAGAAAGTAAGATGAGTAAGCAGAATGTTAATTTATAATTGATTAAATTCATGGTCACAAAGGTACTATAATTAAGATATAAGGAGTATCGGTATAAAAGTGAATTTATGGTTAAAACTATACGAAATAGAGGTTTGATGGTAGTTGTACTACTAAGTGTTCTGTGCAATTTTAGTTGTAAGGAAGAAGTAAAAAAGGAGGTCGTTACAGACGAAATAGAAGTTACGGGGCACTATGTGGAACCGTATAGATCTCAGTTTCATTTTACACCAGAAGAGAATTGGATGAACGATCCTAATGGACTCGTTTATAATGACGGAGTATATCATTTGTTTTACCAATATTACCCTGATAGTACGGTTTGGGGTCCTATGCATTGGGGGCATGCCGTTAGTGAAGATATGATGAAATGGAAGCATAAGCCTATTGCATTATTCCCTGATGAAAACGGATTAATTTTTTCTGGGAGTGCGGTTATGGATCATTATAATACTTCTGGCTTTGGCACAGAAGATAACCCGGCAATGGTAGCAATTTTCACCTATCATGATATGGAAGGCGAGCAGGCAGGGAAAAAGGATTTTCAAACTCAAGGAATTGCCTATAGTTTAGATAATGGCGATAGCTGGACCAAGTATGAGGGTAATCCAGTAATAGGTAATACGGGAATCAAAGACTTTAGAGATCCTAAAGTATTTTGGAATGAAATTGAAGAAAACTGGACCATGCTTTTAGTGGCGGGAGATCATTTACAAATATGGAATTCTCCTGATTTAAAAGACTGGAAAAAAGTAAGTGAATTTGGCAAGGATAAAGGTGCTCATGGCGGAGTATGGGAATGTCCAGATTTGTTTCCATTGAAAATTGAAGGTACAGAGGAAGTAAAATGGGTACTTCTAGTTAGTATTAATCCTGGTGCTCCAAATGGAGGAAGCGGTACGCAATATTTTATTGGTGATTTTGATGGAACAACATTTACAACAGATCAAAAAGAAAATAAGTGGGTAGATTTAGGTAGGGACAATTATGCTGGTGTAACTTACAATGACGCACCTAACGATGAACGTATTTTTATAGGTTGGATGAGTAATTGGGATTATGCACGTGACACACCAACGGAAAAATGGCGTAGCGCTATGACAGTTCCAAGAGAGTTGACTTTGCGTAAGGTTGGTGACGAAGTATCTTTATTTAATTATCCGGTAATAGGTTTTGAAAAGCATGTTGCCTTGGCATACCCAGAAAGCATAATAAAGATTCTACCTACTAGAAAAAGAATTATTCCACTTAAATATAGTAATCAAAGCAAAACGAAATTTACGTTGTCAGTTCCAAATGCTCAGATTTATTTTAGGAATAAAAATGGAGATAGCCTTAGTGTTGATATTGATAGGGATAAAAAGTTGGTTACGCTAGATCGAAGAAAATCGGGCAATGTTGATTTTAGTGATAAATTTTCGCCGGGAGTTCAGCAAATGAAAATTCCGAATTTGCCAGATGATCCAATTGAAATTGTATTGCTTCTAGATCATTCTTCGTTAGAACTTTTCATCAATGGAGGTCAGTATGTAATGACCAATCAAATCTTTCCCACTGAGTTTTTCAGGGCGATAACCATTGTAAATAATTCAGAAGAAGAGTTAGTTATTGAAGACTTTACAGAACATAAAGTAGAGCGTGTCTGGGATTAGTTCCAGAAGTGTTGCCGCATAGGTCAAAACTTCTTCGTCTGTACTTCTACTTGCTATGTTCCATTTTCATATAATTTGCAAGATAGTTTTTAGTATCTCTATGCTGCGGTTGGGCTAATTGTGTTAGCTCAATCGTTGGCTATGATGATGTGCTCATATTTTTTTTAGAATAAATAGCAGTATAATTCTAAAACCTGTTTTATTTCAAGGAAATCTTAAAATTTCTAATTTATTCTTTTTGTCGATTTAAAGGTGAAAAGCACAACCTCATTCTATGATTTGTATACTAACCTATATATTTTTGTATTAGGAAGGAAGGGTGTTAAAACAAAAAAATCCTTACCGTTAAGTAAGGATTTATTGTGGTGCCTCCAGGAATCGAACCAGGGACACATGGATTTTCAGTCCATTGCTCTACCAACTGAGCTAAGGCACCATGTCGCTATAAGCGGCTGCAAATATAATTTCAATTTTATGATTTACAAACTAAATCGTGAAAAAAGAAAAATGTTTTTTTAATTTTTAATCTTTGTAACATGAATTTAATAATTGATGCGGGTAATACAAACGTTAAGTTGGCAATCTTTAAAAAGTCGGAAATAATTCATTTAGAGACTGTTGTTGTCGATTTGTTTGTTGAAGCGGTAAAAAAAATCTTCAAAGAATTTCCAAATATAAAATCTTCAATAGTTTCTAGTGTAGGGTCACTTTCTAAGGATCAAATGAAGGTTGTTGCCGTATTTTGTGATTTACATGAGTTAACTAACGCCTCAAAAGTGCCATTTAAGAACTCATATGCCTCACCTCAGACCTTGGGTGTTGATCGTTTGGCTTTGGCAACTGCAGCGTATTATTTTAATCCGCATCAGAATAATTTGGTCATTGACGCAGGTACCTGTGTTACTTATGATATGCTAAATGATTTTGATGAATATTTGGGCGGTGCAATTTCTCCAGGAGTTCAAATGCGTTATAATGCCATGCATCAGCAAACGGCAAAGTTACCTTTACTGGAAAAAAAAGAACTGTTAGACTATATTGGTAATACAACAGAAAACTGTCTTCATAGTGGTGTAGTGAACGGTATAACTCTTGAAATAGACGGTGTCATTGATCTCTACAAAGCCAGATTTGAAAATTTAACAGTTATTTTAACTGGTGGAGACACACTATTTTTGTCTAAACGATTAAAAAATACCATATTTGCGGATTCCAAATTTCTCCTGAAAGGGCTTAATTATTTGCTGGAATACAACAAGCACTAAATGATCAGAAAAATTGTAATTGCAATTGTATACATAACCACCGTGGGTATGTACGCTCAAGATGGCACCGTTTCTCCCTATTCTTTCTTTGGAATTGGCGATTTAAAAAACGAAAGCACGGTTGAAAATCAAATGATGGGTGGTATTGGCGTCTATGCCGATAGTATTCATATAAATTTGAAAAATCCTGCAGCTTATGGTAAGCTTGGTTTAGAGGTAATGGATAGAGAAGGTCTGGTGACCTATACAGTAGGTGTCTCTAATAAACAGTACACACTTAAAAGTTTTACCGAAGAACAACAAAGCTCTATTACTAATGTGGATTATTTGGCACTTGGTTTTAGTGTAGGTAATGGTCTAGGTATGGGGTTTGGTATTATGCCATACTCTTCAGTAGGGTATAATTTGGTTGAAGAACGTACAAATGCAAGTGGCTCAGATTTAGTTAATGTATATAATGGAGAAGGCGGTTTAACCCGTGCTTTTTATTCTATAGGATATGAAGTTGTAAAAGACTTAAGTATTGGAGCTACGGTAAATTTCAACTTCGGTACTTTGGATAGCGAAAGATTGCAACAGGTAGAAGATATTCAATTTGGGACTTTTGATAGAAGAAGTTCTAGAATTAATGGGTTTGACTTTAACTACGCATTAAATTATACCCCTATTATAAAAGGAAGGCAACGACTACATTCTTCTATTCGAGTAAATACCCAAGGTAATTTAGTATCTAAGAATGATAGACAAATAGGTTCTTTCTCAGTTGCTAATGGTGGAACAATTGAAGAGGTGGAAGTTAATTTGGCCGCTCAAAATTTAAGTAATACCGAGTTGAAGATACCTACGACAACTACAATAGGTTTAGGTTATGGAGAAGATTATAAATGGTTTGTAGGTGCTGAATATAGTTTTCAAGAGATGAGTTCTTTTGAAAATTCTTTCTTAGGTGCCGATAGTATAGCATATGAAGATGCAAGTTCATTTGCATTGGGTGCTTTTATTACGCCAGATCATAATTCGTTTTCAAGTTACTTAAAACGAATTACTTACCGTGCAGGTTTGCGTTTAGATAAGACTGGTATGTTGGTGAATGATGTTGATATAAATAACTTTGGCATAACTTTTGGATTAGGCTTACCACTGGGTAGAAGTTTCTCTAATCTTAACTTAGGTTTTGAAATTGGCAAAAGAGGAACGACTAGAGCTAATTTAATAGAAGAGAGCTATTTTAAGTTTAATGTAGGTCTTTCATTGAACGATCGCTGGTTCCAGAAAAGAAAAATCAATTAATAAAAAATTAGTACATTAACCATTTAAAAAGAGAAATATGAAATCGAAACTTTACTTCACGGCAATAATGTTCCTAGGGATGATGGGAGTAAGTAATGCACAGGCACAGAACCCTGAATGTATGACTAACTTATCTATATTTTCTGAGCATTCGAAAGTTAAAAATTATGATGCGGCTTATGAGCCATGGAAAATGGTTTATGAAACTTGTCCACAATTAAATAATGCTATCTATGTATATGGTGAACGTATACTGAAAGATAAGATGAAAAACGCGACAGGTGCTGACAAAGAGAAATTTGCGAATGATCTTATGGGTCTTTATGATAATAAGATGAAGTATTTTGCATCTAAAACTAGCGTAGCTGAAACTGAAGTTGACAAAGCATTAGTGATGTACGATAATAAAATGGCAGATGATGCTAAAATGTACAGCATGTTGAGCGATGCATTTACAAAAGATCAAGAAAATTTTAAAAGCCCTAAAGCATTATATATCTATTTCTCGAGTTTGGTAGATGAGCATAAGGCTGGTAGAAAAGATTTGCAAGAAGTATTTGATGTGTACGATGCTGTTACTGAAAAAATTGAGGTTGAAAACGAACAACTTACTGGTAAAATTGCTAAGCTTTTGCCTAAAGAAGAAGCTGGTACATTAACTTCTAAAGAAAAATCTCGTTTAAAATCTTATAATTCTTATTCTGAAGTTTACGGTAAAATCGCAGGAAGTATAGATTCTAAATTAGGCCCTTTAGCTGATTGTAGCAACTTAATTCCACTTTACGAAAAGAGTTTTGAAGAGAAGCAGAATGATGTTGTTTGGGTAAAAAGAGCTGTTGGTCTTATGTTCAACAAAGAATGTACAGATGATCCAATGTTCCAGAAATTATTTGAAGCTCAGTTAAGATTAGATCCATCTGCCGATGCTTATGTATACGGTGGTACTTTGAAAATGAAGAATGGAGATACTAAAGGAGCTCTTGCAGATTTCGATAAAGCATTGTCTTTAGAAACGAATAATGAGAAAAAATCTAAAATTGCTTACAAAGTAGCTGTAATTAATAAAAGAAAAGGTAGCAAGTCAACAGCACGTAGCTACGCACAGAAAGCGATTGATGCAAATGCATCTAATGGTCGTGCATATTTATTAATAGCTAATTTATATGCTACAAGTGCAAACGGTTGTGGTACATCTGCTTTCGAAAAAAGAGCAATGTATTGGAAGGCGGCAGATATGGCAAGAAAAGCAGGTAGAGTAGATCCATCATTAAGTGGTTCTTCAAGTCAAGCTGCAAACAGTTATAGTGCAAAAGCGCCATCTAAAGAAATGATCTTTAGCTCAGGTATGGCTGGTAAAACTGTTACTTTCAACTGTTGGGTTGGTGGTAGCGTAAAAGTACCTTCTTTATAGAAAAAATGATACAGATTAATAATTTTAAAAGCATTGCCGTGGTATGTACCATGGCAATGCTTTTTTTATCTTGTAAAGATGATTACAAGAGAGTTGGTGAAGAAGCGGCAAAGGAAGTTTTCCCTAGAAGTGTGGCAGAGAACTTTGTGGCTACCTATACCGAGTCTCCTGAAAAATTAGGGTCTGAAGATGAAGGTTCTTCTAAAGTTATGGCGGTACTATCGGGACCTATAAGAAACGATTTTGAGCAGTTATCTTTTCCGTATCAAACTTTTCCAAAAGGCTTGTTGGTAGAGATTTTTAATGATAAAAATGAAAAAACAACCATAGAAGCAGACTACGGGGTGTTGTACTCTAAGACTTCTATCGTAGATTTGCGTGGTAATGTGCTTATAAAAAGTGATGATGGCAAGAAATTGTCAACATCTCAATTATATTATGATCGCGGTAATGAATGGGCATTTACGCAAGAGAAATTTACGTTTACCAATCCTGATGATGGAACGGTGATGGATGGTGAGGGAATGGATATTCAGAAAGACCTTAAATTTCTAAATGCACACAAAACCTATGGTCTTATGTTGATTAAAGAAGATAAAGAACAAGAGAATGATTAATATATTAAGGTATACAGAGTACTTATATGTAATAGTAGCTGGTTTTTCAATTTATAGAATTTTTACAGATTGGAATACGGATAGAAGTATGGCTTATTTTTTCATATTTTTTGCCATAGTATCTATAAGTATGTTCTTGTTTAGAAGAAACTATAGAAAAAAATTCGAACAACGTAAACGGGATAATCAAAACAAATAGTGGGTACAGCCGGTATTATCATTATACTTTCCTTGATTTTTTCAGCATTTTTCTCAGGAATGGAAATTGCCTTTATTTCTGCGAACAAAATCCATATTGAAATAGAGAAAAAGCAAGATGGCTTTTTGGCTAGGGTATTAACTAGATTAACCAAAAAACCATCTAAGTTTATTGCAACCATGCTTATTGGCAACAATATAGCGCTGGTTATTTATGGTCTTTTCATGGGCGATGTACTTATGAATTGGTTTACGGGTATTGTTCCAGATAATGCTCTTTTAAAGTTGTTGATAACAGATTTTAGTCTGTTGACCCAAACACTGATTTCTACCTTCGTTATTTTAATAACAGCAGAGTTTTTGCCAAAGGTGCTTTTTCAGATTTATGCAAATAACCTGTTGAAGTTATTGGCAATCCCAGCATTTTTATTTTACATATTATTCTCGTTCATATCAGATTTCATTATTTGGATTTCTGATTTGATATTGAAATATGTGTTTGGAACATCGGGTGATGAAGTGCAACTAGCCTTTAGTAAGCTAGAGTTAGGTGATTATATTACCGAACAGATGGAAACTATAGAAGAAGAAGATGAGGTAGATACCGAAATACAAATATTTCAAAATGCATTAGAATTTGCGGCTGTAAAAGCGCGCGAGGTTATGGTTCCAAGAACGGAAATTGTAGCTGTAGAAATGTATGAGAGTCCAAAAAACTTGGCTAAAATATTTACAGAAACAGGCTACTCCAAAATATTGGTATTCAATGATACCGTAGATAATGTAATTGGTTATGTGCATTCTTATGAGTTATTTAAGAAGCCAAAGACTATTAAAAGCATTTTATTGCCTGTAGAGTTTGTACCAGAAACAATGCTAATTCAAGATATTTTAAACGTTTTGATCAAAAAACGCAAGAGTATAGCAGTAGTTTTAGATGAATATGGTGGTACATCTGGTCTTGTGACCGTGGAGGATATTGTAGAAGAGCTTTTTGGGGAAATAGAAGATGAGCATGATACTACTGACTTAAGAGAAGAAGTAGTTGATGAACGTCACTTTCTTTTTTCTGCAAGGTTAGAAGTTGATGATATCAATGAAAACCACAAATTAAATCTTCCGGTATCAGATGAATATGAGACCTTAGGGGGTCTTTTGGTGCATACACTAGGGGAAATTCCAGATAAAGAAGTAGAGCTTACCATAGCGTCTTATAAGTTTACTGTGCTAGAAGTTTCTAACACCAAAATCGATTTGATTTCTATAGAAGTTTTGGAAGAGGAATAACAGTGCATCAATCAATAAATTAGGAGGCTTTTTAGTTTTTATTATTTCAATTAAAAATGGTAGTTTTGCCTCCCAATAACCACAAACGATTATTTTAAACGTTAATTAGAATGGCAGTATTAGAAAATATTAGGAAACGTACAACAGTGTTGATCTTGATAATAGGTTTAGCACTTTTTGCATTTGTTATTTCTGGGGTTTTTACCAGTAGCAATTTTGGAGGAGAAAAAGTAGGCTCATCAGTAGCTGAAATTAATGGAGAAGATATTTCTATTGATGAATTCAGAAGAGAAGTTGAAGTTGCTTCAAATAGAGTTGGTCCAACAGCATCATCTATGCAGGTTGTAAACCAAGTTTGGGAGAACAAAGTAAGAAAGACGATCTTAGGTGAGCAATTTGAAGATTTAGGTATTGGTATTGAGCAAGATCAAATTGTTGATTTTCTTAGAACTACCGGTTATGCTCAGAATCCTCAGTTTCAAGATCAGAACGGTCAGTTTGATGCAAACATGTTTAGACAAACTGTAGCAGATTGGAAAGTAAACAACCCTGCACAATACGAAGCTTGGTTGCAAACAGAAGATGAAATTATTGAATTGGCAAAAGAGCAGACTTACTTTAATATGGTAAGAGCTGGTGTAGGTGCTACTTTGAAAGAAGGTGAGTTAGATTATAAATTGGCTAACGAAAAAATGGACATTAAGTACGTAAGAGTACCTTACACTTCAATTGCAGATAGTACTATTTCTATAACTAAAAGTGAAATTGCTGATTACGTTAGTAAACATAAAGAGGAATATAAGCAAGATCCTGCTAGAGATTTACAATATGTATATTTTCAAGAAAAACCATCTGAAGCGGATCAAACTGCTATTAAAGATGAGATTACTAAACTTTTAGATGATACAGTTGAGTACAATTCTCAAACCGATCGTAACGATACTATTAGAGGTTTTAGGAATACAAAAGATGTTACTGCATTTTTAGATAGATTTTCAGATACTAAGTTTGATACTATCTTTAAAGCGAAGAAGAATTTACCTTCTAGTGTTGCTGATACGTTAATTAGTTTAAATGTTGGTCAGATCTACGGTCCTTATAAAGATGGAGATTCGTACAAGATTTCTAAAATGATCGCTAGAAAACCAAATGGTTCTGTAAAAGCTAGTCATATTCTATTGGCTTACACAGGTGCAACTAGAGCTAACCCTACTGTAACAAGAACTAAAGAAGAGGCTGAAGCTAAAGCAAAAGAATTATTAAGAGAGGCTAAGAAATCTGGAGTAGTATTTTCAGAATTGGCAAGAGATAACTCTGACGGACCTTCTGCACCAAACGGTGGAGATTTAGGATACTTCCAAAAAGGAGTTATGGTTCCTAAATTCAATGACTTTGCATTTAACAATAATGAAGGGTCAATTGGTTTGGTTGAAACTGATTTCGGTTTTCACGTTATCAAAATAGATGACAAAGAAGATGTAGTTCAAGTTGCTACCATCTCAAGAGAAATCGTTGCATCAGAAGAAACAATTAATACATTGTTTACAAGTGCTACCAAATTTGAAATGGAAACTACAGATGATGAAAGTGCATTTTCAACGTTGGCTAAGAAAGATGAATATGTAGTTCGTCCAGTAAATAAGATTAAGGCATTAGATGAAAATCTTCCTGGCTTAACAAATCAAAGAAACATTGTTCAGTGGGCTTTTAACGGTGATACTAAAGTTGGCGATGTAAAGAGATTCAACATTAATAACGGTTATGCAGTTGTTCAGTTGACAGGTAGTTATGCTGAAGGAGTAATGAGTGCCGAAGATGCTTCTGTGCTTGTTTTGCCAATCATTAGAAAAGAACGTAAGGCAGCGAAAATCATCGCAGCTAACAAGGGTAAAGATATGAGTGCTATTGCATCTGATAACGGTGTAAGTATTTCTAATGCTTCTGCTCTTACCGTAAAATCTCCGACAATTCCTGGTGCAGGTAGCGAACCTGTAGTAGTAGGTACTGCTTACGGAATGTCTGCTGGTGCAACTTCAGGGTTGATTCAAGGAAACACCGGTGTTTTCAAAATTGAAATCGTGAAGAAAACAGAAGCTCCTAAATTAGATAACTATAGTGTATATGCTAATACTCTAAAAACAGGAGCAGCTAGCCGCGTGAACACTGCAGTTTACAATGCGTTAAAGGACGGTTCTGAAATAGAAGATAAAAGAGCTACTTTCTACTAGTAGTCATTTTAAGATTTATATATAAAAAAAGAGCATCCAATTTGGATGCTCTTTTTTTATAGTATCATTTTTGAATAGGGGACTACGGTGTTGTATCCTTTTTTCTTGAAGTATTGCATGTCATCTTCAGTGCCTGTTGCTAGCACAAAATCTCCGCCCCATGCACCTAAGCTTTTAATAGTTCTGGAGTAATCAGAAAAAAGAGTGTTTTTAATAGTAGGTGTTTGAAGTGCTTCTGATAAAATAGCTTCGTGTTGGTCTAGTAGGACTTCAAAATCCTTTAAATCAGTACAAGATAATATCTTATCTGTAATACTATCGATTTTGGTAATAAGTGCCTCTTTATTAATGTCTAAACTACGGTAGCTATTAATGGCGTCTCTACTATTTTTTTTCTGGTTTAGGTAAACAAAAAATAAATCATCTTTAAAATCAGGATTAAAAAACACCTTGTTTATTTTGGGCTCAAAACCATTTCTTTGGTAGGTAATTGCTGTGTTATGTGTTGCACATGCAATATCATAACCACTACCGCCAAATGTAGCTTCTAACAATTGGTATGGATTTACGGCTGCCCATGTTGCCATATTTGCTATTAGCGTAGAAGATGTGCCTAATCCCCAATCTTTAGGAAAGGTAATTTTAGCTTCAATTACACTGTATGCTGAAATACGTGATAAGAACTCAGAATTAAACTTTTGCGTTTCAGTTAATATTTGTTGTAATCTATCTGAGACGGCTTCATCAGTTGTATTAATAGTTTTAAAACCTAATTTAGAAAATTCAGCATAAAACCAAGTGTCGTCATTCTCGTCAACACTAAACCAGTGAATGGTTTCAGAATTTTTATTTCTAAGTTTTAATGATTGTCCAAAAGATGTAGGTAATGCTAGACCTTTTGCACCATCAAGAATGGCGTATTCGCCTGTGAGCAATAATTTTCCATTACTATAAAATTCTTTCATAGATACCTTACTTTCTTAAGTTACTCAGCTGAATTTCTACACCGTGGTGCGTAACGGGTTTGGTTTTAAAATACTCAACTAACGTAGCCTTTTCTTTTTCATTTGCACCTAATTGATTTAATATGTTCATCAGGTGCATTTTCATATGTCCTTTTTGAATTCCGGTGGTTACCAAAGAACTTACTGCGGCAAAGTTCTGTGCTAGACCCGCGACCGCTACAATTTGCATTAGTTCTTCAGCAGATGGTCGTTGAAGTATCTCCATATTCAGTTTCACTAACGGATGTAGGTTTGTTAGTCCGCCAACGGTACCTAATGCCAAGGGTAATTCTATCCAGAATTTAAAAATTCCGTTTTCAATATTGGCATGTGTTAAACTACTGTATTGACCATTTCTACAGGCATATGCATGTACACCAGCTTCAACAGCTCTAAAGTCATTTCCTGTAGCTAATACAACGGCATCAATACCGTTCATGATTCCTTTATTATGTGTAACCGCCCTATAGGGTTCTACTTTAGCGATGTTAATGGCCTGTATTATTTTTTCTGCGGTATATTGTGGCGTTAATTCTGCTGCTAGTTTTAAATCTTCAACTGGGCAGCTAACTTCTGCACGAACGGTACAATTGGGTACATAGTTAGAAAGTATGCTCATTACAACTTCTACATCTTTCTCTAAGGCTGAGAATTCATTATAATTTGCGGCTTCTTTTTTTAAGGTAGCTGCAAATTGCTCTAAGCAGCTATTTATGAAATTAGCGCCCATAGCATCTTTCGTTTGAAAAGTAGCATGTAGCTGAAAGTAATGATCTAATTCGCTGATTTTATCTCTTAGAACGATATCAGAAATACCACCACCTCTTTTTTTCATACTGGTTGTCAAAGAAGCACTTTCGGCAAGTAAAATAGGTTTCAAGTACGTAAAAAAGGAGTTCAGCTTTGTTGCTTCGCCTTTAAAAATAAAATGTACCTGACCTACTTTTTCGGTGCCTATGATTTCAGCTTTAAATCCGCCTTTGTTCAACCAAAATTTTGCAGCCTTACTAGCGGCTGCAATAACTGAACTTTCTTCGATAGCCATTGGTATGGCATAAAGTGTCTGGTTAATTAAAAAATTAGGGGCTATGCCTAATGGCATATAAAGATTGGTCAGAGTATTTTCAATAAACTCATCATGCAACTGCTGAATACTAGAATTTTCATTCCAGTAGGTTTGTAATATTTTCTTTGATTGCGTTGCATTTTGGGTGTAATTTGTGGTGACCCAATCTATTTTTTCTTCTTTCGTAAGCTTGGAGAAACCGCTTATTGGCTTGGTCATTTAGGTATAACTTTCAACTAATATTCGATGTTGTGTAAACGTCTAGATTTAGAAAAATACTACACATTTCTATGGTTGTAAAGATAAGCATATTGACTATAATCTAGTTTCTAAGGGCAAAGCGTTAAAACCGCTTTCTTTTTCACTGTAAAGCGTGTTTTTTTGAGGAAATAGTGGTAAACTTGAGAGATTTAACAAAATTCAATTATTTATGCGAAAAACACACTTATTTGCGTTGATTTTACTTTCATTCACTGCAATTACTTGGGCACAGGAAAAACAGATTGAAGTTGCTGAAATATATCAAGGCGCTTTTAGAACAGAAGGGATGGATGCCCTTAGATCTATGAAGAATGGCACCCAGTATACAGTTCTTAATTCGAATAGGTTCAGCCAAATTACTACGGTTGATAAATACGATTACAAAACATTAGAAAAAGTAGGTACAGTAGTTTCTTCTGCAGATTTAGCAGATATTCCTTCGTTTTCATCTTATGATTTTAGTTCAGATGAAAAAAAGATTTTATTATCTACAGAAGTAGAGCCTATTTTTAGACACTCTACTTTAGGCATTTTTTATGTGTACGATATAGCTACAAAAAAGTTAGTGAAAATTAGTGCAGACAAAATACAAGAACCGTTATTATCTCCAAATGGTAGTCAGGTTGCCTATGTAAAGAGTAATAATATTTACATTTTTAACATGGTGTCAGGAGAAACCAGACAGATTACTACTGACGGAGTAACCAATAAAATCATCAATGGTGTTACCGACTGGGTTTATGAAGAGGAGTTTGCTTTTGTTCGTGCTTTTGAATGGAATGCCGATGGTTCTAAAATTGCATTTCTTCGTTTTGATGAAACCAATGTTCCAGAGTTTTCTATGGATGTTTATGGTACGGGATTATACCAACAACCACATGTATTTAAATATCCAAAAGCTGGTGAGAACAATTCTATAGTTACGTTGCATCTTTTAGATGTTGCAAGTGGAGCAATTTCTGCAGTAAACACCAATAATGCGTATTACATTCCGCGTATTAAATGGATGAATAATAAAAATATGTTGAGTGTTCAAACCTTGAACAGGCATCAAGATCATTTAACCATGTATGCGGTAAATGCAAAAAAAGGTGAAGTAACTGTTTTGTTAGAAGAAAAAGATGATGCGTATGTAGACATTACCGATAACCTAACATTTTTAGAAGATGATAGCTTTATTTGGACTAGCGAAAAAGATGGCTGGAACCATATTTACCTTTATGGGGAAGATGGTAGTTTAATGAATCAGATTACAAAAGGCGATTGGGAAGTAACCAAATACTACGGTTACGACCAAAATGAAGATAAAATTTACTATCAATCAACTGAAAATGGTTCTATAAACCGTGGGGTCTATAATATTAGTAGCGGTGGTGATGATAAAAAAGGTTTAGCTGTAATCAAAGGAACAAACAACGCTTCTTTTAGTACTGATTTTACATATTTCATTAATACATTTTCTAGTGCAGAAATGCCTCAGGTATATACTTTACACCAAGCTATTAATGGTAAGAAGATTAAAGATATAAAAGACAATAGTCAATTGTTGAAGAGATTAGAAGGGTATGCTGTGAGTCCGAAAGAGTTCTCTACAATTTCTATTAATGGCAATGATCTTAATATGTACATGATCAAACCTAAAGATTTTGATCCTTCAAAAAAGTATCCTTTGTTTATGTATCAGTATAGTGGTCCTGGTTCGCAAAATGTCAGTAATAGTTGGATGGGCGCTAATGATTACTGGCACCAAATGTTAGTAGCGGAAGGGTATATTGTAGCATGTGTAGATGGTCGTGGAACCGGATTCAAAGGAAGAGATTTCAAAAAAGTTACTCAAAAAGAATTAGGCAAATATGAGGTAGAAGATCAAATTGCTGCAGCTAAAAAATTAAGTGAATTACCGTATATAGATGAAGAAAGAACCGGTATATGGGGTTGGAGCTATGGTGGCTTTATGTCAACTAATTGTATTTTAAAAGGTAACGATACTTTTGAAATGGCAATTGCCGTTGCGCCTGTTACATCATGGGCTTTTTATGATACTATTTATACGGAACGCTACATGCAAACGCCGCAAGAAAACCCAAGTGGTTATGATGACAACTCTCCATTTAATTATCCGCAGTTGTTAGAAGGTGATTATTTGTTAATACATGGTACAGGAGATGATAATGTACACGTGCAAAACTCCATGCGAATGATCGAAGCTTTAATACAGGCAGATAAGCAATTTGATTGGGGAATTTATCCTGATAAAAATCATGGAATTTATGGTGGAAACACAAGAATTCACCTTTTCAATAAGATGACCAATTTTATAAAAGAAAAACTTTAATCAAAACTAAGCACTCAAAAATTTTAAATTAATTATATGGAAAATACGATTAAACCAGTCGAAGAGCAGCAATTGTTTGGGCATCCAAAAGGTTTATTTTATTTGTTTTTTGCTGAATTGTGGGAGCGATTTAGTTTCTACGGTATGCGTGCACTGCTAACGCTTTACATGGTTAATGTTGTTTTTGAGGCATTAGCTACTAGGGATTTTGCAGCGGCAGCGGTTTATGCCTCTTATGGTTCATTGGTTTACGCATCTACAGTAATTGGAGGGCGCATATCTGATAAAATATTAGGCATGCGTAAATCTATTTTTTTGGGGGGTATTTTAATGGCATTCGGACATTTTGTATTAGCTGTAGAAAACAATTATGCATTCTTTCTAGCCCTAGCTTTAATAGTTGTTGGGAATGGTTTTTTTAAACCGAATATTTCCACTTTTGTCGGTTCTCTTTATAAAGATGGTGATATTCGAAAAGATTCGGGTTTTGTTATCTTTTATATGGGTATTAATATTGGAGGTTTTGCTGCACCATTACTTTGTGGTTGGTTAGGTAAAACTTATGGATGGCATTATGGTTTTGGTCTTGCAGGTATTGGTATGTTATTAGGATTAATCGCTTTTTGGAGTGGTATTAATAAAAATGTATTTGGAGATAAAGGTTTGCCTCCAACTGAAACTATTTTAGATAAACCAATATTAGGTGTAAAACAGGGTTTAATGATACCGATTTTAGCGGTATTGTCAGTTCCTGTGATTGCTTATTTACTTTCTGCTTACAAATCATTAGGGGAAAAAGGTAGCTTTTTAGAGGGCAATAACATTGTAAATATTATCTTCTATTTAATTGCGATAGCAATTGGTGCATTTCTATTGAAAATATTAATAGAGGCAACTGCAGAAGAGCGTAAAAAATTAATAGTAGCTATTTTATTTACATTTTTTATTACAATTTTCTGGGGTTTTCATGAACTTTCAGGAAGTATTATCACTTTGTTTGCTGCACGTAATGTTAATTTGACTTTTATAGATGCATCACAAACAAATGCATTAAATTCAATGTATATCATCATATTATCTATTCCTATATCAATGTTGTTTACCTATTTAAAGAAGAAAAATCTAGATCCTAGAACACCATATAAGTTTGGTTTAGGATTGGCATTTGCAGGTATAAGTTTCTTGATTCTTTCAATGAGTAGTGGTAGTGCTGACTCGAATGGTATGGTACCTTTTTCTTATTTGTTAATTATGTACTTCTTAATCTCCGTAGGTGAATTATTAATGTCGCCAGTAGGATTATCAAAAATCACCGATTTATCACCTAAGCGAATCGTTGCATTTATGATGGGTATATGGTTTTTAGCATCAGCATTTGCTTTTCAGATTGTAGGTTTCATTGGTAAACAATTAGCAATTGAAAGCACTGATAAAAATGTTGGAGGTTTCGAAACTTTAGGTATCTATACAGATGGATTTGGTCTTGTTGCAAAATACGCGCTAGGTGCAGCATTAATAGTACTAGTTGCATCTCCATTGATTAAAAAAATGATGGGTAAAGTGCATTAATTTATACTACTCAAAATAATAAGCTCCCTTTTCACCAGTATAGTGAAAAGGGATTTTATTTTTTATACAGGTCGCTTCCCAGCGTTCAACATAGCTTTTGTAGTTACTGCCATCTACTATTATCACTTTTGGACTGATGCTGTCTAGCAATCTATCTAGGTTGATTTTTGGTGATTGTGTTAGTAGAATTTTATGGGATGCCGACTTCGGATAAATTCCGGTACTATCAATGATCAAGAGTAATTCATCTTCAAAAGCATAGCTATTTTTTAAAGAATAATATCGAACAGAATCTATACGTTCAGCAGTTACATAATCAGAAATTAGATAATCAGGTTTATTATCAAGATCTGTTAAGATGGATAAATCATCTCCGCTTTTGTTAAAAATGAGACTCTTTCTCGTTTGATGTAACACCAATACTTGCGACTTGTTGTGAGTTTCATATTCCTGATAGATTGTCCAACCTTGAAAACATAGAATACTTAATAAGAAGAAAACTATTCGTTTGTAGTTGAGTTTTGTACAAAGTTCTACGCCCATTACCAGAACCAAAACACTTAACAATAGTTGAATAAAATCAAAAGAGATAGCACTGAAAATAAAACTTTCTTGTTTTGCCACCCAAGCTATTAAGCTATTCATTAAACCAATGATTTCATTATAAAACCATACTAATTTAGTGGGGAGCCAGTTTAATAGTGATAATGCAATCACTAAAATTCCCATACCAAGAATCACTCCCAAAGCAGGTACAATCACTAAATTCGAAATAAAGAACAGTCCAGGAAACTGATGAAAATAGAATAAACTAATTGGTAGAACTCCTAATTGTGCGGCTATACTAACACATAGCAATTGCCAAAAGTAGCGTACCACTTTATTCTTCGGAAACCATAATTGTTTAAGCAAGGGAAAAATCCAAAGTATAGCAAAAACAGCTGCATAGCTCATTTGAAATCCGACTTGAAACAATAAATTCGGATTGATAAATAGTAGAATAAATAGTATGGAAAGCGCAAGTATATTGAAGGTGTTGCTGGGTCTGTTTAAATATAATGCATATGCCACAAAGGTGAACATCGTAGTAGCACGAATAATACTAGCAGACAACCCGGCAATAAAAGCAAAACCCCATAAAAAGAGAACTGATAGAATTAAAATAAAGGTTCGCCCATTAGGTATGTTTTTCATCGGACTCAATAGAAATTGAATAACCAAGAGTAAAATACCAATGTGTAAACCAGATACTGCTAAAATATGCACAGCACCAGCTTTCTGGTAGTTGGTATACGTTTCTTCTGAAATATCTGAACGCTGCCCAAGCAATAGTGCCTGTATGACTCCTAATTCATCTGCTCCAAAATTTTCTTTATCAAGTTTTTTAATAATATGATTTCGAGCTCTTGCTGCGATGCCGAGAAGGGTAGTTTGCGAACTTTTAATTTTCACAAGCTTATCATGTTCTATTCGTATACTATGATATACACCTAGATTCTCCAGATATTTTTTATAATTAAATTGATGAGGGTTTAGTGGAGAAGAAATAGGTTTGACTTTGGCGTAAGTAACAAATTCATCATCGATAGCTAAGTTTAAATTCACTGCATCTTTTGGTATGGTGAGAAGAATAGTGCCACTTACATGTTCATTACCAATACTTTTTACCAAGGCTAAATAGCGGGTCGAAAACTGATTAGGTTTTAGAACTTCTTTGATTTTTAACGTCCACAGTTCGTTACTGGTATTTTGGTGATTGCTGTAGTGACTGCTATAATATTTAGGTTGTGCAGCAGTGTAACTAAAAATGCCTAATGATACGAATGTTAGCGCGGCAATGGTTCCAAATAAAATCGATTTTGTATTCTTTTCAAAAAAGAAAATAAAAGCTAATAGTAGAAAAAGAAAAGTTGTGAAAAGAAGAGTATATAATAAGTTAAAGGAAAAAAAGTAACCTATTAAAATTCCAAGGATGAGTAAAAGCGTTAATCTGATAGGAATAAACGCTAAGAGTTTCATGCTATAATATTCTTGTAGCCTTTACAAATGCTTGGTTCCAGAATCCGTCTCGTAAAGATGAAACGGTAACACCACGTGATGTTGATGCGTGTATAAATGTAATTTCGTTATTGTCTGTACCTACCACCATACCTACATGGTTAATGCGTTTAGAGCCTCTTGAAGTCTTAAAAAATAGCAAGTCGCCCTTTTCTACATTTTTAACAGTAACACGATGACCTTCTTCTGCCATGTGAATAGAAGTTCTAGGCAGTTGCACATCATGTTCGCCAAAAGAAATATATAATAGACCAGAGCAGTCCATTCCTTTTTTGGTGGTACCGCCAAACTTATAGCGTGTACCTGAAAATGAAAGGGCAGTATTAATAATTTCGTCGGCCTTTGTGTGCGTTGAAGAAGTTATTGCTCTTCGTTCTTCTGTTCTTGTAGGTTCGGTAACATTTCCTGTTCTAGCATTATTTGCGGCAGCAACAGATATTTTTCGCTCTTTGTCAGAAGTGCTCGTCTTTTTGACTCCGCAACTGGCTAAAAAGCAAATGATAATAAAATATGGTAATATGCGCATAAAATAGAGTGTACCTTGTAGTACGTGTAACTCCAAAATTATAGAATTATTTTTTAAAAATAATAAAGCTATGAAATTTTAGCATTTGCAATGATAAGCGAAGCAGCCTCAGCACTAGCTCCAGAACCACCCAATTTTGCAATTAACTCATCATATTCAGCCAGTTGTTTACTTCTAGCTTCCCCATCTAAAATTAAGGTCAGCTCCTTTTTTAGATTCTGCTTGGTGAAATCATCTTGTATTAATTCTTTAACTACTTCCTTTTTCATGATAAGGTTAACCAAAGAAATATATTCTAAAGTGATAATACGTTTAGCAATTTGATAAGAAATCCAATTTGCCTTGTAGCATACTACTTGTGGCACTTTAAATAAGGCAGTTTCTAAAGTTGCGGTGCCACTAGTAACTAAAGCAGCAGTTGATATAGAAAGTAATTCGTAAGTTTTGTTTTGAATGAACTTTACATTCGCATTGGTAAGAAAAGTAGCGTAGAATTCTTTGTCTAAACTAGGTGCGCCTGCAATAACAAATTCATATTCAGCAAAGTCGTTGGTTAAGGAAAGCATCAAAGAAAGCATTTTTTGAACTTCTTGTTTGCGACTGCCAGGTAGTAATGCTATTATTGGTTTACTCTGATCTATGCCGTTATCTGATCTAAATTTAGCTTCGTTTAATTTTGGTCTATTGTCAATGGCGTCTAGTAATGGGTGCCCTACAAAATTGACTGGGTAATTGTGTTTCTTTTCGTAAAATTCTTTCTCAAAAGGCAGAATTACATACATGTGGTCTACTGTTGCCTTTATCTTCTCTATTCTACCTTCCCTAGAAGCCCATATTTGAGGAGAAATATAATAGTTGGTCAAAAAATTGTTCTCTTTTGCCCATTTAGCAATTCTTAAATTAAATCCGGAATAATCAATAAAAATAATAGCATCAGGGTTGAAAGCTGCAATGTCTTGCTTACAGAATTTTATGTTTTTAAAAATGACATTTAGGTTGAGAACAACTTCTAGAAACCCCATAAAAGCCAATTCTTTGTAGTGTTTGGCTAAAGTTCCGCCTGCCTGTTGCATTAAGTCACCACCCCAACATCTAATGTCAGCATTGGAATCTTGTTTCTTCAGCGCCTTAATTAAATTAGAGCCATGAAGATCACCAGAAGCTTCGCCTGCAATAATGTAGTACTTCATTTTAAAATACTTTGTAGTAAAGAATCAAGAAAGCCGTTAAAATTGTAGCGATCAAAACCCCTTTAGCTCTAATGTCCCTTTTAATTTTTAGAAATCCAAAAAAAGCAACTAGGTTTAGAATAGCGCCTAATGCCAAAAGGCTGCCAACATGTTCTTGATTAACAGCGGCTTCAAAAGTTTCGGTAATGCTTAAGTCTGAAAATATAAGAATGTATAGTAATGTACCAAGAGCATTTGCTATGATACCTACTATAAAGCCTATTAGAATTTCTTTTTTGGTATTCATTTAAAATAATTGTGCGGTATAATTAAATATTTAAACAGTGATTTACTAAAGCTCCCAAGTATTCAATTCTTGAATGACATGATGGGCAGTTAAATCGAATTGGATAGGTACAACAGAAATATATCCGTTTGCCAGTGCCCATTCGTCAGTATCTTCACCTTTGTCTAGTAATTCAAATTCTCCGGTAAGCCAATAGTAATCTTTACCCATAGGGTTGGTTCGCTTATCGAATTTTTCTTTCCAATTTGCTTTTGCCTGCCTACACACTTTTATACCTTTTATTTCCTCTTTTTTAAGCTTAGGTATATTCACGTTTAATACTGTGCCTTTCGGAATTCCGTTTGCTAAAGCTTGGGTGACAATGTCATGAATAAAATCTTGAGCTTGAGAGAAATCAGCGTTCCAGCTATAGTCACATAATGAAAAACCAATGGCAGGAATTCCTTCGATTCCCGCTTCTACCGCAGCACTCATAGTGCCTGAATAAATAACATTTATTGAAGAGTTAGAGCCGTGGTTAATGCCACTAACACAAATGTCGGGTCTTTTTGGTAGTATTTCTTGAAGCGCTAATTTTACACAATCAGCAGGTGTACCACTACAACTATATTCATCTATACCATCTTGGTCAAGGTCTATTTTCATTTTTTTAGAAAATAGCGCAGTATCCAATGTAATGGCATGCCCCATACCAGATTGCGGACTGTCTGGCGCTACCACAACCACATCGCCTATTTTTTTCATTATCGTAATTAGCATGCGTAAACCAGGCGCAGTAATTCCGTCATCATTCGTTATTAAAATCAGTGGTTTTTCCATATCATATACTTTCTGTAGTAAAAATACGTTTTTAAATATGATAAGCCCGAAATGCCGTTTAACAAAAAATTAGTTCTAAGCACATTTAATTGGCATGGTTTTTTCTTTACCTTAGGGGTTTAAGTAGCTTTATATGTTGCTTACAACCCTCAAATTCGGAGATATTGAAAAGGAAAGTAAAAGATAATTTTATGAAAAGAAATTTAGCCTACGTACTATTGTTGATGCTTGCAGCTGTAGCATCATGCAGTTTTACAAATAAGACTTTTGAAAATGACGATAAGGATAAATTGTTGTTAGATTTAATAACCTATGTGTTAGAAAAAGGACATTATGAGCCAAAAGCGCTTGATGATGATTTTTCGGTACATGTCTTTGAAGATTTTATTGATGTAATTGATCCTACCAAGAGATATTTTATAGCATCAGATATCGCAGAATTTGAAAAGTACAAGTATCAGATAGACGATGAAATCAAAAATACAGATATCACATTTTTCAATGTAGTATATGAAAGATTGATGGAGCGTATGGGCGATGCAAAAGGAATTTATAAAGAAGTCTTAGAAACTCCTTTTGATTATTCTGAGAATGAAAGCATCAGTATTAAATATGATGAAGAGCCATTTGCTGCAGATAGAAAAGAGCTTAAAGAACGTTGGAGAAAGCAATTGAAATATGCCACCTTAGGTACGTTTGATTCTAAAATTTCTCATATGGAGAATGACGAAATCGAAAGTACAGATGAGCATGATCATACTGCACACTCGCTAAAAGAGGCAGAAGAAGAATCAAGAAAATCTACAGAAACTACTTTGGATGAGTTCTTTGATTTTGTAAGTGATTTAGAACGTAAAGATTGGTTCGTACAATACATCAATACTATTGTAGATGAATTTGACCCACATACATTTTACTTCGCTCCAGAAGAGAAAGAGAAGTTTGATACCAGCATGTCAGGTAAGTTTGAAGGTATTGGTGCAAGACTTCAGAAAAAAGCTGAAGGGGCAAAAATTGTAGAAATTATTTCTGGCGGACCAGTATGGAGAGATGCGCGATTAGAAGTTGGTGATGAAATTATCAAAGTTGGTCAGAATGGAGAAGAGCCTATAAATATTGTAGGTATGCGTTTAGACGATGCTATTAAACTAATAAAAGGTGCACAAGGTACTATTGTAGATTTAACTGTTAAAAAGGTAGATGGTTCTTTGGATGTTGTTTCTTTAACAAGAGACGTTGTTGAGTTAGAAGAGTCGTATGCGAAATCTGCGAATATTATTAAAGGAGAAGAAAAATTCGGAATTATAAATCTTCCAAAATTCTATGTTGATTTCAATGATTATAGCGAAAGAAATGCGGCAACGGATGTTGCTAAAGAAGTAGAGCGTTTAAAAGAAGAAGGCATGGAAGGTCTAATTCTAGATTTACGTGATAATGGAGGTGGATCTTTAAAGACTGTTGTTGAAATGGCAGGTTTGTTTATTAAAGATGGTCCTATTGTTCAAGTGCAATCTAAAGATAAAGGCAAAGATGTTTATGATGATAAAGATGAAAGAATTCAGTGGGATGGCCCGTTGGTAATTCTAGTAAACGAATTATCTGCTTCTGCTTCTGAAATTTTAGCCGCTGCAATGCAAGATTATAAAAGAGCTATTGTAATAGGTAGTAAGCAGACTTTTGGAAAAGGAACGGTACAGAACGTTATACCGTTGAACAATATGTTACGTAGTAATGAACACGGAGATTTAGGTGCTATTAAAATTACTACTCAGAAGTTCTATAGAATTAACGGTGGTTCTACGCAGTTAGAAGGTGTTAAGAGTGATATCGTTGTACCAGACAGATATAGCTATATTGATTTAGGAGAAAGAGATCAATCTAATCCGTTAGGATGGGATAAAATCACACCTGCTGATTATAAAGCTTGGGATGGTTATATTAACTATGAGAAAACTATTGCCGATAGTGAAAAAAGAATGGCAACTAGTCAACAAATTAAGTTGATAGAAGAGAATGCAAAGTGGTTGAAAGCTGAGCAAGATGAAACAGAGATTTCTTTAAATTTTGACACTTATAAGGAAGAGAAAAACAAGGATAAAGAGCAATCGAACTACTTTAAAAAGTTAACCGATTATGATTCTAAACTTACGTTTAAATCTTTAGGTTATGAAGAGCAATTGTTCACTAAAGATTCTGTTTTACGTGAAAAGCGTAATAGATGGCATAAAAATTTAGCAAAAGATGTTTATGTTGAAGAAGCTGTAAACGTATTAGAAGATTTAAAAATGAACAACATTAAGCAAGGTAAACTAGCTAGTGTTAAGAATTAGAGTTCTTATTTTATAAAATAGTAAAGCCGCTATATAACTTATATAGCGGCTTTTTTATGTGCAAATATTTTAAATAAATTTAGCGTGCTCGGGTTTTCCAAATTTAGCTAATTCATTATTTGTACTACGTATTTTTTTACTTTGAATGTATGTTACAAATAAAAGTACGATACATATTACCGCAGATGCTCCGTTACCATCTTTTATAGATAAATGGGCAATAGCACCCAATGTGTAATTCATAAAGAAGCCAGCATATACCCATTCTAAAGACCAATGAGATTTGTTGAACAGAATTAAGATAAGACCTAAAGATTGACATACACCAAGAACATGTATTAGATAAACCGGGTAGCCAAGTTTTGTAAATGTTTCAGCAACCATCTCATAGTTTAAGAATGAATTGATGATAGAACCTATAACAGCGATAGCGAAAAGCCCTAAAGCGATGTAATAAAAAGATTTTTGAGAATTCATAATAAGTAGGTTTTAATGTTATGATGACTCAAAAGTAAGTTCACCTTTAAAAAGTTTTAAGTTTTTAAAGGTGAACTGAAAATTACTGTAGTTGAATAGAATATCTCTTAAGATAAACCGAACTACATACTAAGATATAAGCTTGTCTGCATGTAACTTTCTAAGCTTTGCCAACTTCGGATTGATAACAACCTGGCAATAGCCTTGCTCAGAATTATTCTTGTAGTAATCTTGATGATCCTCTTCAGCATCATAGAAAATTCCTAAAGGACTTAACTCGGTTACAATAGGCTTTTCATATACCACTTGCATCTCGTTCAATACTATTTTTGCTTTTTTCTCTTGTTCGTCATTATGAAAATAAATGACAGAACGATATTGAGTTCCAGCATCGGCACCCTGTCTATTTAAAGAGGTGGGGTCGTGGGTTGTCATGAAAATTATCAGAATATCTTCATAAGAAATGATGGTGGGATCAAAAGTAACTTGAACTACTTCTGCATGACCAGTTAACCCTGAACATATTTCTCTATACGTGGGTCTTCCTGGAGCTTTTCCACCTGTATACCCAGAAACTACATTATGTATACCTTTTACTTCTTGAAATACCGCTTCGGTACACCAAAAGCAGCCACCGCCAACTGTCGCGATTTCTAATTTTGTATTAGTCATTCGATTCCTCCTTTTCTAATTGCATAGATTCAGAATTAATGCAGTAGCGTAATCCGCTAGGTTCTGGTCCATCAGGGAATATATGTCCCAAATGCGCATCGCAAGTATTACACATCACTTCTACTCGAATCATTCCGAAGGAAGAGTCTTTATGATATTTTATAGCATTCTCTTTAATAGGTTGTGTAAAGCTAGGCCACCCGGTACCAGATTCAAATTTAATAGTAGAGTCAAATAATGGAGTGCCGCAACAAACACATTCATACTTCCCTGCTTCATGAGCAGTACAAAGTGCACCAGAATGCGGAGCTTCAGTGCCTTTTTTTCGAGTAACTCTAAACTGTTCAGGTGTCAAAATCTCTTTCCATTCCTGTTCTGTTTTTTCAACTCTTCTGTCAGGCTCAGGGTTACCATTCACTGAAAAATGAATTACATCTTTCCAAGTTAACATCATAATTTTCCTTTCGTTTAGACTTTATTTACTAGGTTTATTGGTCGGTAATTTATCATATATCTTACAAAATTAGGTAATTTTGGCGTATGGCATACCGCAAAAAAAATGGATCTCTTTATAGTATTTTAATTCTAGTATGTGTAATTGGCTTTTGGTTATTTGAAAACTTTTATACTCCGGCTACTTATTCAAATAGTGATAAGGAACCAATTTCAAATGAATTCCCTAAAGAGCTGCTTCCGTCGTCAACTACTGGTGAAATTGTAAATCATGAATATTTTACATTGTCTTATAATGAACCATATGAACAAGCAGAGTGGGTAGCGTATACTCTTGACAAAAGTCACTTAACATATGATGATAGAAAACGACCGTATTTTATAGAGGACCCATATGTTTCCTCTAAATCTGCAGACTGGCGTAATTATAAGGGGTCTGGTTATGATCGTGGACATTTACTACCAGCTGGTGATCGTAGATTCTCGTTACAGGCATACAATGAAACTTTTTATACAAGTAATATAAGTCCGCAAGATAGAGAGTTCAATGCTGGTATTTGGAACGACTTAGAGCAGCAAACAAGACGCTGGGCGAAGCAGTATGGAACTTTATATGTGTTTACCGGTGGCGTGTTAGAAAGTGGATTAGAAGAGATCGGACAAGAAGATGTTGATGTGCCCGATGCTTTCTATAAGATTATTGCCCGTAAAAAGGGAGATAAGATATATACCCTGTCTTTTTTAATGCCGAATAAACCTCAATTTACATCTTTACGTAATTTCGTAGTGTCTGTTGATGAGATAGAAAAAGAAACTGGAATTGACTTTTTTGCCCAACTATCAGAAAAACAACAAAGTGCTTTCGAAGGGAGTAAGAATACTACTGGGTGGAAGTTTTAGAAACTCTCTTTCAATCTATTCGTATCCAATTTCAAGAAAATAAAGAGTAGAATAGTAAAGAATAAGAGCCCGGATCCACCATAACTAAAGAAGGGTAGTGGAATACCAATAGTAGGTAAAATACCTATTACCATACCTATATTAATAAAGTAGTGTATTAATAAAATAGATATAACGCCATAGCCATACATTCTGGCAAAGGCATTTTTCTGTCGTTCGGCTAAAGAGATTAACCTTAGAAATAATACGGTAAATAGAATGATTACTGTTGCGGTACCTAAAAAGCCCCATTCTTCACCAACAGTGCTGAAAATATAATCTGTGTGCTGTTCAGGTACAAAATCTCCTTTTGTACGTGTGCCTTCAAGAAAACCTTTTCCGAAGAATCCGCCAGATTCGATTGCTTTTTCAGATTGATAAGTATTGTATCCTATAGATTTTCTAATCTGCTCTAATTTGTTAGGGTCTTTTTCTAATCGTAACCATAGTCCAAAGCGATCTCTATGTCGTTGCTCAAACACGTTATTGAAAACGAAATTTACCGAAAGGGAGAATAGAATTACCGCTACACTAATAAGACTAAGCGGAATCACTGGGATTTTTAATGTTTTACGCTTTAATGCATATAAAAGTATAATCATTAGAACTAGACCAATAATAAGCCAAACAGTACCAAACATTAAGGTAATAACAAAAATGAGAATAAAACTTAGTAGAATAACTAAATAGTAAAGTGGTAAGCCTTCTCTGAAAATTACAAAAATCATTGCAAAGAAAACTAGTGCACTACCGGGATCTGGTTGTGGTATAATTAAAATAGCTGGTATAAGTATAATTAGAATAGCATAGAACTGATCTTTTCTACGTTTAATATCTGTTTGTATATCGCTGAGATATTTAGCGAGCGCCAGTGCAGTAGCCACTTTTGCAAGTTCTGAAGGTTGTAGGTTAAAAAAACCAAGGTCGTACCAAGATGTTGCACCGGCAATAGTTTTACCAAAAACAAACAGCCCTAGTAGCGAGACCATAGAAATGAGGTATAGTAAACTAGAAAATCGTTCGTAGAAATTTACCTCTAAGGCAAGTACCACAACTATAGTAACTAAACTAACGCCTATAAAAAATAACTGTTTTCCGTAAAGTGTACTGAAATCAAAGATGGAGCTATGCTCGTCTGTAAATGTACTAGAGTAAATATTGATCCAGCCAATAAAAACAAGTGCGAAATAGATGAAAACACTTAACCAGTCAATTCTTTTTAAGATGCTTCTACCAGACACGCTCGTTTATTTTAAACTCCTCCCCACTGTAGGGTTTCGCGTATTCTGCTTCTAATGTTTTTTCTAGCATTCTCTTCTCAAGGGTCTTTAAGGTGATTTCACCTTTAAGGTATTTTTCAATCATAAGAGTAGCGATATGTCCGGCGTATCTTGATCCAAAATATCCATTTTCAATATATACCGCTATGGCAATTTTAGGATTATCGACGGGTGCAAAAGCTACGAAAACCGAGTGATCTGTCAATTGTGTACGTACACCATCTATTTTCGTAAAATTCTCGGCGGTACCTGTTTTACCTGCTACTTCGATACCTGGTATTTGCAACCATCTAGCTGTACCACTTACATAGACATCTGCCATACCTTGAACTACGGGCTCAAAATGCTTTGGGTCTATGGTAGTGTGCTTAGCTTCGGTAAATTTAGGTTCTGTAATATCTTTACCTTCAATTTTCTTTAGAATATGTGGTGTAAAGTAATGTCCTCTATTGGCAATAGCAGCCGTCATATTTGCCAACTGAACAGGTGTTGCTAAAATTTCACCTTGCCCAATAGCATTAGAGATGATATAAGAAGAACTCCATCTATTATCACCATACCATTTATCGTAATATTCTTTGTTAGGTATACGCCCTTTTTGCCCGAATGGTAAATCATAACCTAGATAGTCACCTAGACCAAAGCTTTTCATGTGTTTTTCCCACACATCCATACCTTCATCAGTAGTTTCGAACTTTTCATATATTTTCCTGAATGCTCCTGCAAAATAAGCATTGCATGATTGCGATATTCCTTTATTCAAACTTCGTAAACCACCACCACAGTGGCAACCTCTTTTTTTCTTACCCACATAGAAACCGTGGTAGCATTGTATGGTTGTATTTTCGTCTAAAACACCTTCCTGTAAAGCTATTAATGCATTTAGTGTTTTAAAAGGAGAGCCCGGAGGTTGTTGAGCATGAATAGAGCGATCCCATGTTGGGTTTGCAATTGTATCATTATAAAGTTTAGTATAATTTTTTGAACGCTCACGCCCTACTAATAATGCAGGATCATAGGTTGGTCCTGATATCATGGAAAGGATTTCACCCGTTGCAGGCTCTATGGCCACAATACCACCTCTTTTACCATTCATTAATAATTCGCCATATTCTTGCAACGCTTTATCAATGGTGATGCTTATTTGTTTCCCTTGTTCAGGTAAGGTATCTATGGTTCCATTTTTATATGGACCTATATCTCTGTTGAATCTATCTTTCTGAATGTATTGTACACCTTTTCTGCCTCTTAATAAATCTTCGTAGTAACGTTCAACTCCCGTTCTACCTTTCAGTTCACCTTGAACATAATATTTATTAACTGCTAAATCACCTTCATTTACTTCACTAATATAGCCTAAAACATTTGCAGCACTAGGGGTGTCATAATACCGTAAAGATCTTTTTTGAATATAGAAGCCCTTATACTTACGCATTTTCTCTTGTAGCTTTGCGTAATCTTGTTTAGAAAGTTGTGGAACCAATACTGAAGGTAGTCTTGGTGAGTATACTCTGGCTCTTCTTAATTTTTCAACGAATTTTTCTTTGTCAATTCCCAATAGCCCACAAAACTCAAGGGTGTCTAAAGGTTGAACTTCTCTAGGTATAACCATGACATCGTAAGCAGGGTCATTACCAACTAACAGATGACCGTTACGATCATAAATGTAGCCTCTTTCAGGATAATCATATATCGCTTTAATTGCCGGATCCTCTAGAACTTGCTCCGCAGAAAAACTAAAAATTTGCAAATAGGATAGCCTTCCCAAAAAGGTAATTGCGATGACAACTATAATTAATGATAAAAGAATTTTTCTCATTCTTTTTTACTGCTGAATAATGTACTGAACAACATGCCTAAAATCAATGTGGAAATACTGACAATTACCGTTTTCTGTAAAATTAACAAGCTGTTTGAAAAGCTGAAAATTTCTAACGTGAAGTATACCAAGTGATGTATTATAATCAATAACGCTAAAAACGTGAATTGTTGTGCCTTTGTACTGTTGTTTAACTTAAAACTTTGAAATTCATAATTGACACCAAAGACAAAACGCATAATGGTTGGTCGAAGATAAGCTATGGTAACGGTAGCTGCTGCGTTTATGGCAAGTGTGTCAGAAAAAATATCTACGCAAAGTCCTAGGAAAAAGCATAGTATTATAAAGGTAGTTCTATTTTGTTTGATAGGATACCAATACAAGAAAAGAATATATATCAGCGGATTTATATAGCCAAAGAAATTCAGTTTATTGAATACCAGTACCTGCAATAGTACCAATAATATAAATCGGAGTACAATTAAAAATGTAGTACTATTAATCATTGGCTTCTGTTTCTGCTTCTAATTCTAAAACCTCTTTTCGGTTCAAATTTCTAATGATATAAATATTACCAATATTAGTCATATCATTAAATAGTTCTACATCTATAAAATAGAAACTTTTTGAGTTGTCTAAATCAAATCTTTTAATCGTACCAATAGGAATGTTTTCTGGGAAGATGCTGCTCATGGCTCCTGTGACAATGGTATCACCTATGGTAAGTGGTACTAGTCTTGGAATGTCTATTAATTGAACAACATTGTAATCTGTGGTATTTTCCCAAACTAAAGACCCAAAGTGATTAGAGTTTTTGATTTTTGCGTTTATGTTAGATTTGTCACTTAAAATACTCTGTACGGTAGAAAATTTATCTGATGTATTTTCAACGATACCTAAAATACCCTTGTCTGTAATAACGCCCATGTCTTGTACAATACTATCATTTTTACCTTTGTTGATAGTAATGTAGTTACGTTGATCAGCATAGCTGTTATTGATGACACGACCTCTAACAACTTCGTAATCTACAGAAGTGGAATCTATTAGTGAAGGTGAAAGAACTACATTGTTAAAGAGTTTATCTCTAAGTCTTTTATTTTCTTCAACAAGTTTGTTGTTTTCTTCCCTTAAACCAAAATATGAAGTTACATTATCTGAAAAAGTATAGATACTTCCTGAAATATAGTTAGAAGAATTTAAAAATTTAGATTGATGGTACGAATGCGATTGAAACGTAAAAATGCAAGAAATTAATAACAGAAAAAGGTAAAGTAAGAATATCTTATACCTAATTAGAAAATTTATGATCTGTTGCATTCACCCCTAAATTTTTACTCGATAATCGAGATTTAAATCTGACTGCCGTTAGGCAAGCTACTTCGAGGCAAGCCTCGAAGTTCTATCAATACTCATTAATAAATTGCTCTTGAAATTTCTTCAAGGTTTTCTGCCATCACTTAAGAAGCGGTTCGTAAAATGAACTTCTTACTTAATTAATATACTCTTGTAGCGTTCTAAATTCTTTAATGCGATACCCGTTCCACGTACTACGGCACGTAATGGATCTTCTGCAATATAAACTGGCAGGTCGGTTTTTTGAGACAACCTTCTATCCAATCCACGTAGCATAGAGCCACCGCCTGCAAGATAAATACCTGTGTTGTAAATATCTGCAGCTAATTCTGGCGGAGTTTGAGATAATGTTTCCATAACCGCATCTTCAACACGTAGAATAGATTTATCTAAAGCTTTTGCTATTTCTCTGTAAGATATTTGAACTTGCTTTGGTTTACCTGTCAACAAATCACGACCCTGTACAGATTTTTCATCAGGTGGAGATTGTAAATCTTCAGTTGCAGAACCTATTTCAATTTTAATTGCTTCTGCTGTACTCTCACCAACATATAAGTTGTGTTGCGTACGCATGTAATAAATGATGTCATTCGTAAATACATCACCTGCAATTTTCACCGATTTATCACAAACAATACCACCTAAAGCAATAACTGCAATTTCAGTAGTACCACCACCTATATCTACAATCATGTTACCTTTTGGTTGCATAATATCTAAACCGATACCTATTGCCGCAGCCATTGGTTCGTGAATTAGATACACTTCTTTACCGTTTACACGTTCGGCAGATTCTTTTACCGCACGCATTTCAACTTCGGTAATACCAGAAGGTATACAAATCACCAAACGCAATGCTGGTGGAAACCATTTTTTCTTTAATGCCGGAATGTTCTTAATGAACATCATTAACATCTTTTCAGATGCATCAAAATCGGCAATTACACCATCTTTCAATGGTCTAATGGTTTTTATATTCTCATGGGTTTTACCTTGCATCATATTAGCTTCTTTACCAACTGCAATGATTTTTCCGCTAATTCTATCTCTGGCAACGATGGATGGGCTATCGACAACTACCTTGTCATTATGTATAATAAGGGTGTTCGCTGTACCTAAATCTATAGCTATTTCCTCGGTCAAGAAATCAAAAAATCCCATATGTGATGTTTAAATTTTAGATAAAAGGGTGTATTTCATCGACAAAAGTAATGAAATTAATGTTTGAAATGACGTGTACCTGTCATCACCATTGAAATTTTGTGCTCGTTGCAATAATCTATACTCAATTGGTCTTTAATAGATCCGCCTGGTTGAATAACACTAGTGATCCCGGCTTTGTCTGCAATCTCCACACAATCAGGGAAAGGGAAGAAAGCATCACTCGCCATAACGGATCCTTTTAGGTCAAAATTAAAGGTCTGTGCTTTGTGTATTGCTTGGTTTAAAGCATCAACTCTACTAGTCTGTCCAGTACCGCTTGCGCATAATTGTTTGTTCTTCGCAATAACAATAGTGTTTGATTTCGTGTGCTTACAAAGTTTAGACGCAAAAATTAAATCTTCTAATTCTTGATCTGTTGGCTTCGTATTAGTAGCATTTGTTAAATCTGCAATTGTATCTGTTTTATGATCCTTTTCTTGAAGAAGCATACCATTTAAGCAAGTTCTTACTTGCATCTCTGGCATTTCAACTTCATTCTGTATAAGAATAATTCTGTTTTTCTTTCCTTTTAATATCTCAAGAGCCTCTGCATTATAACTTGGTGCTATAACAACTTCGCAGAATAATTTATGAATTTCTTCTGCCGTAACTTTATCAATTTCTTTATTACTGATAAGAACGCCTCCAAAAGCAGAAACAGGGTCACCTGCTAAAGCGTCAACATAAGCTTGGTGTAAAGTATCTCTTTGTGAAAGTCCGCAGGCATTGTTGTGCTTGAGTATTGCGAAAGTAGGAGCGTCATTTTTAAATTCCAACATCAAATTAACTGCAGCATCAACATCTAAAAGGTTGTTATATGATAATTCTTTACCGTGCAATTTGGAGAACATAGCATCGAAATCGCCGAAGAAAAATCCTTTTTGGTGTGGGTTCTCACCATAACGTAACACCTTGCCTTGAGTTTCGCTAACTTTTAAAGCAGCGATATCATGGTTTTTATTGAAATAGTTAAATATAGCAGTATCGTAATTAGAAGAAACATTAAAAGATTTAGCAGCAAAACGCTTTCTGTCTTCTAAACTAATGTTACCGTTGTCAGCAGAAACAACGTCAAGAAATTCTGCATAATCTTCCATTGAAGAAACACAGGTGACATCTTTAAAGTTTTTAGCTGCGGCACGAATAAGAGAAATTCCGCCTATATCAATTTTTTCGATAATATCTTGTTCAGAAGCACCACTGGCAACTGTTTTTTCAAACGGATACAAATCAACTATAACGATATCTATTTGTGGAATTTCGAATTCTGCTAGTTGAGCAACATCACTTTCATTATCCTGTCTGTTCAAAATACCACCAAATACCTTTGGGTGTAAGGTCTTAACTCTGCCTCCAAGAATAGATGGGTAACTAGTAACGTCTTCTACAGGAACAACATCGATACCAAGATCGGTGATGAATTTTTCAGTTCCTCCGGTGGAGTAAATAGTGATTCCTAATTCTTGAAATTTTCTAACTATTGGCTCTAATCCGTCTTTATGAAAAACTGAAATTAAGGCTGAAGACGCTTTTTTTACACTGCTCATTGTATGATGCTTAAATGTTTTTAATAAGCAAGCAAAAGTACTTTTTTTGCAGCTATAAAATGAGCTAGTTTATCAACAAAAAGCCTAAAGTTTTAAAGAATTTTGGCTACTTCAAAATTTATAAATTCTAAAAATGTCTCATCAGCCTTTGTGAAAGGGTCGGGAGTGTTAGAATCAATGTCTATTTGACCAATGTTTTCGCCATTAACGAATAACGGTACCACTATCTCTGCTTTAACGGTAATGCTACATGCGATGTAGTTGTCTTGAGCCTGTACATCTGGTACAACAAAATTCTCATTGCTTTCGGCTACTTGACCGCAAATTCCTTTTCCAAATGGAATAATGGTATGATCCGTTGGCGCACCAGCATAAGAACCTAATTTTAGTTCACGCTTATCACCATTCTTAAAATAGAACCCTACCCAGTCATAATGCGGTACACTAGCTTTTAAAAGCTCGCAGATGTCTTGCATTTTAGCATCTGGTGTTTTATTTGAGTCTATAATAGAACTTACTTGAGGGCGAAGTGCATCGAACATAACTTTTTTTTGCAAAAATACATATTGTTGTAATGTGTCTGTGTGCTCAAAAACAAAAAAAGAGGATGTTTTTGAAAACATCCTCTTTTGAAACTAAATTTTATTTGTAAAACTTATGGTTGAATCTTAACATCGAATTCAATGAAATCGTTATTGTTAAAACCTGCTTCAATAGCGGTAACTTTAATTAAACCTTTTTTGCCGTAGTTATCTACAAACTCTACAACATCACCTACACTTAAGTTAGTTATGTTTTGAGAACTTGAACTTGCAATAAAATTTAATTCACTGTTTAGAGAGATTGCGTCAAATGCAGTAGCATCTATAGTCGTAGAAGTTGAGAAGAACATTTGATTCAATGTTTCCGTTGCTGCATTCTCTTCGTCAGCACCTGGCTCAAGTCCTTCTACATCAAATCCAAAAGAAGCATCATATTGTTCCGTTGAAGCAAAAGAAGCATTGTCGCCGGCAGAATCACCAGAAGCACCGTAGTAGTAGCCAAAATCCCAGAAAGCTCTAAATTCAGGTCCAACATCAATTCTATAAACGGTTTCGTTCAATAGAGAAAAGAAAGATTCTGTTGATCCGTCTTGCGCTGGAGCAAATAGTTTTATATCTGTAAATTCTCTAACTGCAGCAGCTGGGTTTGTACCTGTACCAACTGTTACCGTAATTTGACCTACACCTAATGCCAATCTTTTTTCACTATCTCTAAAGTCACCTTTACCGGTAGTTGTCCAAAAAGAGTATACAATTTCTCCGTTGTCAATATTTGGCACTGGTAGAGGGAAAGAAAAATCGATTTCTTTTTTTGTAGCACCGTCTAAGTCAATAGAACCATCAGCTTTTAAAGCTTTAGTTAAATCATCACTCACCAAATCAAAAGAACTAAAAGGCATTTCTCCTTGTCCTAAATAATTCTGAGTAATATACATTCTACGTTGTGTAGTAGCATCTGATGTAAAAATAACTCTACCCGTAACGTTTGTACCTGCTTCTCCACTTGCAGATGCCGTTGTAATATTTGAAGAAGGAACAGCTTCGTTAAAAACTATCGTTGCTACTTCTGGTTCATCTGTTTCACCATCATCTTCTCCGCCTGTGTTGTCAGGTATAGGAGTGTCAAAAACTGACCCGTCGTCAGAACTACAACTACCTACAAAAAGGGCAATTGTGCATATTAGAAATGTGTATTTTAAATGTTTTCTCATGATTTTTAATTTAAATAGTTAGTGTTAAAACTGTAAAT
This sequence comes from Maribacter aquivivus, assembly GCF_900142175.1. Taxonomy (NCBI): domain Bacteria; kingdom Pseudomonadati; phylum Bacteroidota; class Flavobacteriia; order Flavobacteriales; family Flavobacteriaceae; genus Maribacter; species Maribacter aquivivus. The sequence goes on along the minus strand of NZ_FQZX01000001.1, from coordinate 277,822 downwards.
GATTAATATTTTGTTAATGTGTTAACCCTTTTAACTTAAAATTATTGCAAATCGTATACTGTATGTGCTATTTTTTATGGGTTTAGCAGTTGTAAGGCATTTCTTATAGCAAAATTTCGTTAAAGAATTGTGGTTTAAGATTTTAAATATTCAATATTTCGTAGTTTTGTAATGTGAAACAATTGCTACATAAACTATTTTCTATATTCATGGCAATGCTGTTGTTGCTGTCTACAATTTCTTGGACAGTAGAAAAGCATTTGTGTATGGGTCGTGTTATGGACATAGCATTGTTTAATCATGCAGATGATTGTGGCATGGAAGCTGGTCTGTCTTTGTTGGAAGATGTACCTACAGTAAAAAAGCATTGTTGTGATAATGAGGCTTTTACTATGCAAGGTCAAGATGATTTGACACATGATATTTCTAATTTTGATTTTTCACAACAGATATTCTTAATCTCTTTTACAAGTTCATATATAGGCTTGTTTGAAGAAACTACAAGCGAGAATATTGATTTTGATTCCTATCCGCCGCCTATATTGGCTGAAGATTTGAATATTCTACACCAAGTTTTCTTGATTTGATTTGAATTGATGATAAGCGTTAGTTCGCAAATACAGTGTAATCAAGTACTACTTTTAACTATTTACCTTTTTCTTTTACTGTACTCTAAAGCAAATCTGCCAAATACTCAGATGTTTTCGCTTTTTGGGTAGGTTTTTTAAAAGTTTAAGGAATACGATTAGTTTAAATAGTAGAAGCAGTTTGTAATAACTGAAAGAAATCATAATCTCATTATGAAACATACATATACAATAGTTGGTATGACCTGCAATGGCTGCAGAGGCCATGTCGAGCAGACCTTGGCAAAAATTAGTGGAGTAACGAACGCTACGGTTAATTTAGAAAAGGCAGAAGCGATTTTGGAAATGGATAAGGAGATTTCCTTAAAAACTTTGCAGATGGCTATGGAAGCTGACGGTGGGCATTATTCTATCCATGAACTTGGTGCTCATGTACATGAGTCTACAAAATCAAAAACGGTTGAGAATGGCAATGGTACTTTTTATTGCCCCATGCATTGCGAAGGAGAAAAAACATATACAGCACCTGGCGACTGCCCGGTTTGTGGTATGGATTTGGTGGAAGAGGTGAGTGCTACAACGAATAAAGGTCAAGAGTATACGTGTCCAATGCATCCTGAGGTAATTAGCGATGAGCCTGGCGATTGCCCAATTTGTGGTATGGATCTAGTTCCGAAGCAAGCAGATATTTCAGCCGAAGAAAAAAGTTATAAGAAACTGCTTAATAAGTTTAAAATAGCAGTTGGGTTTACGTTGCCAATCTTTCTTATTGCAATGTCAGATATGATACCTAATAATCCGCTTCAGAATATTTTGAGTTTAAAATATTGGAATTGGGTACAATTCGCATTGTCAATTCCTGTGGTATTTTATGCAACGTGGATGTTTTTTGAACGTGCCTATCGTTCTGTTAAAACATGGAATTTAAACATGTTTACATTAATTGGTATTGGTGCAGGTGTGGCGTGGTTGTTTAGTGTATTTGCTATTTTGGTGCCTAATTTTTTTCCGCCGCAATTTAAAACTGATCAAGGTACTGTTCATGTTTATTTCGAAGCTGCTACGGTAATTTTGACTTTAGTGCTATTTGGTCAGTTATTAGAAGCCCGTGCACATAGTAAAACGAATTCTGCGGTAAAAGAACTGTTGAAATTAGCGCCTAATAAAGCTATTAAAATTGTAGACGGTAAAGAAGTGAGCATTTCCATAGATCAGATTTCAAGAGGAGATTTGCTTCGTGTAAAACCAGGCGATAAAATACCTGTAGATGGTAGTATTTATGAAGGTGAAAGCACGGTCGATGAATCTATGATTACGGGTGAGCCTGTTCCGGTTCAAAAAGTAGTTGGCGATATAATAAGTTCAGGTACTATAAATGGTAAGGGTTCTTTTATAATGACCGCAGAGAAAGTAGGGGCGGATACATTGTTGTCTCAAATCATTGATATGGTGAATAAGGCTAGTCGTAGCCAGGCGCCTATTCAGAAACTTGCAGATAAAATATCTAGTTATTTTGTACCGGCTGTTGTCTTTATTTCTATTGTAACCTTTATAGTCTGGGTCATTTTTGGTCCAGAACCAGCTTATGTATATGCGTTGGTGAATGCTATTGCGGTATTGATTATTGCTTGTCCCTGTGCCTTAGGTTTGGCGACACCCATGTCTGTTATGGTAGGTGTGGGCAAAGGAGCGCAATCTGGTGTGTTGATAAAAAATGCAGAAGCGCTGGAGCGTATGGATAAAATTGATACGTTAATTGTAGATAAAACAGGAACTATAACTGAAGGGAAGCCATCGGTAGAAAAGGTAGGAAGTATTGCAGAAATTGATTCTAAAAAGGTGCTGCAGTATATTGTTTCTCTAAACCAGTTAAGTGAGCACCCATTGGCAGATGCCATCGTTAATTACGGAAAATCTAAAAATGTAGATATATTGAAAGTTGATGATTTCAATTCTGTCACAGGTATGGGTGTTTCTGGTAAAATTAATGGAGAAGCTGTTGTTTTAGGAAATGATAAGATGATGGGAGAGGCTAAAGTGGATGTTCCTGAAAATTTACAGGTCGTAATAGCTGCGCATCAAAAGCAAGGTAAAACGGTTTCTTATGTGGCAATCGATGGCAATGCTGTAGGTTTTGTGGCTATTGGTGATCAGATTAAAGAGACTAGTAAAAAGGCAATTGAAGCACTTCAGAATTCTGGTATTTCGGTAATCATGTTAACAGGTGATAATTATGATACGGCAAAGGCTGTAGCGGATCAGTTGAACTTGGCGGATTTTAAAGCGGGAATGCTTCCTCAAGACAAGCTGGCAGAAGTGGAGCGTTTACAGTCTGAGGGTAAAAAAGTAGCTGTTGCTGGCGATGGTATAAATGACGCGCCTGCATTAGCAAAAAGTGATGTGGGTATTGCGATGGGAACTGGTACGGATGTAGCCATTGAAAGTGCTACTATTACGTTAGTTAAAGGTGACTTACATGGTATTGTAAAAGCACACAACCTAAGTAAGGCGGTGATGAAAAATATCAAGCAAAACTTATTTTTTGCACTGATTTATAATACCGTTGGTATTCCTATTGCAGCGGGAGTTTTATATCCATTTTTTGGATTGTTACTTTCACCTATGATTGCCGCTTTAGCAATGAGTTTTAGTTCTGTTTCGGTAATTGCTAATGCATTACGATTACGAGCAGCAAAAATTGATTAATCAAATTGAATAAAAAATTAAATGAATAAATATATAATACTAACAATAATAACCATGTTGCCGTGGTTTGCTTTTTCTCAAGAAAAGGTAGAAGGGGTGGTTTTGGATTCTGAAGGGTCTAATGCGTTGACACTTTCGGGTGCAAATGTCTATTGGCAAGATTCCCAAACGGGAGTAGTGACAGATTTTGACGGTAAATTTTCAATTCCGTTTGACAAAGAATTCAATAAATTAATAATTAGTTATGTCGGTTTTGAAACTGATACATTAACTATAAATGAACCTAAGACAATTCGTGTAAGTTTAAAACCATCTAATGAATTAGATGAGGTTGTGGTGCAGCAAGAGCGAGATGCTATTCAAAAAACCTATTTCAGTCCGCAAAATGTCATTACAGTCAATAGCGCTGAATTATTGAAGGCTGCTTGTTGTAATTTGGCTGAGAGTTTTGAAACGAATCCGTCTATTGATGTGAATTTGTCTGATGGGTTAACGGGTACCAAACAAATACAGATGTTGGGTTTAACTAGTCCGTATTTATTGATAACCCAAGAGAATATTCCTATGGTTCGTGGGGCATCACAAGCATACGGATTAACGTTTACACCAGGTACTTGGATAGAGAGTATTCAAATAACTAAAGGTGCAGGTAGTGTTGTAAATGGCTATGAAAGTATATCGGGTCAGATTAATACCGAGTTGGTAAAACCATTGACTGATAATGCTGTATTTGTGAACGGTTACGCAAACCAAAACGGGCGTTATGAGTTGAACACCCACTTCAATAGAAAGTTAACTGACAAGTGGAGTACAGGGTTGTATATTCATGGAAACAAGCGGACACAAAAAGAAGATAATAATGAAGACGGATTTTTAGATGCTCCTTTGGCGGATCAAATTAATGTAATGAACCGTTGGCAGTACCAAGATGCAGAAAAGGGATGGGTCAGTTTTTTTAATGTTCGTTTTTTAAATGATGAAAAACAAGTTGGGCAAGTAGATTTTAATCCTGATACAGATAGAGTAGACGGAGCCAATGGGTCACTTAGCGGAGCCGAAGTGTGGGGAAGTGAAATTAATACGCGTAGGTTCGATACTTCATTGAAACTGGGTTATGTTTTTCCTGAATTGCCCTTTCAGAGTATAGGTTTTCAAACATCATACAGTTTGCATAAACAAGATTCCTATTTCGGATTTAGAACCTATGATATTAATCATGAAAGTTTGTATAGTAATTTGCTTTTCAATTCTATAATCGGCGATACCAGAAATAAGTTTAAAACCGGAATTACCTTTGCTTATGATGGTTATGATGAAATGGTTACGGCAACAGATTATTCTAGAGATGACACATCTGTAGGGGCATTTTTTGAATATAGCTATGAGAATCTAGAAAAAGTAAGTCTTACGGCTGGTTTACGGGTAGATAACCATAATAGGTTAGGTACTTTTGTGACGCCAAGATTTCATATTCGCTATACTCCTTGGGAAAAAGGTAGTCTAAGAGGCTCATTTGGTAGAGGTAAAAGAGCGGCAAATATATTTGCAGAGAATCAGCAGTTGTTTGCATCTGCTAGGCAAATTAATATAAATGATACAGGTGGTAAGGTGTATGGCTTGGATCCTGAAGATGCATGGAATTACGGAGTAAGCTTTTTGCAGGGATTCAATTTTTTAAGTAAGAAAGGAGATATTTCGCTGGATTATTACATCACCGATTTTGAAAATCAGGTAGTGGTGGATTGGGAAAATCCACAAGAGGTTTCTTTTTATAATTTAGATGGGGACAGTAGCGCTAAGAGTTTTCAAGTTGAGGTTAATTACGAGCTATTAACCCGTTTAAATTTTAGAACATCATATAAGTTTTATGATGTGTCAACAGATTATAACACTGGAAATTTACAAAAACCCTTATTGGCTCAAAACCGTTTTTTTGCTAATTTAGGGTATGAAACCGAAGCAAAAGAAAATGGTGCAAAATGGAAGTTCGATTATACCTTGCATGCTTTAGGTAAAATGAGATTGCCAGATACTAGTGTTAATGAGCCGGCGTATCAATTAGGCAAATATTCATCACCCTATAATTTAATGAATGCACAAATAACCAAGGTGTTTTCTAATACCATAGAGTTATATATTGGTGGTGAGAATTTAACGGGAGAGCAACAAAATAATCCGGTTTTAGGTGCAAATGACCCTTTTGGTCCCAATTTTGATACAACCATAGTATATGCGCCAATTATGGGGAGAATGTTCTATGGCGGATTCAGATTTAAAATTCAATAATTAACGATTAATATAAAAAATATGAAAGCAACGATTTTATCAATAGCAATGATGCTAATAGCTGTAGTAACCTATGCGCAAGACAAGAATAAGAAAATGACTTTTGACGTTAATGGTAGATGTGCCATGTGTAAAGAGCGTATAGAAGAAGCTGCACTTAATGTAAAAGGTGTAAAATATGCAAATTGGGATATACCAACGCATCAATTAGCTATAATTATGGATGAGCGTAAAACCGATGCCATGAAGATTAAAACAGCAATAGTTGCAGTAGGTCATGACACTAAAGAATTGAAGGCAACAGATGAAGCTTATAATAGCGTTCACCCATGTTGTTTGTATAGAGAAGATAATTCTGATGATGGTAAACATCATGAGAATAAGTAGTAATAAGTGCTTTTATTTGAGTGTTATTTCGAGTTGAAAATCGGTGAACAAATTTTAGTTAATTTTTTGCCAACGTGATAATCACGAATCAAAATCTGAAATACATTAGCTATAGATTTATTTTAAATTCTATACCAATGGCACAAGCAAAATCAGCAGGGAAACCAGCTGCAAAACCTTCTCCGGCAAAAGCTGGAAAAAAGGCTGCTCCAAAAGCTGCTCCTAAAAAGAAGTAGTTAAGTTATTGCCTTTAGAAGGCAATACCGTTTGGACGATAAAACCACCTTCTGTAAATAAAGAAGGTGGTTTTTTTGTTGGTAGTAGTACAAAAAAAAGCTGCACTTGAAAATTTCAAGTGCAGCTTTAAAAATAATGTGTGCCCGCGAACAAGCAAATAATTGCCAGTGGCGGCTCGCCACTACATCATTCCTGGCATACCGCCACCTCCCATTGGAGGCATAGCAGGAGCATCTTCTTTAATGTCAGTTAAAGCACATTCAGTGGTTAAGATCATACCGGCAACAGAAGCAGCGTTCTCTAATGCTACCCTAGTTACTTTCTTAGGATCAATAATACCAGCTTTCATCATTTCAACATACTGCTCAGATTTAGCATCGTATCCAAAATCACCTTTACCTTCAAGTATTTTAGCGATAACTACAGAACCTTCACCACCAGCGTTAGAAACGATAGTTCTTAAAGGAGCTTCAATAGCACGGGCAACAATTTGCAAACCTGTAGCTTCATCTTCATTTTCAGTAGAAACCTTGCTAAGAACAGATTTAGCTCTTACCAATGCAACACCACCACCAGCTACGATCCCTTCTTCAACGGCAGCTCTTGTAGCGTGTAATGCATCATCAACACGGTCTTTTTTCTCTTTCATTTCAACTTCAGAAGCTGCACCTACGTAAAGTACTGCAACACCACCAGCCAATTTAGCTAAACGCTCTTGAAGCTTTTCTTTATCGTAGTCAGATGTAGTTGTCTCTATTTGAGATTTAATCTGGTTAACTCTAGTTTTAATATCTTTTGCAACACCACCACCGTTAACGATAGTTGTATTGTCTTTGTCGATCTGTACTTTTTCACAAGTACCTAACATATCTAGTGTAGTGTTGTCTAAAGAGAAACCTCTTTCTTCAGAAATAACAGTACCACCAGTTAAGATTGCGATATCTTCTAGCATTGCTTTTCTACGGTCACCAAAACCTGGAGCCTTAACAGCGGCAATTTTTAAAGAACCTCTTAATTTGTTTACAACTAAAGTAGCTAATGCTTCACCATCAACATCTTCAGCGATAATCAACAAAGGCTTACCTGATTGAGCAACTGGCTCTAATACAGGAAGTAAATCTTTCATTGAAGAAATTTTCTTATCGAACAATAAAATGTAAGGGCTCTCTAATTCAGAAACCATCTTTTCAGAATCGGTTACGAAATAAGGAGAAAGGTAACCTCTATCAAACTGCATACCTTCAACAACATCAACATACGTATCTGTTCCTTTAGCTTCTTCAACAGTAATAACACCTTCTTTACCAACTTTACCGAAAGCTTGAGCGATTAATTCACCAATAGTTTCGTCGTTGTTAGCGGAAATTGAAGCAACTTGCTTAATTTTTTCAGAAGAATCGCCAACTTTTTTAGCTTGTTTAGCTAAATCAGCAACGATAGCTTCAACAGCCTTGTCGATACCTCTTTTTAAATCCATTGGGTTTGCGCCCGCAGCAACGTTCTTTAAACCTTCTTTAACGATAGCTTGAGCTAAAACTGTAGCGGTAGTAGTACCGTCACCAGCTAAATCATTGGTTTTAGAAGCAACTTCCTTTACCATTTGAGCACCCATGTTTTCTAATGGATCAGCTAATTCTATTTCTTTTGCTACGGTAACACCATCTTTAGTTACTTGTGGTGCACCAAATGATTTACTGATAATAACGTTTCTACCCTTTGGGCCTAATGTTACTTTTACAGCATTTGCCAATGCATCAACACCTCTTTTAAGGCCGTCTCTTGCATCTATATCAAACTTAATATCTTTTGCCATTTTTAATTTTATTTTGATTTATGACTTTTTGCACTGGGCATAAAGTCAAGAAAATTATTAATTTTTTTAAATGAAAATTCAAAGGCTAATGACTAAGAGTCAACAGCCAATTGCTATTTTTAGATTATAGCAAGAATATCACTTTCTCTCATCATCAAGTAATCTGAACCTTCTAACTTCAATTCAGTTCCGGCATATTTTCCGTAAAGAACGGTATCACCAACTTTAACGGTAACACTGTCATCTTTTGTTCCAGGACCCACGGCTACAACTTTACCTTTCTGTGGTTTCTCTTTTGCAGTATCAGGAATATAAAGTCCAGACGCAGTCTTAGTTTCAGCTGCCATTGGCTCGATAAGAACTCGGTCTGCCAATGGTTTGATATTAACTTTAGCCATAATTATTAATTTTTAAATTGATTTTTAGTTTCGTGGTAATGTAAAGGCAGAAATTATGCCATTGCCTATTTACTGACAAATTGTAAACGAAAAATGCCAGCTTATGACAAGCTGGCATTTAAATATTATGTAGTAATAATTTTATAAACTATTCTGAAGGTGTTTCATCGTTAGTTACGGGTGGTGTTACAGTTTCTGGTAGTGTTTCTGGCACTACAGTTTCGATATCATCACCTTGTAATAATTTTGAATCTGCATCACCATAATTACCTTTAAGGGCAACATTAGATGCTAAGATTAAAACTATTAATAAACCTGCTAGAGTCCACGTACTTTTATCTAAAAAGTCACCTGTTTTTTTAACTCCACCAACAACTTGGTTACCTCCTCCACCAAAAGAAGAAGAAAGTCCACCACCTTTTGGATTCTGTACCATGATCACTAATATTAACAATAGGCAAACGACAATGATAAGTATTAGGAAAATTGAAAATGTACTCATTATTAATTATTTATTATCTTTTCGTAATTTTTCTACCGCTTTAATTCGGTCTGCAAAGAAACTACTTTTTTCTGGATATTTCAAAATTAAAATTTTGTAAGCCTGAATTGCATTTTTATACTTTTTTTGCTCTAGATAAACTCTCGCTAAAGTCTCTGTCATCAGCTCGTTATGGTCAATTCTAGAGGACTTTGAAATGTCAATAACGGTATTTTGTTCAGTGGGCACTATTTTAGGATTAGAGGCAATGAACTTATCTATACGGTCGTATTTCTTTTTAATTGCCTCACTTTTAACCTTAGGTTTTCTAATAGGTTTTGGAGTAATTTTGAGTTCGTTTACCTTTTGTACCGTCTTTTTAATATTACTTTCTCTTACCTCTGGCTCTTGCTCAATAATTTCTTCTTCTTGAATTTCAGCAATATTTTCTTCTGGCTCTTCTAGTGGTTTTTTAGATGCGAGACTTAACCATTCGGAAAAAGAATATTTTTCTTTGGCATCGAAAGTTAAAGGCTTACCTATGTCAAGGGCATCTTCTTCCTCGGTATTTTCAGGGTTTTTAGTTTGAAATAACTCTGGATCTAATATTTGGTCGGCATCATGTTCATCTTGTGGTAAAGGTTTGTCTTCAGATGGTATAATTAAAGAAGCTATAGCTGTTTCGCTTATAGAAAAATCATTTTCTTCTATTTCTATAATTTCGTCTTCTGAAATTTGATCTTCAGGTTCGTTTTCGGCTTCAATTTCAGTGACATCTTCAATCTCTTTAACAATATCAATATGATTGTAATCCGAAATTTTCTCAGCTTCTTCAATGTCAACGATTTCCTCTTTACTTTCTAGTATTACAGTATTCTCTTTTGAGATATTACCATCATATTGTAAAAAATCTTTAGAGGTAATAAACTCAAAAAGTACATCTCTGTCTGTAGTGTAGGCAGCAGTTACTTTCAATGCTTTGTTGTACTTGTAGCTGTTTAAATTTTTTAATCCCTTTAGATGTAAGGCACGTGCAGCTTGAAAATAAGGATATTCGGCAATAATATCTTCTAGGTGTTTTGTATGTATAGGTTCTACCACTTTGGTAGGGTGTTCTAGAAAATATGTAAAATCCTTAACGTTCATTTTAGTTACCAATCTGCCAATGAGGCGTTGAAAATATCTTGTGTTAGCCTTTCGAAAATTATTTCGTGTGCTTCGCTCTTAATGCTTGCTAGTTGTGTGTCTGCAGGATAATCGTAAAAGAATGAAAAACTTTGGTCAAAAGCAGCATCTTCTTTTAATTGATTGTAAAAACGAACTTTCACACGTACGGAAAGTCTATTTTGTGCAGCCGTTTGCGCAGCGGTTGCAGACATAGGTGAAATCTTATATTCAGTTATTTCACCTTCATATAATAAATCTGGATTACCAGAAGAAATAAGATCTAAACTGGTTTGATTTAATATTCTGTCTTGTAACGCCAGTGTGAAATCCCTGTCCACGCCTGGTTCAAATGTAGAACCGGGACTCTGAGTGGCATAGTTTTGAAAATAATTGACTTTAAACGTTTTGGCTTCGCCAACATTACCGCCGGTAAAATTATATACAACGCAGCTTAAAAGTAAGATGATGGGTAATGTGAAAATTATAGATTTTTTAAGGTATCTCATTGAAATGGGATTCATTTTAAATTAAAGGTCGTACTGTTTTATTTTACGGTAAAGCGTTCGTTCAGAAATACCTAATTCTGTTGCTGCAGCCTTTCTTTTTCCGCGGTTACGTTCTAAAGATTTTTTGATCAATTCTACTTCCTTCTCTTGTAAAGATAGGGTTTCTTCTTCTTGAATTTCTTCGGCAAAATGATATTTGTCTTCGTATGATTCTTGAATTAAAGAAGGCTCTTCTTTTTTAGGTTCAGGTAAATGCAAAAGATTTCTTGGCGATTCTTCTTGAGTGTCATGGTCGATATCTGCATCATCTTCATCATCATTACCGTAGATTTTACGTATTAAATTTTCATTGTCCTTTTGAACCTTCTCAGAGTCGTTGTTTTTTAACAACTCCATCGTCAACTTTTTAAGATCGTTAAGGTCACCTTTCATATCGAACAATACCTTGTATAGAATCTCTCTTTCGTTACTGAAATCGTTTTCAGATTTAGAATTAGATACAACAGCAGGTAAGTTAGTAGTGGTATTATTGGGTATATAACCATTTAAAGTTGCAGCAGTAATGGCTCTATTTTCCTCTAAAACTGAAACTTGTTCTGCAATATTTCTTAACTGACGAATGTTACCAGGCCATCTGTATTTTGTTAATAAGGATACCGCATGGTCATCTAACCTAATGGTAGGCATTTTATATTTCTGACTGAAATCTGATGCAAATTTCCTAAATAACAAGTGAATGTCATCTTGACGTTCACGCAATGGTGGTATGTTAATCTCTACAGTGCTTAAACGATAATAAAGATCTTCTCGAAAACGCTCTTTTTTGATTGCTTCGAACATATTTACATTCGTTGCCGCAACAATACGTACATCTGTTTTTTGAACTTGAGATGATCCCACTTTAAGAAATTCACCATTTTCTAGCACACGTAAAAGTCTTACTTGGGTAGTTAACGGTAATTCGCCTACTTCATCTAAAAATATGGTGCCGCCATCGGCGACTTCGAAATAACCGCTTCTAGTTTGTGTAGCACCTGTAAAAGCACCTTTTTCGTGTCCAAAAAGTTCACTGTCAATAGTGCCTTCGGGTATTGCGCCACAGTTTACGGCAATATATTTTGCATGTTTTCTATGGGAGAGCGAATGAATAATTTTTGGAATAGATTCTTTACCAACTCCACTTTCACCAGTAACCAAAACTGAAATATCTGTAGCCGCAACTTGCATTGCTTTTTGAATGGCACGGTTCAGTTTTGGGTCTTGCCCAATAATTTCAAAACGTTGTTTTATACTTTGTATGCTTTCCATATAAAATGGGTACTATAAAGTTAGTTATTGTCAGAATACCCAACAGCAACACCTTTTAAGGTTGCAGAAGTGCAGTCGTTAATTCGTACGTTTACAAAGTCGCCTACCTTGTAATTTTCTTTCGGAAAAACTACTACAGTACTTTGAGTGTTTCTTCCTTTCCATTCATGTTCCGATTTTTTTGAAGTCCCTTCTATTAAAACCTCTTGAATTTGACCGACATGTTTTTCTGTTCTAAACTGACAGTGGCTTCTCTGTAAGGCTATAATTTCAGATAGACGTCTCTTTTTTGTAGCCTCTGGCACATCATCTTCCATTTTTCTGCCAGCCATAGTGCCAGGTCTTTCAGAATAAGAATACATAAAACCAAAATCATACTTCACATACTCTAGGGCTTTTAAAGTAGCCGCGTGATCTTCCTCTGTTTCTGTAGGGAAACCAGTAATGATATCTTGAGAAATAGAGCAGCCAGGTAGAATTTTTCTAATTTCATCTGTCAGTTCAAAATACTCTTCGATAGTGTGTAAACGATTCATTTCCTTTAAAATGCGATTGCTACCGCTTTGTACGGGTAAATGAACGTGATTACAAATATTTTTATGTTTGGCCATGGTTCTGATCACATCCAAAGTCATGTCTTGCGGGTTAGATGTTGAAAAGCGAATACGCATTTTTGGGTTTGCCAATGCGACCATTTCTAACAGTTTAGAAAAGTTGGTAGCTGTCGCTTTTTGCATATCAGAAGCATTCACAAAATTCTTTTTGAGTCCGCCGCCATACCATAAATAACTATCTACATTCTGTCCAAGTAATGTAATTTCTTTGAATCCGTTTTCAGAAAGCTCTTTTACTTCAGTTAAAATAGACTGTGGGTCTCTACTACGTTCGCGGCCTCTAGTAAATGGTACAACACAAAATGTACACATGTTATCACATCCTCTGGTGATAGAAACAAAAGCGGTAACTCCGTTTGTGTTTAGCCTAACGGGTGCAATATCGCCGTAAGTTTCATCCTTAGAAAGAATAACATTAACCGCATCTCTACCAGAATCTACTTCCTTTATTAAGTTGGGTAAATCTTTATAGGCATCTGGGCCAACGACCATGTCTACTATTTTTTCTTCATCTAAAAGCTTGTCTTTTAGGCGTTCAGCCATACAGCCAAGAACGCCGACTTTTAAATGTGGTCGAGTTTTTTTAACCTTATTATATTCGGTTAATCTTTTGCGAATGGTCTGTTCCGCTTTATCTCTAATAGAACATGTGTTTACAAGTACTAAATCTGCATCTTCTAGCGTTTGGGTGGTGTTAAAACCTTCGGTCGCAAGTATAGATGCTACAATTTCACTGTCTGCAAAGTTCATGGCGCAACCGTAACTCTCAATGTAGAGATTTCGTTTGTTAGCCTCTTTTCCGTCAACTACCAAAGTTGTGCCCTGCACATTTTCGTCTATGGTTTTCTCCATTTTTGTAATACGTTGCAATAAAATATTTTGGATGGCAAAGATACTATTATAATCAAAAATATGACAAGATGACATGATTATTTAGGGTTTGTTTATGCTTTCTACATGAAAATTATTTAGATTTATCACCAATTATCACCAATTATCACCAATTATAACCACCAATACTTATGAATTCAGAAAACTTGACACAACACATTAAATCGAAACCAGATTTAGAATTTGGCACCATATTCAGTAGGTCTATAGACCTTTTTAAGAAGGTATGGTTGCAGGGCTTTATTGTTTTGCTCTTGACGTTCGTTGTAATACTCCCATTTTATATTGTTTTATATATACCTATGATTGCTTTGGGTATAACTGATCCAGAGGCGCTTCAGCATAATGAATTGCCACCAATGGCGGCTATTGCAATGGCTATTCTTTTTCCTGTTTTTGCGATAGGGGTAACTACTTTCGCCTTGGCATTAAATGCAGCATTCTTAAAGATGTGTAGAGAAAAAGATTTAGGAAAAGAATCTAGTGATGATTACTTCTATTTTTTTAAAGAAGGGCGTTTAGGTAAGGTCTTTATTCTTGCTTTGTATACATTCGGGCTCTCAATTTTAGGAGCGATGGCCTGTGGTGTTGGAATGTTTTATGTAATTGTTCCTGTTTCATTGATACCGGCTTTTTTAGCGTTTTCAAATGAACTTTCTCCATTAGAAATGGTGAAGGCTAGCTTTACCTTGGGTAACAAAAATTGGTTAGTCATATTTGGTTTGGTTTTCGTTTCGGCATTTGTGGCTCAACTAGGATTGGTTTTATGTTGCGTAGGGGTACTGTTTACAGCAATGCTTGCTAAAGTACCTACATATTATATGTATAAAGACGGAGTTGGTTTTAATGAGGTGGAAGAAATTTCAAACTATTAATAACGCAACTATTGCTTATTTCTTCATCTATTAGTTATAATCAGTTAAATTATAGACCATGAAGAATTTTGTTTTTCTTTTTTGTGCCATTGCATTATCTGCATTTGTTTCTTGTGATGATGATGGACCGTATGAAGATTACTTAGTGGCTAGACCAATTGTACAAGATGCAATTTCATTTAAGGCAGAAGCGATTGATATTACAGAACCTGTAGCTATTGTATCATCGGGTAAAATATATGCTTACCAAGACTATATTTTTGTAAATGATGTAAACCTTGGTTTTCATGTTTTAGATAATAAGAATCCGTCAGCGCCAGAAAGTATTGCTTTTATAAAGTTGGAAGGCAACTTCGATATTTCTATAAAAGACGATTAGCTGTATGCCGATAGTTATGGCGATTTGGTAATTTTTGACATATCAGATATTACTAATATTACCATTCAAAGTAGAATTGTAAATGCCATATATAATAATGATGTATGGCTTTCGAATATAGAGTATCCTCAGGCAGATTTTTATGAGTATGGCGATATTGATTATGGTAAAGATATTGTTGTAGGCTGGGAGGTAAGCACAGAAAGAAGGTCTGTTGTAGAGTATGAAGAGCGGTATCGATATACTGATGATTTAGCTTTCCAAACAGCAGAAAGTAATGATTCTGGTCAGCCTAGTACTGGGCAAGGCGGCTCTTTGGCGCGTTTTAAAATAATAGGTGATTATTTATACGTAGTAGATTATAGTAATATCAATATTTTTAACATTGCAGATGTTGAAGATGTAAAAGTTTTAGATGATGTACAAGTAGCTTGGGATATTGAAACGATATACAGTCAAGGAGATATTTTATTTATAGGCGGTGCCCAGGGCATGTATATTTATGGAATAGAGGACCCGAAAAATCCGGAGTTTATTTCAGAATTTAGGCATGGTACTGCTTGTGATCCTGTGGTTGTTGATGGCGATTATGCATATGTAACTTTAAAAGGCGGAGGTTTCTGTGGAAATACCGAAAGTGGATTGTATGTGATTGATATATCTAATCTTGAGAATCCTGAATTAAAAGTAATTTACCCGATGGATGGACCAAACGGATTAGGAGTAAAAGATAATACGCTATTTGTATGCGACGGTGATTCAGGTTTAAAAGTATATGATAAAACAGATGCGCCAAACGTTACTTTAGTCAATACTTTTGAAGATATTGTTGCCTATGATGTTATACCGTTAGCATCATCATTATTAATGATTGGTGATCGCACATTGTATCAATATGAATATGTAGATAATAACATTAGGTTGTTAAGTACCTTTCAATTGTAAGAATAATAAAAGGTAAAAAAAAAGGGAAGCTGGTTTAGCTTCCCTTTTTTTATTTCGATACCCTAATTGGTTTGTGGCTTGAGATATAGCCGATATAATAATCAAGAATTTTATGAATATAAAGGCTAAACTCTATTGAAATATGGGAAAAAATAAATTCCTAAAATTCCAAAGTTTAATTTTTAGTATACATTTGTAAGTATAAACAAGGTTGATGGCGAAAAATTTAGTAATTGTTGAGTCTCCTGCAAAGGCCAAAACTATAGAGAAGTTTTTGGGAAAGGATTTTAAGGTTGAATCGAGCTTTGGTCACATTGCCGATTTACCTTCAAAGGAGTTAGGAGTAGATGTTGAGGGCGATTTTACACCGAAATATATAGTCGATAAAGACAAGCAAGCTTTAGTGAAAAAACTTAAGAGTCTTGCCGATAAAGCAGAGACTATATGGCTCGCGAGTGATGAGGATCGAGAGGGAGAGGCTATTTCTTGGCACTTGGCCGAAGAGCTAGGTTTAGACAAGAAAAAGACAAAACGTATTGTTTTCAACTCGGTTACAAAAGCTGCTATTCAAAAAGCGATTGAGAACCCAAGAGAAATTAATTACAACCTTGTAAATGCGCAACAGGCGAGACGAGTATTGGACCGTTTGGTTGGGTATCAATTATCGCCAGTACTTTGGAAAAAGATTAAGCCGGGTCTTTCTGCCGGTCGTGTTCAATCTGTAGCCGTTAGGTTAATTGTTGAACGAGAAAGAGATATTGAAGGCTTTGAGCCGCAAGCTTCATTTAAGATTGCAGCGGAGTTTCAAACAGAAGCGGGAAGTACTTTTTCAGCTAAGTTAAACAAGACCTTTAAATCAGAAAAAGAAGCAAAAACATTTTTAGAGAAAAATAAAGCCGCTGATTTTTCAGTAAGTAAGTTAGATAAAAAACCAGCTAAGAAATCGCCATCTGCGCCGTTTACAACTTCTACATTACAGCAAGAAGCATCAAGAAAATTATATTTTTCTGTAGGTAGAACCATGCAGGTAGCCCAGCGTTTATATGAAGCGGGTTTAATTACTTACATGAGAACAGATAGTGTAAACCTTTCTAACGAAGCGTTGACATCTGCGAAAGAAGCTATTGAAAAGAATTACGGTAAAGAATATAGCGAAACAAGAAATTTTAAAGGAAAGTCTAAAGGAGCTCAAGAAGCACACGAAGCTATTAGACCTACAGATATGGGTAATCAATCTCCATCATTGGAGCGTGATCAATCTAAATTATATGACTTAATTTGGAAACGTACAGTTGCATCTCAAATGAGTGATGCTCAATTAGAACGTACCAATGTTAAGATTAAAGCAAGCAAGCATTCAGAAGAATTTACTGCAAACGGTGAGGTTATAAAGTTCGATGGTTTCTTAAAAGTGTACATGGAAGGTGTAGATGATGAAGATGTAGCCGAAGAACAAGAAGGTATGTTGCCGGCAATGAAAGAAGGCGAGCGTTTGTTGAATAATTTTATTTCAGCAACAGAACGTTTTACAAGAGCACCATATAGATTTACAGAAGCATCTTTAGTAAAGAAGTTAGAAGAATTGGGTATTGGTAGACCATCTACATATGCACCAACAATATCTACAATTCTTAATAGAGGCTATGTTGAAAAAGGCACAATTGAAGGTACAGAACGTAAGTATCAGCAATTAATGTTAGCATCAGATATAATAGAAGAAAAGAATCTTACTGAAAATGTAGGTTCAGATAAAGGTAAAATGGTGCCAACAGATATTGGTATGATTGTTACCGATTTCCTGGTGACTAATTTTGCCAATATTTTAGATTACAATTTTACAGCACAAGTAGAGGAAGATTTTGATGAAATAGCTTCTGGTGATGAAGACTGGAAGAAGATGATGAAGAACTTCTATAAAGATTTTCATCCTAATGTAGTAGATGTTGAAGAAAATGCAGAACGTGCAAGCGGAGAAAGAATATTAGGTAAAGATCCTAAAAGCGGAAAACAAGTTTCCGTGCGTTTAGGTAGATTCGGACCAATGGTACAAATAGGTACTGTTGATGATGAGGAGAAGCCAACATTCGCAAGTTTACTACCAGAACAATCTTTAAATACCATTTCATATGACGAGGCAATGGATCTTTTTAAACTTCCTAGAAAATTAGGGGTTTATGAAGGAGAAGAAGTATTGGCTAACGTAGGTAGATTTGGACCATATGTAAAGTTCGGAGAAAAGTTTATTTCTATGGATAAAGGCGAAAGTGCTTTTGAAATAGAGATGGATAGGGCAATAGAACTTATAGTTGCTAAGCAGAAAGCTGATGCACCAGTTGCCATGTATGAAGATATGGAGGTAACCAAAGGCACAGGTAGATTTGGACCGTTCATTAAGTGGAACGGTATGTTTATCAACGTGAATAAAAAATACGATTTTGATAATTTATCAAATGATGACATTATAGAACTTATCGAAGTCAAAAAGCAAAAAGAAATAGATAAGGTTATTCATAACTGGGAAGAAGAAGGCATTCGTATAGAAAAAGCTAGATGGGGTCGTCATAATGTCTTAAAAGGTAAAATAAAGGTAGAATTGGCAAAAACTGTTGATGTTGTCAATATGACTTTAGAAGAAGCCCAGAAGTTGATAGAGGCAAAGACTCCGAAGAAAAAAACTCCAAAGAAAAAGGCAAAAGCTAAACCTAAGTCAAAAAAGTAATTTAATTTTAGGTCGAAGATTAGTATAGTATTTTATGATTTCTAAAAACCTTTAATAAATGGCCTTTGATTTTCTAGTTCCGGTATCGGATAAAGTTTTAGCCCATAATGAGTTATTGCCTAGTCAGTCCATTGGTAAAAACACCCATATTCATACAGAAAAGGATGGTTTGCCTGTATTGGCAAATGCCACGGTAGCAATAATTGGTGTTAGAGAATCTAGAAATGCCTATGAAAAGAAGCATGAGAAGTTAGATGTTTCTGCAATACGATTACAATTCTACAAACTTCTGATAGGAAACTGGAATGCAACCATTGTAGATTTAGGTGATATTGAAGAAGGAGCTACCGTAAATGACACTTATTTTGTTGTTAAAGAAGTAGTGGCTGAGTTATTAGAAGAACATGTTATTCCTATTATTTTAGGTGCAACACAAGATATAACCTACCCAGCTTACAGAGCTTTTGACGGTATCAGAGATATGATTAATCTGGTAGCGATAGATAGTAGGTTCGATTTTGGAATAGAAGATGAGCTTATTTCATCACATTCCTATATGAGTAAAATCATAACAGATAAGCCAAATAATCTTTTTAATTTTTCAAATATTGGCTATCAAAGTTATTTTAATGCTCAAGAAGAAATAGATTTAATGGAGCGTTTATTTTTTGACGCCTACAGACTTGGAGAAGTTGCAAACGACATTTCTTTAGCAGAACCTGTACTTAGAAATGCACATATGGTAAGTTTAGACTTACGATCTGTTAAAGCAAGTGAAATTTCTTCATCAGCAAATTTTTCTCCGAACGGATTTAATGGTAGGGAGATCTGTGCCATTTCTAGATATGCCGGTATTAGTGATAAAGTTTCTGTATTTGGATTGTATGAAATGGAGAACACCGTACAGTCACAACAGCTGATAGCGCAGATTATATGGTACTTTATAGAAGGTATCAATTTTAGAATTAAAGAATCTCCATATACCAAAACAGACGACTTTGTTAAGTATAATGTACCTAGTGAAGACGAAGAATTGGTATTCTACAAAAGTTTATTAACAGAAAGATGGTGGACAGAAGTTCCATCTATTTTTACTTCACATACTAAAGGCCATACACCAGCGTTATTACCTTGCACCGAGAAGGATTATTTAGATGCATGTAATCAACAAATTCCAGAAAGGTGGTTTAAGGCCTACAAGAAAGGCTTTAATTAACATTATTTTTTTTAAAGCATAAAAAGACTTTAATACAATATTTTATATAAAACCTAGTTTTAGTTGTTAGAATAAATTATTGTATTCTGAGTTTAACCATAATCGAAATTTAACCTAAAGTATGAAGAAGCTATTGTTATCCTCTATAGCGTTTGTTTTTTTACTCACAAGTTGTGGGTCTAAGCAAAAAGGTGAGCTAACTGGAGTCCAGGGAAAAAAATGGTACCCAGAAAAACCATATGGAATGGAACTTATCCCAAGGGGTTCTTTCATAATGGGTAAGAGTGAAGAAGATCAAGGAAAGTTATTGAATGCGCCGACTAAGACAGTTACGGTACGTTCTTTTTACATGGATGATACAGAAATCACGAATAGTGAGTATCGTCAGTTTGTAGAATGGGTAAAGGATTCTATAGTTAGAACCAAGTTAGCCATTTTAGCTGATGAGTTAGGTATCGGTCCAGAAGAAGGCGGTATTGGTGACTATGCTTTTAAAGATGCAGATACTACAAGAGCATCTGTATACGATAAGTATATGTTGGACAATTACTCAGGTATGGGTGAAACGGGCTACGAAGGTAGGGCGTTGAGCAAAGATGAAGACCTGGTATGGAACACATCAGACTATCCAGATGAGTATTATACTGAAATTATGGATTCTATCTATCTATCAGAAGAAGAGTCTTATAATGGTCAACGTACCATAGATGTTAAAAGTCTTAAGTATAAGTATAGCTGGATGGATATTGAGGCAGCTGCACGTGCTTCTGTAAAAGGAAACAAGAGTCGTAAAGACTTCATTCGTACAGAAGAAGTAGAGATATACCCAGATACAACAGTTTGGATCAGAGATTTCTCTTATTCTTATAACGAACCAATGCACAACGATTATTTCTGGCATGATGCGTATAGCGAATATCCTGTAGTTGGTATCAGCTGGCAACAAGCTAAAGCATTCTGTAACTGGAGAACGAAGTTCAAAAATGATGATAACAAGAGTCGTAATAGACAATTCGTTAATCAATTTAGACTTCCAACAGAAGCTGAATGGGAATATGCTGCAAGAGGTGGTATAGAAGGTGGTACGTACCCATGGGGTGGACCATATGTAATTAGTGATACTGGTTGTTTTATGGCAAACTTTAAGCCACAACGTGGAGATTATGCTGCAGATGCTGCTTTATATACAGTAGAAGCGAAATCTTACGAGCCTAATGACTTTAATATGTACAACATGGCCGGTAACGTTTCTGAGTGGACAAATTCAAGTTACGATCCAAGTGCATACGATTATGTATCAACAATGAACCCTAACGGAGGAGACTCATCTAATACTAGAAAAGTTATTAGAGGTGGATCTTGGAAAGATGTAGCTTACTTCTTACAAGTAAGTACAAGAGATTACGAATACGCTGATTCGGCTCGTAGTTACATAGGGTTCAGAACAGTACAAGATTATATGGGTGAGGAAGATTCCACACAATAAATAATAATATTAACAGTTTTAGTATAAATTCAAATTCATTTTTTTAACCAAATCTTTTTTTTTAAACCTTAAATTAAATTAAACATGGCACAGTCAAAATCCACAAAAAAATTATTTAACATGGCCTACGGGCTTGGAGCATCAGTTGTAATTATTGGTGCATTATTTAAAATTCTTCACTGGGAGTTAGGACCATTAAATGGTGGTATTCTTCTAGCGATAGGTCTTATTACAGAAGCATTAATTTTCGCGATCAGTGCATTTGAACCAGTAGATGACGAGTTAGATTGGGCATTAGTATACCCAGAATTAGCAGGTGGTGAAGGTAAAGCACCAAAGAAAGCACAAGCTGCAACAGAAGTAAAAGAAGCTGAAGCATCTTTATCTAAGAAATTAGATGATTTATTAAAAGAAGCTGGTGTAGACGCAAGTCTTATGGAAAGCTTAGGTTCAAGCATTAAAAACTTTGAAGGTGCTGCTAAAGGTATCGCTCCAACAGTTGATGCAATGGAATCTACTAAGAAATATTCTAGTGAAATGGTTCAGGCTGCCTCTCAAATGGAGTCTTTGAACAGTCTTTATAAAGTACAATTAGAAAGTGCTAGCAAACAAGCTTCAGTTAATGAAGAAGTTGTTCAAAATGCAAGTGCACTTAAAGATCAAATGGCATCTTTGTCTACAAACCTTTCTTCATTGAATGGTGTATATGGTGGTATGTTATCTGCAATGAGCAAAAACTAATTTGGATTTTTACCAACCCGAATCAATTATTAATAAAAATCTAAATTAAAAATCCATGGCAGGAGGAAAAAATTCACCACGTCAGAAGATGGTCAATCTAATGTATTTGATCTTCATCGCAATGCTGGCACTAAACATGAGTAAAGAAGTATTAGCCGCATTCGGTATAATGAATGAAAAGCTAGAGACTTCAAATCAAAAGACAACCGCAAGTAACGATGCGTTCTTGGAAAGTCTTGGAACTAAAGCATCTGAAGATGCTGCAAAGTACGATAAGTTATATAAGAATGCTCAGCAGATAAAAGCAATGTCTCAAGAGTATTATGATTACTTAGAAGGACTTAAAACAGGTATGATGGAAGGGATCGAAGATCCTAAAGATTATGCTCGTATGGATATGGCTGATTACTTAGATCAGAAATTATTCCAAGGTGAAACTTTATCAGAAGACGGTAAAAAATTCATGAGTAACTTAACTGGTTATAGAGATCAAGTTGCGGCGATAGTGCCTGCAGCCTTAAAGCAATCTGTTATTGATCGTTTCCAAACAGGAGATGAGAATGGTAAAGTTGAAAAAAGAGACGGTACCAAACAAGATTGGATCAACTATCACTATGAAGGGTATCCTTTAGTAGCATCTTTAGCAAAATTAACTCAGTTACAAGCTGACGTTAAAATAACTGAAGAAGCAGCTTTAAAATCTATGTTAGCAGGTGAGTTGTCTAACCAAGTTTCTTTAAAGAACTTTGCAACATCGCTTTCATCTACTAAATCTGCATACTATGCAGGTGAGAAGTATGATGGTAAGATTATTATCAGCAAAACTGATAACTCTTCTACCCCAATAAAAGCTGAATTGACTTTAGATGGTAGAAAATTAACAGAAGGTTCTGATTATAAATTAGAAGCTGGTGGTGTTAAAATGTTGATTGGTTCTGGTTCTGCTGGTGATCATGAAGTAAAAGGTACTATCTACTTTAAGCAAGACGGTGAAGAAATTCCTGTTGAGGTTAAAAATTCATTCGCAACAATATCTAAGCCTAATGCTGCTTTAATTGCTGCTGATAAAATGAATGTTGTTTATAGAGGTGTTGCTAACCCAATGTCTATCTCTATACCAGGTATACCAAACAATAAGGTAAGAGCATCTGCTCCAGGTCTTAAATCTGTAAGTGGTAGTAAGTATGTAATGACTCCAGGTACTGGAAGAAACGTTACTATTACAGCTTCAGGTACTTTACCAGATGGTCAGTCTGTATCTTCTAAATCTGAATTCAGAATTAAAGATATTCCAAGACCAGAAGGTTCTGTAAGTAAGCAAACAGGTAGTATTAAACTTCCAAAAAGGAATGTTGAGATCGCTACTGTAGGTGCTGGCTTAGAAGATTTCGATTTTGATTTAAACCTTGCAGTAAGCGGATTTAAATTCAAAGTACCAGGTCAACCAACTGTTTCAGTAAGAGGAAACAAAATGAATGCTAAGGCTAAACAAGCTTTATCACGTGCTAAAAGAGGAGATATCGTTCAAATATTTGATATCGAAGCTTATATCACAAACAATAAGAGTTACAAGTTGAAGAAAGTATCTCCAGTAGTTGTGGAGATTACAAACTAAATAAATAGAATGATACCGGGTGAGCCTATTGGTCTTGCCCGGTTAATTTTAAAGTGAAGCAAACATGAATTGGAAAAATGTTTTAGTAATGGGAGCGGTAACAATGTTACCTTTATCAATGATGGCCCAAGCAAATGTATTGAATGCAAAGAAACCAGATGAGGTTGGTATTCGTACAGAAGCACAGAAAGCTGTCGATAACGATGCTCCATTAGAATATGGTTATGTAGATGATAGGGATATCCTTTGGTCTAAAACGTTATGGGAATCCATAGATTTAGATGAGAGAGTTAATTTCCCATTATATTATCCAACAGATACTATGGATATTGGCCCAGATAGAAGGTCTTTATACCACGTTCTAGTTAAAAATTTAAAAAGTGGAAAATTAGAAACTTACACAGATTCTTATTTTACACAAAAAAGAACTTTTGGCGATTTAAAAGATGCCTTGCAAATGGTTGATACTCTTGATTATGGGTATGAGCAAATGAATGCAGGCGAATCTGTTTCAGAAGAATATATTACTCGTAGAACTATTTCTGCAGCTGATATTGAAGAATACCACGTTAAAGGAATATGGTATTTTGATAAGAGACAGGGAGAATTAAAATACCGTCTTTTAGGTATTGCTCCAGTAGCGCCAGATGTAAACTTTATGGATGATGACAATCCAGATATGGTAGAGCTTTTTTGGGTATGGTATCCAGATGCTCGTGAAATGTTGCACGAAGCTAAAGTTTTCAACTCACAGAATTCAGCTCAGCCTATCTCATTTGATATGTTGTTAAATGCAAGAAGATTCGATGCCGTTATTTACAAAGAAGATAACGTACAAGGCGATAGAAAAGTAGATGATTACATTTCTGATAATGCTTTGTTCCAATTATTGGAAGCAAAACGAATTAAAGAAACAATTAGAGATAAGGAACAAGACATGTGGGCTTACTAAGCTTACTGAAAATCCAATTCACATAATAAAGACCCAATCGAAAGATTGGGTCTTTTGTTTTTATATTATGTTTTGTGCAATTGTCATTACATTTGTGCCATGGTAGATTATATGGTAGTAGGACTAGGGTTGGCGGGTGTCGCATTTTGCGAAACTCTACGTAAAAACAACAAAACGTTTGTGGTTTTTAATGATCAATCTCAAACATCTTCTCGTGTGGCAGGCGGTTTGTATAATCCTGTTATCTTAAAGCGATTTACCCTCTCTTGGCGAGCAGATGAGCAGCTACCTATAGCAACTGATTTTTATACGCAATTAGAGAAATTTTTAAATGTTAAGTTTGATGAAAAGCTCAATGTTCTGCGAAAATTTGCATCTATAGAAGAGCAAAACCTTTGGTTTGAAGCTGCCGATAAAGAAAAACTAAAGCCATATCTAGATTCAAAATTGGTAAGTAATGAGAATGCCTCGCTCAAAGCACAGCATCAATTTGGAAAAGTATTGGAAACAGGTAAGTTAAATACCAAATTGCTTTTTAATAGCTACGCGAACTGGCTAAAAAAAGAAAACAAGTTATTTTCAGATACATTTGATTATAATCAACTTAAAATTGAGCAAGAAGCTGTTGGTTATCAAGATATAAAAGCAAAGAACATAGTCTTTACTGAAGGTTATGGTATGATGCAGAATCCGTATTTCAACCATTTACCAATGCAAGGGTCAAAAGGTGAATACATTGTCATAAAGGCTAAAGAATTAAAAGAAATTCAAATAATTAAATCATCCATATTTTTAATTCCACTTGGCGATGATTTGTACAAAGTTGGAGCAACGTATAATAGAGATCAGAAAGACAATTTAACAACTTTAGAGGCTAAAAATGAGCTTACCAATAAATTAGATAGCCTATTAGGTTGCGCTTATGAGATAGTTGACCACGAAGCAGGTATGCGCCCTACAGTACAAGATAGAAGACCTTTGGTGGGTAGGCATCCAAAGTATAACAACTTATGGCTGTTAAATGGTTTTGGGTCTCATGGTATAACCATCGCACCTTGGGCGGCTAAATCTCTTTACGAGCGTATAGAACATCAAATTCCTTTATTGGAAGAAATGAATATAGAGCGTTTTGCTACGAATTAAGACTTTTTGAGGTAGCGTTAGCATCATACTTGATGAATATATTGATCCATATATTACGAGATACCCTCATTATTACCGGCATAAATACAATAAGGGTAATAATTATAGCAATAAACGCTTCTATCAAGCCAGCGCCTAGAAAAAGATAGGCGATAACAAATGCCGCCACGGCAAAGGCAATACCTACTCCATAACTCACATACATAGCCCCGTAAAAAAACGAAGGTTCTATTTTATATTTTAAATCACAATGGCTACATTTTTCATGCATTTTAAAGATTTTACCCATATGGTACGGGTTTTTGTCCAAATACATACTTTCTTCATGACATCTAGGGCAACTTCCTGTTAAAATACTGTAGAGTTTGTTTCCTTTTTTTAACATTTGCAAAACTTTACACTAAGGTACGATTTTGAGGTATTTTTAATGCCTGATATATATCATTGAAAAGAAAAATTTAACTTAAAAGTTTCTATGGTAAAATAGATTTTGCTTTTAAGAAAAAACTAGAATAATTAGAATTTATGTTAAACGTTCACAACCTATCAGTCTCTTTTGGAGGAGAATATTTATTTGAAGAAATATCATTTCGCTTAAATGGAGGAAATAGAGCAGGGCTAGTAGGTAAAAACGGCGCAGGTAAGTCAACCTTGTTGAAATTGCTTAACAAGGATATGGCTTTAGATACCGGTGTTATTGCAATAGAAAAAGATATTAAAATTGGTTTTCTTAGACAAGATATAGATTTTGTAGAAGGTCGATCAGTTTTAGAAGAGGCATACCAGGCTTTTGAAGAGATAAAAGCTTTAGAGCTGAAGTTAGATGAGATTAATCATCAATTAGCAGAACGAACCGATTATGAATCTGATATATACAGTCAGTTAATTGTAGATCTAAGTGATATTACCCACCACTATGAAATTTTAGGGGGTTATAATTACCAAGGCGAGACAGAAAAAATACTACAAGGTTTAGGTTTTAGAAGAGAAGATTTTGATAAGAAGACCGAAACCTTTTCTGGTGGTTGGCGTATGCGTATAGAGCTTGCAAAATTATTATTGCAAACTAATGATGTCTTGTTATTAGATGAGCCTACCAACCACTTGGATATTGAATCTATTATATGGTTTGAGCAATTTTTGAACAGTTATACCGGTGCGGTGGTTATTGTATCTCACGATAAAATGTTCTTGGATAATGTTACCAACAGAACTATTGAAATTTCGTTAGGTCGTATTTATGATTATAATAAACCGTATACCGAATACCTGGTATTGAGAAATGAGATAAAGCAGCAGCAGGTAAACGCTCAAAAGAACCAAGAAAAAGAAATTCAACAAGCAGAAAGATTAATTGAAAAGTTTAGGGCGAAATCGACCAAAGCTTCAATGGCGCAATCTTTAATTAAGAAATTAGACAAAATAGAGCGTATAGAGGTCGATGAAGATGATAATAGTGTAATGAGTCTTCGTTTTCCAATTTCTGTTACTCCTGGTAAAGTGGTTGTAGAGATAGAAAACCTATCAAAAGCTTATGGTGATAATTTAGTATTGAACGATATCAACCTGCTTATTGAGCGCGATAGTAAAACTGCCTTTGTTGGGCAGAACGGACAAGGAAAATCTACTCTGGCAAAAATCATTGTAGGTGAGCTTGAACATGACGGTCACCTAAAACTGGGGCATAATGTACAGATAGGGTATTTTGCTCAAAACCAGGCGGAGTATCTTGATGGTAATAAGACCATTTTAGATACGATGATCGATGCAGCGAACGAAAAGAATAGAAGTAAGGTAAGAGATATTTTAGGTTCATTTTTGTTTAGAGGTGATGAAGTAGATAAGTATGTAAAAGTACTATCGGGTGGTGAGCGTAACCGTTTAGCTTTAGCAAAAATGTTATTGCAGCCTTTTAATGTATTGGTGATGGATGAGCCTACCAACCACTTAGATATTAAATCAAAGAATGTACTTAAGCAAGCATGTATGAACTTTGAAGGTACTTTGATATTGGTTTCTCACGATAGAGATTTTCTACAAGGTCTTACCAATAAGGTATATGAATTTAAAGATCAAAAAATTAGGGAATATTTAGGTGATGTAGATTTTTACCTAGAACAACGTAAAGTAGAAAACTTTAGAGCTATTGAGAAGAAGTCGGCAGTTGTTGTAGAAAAGACAAAATCTAAACCATCAAATTCATTTCAAGATCAGAAGAAACTAAAAAGTTTAAAAAATCAGTTAAGCTCAGTAGAGAGTAAGATTGGTTCGCTTGAAAAAGAGATTAAAGATATCGACCATAAGCTGTTGGTAGACTACGATACCACTATTGCCAAGCCTGACTTTTTCGAAGGTTACCAAGCGAAAAAGAAAAAATTGGAAACACTAATGCAGAACTGGGAAACTCTTACAATTGATATTGATGAGTTAATTTAGTCCTACATATACTGACATACAGTTTTTGGGGTTTCACAACATATTCTTCTACTTTCACAACAAAGAGGGGTCAATGAACGATAAAATTTCAGTTTTCGACGTTATTAGTTCAAATTTGTAGGATAATTCTTAGTATACAGAATTTATCAAACCACCATCTTATGAAAAAATTATACTATTTAAGTTTCAGTCTATTATTTCTGACAACTGTTTGTTTTGCGGAAGTCTCTCAAAAGGAGAAGAAAGCGTTAATTGATATTTATGAAACCGCCAATGGTACTCATTGGGTAAAAAAATGGGATTTAAAGACTCCTGTTTCTCAGTGGCACGGTATTACGGTAGAAAATGATAAAGTAGTAGAAATTAATTTATTCCATAATAATCTTATGGGCGCAATTTCTTCGCAAATAGGAAATTTAGAAAACCTTAAAGTATTAAATCTTGCATTCAATTCATTAACAGGTTCTTTACCTGCAGAAATAGCAAACCTATCTAATTTAAAAGTTTTAAAATTAGAGATGAATAGGCTTAATGGTGAATTGCCAGAAGGTATTGGTAGTTTAATACAATTAGAAGAGCTTTCAGCTTTCAATAATTTTTTCACAGGTGAAATTCCAGCTACGTTAGGTAACCTTACGGCTTTAAAAGTACTGAACCTTTCAAGTAATGAGTTTTATGGTGACATACCTAATTCGTTAGGTGCACTATCTCAATTAGAAACTTTAGGGCTATTTGAAAATAGATTAGAAGGTGCTATACCAAGAGATATGGGTAAGTTAAGCAAGTTGAAAGAATTGGTTTTGGCAAATAATAGATTTATAGGTGATATACCTAGTGAGTTTGCTGATTTGGCAAGTTTAGAAGTATTTCAAATTCAGAATAATAATTTCAGTTCTTTTAAAGCTTTAGAGTTTTTAGAAACGAAAGAGTATTTGGTTTTTGATTATGATAAAGATGATAGAAAATTAGAGTTTAAAGATATCAACTTCAGTAAAACCAGAATGGCAGATACGAAGTTTGAAGATATAGAAGAGTAAGAGTAGTTTACACTTTTAGTTAGTTTGGTGAAAGAAAGAGATGTTGAACAGCATCTCTTTCTTGTTTTTATGCATTATTACCAGCTATGTATCATAAATGTATTTTTTGCACGTTATAATAAAAGTACTTTTTACACTAACTCAATTAATATCAGTATAGTTGTGTAAATGGTATGTGTAAAGTTTCCCCAAACAATATAATTTTTTCAGTATGAAAAATGTTCTAACCAATACCTGCTTAATTCTTTTGCTGACCTGCAGCTTTGTGGTCAACGCACAAATACCTAAAAGCGAAAAACAATACCTCTTAGATCTTAATAAAAGTACCATTGGTAATCAATGGCAAAATAAATGGGATGTGAAAGCAGACCCGTCAACCTGGTACGGTATAGAGATCAATGATGGTCACGTAACAGCATTAAAGCTATATCGTAATAATCTTACAGGAACTATTCCTGAAGGAATTTCGGCCCTATCTCATTTACAGACATTAAATCTTGCATTTAATGTAATCGAAGGTAGTTTGCCAGAAGATATATTTAAATTAGAAAAGTTGACATCTATGCGTTTAGAGATGAATAAACTAACAGGTAGTTTACCTCAAGATTATTCAAAAATGACGCAGTTAGAAGAGCTGTCAATGTTCAATAATTTATTACAAGGTGCAATTCCTAATGGTATTGGAGAGCTATCAAGTTTAAAATCTTTAAACCTCTCAAGTAACTATTTAGAGGGAAGCCTACCTAAGTCAATTGAAAAATTAAGTAAGTTAGAAAGGTTAGAGCTTTTCGGTAATAAACTTGCAGGTGCTATAGAAGTAGATCTAGGGCGTTTGGTAAATTTAAAAGAATTGATTCTTTCATATAACCAGTTTGAAGGTGATTTGCCAACGGGTATGGCAACCTTAAGTAATTTAGAGTTTGTACAATTACAGGGTAACGATTTTAGATCTTTAAATTCACTGTTAAGAATGCAAAGTTCTAAACTCGCAGTTTTTGATAGTGACGATGAATTTTTAAATATGAAATTTGGAACAACAGAAGCTAGTAGAACCCGTATTGTAGACACAAAATACGAAGATGTAAAGCGAAACTAAAGAAGTTGAAATATAAATTAAAAGGGATGCAAAAGCATCCCTTTTTTTGTTTCTAATAATCTTAGATAGCTACAGTTTTATGATTACTTTAACCATTAAGGCTTTCATTGCCAGAAGTGTTTTTTCGTAGTTTCGCCGATGATTAATTGATTTCCAAAAGTTTCTGGTTAAAGTCTATTTAAAATTGCGGTTCAATTTTAACAATACTTTGATTGTTTAAAGACATGAAGAGCAAAATTTAAGACGTTAGTATTGATATTTTATGGAAATAAAGTTCAGGAAGAGTAATTGAGAATTGAGCTGAAATAGTGTCAAAGTCGTTTCACTTCGAAATTTGGTCGTTTCATTTCATTAGCAAAAATCTAACCGATATTAAAAAGTATTTTTGACTCTGTGTTTTTTAAAATACGCTTATAAATTATAATAAAATGCGAAAAATTATTTTTACCGTTCTAGGTATTTTACTAGTTGTAGTATCCTTTTTTCTAGCAGGAGCTATTATTGATAGTAAGAAAACTTTCAAGCCGAAATCTGAGAAAGTAGTGAAAACTGTTTTTACAGAGGTAGTAAAAAATGGCACGGTACCAATTGTAGTATCTGCAAATGGTAATCTGACGGCTAAGCAACGTGTAGAGTTATATGCTGAGGTGCAGGGTGTATTTAAAAAAGGTAGTAAGCTATTTAAAGAAGGGCAAGCTTTTCGTAAAGGTGAGACCATCATAAGTATCGATGCAAATGAATATGCAGCAAGTGTACAGTCTGCAAAGAGTAATCTTTTCAATCAATTAACGGCAGTAATGCCCGATTTACGATTAGACTATCCAGATATATATTCTAAGTGGCAAGATTACCTTTCAAATTTCGATATGTCTAAAACCACTCCACCGCTTCCAGAATTGGCTACGGAGAAAGAAAAGTTTTTCATATCAGGTAGAGGTATTTTAACCAGCTTTTATAATGTTAAAAATTTAGAGCAACGGTTATCTAAATACCGTATAGTGGCTCCGTTCTCAGGGATTCTTACAGAGACTTTGGTAACAGAGGGTACTTTAGTTAGATCAGGTCAGAAATTAGGAGAATTCATTAACACTGAAGTTTACGAACTTGAAGTTGCTATTAGCAAGCGCTATACCGATCTATTAAAAGTAGGGGAGTCTGTTGAACTTACCAACTTAGATGATAATAGTACATATAAAGGCAAGGTGACTAGAATTAGTGGTAGTATTGATCAGCTTACCCAAACGGTAAATGCATATATAGAAGTTGACGATAAGAATTTAAGAGAAGGTATGTATCTAGAGGCAGATTTAGATGCTAAGAAAGAAGAAAATGCTATTCAGGTAGATAGAGGGTTGTTGTTGGAAGGTAACAAGATATTTATTGTACGCGACTCGGTACTTGATAAGATAGATGTTAACCCTGTTTATTTTTCAGATAAGAGTGTGGTGCTTAAAGACGTACCTGATGGCATTACAATAGTGTCTAAGCCTATTAGTGGAGCCTTTACAGGTATGGCTGTAAAAATTTACTCAGAACAACCAGAAAATATAAAAGAATAATGCGTAAACTGATAGAATATTTTATTCGGTATCATGTTGCCGTTAATGTTGTAGTTATCTCTTTTGCTTTATTTGGTATTGTAGGAGCAAAAGCATTGAAGTCTTCTTACTTTCCGTTGACGGATTCTAAGAATATTGCAATCACCATTACATACCCTGGTGCATCGCCACAAGAGGTAGAAGAAGGTATTGTTCTAAAAATCGAAGATAACTTAAAAGGACTTGAAGGTGTTGATCGTGTAACTTCTACTTCTAGGGAGAACAGTGGTACTATAAATGTAGAAATCGAAAAAGGAGAGAATATCGATTTCATGCTTTTAGAGGTGAAGAATGCAGTAGATAGAGTACCTACTTTTCCAACAGGTATGGAGCCTTTAATTGTTTCTATTCTAGAGACTGTTCGTCAAACCATTTCATTTGCTATTAGTGGCGAAGATATTCCATTAGCAACCCTTAAAAGTGTAGGTAGAGATATTGAAAATGACCTTAGGGCAATGGAGGGAATTTCGCAAATAGCAATATCTGGTTTCCCTGATGAAGAAATTGAAATTGCCGTAAATGAAAATGATCTTTTGGCCTATGGTTTATCGTTTTCTGAAGTAGCAAGTTCAGTAGCAAATGCGAATATTCTAGTAACGGGTGGTAATATTAAAACTGATGCAGAGGAATATTTAATACGTGCCAATAACCGTTCTTACTATGGTAGTGAGCTAGGTAATCTTGTAGTTCGTGCAGATCAATCTGGTAATGTTATTCGTTTAAAAGATGTAGCTGTAGTAAGAGATCGTTTTGCAGAAAGTCCTAATGCAACATTTTTCAATGGTAACTTATCGGTAAGTACAACTATTACAAGTACTAATAATGAAGATTTAATAGCAGCTGCAGATCAGGTAAATGAATATGTTGTTGAGTTCAATCAAAAATATAACAACATTAAGTTAGATGTTGTTTCCGATCAATCAGTAACGCTAAATCAAAGAACACAGTTATTAACTGAGAATGCCATCATGGGTATGGTCTTGGTATTAATATTTTTATCTCTTTTCTTAAATACAAGATTAGCGTTCTGGGTTGCCTTTGGTCTACCGGTTGCATTCTTGGGAATGTTTGTTTTTGCGGGTTTCTTTGATGTGACCATCAATGTACTTTCATTGTTTGGTATGATTATCGTTATTGGTATTCTGGTAGATGATGGTATTGTTATTGCTGAAAACATCTATCAGCATTATGAAAAAGGGAAATCTCCTGTGCAAGCAGCTGTAGATGGTACAATGGAAGTTTTGCCTCCTATTATTTCTGCAATTATTACAACAATTTTAGCCTTTTCAATTTTCTTGTTTTTAGATAGTAGAATTGGTGAGTTTTTTAGTGAAGTATCGGTTATTGTTATTTTGACATTAGTTGTGTCGTTAGTTGAGGCATTGGTTATTTTACCTGCTCACTTGGCTCATTCTAAAGCATTGCAACCAATAGATAATAAACCAAAAAGCGGTTTGGCAAATGCATTTGCTAAACTTAGGGTGATTAATGAGTTTGGTGATAAGTTAATGGTATGGATGCGTGATACATTGTATACACCAGTTCTGCGTTTTTCAATGAATCATAAAATATTCATGTTCGCCGTATTTGCATCAGCCTTCATTTTAACATTAGGTTCAGTTGGTGGAGGTATTATTAGAACGGCTTTCTTTCCAAGAATTGCTAGTGATAGGGTAGGCATAGAATTAGAGATGCCAAACGGTACCAATGAGAAAATTACAGACTCTATTATCTCATTGATAGAAGAGAAGGCTTTGATTGTCAATAAAGAATTGACAGAGGAGTATATGGTTAATTCTGATAAAGATGTTTTTGAGAATGTAATCAAAAGATTAGGTCCGGGATCATCATCAGCGGTATTGACTATTAACTTATTGCCAGGTGAAGAAAGACCAAATGAAATTTCTGCAGATTTGGTCACCAGTAGATTAGAAGAACTTGTTGGTCCGGTTGTGGGAGTAGAAAGTCTTATTTATGGTTCTGGTGGAAACTTTGGTGGCTCACCGGTTTCAGTATCTTTATTGGGTAATAATATAGAACAACTAAAAGCGGCTAAAGCAGAGTTAAAAGGAATTTTGACAAAAAACCCAAGGTTAAAGGATATTTCAGATAATGATCCGGCGGGTATTAAAGAGATTCGATTAACCTTAAAGGAGAATGCCTATTTATTAGGGTTAGATCTTCAAACGTTAATGACTCAAGTTCGTGCTGGTTTCTTTGGTGTACAGGCGCAACGTTTTCAGCGTTCTCAAGATGAGATTAGGGTTTGGGTTCGTTACGATAGGGATGAGAGATCGTCAATCTCCAATTTAGATGATATGCGAATTGTAACTCCTTCAGGTGATCGTGTGCCATTGAGTGAGATTGCAGATTATACTATTGAACGTGGCGATGTTGCTATCAATCGTTTAGAAGGTAGACGAGAAATTCAGATTTCTGCCGATATGAAAGATGTAAAGGATAGTCCTACGGAAATCATGACCGAAATTCAGAATGTGCACATGCCAGAGATACAATCTAAATATCCAACGGTAAGCGCATCATATGAAGGTCAGAATAGAGAGTTAGAGAAATTAACAGGCTCTTTAAAGTTGGTTGGTTTTACGGTAATATTATTAATCTACATTACCATCGCATTTACATTTAGAAGTTTCAGTCAGCCATTAATGTTATTGTTATTAGTACCATTTAGCTTTACTGCAGTGGCATGGGGTCACTGGATTCATGATTTCCCAATAAACGTACTTTCTATATTAGGAATTATCGCATTAATAGGTATTATGGTGAATGATGGTTTGGTGCTTATAGGTAAGTTCAATTCAAATTTACGAGAAGGTATGTCCTTTGATAATGCAATATTTGAAGCAGGTAAATCTAGATTTAGAGCAATTTTCTTAACATCGATAACGACTATAGCAGGTTTAGCTCCTTTAATGTTAGAGACGAGTAGACAAGCACAGTTTTTGAAGCCAATGGCTATTTCTATCGCCTATGGTATTGGTATCGCTACGGTACTTACCTTATTGATGTTGCCATTGTTCTTATCGTTTAGTAACAACTTAAAAGCACAGAATCTTTCTTTTGCTTCGGGTCATAAGATTACGAAAGAAGAAGTAGAAAGAGCGATTAAAGAACGAAAAGAAGCTGTTCATTTAGAAGGTCATTCACAAGAAGCAATTGAAGGCAATGAGCATCAAGAGCAAATAGAAGGTGGTTCACACCCATATAAGAATATAGATAAGTTATAATGAGATTAAAATTCATCATATTATTAGTGTTTCTCCCAGTTTGTGTAGTTTTTGCACAAGAGAAAACACTTTCAAAAGAAGAGGCGGTTGTAAAAGCTTTGGAAAATAATTTCGGAATTGAGATTGCGAAAAGCCAAGTTGATATTGCGGAGAATAACGCCAGTATTCTTAATTCAGGATATTTACCAACGTTAACAGGTACTGCTGGTGCCACGTATAATACCAATGACACTACTACTGAATTTCCAGGTCAATTGAATGATGATGGTAGTGCTCGTGACAATATAGAGGTTAATGATGCTGAAAGTCAACGCTATAATGCCGCGCTAAATCTTAATTATACATTGTTCGATGGTTTAGGTAGGTTTTATAATTACAAAAGGTTAAAGGAGCAGTACAATTTAAGTACGTTACAAGCGCGTGAGACTATAGAGAATACGATTATTCAAATGTTTACGGTATATTTTGAAATCGCCAGATTAACCGAAAATAAAAATGTACAGAAACAGGCATTAGAAATTTCAACAGATAGAATTCAACGTTCAGAATATTCTTTTGAGTACGGTCAAAATACCAAGTTAGATATATTGAATGCTCAGGTAGATAT
Organism: Maribacter aquivivus; assembly: GCF_900142175.1. Classification (NCBI taxonomy): domain Bacteria; kingdom Pseudomonadati; phylum Bacteroidota; class Flavobacteriia; order Flavobacteriales; family Flavobacteriaceae; genus Maribacter; species Maribacter aquivivus. Next base: position 242,348 of record NZ_FQZX01000001.1, on the reverse strand, counting down.
GACCAATGATAGTATTAATCTGTTGAATACGGAACAGCAGTTGGCGAATGCAAAGCGAGATTTAAATGTGGTATTGAACCAAAATTTAGGTTCGCAATATGCAGTAGATACGACCATTGTGTTTTTACCTAAGTTTCAGATTATAGAGTTTATGGATCAGGCGGTGACAAATAACGTTGCTATGCTACAGACCGAATCTAATTTAACTATTAACGATTATGATATTAAGGTGAGCAAATCTGGGTATTTGCCAACTCTAAATCTAACAGGTTCTTATGGTTGGAACAGAAACCAGAATGCACCATCTGCTTTCTTAACAGGGGCTGTTTTTCCAGGTACAAATTCTATTGCGGGTAGTGTATCTTTAGGTGCAAGTCTTACTTGGAATCTTTTTGATGGTGGTAGCACAACGGTAAGTGTTAAGAATGCAAAGATTACATATGCTAATCAAGAATTGTTGCGCAAGCAGGTAGAACTAGAGGTGAATAGAGATATGCAGAATGCTTTGGCATTGTATGAGAATCTTTTGAAAATATATCAAATTCAAGAGCAAAACGTATTTACAAACCAAAACAATTTTGAACGTTCAAAAGAGCAATTTCAATTGGGGAGTATTACATCGATCGAGTTTAGACAGGCACAGATCAATTTGTTGAATGCACAGACCAATAAGAATTTGGCGAAGTACGATGCAAAGTTGGCAGAGCTTCAATTATTGCAACTTACGGGGCAGTTATTGAATATAGAATTGTAAGAAGTAGGTCTTGAAGTTTTTAATCTCGATTGTCGAGTAAATTAATTAGGGAATAACATGTATAGCGATAGAACAAATAGCGAGCTTATAGAGATTCTGGATCAACATTCATTACTCACTTTTGAAGCGCAGTTAAATTTACAAGATGAGTTGCAGAAACGCGCTATTGTTGTAGATATTAGTGGTTTAGAAACTACCATTGCCAATAAACTAGCTCAAATAAATAATCTAGAGTATCTAAAAGATTTCGGATTTCAGGCTAACAAAACAGCAGATGGCTTAACGGTGACCAGAACTACCAAAGCATTGCTTAATGATGTGCTTGCTGTTATCGTTGGTCTACTAGTATTCTTGTTAGGTATTTATGGCTGTATTAATTTGGTGTATACTTTTATAAATGGTGATGAATTAGATGTTTTTACCCTGGCTTATAAATTTGCCATGGCAGGTCTAATTTTTATTGGAATTAGCTTTTTCAGCGGATTACAACGCTTGTTTGATTTCTACGGATTTGAATTACGTAAGCTTAACGGATTGGTAACGTTAAAAAAGCGTTTTGATGTGAAGTTAGAGGAAATCAATGTAAATCCTTCAGACATTCATTTAGATAGCGATCATGATTTACTTTCGTTAAAATTGGGTCACGATACTATATTTACTTCTAATGGTGGTAATTTAATACAGAGCCTTACTTTAAAAGAGCTGGCAAAAGAATTGAAAGCATAAATTATAATTATGTTCGAGCATTATTTTCAATGTCCGTATTGTTGGGAAGAAGTTTCTATGCTTCTAGACCCATCTATTTCACAACAGACATATGTAGAAGATTGCGAGGTATGTTGTAACCCGATAGAGGTTACTCCGCAGTTTCAAGAAAACGAGCTTGTAGGTTTTGATGTTCAGAGTATAGAACAATAGCTATTCGGGTATGGCGATTTTGCCACCGAAAGTATCATCTTTATCCACAGATTTTGGATTACCGTACACGGTAATTGACCCACCCGCTTTTACTTTTGCAATAACAGCTTCACTAGCATAAACTTCGGCGCTACCACCAGACAGCACAATTACAGTACTCCTTTTGGTCTTTAGACCTTTATTAAAAAGTCTACCTCCGGTATTGATCATCACTTCTTGATTACGACTAGTACCAGATAATTTTATTTCACTACCACTTATGCTTTTTGCAGAAACATTATTGTAAGCAATATTTAAGGTGATGGTACTGGCATCTTGCGCTTCAATAGCCAGGTCGTTACCAATGACTAATCCTGTAGAAATAATACGAGAGTTCTTATTTGCATCAATAACAGAAAGTGCATCGGTATAGAAAAGTTTAATGTTTAAGATGGAGTTCAGTACAGATTCTCCAGAGCACATTTTCAATCGTAAACGACCGTCATTTTCGGTTATGCTCAAATCTTTTTTATTCTCGGCAGATATTTCAATTTTATTCTCTTCGCCCTTTACAAGTGTAACACTAATTCTATCATACACACGTAGCTCTGTATATTTCTCTAGAGGAACAGTTGCGATGCCTTGAGCAACAGCGTTTAAAGTTGAAAAGAAGATACAAGCAAAAAGTAGAATTGATTTCATGTAGTGTTGCCTATTTGGTAGTACAAAGTTAAGATACAAATGGGTTCGTTTCACAACGGCTATTGTTTCAAAACCTTTTTTGCTTAAAATGTCAGTTCGAGTGTTTTTGAAAGGAGCGTAGCGAATTTTAAAAATATATCGAGAACAGGTTTGGAACACGCTACCACACAAACCCCTTTTTAAAAGTTAAATAACGCCATTTGTAGATTTAGGTTTTGCAGTTTTGCTATCTTAAACAATAGTTTGCTCATTGTTGCATTTATGAAAAAGAAATATCTCTTTGTTGTGTTATTTGTTGTTGTCGGTATTGTTGGCTTTGCCGGTACAGAATACTTCCCTACAGCTGAAAATGAGAGAATACCCAAGACCATAGATTCTGTGGCTACACGTAGAGATCTTCGTAGAAGCTTCTTTGATAAAAGAGAGATTTTAGTGGTCTATGGTGCAAAAGATTCAGCATTGCAACAGCAGTATAAAAATATGCTTCATGAGCTTTCTATAAAGGAGGTTTCCAAATCTTGGCGCAGTGTAAAGGTCAGTTACCAAAATGTTGCTGAGGTAAGCGAACAATCATTGAGCAATAATATTGTTTTTTTGGTAGGTGCCATAGATGAGAATCCGCTGATAAAAAAATATATGGGTGATACGCCTTTTCAGGTTTCACACTCAGAAATTAAAATAGGGTCAAAAGAAGTACCCAATAACAATTCTATATTGGGAGTCTGTTTTTATCCGAATCCTACGGATCCTAAAATTCCTTTTAGTTTTTTAACTGGAACAGATGCAGAAGAAGTATTTTCATTATTTGCAGAAAAAGTAGCTGAACGAGGTCAATCGTTCTACCGTCAGAATTTAGAATATGAGGTATATGAGAATAAAGAGCGATTGGTCATGGGAGATTTTAATACCAATTGGGGTATTGAAGGTTCTACATTTTTCAATTTTGCCACGGGTACCAGAGTTCTATTGGATACAGATGAGTTTAAATTTATAGACCACCAAAAAGCTATTGAATTAGTAGATGTTGCTAGTTGGCAAGCAAAGGTTAAGGCATCAAAAGCAACCATTGTAGATTTTGTAGGTGGTAATAATACACCAAAAATCACCTATAATTTTTATACCTGTACAGAAGAAAAAGGCTTGATGACGGGCAATACTGACCACTCTACTTTTGATACGGTTACAAATTCTGTACATACTATTGTCAATAAAATCTATGCCAATAATAACATTGGTAGAGATAATGCCTTGTTATTGCATAACCTTATTGGTAAGAGCGATAAGGATATAATCACATTAGGTCTACCCATTTATTTTACAGAAACCTGGCAAATGAAAGGCTACCAATATTGGTCGGCAAGGTTAGTAGAATCTGAGAATACGTTTACGGTGACTGAGCTGTTAGACAATTCTTTTATGGAGATGGAATCATCACTTATTAGAGATTGTATGGCAGGGGCATTTACCAATTTTCTAATTAGCACTTGGGGGAAAGATACGTACCTAAAACGTTACAAAAATGCATCACTCTCTGAACGAGAAATAAAAAGTCTAGAGGTAAAGTGGCAGAATTATTTAAGGGGATTACCAAAACAACATCCGAAGAAAAAAACGGAAAAGAAAAAATTACCCTACTTAAAAGGTTTCAATTTTGCACATGAGGGCTATAGTATTTACAACGGCTATGGTTCTCAAAAAGCCACGGAATCTCTATTGAAGCAAAAGAACATGGGCAGTAATGCTATGGCGATTGTACCATATACGGGGATTAATGATATAAATACACCAACGCCACTTCATTTTAGTAATAATGCGGGTAGTGAAAATGATGACGCCGTAGTACACGCGGTGGCGATGGCGAGTGATATGGGCATGTATACCTTGTTGAAACCTCAAATATATGTGGGCGGTAGCTGGCCAGGTGGCATAGATATGCCTACCGATGCACATTGGGATAAGTTTCATGATTACTATTACCGGTGGATTCGTCACTATGCCTTTTTAGCAGAAATTCATGAGATGGATGCCTTATGCATAGGTGTGGAGTTTACCAAAGCGACATTGTCACAACCCGATGCTTGGCGTGAGATGATCAAAAAAACGCGGGCATTATATTCTGGGCAACTGACCTATGCCGCCAATTGGGGAGCTGAATTTGAAAAAATTGAGTTTTGGGACGATTTAGACTTCATAGGTTTAAACTCTTATTATCCATTGAGTAAAAAAGACAATCCTACTAATGAAGAATTAAGACTGCAGTTCGATACGGTAAAGACAAAGATTAAAAAGGTCTATGATCGCTTTAAAAAACCCATCGTATTTACAGAAATAGGCTTTAGAAGTGTTGACACCCCGTGGAAGAATCCGCATGCAGAGGCAGACGATACCATTAACGAAGAAGCACAGCGTAGATCTTACGAAATCATCTTTGAAGGCATACAAGATGAACCTTGGTGCCAAGGTATATTGTGGTGGAAATTCCCTAGCTTCATCGAATACCGTGGCGAGCAAAACAGCGCTTTTACACCCAACAATAAATTGGCAGAAGAAACGGTGCGCGATTGGTTTACAAAGTAAATAAAACCTTTATGGGATAACCATGGCTTAAAAGTTATACTAGTCTCTTTTTGGGAACGCCAAACTATCTGCTGGGTACGTTTCTTTTAAGTAGCTCATTTGCGAGTTTGCCCAATCTATAATTTTCTGGCGTTGTGCATCTGTCAGGTCAGCTTCTTGGTGAAGACCAAAATAAGTATAGGATGGTAATGGCATTTCTTTTTCTTCTACCATCTCTATAGTTTCCTCTAACTTATGGTTTTGTACAAAAAGTGGTTTGTTCGTAAATTCAGAAAAATTCAAATGCTTCTTTCCATCGGTTACGTGTTCGTCCAGAAACCATGCAATTGGCTGTACATTTGAATACCAAGGATATTCAGTAGTGTTACTATGGCAATCATAGCAAGATACCTGCAAAATATTCTCTACATCATTTGGTATACTGTATTTGGTTTCTATAGCAAATGTTTCATCACCAGAAACATTTTTATCCGGTCGTATAAATTGAATGACAATTAGAATAATGACGATGGCAATTCCTGCTTTTTTCCACATGATGATATTGATTTAAGATTCCATTTATTACTATTAAAATTAAACATTTTTATGGGTACATCCGCTTCATTGTCAATCTATTAAAAATTCAGAATAGTCTAAGGCCGCTTTAGATGGTAAAATAGACGGTTGGGGTACTTATCCCATTTTACAGCAGTAATCCGCAATACCTTTGGGGTATAGAAAACAATTCTAAAAACTTATATAATGAAACATATTAAAATAGTATCTGCAGTAATCATACTTGCCGTCACCTTTATCTCCTTTAAAGGAGTGCATAAACATAAAGAAACAGAGAAGGCAGAAATCACTGCGATTTTCGATGATTGCATCATTGATTTAGAAGCACAACTAGAAGCATCTTTAAAGATGGATCAATTGGGTGCCAGTGAAATTCAAGTTGTAGAGATTAATGAAGAAATAGATTTAGGTTTTGATGCCTTTGAATATTTGCCACTAGATTTTAATGCATACGCAGGTAATAATTTAACGGAGCAAGATTTTGAAATATTTGAAAAAGAAGAAATAGTAGATTTAGGTTTTGACACAGCGGCATATTTGCCAACAGAGTTCAATGCTTATTCACTTTAAAAGGTTAGTGTAGTTTAAATTAAGTTGGTCTTTGCTTAGGTAAAGACCAACTTTTCATGCATTACGGTTGAAAAGGTTTATTAGGGTATATTTGAGAAATACCGATTAGAAAAGAAGTTACATGGCATTAACAAAAGTTAAACAAGGAGAGGTAGTTAAAACCGCCCTTTTATTAGGTATTCTGGTATCATTGCCAAAAACCATTTATTTATACAATGGTATTATGGAGGGAAACTTAGATTTCTCCATGTCTTGGGTAACAGATTTTCTATACCGTTATCTATTCTTTTATTGTTTTTCCTGGTTGGTCATTCAACTAAATGCCAACATTGATTATGACGGATTTAAATGGTCTCCAATTCTTAAATGGATTGTAATATTAATCATTAATGTGGTGTTGCTTTTTGCTGTTATAAAAGTGATTAAAGCATTTTATCCACTAATAAACGGTAGGGATCTAAAACCGAATGAAGAGGGCTGGATCAATTTTACGTTTATCAACCTATCTATTGTACTATTTTTTATTGCCCGGTTACTTCGTGTAAGTACAGATAAGCAAGAAAGTAGAATAGAGAACGAGCAATTAAAGCAGCAAAATTTGGAGAATGAATTGGCAGCTTTAAAAAATCAGATCGATCCACACTTTTTATTCAATTCCTTAAATTCCTTATCATCGTTAATTCGTGAAAATGAAAAGGCAACTCAATTTGTAAATAAACTCTCGTACATGTACCGTTATATTTTACAAAGCGGAGAGACTAATTTGGTACCGGTAAAAGACGAGTTAAAATTTTTGCGTAGCTATATATTTTTAATGGAGACCCGTTATAGAGACCGCATACAAATAGAAGTGGATGTTGCAGATGATTTTTTGGATCGTATGGTTCCGCCATTGGCATTGCAATCACTGGTAGAAAATTCGGTAAAGCATAATGAGATTTCCTCTACCAACCCGTTAACGGTAAAAGTATATTCTAACGGAGAGTCGTTATTTGTAGAAAACCCTATTCGTAGCCGTAGCACATTGGCAGAAGGTATGGGAACCGGACTCTATAATCTTAAAAAGCGGTATTCTCTTTTGTTGAAAAAAGAACTGATCGTAAGTAACGATAATGAAATATTTAAAGTAGAACTCCCTTTAAACCAACCGGCATGAAAGTAATTATTGTAGAAGATGAACTTGCTGCTAGTGATAACCTGTCGTATCTATTAACTAAAATAGATCCAGATATAGAGGTAATTCAAATTCTAGATACGGTAAAAGCAACCGTTGATTATTTTTCCAAGCCGCATGATGGGGTTTTGGTGTTTATGGACATTCATTTGGCAGACGGTATCTCCTTTGAGATTTTTGATCAAGTAGATATTACTATTCCGATCATATTCACCACCGCTTATGATCAATATGCGTTAAAGGCATTTAAGGTAAATAGCATCGATTATTTATTGAAACCAATAGATAAAGAAGAATTGTCTGATGCGCTAGATCGGTTTAATGCCCTAAACCAACAAAAGGGTATTGATGAGCAACAAATGCAAAGTTTAATGCAACTAATCCAGCATAAACCTACACATTTTAAGCAGACATTTTTAGTAGGATTGGGCGACCAATTATTACCGATTAAAACTGAGGATATTGCTTATTTCTTTATAGATACCGGTCTTGTAAAAGCGGTAACGGTACAAGATCGGTCATATGTGCTCGATATTAAATTAGAAGATATAGAAGAGGCTTTGGATCCTGAAGTGTTCTATAGGGCAAACAGACAGTTTATTGTTAGGCGAGAAGCTATTACCGCCATTAAATTCCATTTTAATAGTAAGTTGTTGGTAGATGTTCACCCTGTGTGTAGTGAACGAATTGTGGTAAGCAAGGCAAAAGCGTCGGAATTTAAAAATTGGGTAGGCTCTTAATCAACCGTTACCAGAAAAGAAACCTGCGCTACTGATTTTCAATTTTATCGATCATCTCTTTAAAAAGGTTCAATAAAAATTTGAGTTTATCGGGGTCACCTGCGGCGGTAAATTTTTGGTCCGCAATTTTAACCCCGTACCAATCTTGTTTACTGGTTTCATTAAGGATCCAATCTAGCTCCATACTAGCTATAGAAGTGTTCGATATATCAATTTCCACTTCCCACCCCGGTCTATCTAATGTGTTTATTTGAATAGCATCACTACTTTCCCAATCGCCATCACAATTATCCTTAAACCAATCTTGTATCCAATCTAAAATATCCATATTGTATGCGTAAGTGAACCTAAGTTTTGTTTGTGTAATTTGCTAATATAGGTTTTTAGAGGGATTGAAAATTTATTTCAACGTATGCTGTAACAAATATGTTCAATAAGCTACCAATTAGTAGTTGCTATATATAACTCCCATTATGATGAAAAAATTAAAGACTTCATATTATTGGCACATGGTTATATTTTTGATTATGAACTTATTAGCGTTCGGGTATTTTTTTGAGTTGGGCGAGACATTTGGAACGGCATTAGCAAAAACACATTAAATCATCTACTATGAAATTCTTAAAATATTTTTTACTTACTATTGGCGTTTTAGGCTTGGTTGCTACTATTTTAAATGTTTTTTATTTTAAAGATGCTTCAAGTAGTAATATTTACAGTGCCGCAGGATGTATTTACCTAATTTGGATATCATTCAAAGTCGAAAAAATGATTGCTCAGCTAAATTCAAAAACAAGGAGCACATAGGGTAACGTGTATTTCGCAATGCGCCAAACGCATCACGCAAAATAAAAAGCGCGCAGCGCAAAACCATTAATTCAATAGCAAACTAGCTCACTAACAAACTATTTCACTAACCCACTATCTCACTAATTACTCGTCTATCTCCGCATCCGGTAATTCTAAAATGGTACTTGTAGATAACGCATTACCTGCAATGCCTTTAATAGAACCGAATAGCACGTTGATGTTTTCTTGAACGCCCCAAATTTGTTTCTCACGAACCGCAAAATTCTTGAATGCCGCTTTCTTCTCGTAGTTCAGTTGCTTAATCATAGAATCGTAGTTCTCTATAATTCTATTAATGTTCTGTACAAACTCGTTACTGGTAAGGTAAGAATATAGCAGCTCCATCTTATCACCTTTATTTTCATCCGAAGATTTAATAGATTGGGTTTTAAGCAGCAACTCACGTAATACCAGCGATACACTTTTAACCTCGTTAAATCCGCAGATCCACACACCGTTTTTCTCTCCAAAGCGATCCATATCTGGCGGAAAAGTTTCGGTTACGATCACGGCAATATCTGCCTTACAGTTAATTTGATCTTGCTTTAATTTATTGATCCAGTCGTTACTAAAGTTCTTGGTACGCTTACTCTCATAAACAATAGAACCACAGGTTTGCTGTAGCGAGTTAATAACCGTTTGTACGCAATCTGCACCACGTACACCTTTGCCTACCTCATCTATATCATCAAAAGGGTAGGTAGCACGTAACAGCTCTTCTAAAGCCAATTCTTGCACCTCGCCCTGCATTTGCATAGAACCTTGCTCTGCCTTGCGCTTCATTTCATCAATAAGCTTCTTTTGGTCGTCTAGTTGCTTTTGGTATTCCTTCTCCTTAAGCGCCATAGATTCGCGTTCTTTGGCCTTGGCTTTTTCTTCAATTTCGGTCTGCTTTTCCAGCAATTCTTTTTGCACGTTCAGCTTTAGATCCTCCGCTTTTTCTTTAAGCTCGTTCTCCCGTTTCAGTAAATCTATTTCTTGCGAACGTAATGCCCTGTTTTCCTCTTTCTTTTTCTCGTTCTCTTCTTGTAGCGCTTTTAACTTTTGCTCAAAAGATTCGTTGGTCTGCTGTTGTATTTTTTCAGATTCTTTGGCAAGGCGTTGTGCTAGCTTTTCTTTAAAAAGCTCGTTTTCTTTCTCTTTTTTCTTCTCGAATTCTTCAACTTCTAGCGCAAGTTTATTACGCTCCTTATTAAAGATTTCTGCCTGTTCTGCTACCTTACGCTCGTACTCAGCCTTAAAATGTGCTTGCATTTTACCGGACAACGCCTCTTCAACATCAAACTCATGCGCACAATTGGGACACTTAATTTTATCTACCATCATTTATAACATACCAAATTCAACTATAAAAATACAGAACCCTTACCAAGCCTACAATATTTGATCGCACTCTTATGAAATGAAAATATATAAATGCGCTAGTATTTTGATTTACTGACAATTGTCATATGATGCCTTGCAACTTCAATCTATTTTTGTTGCTCTAAAATGACCGACCTATGATTTCACAGATGATACCCCTTGTTAATTGGAGCTATGGCGTAATTCTTATTGCCAGTTTTGCAGTAGTATGTTTAGGGCTAGTACTTGTTGTTCTAAATTTAATGAAGAACGATAAGAAAAAGCAAGAGTAAGGTTTTTATTGATACAACACATATCTAGGCGGCACTAGCCCATTTAATCGCATAGATACCAGCATTTGTGCTCTGTGGTGGGTAATATGGTCTGCCAATAGCATATAAATTTGGCGCTTACTTCTGGTAGATCCAAAATAGTCTAGTTCAATATCTAATTCTGCAGGTTTAACATCTTGTAAAAGCGCAATGGCTTCGGTAAACGTTTGGTCTATACGTGCCATCATTTCTGCTTTTGTTTTGTTGGCAGGTTTAAAAATGGTGTCCGTTTGGTACACGCGTGCTTCTCGGTCTCCTATGAGCGACTGGCTGTGCCAATCTAGCGCATACCCAATATGCATTAGGTTCTCTGAAAAACTCAAAGACTCATCTGTTGCTTTATACCCATACTTTTCTTCAGGCATCATATCGGCTACCAGTAACAAGTACTTACGGGAGTTTTCTAATCGCTCTATGGAGTCTTCAATAAATTTATCTTGTTGGGCGAAAAGACAAGTTGTTGTAAATAGGAGGAAGGTAATAAGTGTGATTGTTTTATTCATGATGATTGATGATGAGATGATTAGCAATTAAATTTAATTCTTTTATTACTGTTTACACCCATTAACTCTTTCATCTTGTGTTAATGTCCAAATATTGATGACTTTTTGCTTTAGTTTATTTTCGGCAGTAGGTGTCACCAATTCCACTTCAACAATACTTTCGGTTGAGAATTTGTATTTAGCGGATTCTATTAAATACCCATTTACATAAATACTATTGTTCGCATTTAAACCAAAAAAGGTGTTTAGCTCAGCTTGAGTTTTAGAGGCTATTTTTTTCTTTAAAGTCACTGAAGCAATACCGTTTTCACTCAGATTGTAAAAGTCATGGGTTTCGCGGTTAGGTTTATCTTTTATCACTGCTATTTCTTCAATATCTTCCTTTGAAGTGATGATATTTCTATTGGCGATGATATGCTCGTCAATCAATAGCATTGGGCAGTTAATTTTTGCTGCTAGAGGGAGTTTTTTGAAACTGTCTTGGGCATAAGCGCCTAAAAAGAATAGGGTAGATACTAAGAGGATAAGGTTACTTTTCATAACAATTTTTGATTGAGATGCTCCATTAATGTACTCTATTATTGGAATGCGACTACTCGTTAAGCCAATTCACTGTATACGCTCTGTAATTTATAATATCCAGAAAATGGAGGCCGCCTATTTTTTTAGAACAAGCAAGTTTTACCAGCCTTCTGGTAGAGGATCTAATAACTGCACAATAGGCGATGGCATGGAATCTCCCGGAAGCTTTTGTAGAATAGTGGCAAATTCACGCTCCTGAAATCCAAGTGCCGCATTCCAATATAACTCGTTGGCTCTTCCAGTACGCAGCGGTCTAATTTGATTGCCTGGCCATTCTTCTTTACCGAGAATAAAGGGCGTAATGTAATCTATGGCAAGCCGTATACTTCTTCCTTCAGTGCTACGATAGGTAAATAAATCAACATCAAGATGAAGACCAAGTCGGGCAACACCTACTAGTGCACGTGCACCGTAAATACTATAGCTTAATGCATTTGTACGAATAAGTTCCTGCGGTTGGCGACCATCTATAAAGACCTGTCCAAAAATACGTGCGGGCATGAGCTCAAGATAAGTGCGTGCAATCTCGGGTTTTTCACCATAGAGCGAAAAGAGAATAAGATGCTGATTATACCAAGCTCCATGGTTGTTGGGCTGCATAGCTTCTTCAATACCTTCCGGACTTTCCACCATCCAGGTAGCTAATTCACCAAACCAGTTACGTAGGTCGGTTTTGTCTTTAGCTGTCCAGCCAGAAAAGTCTTCTAGCAGGATAGCACAATCCACAACCCAATCCATACGATTAGATTCTAGTATGCCACCACTACTGTTGTAATCGTGACCACGGCGCTTTTGACCATAGCGAAAATTAGGGTTCATCTTGGTTTCAGGATCTAGATACCAAGCACGAATTTGCTGCACGGCACGTTCGGCATATTTTTCTTCGCCCGTGAAATACCAAGCAGGAACAAGAGAAGTTACCGCCTTGCTCATGGCTTCTAGCCTAGAGACATCAGAAGTGCGGCGATCAGGGTTTGTAACTCCGTCACGCCAAATGTAAGGACCATCAGGGTTTTCAGCATCTGGCCACCAATAAGGGCTATAGCTAAAGTAATCGTGCGGGTCGCCGCTCGGTGGCAAGGCACCTTCTGCTACTACATTTACAATGGGTTGCTCAAGCGCGGCATCGGCTTCTGCAACGATATTTTTCAAAGCTGCCACCAAATCAGTTTTGCCTGCCGCAAGTTCTTTTTTTATTCTTGGGAGCTGATCACCTTGACCCAGTAATAAAGATGGTGTGGTATTAGTTTCAATGTCTTGGGCGAAAGTGAAAGCTGTACTTAGCATCAATACCAATGACAGAGAAAGGAAGTGGAGCCGTTGCTTTAGCAGAGTATTCATGATGTAATTTTTTATGGCAAGTTTGAAATGAAAAATGCGGCCTACAATCTAATTAAATTTTATTTAAACTTGATGTTTGTGGTGTATACCAAAAATGCTGTAAATGCATAGAAATAGCTATTTTCAATAAGATGCTATTGAAAATAGTGATAATTGCTATCATATTGCTAGAAAATGGAGTGAAATTGCTAATTGTTTCTGTTCTGGTGAACAGGTTTTGTGGAAAGAACTATTGAAATAGGATTGAGCGATTTTAATTTTTCAATGATAAGATGTTTATCTATTGATTTTAATCAGTTTTATATTTTTCTCTTTAGTTTTCAAGAAACTAAATTTTTCATTTTCCCTTTCTAGAGTTCTGTCAATAATCATTATGCTATCAGTTAGATTCTTAATTACCCACTGTTCCTCAACCTTATTAAACTCACCGCGTAAGTTCATTCTAATAAATTCTGCGGTATTATTGATCTCAATTTTTGATTTTGACTCTTGATAAAAATACTTTGTAGAAATAGAATCTTTGTCTATTATATATAATGGGGGATATTGAAAATTCTCTATAGATACTCCTGGAGGCGCAGGTGGAAGAGGCGGTTTTTCAGTACTGTCATTAAAGAACAGTGCATGATGCTGCTCTTCGATCCATGTTCCATTTAGAAGTTCTTTACTCCATTTTACTTTTCTTTTTTCAATTTTTATTTCATAATCTTTTTCAGAAATGAAAAGCCCTTCGAAGCTATTATCAGCTATTTGTTTGATAGCAATTAATCGATTGTTAAATACTAAAATGTCGTTATTGTCAAAAGTTGCAATTCTCCATGGTAATTCTCTGTCGTTATATTCAAATACTGCATATGTCGAATCTTTAAATGCTATTGTGAGCGTATCTTTTTCTTCAATAGAGAACATATCAAAAGTATTCCCTCGTAATTCATTTGCAATATTCTTCCGCTCAACATTTTTTTTACAACCAAACACTGTAAGAATTAGAAGTAAAATTAATGTCGGTTTGTTCATTTCCTTCTCTTTCTTTAATTATACCAAATTTAAAAATTTGGCGACTTTGCAAATAAACCCAGGTCTTTTGATTAAGCACTTTTTATCCAATTTTTTATACATTGTTAATTGCTGCGCTTACGCTATTTTTCCCGCTATTTTCTTTAATTCAGAAACATCACATAATTTAGCTAATCTTAATCTTAAGGTTTCTCGTCTCATAATTATTGAATTCGTTGACTTAAACTTATGAAATCTAAATTCTAATAAAGGTAAAATGTAATCTTTCCCAGAAACAATTTTGAGCATTGTTTCCATATTGTACGGCCATTTCTCTCTTAGCTCATATATTTTGTCATTGTACTCTTCGGCTGAGATAGATTTGAGAATTTCTTTTTTTATATCTGCAATTCGTTTATTGCACTTATCTTCATTTAAAACAGGTATTCTTTTTATTGGTTCACAAAGATTTCCAACACCTAAAGAGATTGTTGGAATTGTTGGACATACTTCTTTTGAAATAGAGTAATGTAGAAATAAATCTATTAAATCTTTAGACAAACCTTTCAGCCAATTTTCAAAACTTAATTGTTTTTCAATTTTATCTCTATCTATAATTAGATAATCGTGAATAATCTCGATTATACTTTCTTTATGTATTAAATAATTTTCGATGCAATATTTTTCAAGTACAAACAAATGTTTTAATGTTTTTTCATTAGTATCTGTAATTAATTCAAGGTCACCGTCTACAATATAAACTCGCAAAACATCTCTTTTTACTTGGTCGGATTGACAAGCTGCTAAAACATTATTCTTGCAACCTAAAGAAATTAACTTGTTTATTTTATGTCCAGTTTTTTCGAAAACTCTATTGACTAATGTTAGATAAAATTCATCATCATAAGAGTCTTCTATAAAAACATCTACTGTATTTTTATACCTAAAAAACAAGCCAACGTTTGGTAAAACAAAATCTTTAAATTTCAGCATATTATCCTCGATTTGTCATTGATTGCGACAAATCTTGGCAATACAGTTGGTTTTCTATTTTTCCAATAATGGTTGGTGAATGTGTCGCCATTATGAATTGAGTATTAGGACTTGCTTCTAAGAGAGAATTAACGAATAACTCTTGCCATCCTAGATGAAGACTTAATTCTGGTTCATCGATTATAAATATTTGTCTCTTCTTTCCGAAAATTAATTGGGCAAGCATTACAATTATCTGTTTTTCACCTGACGAAAGTTTAAAAATTCCTGTTGTATTATCAGTGGGTAGTTTTATTGAAATCTCCCCATTCTTTTTAATAGTAAGTTTCTTATTGTTTTCCTCAAAGTATAGATTGGCCAAAGACTCAAATTTTATAAACTCCTTATAGCTTAATTCAATCTCTGTTTGAGCATTTTCGTAAAGTGAAATAATATTATCAATTCTCTCAAGTTGAGGATTATTAATAAACCATTGTCCTAAAACTTTTAAAAATTGTTGACTTGTTTCCTTGTCTTTCCCTTTTTTATCTTGCTCTTTTTGAAGTGATTTTTGAATTTTACTCAATTCATTGAAATAATCAATAATTTTTGACTCTAAATCAGGAATTTCAAAGTTTTTTGATGCTTCAATAATTCGTTTTTTCCTTGATTCTATATCAACATCTGTTTTAGTGTTAAAACCAAAATTTTCATTTCCTTGTATTATATCAAATGAAGAATAAATGATTTTATTCTTTAAGGAAGCACTGATGGATGCTTGTTTTTGAGAATATTCAATAAAATTCGTTTTTATTAAAGATTCTATTTCTAATAAGCTCTCATACAAATTACCTTTAATGTCAGTTGTAAAGTCTCTTTTTTGCATAAAAGAGTCAATACTTAATAGGTCAATTTCACCACCTTCATAAATACGTCTATCCAACCCTAAAAATACAGGTGTACTAATTTCTTTTATCTTTTTTACTGCATCTAATTCAATAAAGTGAGATTCGTATCGAGAAAATCGACTCATAATTTGACGATACTCCATCCTGCCATAATCACTCATTTGAATATTAGGCAATTCTTGTACTCTTACTGTACTTGTAATGGTTTTTTTCTTTGTATTAGGATAAGAAATACTGAGCTTTATTTTTTCTTTATCATTAAAGTCAGATTTAATCCTTATTAATTCATCATTGATTTCACATTCGACCTGAGCATATTCATATTTTATCTGAGTTAGATTTATCCAGCTTGGACTAAGCAAACCTAATATCAATTTTATAGCAGTTGTTTTACCCGAACCATTTATTCCTATCAGAAAAGTTAATGATTCGTTGAAGTCGATATTGAAGCGCAAGTATCCGTTTACGCCTTCTGCTTCAAATTTTGTAATTCTCATATTTTAATTTTTAGTTCAAGGTTTTTTGGCACTCCAGCTAACATTACGGTATATGTATAATTACATCCACTCCTAAATATTGAGGTATATATGTAATAGTTATTAATATAATTTCCGTTAAAGTGGTAGGGGGAGTATACTTTGCTTGGTACTGCAATATAAAGAAGTTTACGGTATATTTTCTTACGGGTTTCCGTAAAACTGTCAGAAAAATAAATGAGGTGTAAAGAGAATATAACGAGCTGCGTTTGTAGTTGAAATTAGTGCACTGTAGCACCCACCCCTTAATCCCCTCCCAAGAGGGGAGATTTTCGTTTTTGGTTGTGGGTTTTTTGGTTGTTAGAGCTTCTGTTTCTACAACTACTATTTCTTCTAATGTATCTAAAAAGCTAAATGACAGTCACGGTCTGTTCCCCTCTTGGGAGGGGCTAGGGTGGGTATTTTGGGTTTTGGCAAGTTGGGAGATGGTGACAAGCGAGTTCTCGATACATTTTTTAGAACCGCTCTGCTCATCTATAAAACACTCGAAGTGACAATGGTACATATAACGAACAAGCTAACGCGAGCTTAATATAAACGTCTGTCAGTTCGAGTGTTTTCTGAAAGAAAATGTATCGAGAACAGCTTTGGTGCACCAAAGCTGTTCTCGATATAATTCACTCCAAGTAACAACAGCACTTAGCGGCATCATATTAACCTAATACCTATTGCTCTAATAGAATTCTAAACTTTAGCAAAATGATTTTTCACAAAAGCTACTTGTTCATTATCTGTAATGTTGTCTGATGATACTACATCAATCTTAATATTCTTAAAATGTGAATCTTTATTCAAATAATTGTGCAATTCTACTTTTGCGTTTGTTGGTCCAAATAGCAGCACGTGGTTATATTTTAAAATTTGAGCTCCAATTGTGTCATAGAATTTTTCATTCATTTGCTGTCTTTTATTATGCATAAGATTTTCGCTCTTATTCAATGCATCTTCCTTTGTGTCTGATGTAAAATTAGATGCAATAGATCCGCATTCTTTTCTTGCATCGATATCAATCAAATTAGCGATGGAGTGGTCCATCCAAATACCTAAATTACTTTTTGCTTTCATATCTAATGATTTTGTTTTTGAATTTTACCAAGAATACTTTCTATAGCAGTTTTTATTTTATCAATAGCACCTTTAACGGCTTGATCCATAGTATCTGCTTGATTAGAAACCGCAATGGGGTTTCTGCCCTCGATTCTAGCTTCTAGCAGACACGAGATATCATTGAATCCGTCTTTTTTTCCATTCTCATCTTTTAAATGTACCTCTACTCTGGTAATGTGAGACTCAAACCTTTGTAATGCCTCTTCAATCTGAGAAGAAAAAAAATCGGCATTTCTTTTTTCTCCATTAATGGTTTTGTCTGTATTTATCTGGATTGTCATATGTATAGTTTTTTAGTGTTTTTCTGAATAGGTTTCTAATATCATATTTAGGGAATCTAAATATCCTTTTAGCGCTTTGTTATTTACTTCTTCTTCATCTTTAAAAAAGATTCGTGGTATTTCATTTATGTATTTAACCAGTTCTGGATGTTCCTCCTGTATTTTTATGGTTGTTAATCGAATATTAGTATTAAGATCATTTTGTGATTCCATTTCTTCTGATTTTAATCTTATTATATTTTTTAAAAGGGATTGTTATAGCTCTTTTATATAACCAACATCATTTATCTTTTTGTTGTTTTTTAATGGTCGGCTTATCAATGTTGTACTCTTTGTTCAGCTGATTGGTATTACCGGTCGGATTCGTTGGATTGGTTTGCTCTTTTGTTCTATTGAATTTCTTTCTATCCTTAATCATTCCCATGTCTATTGTTTTAATTGTTCATTCATATTATACAGCTTTAATACTTGAACTTTACCAATACTATCTTAAACTCAAGAAGTTATACTGAGATGGTACTGTTTAGGGATAGATACTATTAATTCCTTCACAGCTTTTAGTGGAATAATTTTGTAAAGAAATTGGTGAGGGGGTTTAATGAAATCTTCAGTATCGTAGCACCCACCCCTTAATCCCCTCCCAAGAGGGGAGAATTTCGTTTTTGGTTGTGGGTTTTTTGGTTTCTGAGAAGTAGCGTTTTTGCAATGCCCCGCTCACCCCAACCCTAAAGGGCGCCCGCGCGCAGTTTGGTGCTGTTGTGTGGTCTTACTCTAATAAGCTTAATCACAGTCACGGTCTGTTCCCCTCTTGGGAGGGGCTAGGGGTGGGTATTTTGGGTTTTGGCAAGTTGGGAGATGGTGACAAACGAGTTCTCGATACAAATTTTCTCATTCTTCGAAAATTCACTCGAAGTGACAATGTTAATTAGAACGAAAGGGCTAACATTTATTGAATTGAATACGCATTGTCAGTTCGAGTGGTTTTAAGTTATAATGCAATGGAAACTTAAAATTGTATCGAGAACCCTTTGGTACACGAATGTTTCTCGATACAAACTCCTCGTACCTCGTAGTTCACTCGAAGTGACAAGAGTACTTATAACGAACAAGCTAACAAGAGCTGAATGTAGAACCCCTTATTCTATAATCTCATAATCTATACTCAGCTTTCGCAAAGCCCTTAATGCAGAACCAGAATTTTTATCGCTTACTTCAATATCTACTGCATCACCTTCTAAAAGTATATCTGTAAGTTCATTGGCAAGCGAATCGCTAACATTAGATGATAATTCTGCAATGCATTTCGCAATCGCTCTTCTATCTGGTCTTTGAGCATCACAAGTAAGTAAATTGATTTTCATAAGGGTAGTTTATATATGCAAGATACCAGTGTTGGGTGAGGTAAAGGGTATAGGTCTGCAATTATTCAATTTTAGTCAACGGCTGTTCCCCTCCTTGGAGGGGCTAGGGGTGGGTTCTTTTGAGTTAGTATGTTCAATGAAATCTTCATCACCGTAGCACCCACCCCTTAATCCCCTCCCAAGAGGGGAGGATTTCGTTTTTGGTTGCGAGTTTTTGGTTGTTGGGAAATTGCGTTTTTAAAAGTACTATTTCGTCTGTTTTATCTAAAAAAATTATTTAAAGTCACTAGCTGTTCCCCTCTTGGGAGGGGCTAGGGGTGGGTTCTTGTTTGTTCTAATTTCTCAATTATTACTTTAATCTCTTCTAAAACAACCCCCAAATTATTCTTCACATCGGTATCTGAAAACCTGAGCATATGTACCCCTAGAGATTCTAAGCGTGCTTGCCTTTTCTTATCTTTTTCTTCATGTCCTTCTTTAAAGTGAATACTGCCATCTACTTCTATTGCGAGTTGAAGATCTTTGCAATAAAAATCAACTATATATTGATCGATAGGAATTTGTCTATTAAATTTTTGACCTAGCTTTTTACCTTTTATCTCTCTCCATAGCGCAATTTCACCAAGGGTCATGTTGTTTCTTAATGTTCTGGCGAGTTCAACTAATTTTGGATTATATGGAATAATATTTCTCATCGTAAGACCCACCCCTTAATCCCCTCCCAAGAGGGGAGAAGTACATTATTGATTGCGAAATTATTGTTAGTTGAAACTTCTCTTTTCATAAAAGTTATTTTCTCTATTATAGAAAATCCACCCTTTAGGGTTGGGGCAAGATTTTCGGGCTTCTTGTTTTGTTTCTTAGTGTTCTAGCGAGTTCAACTAAATTTGGGTTGTATGGAATAATCTTTCTCATCGTAGCACCCACCCCTTAATCCCCTCCCAAGAGGGGAGAAGTACATTATTGATTGCGAAATTAGAGTTAGTTGAAACTTCTGTTTTCATAAAATTATTCTTAGAATATATTTTAATTGAAGACGCTAGTTGTTACCCTCTTGGGAGGGGCTAGCGGTGGGTGATAAGACTAAATAATCTCACACTATTCCACCTTCTTACCATTCATTTCTTGCCCGTTTTGAAATAGAGTTAAACTTTCAATTGCTCCGTTTTTATCTTTAATAAACTGAATTTGAGCAGCAACTTCTTTTAAGTAAAAAGTATCGTTCGATTTGGCGAGAATATCCAACATCGGCTGCCCTGTTGCTTGTGCTTTTAATTGCTTGCCTTCTTTGGTTATGGTAATTTTAAAAGTGGGCATTAATTCATAGACACCTATGTAGCTTTCTAATAGTGCCTCTGGTACTTCGAACACTTTTGTTAAGTTACTGGTATCGACACCTAATTTTGTAAGCATATCTATGGCATTTTCATTACCAGGATTCATTTCTACCGCTTTTGTATAGTTCTCAATAGCACCTTTGTTATCGCCAGATTTCATTAATGCTTCGGCATAACTATCATATACATTGGCAGATTTTGGATACGCGTCTACGTTCAGTTTAAAAACTTGAATAGCTTCTTTGGTTTTGTCCGATCTCAATAGTTGATATCCCGTTTGGTTCATTTCATTTTCATTGACATCAAAATCTTTGTTGTCTTTATTTTTATTAAAATATGCAACCCCTGCATCAATACCTTTTGATGCTATGACCTCTAAAAGTTTAGATGCTAAAGGAGTTTTAGGGAGGTCGTAACTTTTATCGTTTATGATACCAAGTATAGATTGCGTGATTTTACCTAATGGGGCACCACCTGTATTGTTTAAAAGCACAATCAATGACTTGTCTGAAAGCTGTCTTGAAATTTGTGTATTAAATCCGTTAATACCACCACCATGGGTAATTACTGCGATACTATCGGTTGTGTTACCTAAGGCTTCATTCCCAACCATCCATCCGTAGGCATAATGAAAACTGCCGAAAGCGGGTGTGTGTGGTTTAAAATACATATCCATATATTTTTGGGATAACAATTTGTTGGTATACAATGCTTGGTCCCACAGGTATAAATCTTCTACGGTAGCGTATAACGATCCTGCAGCATACGGAATAGACATATCTAGGAAAGGGGAATTGATAAATCCGTTACCATTATTTTCATAACCTGTTGCTCTATTTTTTAGGATGTCGGAATGATGATCGAATCCGGATTCCTTCATACCTAATGGAAAAAATATCTTCTCGTCTAGCATTTCTTCATACGTTTTACCGGATAGTTTTTCAACAAGCACTCCCAATAAAAAATAACCGGAATTACTGTAATTGAACTTTTCGCCGGGAGTAAACTCTAGCTCCATATCTTGAAACTTTGTAGTAAACTCTTCTGGGGTGTACGGGTCTCTACTTACGTCTTTGAAAAAATCGGGAAATGACGTGTAGTTCGGTATACCAGAAGTATGGGTTAATAAATGATGGGTAGTAATTTTGTCTCCGTTTTCTTTTGGATACTCTGGCAAGTAGTTAGTAATAGGTGCCTGCAGATCTAGTTTACCTTCGGCTACCAATTGTAGAATAAGCATGGCAGTAAATTGCTTGGTCACAGAGCCTAGGCGATGTTTGGTGTTGGGGTTATTTGGAATATCCCATTCCATATTCGCCATGCCATATCCCTTTTTGAAAATGACCTTTCCATCTTTGGCAACTAGAGCAGAACCATTAAATTTAGAATAGGCTAGATATTCCTTTAAAAGCTCATCTATCTGTTCGGCTTTCGTTTGGCCGTATGCTACAGTACCTGAAAATAATATTACAGAAAAGCCTAAAAGAAGTGTTCTGATTAAAATGTGATGCGATGATTTCATGATGTTCGTTTTTTAATTGATTGACTATAGTACCAACAAGTGGCTTCTACTCGATAATCGAGATTCAAATGCCGCGACGATTGGGTCGAAATATTAATTATTTTTCAATACAATGTATCGCGGGCTTGCCACGAGGTTATTTACTTTTCATTCTTATAAATGACACCACCTTTCATTACAAACTTCACATGTTCTAAAGTGGATATATCTTTAATAGGATTGGCATCTACGGCAATAATATCTGCGAGTAACCCTTGTTTTAGCTCACCGCGATCCACAAGACCTAACATTTCTGCACTATTGGTGGTAGCTGTTTGTATAGCTTCCATAGAATTCATGCCACACTCCATTAATGCCGCAAATTCAATAGCATTTTTTCCATGAGGGATGATAGGCGTATCTGTACCAAAGGCAATTTTGACGTTTGCTTTAATGGCATTTTTAAGGTTTTGCTTGGCAATAGGCATTACATATTTAGCTTTACCGGCCATAACAGGATCCATTTTATCAATCATAGGCTCGATTATGGTAGCGAGTCCTCTTGTTGGAACTAGGTATACTCCCTTTTCTTTCATTAATTGTATGCCCTCGTCATCTATTATAGAACCATGCTCAATAGAATACACACCAGCTCTAATAGCTTCTTTAATACCTTCGGTACCATGTGCGTGGGCAGCTACTTTAATATGATGTCTTGCCGCTTCGTCTACAACGGTTTTCATTTCTTCATTACTTAATTGTTGTGCACCAATGGCATCTTCCATAGAAAGTACGCCTGCCGTTGCATGCATTTTAATGAATTTAGCACCATGTTTAATTTGATATCTCACTGCTTCGATAGCATCATATTTTCCATTAATGATTCCGTCATTAGGTCCAACAGTCACTAATCCCTCGGCAAGACCAAGAGAAATATCTCCGTGTCCGCCACTAATAGAAATCATATGTCCCGAAGGAATGATTCTAGGTGCAGCAATCATCCCTTTATCAGAAGCCTCAGAAACGGCAACATCGATAAGCTCGGGTGTAATGTGTAATTGCCCTATACTTCTTATGGTAGTGAAGCCTGCCATTAATGTTTTTTCTGCATTGACCACAGCCCTTACAGTACCTTGGCTAGCACTTTCTTTATACACATAATCCCAGCTACCAGTAAAGTCACCGTCTAAATGCACATGCATATCCATAAGACCTGGCAATAATATTTTGCCTGTTAAATCGACTGTTTCAATACCTTCGGGAAGTGCCTTTGGGTTAATAGATTTTATGGTTCCGTTTTCGATAAGCAGATTAGCAGGAGAAATTAATTTTCCGGTTCTGACATCTAAGTACGAATCTGCTTTTATCAGTTTAGATTGTGCATGAATGGAAATTGTAGTGGTGAATAGTAGTACAAGTAGTAAGAGATTTTTCATTTTAGATTGATTGCTTTTGATGGTCTGTATTTGAGTTAGATTATTTTACATGAAAGTAGTGAAAATAAGTTGTTTACGTTTTCGTTTTTAATAAAGAAGTAGGGTGATATTATCGCGGAACCCACCTCTTAATCCCCTCCCAAGAGGGGAGAGTTGCGTTTTTTATTGCGGGTTTGTGGGGTGTTGCGAGTTTAGTTTTTATAAGAGTTGCCTCGTCTGTTTTATCTCTAAAATTTATTTTCAGTTATAAATTGTTCCCCTCTCGGGAGGGGTCAGGGGTGGGTTCTTGATGGTTACAGTGTTTTTCAAAAACAAAAAAACCGCTGTAAAGAAAGTTCCTTACAACGGTTTACGTTTGAATTAGTCAAGTTTGTATTAAACGAAAAGCAGTATAATGGTTAGTACGATACCACCAAGTGAAAAGTACAGTCCTTTTTTGAAAACTGTGGTCTTTGGCATAAACATCCAAAAGGAAGACACCACGAAAAATAGTAGTGAGAGTCCGAAAAAGATGTTCAGAAAATACACAGGGCTATTTGTGGTTGCCTTATGCAGGTGTTCCATCTTATCTAAAATAAATGGAAGCTCCATTTTTTTAATGGTAGCCATACCTGTTGCCGTATTGTATTCACCTTGTTTAAAGTACACAACATCACCTTCGGTCTTTTCAGGTTTTACTCCGCCTTTAATTCGCAAGGCACCACTAAGTTCAGCAGTTTTTAAATTTGGCTTTAATTGTTGCTCTATGATTTTCTCACTTTTTAGAAAGTCTGTATTTCTATAGATCATTATTATTCCGCTAATGGAGTACATCGCCATAATACCGGCTAAAAAGAAACCTAAATATCTGTGAATAATTCTCATGCGTAAACTTGTGGTCATTCTCATTCTGTACTTTTTTAAAGTTGGTGTTCAGTGTGCAAAAATAGGCACATAATTTAATAAGTGATTAAGACAGTATTTGTGATGAAAGGTTTAATGAGAAAGTACTTAAAAAAGAAAACCCCAAAGAGAAAATCTCTTCGGGGTCATCTCCGTTGTTTGGTAATAGTAATTATTTAAAACCTATTTCTTTAAGTCCGTCGTGACTAATTTTAATAGCGTCTAGAGGCTTAAGACCTTCAAAAGTCATGTCTTGCTCTACCATGTAGTATTTCATGCCAGAAAGTTCTTTGTTATCTAGAATATTTTTGAAACCTATAGAACCTGTACCCACTGGTGCAAATCTACCTTGCTCATCCATATCCTTAACATGCCATATTTTAAAACGACCTGGATATTTGTTGAAGTAAGCAATTGGGTTGGCGCCTGCTTTGGTTACCCAAAATAAATCCATCTGAAAATTCAATAATTTAGGATCTACATTTTCTAGCAAATAGTCTATCGGAACAATGCCTTCTGCGTTTTTCTTGAATTCAAAATCGTGATTATGGTACAATAATTTTAATCCTGCTTTGTTCGCTTTCTCGCCAAGTGTAGTTAAAATTTTAGCCAAATCTTCTACAGTACCTGTCATGCCCATTGTTCTATCTTCTTCGTTGAAAGTGAACATACCCATTGGTGGAATAGGAACTACAAAATACTTGAAGCCTGCAGACTTAGCATCGGCCATCATCTTATCTGCATTGTCAACAGTTACTGCACTTTGGTGTGTGCTAATCGGTTTTAATTTTAAAGATTTCAATAGGTCTTTAAAATCTGCCGGAGTCATACCGTAATACTTGCCGTCTTTGTAACCGGCAGCTTCTATATTTTTATAACCTGCTTCAGATACAGCTTGTAAAGTTGCCTTCGCATCGGTACCCATATCGTCTCTAACAGTGTAAAGCGCAAGACCCCCAAATTTCTTTTGAGCGTAGGTTGTTAATGTTCCGAACATAAGAGCTGCGAGAACGGTACATTTTAAAAAGTTGTTAAGTGTTGATTTGTTCATTGTTGTTGTTAGTTTAAGTATTTGATTTTATTTGAAACTGTATAGGTATGGAGCTTTGTGAGCTTTGCCCTCAAAAAGCTTTTCATGCCGTTGTAATATATCTAGAGATAACATTTTACGTTGAAAACTAGTACGTCTTAGTGTTTGGTCTAAAATAGCCTCGAACACTTGCTGTAACTGCTTCATAGTAAATTTTGGAGGTAGTAGATTCATGCCTATAATCTTCTCACTTATATTATTACGAAGTACTTCAAGAGCTTTGTCTACTATCTCGTTATGATCCATCATTAATTGGGGTACACTATCAATGTCATACCAATCAATACTATCTGAAAGGTGATCGGGCTTCGGGTTAACATCTTCGTAGTTGATGAGCGCATAATGGCCTACGGTAATAAAGCGGTCCATCATCCATTCATTTTTCTCTAAATTTTTATCATTTGCAACTAAAATACGACGCATGGCAGCGGGATCAGATCTTTCTGGTTTTCCAAAAATTTGAAATTGATCTAAGAACACATTTTTTAGTCCTGTGCGTTCTTCTACGCCTTTATTTACGGCATCTTGTAGACTTTGGTTTTTTTTGATAAATCCCCCTGGAAGTGCAAATAAACCAGTGTTGTGATATTCTAAAATAAGAATTTTTAGATTTACGCCATTGAATCCAAAAATCACGCAATCATAAGAAAGGTTGGGAATGAATTTCTTATTTTTGATGCCTTTCATTAGTGAATTTGATAAATTTCTGTTGTCTTTATCAAATAAAGCACAAAAAAACATGTAATCAAAGAATTATTGTCATAAAGTGAGACAATAGGATTTGACTATTCCATATTAAACTTGTAATTCTTTAAAATGAAATAGTCAAAAAACTATTTTCTATAGTACTAGGTAGAATTTAGTGTGATTGTAAATGTGTTTCTTCTACCTTATAAATACTCAGGTGTGTAGTATTGATAATATGTTATTCTATAGAATTTACCTGTTCTTTACCAAGTTCAACTGCACGCTCAAATGCGGCGAAAGCGGCTTCCTTTATTAATTCTCCAACATTATTGTTTTCCATAGAATCTAGTGCTGCACGAGTAGTACCGCCTTTGCTAGCAACTTTGTCCATCCAAGAATTTGGGGAAAGTTCATTTTGGTTAAAAAGTTCAATAGCCCCCGTAAATGTTTGTGCGACTAAAACTTTAGAAACATTTGGTGTAAAGCCCATTTTTAGCGCAGCTTCCATCATGCTTTGCATAAAATAAAATACATAAGCTGGTCCGCTACCAGATATACCGGTAGAAGCGTCAATGAAGTTTTCATTGCTTACTTGAATAGATTTACCCGTAGTGTCTAACAAACTTTCTATGGTTAACAACTCAATTCTAGTTACTTCTTTAGAAGCTACGAATGACGTTAGTCCTCTACCAATTGATGCAGGTAGATTAGGCATAGCGCGAACTATTTTTGTGAGTCCCGTTAAATTCTGAATAGTATCGATTGTAACACCGGCCATAATAGAAATAACAATTTGACCAGGTTTTACAAGGGGATTCAGTTTTAAGAAAACACTTTCTGCGTGATATGGTTTTACCGCAATAAAAATAATATCTGCCTGTGGGGCACAATTTTTTAAATCATCAAAAGCATCAAATTGTGGATTCTCGCGTAGTTCTTCTAACTTCTCTTCAGAAGTATCGAGCACCATTATATTCCTCTTCTTAAGTAATTTTGATTTCGACATGCCTTCTGCATAAGTCAATCCCATATTGCCGGCTCCTATTACTAGTATTTTCATGAATTCAATTTTAATTATTGGATAGTATGTATAATTAGATAAATAGCATTTTTTCAATGGCGTTGTTTTTACGCCTGTAATATATTTGTCTGTAAGTGTGCAGGGTTTTTATAGGTATACCCATAAAGTACTTTGTAATTGAGGTCACCTTCGACTTTTTAAGTCCGTTACGTGTTCTGTATAATTCTTTGGTATTGCTTTCTCTTTTGATATAAATAAATTTCATGTAATGGTATTTCAAACAATAACATAACATATGCGTTGCTAACTCCTAATTAGCGCTGTTAAGCTTATGTTATACTATTATAAAGTGGTAAATGAATATTGGAAAAGATTTTCCTTGTGATGATAATTGGTAACTTAAAAATTATAGGTAAGCGCGTAATAATTCGGTATTTGAAGTACGTCTAAGAGATTTAATACCCTTGTCCTTTATTTGTCGTACCCGTTCTCTAGTAACATCAAAGACTTCACCTATTTCAATAAGACTCATTGCAGGTTGATTACCTAAGCCAAAGAAAAGACGTAAAACGTCACCTTGTCTTTCTGGAATTTTTCTCAACACCTGATTAATGTCTGTTTCTAATGATTTTGCCATCAAGTCATTGTCAGGACTATTTAGTTTTGTAGACTCCAACACGTTATATAAAGAAGAAGATTCTCCTTCTTTAAAAGGGGCATCTAAAGAAATAGATTTGCCGGAATTTTTAATAGAGGTTTTTACTTTAGAAACGCTTATGTCTAATTCAGATGCAATTTCGTCCGCACTCGGTGGTCTTTCGTTTGCTTGTTCTAAAGATGAATATACTTGATAGATTTTACTGTTTACTGCAATTTTGTTCTGCGGTATTCTAATCATACGCGAGGTATTAGAAAGTGCCTGAAGAATTGATTGGCGGATCCACCAAACGGCATACGAGATAAACTTGAAACCTCTAGTTTCATCAAAGCGCTTTGCAGCTTTTACCAATCCTAAATTACCTTCGTTGATGAGGTCGGTCAAGCGTAGTCCTCTGTTTTGATATTGCTTGGCGGCAGATACTACGAACCTTAAATTGGCACTTACCAATTTGTCTAACGCTTTCTGATCACCTTTACGAATTTTTCTTGCCAATTCTACTTCCTCTTCTGCAGTAATCAAATCTATTTTACTGATTTCTTGAAAATATTTTTCTAATGAAATGGAATCTCTATTCGTAATTTGTTTGGTGATCTTTAGTTGTCGCATAGATTATTTTTAAGTTCATATATAACATACTATAATTTCGTTAAAATGCAAGAAAATGACACTTTTTATGATAAGTTTGACTAATTTAAACAGTTTTTTGCTTGTTTTTGAATGAAAACGGGCTGTTTTTGAAGTGTTTGGATTTTGGTATTTTTTTCTGGTTTATTATTATATTGGTAATCCCAAACGGTAACAGTGCACTTCAAATTTTATAGAGTCAATTCTATAATGTTAAAATTGGTTTATTTGAAGGCAAATTCAAAATACGTTTTACAAAATTGTTAATCTCAATGGCGTATTTTTATTGTTGTTTAATAATTTTAATGTAGGCGTTTATCTAATTATAGATCGCTCAATTATATATTCTTATGAATAAAGAATTTCATTTTCTTGATGATGGTGGCGAGATGGGTAAGTTAATGCGCGAAAAAGATTGGTCTTTAACACCGCTAGGTAAACCTGAAGGTTGGCCGCAGAGTCTTAGAACTACACTTAATATCTTATTGAACTCACCATTTCCCATGTTTTTGTTTTGGGGAGAAGCCCTAAAAGGTTTTTATAATGATGCATATAGACCAATTTTAGGTGTTGATGGAAAGCATCCGTACATATTAGGATTAAATGGTAAGGAATCTTGGGCGGAGATATGGGAAGATATTGAACCTATGCTTAAAGTGGTCACTGATAAAGGTGAATCTATTTGGCGAGAGAATTTATTGATTCCTATCTTTAGGAATGGTCAAATGGAAGATGTTTATTGGACCTTTAGCTACAGTCCTGTAAAGGATGAGTCTGGTCGTGTTTCTGGGGTTTTGGTTATAGTTACCGAAACTACCGAGGCGGTATTGGCGGAGCGACGATTGAGAGAGAGTGAACGTAGGTTTAGGGAACTAGCCAATCTATCTCCCGTTTGGATATGGATTACCGATAATGATATTAATATTGAATATGCCAACAAAGCATTATTAGATTATGTAGGTGTAGAAAATGAGGCTGAATTTACAGGGCAAGTGTGGGTAGATGTTGTGCATCCTGATGATTTAGCTTTAGTATATGCTGGTTTTGGAAAAGCTTTAGAAAAACAAACGGGTTTTACTTTAGAATATAGAGTGATAAATGATTTTAGTAAAAAATATGAGTGGTTTAAAGTACTAGGTGTTCCTAAATTTGAGGGAGGCGAAATGGTTGGCTTTATTGGTACAGGAATGAATATTAACAAGCAAAAATCATTCGCAGATCAATTAAAAGAAGAAGTAAGCAGTAGAACAAAACAATTGGCAGATAGTAATTTAAAGCTAGAGGAAATGAATAAAGAGCTTCAGTCCTTTGCATATATTTCTAGCCATGATTTACAAGAGCCTTTACGTAAGATTCAGATGTTTTCAGAGGTGTTAATGGAGAAAGAATTTGATAAACTTTCTTCCTCAGGAAAGACCAAATTTGAAAAGATACAATCTGCTGCCAACAGAATGCAATCGCTTATAAACGACCTGTTGTCATACTCCCGCACAGATACAGAGAAAAGGGTTTTTGAAACTGTCGATTTAAGGAGTCTCGTTGAAGATGTTAAAAATGATTTGGGTGAAGAGCTCCATAAGAAAAATGGCACAATTACACTTGTAAATTCAATTGAGGTGGAAGTGGTAAAATTTCAATTTCGCCAGTTGATGTACAACCTTTTATCTAACTCCATTAAGTACTCAAAAAGTGATGTACCTCCAGTAATTACTATAAAAACGGAAGTAATCACTAATGCTAATTCAATAGATGAGAAGCTATTGAAAAATAAAGAATACGTTCAAATCACTATTACTGATAATGGCATTGGTTTTGAAGAACAGTTTTCTAAAAAAATATTTGAAGTATTTCAACGACTACATTCTAAGCAAGAGTATGTTGGTACAGGTATTGGGTTGGCCATTGTAAAAAAGATTGTCCTAAACCACGCGGGAGTCATTAGTGCTACAGGTGAATTAAATAAGGGATCTGTTTTTACAATTATACTTCCTAAAAAGCAATAAATACAACTTATAATTTCATCCAAAGTTCTAATAATCTATTCATTTATATTGATAAGATTAAGTTAGTATGTCATTGTATTTCATGTCAATAGCTAGTTGATTTCGATTATTTTCAAGTTATTTAAAAGAAAATTTTTTAGAGTTAAAGCATATTCTTTTAAGGATATTATATAGGGGAATTCAATTCTATTTTTGACTCATGAATACTACAATAACAAAATCGGCAGGTATGGGTGCTGTCATAAATGATGGTGCTGTAACCTTTAGAGTATGGGCTCCGAATGCAGCGAAAGTCTTCGTTGGTGGTAGCTTTAATAATTGGTCTGAAAACCAGATTGTTCTCGAAGCAGAAAATAATGGATATTGGTCAGTAAGTACTGAGCAAGCATCAGAAGGTGATGAATATAAATTCTTTATCGAATATAACGGTAAGCTTTTATCAAGAAATGATCCGTATGCCTATGAGGTAACAAATAGTAACGGTAATTCTATTATAAGAACATTAGATTTCAACTGGGAAGATGAAGATTTTAAAATGCCTAGCTGGAATGAGCTTGTAATTTATGAACTACACGTAGGTACTTTTAATCGTTCTTCACCAGATGCGGTGGGTACTTTTGAAGATGTAATTGTCAAGCTTGATTACTTAAAAAACTTAGGTGTTAACTGTATAGAATTACTGCCCGTGGCGGAGTTTGCTGGTGGAATATCTTGGGGTTACAATCCCGCTCACCCATTTGCAATAGAACAAGATTATGGCGGACCAGATGCATTTGCAAAACTGGTCAATGAAGCTCATAAAAGGGGAATTGCCGTAATAATGGATGTTGTTTACAACCACTTTGGTCCGTCAGATGTAGATTTATGGCAGTTCGATGGATGGAGCGAAAATGACAAAGGCGGAATTTATTTCTACAATGACCATAGAAGCGATACACCTTGGGGAGATACCAGACCAGATTATGGTAGGGAAGAGGTAAGGCAATATTTGAGGGACAATGCATTAATGTGGATCGAGAAATATCATTGCGACGGTTTACGTATGGATGCTACTTCTTACATACGCTACGAAGGTGGTGGTTTAGGTTACGATACAGAGATTGAAGAAGGCAATGTTTTAATGCGCGATATCAACTCGGAAATCAGAGAGAAATATCCACATGTATTAACTATTGCAGAAGATTTAAAAGGCGATAGTAGGGTTACCGATGCTGTAGAATACGATGGTTTAGCTTACGGATCGCAGTGGGATATGAATTTTGTTCACCCAGTAAGAGAGGTTATAGAAGATACACATGACAATAGTAGGGACCTACAGAAAATCGTTGATGCATTAGAGTTTACATATAGTAATGATGCATTTAGCCGTATTGTATATACCGAATCTCATGATGAGGTTGCAAATGGTAAGGCAAGAGTGCCAGAAGAAATACAGCCGGGCGATGCAGAAAGTGCCTTCGCTAAAAAGAGAGCACTATTAGGTATTGTATTGACATTGACTGCGCCAGGTATACCAATGCTATTTCAAGGTCAAGAATTTATTGAAGACGAGTATTTTCAGGATACAGAAGGCTTAGATTGGAACAAAGAAGAAAAGCACAAGGGTATAGAGAATTTGGTTAGAGATGTTATTAAGTTAAGAACAGGTGAAACTGAAGGTGGCCGCGGATTAAGAAGTCAGCATATAGAAATTTTGCATCTTAACCATGAAACAAAAATATTGGCATATACC
Organism: Maribacter aquivivus; assembly: GCF_900142175.1. Classification (NCBI taxonomy): domain Bacteria; kingdom Pseudomonadati; phylum Bacteroidota; class Flavobacteriia; order Flavobacteriales; family Flavobacteriaceae; genus Maribacter; species Maribacter aquivivus. Next base: position 210,293 of record NZ_FQZX01000001.1, on the reverse strand, counting down.
CGTTTCGATGGCAATGATCCAACAGAACCAGTTCTTGTAGTTTTGAATTTTAGTAATCAAGAGTATGAAGATTATGGTATAGGTTTAAACGAAAACGAACCTTTTGAGCTAAAGATCAATGGAGGTAGTACAATTTACGATAAGGATTTCTCAGAAATATCAGTAGATAGTGTTGAAGTAATTGAAGAAAGCACAGATGCTAAAAACTGGACAGGGAAAATAAATATTCCGGCTTATGGGGCATTAATTTTTACGAAATCTTAATTGTCTTACTGTTTTTAATTGGCGCATGGGTATTTTTTTGTAGTCAAAAACCTACAATAAGTTTGTTTTTTGAGCTAAGGTTTAAAAGTGGTAATATTTTATTGTATTTTGTTATATAATGTTTTTCTAAAATAATAATTTTACAAGCTCTTATGCAGCAAACTAATTGTGATTTATTGAATGGAATATAGTTTCATATACAACCCTGAAAAAATGGTTAATGAAGTATTTCGAAAAACAATGGTCGCTGCAGGGGTTAATTTTGAAATGTTGCAAGACGGTACCATTAAGTTACCTAAAGATTTAAGTGATGAAAAGCTTACATTTATTTCATCGCAGCTAGAGGGTTTTGGTATAAAGATTCAGACAAAAGAGAATCGAGATATCGTTGAAGAGATTAAGATTTATATTAAGAAGATGGTTTATGAGGGCGATATTAGAAATGTAAAAATTTCAGAATTACTTTCTAAACAATTGGGTTTTAGTTATCCATATCTTTCAAATCTATTTTCTAGTAAAACGTTTACCTCTATAGAGAATTTTTATATATTAGTGCGCATTGAAAAGGTAAAGGATTTAGTACTGTTAGAGAACACGAGTTTAGGCGAGATTGCCCACAATTTAAATTTTAGCAGTGTGCCTCACTTATCGAATCAGTTTAAGAAGGTAACTGGGTTAACCATCACCCAGTATATTAAGTTTAGAAAAAAGTGAGAAGAACGGTTCTTCTTTCAATACATGAAAAGTGAAAATGGATAAATTAAGAATACTACTCGTTGACGATGACGAAGACGACAGACAATTTTTTGCAGATGCATTGGAGGGAATCGAATTAAACACCGATTTACATCAACTAGAGAATGGAAAAAGCTGTATGGAATACTTATTGACCGATACAGACAATACTCCCGATTTGGTGTTTCTAGATTTAAATATGCCAATCATGAATGGGTTTGAATGTTTAGAAGCGATTAGACGTACGCCACATTTAAAAGATTTGTTGGTGGCTATTTATTCAACCTCTTCTGCAGAAAGAGATATAGAAGAAACTTTTGAAAAAGGGGCGAATATCTATATTAAAAAGCCTTCTAGTTTCAATGAGCTTAAAAAATCATTAAAACAAGTGGTTAAAATGAATTGGGCTTATCATTTAAATGATTTTAAGAAAGAGAATTTTTTATTGAAAATATAAGGTCTCAAATAAAGCTATAGTAAAAAAGTTGTTTCATTCGGAACAACTTTTTTTGTTTTAGCACTAGTCGAGCTGAATTATAAATACTTATTTCGTAGAATCTTAACAGAAGAGTAAAAAGTTAGTACAAATGATGAATACTGTAGCAGATGATTTTTTAAAAAAAATAGTTGACGACGCCAACACTGCTGTATTATATGCTGAACCATCGGTGCCAAATTCTTTAAGCACAAAAGAATATTTTGTTAAGTACGCGAACCAGAGTGCGCAAAATTTCTTTTCTTTTTCTTTTGAAAGTATTGAAAAGAAATCTTTGGGAGAGCTTGTAAATTATGATGAAATCATAATTTTAGCGAATAAGGTGCTAGAAACTGGTGAAGAAGATAATTTCAATATTATAGTTAAAGAAGAAGATAATTTACTTAGTTATCAAGTTAGAATCAATTCTTTTGACACAGGTCTATTGTTCACCCTAACTTTGGTTAAACCTAACTTTATCAACGACAAAGAATCTAAAGCCCCTTTAGGTAGTCTTGAGTCGAGGAAGAGAGAGCTTGAAATTTCTAATCTTTTTGGAATACGGGTTTTAGATAGTAACGATAGTATTATTTGTTATTTGAAACCTATTTTTAATAAAAAAGGTGATGTTGAAGACTTTCGTATCGATTATATAAATAATCGAATGGGTGAAATTGCAAATGAAGAATCTGCGTTCATTGAAGGGCAGACGATACTGGAGTATTATCCAAATAATGCGGAGAACGGAGTTTTGGAAATTCTAGCAGATGGTTATTTGTCTGGTGAGAATAAAGAGTATACCAAAGAATTTATATTTGACGAAGAATCTGTTTGGTTGACTACCCGGGCAGTAAAAATGAACGATGGTTTAATTCTATTCTCTAAAGATGTAACGCAAGAGAAGACTTACGAGGCACAATTATTTATACAGAACAGGTTGCTTTCAGAAGCAGAGCATGTAGCCAATATTGGTAGTTTTCGATGGAATCTAGCTAAGGAGGAAATTAAATATTCAGACAATGTATACAGGTTGTTCGGGTATGACCCCAAAGAGTTCGATGATAAGTATGATCGTTTACTAACGTTCTTACACCCCAATGACCTACATAAGGTTAAATCTAGTTTTAAGGAGGCTAAAAAGAATAAGACTAAATCTGACCTTGTCTTTCGTGTGTATACAAAATCTAACGAATTAAAGTATATGAACACCATTGGCGAATGTTACCAGAAAGAAGGTAATTGGTATATGGTAGGTGTTATTAGAGACGTTACCAAGCAAATAGAAGCAGAGTCGGTACTACAGATTAAGAATACAGAATTAAAAAGAACCAACGCAGATTTAGAAGCTTTTAACCGTGTTGCCAGTCATGATTTACAAGAACCCCTTCGTAAAATTCAAATGTTTGTAAGTAGGTTAGATGAAGAAGAAGAGGGGAGATTAAGTAATAGATCACAAGGGTACTTATCTAAAATAAAGTACTCGTCAGATAGAATGCGTAACCTTATTAACAATCTACTTTCCTATTCTAAAATAGATGAGGTGGGCGAACAACCAAGGCGCGTAGACCTTAATGATGTTTTAAATAATGTTCTAGAAGATTTAGGTGAACGTATAAATGATTTAGATGCCAAGGTAGTGTCTGTGAGTTTACCGGTGGTAAATGGCATTCAATTTCAGTTAGAACAGTTATTCGCCAACCTGATTGGTAATTCACTCAAATATGTGAAGGAAGACGTACAACCTAATATTCAAATTAAAGGTAGTATTGTTAGCGGTGACAAAAGTTCGGTAGAAAGTTTATTGCCAAACATAAATTATGTGAAGCTGCAATTTATTGATAACGGCATAGGATTCGAGAAAAAGTACCAAGAGAAAATTTTTGAGATATTTCAACGTCTTCATGGAAAAACAGAATTTTCAGGTACTGGGTTAGGCTTATCTATTTGTAAAAAAATTGTTCAATCGCATAACGGAACCATCACTGCAAAAGGTGAATTGGGCAAAGGTGCTGAGTTTACCGTTTATCTTCCCACCTTGTTATAGTAAGTTTTTACACTATATAACATACCTTTCTTAAAATTGTGTAACAGCTTCTAAAAATGATGTAACAGATTTAGATTGCATCGGCTGCATCTTTGTATCAACAAGAAATGTAAGCCTTTATGAATAATCTTCAATATGCTAGAGTAGGTAACGTAAGACCAAAAGAGTCTTATGGTCAGACCTTAAATGTACAAAGTAGTACTCCTGGTTTTTTCGAAAACTTTCAAGCGCAAGAGGCTTCATTAAATAATAACCATCTAAATAATAATTCATGCAAGTAGTTCATAATCAATTAAGTCATTTTAATAATGTTTTAGGAGGAAGTATCTCAAGTTTTCAAGGAGATCGTATTCTTCAATATGATAACGATAAAGGTAGCGGTAGAATACAGACCGTTTCTTTGGGTTCAGGAATCTCTTACACAGAGTATGATTTGGATTTGAACGATGATTTCAATTTCGATTTAAAATTGGATGAGAATCGTAGTTTATACTTCATTTACTGTTTAGAAGGTAGTTTTAGATTTTCAAAAGGTAAAGAAACAAGTAAAGTTGAAGCTTTACAAACAGTAGTTATTGGTGGATCTCATGAGACTATTAATATTAAATTAAGAGAGGCAACTAAGTCTAACTTGTCTATTATTAAGGTAACACAAGATGGTGAGTCATTAAGTAAGAATGTTAACAATAATGAATTATATGAGCAATTGTTTGCTTCATTCTTAAATGAAGATGGTAGTGCTCACATAGGTACTTTCAACCTTAAAATAAAAGAACAATTATTACAGATTAGATCAATTACCCAAGTAGGTTTGGTAAGAAAACTGCTTATAGAGGGTATTGTAAACTTTACCTTGGCATTAGAGATTTTACACTGTAAGCAAGATATTGAGAACAGTGGACAAGTTGCTACTATGTTAACCAAAAAAGAGCTGTTAAGAATTGAAGAAGCGGTAAACGCTATCAAGAGAAAGCCAGAGTTTCCTTATACAGTAACGGATTTAAGTAAAGAATACGGTCTTTCGCCAACAAAATTACAAGAAGGTTTTAAGGTGATGGAAGGTACTACGGTAACAAATTTCATTAGAAACGAAAGATTGATCTTAGCAGAAGAATTAATACAGACGTCTGATATGAACATTTCAGAGATAGTATATTCTATTGGGTTTACAAGCAGAAGTTACTTCTCAAAAATCTTTAGAAATAAATTTAAGTGTACACCTAAAGCGTACCTAATGAATATTAGAAACGCGTCAATCTCGGCATAAAATAAATAATATGAAAAAGATAAGGCCGGCTCAATTGAGCTGGCTTTTTTGGTTACTAACAGTAAGTAAATACTATTTGAAGATGGAAAAAATTCTAAAGAAGAAAGCCTTACTATTTAAATAGTTAGAGGGATAGTTGTTTTAAAAAGGTAGTATTAAATGTATCTAAAAATATTAAATGGAAATCACGAACTCCTTCTCGTTTTTTTCAGAATCATTTACATAGCGTAAACATTTGTGTAAAAGTGTTTTAAGCTGGTTGTATGAAGAAGGTTTTTGTAAATATAGAGAAGCACCCATTTCATTTAAACGGGTAATCTCTTTAGGGTGATAAGATGTAGAGTAGATAATTACGGGAGTATCTGCATATTTCTCAAGATCACGAATATCAGCAAGACACTCAAATCCGTCCATCATTGGCATTTTTAAATCTAAGAATATAACATCTGGTTTCTCTGCGGTATTTGATAGCAAACTTGCCATTAGGTCCACGCCATTATTAAATTCAGAAATTGTAGTCTGTATAGGTATCTCTCTTAATGCATCAGAAAAGAATGTTCTGTCATCACTATCATCGTCAGCTAGAAAGACATTTAGTAAATTTTTGCTCATGGCAATTAATAATTTAAAACGCTAAAAAATGTTTGTTCACAAAAATTTTAATCAAAATCTAACAGCAAGGTAAAACTTAAGAAGTCTATTCTCTAATGCGATTCGTTTAAAAAATAGCTCAATACCTAAAATATAACGCCAGTATATGAGCACATATTACTATTTTGAGTAAAAATGTATTAAGATGTTCTACAGGTTACATTGGTGGTTCTGAAATCATGGTTTTGATTTTCTTCCAGAAGTGTTTTGATGTAACATTGGTAGGTTCAATAAGATCTGCCATTAGAATCAGGTTTCTCTTAAATTGCTCGTACTCATATCTGTTAGTATTGTTCTCGTCAATAGGGTAGTATGCCATTCCCCAATTTGGGAAGGTTCTTTTACTTGTTTCGTCATCAGAAAAAAGAGTTACATTTTTATGGCGAGGATCTTTTTTAATCTTGCTGTAAAGTGCTTCTATTCTCGTTTTATTACCCTCTAGTAGTTGAACAAAACGACCTTTGTAATAGATTAGACAACCTGTAATGTCATCACGCATATTGTTCTCACGCGCCTTCTCAAGAAGCTCTTCCATTTCAAAGCTTTTAAGTGTTTCAGTAGCGACAGATTCATAAGTCAAAGTATACATCTAAAATGAATTTTTTCTTAATTGGTAAAAATAATAAAAATGTTAAAATAACTCTATAGATAGGCAGATAAGTGAAGAAAATGAATGTAAGAGGAAAGTACTAAAAACAAAAAAGCCCCTAAAAGGGGCTTCAGAGTGATCGCAGGAGGATTCGAACCTCCGACCGTCTGCTTAGAAGGCAGATGCTCTATCCAGCTGAGCTATGCGACCGACACCATTTTTTCAAATGTGGGTGCAAACTTAGTGATTTTTATAGACTGGTAAAACCAAAATCAACAAAAATTTAATTATTTCTTTAATATGCCAATTTACGGCTATGAACGCCCCTCGTATTGATCGAAATTTTCCCATAGCTGATCAAGTACTTTATAGAATATTTCAAACTCTTCTTCGGTGATACCCAGTGTACTAACTTTTCGTAAATCGGTAATAAAAGGCATTACCTGTTTTATTAGTGCAGATCCTTCATCAGTGATTACAAGTTTGTATCTTTTTTGATCATCTCTAAATCTAGACTTTCGTAAGAAGCCTTTTTTGCATAATCCGCTAATAACTCTAGAAGTTGTTGCCCTATTTCTAAAGTTAGATTTGGCAATATCAGCCTGAGATGCCTCTTTGCCTTCTAATTGTACACGTTGTAATATGACCCATTGCTCAATGGTCAAATCAATATTATTCTCTGCAAAAACTTGTAAAAAAGTGCTTTGAACCTTTTTTAGAGTACGATCAATATATACCCCGAAGCCTTCCGTCCTGTCCATAATCCAAATGTTATTCCTCCAAAAGTAACAGAGTTTATCGTTAATATTGTTGTTGGTGCAACAATAATTAAAAAAAAGTGTATATTTACTTCGGATAAATTGGTTAAAAGAAGTAGAAATATGCAGCTAGGTTTCAAGAAATATATATTAGAAGACAGCACCTATAAAGGTGGTGGTAAGAAGATTGTTATGCCTGATGGTATTACGGTGCACAAGCTTTCGTCTAATGAGAATCCGCTAGGGTATTCCCCAAAAGTGAAAAAAGCTTTAGCAAAAACACTAGATGATTTAAGTTTTTATCCGGATAATACAGATATCAGATTGCGAGAAGCATTAGTAAAGGATTTTGACGGAGTGTTGACTGCAGATAATTTCATTACGTCAAATAGTGGTTCAGAAATTATTGATATGATTTCGAAGGCATTTTTGAACGAAAACGATGAGGTAATTGTGAGTCAGCCATGTTTTCTTCCTTATACAGCTTTTACTCGTTGGATGGGGGCAAAGGCAATTAATGTGCCTATGACCGAAAATTATGATTATAATTTAGATGGTATTCTAGCCGCAATTACCGATAAAACGAAATTGGTATTTCTTGCTTCTCCAAATAATCCTTCAGGAAATTACATTCCTATGGCAGAGTTGCGAAACTTCATTGAAAAGTTACCAGAGTATGTAATTTTGGTGTTAGATGAAGTGTATAGACATTTTGCTGATGCAGAAGATTACACATCAGGTTTGCCGTTTGTGGTAGAAGGCAAAAATGTAATTGCCATTAATAGCTTTTCAAAGACCTATGGTTTGGCAGGTTTACGCGTAGGGTATTGCTATGCTCCATTAGAGATCAGTAATTATATGAGAAGAATTTGTAAGCCATTTTTGTTGTCTTCATTGGCATTGGAAGGGGCAATTGCAGCATTGGAAGATGTAGATTTTGTAAACAAAACTGTGGCATTGGTAAAAGAGGAAAGAAGGTTTGTTTTGAACGGACTTGATGCTTTGCAGATAAAATACTGGCCTGCACAAGGTAATTTTGTGCTAATAGATCCGCCAATCCATGATATGGAATTTACCTCATTCTTAGAGCAGCGTGGTATTATGGTGCGCCCTGTAGGTAATTTTGGAGCTCCAGGAAAAGTACGAATCTCATTTGGTGTGAGAGAAGCTAATAAAGCACTGTTAGCAGCTTTAGAAGTACTTATGAAAACCCAAACGACAACAGCATAATTTTTTTTACAATATATGTTGCAGAAGCAACAATTAATAAAACAAAAATAAAACTCAACACTATGTCAACAGCAACAAAAGCAGAGAACAAACACAAAGAGGCACAAGATTTTATGCCTATCAATGGTACAGATTATTTAGAACTTTACGTAAGTAACTCTAAACAAGCAGCACATTATTACAAAACTGCATTTGGTTTTAAATCATTAGCCTATAAAGGTTTAGAGACGGGCAGTAGAGAATTTGAATCTTACGTATTAGAGCAAGATAAGATTAGGTTGGTATTGACTTCTCCTTTAAAAAGTGGTACTGATGTAGGTAGACATATTGACAAGCATGGTGACGGAGTAAAAGTTACTGCACTTTGGGTAGATGATGCTACGTATGCTTATGAAGAGGCTATGAAAAGAGGAGCCAAAAGTTATATGGAGCCTAAGACGGAGAAAGATGAACATGGTAAGGTGGTTACTTCTGGTATCTACTCTTACGGTGAGGTAGTTCATATTTTTGTTGAGCGTAAAGATTATAACGGTACATTTTTACCAGGATACCAAAAATGGGAATGTGATTACCAACCAACTTCTACAGGTTTGAAATTTGTGGATCATATGGTAGGTAATGTACATGAGGGTAAAATGAACTATTGGGTAGATTTCTATGCCAATGTTATGGGCTTTAAGCAAATTATGTCTTTTGACGATAAGGATATCTCTACGGATTTTACGGCATTAATGAGTAAGGTAATGAGCAATGGTAACGGTCGTATTAAGTTCCCAATTAACGAGCCGGCACCAGGTATGAAAAAATCTCAAGTAGATGAGTATTTAGAATTTTACGAAGGTGAAGGTGTTCAGCATATTGCCGTTGCAACAGACGATATTGTAAAGACGGTTTCAGATCTTAAGAGTAGAGGAGTAGAGTTCCTAAACATACCAACTACGTATTATGATGTATTGACAGAAAGGGTAGGTGAAATTGATGAGGATATTGAATCATTAAGAAAGCTAGGTATTTTGGTTGATCGTGATGATGAAGGATATTTATTGCAAATTTTCACGAAAACAGTACAAGCAAGACCAACAATGTTTTTTGAAATTATTCAGAGAAAAGGAGCTACTTCTTTTGGAAAAGGAAATTTCAAGGCATTATTTGAAGCTATTGAGCGTGAGCAAGAATTAAGAGGAACATTATAAGTTCAACAGATTTCTTGAGCGACCAAGAATAGCGTATTTTTAAGAGAAGAATTAGTTACATACCTCGTGGAATTTTCGCGAGGTATTCTTAAAACATAAATTCAAAAGTTCGGGGTAATCCTCGTAGTTTTTAATCTCGACTTTCGAGTAAAATCAACGTATATGCCTATATATCATAAGCAAGGAGCGTTGCCGCCTAAGCGACATACGCAGTTTAGAAAACCAGATGGAGAGTTGTATTCAGAACAATTGTTCGGTACTATAGGGTTTGACGGTATGTCCTCTTTATTATATCACCACAATAGACCAACAATGGTCAAGGAGATATTAAAGAGTACAGATGTTTCTCCTAAAATTGCTTTGGAGAAAAATATACGTTCGTTGAAATTAGTGAGTTTTAATGCTCCGGCAAAAGATGATTTTTTAGAAGCTAGAGAACCACTTTTGGTGAATAGCGATATTATTATTGGCGTAGCTGCCCCTAGAAAATCGTTACGCGAGTATTTCTATAAGAATACCGATGCCGATGAAATGTTGTTCATTCATAAAGGTACAGGTATACTAAGAACTATTTTTGGTCAGATTCCGTTTGAGTATGGCGATTATTTAATAATTCCTAGAGGTACTATTTATCAGATAGATTTTGATACTGAAGACAATCGTATTCTATACGCAGAATCGTTTTCTCCTATTTACACGCCTAAAAGATACCGCAATTGGTTTGGGCAGTTATTAGAGCATTCACCGTTTTGTGAACGCGATTATAAACTGCCGCAAAATTTAGAAACGTTTACCGATACCGATGAGCACTTAATAAAAGTGAAGAAGCAAGGTGTCATGCATGAAATGGTCTACATTGGGCACCCTTTTGATGTTGTTGGTTGGGACGGATATAATTTCCCGTACGGATTCTCTATTCACAACTTTGAACCCATTACCGGTAGAATTCACCAGCCGCCACCAGTACACCAAACATTTGAGACAAATGCTTTTGTGATTTGCTCTTTTGTCCCAAGGTTGTATGACTATCATCCACTGTCGATACCGGCACCTTATAATCATTCGAACATAGATTCTGATGAAATGCTGTATTATGTTGATGGAGATTTTATGAGTAGGAATGGAGTGCAGCCAGGTAATATATCGTTGCATCCCGCAGGTATCCCTCATGGTCCGCACCCAGGAGCAGCAGAGCGTAGTATCGGTCAAAAAGGTTCAGAAGAACTAGCTGTAATGATAGATACTTTTAAGCCATTAATGGTTACTGAAAATGCAATGAAGTTAGATGATGGAGACTATTATCAATCTTGGTTATAACAGAAATAAGAAAACACTTGACAACACTAAAAACATGGGTCACTGTACCCCATAATTCAGATTTTTCAATTTATAATCTTCCTTTTGGAATATTCTCAGTTAATGATGATGCCCCAAAAGCAGGAATCGCTATTGGGGAGCAGATAATTGATTTAGCGGCAATTTCAGAGTTGGGTTTAATCGCTGTTGATGCATCATATTTAAAACAAAAAACTTTAAATGAATTTATTTCCCTAGGAAAGAAAATCACTAATAAAGTCCGTTTAGATGTGCAACAATTATTGTCCATTGAAAACTCACCATTAAAAAATCATTCAGAGGTTTTTGTTAGTCAAAAAGATGCAAAAATGCATTTGCCTGTGCACGTTGGTGATTATACAGATTTTTATTCAAGTATAGAGCATGCTACCAATGCGGGTAAAATGTTTCGTGATCCAGAAAACGCTTTGTTGCCAAATTGGAGGCATATTCCGGTAGGATATCATGGTCGTGCATCATCAATTGTGGTGAGCGGTACTGATATTCACAGACCAATGGGGCAAGTGAAAACCAATGATATGGAAGTGCCGGTTTTTAAAGCTTCAGGTAATTTAGATTTTGAATTGGAAATGGGTTTCGTAGTAGGTAAAAGCACAGAACTAGGCGAACGGGTTTCTACAAAAAATGCTGCTGACCATATTTTTGGCTTGGTGTTGTTCAATGATTGGTCTGCCCGCGATATTCAGAAATGGGAGTATGTGCCTTTAGGTCCGTTTTTAGGGAAAAGCTTTGCATCATCCATGTCGCCATGGATCGTTACTTTAGAAGCCTTAGAGCCATTTAAAGTTCAGGGACCCGAGCAGCAACCAGAGGTACTTTCATATTTAAAATATGAAGGAGAGCACAATTACGATATTAAGTTAGAAGTGTGTATGTCTTCATCAACTTCTGAAGAAACAACCATTAGTAGATCTAACTTCAAATATATGTATTGGAATATGATGCAGCAGTTGGCGCACCATACCGTAAACGGATGTAATTTGAATGTAGGCGATGTAATGGCATCAGGAACCATATCTGGCAAAGACGAAAGTTCATATGGGTCATTGTTAGAAATTTCTTGGGGCGGTAAAAAACCGTTTGAATTAAAAGATGGCAGCAAACGTACTTTTATAGAAGATAATGATACCGTAACTATGCGAGGTTTTGCAGAAAAAGACGGAAAGAGAGTGGGTTTTGGCCAAGTAACCGGAACAATATTGCCAAGTAAATAAAATAATACTTTACAAAATAGAAGAATAACACATGTCAAAGAACGAGGAAATCAATTCTATAGATCCAAACAGTATTTCTCAACAAGAATTACACGGGTATTTATTATCTGCCGTAGCACCAAGACCTATTTGTTTTGCCAGTACGATCGATAAGGATGGAAATGTAAATTTGAGTCCGTTCAGCTATTTTAACCTATTCAGTGTAAATCCTCCAATCATGATTTTCTCCCCTTCTAGAAGAGGTCGTGACAATACTACGAAGCATACGTTAGAGAATGTGTTGGAGGTACAAGAAACGGTGATCAATATCGTGAATTATGATATGGTAGAGCAAATGTCATTGTCAAGTACCGAATATGGCGATGGTGTAAACGAATTTGTAAAAGCCGGCTTTACTCAAGTGCCAAGCGATAAAGTAAAACCACCAAGAGTAGGAGAGGCACCTGTAGCTTTTGAGTGTGTGGTAGATCAAGTAATAGCATTGGGTGATGGACCAGGAGCTGGTAATTTGGTACTAGCCAAAGTAGTTCAGATTCATGTAAAAAAAGCATTTTTAGATGCAGAGGGGAAATTAGATACTCCCAAGTTAGATTTAGTGGCACGTATGGGTGGTAATTGGTATTGTAGAGCAAATGGCGATGCTTTATTTGAGATACCTAAACCAATTCGTACCCAAGGAATAGGAGTAGATATGCTACCGGAAGCTGTTCGAAATAGCGTTGTGCTAACAGGCAATAATTTAGGTAGATTAGGAAATTTGGAAGAATTGCCTACTAAAGAAGCTATCGCCAAGATTACAGAACACGCTGAGGTAAAATCTATTTTAAATGGAGCTGAAGATGTTTTAGAAATACACAAATTAGCGCAACAGTGGTTAGCAGATGGTAAAACTGAAGATGCTTTAGCATTGCTGCATTTGTAGGCTAAAGATTGTCTGGTTCAATATGAATTAAAACATGCTCTAAATTAGGGATATTTTCGTGCAGGTAGTCTTTTAAGAGATGAGCTATATCATGCCCTTCAGTGACAGAAATATCACCATTTACCATGGCATGTAAGTCCACATGAAACTTCATTCCCGCTTTACGAATAAAACATTTTTCCGTACCAGTAATACCTGGTACTTCTAATGATTTAATACGTATTTCTTCTAAGAGATCATCGTAACGTTGTTCATCCATTATTTCTCCTAAAGCAGGTCTTAGAATTAAGTAGCTGTTATAAAGAATAAATCCTGATGCCATAAGGGCGGTCCAATCATCTGCCGTTTCATAACCTTTGCCAAGTACTACAGCAATAGAAATACCAATAAATGCCATTATAGACGTAATAGCATCACTTCTATGGTGCCAAGCATCCGCTTTTAAAGAGGTGCTTTGGGTCTCTTCACTTTTTTTGATAACTATACGGTACGAGATTTCTTTCCATACAATAATTAACCCTAGAACGATTAGTGTCCATGGTTTAGGAACTTTATGTGGAGTTTGAATATTTTCTATACTCTCATAAGCGATAACAGTAGCAGAAACGACTAAAAAGGCAACGACAAGAAAAGTAATAATAGGTTCTATTTTTCCGTGTCCGTATGGGTGATTTTCATCTGCAGGTCTTTCGGCATATTTAAAACCTAAGAGCACCAGAATAGAAGAAAAAATATCTGTGGTAGATTCAATAGCATCGGCAATTAGGGCATAAGAATTGCCGAAAAAACCGGCAAGACCTTTAATCAAAGCAAGGCATATGTTACCTATGATGCTGAAATACGTGGTCTTAATTGCCGTCTGTTCAATACTCATTAAACAAAGGTAGTAGTCTTGAGTATGAAAGGATATTTTTTAGTAGTTAATATTAAAAATTTCTTGACGGTATTTCAATCATAAAATCCATTGGCTTGTCCTCCCAATATGGGTCATTTAGTTGCTTTTTATACCCTTGTTTTAATTCTATAAGTGGTCTGTTTAAAAATTTTACAGATGAAGTCTCTATATCATTAGATACAAGTTTGTTAATGGTATAGGTGCTCTGTAAATATTGATGTCCCCTTGAAAATATATCGGTGTTCGTTGAGACTTCTAATAGATTAAAAAAGTATTTTCCATGTACGTTTTTATAAGTCTGTACAATGTTGTGCTCTTGTTTTATCCATTTTTTAGATTTTTTAGTTTGGTATTCTGCACGTTCAATAGTATGCTCATATTTTAAAACAGCATAGTTTTTTGTACTAATATAAATACTGCCAGATGATGCTATTGGCGCTGGATAACCATACCCAGTAGAATAAGAGCCAGGAGAGGTGTTAATGAAATCTATTTTATGCACTTTTTGTCCTTCATAGTTTAATAATTTCTGCTTTTTCAGGTCATAAGAACCGTTTCTGTACAAAACATTGGTTTTGCTTAAAATGATATCTCTATTTAAAACTGCCCATAATGAGCCTATTCCATTCTGCCATTTACTTTTCTCATAAGCATCTGTATTAGTTCTTAAATGTTTAATGTTTGCGAATATGTTACTCTCAGGTTTGTTGCTACCATTAATTCCTTTTTTATTATAGGTATCAATAACGGCTTCTTCACCAATGGCTAACGAATCTGAGCTGTTGATTTGACTTATTTTAAATAAGAAACTTTGGTTGTATGGAGTTTGCACGTAATTCATTTCAATATTTTCTCGAGCTTTTTTAATGATTTCTTCAGCGCTTAATTCTATCCTTGCAGCGGAAACAACGACCTCATTTAAAACAATATCATCTTTAGATTTTTTAAGACGGATGTTAATTTGTTTTGAAAGTGAATTGGTAGAAAGAGAATCGCTTTCATACCCAATTGAAGAAAATACTAAATAGCTATTTGTACTTTTTTTATTCGGGATGTTAAACTGTCCTTTTGCGTTTGAAACTGTACTTGAATTCAAATCAGAATAATATACATCGGCATAATTTATGGGTTCAGAAGTATCGTAGTCAATAATAGAGCCCGTTATGCTGCTCCCTTTAAATGTAACTGTCTTAGTCTTTTTATTATCATATATTACATACTTTGGAGGATACATTTTTTCAATGTAAAAAATACCATCAAAAATATTTTCCCAATTGGCAGATAGCGGAATGTAGCCTAGAGTAGAAGAATAAAATTGATGCGGAATATTATTTAAAACATATAGCGCTGTTTTAATGTTCTGATTTTTAAAATCGGATTCAATACTATTAGCTGGCGGTTGTAAAATTGGAGAAATCTGTTCTACTGAAAAATCAAAATAGAAACCTTCATAAGAGGTGAAAGCTAAACTAAACAACTTTGAGCCATATTTTTCTTTAAGAATTTGACCCATAGGCACAGCATATTTCATTTCTTTTATTTGCGCAATTTCTTCTTCAGTGTTGGTGTGGCTATCACCGTGAATACTGTCTGTGATTGTAATTTGTTTTTTAATGTAATTTTCAGTTTCTATGGTATACTCAAATTCATTCAATTTATTGGCAAAATGATAACTAGCGCCCCACCCAATTATTTTTTCATTAGGGTAAATGTCCTTAATGAAAATTAGGTTTTCAGCCATTTGTTTATCCCTAGGGTTTTGAATAGCTATTTTTTCTTTTTGTAAACTTTTTAATCCGAAATCCAAGTCAGAAAATACACTCTTAAATGTTTGAACTAACACTGCTGTTTCAATATCATTTTTAGGAATTTGGTCAATTTTTTTAATGACAGCATTAATATTGTTGTAAAGGTTGGTAGAGTCTTTTTTGTTAAAAGCATAATTTTCAAAATCTCTAACAATCATTGTCTTTTCAATTTCTATATAGTCTTCATTAGAAATTACAATGTTATTTTTTGAGCAAAGAGATTTAAAGTCATTAAGAAAGTACTCTTCAAAGAGCGTTGATTCTTGAGAATCGAATCCGAGTATTTTTAATTCAGGGTGTGTTTCTAGATAATTTAAAAGTTGTTGAAAAACTTCTGTGGTGGTATACAGCCAACCAACACTTTGCTTGAAAATGTCGATCTCCTCTTTTTGATTTTTGTAAAGTTCGTTTGCTTTAAAATTATCATACATACCGCTCTCAAAAACTAATAGATTATACCCATGGTTTTCATGCAGGTCTTTTATCATTTCTAGCTTTTTGTCAAAAACGGCACCATCTCCATGGGTTTGCTCTCCAAGTAAAATGATTTCAAATTCAGCAGGTGATATTCCTTTGAAAAGTGAATCTTGACTAAAAAGAGTACTAGTAGATATGAGACTTAGAAATAGAATCGAAATTAATATGGATATGCTTTTCATTGTATTTTTTGTCAAGAACTAAACAAACTTACTCCGCTTTTTCATAAGCCTCCTTCAACCAAGCAATTAATTCATCATTCACTTGGTTAGCTCCAGTAATTTGAACTCTATGTGTACACATTGAACCAAATGGTCCAGATGATTCTAGTCGGTTAGCGGTAGGCTTATCTTTGATTTTGAGTCCGAGGTCTATTCTTGTTTTGGTTGCAGGTTTTATTAGTGCAAATTGTTTTTTGCGAATAATACTTACGGTGGTTTTTTTAGGTGTGATCGTAACATCACCACCTAAACTTTTTACAACGTTTAAAAGTGCTTCGTAAATTGGGATTAGGTTTTCCTTGCCTTTAAATTGTTGGTGAACCAAATCAGCTGGTGAATTGTTCTCCTCTTTGGACAAGGTGACTATGGTATTAGCAAAACCGTGTGTAACTCCATGCTCCTTTTTTAGAAAATTGACACCTTCAGAATGTTTGGTAAACGATTTCGTTTTTAAAACAACTTTCCATTCGTTTAAAGATTTGCCCGTTTTCTCGGGCATATTATCAATCATGGTTTGCAGTGCCTTTTCCATTTTTTTAAGGTTTGGTTGAAGATATCAAAGTACAAAAATTAAAAGTTTTTTAATGTACTTCTCTTAAATCATCGCCCTTGCTCCATTATCCCATCCAAAGAAAAAACAACAATTCTATCATCACATTAAGAATCTATCAATAAAAATCGCTGCAACTCTAATATGTATAA
Source organism: Maribacter aquivivus (assembly GCF_900142175.1). Lineage (NCBI taxonomy): Bacteria > Pseudomonadati > Bacteroidota > Flavobacteriia > Flavobacteriales > Flavobacteriaceae > Maribacter > Maribacter aquivivus. The sequence goes on along the minus strand of NZ_FQZX01000001.1, from coordinate 193,492 downwards.
AAATTTGGCGATTAAGACATTGTGTTCTGTAATTGCTGATATTAGTGCTTATATTAGGTAGTACTGAAATCCCACCACATTATGGCATTAAAAGTTGCAATTAAACACAAGACGAAATATATCTATGATAGAAGTATAAATCTATCTCCTCACATATTCAGGTTACGCCCTGCGCCACATAGTAGAACACCTATAGAGGCGTATTCAATAAAAATAAAACCAGAGAATCATTTCTTTAATTGGCAGCAAGATCCATTTGGTAATTACATGGCTCGTATCGTGTTCCCAGATAAGACCACTGAACTTTCTGTTGATGTAGAAATCATTGCAGATTTAAAGACCATTAATCCGTTCGATTTTTTCGTAGAAGAAGCTTGTGAAGAGTTTCCTTTTAAGTATTCTGAAGAAGCTAAAAAGGAGCTTTTACCTTATTTAGAAAAAGTGGAAAGTGGTCCGTTATTAAAAGAGTATCTCTCTAAAATAGATTTAACTCCGCTTAGAAGTATCGATTTCTTAATAAATCTTAATAGCAACTTGTATACTTACCTGAACTATACCTTACGTATGGAGCCTGGTGTGCAAACATGTGAAGAAACGCTAGAGGCTAAATTGGGTTCTTGTAGAGATTTTGCTTGGCTATTGGTACAAGTACTTCGTCATTTAGGTTTGGCGGCACGTTTTGTGTCAGGATATTTAGTGCAATTGAAATCAGATGAAAAATCATTGGACGGTCCGTCTGGTCCTGAAGAAGATTTTACAGATTTACATGCATGGGCAGAAGTATATTTACCAGGAGCAGGATGGGTAGGTTTAGATCCCACATCTGGTCTTTTTACTGGTGAAGGTCATATACCGTTGGCTTGTACACCTTCTTATGAAAGTGCAGCCCCCGTAAGCGGATTCACAGATTTTGCAGAAACCACCTTTGAATTCGATAATTCGGTTACTAGAATATTCGAATCTCCGAGGGTGACAAAACCATATACCGATGAGCAATGGAACGCTATTTACAATCTTGGCTTTAAGGTAGAAGAAGAACTACAGGCAAATGATGTTCGTTTAACCATGGGTGGTGAGCCTACGTTCGTTTCTATAGATGATATGGAGTCTGAAGAGTGGAATACTGCTGCAGATGGTGAACATAAAAGAGAATTGGCAAGTAAATTATCTATTAGATTATTAGAGGTTTTTGGTAAAGGCGGATTGTTGCATCACGCGCAAGGTAAATGGTACCCGGGTGAAGCGCTACCTAGATGGTTAATTGGCATACATTGGAGAAAAGACGGAAAACCAATTTGGAAAGACCCAAGCTTATTGGCATCATTTTCTGAGGAATATAAAATGCCTAGGAATATTACCAAACGATTTTTAAAGACTTTGGGTGGCTATTTGGGTTGTAAAACCAATAGTATAATTCCTGCTTATGAAGATGCTTTTTATTTCTTGTGGGAAGAGGGAAAACTACCTGTAGATGTAAACCCGAAAAAATATAATAAAGACGATAGCCACCTTCGTAGAAAATTAGGGGAGATTTTAGAACAAGGTTTAGGCAAAACGGTAGGTCATGTATACCCGTTAATTAAAAAAGAGGATAAATGGATTACCAATAAATGGGAGTTCAGAAATAAGAATTTGTTGCTTACTCCAGGTAATTCGGCAATTGGCTTGCGTTTGCCTTTAGCCGCATTACCAAAAGACCCACCAATTCCGTCAGAGCCAACGGCAGAGGTAGAGCTGTTTGAAAATACTCCAGATTTACCAACAACTGGCGATGCTTTACAAAAGCGAATGAAGTTAAAATCTACTTCGCACCCAAGAAAGCACCCTTATGTACGTACAGCAATTTGCGCGGAGGTTCGTGAGAAAAAATTATTTTTATACTTACCGCCGTTAGACAGTGCAGAAGACTTTTTAGATTTGGTAGCATGTATTGAAGCTACTGCGAAAGAATTAAAAGTGCCTGTTATTTTGGAGGGTTACGAACCGCCAAGAGATAATAGGTTAGAGGTGTTAAAGGTGACACCTGATCCAGGGGTGATCGAGGTAAATGTGCATCCGGCAAAAAACTGGCAAGAATTAACAGATAATACGTTGACACTTTATGCCGAAGCCAAACAAGCCCGTTTAGGAACAGAAAAATTTATGTTAGATGGCAAACACACCGGTACAGGTGGTGGTAACCATGTAACCTTGGGCGGCGTAACGCCAGCTGATAGTCCGCTATTACGAAACCCTCAATTATTACGTAGCCTATTAACATTCTGGCAGCATCACCCAGGCTTATCTTACCTATTTTCAGGTGCATTTATAGGGCCTACAAGTCAAGCGCCACGAGTAGATGAGGCAAGATTAGAGAATTTGTACGAACTTGAAATCGCCTTTTCTCAAATACCAGACGATAAAGAAGTGCCGTTTTGGATTACCGACCGATTATTCCGTCACCTATTAACAGATATTACGGGAAACACCCACAGGGCAGAATTCTGTATAGATAAATTATACTCGCCAGATTCTTCTTCTGGTCGCTTAGGTATATTAGAACTACGTGCTTTTGATATGCCACCACATGCACAAATGAGCTTAATGCAAATGTTACTGGTACGTACTTTAGTATCTTGGTTTTGGAAAAAACCGTATAAGCATGATTTGGTACGTTGGGGTACAGAGTTGCATGATAAGTTCTTGCTAGAGCATTATGTAAAAGAAGATATAAAAGATATCGTAACGCAATTGAATGACGCGGGTTATCCGTTTAAGCTAGATTGGTTTGATCCATTTTTTGAATTCCGTTTTCCATTATACGGTATGGTAGAAATAAATTCAATTCAGATGGAATTGCGTATGGCGATAGAACCTTGGAATGTGCTTGGGGAAGAAATGACCGGTGGTGGTACATCGCGTTATGTAGATTCTTCATTAGAACGTGTACAGGTAAAAGTGAATAATTTTAATAGTAAGCGATATATATTGACCTGTAATGGGGTAAAAATAGAGCTCAGCTCAACCGGTACAAAAGGAGAGTATGTTGCTGGTGTTCGTTTCAAAGCATGGGAACCATGGTCGGCATTACACCCAACTATCGGTGTAGACACTCCGCTAGTTTTCGATATTGTTGATGATTGGAACAAGAAGTCTATTGGTGGTTGTACATATTTTGTAGCGCACCCAGGTGGGCGTTCTTATGATACATACCCTGTAAACAGTTTAGAAGCAGAATCGCGCAGAATCAACAGATTTTGGGATATTGGGGTAACACAAGATGCGGTAACACCTACAGAATTGGTCGCTTCAACAAATTTTACGGGTAGAATGGTAGAACCTAAGTCAGGTTCAAATACATTTGTATACAAAGAGATGCCGATTAACCCAGAGTATCCGCATGTAACAGATTTACGTAAGAAGTAATTGAAGAGGTAATGCCAACAACAAAAACGCGCTGGTTTAATAATTATGATACCCAAAAGGGCAATGATGAAATGTATTCATTGAACAATGGAATGAAGCCCTATTGGAATAAATTATTAACCGAATTTGACACTTTAGGAATAACAGGATTGACCGCCCGTCAAAAAGATATTGACTGGTTGTTATCAGAGAACGGTGTCACCTATAATGTTTATAATGACCCAAAAGGTTTACATAGACCTTGGAACCTGAACGTGGTTCCTTTTATGTTGCACCAAGATGAGTGGACAAAAGTAGAGGCAGGCTTAAAGCAAAGGGCAGAATTGCTCAATTTGGTTCTTAAAGATGTCTATGGCGAACGAAAGCTGATAAAAAATGGCATTGTGCCCTATGAGGTTATTTATGGTCACCGTGGTTTTCTAAGGCAATGTTCTGGTATGGAACTTAAAATAGAACAGTATCTATCCATTTATGCAGCAGATCTTTGCCGTGGTACAGATGGGCGATTGTGGGTAGTAAATGATCGTACAGAAGCACCTTCAGGTATGGGGTATGCATTGGAGAATAGATCTACTACTAGTAGAATTCTTTCAGATATGTACGCCGAAATGAAGGTAAAGCGATTGTCTGGCTTCTTTCAAGAATTCAATCAAATGCTTATTGATGCGGCGCCTGGTAAAAAAGAAAATCCTACAATTGTAATTCTTACACCCGGTTCACATAACGAAACGTATTTTGAGCATGCCTATATGGCTTCGTTCTTAGGCTACCCGTTAGTTCAGGGTAATGACTTAGTAGTGAGAGATGGTTTTCTGTGGATGAAATCATTGCAAGGTTTAAAGCAGATAGATGTCGTTTTACGTAGAGTAGACGATGCGTTTACAGATCCCTTAGAACTGCGTGAAGATTCCCATTTGGGCGTTGCCGGATTACTAGATGTAGTACGAAGAAAAAATGTAGCTGTCATCAATCCTATTGGAAGCGGGGTAATTGAAAATCCAGGATTGATTCCATTCATGCCTGCAATTGCAAAGTATTTTTTGAAGGAAGAATTAAAATTACCTCAGATTGCGTCTTGGTGGTGTGGACAAGAGAAAGAAAGAAACTATGTACTAGAGCATATATCTGAATTGGTAATAAAGAGAATAGATCGCACCAATAGAGAGAGTATATACTTTTGTGAGCAAATGAGCGCTAAAGAATTAGAAGAGCTTAAAAAAGTTATTATAGAGCGCCCTTATCGTTTTGTTGCGCAAGAGCGAATTAATTTTTCAACCGCACCTAATCTTTCCAAAGATAAACTAGAACCTAGAAATGTGGTCGCTAGATCATTTTGTATCGCATCAAAAGGTGAGTATTCTGTTATGCCTGGCGGTTTGGTACGAGTAGCACCCGATGGCGAAACTGTAAGAGTTTCAAACCAAAGAGGAGGTACCAGTAAAGATTTTTGGATTTTAGATGATGCAGAAATAAAAGAAGATAAAAATAGGCATTGGCAAAAGAAATCATCGATAGCTATTTCTGGTCTTGATGATCTACCAAGCTTAACAGCAGAGAATTTATATTGGGCAGGTCGTTATGTAGGTCGTACATTGGTCAATGCACGATTTTTGCGTACGGTAATGCGCCAAATGGCAATAGTGCAGAATAGAGATGAAAAGCCAGATTCTGAGAAGCTTAAAGTACTGTTTAAGGCAGTTACTCAGTTAACGGGCACATACCCAGGTTTTGTAGAAAAGGATAAGAACGGTAAGCTGGCAATGGATAATCCGTATGAAGAAATGTTGTCGGTAATTCTTGATAAAAACAGAATAGGTAGTTTGGCACATACCATTAGTATGTTCGGGAACTCCTATTATTCCATCCGTAATTTATGGTCCTCGGATATGTGGCGTGTATTTGAGAATATCCAAAAAATTTGGAACTCCTTGGTAGATGGTGATGATCACTCCATAAATAAAATTCTCAAAGTCCTAAATCAATTGATTACACGTTTAATTGCATTTATGGGATTGATTGAAGAAAGCATTATGGTACAACAAGGTTTGTTGTTATACTTCATAGGCTTACAATTAGAGCAAAGCACTTTAAATATTACCAAATGCAGAGCCTTATTGACTATAAAATATGATGAGCAGGTTGAGTATGATTTGCTTGAGTATTTATTGACCAGTCATGAAAGCTTAAATATTTATAGATACAGTTATCGCTCTCATATAGAGTTGGCACATGTGTTAGATTTGGTAGTGTTAGATTTAGATTATGCGCGATCGTTAACTTTTATGATCAATCGCATTCAAAAAGATATTGCACGTTTACCACATTCTAAACATGACCATCAATTAAATAATTATCAAAAGTATATTTTCGAGGCATTTTCTAAGTTGAGGTTGGCAGAGTCTACAAAGTTGGCAATGACCAAATCAGAAACAGATTTTAAACGTGAAGATTTAGATACGCTTTTAGAGGAGCTTTCAGATTTGTTGTACAAGGCATCGCAGTCCATTTCCAACACCTATTTCAATCATACAGACAAGCAGACCCAATTGTTTACGCAGTCTTTTCCTATTTGATTATGATATTTAACGTTACACATATTACTAAGTACGATTATAATGCTCCTGTAAGCTATTGTCATAATATAGCAACGCTACGCCCAAGAGAATCTAAAGGGCAAGAGTTGTTGGAATACAGTATTGATATTTCGCCAGAACCGGCAGAAATAAGTGAGCGAGTAGATTTTTTCGGTAATTATATTACCCGTTTTTCTATACAGACAGAACATAAAACCTTAAAGGTTACTACTCGGAGTAAAATTAAAAGAGCATACGCTCAGTTTCAAGAATCTTTCAATAGTGATGCCTGTAAGAGTATAACGATGAACGATGCATTGGCAGCATTAAATGGCATGCACCCAGAAATTCTAGAGGCTAAGCAATACATATTAGAATCTATTTTTATAAGAAGAACAGATAAGGCGATACGTGATTATGCTGAGGTTTCTTTTAAAGGGGATAGGTCTGTATTTGAAGCCGCTTATGAATTGATGCAACGTATTTATACAGATTTTGATTTTGATTCAGAATTCTCCACAATATCTACTCCGATAGAAGAGGTAATGAAAGAGAAGAAGGGTGTCTGTCAAGATTTCGCCCAAATTGCCATTGCCTGCATACGTTCGGTTGGTTTACCAGCTAGGTATATAAGTGGGTATATAGAAACATTACCTGCCCCGGGTAAAAAGAAGTTGGTAGGTGCAGATGCATCGCATGCATGGTTCGCTATTTTTATACCAGGTTTTGGTTGGGTAGATTTTGACCCTACCAATAACCAAATACCCAAAGACCAGCATATTGTAGTAGGTTGGGGTAGAGATTATTATGATGTACCGCCTTTAAAAGGAGTAGTGTATGGTAGTGGTCAGAGTAAATTGCATGTATCGGTTGATATTGCAGCGGTGGTTTAATATTACCATTTACAACGCTCCATGTATACTTTTATTGATATTGCTTTTGGTTAAGGAGCTTGCTTATTTATTACTATTCTTCAAAAAAGAATTCATGTAATTCAATTAAACTGCTTCTTTTTATTTGAACTAGGTCTCCGGTATCTTTTAGGAAAATGCCTAATGATTTTTCGTTGTAAACAAATTTCATCTCATTAGAATAATCGGTTACTACATACATATCTCCTGAAAGTTGATAAAACGGGATGGACATTTTATTTTTAAGCCTAACTCCTTTATTAACTATTCTTCCATTAGTTATAGTAGATTCGACTTCTGAATTATTTGTTTCGCCTGATGCAACTTTTACATAAGAAATCATCATGTTTGTCCATTCTGCTTCATCAATTAAAAACCATTTTATTTTATTGAAATCAATTCCGTATTCGTTGATCCAGCCATGACTGGTAAAACCTAGTAAAACTTGCTTTTTTCCATCTAATTCTGGTTTGTCTGTTGGTACAAATTCCTGAATTTTAAAGGTGATGACAGATGCAGAAGACATATCCTTAAGTTTTTTGCCATCAAAATCTATTGTTTTTAATGAAAAGCTAGTAATGTTAGGGTTATTCGCTAGTAACCATTCTGTTGCTGTTAATTCAGCACGCTCTTTCATTTGCTCTACAGCAGCAACTCCTGCACCTATTGCTGCCAATGCGCCAACTGCACCAGCGACTACAGCACCATTATCTTGAGCTTGATTTTCATTAGGAATTAAAATAGTAAGGATGAATAAAATCAGAATTAATTTGCGCATAATTATTAGTAAGTAGTTGATTTAAAAAAAATAGGCCATACCCACCAAATCGGTTAGTTCCCCCGAAATACCTTTTCGGTAGGATGGCCATAGCATTAATGTTATAGTTATTGACTAGTGTTTATTCTTATTTTTAAGTACGGCCAAATTAATACCATTCAATGAAAAAGCATTACGGTTTTCCGTAATGTGATGTAATATTCAGTATTAAATCAGCCCTAAATCTTTCACAATAGCCACTAGGTGTATGGCATTGTTGGCATTGAATTGAATACGCAATTTATTTAATCGTTTTTCAATAGAACTTAAGCTAGCAGGTGAAATATTTTCTTTTCTATATAAAGCGCTAATCTCATCTTGAGATAATCCTTTACTAAGATGATCTAGAAGAGAAATATCGTAATCATCTATCTCTAGTTCATTTTCACTACTAAATGCGTTAGCCACTTCAGGAGATAAAAAGGTATTGCCTTCAGCTATTTCATTGATAGCTTGGGTAAGATTTTTGAGTCCGTCTCTACTCTTACATACATAAGCATCAATATGATGTTGGTTAAATAGCGTTCTTACGGCTTGTAATCTATCTTCAACAGAATACACAATTACTTTTAATTCTGGAAATTCCGTTTTCAATTTTTCTACTAGTGAATGCCCAGAGGTGTAGGTTTGTGATCTGTGGTCTACTTTAAAAGATAGGTCAGAAATAACCAAATCAAAAGATTCACCATCTAGGTTGGCTCTTTTAACTTTTAGGTAGGCATCATCACAATACTGTACTTGGTCTATTTGTGAAATCCCTAATTCGGTCAGTAATGAAAATACACCTTTGTTGATGTCTTCCATATCTTCCGCGATTAAAACTTTTTTGAACATGCGTTAAATTATTATTGATGCCTTAAAGCCATCACCTTGCTTAGATTCAAAATTAATAGTTCCATTTAAAGAAGCGATACGGGATTCCGTATGTTGGAGTCCATTTTTTTTAAAAAGATCACAACCAACCCCATTGTCGCGGTAAATTATTTGAATTTTAGACCCTTCTTTTTTGAAAATTAGTGTAACAAATGATGCTTTGCTATGCTTGCGCATATTGGTCATAAGCTCTTGTAACACCCTATAAATAGCGGTTTTTTTATGTTCTGTTACAGTATTCCATGGCATTTTAGAAAGGTTGCGGGTAATCACATTTACCTTGTTATTTTTGTAGCCAAGCAATAGATCATTTAATTGAAGATCAAAATCATTTCTTAGGTCAATAGCGCTATTTTCTCTTGAAATATCTCTAGTTTTTGTATAAATCTTCTCCATTTCATCAATAACATTGCTGTCAACACCCGAATTATTTTCAAGTGAGGTCATCACTTTATACATGTCATTAGCTACTTCATCATGTACTTTTTTAGCAATTCTGGTTTCCGTTTTATAGATTTCTTCAATTTTAGCTTTACGGTATCTGTTGCGATAGATAAAATAAGAACCAACTAAGATTAAAAAAATGATGAAGGCTAGAGATTGATATGCAAGTCGTTTGCGAGATTCTATTTCTTGAAGTAAAATGCTGGCTTGGGTTTTTTTCTGTTCTTCAGCAACATTGTATTTTAGAAAAGCATTTTTGTTTTCTGCTATTTGTTTGGCATTTGTAATGCTGTCTGTCAGCTTTTTGTATTCATGAAGTAACGGGTTTCTATCCATATTCATAAGCGTTGAAATAGCTTCAAGCTTAAAGGAACTACTATTAATTTTACCTGATAAGGCTAATGCCTTCTCTGCATACATTTTCGCTATGGTAGTGTCTTTTTTATCGAGATAAAATTCAGCTAAATGGGTGTTGCTCGAGTGTTGACCAATAAAGTCATTATTTTTTTCGCGTAACTCTAATGCGTTTTTTAAATTTTGTAAACCTTCAGGTAAATTCAGTTTAGATTGTACTTGTCCTAAATTGTCTGCGACTAGAGCTAGTTCGTAGGTATTTAATTGTGCTTGTTTTTTATGTAGTAAAGTATAAATGTCAAGAGCTTTGATATAATCTAATTCGTCTTTATAAACATTTGCTTTATTGTTTAAAATAATAACGCTGTCCTTTAATTTATTCGCTATCTCTAAAGCCTTGTCAAAAGTTCTTATTGCTTCTGTAGGATTATTAGAAGTTCTATAAATTCGGCCTAGTTGGTTGTATAGTCCAACCCTAGAATCAATCAACGTGTCTTTAGTGCCCATTGATTCAATGATATTCAAAGCTTCTACTGCATGATTTTCGCTATTAAAGTTGTTTCCTATTTTAAACTCGGCAATAGACAATAGCCTTAAGTCATAAATAGCATTTAAGGTGTCATTTAGTTCTAAATCTTTATCTTTTTTTTTGGTAAAAAAATGAATGCCTGAGGGTAGGTCATTTGGTTCTGTAGGGTTTACAATGGCATTACGATAATAAATAGAATTATCAGAAGATGTTTGTGCTTTGGCGCTTAAAGAAAAGCTAAATGCAAAAACTATAATATTGCAAAGATGTATTATAAATGAAACCTTGTTGTATTTCATTCCTCTAATGTAGAAACTTTTTAGGTATTATGTTTTGAATTAGGATGTGGTTATTGGTTATATAAAATTATAACTCTGATTTTAAATGAGTTAATTAATAAGGAGAAGGGGTCTTGATATTAGGATAAACAAAAAGAGCACCAAACTTCAGCGTAATGCCAAAGTTTAAATGCCCTTTTCCAACTAACAACTTAAATATGCACTTTTAAAAGATGACACTGTATAGACTAAACTAAGCAGTGAGATCTTTATACTTTATGAACGCAACTTTTTAATAGTAGCCAAAGTATTTTTTACTAAAGCTTCTAAACCAGCGTAATCTTTATTTGCTAAAATGTCTTTACTAATAAGTTTTGATCCCATACCAACACAAGTAACACCTGCATCAAACCAACCTTTAAGGTTAGATTCATCTGTACTTACACCGCCGGTAGGCATAATGCTTGTCCAAGGTTGAGGTCCTTTAATACCTTTAACGAAACCAGGTCCGTAAAGGTCACCAGGGAATAATTTTACAATCTCACAGCCCATTTCTTCGGCTTTGTTGATTTCGGTCAATGACCCACAACCAGGAGACCATAATACTTTTCTACGGTTACAAACAATTGCAATATCTTCTCTTAAAGAAGGTGTTACAATAAAATTAGCACCAATAGACATATAGTATGAAGCGGCACCGGCATCTGTAATAGACCCTACACCCATAATCATACCTGGTAAGTTTTTGATAGCGTATTTGTTTAATTCTGAAAATACTTCGAAAGCGAAATCGCCACGAGCGGTAAATTCCATTAAACGTGCACCACCATCATAACAAGCTTGTAAAACCTTTTTACCTAATTCTACATCTGGGTGATAAAATAAAGGAACCATACCGGTTTCCTTCATTACGTTTGCTACTTCTATTCTTGAATATTGTGCCATTTATTTTTTATTTCTCAGTTAAAATTTTGTTGAAATCGTAGTCCGAAGGGTTTTCTACATATTTTTTTGCATCCTCATAATCGTCTTCACCTAAATAAAATAAGTTTTGCAAGCATAATTCTGCCAATTCTGAATTAATATCTACCAAACGAGGGGCAATTTTACCGTTCTCATCTTGAATTTCTGATAAGAATAGTGGCGTAATTTCACCTCTAGAATTCGCAGTAACCATACAACCACTTTTACCTTCGTCAAATAATTTTTTTACGCCAAGACCTAAAACCGTACATAAGGTAAGGTCAAAACCAATAGGCCTGCAACAACGTAATTCGTAGCCTAGTTCAACAGGTCTACTTTTGATATCAATACCTAACTCCTTTAATTTTTTTTGAACGAGCATATTAAAAATATGCGCTTTACTTACATTTCCTAATTCTGGGTGCCCATGGTCATCATAGGTGAATTTAATATCACATTTATTTAATTCAGAGTCTGGCATATTATGAAAAACCCCTTCACTAATTAGTGCGACACCGTAATTGATGTTTTCAATTTTACGTTTGATCATTGAAGAGATGACCATTCTTACTACCTTATCAAAGGTGATAGCAGTGCGGTCAAACATTTCTGGTATAATCATCATAGGGTAGTGGCAACTTGCTGCAATACCGAATGCCAAATGCCCTGCAGAACGACCCATGGTAGACATCACAAACCAGTTTTGACTGGTACGAGCATCTTCATAAGTAGTATTGCCAATACGTACACCTTCATCTTTTGCAGAATGAAAACCAAATGTTGGGTTTCTATCTGGTAACGGTAAATCGTTATCAATGGTTTTAGGTACGTGAATGTTAGCAATTGAAATACCTTCTTTCTTCAAAAAACCTGTAATTCTGTTGGCAGTAGAAGCAGTATCGTCACCACCAATACTTACCAACAGTTTTACATTATTATCAATAAACAGGTTAGTGTTTAGTTTTTCGTTTTTAGGTTTAAAACGGCTCATTATTAATGTAGAGCCACCTCTACTGAAAATCCTATCGGCATGGAAAAAATCGAATTCCTTGATTTGAGGATTTTCATCAAAAATTCCTTTAAAGCCTTCGTGTAATCCTAAAACGCGATAATCATCTTTTAAGAAAGCCTTTGCCACGGTACTGATTACGGTATTTATACCAGGTGCAGGACCGCCACCGCAAAGAATTAAAACAGATTTTTTCGACATTTTTAGTTTTTAGAAGTTCTAAAGCAATTTTCTAATTATCTAGCAACTCTACCAGAAGCATCACCACCCATTAGTTTCTCTACTTCAGAAACTGTTACCAGGTTGGCATCACCTTTAATAGTATGCTTTAAGCATGATGCAGCTACAGCAAAATCAAGTGCATTCTGATCATCTTCTGGGTATTTCAATAATCCGTAGATTAAACCACCCATGAAAGAATCTCCACCACCAACACGGTCAACGATATCTGTAATTTGGTATTGACGCGTTTCGTACATTTTAGAACCATCCCATAATACACCTGCCCATGTGTTATGCGATGCAGAAATAGAACCTCTTAAAGTTGTAATTACCTTTTTAGCTTTAGGGAATTTTTTCATCATCTGCTTACATACAGATAAGAATGCTTCCGCTTTTACATCAGCACCATCTTTATGAACGTCAAGTCCTTCTGGGTGAATGCCAAAGTGCTTTTCAGCATCTTCTTCGTTTCCTAAGATAACATCACAATATTCAGTTAAGCCAGACATGATTTTTTCTCTATGTGCATCATCACAGAATGTCCAAAGTTTAGCTCTATAATTTAAATCGGTAGAAATAGTAATTCCTTTTGCACTAGCAGCTTTTACAGCTTCTAAACAAACATCTGCAGCTCCTTGAGAAATTGCAGGTGTAATACCCGTCCAATGAAACCATTCTACACCTTCAAAAACGGCATCCCAATCGATCATGCCAGATTCAATTTCAGCAATAGCAGAATGTGCTCTATCGTATACTACTTTACTACCTCTAGATACTGCACCAGTTTCTAAGAAATAGATACCTAAACGATCGCCACCATAAACAATTTTATCTACACCAACACCTCTTTTACGCATTTCCATCATTGCACATTCACCAATATCATTCTTAGGTAAACGTGTTACGAAATCTACAGGAACGCCATAATTAGCTAAAGAAACAGCTACGTTAGATTCGCCACCACCGTAAATAGCATCAAATCTATTTGCTTGTGAAAATCTCAAAAATCCTTCTGGAGCTAAGCGAAGCATTATTTCGCCGAATGTTACTACTTTTTTCATGTGAATATTAAGTTTAATATATACTGATTTATCGTTTGTTTAATCGATTAACCACTTTGGGTAAAAAATAACCAAAACAGACAATTTTTGTTTAAGTTAATTAAAGTCTTACTTTTGGTTAATCGATTAAACAAATATATACAAAGTAATTGAATAAAAAAAGAACAACTTTAAAAGACATTGCAAATGTTTTAGGTATTTCAGCTGCAGCTGTTTCCAAAGCTTTAAATGATGATGCGCGTATAAGTGTAAAAACAAAAAAAGCTGTAAAGCAAGTTGCTAAAGAGTTGAACTATCAACCTAATCATTTGGCAAGTGCGCTAAGAAAAGGGAAAAGCAAATTAGTGGGCGTTATAGTACCTAGAACTAATAGCCATTTCTTCTCTTCTGTGGTTGAGAGTATGGAGGGCGTTCTTAATAAAGCCGGTTACAATATTATAATAACGCAGTCTAACGAATCATTTAAAAAAGAGTGTAATAATATAGATACACTTCTATATTTACAGGTAGATGGTATCATTGCATCGATGGCTAATGAAACTGTTGATCTTTCATATTATGAAAAAATAAAATCTAATGGAATTCCATTAATTCTGTTTGATAGGGGAGAGAATGATTTGAATGTTGATTATGTAGGTATTAATGATTATGCTAGTAGTCATATGATAATAGAGCATTTAGTAGCTCAAGGTTGTAAACGTATTGCCCATATAGGCGGATACCGTAGAACTCGAATATTTAATAACAGAATACGTGGTTATATAGATGCTATAAAAAAACACGATTTACCTCATGATGATGAGTTATTAATAGAAAGCAGCTTAACATTGGAAGATGGCAGACAACAAATTGAAAAATTATTGTCTTTAAAAAATAGACCTGATGCCGTTTATGTGGCAAGTGATTATGCTGCGTTGGGTGCTTTACAAGTTTTAAAGGAGAAAAACATCAAAGTGCCTGAAGAGATAAAATTGGTAGGTTTTGGAAATGAACCGTTTACTTCTTTGGTTACGCCTTCTATCACCAGTATTAGTCAGCATAGTTATAAAATAGGGAAACTAGCGGCAGATACTTTTTTAAGTTATGTTGAAAAAGATGCGGTGAAACAATCTCTGAATAAAATCATATTAGATTCAGAACTGATCATACGTGATTCGTCTAAATAGAAAAAGCGTTATTGTAATCTTACAATAACGCTTTTTTTTATAAATAATTTTTACTTCTTAGATACCTAAAGCTTGTCCACCACCAATTTGGATAGTTTCTGCAGTAATGAAAGCTGCATCTTTACCTGCAAGGAAAGAAACAACACCTGCAACATCACCAGGTTGACCTAATCTACCTAACATAATATTATTTGCCCATGAAGCAAAAACTTCTGGTTTGGTAGCTTTGATCTGTGCGTGGAAAGGAGTATCGATAGTACCAGGAGATACTGCATTTACTCTAATACCATATTCAGCAAGATCTTTTGCTAAAGCTCTAGTTATTGCATTAACACCTGCTTTTGAAGTACCGTAGATACCAGCACCTGGTCCACCAGCTGTCCAAGCTGCGTTAGATGTATAGTTGATTATAGATGGGTGCTCACCTTTTTTAAGGTAAGGGATAGCTGCTCTTGAAGCAAAGAAAGTTGAATCAAGGTTCAATGCCATTACTGATCTGTAAAATTCAGTAGTCATTTCTTCGAAACGAGATCTACCACCTAATCCACCTGCATTGTTTACAAGGGTGTCAATTTTACCATACTTGTCACCAATAGCTTTGATGTTTTTAGTTACTGCTTCTTCATTGGTAACATCAAACCCTAAGTACTCAGCAGTAATACCTTCTGCAGTAAGTTCTTTGATTCTTTGTGCACCAGCTGCGTCATCTATTCCATTCAAGATTACTGTAAATCCGTCTTGTCCTAATCTTTTGGCAACTTCAAAACCGATTCCACCAGTTGCTCCTGTAATTACTGCTACTTTTCCTTCTGTACTCATGTTATGATTTATTTTAATCTATTCTTAATTCAGTTTATTTTCATTTAACGGCTCAATTTTACCGCATAATAACCAGATACTTGCTAAAGCAATAATTGCCATTGTTGCACCTATAACAAATGCAGGTGTGTAATTACCACCAGAAGTTAACCAAGGCACTAAATAAATTAATGCGGCAGCTGTTAACTTAGCAGCCATTCCTGCTATACCTGATAAAGTTCCTATTGTTTTTCCTCCAAAAAAATCACTTGGTAAAGTTTGAACATTGCCAATTGCGGTTTGAAAACCAAATAATATTAGCGCCATAATTAGTACGGCTCCGGTAGGTCCACCTGGGTTAGCCATTGCTAACAAACTTGGTAACATAATTAAGCAACCTATCGTGATTATTATTTTTCTAGTTTTATCGACAGTCCATCCTGCCTTTAATCGATTCTGAGCAAAAAGTCCGCCGAACCAAGCACCTAGCATAGCGCCTACATATGGTACCCATCCATAAATACCAATAGTTTTTACGTCCATACCGTAAACCTCATTTAGATATATAGGAATCCATACAACAAAAAGCCACCAAATAGGATCGATAGCCGCTGAGGCAATGATTACGCCCCAACTTTGTTTATGCTTTAAAAGTTTGGAAGTGTCTGGGTTATACCCTTCGTCTGGAGTACCATCGTTATCTATATCTTGGTTTTTTTGACCTGTTAAGATATAGTTTCGTTCTTCATCAGAAATCCAAGGATGATTTTTTGGTGGAGCTTTTACTAATATTAACCATGGTATTAACCATAATAACCCTAGAATACCAACGATAACGAATATCATCTGCCAACTAAAATAAACGGTCATAAATGCGATAGCTGGTATTGCAATAATACCGCCGATAGCAGCGCCAGAGTTAAATAAACCCTGAGCAAATGCACGTTCTTCTGTGGGAAACCATTCTGCGTTAGCTTTTGCAGCTCCCGGCCAGTTACCAGCTTCGGCGATTCCTAAAATTGTTCTAAAAAATCCAAAACTTAAAACACCTTGAGCTAGTGCATGAAGTGCGGTCGCAATAGACCAAACACCAATTGAAATAGCAAAACCAATTCGGGTGCCGACCCAGTCTAAAATTTTACCAAAAATGGCTTGTCCGAAAGCATAAGCGAACATGAAAACAACTGAAATAGTGGCAAAGATTTCTTTACGTTCATCATTTGAGCTTTCTGGGAATAAATCTTCTGCAATATCAGGCCAAAGAACTCCGATAGACTGACGATCAATATAATTGATAATAGTAGCTATTGCAATCAAAGCAATAACCCACCATCTTAATCCTTTAATTTTCATAATTCTGTTCTTTTTTGGTTATGGCTTGTTGATGAAATTAATTGGTCTTTATTATCTAAATGACCTTTTGTTTTCAATTGTTGGTTAATAGAGATACTATCGTTTGTCTCTTATATGTTATAACAGTATTTATACAATTCAACAAAATGATTTTTCATCATTTGTTTTGCTTTCTGTGTATTTTGTTCTTTTATAGCATCAAAAATATCTTGATGCTCTTTAAGTCTTTTTTCACTCTGGTTTTTATCGCAGACGTGATATTTTTCAAAATTGTTAATGATCTCTGGCGTAATAATCAACATCATTCTATTAATGGTACTGTTGCCGCATGCTTGAGCAATTGCTAAATGAAAAAGTAAATCTTCTTGAACAGCGTCTTCATTATTCAATACTTTTTCTTTGAAAGCGTCTAATGCCAATTCCATTGATTTTAAATCGTCATCAGTTCTTCTTTTTGCTGCTAGTCTAACTGTTTTTAGTTCTAACAGAATTCTTGTCTCAACCAGTGATTTAAAATCAGGGTCTTCTAATCCAAGAATATCATCCATCATACCGTTCATGGCTACTTGCCCAATATCGGCTACGAATGTTCCACTTTGTGGTTTCGATTTTAAAATACCGTAGAATTCTAGTTTTTGAATTGCTTCACGAACATTACTTCTACTAACTTCAAATCTTTCAGAGAGCATACGCTCAGAGGGTAATTTGTCGCCTGGTTCAAGATTCTTGTTATTTATTAAATCTCTAATATTGGAAATTATAACGTTGTGCAGTTCTTTGTGTTCATTTTTTGTAAAAATTTCTAGCTTCATAATTCACATTTCTTTACTGAAATAAATTGGTTAACCAGATTGGTTTATCAAATTTATGAAAATAACTGTGTTATCAAATTTTTCAAGACCTTAATATTAAGAACTTCACTAAAAATATTGATTATGAAAGATTGCTGACCCGCTTAACAAGCCAGCAATCTTAAAAAAACTAACTCAAACAACTTTCTTTATACAATGCTTTAATTTTTAATATCTATATATTCTATAAGCTAATTCATGAGTTTACAGATAGTAAAAATTAAAGCTTATGACTTAATACCCTGGGTTTTGTGTTAGGTTAGGGTTTATTATTATTTCAGATTGAGGAATTGGGAATAAGTAATCTTTGGCAGGGTCAAAAGATTTTGGACCAGGTCCAACTCCAGATTCCGTTGAAACTTCAGACTCTAGGCCATCAGGTCCAAAAACATCATTTCCTAATTTTCTTCTAGCAATATCGTACCATCTTTTCATTTCGTAAGCAAATTCTAACCTACGCTCATCTAAGATTCTAGTTCTAAAATCATCTTGAGAAAGTCCAGAAAAATCTGCAGGAACTGTACTAGGAGCAATTGTTACTTCAGCACCATTTGCCCAAGAAACACCACCAGCTCTAGATCTTTCCATTACTCTGTTTACCCACATTTCAGCATCAGAAGTTTGCCCTAATTCATTTGCTGCTTCAGCACCAATCATTAATACCTCTGCATAACGCATCATCATATAGTTAGAGTGTGATGATCTACCATTACCATCTTGTTGAGGTAATTTACTTGCCATACGAGTGTATTTACCAACATGTGGTCTATTTACAGCTCTACCATCAGCATCTGTAAAATTTGTATAAGGCACAACTGCATCACCTTGAACAGCAGTAGCATCGAAAGTAACTACTTTTCTGTAATCTAAATCATCCCAAGAAGTGAATACTTTAAGGGCAGGAACCTCTACAGACCATCCGCCTCCCATATCATATTGGTCATCTGATCTAATACCGGTAAATGCTACTTGGTAATCTCTACCTTGATCGCCGTCAGAAACACCTGTAAAATCTAAAACAAAGATTGGTTCTAAAGACTGGTCTATTTTAATAGCATCGTATAAGTCTTGAAAATTTGGCTCTAAACCTAAGTTATAAGTTCCTTCGTTATTTATGATTTCTTTTGCTTCATCATAAGATTTTTGCCATTCTTCTAATGTTAAATACACCAATGCTAAGTAAGCGCTAGCTGCTGATTTAGCAGGTATAGCTCTTGAAGATTGAGTGTTTGGTAAATTAGCTTTAGCAAACTCGAAATCAGCAATAATATTTTCATATACAGTAGCGGCAGGTGTTCTTTCTGCAACTGCAGCTTCAGACAATATTGTTGTATCATCTAAATAAGGGATGTCACCAAATTGTCTTACTAAATGAAAATAAGCAAATGCTCTTGCAAAACGAGCTCTAGCTATTACTTCGTTTCTATCTGCTTCATCAACATCAGTTAATGATAAACCAGATTTTATTGCTTCGTTAGCTGCACCAATTATTTGATATACTTTTGGCCAGTATACGTTAGAACCACCAGCAATAAGTCCGTTATCTGCTTGAACGGTAAAGTTATCATGGTCAATTCTTTCTTGAGCACCTGTTCTACCGATAGCCATCATGTCGCTACGAAACATAAGTGCCTGAGTCATTTCTCTAGACATAAAGTTTCTATGTACCATATGTGCGTAAGAACCAGCAACGAAACCTTCAACTTCTGTTAAGCTTAAGGCGCTGAAATAACTATCAGGACTTAATTCTGTAATTGAATCTTCTTCTAAATCTGAGCATCCTACGATTGTTAATCCAATCAATAAGAATAAATATTTATATGTTTTCATTATATATATGTTTTTAAATTATTGATTAAAATTTCAGGTTAAGGGCAAAGTTTACAGATCTAACAGTTGGGTAATTACCAAAATCATGACCTTGAACTACGTTACCAGAACCTGTACTTCCACCACCGCTACCAAAGTAACTTACTTCAGGATCTAAACCTGAATAGTTAGTAAAAGTCAATAAGTTTTGTGCACTTACCGAAATTCTTAGATTATCCATTCCTAATTTTTCAACAATATCAATTGGGAAAGTGTAACCTAAAGCAATATTTTTTAATCTGATATAGCTACCATCTTCAACAAACCTAGAAGAGATTTCTCTATCTCTAATTTTGTTAGAAGGTATATTGGAGTCTGTGTTAGTTGGAGACCAAGCATTGAACGCTTCAGATATTGTATTAGAATCTCCATTAAATAACTGTACGTTGGTAAGGTTTAAGATGTCGCCACCTTGAGAACCTTGAAAGAAGATATTTAAATCTAAGTTTTTATATCTAAAGTTGTTAGTGAAACCAAATGTGAAATCAGGATTTGGATCACCCATAATAGTTTGATCACCTGTATCTATTTCGCCACTACCATCTACATCTCTGAACAAAGGATCACCTGCTTCTGAGAAACCACCTTTAAGTGCTGTACCTGCTGGTAAATCTCCACCTTGGTAAACGCCTTGGTAATCAAGACCCCAGAATAAGCCGATAGCTTCACCTTCTCTTAAGATATATGTGTCTTTTCCAGAGAAATAACCAGGAGCTGCGCTGTCAATGATATCACCATTGTTTAGTGCTATAACTTCATTTTTATTAGTAGCTATGTTAAAATCTGTAGTCCAGCTAAAGTTTTCTTTACTGATGTTTCTAGTACTTAAAGTAACTTCAAAACCTTTATTGTTGATTTCTCCAACATTAGAGAACACTTCTAAATCAACAGCACCACTATAAGCAGGTGAAGTTGCTGTTTCTAATAAAAGATCTTTCGTATCAATGTTATAGTAATCAAGAGAAAGAGAAATTTTATTGCTTAATAAGCCTAAATCAACCCCAATGTTTGTTTGGTAAGAAGATTCCCATTTTAAATCTGGGTTAGCTTCTTGGGCAACAGATACAGAAGGAGCTGTTTCAATAGCAGTTGCAGGTGTTACTGCCAATTCTGCTAAAGATTGGTAAGGAGAAATTGCTTGGTTACCAGTTACACCGTAACTAGCTCTTAACTTTAAGTTAGAAATAGTTTCGCTATTTTTCAAGAAGTCTTCATTTGAAACTTTCCAGCCAATAGCACCAGAAGGGAAAATAGCGTACTTTTCGTTTTCTGCGAAGTTAGATGCACCATCACGTCTTACCGTTGCAGTCAATAAATATTTATCATCGTAATCATAGTTCAATCTACCAAATTGTGATTGAATTTCAGATTCTGAAAAAGATGAAGTAACCCTACGTGTTTGAACTTCACCAGCCGCTAAATTGTAAAATAAGAAATCATCAGAAAGAAGTTCTTGCGTAAGTGCAGAGAATCTAATTGTATTAGTTTTTTGGTAAGAGTAACCTCCTAATAAAGTTAAATTACCTTTTCCTATTTCAGCATTATAGGTTAAATAGTTTTCACTTAAAAGGTTTGTTGTTCTTCTATTTGCTAAGCTTGCAAAACCTGTTGAAAGTTGAAAAGTTTGTGGCTTAAAAGAACCAACAGTTTCATTAAGCGTACTGTAACCAAATGTTGTTTTAAAAGCAAGGTTATCTAAAATGTCATAATTCGCATAGAAATTTGTTCTATATCTATCGACTTTAGTTTCGTTCACCAATTCATTTGCAATAGCCCATGGGTTTTCAACACCATCACCAACAGAGTTTTGAGTGAAATTACCATCTTCATCATATATACCTCTATCTGGAGCAAATCTAAATGCTAATGAAATAACATCATCACCACCACCATTAGCAGTTTCACCAGTTGATTGTGTAAGTACACCATTTTTAGTATCTCTACTACCAAAAAGATTCATACCTAATTTTAACTTGTCAGTTACCTGAGCATCAATATTAGATAAGAAAGTCATTTTTTCGAAATCAGAATTGGTAACAATACCTTCTTGCTTGAAATAGTTTGCGGAAGCATAGAAATTAATGTTTTCGCTACCACCAGAGAAAGAAAATTGGTGGTTAGCTGTGCTACCTGTTTTGTAAATAACATCTTGCCAGTCAGTATTTGCTGGCCCTTGCTCGTAAGCAGGGTTTATAATTTGTTGGTATCTAGCAAATTCATCTGCATTTAATAAATCTAATCTGTTAGCAGTACTTTGAACAGAATAAGCAGTGTTTACTTCAACAGAAATTTTACCGGTTCTACCTTTTTTAGTAGTAACCAATACAACACCACCAGAACCTCTAGAACCGTAAATAGCGGTTGCAGAAGCATCTTTTAATACTTCAATAGATTCAATATCATTTGGTTGTGGCATTGTTGCACCAACGAAACCATCAACAACTACTAATGGACCGCTACTTGCACCAATAGAAGTATTACCTCTTACTCTAATAGCGATTGGGGCACCTGGCTCACCACCATTGTTAGATTGAACAACAACACCTGCTGCACGACCTTGAAGTGCTTGTTCTGCACTTGCTAAAGGAAATGCATTTAATTCCTCAGATTTAACTGAAGAAACAGAACCTGTAATGTCACTTTTTTTCTGAGAACCGTAACCTACTACAACAACCTCTTCAAGTTGACTTGCATCTTCGGCAAGAACAACGTTTAAAGTTTGTTGACCTGTAATGTTAACTGCTTTAGTAGCGTATCCTATTGAAGAAAACTCTAAAACATCTCCGTTAGAAACTGTGATAGAGAAATTACCGTCAAAATCTGTAGAAGTACCTGTAGTTGTATTTTGTATAACAACATTTGCACCTGGTACTGGCATACTTGTCTCATCTGTTACCGTACCGGTCAAGTTATAACCGTCTTGTGCGAATAATGATATGTTGAATAACAACATCATCACTAATCCTAATTTTGTTTTTAAATTCATTTGTAGTCTTGTTATGTTAATTTAAGTTCGACTAATTAAAGTCTGATTAAAGCATTCTAAAATGAAAATTGAGTTTTGTTTCATTTTTAGTCTGTTACACTTTGTAATTCTTTTATTTAAAAGTTTGCGTAAACAGTTTAATAATATTCTTATCTGATAATTAAGATGTTTTTAGTAAATGTTTTAATTTGTTTTTTGTCATTGAGTTTAAATTAAAATTAAGTTCGATAATAATTTGAGTAAAATATTATTTTGGTTTTCCAAACTGGTTATCCAATTTGGTTTACCAAATATATGTTATTTATTCGTTAAAAAAAGAGAAATATACATTTTAACAACTTTGAGCTTAGTAAATTTTTTGAATTCCTCTTTTAAGTACTATGAATATTGAGGATATGGTATTTTGTTAACAAATGAAGTGTTTTTTAAAATGGAATTTTTTAAGCTATTTAGAGCATTTTTTTTGTCAAAATTCATATATAAATTGCTAGATTTGAACGGTTTTCCTCTCTAAATTTTCAAAAAGTCATTTGGTTTTATATTAAAATTAATGAATTCAACATTTTGATTTTCATTGATTTCTATGATTTTTAATGAACATTAATACATTATTATGAATACTGATTTTGAGCAATACGCGTATATACCTTTAAAACAATTTTCTAACAGAGTATGGCGAACTTATGAAGGTGGAGCACTAATTGATAAATGGAAAAAAGATACGCCAGAACTAGATGGTAGCATGCCAGAAGAATGGATTATGTCTACCGTAACTGCAAGAGGGAACGGCAGACCAGAAAACGAAGGGCTCTCTCTTGTTGAAACTCCGTCTGGTACGCATTCCTTAAAAGAATTAGTGGCATCTAACAAAGAATTATATCTAGGTAAAGCATTAGCTGAAAAATTTGGCACTACAGGGGTCTTGATTAAAATGCTCGATTCTAAAGAAAGATTAACGATACAGGTGCACCCAGATAAAGATTATGCAAAGACGATGTTGAATTCCGCTTTTGGTAAAACTGAGTCATGGTACGTTTTAAATAAGAGGGAAATAAATGGCGAGAAAAGTGTCATTTATATGGGCTTTAAAGAAGGTGTTACAAGAGCTCAATGGGAAACACTTTTTGCGAATCAAGATATTGAGGGAATGCTTAACAGTCTGCATAAGATAGAAGTTAACCCAGGTGATGCTTATATGATTTATGGGGGTGTGCCACACGCCATTGGTAGTGGTTGCTTTTTAATGGAAGTTCAAGAACCTACAGATTATACCATGCGGGTAGAAAAGGTTACTCCCGCAGGATTAACAATTTCTGATGAATTAATACACCAAGGGGTAGGGGAGCAAAATATGCTAGATTGTTTTCATTATGATGGTTGTACTTATGAAGAGGCATTAAAAAGATGGAAGGTGTCGCCTAAAACTATAAATTCATCTGATACACATACATTGAATACGATTTTCAATGAAACACATACCGATTGTTTTGGTCTAAGTGAATTAGATTTAAATGGGTCACATACCATTAAGGCAAATGGGAGCTTTTTTGTAGCTGTTATTTACTTTGGTGAAGGCACTATAGTATGTGGTGGTAAAGAATATAGCTTTGCCCAAGGTGATGAAATATTCTTTTCTGCAGCAATAGAAGAAGTTGAATTTAAGTCTACTATAGAATCGAAGATATTATTGTGTTATCCTCCTAAGTAAGCTTATATAAAATCAATAAATCCGTTTAATGCAACGTAAAGCATATAGCAATTGAAAATAAAAGTTGCGCCTAAGGCTAAATTCATCCCTATACCTACTTTGTACTCTTTCATGATACTCTCTTTATTTAAGAGGATAATTAGAAAGAGTGTAATCAATGGCATTACAAACGGACTTAATGCTTGTGAAGCAATTAATATCCAAACTGGTTTTCCTCCTAGAATAGGGACTATTAAACCAGACAGTGCTACCAAAACAACAATTAGTTTGTACAGTGGTTTTTTCATGTCGCGTTCTGTACCTGTGTAATCAGCAACTAACCAAGGGAATAATAATAGGTTGGGAAAGATGGATGACAAACCCGCACCGATAATACCTAATGTAAATAGGGTAAGGGCGAAATCTCCTGCCCATGGTCCTAAAGCATGCATCATATCTGTAGCGTCTTCAACAGGGGCGCCTTTAAAGTATAATGTACCCGTTGCGCTGATCATTATGGCAAGACTTATAAAAAAGGTCATAACCATTGAAGACATTGCATCTTTGTTTTCAGTTTTTAAATCTTTTAAGCCCCAGTTTTGTTCTTGAACGAGAATACTTCTTGACGCTAAACAAACACCAGCCATTGTAGTACCTACTATACCGGCAATTACCAATCCGTTATTATCTCCCTTAGGCAATTCTGGAAAAAATTCGGTAATAGAAGTGCCCGCTTCTTTAACCACCATAAAGCTGGTAATTATAAAAGCTAGAGCCATAAAGCCAACCATAATACTCATGGCTTTTATGAAATTTTCGTGTTTGCCAGTCCAAAAAAGTCCGATAAGTAATGCAATAAAAAAGATGGAAACTACAGGTTTGTTAAGAAATGAAATAGAAGTTTTTACTGAAATCCACTCCATTGTAACTTCGGCTACTACGCCCATAACGCCAATGCATGATGAAACTATAGAGACGAGTAATGCAGTAATAATAAAAATGGTGAGTGGTTTACCGAATGCCTTTTTGAAATTGAACATTAGGGTATTTCCAGAAACAATGGTCAATTTACTAATAGACACCAATAAGAAGTAGGTGAAAAAACAAGAGAGTAATAGAGCCCATGAAAGACTAAGACCATATTTAGCACCTGAGACAACCATTGAGGTAACGCTACCAGTACCTACAACATAACCAATAATAAAAAATGCTGGACCAAAATCTTTGAGACGTTTTTTGAATTTTCCTGAGAAGGACATATTTTCTGTTGTCATAAGTATTGGTTCAGCATTTAGAATGTTATTATAAAATTACTTTTAGTAATTTTTAAAAATTAAATCTGTCTATATCAGCTAATAAAAGCTTCAGTCAGATTATACTTTATTCCTTATCTCCGAAATAAGATGGACCCACACCACTTAAGAAATCTTCTCTCACCGGGCTAAAAGTGTCAATAAGTTCACCTTCTTCAAGGCAAACAGCACTATGTAATAAGTTTGGCTCAATGTAAACTCCGTCTCCAGCTTCTACTATTTGCTTCTCACCGTCAATTACAAATTCAAATTTACCTGAAACACAGTAAGTAGCTTGTGTATGAAAGTGTTGGTGAGGTGCACCTAATGCTCCTTTGTCGAATTTTACTCTTACCATCATAATTTGGTTGTCATACCCCAAGAATTTTCTTGATACTCCGCCGCCAAGTACTTCCCATTCCATGTCTTTTGTGATGACATATTTTTCACTGAATCTTTTCATAATTTTTGTTCTTTAATTTTTATTTAAAATAATAAGAACCAGACCACTCATAGTTCTTATCGTTAATTTTTAATGTATGTGTAGCTTCTTTTGAAGCATTTGTATTTGCAATAATAAATAGTTTGGTAGTGCCTTTTACTGTAGTTATTGAAATAGCAGTGTAATCTGCAGTGTCTAAAACTATTTTTAATGCTGAAATAGAACTATTAGAATTAACAGCAGATTCTGAAACTGGGCTATAGCTACCGTGTGCTTCGATCGCTGAAACAAAAAGTGTGTTTTGAGTATCTTTTCTACGGATAATAAAACCAGCCTCTCTCCTCAAATTAAATAGAGGGTCATTGGCGCCTATTCGTACAAACCTTAGCTCATCTTCTTTTGATGTTGCAGATGTTAAGGTGTAGAACTTCCCTTTATCTAACCAGCTTAATTTAGTGTTTTCTTCTGTTGTACTTCCACAGCCTTCTGACCATAAATGTTGATACCCGTTATCAGAACCTAAAGGCTCAAGAGTTTTTGGAACTTCATATTCAAAATTTGTGTTCAATACTTGACCCATAAAATAAAAGGGCAAATCGTACTGATTTGTACTATCAGACTTAACGCTTAAAATATCAAGCATGAAAGGCTTTTCAAATGCATCATCTTTAATAATAGCCATTGTTCTGTGCATCTTTGTTCCAGGATAGGCATTAGTTTCTATTGCACTTACTATTTGAACATCGGCATTAGAATCATCAAAAAGATACAGATTTGGATGGTGTTTGCTACCAATATCAAATTTGCCTTGGTAGTGAGATTTCTCGTTCTGCACAAGGGTATTGTGGGCTATCGTTTGTTTCGCCCAAGTTTTATTTTCCTTTAAATAATTACCGCCTCCTTTTTGTTCAATATTTACAAAACGAGCTAATCCGTAATCTTGCAGTACTTCATTGCCATTTTCGTAGAAGGAGTATGATAATTTATCATAGTGACCATGACTTGACCCTTGTGCGGCATATTTAAAAACAAGTTCTAAATCATCGCTTCGTAAAATACCGACACCACCTTGTTTTCCGTTAGGTCCGTCAGATAAATTAATTGATTTTTTATCAAAAGGTTTTGCTTTTCCATTTTTCACTCCAAGGGCAACTGCCAATCCAGAATCGTCTAACAATACTTTATTTTGCTTTTCTGCGATACTTAGCAATCCGGGGTCTTGGTTTCCGAAATAATAAGAAATATCTACAGCGGTAACCAAAGCATCATTGTAATAAGACATTCCTTTTTGACCATCGTTTAGGGGAAAGAAATCTCCATCTGCATCAGATAAATTTAAAAGGGCATTGATTGATTTTAAAAGTACTCCGTCTTTATATTCAAAAATTTTCAATTCTGGTTTTACATTGTGTAATCCTTCCGCAAAAATCAAGAATGGATACATCGCATAACGCTGGTAGTATGGACCTTCATTATAATACCCATCAGGAGAAAAAGGTTCTTCTATGTTTGCTAAAAATCCGGCTTTACCTTCTTTATTAATAAATCCGCCGTCATCGTCTTTTGCAGTTTTATCCATCTCTAAATCTGGAATACCGTATAAAGCGCGATCAATTAATTCTTTGTCATTCATTACTAAACCGATCATTCCAACAGCTGCATTACCCCATGTGCTATGGTTGTGTACTCTTTGGTAGAATTGCGGACTATCAACTGAAATGTGATCTGCGAATGGTCTAAAAAGATTTTTTTCTAGCTTTTTTCTTTCGGCTGCACTTAGGTAATTATACACACAATCGTAAGCCTGGCTCACGTAAACCAACCAGTTAGAATCGTTTAAACATTGCCAAAACAATTTGCCTCGAGCATAAGATCTTGTTTTTGGGTGCAGAGGTAATGTTTTATAAATTCCTTCGTATTGCATAAGCATGTCTTTTACATACTTCGCATACTTTTCATCGTCTAATATTTGATATAAAACACCAGCCTGTTGCATTACGATCATGTTGCGTTTATGACGAACATGCGTATAGCCACCAGAAT
This sequence comes from Maribacter aquivivus, assembly GCF_900142175.1. Classification (NCBI taxonomy): domain Bacteria; kingdom Pseudomonadati; phylum Bacteroidota; class Flavobacteriia; order Flavobacteriales; family Flavobacteriaceae; genus Maribacter; species Maribacter aquivivus. The sequence goes on along the minus strand of NZ_FQZX01000001.1, from coordinate 165,566 downwards.
AATCTTTTGGTATAGGTGTGTCAATACCCAAAGCAATTTCAGCATCAATCTCTGCTTTTAACTTTTTTAACGAGGCATCAAATAAAGGTACAGAACCTAATTCTGCTCTAATTTTTTCAACCCCTTCTTTGGTGAGAATAAGGCTAGGGTGTTCTTGTGCAGCTGCGCTTAACGTTATTAAAATAGCGCAAATAAAAACGTGTACTGTTTTTAAGTATTTGATCATGTTTGTTATTCGTTTTTTAGTAGGCCTAAGTCTGTACCGTCAGTACCTTTTCCTTTTAATGGAGAATCTGAAGGTAATGAATAGTTGGTGTCTTTAGAAAATTCAGGGTCAAGTTCCCATTGGTTTTCCACTTGGTATTTCTGATCGCCAGTAACCATAAGTTTTTCTGAATTACTTAAAGCGTTATTTAGAACTTTAACAATTGGCTCACCTACTACCAGGTGCATGTTAATGGCCTTACTATCTTTGAAAATATTGTTTTTAATAGCTGTTTCTTGAACGCCGTATAAAGAAACGGTAGCATCATATTTATTTTTAGAACCATAGCCAACATGGTCAAATACATTATGCTCCATTTCTAAAAATGGTCCAAAGGTACTTTCATCTTTGCCACCTCTATACAATCTTAATGCAGCACCTTGTAAATCATTGATGGCATTGTTTTTCATTATAAAGTATTCTACATTGTAAGCACCAATGTCATCAGTTTCTTTGTCTAAGGCTGCAATGCTACCGGAGATGTTTTTGAAGCTAGAGTTTTGAATACTAATAGTGTCGGCAAAAGTCCCTTTTGAAACACGTAGAACATCAAAAGAATGATTTACCACCATATCTTTAAACTCACATCTATCAATGAATAATTTATAATTATCGATCATTGATTTTTTGCTAGTACTAATAACCGAGTTGCCTGCGTAGTCTGGGGATTTGGTACCGTCAAAAGTGATATTTTCTAAAGAAAGACTACCGCCATTTTCAATTTCAAAAGCCATCATTCTTTCAAATAAGATTGTAGCTTTTTCTTTGCCAAGTGTTTTAAAGGTAAGTGGATGGTTGATTTTTACCGCCTTGGTCAATAAGTAGGTGCCACCTTCTTCAAGAATAATAATATCACCTGCTTTCGTTTCTTTTACTTTATCGTACAACGTATTAATACCTGCGGCTACATTGATAGTGTTACCAGAGTTTAATGCAACAGTATTATCTGCTTTTGAATACCAAGATGCCCCTGTATTTTCTTTAGTTGCAATATTCGGGCTAATTACAACTTTAGTTTTTATCTTATTAGAAGTAGGAATTGGGAAACCGTTTTTGTCATTGACCAATTTAATTTTGGCATTCTTAAAACCTTCTTCAATAGTAGTTTCAGAATTTTCACCTAGAATGTTATTCTTAAATGTTATACCGCTAATATCATCGTCAATAGTGAAAACATCTTTTTTGGTGTCGTTATATATGATATTCTCTGAAAACTCAGAAGTACGTGGTGCCTGACTTCTTTCTGCATCGCTACCTGCACCAAAAAGTATGTTGTCACAGTTTACAAAAGTGTTGTTGTTTACTTTAGAATCTATCACCGGCACATATCTGTTTGGTGGTGAATTTGGTACACCGTTCATCATTACAAAGGCACCTCTAAAACGATATCCTGTTAAACCAACATGGTAGTTGTTAATTACTGTTTGTGTTTCATTGATGACACGAACTCCACCAGTACTTGGTTTATTGTTGCCTATAAACACATTACCATCTACCAATGTTTCGTTACCATGGCGCATGGTTAAAGTACCAGTGCATTCAAAAAATGTATTGTACTTAAAAGTGTTATTACAAGATTTATTAGAGATGATTTCGTGCTCACCGTTAGTTCTATCAAAATAGTTAGATTCAACCAAGGTGTTGGATTTTTCTAATGCATGGTGGCTAGTTCCTATTCTTAAGGTTTCTCCTCCATTGTTTCCGTAGGTAGGGCGTGGTCCAAAATAGTTATGATCTATTTGGTGATTGTTCGCTCTACTGTCTTCAGTATCTAAGCCAACAATCATGGTAACACCTAAATTCTTTTTACCTGCAATATGATTATGGTCAATTCGGTTATTTTTTCCGTAGATGGTAATCCAATAATCTTGAACTTGACGCTCAGGGTTATTAAAGTTATCAATTACACATTCGGTCAGGCGAGAGTTATTAGCCATTTGTTCTCTACTTTTTCTGAACGAAATAACAGCGTTGGTAGGCGTAAAACCATTTTTGAATACAAGACCTTTTACAATTAAATGATCACCAGCAATTCTTAAATTAGATGCACCAGATAAAATCACTTTTCCTTTTTCTTCCGCTATAAGTGTAATTGGTTTTTCTGCAGTGCCATTCGCTTCAAACAGAAGTTCAGAATCCATCCAAACACCATTGGCAAGAACGATGCTGTCACCAGGCTGCACTTTTTGAAGTATAGCTGTAAACTCTGCTACATTTTTTACAGTATGAGTTTTTTGTGGTGTGGTAAAGGAATATGCAAGGCATATAAAAACAGATAAGAATAGAAGGTGGTATCGTCTCATTAGTTGAAATTGGTTAACCAAATTGGTTTACCAAAAATAAGGATATTTGTAAGACTAGCAAATATTTAACATAAAAAGGGTTGTTTAAATTACGAATCGATAATTATCTACTTTACAAATCATCAATTTGATAAATTCAATTACTGGAAAACCTTTCAGTAATTAGAAGTCTATTTGGTTAAATAAAGAGTGATTTGTTTCAACATAAATAAACTTCAAATCATAACCCAATAAGAAAACTGAATGTTATTCTTCACTTGGTTCAGTACCTGCACCTACACTTGCTTCTCTAAACCATACTTCAGTATAATCGCCATTTGCATATTGTTTTGCAATATCGCCATCATAGGTGTCTGCACCTGTACTCCAAACAATATTATCTTCAGGAGACTTACCATTGGTTTGGTTGTATGCACCTTGTTTAAAATACTGAATTTCACCAGCGTATGCATTTTCGCGTTCTAAACCATCACGACCAATAGAGGCGTATAATGTTTTAATCTGTTCTGGTAACGTTTTGGTGAATTCAGACGCTAGTAGATTCTTAGTGAATTTTACGGTTTCATGTCCATCGCTTTCAAAAGTCAGGTACATAATGCCTTTGTAAACATTTATTTCATAGCTAAACTCTTCACCTAATTCAATACCATTTTCTGGTTCTGCGGGCGGGGTTGTTGCGTCCGATCCCACAACTGACATGTCATTGCCCCAAACAGCCGAAGAGTAATCCCATCTTTTTGAATTATCACCGGCAGTGTTAATCTCATAATTCCAGAAAACAGAACCTTTTGTATGTCCAGGAAATTTCTTGTAGAAAATTTTTATTGGTTCATTTTCGTGTCCCTCATCACTATGTATTTGCCCTACTACAACAGCATAAGAAGCCGCAACTCTTGCATCGCCAGAAGTAGATACATGTTGTACTTTTAAAGTCCCATTTAATTTTCCGCCAGTCTCAGGAATCCAATGTGCTTTTTGACCTAGCTCAGTTCTGGTATTACTAGATGTTCTTGAAGTGATACCGCTATTAGGTGTTTTGTAAACTACCCAATCCGTTTTTCCATCATTGGCAACATAAAAGAAATCATCTTTAGCGTAATCTTTAAGATTATCCTCGTAGGTACCATCACCTAATAGAATTTTCCATTGGGCCATAAACGGAATAACATCGCTAGGGTATTTTACTGCAATTATGCTATCGATCGTTGATTCTTCATTTGTGGTTGAAGATTTCTTTGAGTTGTCTTTACAGGCAAATAGTGCTACTAAGGCAATGATGGTAACTAAAGATTTTTTCATGGTGTATTGTTTTTGCTAGTGCGAGATTAATACATCAGTTTTAGAGGTAAATTTTCTTCAACTAGTATCTTACCTGAGTTTTTTATTTCGTTATCTGAATATCTGTTGTTTTTTGCACCCCAAAGACGAGCAACTAATTTTATAGGGTTGTCAATGAACTTATTGTTAGCCAGGTTTACATTGATAATGCCATAGGTATTAAGAAGTAGTCCTTCTTCAGCTTTTGATCCACAATGTGTAAATGTGCTATTGGTCACTATTAAATTACCACCAACGGTAGATTCATCATAGCCTCCTCTATAATAGTCGACCACATTACTCGCAACACCATCAAACAGACAGTTGTCAATTGTAATGTTCTCGGCATTGTATTCGCCTTTGTCATCTGTTTCTTCAGATAGTTCTAAACCATTTGCACAATCTTTAATTTGCGTAGATTTAAAAGTAATATACTCAGAGAACGAAAGTTTGTAAGCTTTTAAAACATAATCGAAATTCGATATTTCACAGTCAACAACAGTAAGGTTGTAAAGGCTAGACATATTGTTTTTTAAACTGGCAAAAGCATACTGTTCCTTATTTCCAATAAGTTTAATGTTCTTAAGTGTAAGTTGCCCTTTAGGATTCATTTCAAATGCCGGAGTTTCAGATGCTCCCTTATATTGAATAATGGCTTTTGCATCTGATGTAGCGGCCATTATTGTAATGGTCTTGTCAATTTTTAATGGAGAACTTAAATCGTAACGCTCGGCAGATAAGATAATCGTATCTCCACTGGTTGCAGTTGTAATTGCACTGATAAGTTCTTCACTAGAACTAGCAGAATGTGTTTTGTTTGATTCGTTCTTAGAAGTTGTGTTAGAATACCAATCAGGACCATATTGAGATACATCCATCATATCTTTTTTGTTCACTGGTTTACCTGTTACAGCACCAACCAAATTTTTGTCAGCTCTAGAGTTCCCGAATAAATCGGCAGTGATCTGGTTAAATTCAAATCCGTTATAAAGTTCAAAGTCAGCTAATGAATTATCGGGCATTAAAATATCTCCGTCGGCTACAGCTGTTCCAAAATCTTTTTGTGTAAGTCCGTCAACAGCCTTGAACATCACACCTTGATTGTTGATGACATTGCTTCTAAAATCAATACCGTTAATAGAGTCGTGCTCAACTATAGGTTGCTTATCGCCCTTATTATTGTAAATAAGGTTATTTGCTACAATAGTTCGTATAGGTGTCGCAGATCTAATCTCAGATTTAGGTAAAATATCTTTTTGGTCAATATTAGACCCTACTCCAAATTGCCAAGGCGATACACAATTTACCCAAGAATTGTTGGCAACAACAACATCTGTAACTTGTAAATATCTATTTAATGGAGATTTTGGAATACCGTTCATTACAGCAAGCGGACTCCTAAATGTTTGTCCGTTTAAATTGTAGAAGTAATTATTAGTTACCCAGTGTCCCGTTCCTATTAATCTAATACCACCTATTTGTTCAGAATTTTCATCCCCAATAAAAACATTACCATCAATTATACAGTAGTTACCATGTCTTGTAACTAGAGAACCTTCACTTTTATAAAACACATTGTTTCTAAACTCATTGAAATTGGTTTTACTAGAGATAATTTCTACTTCACCATTACAGTGGTCAAAAAAGTTATTTTCAACCAAAGTATAACTAGGGGCCATAGAGGTAAAGCTATTACCAAGTTGAATGGTCTCGGCACTAGGTCCGCCTTTAGGTGGTCGAGGTCCGAAATAGTTATTAGTAATTTTATGGTAGTTTTTAATACTATTATTGCCTGCTAAATCAATTCTAACCGTTGGTCCTCTATTAGATTTTCCTGCAATGTAGCAATGGTCAAGCTCATTGTGTCGACCTTTAAATAAAACCCATAAATCTGTTTGGTTTCGCTGTGCTTTGTTAAAATCTATAATAGCAGAATTGGTAATCTTACAATGATTTGCGACCGAGTCTTCACTAATACCGAAATCGATAACAGCTGAAGAAGGAGATGATCCATTAGTAAAGTGCAGCCCATCAACAATTAAATACTCGCCGGCAAGTTTCAGGTCAGATGTGCCGGTAATTCTAACTTCACCAGGCGTTTCTGCACGTAAAGTAATGGGGCTTTTCTCTTTTCCGTAGGCTATAAATTTGATATTCACATTTTTCCAGTCTCCATTGGCCATAACAATATCGTCGCCAGGTTTTGCTTCAGATATTGCTGTATTTAACTCTGTAATATCGTTTACGGTGATAGCATTGTTAATTGCTTTTTCACTACAAGAGATTAGTAGAAAAACGGAAGCTAATAGTAGAAAATACTTTTTCATTATCTGTGTTGTTAAACTGATTTGAAACTAAATGTAGGTCTTAGGTATGTGATTTATATTGCAATCACGGTAAACTGGTTAACCAGTTTGGTTGACCAAAAATACATATATTTGTAAGAATGGCAACTAATTAACACAAAACCTATTGATAAAATACAAAAGAGATATTAAAAATGAGAGAAGATAAAAAAGGTATTTCTAGAAGAAATTTCACAAAAAAGTCAGCTATGGCATTGGCAGGCATACCTTTGGTACAATTAGATAGTGATTTGCTAAAACCAATGCTCACTGCAGATGATGCTATTGAAGTACACTTATTCTCTAAACACTTACAATTTCTTGATTATAATGAGATGTCTGCTGCTGCGGCAGAAATGGGTTTCAATGGGTTAGATTTAACGGTTCGCCCAAAAGGTCATGTCTTACCAGACAGGGTAGATGAAGATTTACCAGCGGCAGTAGAAACCATGAAAAAATATGGATTGAAGCCCAAGATGATGACCACAAATGTTTGGGATATTACAGATGCCAGTCAGCAAAAAGTTATAAAGTCAGCTAGCTCATTGGGATTTGAATATTATAGAACAGGTTGGTTAAGTTATCCTGAAGATATATCCATAGAAGAAAGTCTTATAGAATTTGCTACACAAGCTAAAAATTTAGAAGACTTAAATAAAGAGTTAGGATTAATTGGATGCTATCAAAATCATGCAGGCAATCACGTTGGAGCGCCGATTTGGGATCTGCCTGAGATTTTTTCAAAAACGAATAAAGAATATTTAGGATGTCAGTATGATATAAGGCATGCAATAGTAGAGGGAGGCAAAAGTTGGGAGCTAGATTTGCGACGCATTCAGTCGTACATTAAATCTATAGTTGTAAAAGATTTTAAATGGGGAAAGAAAGGTGGAATGTGGGAGCCTATTAATACCCCTTTAGGGGAAGGTATGGTAGATTTTAATCGGTACTTTTCTTTACTTAAAAAGTATAAGATAAACGTTCCCATATCATTACATTTAGAATATGATCTCGGTGGAGCCGAGCACGGCGCGTCGAACATCACAATTGATAAAAAAGAAGTGTTCGCTAAGATGAAAAAGGATTTAACCTTTATCAAAGAAGCATGGAAAAAAGCGGAATAATATAAATTTTCAGATCAAATAGAATGACCAAAATAGCTAAAGCAACAAAAGATAAATTAAGAAAGGTTAGTACGGCAACCGTTGCAACCTGCTTATTTAAAAAAGGATTAAAAAATCAGTTCATACAACACGTAAAACCTTTAAAATTAGGCAGACCTACTATGGTGGGCGAGGCGTATACTTTGCGTTACATACCTGCTCGCGAAGATCTGAATCCTATTACGGTTTTTAGAGATCCAAAGCATTTACAAAGGGTAGCGGTAGAAGAATGCCCAGAAGGTAGTGTTATGGTAATCGATAGTAGGCAAAATGCCAGAGCGGCATCTGCAGGATCTATTTTGGTAACACGATTAATGGTTAGAAAAGCAGAAGGTATAATTACCGATGGTGGCTTTAGAGACTCCGCCGAAATTGCCGATTTAGATTTTTCATCATATCATAATAGACCTACGGCACCTACCAATTTAACATTGCACCAAGCTATAGCTATAAATGATCCTATTGGTTGTGGCGATGTAGCAGTTTTTCCTGGTGATATTATACTCGGAGATGATGACGGAGTAATGGTAATACCGGCACATCTTGCCGATGAGGTTGCAGATGAATGTATTCAGATGACCTTATATGAAGATTTCGTTTTGGAAATGGTAGAAGGAGGAGAACCTGTGATAGGGTTGTACCCAATGGTAAGTGATGAAGCTAAAGTTAAATTCGAAAAATGGAAGTTAGATAATATGTAATTGACTTATCTAAATAGATAATATAAAAAAGGTGATTAGGGATATAACAGTACTAATCACCTTTTTTTATGTAAAGTATTCTAGAAATTTATTCTACTCACCACCTCTTGCAGGGTAGTTGTTTTTGTTGACGTAATCTATTGCGTTCAAAATATCGTCCCAATGAGGTCTGGCAAATGGCATTGTTTGAATAGCACTTGCATAGAGGGTATTATCAGGTCGAATTAAAAATAACCCAGGCTCTGAAAATTCATCTGGTTCTTTGTCCGATGTTTTTTTAGATACATATAATCCCCATTCTCTAGCAGTCTCAATAGGTAAATTATAACCAATAGGTAGTTCAGGTACATTCCATTCTTTGCCTGCTTTCTTAGCTCTTTCTTCACTATCACTACTAATGGCGATTAAATGAACACCTCTATCGCTAAAATCTTTCAATTTTGTTGCTAGATCTTCCAAGTAATTTTTACAGACTGGGCAATGCAATCCTCTATAAAAAACGATCATAGTAAAAGATGTACTAGCTTGGTCATATAAGCTCCATTGTGTATCGTTAATCAAAGGTATTTTTAAATCAGGTACTTCTGTTGTGGGTTTTATCATGGTAATATTATTTTATAATTAGTATGCTGTAAAGGTATATGAGGTTCTTTCAAAAGCTTTGTTGCATACCTTTTAGAATTGATGCAATTCATGAATATGAATTGGCTATTTATTGATTGTCTGCTAACCATTGCTCGTATTTTGCATACTGTGCGCTAGACAAAATACTTTCCATCTGTCGTGTACGCTCACTTTCTATGCTGCCTAACATTTCGCCACTAGCCAAATTTGCCTGTTTTGTTTTAAAGCGTTCCATAGAAGATTTGAAAATGCTGATTTGATTTTCGCTCATTTCTAATGCGGTAAACATTTTTGAATACTCGGTACCTAAGCTATTTTTAGTCGCTACATTGTTCATAGCATCAGTTGAGGCGTTTACATGTTCTGTTGTACTCTTTTGATTTATAGCTGATTCGTTACCACTACTTTCTTTTGATTTTGCCTTCGTTTCAATTTGTGCAGTATTCATCTGCTCAGTTGTTGCTTCCGTATTGTTCGAAGTTGTCTTTTTAGTACTCGAGCATGCGTTTAAAATGGCAGTTAATGCTAGGGTAACTATAATTCTATTTTTCATGATTTTCGTATTTTCAGATTCCATCGAAAATTATGACTTAAAATAAATTTCTATAGTCGCTATCACATTTAAAATTGACTCTTAGGGTGTATTGATTGTTGTTTATTGTAGTTCCAGAAAAATCTAATGGTAAATAATTTTTGTAAGAAAAATAACACTGGAAAACAGGTGTAATTCATTGAAAGTTGGTATCTTAATAACTGTTTTAAGTAGATCTATATACCAAAATATATGTACAATCTTGTGTATAAGTCAATTGCCAATAGCCTAACAACTGCTCAAGTTGATGAAATTCTAAAGGAATCAAGAGATTTTAATGACAAACATGATATTACAGGATGTCTTATTTATCATGATGGATTTTTTGTGCAATATTTAGAAGGCGATGCCGAAATAGTCTTGGCATTATTTGAGAAGATAAGGGTAGATATTCGGCATTATGAAGTTATACTTTTATCTCAGGGTAATATTTATTCAAGGGAGTTTGATACATGGAGTATGGCGTACCTCTCCGATAAACTTCCAAACGAAGCTTTTCAATATATTAAGTTAATGGTTAGTCCCGAATTTGAAATTCCCGATATGTCGGTTATTCCCAATCCAACTTCTAAAAGATTTTGGCTAGCTGCAAAGAATTTATTGAACAAAATAGGGCATGATAATTTTAATTAGAATAGGTAATCCGAATCATATTATTGGAGTAAATGTTTTGTGCACTTATTAATAAATATAATAATTAAATAACTGATTTTCAGTTTGTTGTTAATAGAGCATATTTTGTAATTATAAGCTTTTGAGTCATTATTCATTTTTATTGGTAGAATTTTATTAAATATTTCTATATAATTTTGAAAGACATACTGACTTATATAGAAAGAATGGAAGAACTGAAAATATATATTGCGGATGACGATTTTGACGACCGTGATTTTTTTATGGATGCATTGAAGAGTATAGATATAGATACAGAAGTATCTCAATTTGACAATGGCGTCGATTTAATGGATAGATTATTTTCTGATGTAACCTTACCTCACGTAATATTTTTAGATTTATATATGCCTATTATGGACGGTTTTGAGTGTCTTGTTGATATCAGAAATTTTAAAAAATTTAAGGATATATACATCATAGCCTATTCTTCAATTTATAGGGATAGAGAAGTGAATCAGCTTAAAGAAGAAGGGGCTAATCAGTTCTTGAAAAAATCATCTTCTTTAAAAGAATTGAGAGAGCTATTGTCGAAGTCTTTGAAAAAAGTACCGTACAAGAATGATGAAGAGGTGTTGAAAAATGAATTCGTTGTTTTATGGTAAATGATGTGAACTTTACTGGTATTTTTATAGTCGTTTAGTAGTATTATGTAAAGCCAATAAACGATTCCATTTTTTATAATCTATAAATCAATACTTAGAATTAATTTTCTGTATTTTTAGTTAACAGATACACCCATCAAAATAGAAATTATGAATAATATTTTACGAACTCTTTTAGTAGTAGTGGTAATGATTGCTAGTGGCACAGAAGTGTACGGTCAAAAAAAAATAGATGAACAAGCTGTTGCAGATTTACAGAAAACACCTAAATATGGTTTTATACTTACCACGGAAAGGCATTTTAAGGGAGTGCTAAGTATGTATGACCTTCTTATTGAAAACGGCGTAAAAATAGAGGAATACGAAATTGTGGTTAAAGGTAAAGTTGTGACCCAATTGGTAAAAGGTTCAGAGCTTGAAGAGTTTTTTGAAAAATATAAGGGTAAGGTAAAGGTAAGTGTATGCAGTGTTGCTATGGAAAAACTAGGTGTAGCAGAAGAAACACTTTTTAATGGTCTCGATGTTACCCCAACAGCCTCAGTACGCGTATTGCAACTACAGGCAAACGGTTACAATACGTTAACGTACTAAGAGATTAAATAAAAGTAAAAACTACCCTACATCTCTTATTAGGGAAGTTTTCTTTATAAACTCTGCGTAATTAGCATGTTTTTATATTTGCTAAGTAACAGAATAAAAAAGCTTCTAAAACTCAGTTTTAGAAGCTTTTTATATACTATTACCTATGACAAACAATTTATATATTTGTCCATATAATAATGTCCGACAGTTATGAGTTTTCAGTTCATACATACCTTGGACGGTTTCAAATTATTATATGTTATTTGCTTCGGCGATATTCATGCCTAAATTTTTTAATTTTCAACACATAAAATGAAAGTCTGTATTGCTGAAAAACCATCTGTAGCTCGAGAAATAGCTTCCGTTCTTGGGGCAAATACCAAACATGATGGTTATTACGAAGGCAATGGCTATGCAGTAACCTATACTTTCGGACATCTTTGCACACTTAAAGAGCCAAACGATTATAAACCGCATTGGAAAAGTTGGGATTTAAATAATCTGCCAATGTTACCCGAACATTTTGAAACCAAAGTGACAAAAGATTCTGGTATTCAAAAACAGTTTAAAATTATAAAGCAATTATTTGATAAGGCAGATGTGGTTATAAACTGTGGTGATGCCGGGCAAGAGGGAGAATTAATACAACGTTGGGTATTAAATCAAGCGAACTACAAAGGTAAAGTTGAACGACTTTGGATTTCCTCACTTACCACGGAAGCTATAAAAGAAGGTTTCAATAATTTAAAATCATCTACAGATTACGATAATTTATATTATGCAGGCTTTTCTCGTGCTATAGGCGATTGGCTTTTGGGTATGAATGCTACTCGTTTATACACTTTAAAACATGGCGGCTACAAACAAGTGTTATCTGTTGGGCGTGTACAAACACCAACCTTGGCTATGTTGGTAGACCGGTTTAAAGAGATAGAGAATTTTAAGCCACAACCCTATTGGGAGCTACAAACATTATATCGCGAGACGTTGTTCAGTTATGAAGAAGGACGTTTTCTAAAAGTAGAAGATGGTGAGAAACTTGCCAATATTGTAAAAGAGCACGATTTCGAAATTGTATCTACAACAAAAAAAGCAGGTAATGAATATGCACCAAAGCTTTTTGATTTAACAGGGTTACAAGTGTATTGTAACACCAAATTTGGATTTAGTGCAGACGAGACGTTAAAGATTGTTCAGAAATTATATGAGCAAAAAGTAGTAACCTACCCAAGAGTAGATACTACATTTTTACCTAATGATGTGTACCCAAAAGTACCAGGAATACTTAAGAACCTCACGAAGTACGATACGCTAACAAAGCCTCTTGATGGTAAGAAATTAAAGAAAACCAAAAAAGTTTTTGACGATAGTAAGGTTACAGATCACCACGCTATTATTCCTACCGGTCAACAAATGAACTTGCAATACAACCAGCAGCAGGTTTATGATATAATAGTTCGTCGTTTTATTGCGGTGTTCTATCCAGATTGTAAAGTTTCTAATACAACTGTAATCGGTAAAGCAGAAACAGTAAAGTTTAAAACCACCGGAAAAGAGATTTTAGAAAAAGGGTGGCGTGTTGTTTTCGAAACACCTGATTCACAGTCAAAAGAACCGGGAATATTGCCAACTTTTAAGAAAGGCGAAAAAGGACCACACGAACCTTCATTTTTAGAAAAGCAAACGAAGCCACCAAAGCAATATACAGAAGCTTCACTCTTACGTGCGATGGAAACTGCAGGTAAAAAGGTCGATGACGATGAACTTCGTGAGCTAATGAAAGAAAACGGTATTGGTAGACCCTCTACCCGTGCCAATATAATTGAAACATTATTTCGTAGAAAATATATAAAGCGAAATAAAAAACAAGTGATACCGACAGTTACAGGTATTCAGTTAATAGATACCATTCAAAATGAAATGTTGAAGTCTGCCGAGCTTACCGGTAAATGGGAAAAGCAATTAAAAGATATAGAAAAAGGTACGTTTAGTGCAGGTAGTTTTATCAAGCAGATGAAACAAATGGTGGATCAATTGGTTTACGAAGTTCGAAGTGAAACCAGAAAGGCTAATATTTCAGCTGTAAATAATAAACCGGCAGCAGCGGCTTCTAAGAAAAAAGCTATTAAAAAGGCCACAGGAATAACATCAGAGGTTTGTCCTAAATGTAAGAAAGGCACCATTCGAAAAGGAAAATCAGCTTATGGCTGTTCTGAGTTTAATAAGACTTGTGATTTTGTTATTCCTTTTAAATTTGAAGGAAAAACTATTTCAGAAAAACAATATACAAGACTTTTTCAAAAAGGATCCACGGTGAATTTAAAAGGTTTTAAAGTCAATAATGCTTCCGTTGAAGGTTTGGTTAGATTTGATGAAAGCTTTAAGCTAAAGTTAGAGCCTAAGAAGGCTAAAGTTCAAGTAAAGAATACTTCTGAAGAAAATAATTGTCCAAAATGTAATAAGGGCGTTATCATAAAAGGAAAATCGGCTTATGGCTGTAGCGAATACAAAGCAGGGTGCGACTTTAGGTTTAGTTTCGATGCTATTCGTGAAAAAGCAAAAGGACGACCATTGACCAAAGATTTGGTTTTTGAAATATTTAGGGGAGCATAGAAATATCCATCAGTTTACTGAAAAGTTTTTTTTATGGAGAACAAAACTCCGTCCTGTGACTTTCAGGTTATGATTTTAAAAAAAATCCTACTTTTTCCAAGGGCTTAATTTTCCATGGATTTCGCTGAGTATAACTTGAAATAATTTTAGCGGTATGGTACGAATGTTTTTTAGGGTCAAGCATATCTTTTAAATCTTCTAGACTGGAAACGGATTGAGAATTATCAAGAAAACCGAAGCCTTGGTAAACACCATGAAGAACTAAAACAAAACCACGTTCTTCTTTAGTTCTTCCTTTTTCAAAAAGTACATAATTGTCATTTTCATTGTTGAGGTACTCTAAGGCGCTTTCTACTTTTTCATTATATATTCCTGCCGTTTCTTCCCCAGTACAGACACCATCACAATCATTATATTCGCCATGGGTACATCTGCCCAACTTACTTTTTAATCCTGTTTGTAACGGACATAATCTAAATTTTTTGGTCAGCTCGATCAAGCGTTTGATTGCATCACCTCGCTTTAAAAATATTTCGGTGGGGGAGTGTTGAAAAGGTCTTCTTTCAATTTTTAATTCCAGAATGCCCTTTCTGTTTTTTTGTGGTACGATATGGTAGGTGACATAGCTTTTCTTTTGAATATAATTAAAGGGTGGGTCTAATTTATTGATCAAGTCCGCCTCTCGTAATAAGGCGATTAGTTCGCTGCCAGTAGTTTCAAAATCTATGTGGTAAGTGGCATCACAAAGAGTTATTTCTTTCTCGCTCGAGTTATAGAAATGGCTCAACACCCTCTTTTTAATATCCTTCGCCTTGCCCACGTAAAGCACTTCAGCTCTTTCATCCTGAAACTTATAAATGCCGGGGGAGTTAGGTAAAGAGTTTAGTTTTTGATAAGCTATATTTTTGGGTGCTATATTTTCTTTCTCAACTTTAGGTTCTAAGAATTTGGAGATGACCATTTCATCGTCATCAAGCAAAATCAATCTTTGAAATAATATGGCAACCGCAGCATTGTCATCATCTAAATTATTAGATTCTGTGTATGGAATATTAAGAACACTGCTCAAATAAGGTAATTCATAACTGGTCATATTCGGTATTAACTTTTTCGCCAATCGAACAGAACATAGCTGGGGAGTTTTAAAAGAATACCCCAAATATTTAAATTCAGATTGTAAAGCATAATGTAGAAATGACGCGTTATGACCCACCAATATGTGGTCATCAAGTTCTCTTAAAATGGTATTGGCAACTTCTGAGAACGTAGGTGCTTGGAGTAATAAACTATCGTTCAAGCCTGATTTTTGCTGAATGTAATTTGGTATACGTTCTTCGGGGTTAATGTTCGTTTGAAATATAGGTTCATAATATTCCCCATTTAGTTTACTTATAGTCAGCTGAACTATTCTTAAGGGGTTTGGTTTGTAACCAAAAGTGGTCATCGAAATAATGGCAAATTTTCTTTCTGACATTTCTGATATTTAGCTAAAATCCATCCCTGAAGATAAGTCCATATTGTTTGGTTCTGCAGCATCCTTCACTGGCTTAAAATCGTAACCAATGGTTTCTTGTTTTATTAATCCGTCAGGTATAGCCGTTAAAAAATAGGTTTCTGCGTCATCTGCTTTCTGCCCCGAATTTGTGGGGATAGATTTACCATGAATTGCCGATATAGAAGCGGTATTTCTGGTGATTATCAATCTATTCTTAGCACGGGTTAATGCCACATACAAAACCCTGCGGTCTTCCTCAATGGCATCTACATCATCTAAAGACCATGCGGAAGGAAATGCCTTTGGAGAAACATTTAGAACAATACAAACATCTGCTTCCAATCCTTTTGCGGAGTGAATGGTGGATATAACTACATGGTCTTTTTCTTCGTCGGTCTCTAATTGCGATTCACTTAGCACAGGTGCACCGTTCATCTTTTCAGCATTATCTAATAGTCCCTCACCAATAAATTCACCTAGGCTCGAGTAACTATTTGCCAAAAGTTTTAAAACAGGAAAATCTCCCTTACGCTTTTCTATCCAATCTTTTCGATATCTAAAAGCTAATCCTAACGACATGGCATCATAGGCAATGTCTACCATTTTACCCACTTTACCTTTCTCTTTTTGAACGGCATTATAAAGCTCTGCAATCTTGATTCCGTCCTTTCCGGGTATGGCACCTTGTAGTAGGGTAGGGATATCGGTTTTACCTTCATCCGCAATAATTACCGCCATAATTCTAGAAGCTCTTACTTCACCAATTCCTTCCCAAAAAGTCAGGAATCTTACCCAGGCAATTTCATCGTAAGGGTTGTTGACTATTCGCAATAAGGAAACTAAATCTTTAATATGGGCAGCTTGTAAAAATTTGCGTCCGCCATAGGTGACATAGGGTATTTTTCTTCTTATAAATACTGCCTGTAAAGTTTTTGTGTAATACTGAGAACGCGATAAAATTAAATGATCACTAAATTTTCGGTCCTCATCAGTATAGTTTTTTAAAATCTCATCAGCTACCCAATTTGCTTCTTGCCATTCATCACTTACGTTTAACAATACAGGTATTTCTCCACTTCCTCGTACAGACTGTAATTGTTTTTTATAATCTATGGGCGATTTGTCTAACAACCAATTCGAAATATCTAATATCTCTTGCGTAGAACGGTAATTTTTTTCAAGCTTATACACCTCAGAGTTGGGTACACGTTCTTTAAACTGATGCACATTTCTAAAATCTGCCCCTCTAAAAGAATAGATAGATTGTGCATCATCACCAACACAGAACAAACTACAGATATCAATAAATGGCGAAAGTAGCTCCCATTGCAAAGGGTTGGTATCTTGCATTTCATCAACAAGTAAGTAATCAAGATCTTGAGATAATAACTTTCTAGCTTCGGGGTTAGATTTTAATTGAGTTGATACCACTAATAGCAAATCATCATAATCTAGATAATGTTGCTCCATCTTTTTCTTTTGATATGCCCTAAGTAAAATTTCTACATTAGGCTTCATAGCAGTTATCTCATACTCGGTATCCTTATCTTCTTTGCCTTTATAAACTAGGGTGCGTATAGATTCGGTCAGATTCTTTTTAGTGTTTCTGGCATAAGAATAAACATCTAATAACTGCTGCGGTTTTATTCGAAGCTTACCATAAACATCGCTATGGCTACCAGAAACCATTTTCATTAAACCTAATTGATCATCTGGGTCAATTACCGTAAAATTGGCTGCCCCGAACAGGTTAGGATATTTAATAATTAACTGATTACACCAAGAGTGAAATGTAGCACCATTCAATGAACGCCCACTAGATTGAGGTAAGCTTGCTTTAACACGCTCAACAATTTCGTTAGCAGCTTTCTTGGTAAATGTGAGTATCTGTATTTTCGACGGGTTTGCACCATTTTCAATCAAATAGGCTGCCCTAGCAATTATTGTACGTGTTTTTCCTGTACCCGCACCGGCAAGTACTAGAAGATGTTTACCAGAAAATTCAACAGCTTTTAACTGTTGTTTATTAAGTTCTTCTTTTAAACTCATGTAGTCTTAATATTAAATTAGAGTACTCATGTTAACTGACTCATCACTAATGGTTAAAGCTCTGTTGAGATTCTAAATTTTTTATAAATTACTGCAGTCATGCTTAAAAACATAACTCTAATTGGTTAATGATTAACGGTATAAAATATAGTAGAGGATATGTTTATTATATGATTTAATCATTTTTAATGGTGATAGTATATGCTGTTGTTAGTTATACTAAAATTATTGATCCTCATCATTTCATAGAAGGTTTTTAAATGAAGAGCGATTGACCACCTGGCATTTAGAAGTGGTTTTTCTCTTTTCTACCCGTTGTTAATAATATTTTCAAAATTACATTAAATTATTTGGATAATATCCTGAAATTTGGACAATGTCCACAACAGTATTTAGAAATTATGATATTAAGTGCATAAAAGCCCTTCTTAAAGAGATAGGGAAGGAGCGCTATGAAGGTGCATTAAAAGATAATGGACTGCTGGAAAGCAAACCATTAGCTATGGATGGTTTTTTTGTGGAGTACGAGACCGATACCCAAGATGTTAATCTGTACTATGAATATCCTTCTAGGGTAGTTTGTTTTATAATGCCGGTACTTGGCTTTTGGAACGTTCCACACGATCACTGGGTTAGGGAGCGAAAATAATAGGAATACGATTTAAAATTATGATTGTAGAAGATAAGCGGTTAATTAAAAAATCTGATAATAACCATAGGGTCAAAAGTCCAACACAGACGGGTTTTTCGAGTCCGGCAACACATTATAGTGAACCTCGAATCGATTTGAACGACGTATTGGTATCCAATTCATCTTCAACATTTTTCATTAGGGTGGTGGATGATGAATTTAAGGAATTCGATGCTTTTACGAACGATGTTTTAATTGTCGATAAATCGTTGACTCCGAAATTGAATCAACTTGTTTTAGCAGCTGTAGACGATAGTTTTAAAATTGTTCGAATTGATAAGACCAATAACGTAGAACTGAATATTTGGGGAGTATTAACCTATATCATAAAGTCGGTACTATGATAGCATTGGTAGATTGTAATAGTTTTTATGCTTCATGCGAACAAGTCTTTAGACCAGATTTGATTAACAGACCGGTAGTTGTTTTAAGTAATAATGATGGATGTATCATTGCGGCAAATAAGGAAGCAAAGGCGTTGACCGACATTCCCATGTTTCAGCCCATATTTAAAATCAAGAAATTGCTGGATGATAATGATGTCACCTATTTCTCTTCAAATTATACGTTGTATAGTGATATGTCTAGAAGGGTGATGGATACTTTGATGATATTTTCCCCCAGAGTAGAAGAATATAGTATTGATGAAAGTTGGGTAGATTTAGGATGCATAAAGGTGGATGACTACAATGCAATTGCACATACAATCAAAGATACGGTTCATAAAAACACGGGAATACCTGTTGGGGTTGGTATTGCAAAGACAAAAGCGTTATCGAAATTAGCCAATAAATACGCTAAGAAAATCACGAAGAACAACAATGTTTATATGGTAGATAGTGAACAAAAAAGGCAACATTTATTACATAATCTTGAAGTGAAGGATATATGGGGAATAGGCAAGAAACACGCAATTCGTCTTCAAAATAATGGCATACATACAGCGTTGGATTTTGCTAATATGCCCGTAGCTTGGGTAAGAAAAGAAATGACCGTAATTGGTGAGCGTTTATGGCGAGAATTGAATAATGTGCCTTGTTTAGAATTGGAGACCGAAGCAAATGCTAAAAAGGGTATCGGAACAGCGAAATCATTCGGATTTAAGCTCTCCGATTATTCGCTTATAGAGGAAGCCTGTAGTTATTATGTGGCAGAGGTTGCAGATTTATTACGGCAGCAACATAGTCTAGCCGCTCAACTAGAAATCTCATTGCAGACCAATCAACATAGTGCGATTGATAAGCAGTATAGAAACAGTATCAGCATAAACCTGGATACACCGACAGATAGCACCATAAAGCTAACAAAAGAAGCTTTGAAAGGCTTGCAGAAGATATTTAAACCAGGTTATCGATATAAAAAAGTAGGCGTAAACCTAACTCAGTTAGTACACAGAAACGAGGTACAGACAAACATGTTCGATAATCCGCATAAGAGCGAGAGTGATGTTATTACCAATCTTATCGATAATTTAAATGGTAAGTACGGCAAGAATAAAATCAAGGTTGCTACAGTAGGCAATCGCAGTAAAGAATGGGCATTAATTAAAGAGCATCGCAGTCCAAGGTTTACCACGCAATGGGGAGAGTTGATGACCATAGGAAAATTATAAAATTATTATTTTATGATGAAGCGAATTAAATAGATCAACTTTTTCATTAACTTAATGTCTGTGAAAATATACGTACAAGATTAATGTTTCAACTAACCTACCAATCTAAGATATCACCAGAATTAACTATAGATGAAATTGAGAATATTCTCATTGATGCTCGGAAAAAAAAATCATGCTCGAGAAATAACCGGATGCCTTGTGTATTTCGAAGAGAGTATCGTACAAATTTTAGAAGGCGAGGAGGAGGATGTACTCCAGTTATTTGAAAAAATCAAAAATGATAAAAGACACCATACCTTAGATTTATTGTGGGAAGGGCCGTCAAGACGAAGATATTTTCCAAAATGGGATATGGCGCTATATGCACCTGTTGATGATTCTGAATATTATGATTCAAAAGAAGCTTTTGTTACCAACATGACCTTGCTTGCCGATCTCTCTAAAAAAACAACTTCTGCATTATTATCTTTTTGGTCTACAGTTCGTGCGAATTTGAATGGGTGAAATCTCGGCAACGATGCAAATATTCTGGTAGGCAAACCAAATTCAGATGTGTAATTTTATAAATAAAAAAAGCCACTGAAATTTCAGTGGCTTTTTCTTAGTAGCGGGGACTGGACTCGAACCAGCGACCTTCGGGTTATGAGCTCCTCGTATGGAAAATTCCCAACGGTTTTATTGGGCTCAACCGCTATTAAATTATAAAATCGTATGCAAAAACGTATGCAGTTTTAGTTTTCTGATTATTAATAAATTCTTATTGCAATTTAGGTTAAAAAGAAATTGGTGTTCAGATTATTTTAATTCTTTTAAATTCAATTTTCATTTCAGTTTTAGATTTAGAAATAGTTCATTTGTCTAAAATTAGCACATCGTTTATTATGAGCTCCAAAATTTGGAGTGACCGATATGTATTTTTTTCTTAAAGAAATTATTAAAATGTGTGACCTCCCTAAGGTTTAGTTTTACCGATACTTTTGCACCCTTGCATCTTCGATTACCCCGTTCCAATTCAATCCAAAGGCGATATCATAAGTATTGCCATCTGAATCTGAGTAAGGCTGCATATCTCTTGGTACATCTTCGAATTGTGCCTCTACTGTCAACATATCGGCAGGCATTTGAAATGGCAACAAGCCTGACGGTTCTGCAGCACCAGTAATAATTTCCATTAAGGCTTGTTCTTGAATACCCATAGGCACAAGAATTGCGGCAGCGCTAACTTCTATCTGAGAAAAAACCATTGGCTTTGCTATTTTTACTGATACAATGACCGGTTTGTCTCCCATTTTTGCTTTTGTATCTTTTACCAATTGCATATCGGTCGCATTGATGGTCTTAACTGATTTTCCTTCATAACCTCTATTGGTAAAGTCCTCTAAAGGACTACCTCCGGCCAAACTTACTTCCCTTGCTGTATCAGCTGTATCAGCTGTATAGGGGCTATACTGTAAATTAATCGGAATGTACACGTTACCACCCTCTTCCGGTCCACCGGCAGGCCAATGTTTTATCATGGCATTTACGCTCTCCATGCCCCAATTACCTCCATTGGTAGATTGAAAATCGTCTACCTACGCTCTCGCCAAATCCGTAGCCAAAGGATTATCTTCTTCTGAGGTTGGGAGAACCATATTTTCCGTTCATATGCTACACAAACGAATCCTAACTTTAAATAACTTTCATATCGATATCTTAAAAAAAAATGAGTGTTTTCTTGATTTATTTACTTACTTGTAGAGACATTCTCAATAATAGTAGCATACCCCATGCCTACACCAACACACATGGTAGCCAAACCATATTTTCCTCCGGAGCGAACTAATTCGTTCGTTGCCGCTTGAAGTATTCGTGTACCGGACATTCCTAAAGGGTGACCAATAGCAATCGCCCCGCCGTTAGGGTTTATTCTTGGATCATCATCTGCTAAACCTAACTCGCGTGTGCAGGCCAACGCTTGAGCGGAAAAGGCTTCGTTGAATTCCAGTACATCCATGTCCTTTAATTCCAAGCCTGCTTTTGCCAAGACTTTTCTTGTGGCGTAGACAGGACCAATACCCATTATTTTTGGTTCTACACCCACTACAGCTGAAGCTACTATTCTAGCTTTTGGCGTGAGATTGTATTTTTTCAAGGCATCTTCTGAAACAACTAACATAGCTGCTGCACCGTCATTTAATCCTGATGCATTACCTGCGGTTACCGTTCCATCTTTTTTGAAGACGGTTCTTAAAGTGGCTAATTTTTCTACCGTTGTACTCGGTCTTATGAATTCATCTTGACTCACGATAATTGGGTCTCCTTTTCGTTGCGGAATTTCAACTGGACAAATTTCTTCCCCAAGAATTCCATTTTGCTGTGCTTTTGCAGCTTTCATTTGAGAATTATACGCGAATAAATCTTGGTCTTCCCTACTTATGCTAAACATCTCAGCTAGATTCTCTGCGGTAATTCCCATGGCATCCGTACCATACATTTCATGTAACTTTTTATTCACAAAACGCCATCCAAAGCTAGAGTCTTCCATTTTGGAATCGTTACCAAACGCCGTTGATGGTTTTGAAATCACCAAAGGCCCTCTAGACATGTGTTCCATTCCTCCGGCAATAAATACATCTCCATCTCCAGCTTTAATAGCACGATTTGCTTGCACCACGGCAGACATACCTGATGAGCATAATCTATTGATCGTTTCACCGGGAACGGTATATGGTAATCCTGCCAAGAGTAGCGCCATACGCGCCACATTTCTATTATCTTCCCCAGCTTGATTATGGCATCCTAGTATAACATCATCAATCGCATCTTTGGGTAGATTCGGATATTTTTCGAGTAAGGCTTTGATGGGAATTGCCGCCAAATCATCTGCTCTCACTTGTGCCAAAGCACCTCTAAAACTTCCTATTGGGGTTCTTATCGCGTCAACTATATATGCTTCTTTCATTTTTCTACTGTAATTGTTCTACAAATTTGGCTTCGGTTTTTTCACGAACTTCTTCCAAGGTACTACCTGGTAAAATCTCTATAAGGGTCAACTGCCCGTCAATAAATTTGAACACGGCCAATTCCGTAATCAACATATCTACACAGCTAAAATCCGTAATGGGTAACGTGCAATTTTCAACTACTTTTGAACCGCCGTCTCTATCCGTATGGCGTAATGTAATAATTAATTTTTTGGCGCCCGATGCTAAATCCATCGCTCCACCTACTCCTAATAAAGGTTTTCCGGGTACGGACCAGTTGGCCAGATTTCCTTGCGCATCTACTTCCAATCCGCCCATAATGGCCACATCAATATGCCCGCCACGAATCATGGCAAAACTATCGGCACTATCAAAATAACTGCTTCCAGGCAAAGCCGTTACTGGAACTTTACCTGCATTTACAGGATAATACATAGCGCCGCCACCATCTTTTGGTTCGGGGCCTACACCTAGCATTCCGTTCTCGGTATGAAGAATGATGCCGTCTTCTGGTTTTATCAAATCGGCTACTAAAGTTGGGATGCCAATTCCAAGATTCACCACATCGCCTTTTTCCAATTCCGCAAACGCACGTTTGGCCATATTCATCCGTTTTTCATCAATTACTTTTGACGAACCTACCGATGCTGATGAACCCAAATCTTCTTCTGTTAGTTTTCGCTTCACCAAATAGTCCACAAAACAACCTGGAGTATGAATCTCATTAGGGTCAATTTCCCCATTAGGAACAATTTCTTGCACTTCGGCAATTACAATATCAGCAGCTGTTGCCATTGCTCTATTGAAATTTTGTTCGGTCATGCGATATTGCAGATTTCCTGCCGTATCTGCTTTCCAAGCTCTTATGATGGCTACATTTCCTCTAATACCTTCTATAAAAACTTGCTCTTTTCCATTAAGCATTTTGGTTTCTCGTCCTTCAGCGATTAAGGTTCCTGCTGATGTGGGCGTATAAAATCCGCCAATACCTGCACCACCTGCCCGTATAGCTTCTGCCAAAGTTCCTTGAGGCAATAATTCATATTCCACACGACCTTCTTGTGCCGCTAAAACGGCTTCTCTATTCGAAGTGAAAAAAGAGCCGATCATTTTCTTTAATTGTCCATTGTTCAACAAGCGACCACCGCCCATATTGGGTTCGCCTACATTGTTTGCAATAAAGGTGAGGTCTTTGGTTTTGGTCTTTGCCAATTCATGAATGATATTCACGGGGTTACCCGTCATACCAAAGCCACCCCCTAAAATGATGTCGCCATCTTTTACTAAACTTGCCGCTTTTTCAGCACTTATTATTGGAACTGTTTTCATTGGAATTTAATTTTTAAACGATTCAAACGGTAGCCCTACATAGTTCTCTGCTATGGTGGTTTTATATGCTCTAGATACTTTTAGATAATCAAATTTTGCTTTTTGTAAGCGATAGGTAAATGACCCATGAGCGTCTTGTTTGTGAAATAATTTGGTCATAAAATTAGAGAAGTCCTGCGCTCTCCATATTCTACGAAGGGCATCATTGGTATAAGTGTCCAGTAACATTTCAGAATTCGTTTTATAATAGGCCACAAAGGCGTCAACCATATGTTTAACATCGGCAATGGCCAAGTTCATTCCTTTACCCCCTGTTGGTGGAACGATATGAGCCGCATCGCCAGCCAATAATAATCTGCCACTTCGCAAACTATCAATCATATGGCTGCGCATAGGCGTTATTCCTTTTTCAAAAATAGGACCTTCTTCCAAGTCAAAACCAGGGGCCGCAAGACGTTGGGAAAGTTCGCTCCAAATACGGTCGTCTGACCAATTATCTACCGATTCATCATTGTCTACCTGAACATATAATCTACTTACGGTCTCTGAACGTAAACTATGTAATGCAAAACCATTCTCCTGATATGCATATATTAATTCATCTGTTGAAGGCGCTACATTTGCCAATATTCCCAACCAGCTGAACGGATAGGTAATATCATAGGACTGGAAACTTTTCTTTGGCAAGGTCTTACGTCCAATGCCATGAAAACCGTCACAGGCCGCCACAAAATCGCATTCCAGAATTCCTTCTTCGCCGTCTTTTTCAAAATGTATTTTAGGACGCTTCGTATCAAAATCTACTATTTTTGTCGCCCTGGTTTCAAAGTGCAGTTCTCCGCCCTTTTGCAACCAAGCATCCGTAAGGTCTTTGGTAATTTCCTGCTGACCGTAAATAGTTATGGTTCTGCCGCCGGTCAATTCGCCAAATGGTATATGAACACGTTCCTCATCAAAACTAAGGTATACGCCATCATGAACAATGCCTTCTTTTTTCATTCGGGCATCAAGCCCCAATTCCTTCAAAATATCTTTGGTGTTCTGTTCTACCAAACCGGCACGAACCCTACCTTCAACATATTCCCGTGAGCGTAGTTCTATGACTACGGCATCTATATCGTGTTTTTTCAACCAATTTGCCAAGACCATCCCCGAAGGTCCGGCACCTATTATTCCTACTTGTGTTTTAATATGTATCATCCGGTTAGTATTCTATTCCTAAATCTGTAAATACTTCTTCTGCCGAATGCATGGCATCGTTGGCTGCGGGTAAACCACAATAAATTCCTGATTGTAGAATCACTTCTTTTATTTCATCTTTGGTTACACCATTGTTGAATGCCGCTTTTACATGCATTTTAAACTCCGCTTTCTTATTGAGCGGTATCAACATGGCAAGGGTTATAAGGCTTCTACTGTGTTTGGGCAAACCCGGTCGGGTCCAAATTTCTCCCCATGCGTAATGCGAAATAAATTCTTGAAAATCGGTGTTGAATTCATTCTTGTTTCCGTTGGCCCTATCTACATGGGCATCACCTAAAACCGTTCTACGTACATACATACCTCTATCAAAAGTATCTTCGCCGACTATAAAATTGATAAGCGTTTCTGCATAATATGCCGGTAATTCGGTGCTTGGCAAATGTCTGGCATGAAACACTTTTAGCTCAGCACCTGCTATTTCTTTTTGAATGATTTCGGCTTGGGCCACATTAGTAACGGCATCTTCATCACCTGTAATGATTAAAGTCTCTAGCTTAATTTGTTTAATATCCGCCCTAAAATCGGCATTGCCAATTGCAGCACAACAAGCGGTATATCCTTCTGGTCTGTTCGCCAAGAATATTTTTTTCATTTCCGCTACGCGGGATGGATGCGTTTGGTGATAGCTTTCGGTAAACCATTTTTCCATTGTGGCATCTACGATAGCTTGCATGCCTTGTTCATTGATGGTTTTAATACGGTCGTTCCATCGTTCTACAGTACCAATCTTAGCATCTGTATTACTGATAACGAGTTTGTGCAAACGGTCTGGATGGTTGATGCCCAAGTACTGGCCGATCAACCCGCCCATGGACAAGCCGCAGAAATACACTTTATCTATTTTTAATGTATCCAAAAGGTCAATTACATCGTGGCCCAATTGTTCTATAGTGTAGGGTCCATCTGTAAGTTCGCTTTGCCCATGCCCCCTAGTGTCATATTGTAAAACCCTAAAATAAGGCAGTAAATACGGCACCAATTCATCCCACATGGTTAAATCTGCCCCTAAAGAATTGGAGAACATCAGTACGGGACTGTTGGGTGTTCCTTGTAATTTATAGTTTGTTTTCATAACCTTATGAATACTTTTTTAATATGTTTTCTGTCCAGACCACACTATTGCCTATGGCATTATCAGGTTTGAACAAATCTTCTATAGACTCTATTTGTGGGTGCATTTCTTGCACTACCTCTTTTAAATGCTTTTGTTGTTGCAATGCCAAGGTGCACGCCTTTTTTACCGATTCGTGCGCTTGCATTTTTCCTAAGGATTTGGACAGATACAATGACACCTTTTCGGCATAAATGAGTCCGTTCGTAATCTCTATATTCTGAAGCATCCGGTCTTTATTAACTTCTAGATTCGTTATTAAATCGACTGACTTTTCTAAAGAACCGCCCGTTAAATTCATGAGCTGCGTTAATGTTTCCCATTCCGCATGCCATAATCCAGCAGAACGTTCATGTTCTTGGGGCATAGCGGTAAGCATTGTTGCCACTAAACCGGGTGTGCGGGTGGCGTTGCTTAAAATAAGTGCGCAGCCAACAGGATTGCGTTTATGCGGCATGGTACTGGAACCGCCTTTGCCTTCTTCGGCACCTTCAAAAACCTCTGCCACTTCTGTTTGCATGAGTAAGGAAACATCTTTTGCTATTTTACCCAAAGAACCTGACAGAACTCCTAAAACAGAAGCAAATTCCGCTAAGGAATCTCGCTGTGACTGCCATGGAAAAGATGCATTCAAGTCAAGGTTTTTCGCGAAGGCCATTTGAACTTCGGTTGTAATATTGGCATTACCACTACCAACGGCGCCACCCAACTGAATGCAAAACAAACGACTTTTTAGTTCGTTCAATCGTGTTCTAGTGCGCGAAATACCTTCTAGCCATCCGGCAGATTTCAGACCGAACGTCATGGGTTTTGCTTGCTGCAACAAGGTTCTACCCATCATAATCGTGTGCACATGGTCTTTGGTGAGTTGTACCAATGCATGCTTTAAAACTTCTAATTTGCCCTCTAACCAAACAACGTATTCCTTAATCGTTAGTATCGTTGCAGTGTCTATTATATCTTGACTGGTAGCTCCTAAATGCACATATTTAGAAGCTTCAAAATCACGGTTTTTAATGGCCTTTGTTAATTGCTTTACTAAAGGAATGGCAACATTACCCCCTAAAACAATATCAGATTTTAAAGCATTAATGTCAATAGCATCTACCATACAACACTCTGATATTATTTTTGATGCCGTTGATGGGATTAACCCTACCTCAGCTTGTGCCTGTGCCAAGGCAGCTTCTACGTTTAAAAGTTTGGTGACGGACTCACGATCGGAAAAAAGTTCAGTGAGTTCATTGGCGTAAAAAGTCTCAGTGTAGAGCGACATGTACTGCTATGTATTAAATTTCAAAAAAAACGGTTTCATTGGGGCCCTGCATGTGAATATTGAATACATAGGAATCGCCTTTCTTCTCCGCGATCAACGTGTGCTTTCTATCGGCGTCAACAGCATTTAAATTAGCATCGGTTTCATTAAGTTGCTGTTCATCGGCAAAATAAATACGTGTATACGAATGCAATAATTGACCACGCATAAATAGTATTACATGAATAAATGGTGCCTGACCATTAACCGATTTTGGTTTTATTGTTTTAAAGGTAAATGTATTTCCTTCATCCGTACCCGAGCCGTAGCGTCCAAACAATTTATGCACTCCATCATCCTGCCAAAGTTCTATCATGGCATCATCTACGGGCTGTGCATTACCATCGTAAACGGTACCCGTAATGGTAATGGTTTCCACATTATTTAACCCTTTAACCATATCATGGTCTACCCAACTATCAAAATCATAGCCATACTGTTGTGGCGTTAACCCGTAGGCAAAATAAGGCCCTATAGTTTGTGAAGGAGTCTGTTTTTTAACTGCTGATGTCTTCATACTTGTTTACAAATTTTCAAATGGGGTTGCATTTTTTCCACGTAAAACAATATCGAACCGATAGCCCAGTGCAAAATTGGCCTCGGTAACCGATAGGTCAAAAGCTGACACCAACAATTCCCTGCCTTTTGGGGGGACAGCCTTAAAAATAGGGTCATGCTCAAAGAGCGGATCGCCAGGAAAGTACATTTGGGTAATCAACCTACTGGCAATATCGCCCCCGAACAACGAAAAATGTATATGATTTGGCCGCCATGCATTAGGGTGGTTTCCCCAAGGGTATGCACCCGGTTTTATGGTGTAGAATTTATAATAGCCATGTGCATCTGTCATACAACGTCCCGTACCTAAAAAATTAGGATCCAAGGGTGCGTCATGTTGATCAACCTTATGTACATAGCGCCCAGCAGAATTTGCCTG
Source organism: Maribacter aquivivus (assembly GCF_900142175.1). Classification (NCBI taxonomy): domain Bacteria; kingdom Pseudomonadati; phylum Bacteroidota; class Flavobacteriia; order Flavobacteriales; family Flavobacteriaceae; genus Maribacter; species Maribacter aquivivus. The sequence continues at coordinate 137,013 of NZ_FQZX01000001.1, read as the reverse complement.
CCACAACTCAATTAACGTATGTGGTAACGGGTGCCCATGTTCATTGGTGACTTTGCCATGCACCACAATACGCTCGCCAATAGGTTCTCCATCTTTTACAGAATTCTTGGTAAGATCATGGTCTAAAGCCCCTAATTTAAAATCTTTAAAAAGCGGACCTGATAAGGTAATGTCTTTCTTTTTAGGCACGACCAAGGGTTGCAATGGCGCTCTTAAAATAGTCGATTTATAGGCTTCGTCCAAATAGGGCGGTTGTACTTCGATATCAAATTTGGAGTCCGTTGTAATGCTCATGTTCAATGTATTAAACTACTGTCTTCCAAAGCTAGTACAAGCAATTTTTAATCCTTAGGACAATTTTGAATAATAGTAGGACAAAATAAACATTATCAATACTGTAAAATGTTTAAATAAGATAATATATTTCATTAAAATACTGTAATACATTACTTTATACTATATTTAAAACAAAATAACATCAGTTATAAATAAACATAATGAACGATTTACTACGTTATAAGGGATTGTACGGCGAGCATCAACAGCCTTTGGTGACCGACTTTATACATATTGAACCCTTGGAGGATCGCAGTAAAATTTATGAATGGGAGATTGCCGAGCATATTCATACAGATTTGGTGCAGTTGTTTGTCATAGAAGTAGGTAGCGGTTTTTTACTTTCTGAAGGTAACCGTATTGAACTTGCTGCTCCCTGCGTGGTTACGGTACCTGCCAACGTATTACATGGGTTTCATTTTGAGCCTTCTATTGTCGGGGAGGTCATTACCCTCTCCGTATCTTTTTATGACACACTTTTACAGGATAAAGCCAGTATAAAAAAGCAGAGTAACCAATTGAACTGTTTTTCATTTTTAGGGAACACCACTACTTTTTCTGATGTGCGGTACCTTAAAGACAAAATACAAAACGAAATTTTTGAAGATGCTCCAGAAAAACTTTTAGCTTTAAGAAGGTATTTTGAATTGGTGTACCTAGCGCTTTTTCGTGAAAAATTCAGAAATACGGCAGATGCCCTACTTTCCAATAATAAAAACTTGGCGTATTATCAGCAATTTCAAGAACTGATACGACAACATGCACAGAACCTGTTGAGCATCAAGAAATTTGCCGATGCCCTAGGCATTACCCAAACCCACCTCAACCGTGTTTGCCATACCGTAACCGGAAAATCTGCCCTTAAAGTGGTACAAGATTTTACCATGAACGAGGCTAAAAAATACCTGCTTAACACCTCATACTCCATTGCCGAAGTAGCTTACTTTTTAAATTTTAACGACCCTGCCTATTTTAGCCGCTTGTTTAAAAAGCGGGTGGGCGTAGCACCTGGCGAGTTTAGGAAGGGATGATTTTTGGTTGGTGGTTGTTTTTGGATAATGGTTAGTTTATGAAAAGTAGGTGATTTTGAAGCACTGAACTTTCGGTTATACGCAAAGTTTGGCATGAGCAAAACCCTTGGATTTATTGCTGATTCGCCTATTTTTTATATACATTGTTGTACTGGGTTATTTATCCTATTTTTTGATACTTATTTCTTCTTTTTTCAAATGCTATTTCGCCTCCTTCAAGGATTTGACAGATTTTAGAATTTATTTCATTATCCTCAAGACTCCCGCTAGAGTAATTAAGTTTTCCATCAAGATTTGAAGCGACAATGACTTGTTCAGCATCTGCGTTTACAACCAAGTTTGCATTATGTGTAACAATAATCACTTGTCTATATTGCTTTAATTCCTTGAAAAGCCCAATCAGATTTTGCATAATAAATTCGTTATCTAAATCATCTTCGGGTTGGTCAAAAATTATTGGTTTAGAAAAAGCTTCTGTTGCGAGCATCATCTTTAAATAAACAGTTCCTTTTTGACCAACAGAAATTTTGTTTAAATCCTTGCCTTTGTACTTCAGAATCGGAAATACTTTTAAATACTTTTTCCTTTCTAATTCGTCAAAGAGTTTATTTTTAAAAGTTTTACTATGAATACCATCATAATGATAAAATTCAAGATATTTTTTTCTAAGAAATTCAAAAAACGTATCTGAGTCTCGAATTTCAAAAGAGTTTTTTTGAGCTTCTTTATTTCCTTTAATTCTCCATTTTGCTCCATCTATGCAATGATATATTTCATCATAGAATTTTGAAACATCAAAATCTACTTTAACTTCAATTTCAAGGTCAGTTAATAGATTTTTCATTATTGATTTTTGTGAGGGATTTAAGGTGTCTTTTGAATCTACATCTTTAAATTCATCCCAACTTTTAATAAGCTCAACAACTTGGTTGTTATAGTCAAGTTTCATCTTGTCTATTAATGAAATAGAATCGTCTGTCGTTTCGAAAAGTGATATTTTCAAACTTTCAAGTCTTTCTTTTCTGGTTTTTGATACAGCAATGTTTTCGCGAATTTCAGATAATCTTTTTTGAAATTTAGCAATGTCATTTAAAAGCGTTGTAAGGTCACCTTTGTAATCCTTAAATTCCTCTTTAACAACAGAAATAGTAACAGATATAGATGCTATTTCCTTTTCCAATTCACCTTTCCAATTGTTGATTTCATCAAACTGTTTTTGTAATGAATTCAGTTCAATAAGTGATATTCTTTTTAATTCTCCATTCGTTTTGATGATTTTTAAGTTGAGTTCTTCAATAGCATTTTTAAGTTCGTTTTCTAACTCAAACAATTCCTTCAACTTAGAATTTAAATTGTTTCTAAGCCTTAAGTTCTCTGAATATTTTTCTAGTTTATCTTTGTTTTCACTTGTAGTAATATTACTAATGAAATCGTTAATTGATTTTTCTTGAATCTCTAAATATTCTATTGAGTTTATTAAATTATTATCCTCATCCTTTTGTTCGAAGAACCTTTCCAATTCGTGATACTCATTAATCGATTCACGAATTTTCTTGTCCAACTCTGTATTAAATTCTGGTTGCTTTAATTTGGCTAATCGTCTGATTGAATTTGCAAGTTGGAATTGCTTGTCTTTCTTTTCAACTAAGTTTTTTAGACGACCTTGATTGATGTATATGAAATCAACAGCTTTTTTATCCTCGGTCAAGTCAAAATTGATAATATCCTCTTCACTCTGATTCGACTTATGATATGATAAATTAACTACACCATTTTTGTTGAAATCTCCCTCTTTAGAATGTTCTTGACCTATAAAACTACTAGCTAAATAATCTGTAAGCATACTTTTTCCTTCTCCACGTCCTCCGATAATTGCAACGAGGTTCTGATTTAACGGTATGCTTTCATTTTTTGAAAAACTTAAATCTTCTTCATCTTGAAATACTTTTACATCATCATTAATCGTGATATTTGAGATATAAGGTTTATCAAATTCTAAATTTGGATTACTATCAGAGATTTTTATTCTTTCATTTGGTTCATATAATATTTGAACTAATCCTTCAAAAGTAGGGTCTGCTTTAATCCAAGTAAAACAATTGCCTATTCTATCCTTATCGGTTTCTGTAGATAAATAATGCGAATCACTACAATCCAAAAGTATATCGTTTACTTGTTGAGCTGTAAGTTGTGATTTGGCTTTATGAAAAGCTTCAATAGATTCAGAAGCGGTAAAAACAATGTTCGCTTTGTTAATTATGGATTTTTTAGTTGCAATAGACGCATCAGTCCACTTTAAATCACCCCATTCTGTTTTTCCAATGGCAATGAGGTATTTTCCTTTAAAACAGTCTTTTTGTAATGCTTCAAAAATCTTATCCTCTTTTACATTTAAATTATTGAATCCTTCTGTTAAATCAGTACCATATTTATGTAATTGCTCTGAGGGAACAGTACTCTTTATTTTTGCACCAAGTTCTTGAACACTTTCTTTTGTTATTGCTCTTGTCCATTGTTCTCCATTTTCTAAGAAATAACTTTGTTCAAGAGTTTGTAGAAATTGACTTTTTATAGTTTCTATAGGTAATTCATTTGAAAAAATAACGTGTAAATTGATTCTTTTTAATTGTCCGAAATCGATTCCTGCAAATTTTTCAATTCTGAATTCAACTACAGGTAATAAAAGGTCAATGTTTTTAAGTTTACCTTTAGTAGCCTTTTCCTTAACAAGCCTTTCATAGCCGTCAATGAAGAAATAATCATTGATTCCTAACACTGAAAAATCAGAAGATAAATTTTCTAAATCTTCTATATATTTTTCCCAAGTTTCTTCTGTATCTGCACCATATCTATGATAAATTGAGGAAGGTGTATGAACATGTAAATCCCATTTTCTCCATTCAGAACCTTTCGGATATTTTTTACTCATAAAGTTTGTTTTTTATGCCTCATAACGTACTGCTATATGCAATCATACATTAACCTCGTTACAAAAAATCCTAATCTCTAAAGCAGTAGAGGGAAGTATGCTTTAGTATTTATTGGAAAGGTAAATAAACTTAATGGTACTAGATTACGGGAAAGCGTAAAAGGTTGGTTGTTGGTTGTTCGTTGTTCGTTGTTGGATTCTATAGGGTAGTTAGGAGTTGTTTATTTTTTTCGTTCAAAAAACGCTATTTCATCTTGTGTAAGCTCATCTTTAGCTAATGAAATTACAAATTGTTGTCGTTGGTTTACCACCAAAACAAACCTATCTTTTGTAGCACTTATTTTCTTGATCCAATTCCAATCCTTGGTTTCAACCAAGTCTTTATTTCTATGCCTAATTGTTATCTTTTCTTCAGAATATGTTACCTCTGCATCAAATCCCATTTTTTTTCCTTGAACGCTAGCGGCCATAATCATTATTGGAAATACGATCAGCAGTAAACCAAAAAAATAGATCAGAAATGAGGTGATGAAATTATACTGTTTTATGGGTACCACAACAGCAATCATTAAGGTTGCCAAAAGGTAGCGCCACACACTTTTCTTAAAGAAGAAATACATTTTTCCGCTCATGATATGCTTAAAATTGGATACTACGGTCTTCGTTACCATATTACACCTATTATTTTATAGTTTTCTCAATATACGCCACATAGTATTATAACCCTATGTGAGCACTTTTGTCTACATACCGCTACTAAAAAGTAACGATACGATTTATATAATGTTGTTTTCTGCATTGAAACCCAGCGCCTAAAAAAGGGTACTGTAATTATGATAAAAAAACGATTGCTATTGTGGTGGGTTTACTAACGCTAAAACTATTGTTCCGAAATTGGTATTTAGGGCAGTGTAAATACAATACACCAAAGAACGTATTCAGTCATTGGGTTTACCAGTCACTCGAGTTTTAAGTCAAGGATAAGAGTATTCCCCTTGGCTAGCAAAATTGGGAAGTTCAATTTTACAGTTTTTAGAATGAAAATTAAAGCATAATTCAACAGAGACAGAAACCTAAAAAGATTGCTGATTACTTTGAAAACTTCTGCTTGTAAACCCGGTACAGCTGTAAAAGCATTACAGGTACAAAATGAGCCAAAGCTCCGGCCATACTACCTTCTTCACTTTGTAGCCCAAGAAGTGCCCAATGAGCGAAAGCCATAATAGCAGCCAAATACACCCATTGTTGTAATTTTTTCCAATTGCGCCCCATTCGTTTGACTGCTGCATTGGTACTCGTCATGGCTAAAGGAATAAACACGAAAAAAGCAATCCACCCCGTAAGTATTGATAGCTCTATTGATTCATTTACTATTTTAGAAATTGGAAATTCCAGCACATAAAAAATGGTATGGAGTAAGGTATAGGCAAATGCCGCAACACCAAAAAAGCGTCTATTTCTTAATAACCATTGCGCTACTTTCGTTTTAGGGAACATTAGACGAATTGGCGTTGCAATAAGACTTATAATCAACATACGAGCAGCAAATTCTCCGGTAATATGCATGATGTCTTCATACTTAAATTGTCCTTTTGCGTAATTCAAGGTCATCATAACGCCCGGTATGGCCAATAGAAGCCAAAGCATATATTTTCCTGTGAGAAGTGATTTCAAATTGCTCATTGTTGCTTGTTTTAAGTAATACTTGTTTATGCTCTGTTTTTCTAAGAAATTTCCTTTGATGAAATAAAATAAGTAACTATCCCTGCCAAAAGCGCAGGAACGGCAAAAATCATAAAATTGGCGGACATCGAAAGCCCCATACCTACGAGTACACCGCCAAGTGCAGGGCCCAATACACCTCCCAGTCTACCTGCACCAATGGCCCAACCCACACCTGTAGTTCTAAATTCTGTGGGATACATACGGGCAGCCACGGCATACAGCCCAACAAAACCACCTTGAAGGGTAAAACCTAATAACCCAAAGACTATCAGTATAAAATCTGAACCCACAAATACACTGAACATTGCCATTAAAACAGCTGTTATCCCCAAGAACAGGGCAATGGTTTTTTTAAGTCCCATTTTAGATGAAATATACCCTTGTATAATAACACCAAAAAACGCACCTACATTAAATACCGTGCCCGAGTAAATGGCCAGTTCCATAGACAAGCCCGCATTCGTAGCCAGTTTAGGAATCCAACTGATGAGAAAATACAAGCATCCGAAGGCAAAAAATAAGGCTACCCATAACTGAATAGTGGATCGTTTGTATTTTTTAGAAAGCAATTGATTTACAGGAATACCCAACAATTTAGCCGGTTTTTCTGGTAAGGTAGAAATTTCAGGTATTTTTAATTTAGTTAAAAGACGATTAACCTTCACAAGTGCATGCTTTGGTTGCCTTCTTACATAATATTCAATGGATTCCGAAAGGAATATAAAAATTAACGGAATAGTAATAAATGAAGCCAAGCCTGCTAATTTAAACATCATTTGCCATCCGCTAGATGGCACAACAGACGCTGCTACATACCCAGCCAAAACTGCCCCAACAGGATAACCTGCTATAACAAAACTTACCCAAAAATCTTTAGATTTATTTGGTGTGTATTCTGCCGTTAAAGATGCGGTACTGGCGAGCATGCTACCAATGCCTAAACCACTAATAAAGCGAAGAAAAATCAATTGCGGTACTGTTTCTGTGTAACCTGTTAAAAATATACTTGTACCCATTAAAAAGGCACTTATCAAAATCATTTTTTTTCGGCCAATCTTATCCGCATATGGCGCCAGTAACAATGCCCCCAATGCCATTCCTGCAAGACCTGCACTAAATACCATACCTAAAGCTTCTGGACCTATAGCCCACGATTTAGCGATTGCAGGGGCACAATATGAAATGACCAGCACATCCATACCATCTAAAATGTTCATTAAAAAACAAACGAATATGGTAGCGTATTGCATGGTAGAGATGGCACGCTCATCTAACTGCAGTGTAATTGGTTTAGACATTTTATCGCGTATTAGATGTTGTAACTATCCCCTATAAGCAGTGTCTATGGTAATATTACCATTGGCAACCCTGCTTACACAGGCACACATTTTTTTATTTTTACCTTTTTCTTCTTCGCTGAAAAAGAAATCGCGATGATCAATATCGCCAGAATACTCAAGAATATCTACTTGACATAATCCGCATTCTCCTTTTTTGCAATCATACATGACATCTATTTTTACATCAAGTAAAGCTGACAATAAGGTTTGATTTTCATTTACCTGTACTTCTCTATTAAACCTTGGTAATTTAACAGTGTATGCCTGGGGAGCAAACAAACCCGAAGCCCCAAAAGTCTCGAACCGTAAATTTTGATTATTTAACGGTCCATTTTCCCATGTCTTTCGAACTGCATTCATTAAGCCAATGGGTCCACATAAGTATACTTGCGTTTCAATATCGCAAAGATTTAAAATTTTTGACGTATCAAAAAAACCATCAATATCACTATAATGTACTGTTAAGCGTTGCCCCAATAACTTTTGCAACGCCTCTATATAAGGCATTTCTTGGGCAGACCTGCCCAAATATAACATGCGTACATTTTTGTCAGTTTTCGCCATTAACTCTTCGGCCATCCCTAGAATGGGCGTAATTCCAATACCGCCTGCTATAAGTAGATAATTAGAAGTATTAAAACTAAGTTCAAAATGATTGGTGGGCTGTGAAATGCGCAATTTGCTACCTTCTTTTAATCCCCACATATATTTGGACCCGCCACGGCTTGCGGGCAAACGTTTTACCGCTATGGTATAGGGTTTATTTGAACCGTACCGCCCAACCAAAGAGTAACTCCTGATTTCTGGCAAGTCATTGATTAAAACAGCAATATCTAAATGTGACCCCACTGTAAAAGCCGCTGTATCACCTGCAGGGATAATTTGAATCTGCATTACATTATCTGCAACTTTTTCCATTTTACTCACCACGGCATCTTCCCAAGTATTCCTATATCTCATTAGTCCTTCTTTTCTTTTGCGACCATATTATCAGTAATTCTTCTTGCCCACATGGCCCCGGCATCTATGTTCAAATTATAAAATTCACGATCCGGGTTTTCGTTGATTGCCTTTTGTTGGGCCTCTAAAATATCCTCATCCTGAGAAAAAATATGGGCGACCCCATTTTTAAGTTCTGTGGTATTGCTTTGGTCCTTTAAGTTATAATTTCTGCTGAACGCCCAGAAATAAAGACAGGTCTGGTTCGTAGTTGGTGTTATGGTATTTAATACGTAGCCATTGACCCCTTTAGACCTATCACCTTCTTGAGCACCCGTATTCGCTATAGCTACGCCAACATCTATATTTACGGTACAGGGAGCTTCAAATTTTATGATCTGCCAGCGATCTACAGTACCATCATGGTCAAATACTTTGTTCAATTGCCCTTTCCAAAATGGTGGTGGCTGTATATCTTTCATCCAACGCGTAACGGTCGCCGTTTTCTCATCGTAGTGTACATCAAAGGGTGCTTCTGCCACATTACGGTCACCAATAGTTTCTGAATGTACAAAAGTTTCGTGGGTAAGGTCCATCAAATTATCAACCACCAACCTGTAATTACAGTGCACTTTAATCATTTGTCCGTCACCTGCCCAGTCTGGATCATCGTTCCAATGCATATCCGGAATTTTTGATTCATCGGCCAATGCCGGGTTGCCCATCCATACCCAAATAAAACGATATTTCTGAATTACAGGATATGAGCGTACACAGGCAGATGGGTTTATGGTTTCTTGCGATGGCATATACGAACAACGCCCATCACTATTATACTCAAGCCCATGATAACCGCAAACAACCGTATCTTCTCTTAGGCTACCTTTAGACAAGGGCAATAGTCTATGCCAGCAAGCATCCTCTAAAGCTATTGGCGTTCCATCTTTTTTTCTATATAATACCAAAGGCTTATTACAAATTGTACGTGGTAGTAATTTATGCTTTAGTTCTACATCCCATGCAACGGCATACCAAGCGTTCATGGGGAAAGATTCGTTCATGGTAAAAGTATGTGTAGACATGATGTGGTTTTATAGGATTATCTGCTAAACCTTATGATTTAGAATACAATTTGATACATTTTTAATAAATTTCACAATAAAGGATTGATATTGAATATTTTTAGCCTATAATTGATTCAATTTTTATATTTCTTTTTAGCAACTTTACAAAAGTATCCTACAAAAAATACGATTTATTAATAAAGTTCATGCTTAAAATGAATTATTACCAATAGACTATGAGAATAATTGACTTATCCGTAACCATTTCAGACAAAGTAAAAGAGCCTTTCCCTACCGCCATTAATTATGAAGACCACAAAAAAGGGGCTAAAACCATGGGTAAGATTTTATTCGATGGTTTAGGTGATGTATTTCCAGATGGAAATGGCCCTGCCGGAGAATTTTTAACGGTAAATAGTCATGCTGGAACTCATGTTGATGCTCCCTACCATTATTACCCAACCTGTAATGGCGAACCATCAAGAACAATTGATGAAATGCCCCTGGATTGGTTTTTTAGAGATGGAGTTGTGTTGGACTTTACGGATAAGCCCGCCGGTTTTATGTTTGAACCAAACGATTTAAAAGAGAAATTAGCCGCCATTAAATACACCTTAAAGCCTTACGATATTGTTTTAATTCGTTGTGATGCTTCCAAACATTTACACGAAAAAGATTTTACCAGTAGGCATGTTGGTGCTTCTGCAAAAGCAACTCATTGGCTAATAGACCAAGGTATTAAGGTTATGGGTACAGATGGATGGAGTTGGGACATTCCTTTACACCTACAAGCTAAAGATTACAGATCAAACCCTAGACCAGGGATCATTTGGCAAGCTCACTACGTAGGTATTGAAAAAGAATACTGCCAAATAGAAAAATTGGCTAACTTAGATAAACTTCCCCCTTTTGGATTTAAAGTAGCTTGTTTTCCGGCAAAAATTGAAAAAGCCAGCGCAGGGTGGACCCGTGCGGTAGCCATTTTGGATGAATAATTTTCACTTAGGTATTGAGCAAACATGAAAATTGGTAAAGAAAAAAATATACCGACCTTAAGTTCATATGAAATATCTAATTTTCATATGCATTCTATTGATTGGTTGCCCATAATATCCAATACAAGACATGATGACTTTCATATTAATAGGATCGATGATATTAGTGACAAGAAACGTTTTCATGTACTACCCCATCGTAAAACTTTTCACGATTTCTTTTTTTTAACCAAAGGAACCTCTAGAAGAAGTAAAGGATTAAATAGTTATGAAATAAAGGCTCCCGCTATTTTCTTTTTACCCGCATATCAAATTACGGAGCATGATATGATCAGTGAAGATGCCGAAGGTTTTTACTGCCATTTTCATGAACGTATTCTAGATATATTCCCAAAAGGTATGTTGACCGAGCGTTTTGCTTTTTTTCAATACCAGTCTAATCCTATAGTACAGTTAAATACTAAAATACAGGATATCATTGCTGATATTTTAGAGCGGTTATTCACTATTTATAGAGGAGAGAGTTCTGGTAAAAACTTGATTTCCTTATATTTAATGACAATTTTTGAGGAACTTAAATCTGAAATGCCAGAGGTTGTAACGAAAAATAGAAAGTCGAATTTTGAAATTACAAAACGGTATAAACATGCACTTGCAAAACATATTTATGATTATCAAAATATAACCGACTATGCAGATTTATTGAATGTTACACCAAACTACCTTAATAAATGTGTTAAAACCGCAATTGATAAAACCGCACAGGATCTTCTTAAAGAAATGCTCATCTTAGAAGCAAAAACATTAATCAAACATTCTGAACTTAACATCTCGGAAATCGCCGTGAAACTTTGTAATCAGACCCCAAGTAATTTTGCGCGTTTTTTTAAAAAACAAACCGGACTTTCTCCAAAAGAATACGCACAAACCAACTAGTGTATTCCATTTTAAATTGCCCTTTATTCCCATTTTAAATTTTGCCACTTTCCGGTATCGATTCTGCTAAATGATTTTGTAGAAAAATTATATCTATTTGGATTGTGTTTAAACAAAATCTAAATTAAAAAATCATCAAAAAGATTTGATTTTGAATAGTATAGTTCTTTTTTTGATTCACAAATACCATTATTATATTAGAAATTTGTAGACATCATTTTTGATATATTAATAAAATTTAAATATTAAAATGATAAATATCATTTTTTATCCAACTTAAACTAACTAAAATGAAAAATCACGCTAGACTACTTTTAACTTGTTTAGGCTTCTTATTGATTGGTTTTACCCAGGCACAAACGGGTGAAATTTCTGGTCAAGTACAAGACGAAGCTGGTGCCGTTCTACCTGGTGCCTCTGTTTTGATTGAAGGCACAAAAAATGGCACAATGACAGATTTTGACGGAAAATTTACCCTTAGTGGTTTGGATTCTGGAGAATATCAATTAATTGTTTCCTACGTTGGATTTTCAAGACAAAAAATTACGGTATCCGTACCTCAATCCCAACCATTGTCCGTTATGTTATCTGAAGATGCCACACAATTAGATGATGTTATTGTCACTGGTGTTTTTGATTCACGTAGTCGTATGGATGCATCTGTGGCGATTACAACTATCGGTGCCAAACAATTGGCAAGAGTTGCACCTACGAGTTCAGCGGATTTATTGAAAAATATACCGGGGGTATTTGTAAACCAAGCACGGGGAGAAATTTGGAACTCGGTTTATTCAAGAGGACTTTCGGCAAACTCAATTGATAATATTAATGGGTATAGATATGTATCCTTGCAAGAGGATGGTTTACCTGTTACAAATGTGGAATTATTTCCAGATTTATTTTTGAGAGCTGATGCTATGACGGCAAGAGTAGAAGCTGTTAGAGGTGGTACCGCATCTATTCTTGGTGCAAACGCCCCAGGCGGAATTTTCAATTACGTTTCTAAAACCGGAGGTGATAAATTTGCTGGTGAAGTACGTGCTAAGTATGGTCTAGAAGGCAATGGAAAAAACCCATATTACAGGGCTGACTTTAATATTGGCGGACCAATGAGTAATGGTTGGACTTATAATGTTGGAGGTTTCTTCCGCCAATCGGACGGCGCAAGAGATCGTGGATATCCTGTAAACAAAGGTGGTCAGATAAGAGCTAACTTGGTAAAAAAATATAAAACAGGATTCTTTCAATTGAATTTAAAATATCTAAATGATAAGAATGATAGAATGGCGTTTATACCATCTACCAATTGGCAAGACCCACAAATTGCAGATGGCTTTTCTAAATACGATTCTTATGCTTTATATGATTTCTCAATGGAAGTACCTTTTAATGAAGCGGGTACAAGAACCATCAATTCTACAGATTTATTACACAACATAGACCGTTCAATTGGTTTTAATTGGAAACAGGATTTAGGCAATGGTTTTTCTTTAAAGAACGATTTTAAATATTCAAGAAAAGATGATGAAAGAAACGCTACAGCAGTGGTTACGCCAATAAGCACTACCAGTTTTCTTTTTTATGCGATACCAGGTTTGTTTGCTGGTCCAAACCCTGCCAGAACAGGAACATATCGTTTTGCAGATCCGAGAACAGGACAGGAATTTGGTACTGTTAATTTAGCGCCAAATGTAGGTCCAAATGCCGTCCCTGGACCTCCAGCAATTCTTACACCAGGGCCTAACAATAATTTTCCTGGATCAAACATTCAACCAAATTCGCTTTTGTTTATGCCATTGTTCTATCAAGATATTGACAGAAATGAAATTGCCAATCAATTGGTGTTTACTAAAAAAACAGAGAAAAGTAGTTTTAATTTAGGTAGTTTTTATAGTCGTTCTAAATTAGATATTACCAACTGGAGCAAAGGTATGGGGCTAAGCGGTGGTTTAATTCAAAACCAACCGGTACCTGCCCAAATTACGTTAGACGCAGACAATGGTCAAACCTATGATGTTACTAGTCCAGAAGGTTTTATGAATGTTGGATGGACTGGTTCTGATGATGGTGAAACCACACAAGGTATTTTTGCGCTCTTCTTTGGTCATAATTGGAAGATTACAGAAAAACTTACATTAGATTATGGAATGCGATATGAGGATGTAACCTCTAAAGGTTTTAATTCTATCGGTGTTCCAAATCCACGACAAAATGATCCATCTTTTGGTGGGCTTGATGGAAATCCGCTAACCCTTTGGGATAACGGTGGTGGTACCGCAGGCGCCCCTGTTAATTACGATTATAAATTAAATAGTTTTTCTTATACCGCAGGTCTTAACTATAAATTCAGTGACCAGCAAGCAATTTATGCCAGATTTGCTCGGGGTAATAAAGCACCATCGACTTTCTTCTACCTTGATTTAAATGATGATGCACTGGTAGAAAATACACCGGCATTACTGGAAGAAATAACACAATTTGAAATAGGTTATAAAGTAAATACCGAGAAACTACAATTGGTAGCAACACCTTTTTACAGCAACCTGAATAATGTTCCTAATATTCAAACATTTTCAAATGAAGATGGTACGAGGTATTCACCTCCTTTTCAATTTGCCGAGTATACAACTCTTGGTTTTGAGTTAGAAACAACCATTAATTTAACCGATAAATGGATGGTAAGAAGTAATGCGGTAATTCAATATGCTAAAGCCGACAAATACACGACTTGGAATGAAGGAAGAGATGGGCCAGCAGACGATACCATTATTGAATACTCGGGCAACGAAGCAGATAACAGTGCAAACGTAATATTCAATATTAACCCAATTTACAACGGTGAAAAATTCTATAGTTCTTTAAACTATAGTTATATGGGAGCAAGACAGGCTAACGTGCCCAATTCATTTCTATTACCTGCATTCGGTAGTGTAGATTTAGCCTTCGGTTATGATTTTTCTAAAAAATTCGGTTTACAATTGAACATTAACAACGTCTTGGATAAATATGGGATTTTAGGATGGCAAGGACCTGGAGGTTTCCCTGCTGCACTAAACAGAGATGGTTTTCCGCCAGATTTTATCGCCAACAATCCTAATGCTATATTTTCGACCCAAGGAAGTATGCCAAGAGCTTATTTCTTGACAGCGACCTATAGATTCTAAGTTTTGTTTTAGCTTTTTAAGTAAGTGTTTTAAACTAGAGATACAGGATTTCTTATGATTCAGTATCTCTGGTCACTTAAAACATCTGAATATACTTAAGGCTGTTATATATTTTAAAAATTAAAAAATACATTATGAGAATACTAGTTTTAGGTATTATGACGCTTTTCTTTTTGAGCTGCAAACATGGTGCTATAGATAAGAAAGAAATTGTTCAAACCGATCAAAAGCCAAACGTTGTTTTAATTATGGCCGATGATATGGGCTTTTCAGACCTGGGCAATTACGGATCGGAAATAAACACTCCCAGTCTTGACCGTCTTGCATCTGAAGGAACACGGTTAGAAAGATTTTACACAAATACTATTTGCGCCCCTTCACGTTCAAGTCTACTCACAGGTCAATATCCGCACAAAGCAGGTATAGGCTTTTTTAATGAAGACTTTGGTCTGCCTGGCTATGAAGGCTATCTTAATAAAGAATCTTTAACCTTAGGCGAAGTATTTAAAAATGGGGGCTATTCTACCTATATGACGGGAAAATGGCATGTTGGGAACGATAAACCACATTGGCCAATACAACGTGGTTTTGATAACTTTTTTGGATTTTTAGATGGTGGGGAAAGTTATTTTGATACCAAGCCACTTTTGAAGGGCCCGCCTTCTACAGCATTTTTATATGAAGGCAACGAGGTTTACAATATTGATAAAGAAGACTTTTACCTAACGGATGAATTGACTAACAGGGCCATTGATTTTGTTACCAACAAAGAAAAAGAAAAACCATTCTTTTTATACATGGCCTATAACGCACCACATTGGCCTTTACATGCAAAGCCAGAAGACATTGCAAAATATAAAGGTAAATATGATGCAGGTTGGGATGAGCTTCGCAAGCTACGTTTTGAAAATGTTAAAAAACTAGGTTTGGCAGAAGAGGAATGGAATCCATTTAAGGACAAATCATTACCAGCATGGGATAGCCTGAACGCAGAAGAAAAAAGCGAGTGGACTTTGAAAATGGAAGTTTATGCCGCCATGGTAGATAACCTAGACCAAAATATAGGGAAACTATTAAACTATTTAGGCACAACAGGACAGTTGAATAATACCGTAATAATCTTCCTATCCGATAATGGTGCTGAAAATATGGATGTTGGTAAAATGCCTTTTACCGTTAAACGAAACGAAGGCCCTGTAGGTACTGCCGGTTCAATGGAGGCATATTCAAAAAACTGGGCTCAAGTTTCAAATAGTCCACTTAGAAGTTACAAATCATCTCCTTATGAAGGTGGTACAGCAACTCCATTTATCATACGTTATCCAGGCCAAAAAGTATCTGGTAAGATTTTAAAGGGAGGTTCGCATCTTGTAGATATCATGCCAACATTATTAGATATTGCCGATATTGAATATCCTGAAAGCTATAATGGTGTAACACCTAACCCTCTTGTTGGTGAAAGTTTTTTACCTCTATTACAAGGCGAAGATTGGACTAGAGATCAACCTATATGTTTTGAGTGGTTTGGTGATCGCGCGGTATGGCTTGGCGATTTAAAAGGTGTTCATCAATACAACAAAGAGTGGGAATTGTATGACCTTTCCACCGATAGAACCGAATCAAACGATATAGCAGCTACACAACCTGAAACCATCGCAAAAATGGATGCTATTTACAATGAATGGGCAAAAAATAATGGAGTTATTCCATGGTCTGAGGAAATGAGTAAAAAAACACAGTTTAGAAAATCACCACATTAAATTATTGTAGCAATGAAAAAATTTTTCTCTTACGAAAATGGAATAGTTAGCTTAATGGCCTTGACCTTTGGAGTACTATTTTTTGACAGGTTAGCGCTAAATTATTTAGTTCCCTTCGTAGCCAAAGACCTTAATTTAAATAATACTCAAATAGGACTCTTAGCAGGAGTATTGTCTTTGGCTTGGGCTTTTTCAAGTTATTATACTACAGCATGGTCAGAGTCTAAAAACAAAAACAAAATCACGTTTCTAATTGCCATCGTTATTTTTTCTGTCTGTTCATTTGGTTCAGGTATGGCTATTGGTTTTGGGACCTTATTGGTGGCTCGTTTAATTATGGGTTTGGCAGAAGGTCCGGTAATTCCATTGGCGCAAGTCTTTGTGGAACGAGAATCTACACCTAGTAGACTTGGTCTTAATGTAGGCATTTTACAAGCTGTTGGTGGAGCTTTATTTGGTTCTATTTTAGCACCCGTAATTTTGATTCAAATAGCTGAAAATATGGGTTGGCGCACAGCCTTTTATATTGCTGGTGTTCCTGGTTTGGCACTAGGGCTAATTGCGGCTTTCTATCTTAAAAAATCAACTACAGAAAGTAGGGGCGCTGAAAACAATACTGGTTTTGCACTAAAAGAAATTTGGGCTTACAAGAATATAAAATGGGGAACTGCTTTAGCTTGCTGCGTCTTTGGTTGGTGGTTTGCTACCATACCTTTCATTACCAAATACTTTACTGATGTACAAGGAATGTCTGCTGGTGATATGCAAAAAACCATGGGTCTATTAGGTGTTGCGATGCTTATTTCATCTTTATTTTTTCCAGGTATCTCTGACAAGATTGGAAGAAAAAAAGCACTTTATATCGCTGTTGGTCTGGGTATATTCTATCCTTTTGCAGTATATTTTCTAAATGGGTCTGGTATTCATTTACCAGCAATGTTTTTAAGTTACGCTATGGTAGGTGCAATACCTCTAGTTGCTGCTATAGTGCCTTCTGAAGCCGTTCCTAATCATTTAAAAGCAAAAGCAATTGGTTTTGTAACTGCGGTTGCAGAAATTGTTGGTGGTGTAATTATTCCTGCCGTATCTGGAGCACTTTCAGATATTTTTGATGAATCAGCATTTTTATGGGTTGCTGCAGCATTGGCAGTATTGGCCTTATTTTTCTTATCCAAATTAGAGGAAACCAAGGGAAAAGTGTTTGTTGAGAGCGTAAGCAAGTAGATAAATAGTTTATGAAATATTAGCTGCCTAGGCATTTTAGTTAAGAGAGAAACTGTTCGTAAATGCAAAAAAATCAATTAGTTCTGAAACACATAGATTATGGAAAAGAAAGCAAATAAATATAAATTAAAACTAGAGCTTTTAGAATTACTAAGACCAGATCACAAAATCTATGAACCTATTGAATTTGAATTTGGCAACCATGATAATATATTCAATATTATCGAACGTATGAAAAAACGAAACCGTTTTAAAACGGAACAAGATTCGGTAGAATTTGCAATTGGACTTAAACTTTTTAGTGAAGTTATGTTAAAGAACAAAGACAATCCACTATTTGAAGATTTCAGACCAGCTTTTGGTGCTATGATGAAAAAATTAAAATCCGAGGAATAAAAAGGAATGACAAAGGATTCGAAATTTCTTCAAGTTTTAGCGGCTTATGATGAGCGCATGCAGTCAGAGGATGAGATTATGAAGTCTTTGCCTGTTGTTGAAGGTATGAAACGGCGTGATGAGTTTTTGTTATCGGTAGGTGAAGATGCTGCCGTTTTTATGAATACCTTATTAAAATCAGCTAAATCGAAAACGATATTAGAAATAGGAACATCTTATGGCTATTCTACCCTATGGTTGGCAGAAGCAGCAAGAGAAAATGACGGCATTGTAATTACGTTAGAGGCCGATGAAACCAAAGTAACATACGCTAAACATAGATTATACGAAGCGGGTCTTTCGAAATATGTTGATTTTAGAGTGGGTGATGCTTTAACGCTTATGAAAGAAGCAAAAGAGACTTTTGATTTTGTTTTAGTAGATGTTTGGAAAGAATTATACCTGCCTTGCTTTGAATTATTTTATCCTAAATTAAAAAATAAGGCTTGGGTGGTTGCAGATAATATGATATTCCCGACACAATCAATTGAAGAAACAAAACGCTATCAAAACCGAATACGTAATACAGGAGTTTTCTCTTCAGTATTATTGCCTATTGGAAGTGGAATGGAATTGAGTCAATACGAGCAAATAAAATAGGTTTTACGAAAAGGTTTAATTATCGAAAAGCATAAATAGATAATTGATAATAGTTCAGTGTAATTGAGACCTAATATGTAAAATTAGTCTTAAGCACTAAATCAGTAACCTTCTTGTCTTAAGCAGATTTTAGCTTAAAATGAATAATTTAAACCAAATAAACCTTGTAATAAATATAAATATAATTGATTTAGAATAGTACATCCCTCTTAATGATTCAGAATTTGAGTAAGTATAAAGTAAATTTGTAATACTAAAGAAAGAATAATAAAATTTATAGAAATGGCAAAAAACCCACATTATTTTTCGCAAATGGCCCATGTTGAGGTCTTAACCAAAGACCTTGAGAAATCGGTACATTTTTTTGGTGATATCGTTGGAATGGATATAACAGGAAGAGAAGAAGGTTCGGTTTATTTAAGAGCTTGGGGAGATTATTTTCATCATACCTTAAAATTAACGCAAAGCGACAAGTCTGGACTTGGACATATTGGGTGGAGAGCGGATAGCCCAGAGGCTTTAGAAGAAGCTGTTGAATATTTGGAAAGTATTGGTGCAGGCAGAGGTTGGTATGATGGTGACCTAGGTCATGGTAAAGCTTTTAAATTTCAATCTCCTGAAGGCCATATGCATGAGGTTTTTTGGGATGTACAATGGCTTCGTGAAGAAGGGGAACGTGGTAGTGTGTATGCCGATCGATATGCTAGCAATCGTTTACAAGGTGCTAATCCAAGAAGATTTGACCACGTAACATATATGGTATCAAAAGGTGCTTACCCTGCTGAAAAAGCATTTTGGAAAGCTTTAGGATTCAAAAATCCAGATGAAATTCGTATTTCAGATGAAATACCCCCAATTGGAGGTTTACATACCCTTGCAAACTTATCACATGACATTGCCATCTTTACAGACCCGAATATAGAACCAAATCAAGCAGTTTTAAATCATATTTGTTGGAATGTAGATAGTCGTGAAGAGGTACTTTTAGCTTTAGACTATTTTATAGAAAAGGGGTATAAGAGTGTTATGGGTGCACCAACAAGGCACAAGGCAGATGAAGGTTTCTTTATCTACATTGTTGATCCTGGAAGTGGAATTTTATTTGAATTCTATGCTTGTGCTAGATTAGTGTTTGCACCAGATCATTTAGATGTTCATTATTTAAAAGATAATCCAAATGATGCATGGGGCTCTGTAAATCCGTTTGCAGAAATGGCGAAAGGTAAAAAACTTGGACTTTCTGATGATGGTACAGTGAAACCTGTAGATATTTAGGCTACTTGATTTAAGTAGCAATAACAATTTTTAAAACACACACGTATTATGTGGCATTTTTTTCCAGGCAAATACATGCCTTCTTATCAAGTTAATAGAGCATTGACCCAAGCACATTATGGTGGTGGCGAGTTTGCAGAAATATTAGAAGCAGCGGGCAATATTGACCCAGATAATAGAGAAACCTTTAATATAGCTTGGCTAAATAAAGGTAATGAGGTTTATGGTTGGGCAGAAGATTATGAAAAGAACAATGCTTTTGTATCTGCTAGGCGAACCTATTTAAGAGCATTTAATTATTTACGCACGGCGGAATTTTTTATGAATCTACAAGATGACCGAAAAATACCGACCTACCTTAAAGCAAGAGAGGCTTTTATAAAGGCGACCAAATATTTTGAAGAAAAACCAATTCAGGTGGAAGTTCCTTTTGAAGGTTCTTTTTTACCAGGATATCTTTTTAAGCCAAAAGGCGTGAAAAATCCACCAGTAATGGTCATGTTTGGTGGTTTAGATAGTTTAGCTGAAGAACTTTATTTTGGAATAGGTGACCATTTAATGGAAAGAGGTGTTGCCTTGTTAGCTATGGACGGACCAGGTCAAGGAGCTGCTTTACGTTTAAACCATATTCACTCTAGACATGATTATAATGTTGCTGGTACAGCTGTTTTGGATTGGGTTTTAGAAAACTTGAAAGATGAAGTTGACACTACTAGTGTTGGTATTGCAGGGGTATCTATGGGAGGTTACATGGCAGCACGTTGTGCAGCATTTGAGCCTCGTTTTAAAGTATGTATGGTATTTGGGGCTGTCTGGTCTTACTATTCTGTTTGGGCAGGTAGAAGTGGGAAACATCCTTTAGCTGAAATTGTACAACATATTATGGGTGTTGATAGTTATGAAGCTGTTCTTAAAAAATTAGAAGGCTTCACCTTAGAGAACGGTGTTGCCGAAAAAATCTCTATGCCAACATTCATTATGCATGGTGGTGGTGATAAACAGAATTTTGTGGAACACGCAATAACATTAGAAAAGCATCTAACGTGTGAACATAAAATGAAAATTGTACCAGAAGGTGAAAGTGGGTCTCAGCATTGTCAAGTAGACAATTTTATGCCTGCATTAGACATGTTCGATTGGATTGCAGAGAAAATTCACGCCTAATAGTCTATTTCTATAGTTAATAATTTTAAAAGTTCTAAAAATGTCAGCAGTAAAAAAGGTACTCGTAGTTGGTGGTGGTATTGGAGGTCAGTCTGTTGCAATTGCTTTAGCCCAAAAGGGTGTTGAAGTTGAAATAGCAGAAAGACTAGATGTGTATAATGTATATGGAGTAGGAATTATTCAACAAATGAATGCCCTTCGAGCATTGGATGAATTAGACTTAGCTGATGAAACCATGAAGCAAGGTTATCCTTACGGACAATTAAAAATGTACACTTCTACAGGGCATTTTATTGGTCTTGCAGGAGCACCACCAATAGGGAAGTACCCTAGCCATAATGGTATTTCAAGACGTACCTTACATGAAATCATGTATGATAAGGCTATCAAACTTGGTGTTCACTATAAAATGGGAACTACGGTTACCCATATCGAAAACAACAAAGATGACGTTACCGTAACATTTACGGATAACACTAAAAAAACCTATGATATCTTAATCGCTTCAGATGGTATAAATTCTGATATGCGTAAATTGATTTTTGGTGATTTTAAACCAAAGTATATGGGTGTTTCAGTTTGGCGGTATGCCTTTAAAAAGCATGAGGACCTAGATACAGCATATATGTATTATGGAAAGCGTAGTAAAATTGGATTTATACCAATGTCTGATGACAGTATGTATATGTTCTTGGTGTCTGCTGAAGGAGCCGATAACCCATGGATTGAGAAATCTGCCTATGTGCCTATGTTAAAAGATTATTTATCTGAATTTCCAGCTAAGATTGCCCAAGACATCATCCCTCAAATTACAGAACCAGATTTGGTCAATTATCGTCCAATAGAAGCAAGTCATTTACCAGAACCTTGGTTTAAAAACAGAGCTATTGTTATAGGTGATGGTGCCCATGCAACCGTTCCGCAATTAGGCTCCGGAGCCGCATTGGCGCTTGAAGATGGTGTAGTTTTAGCAGAGGAATTGGATAAGGCAGATACTGTTGAAAAAGCTTTCACAGCCTTTATGAAAAGACGTCACCAACGATGTATGGCGATTGTAGATGCATCAGAAACCCTCGCAGAATGGGAATTATTGGAGTTTGAAGGAAAACCGCTTCCTGAAGGAGCAAATATTGGTCAAGTCATTGGTAAGGCTGTTGGTACTTTAATGGCACCACATTAATAAAATAGTAATGTTATGAAATTAGTTACTTTTCAAAATAATATAGGAGCTGTTAAAATTGGCTGGTTAAAAGGCAATGGTGTAATTGCTATGCAAAAAGCGGACGCCAGTTTACCAAATGATATGTTAAGCTTTATTGATGACCATGAAACGTATTTCAAAATAATAAAGGATAATAATTTAGAAAACCTAGCACCTCATTATCAATTATCAGAAGTAAAACTATTGGCTCCACTAACGAATCCAAGAAGTTTTAGAGATTATGTTGCTTTTGAGGAGCACATGTTAAATGCTTCAAAGTCTTTTGGACATACCGTTAGCCCAGAATGGTATAACATTCCTATCTTTTACTTTACCAATCATCAGGCGATTTATGGGCCAGAAGCTGAAATAAAGCGCCCAGAAAAGGAATCCAAGTTTGATATTGAGTTAGAGCTGGCTGTTATCATGGGTAAGAAAGGTAAAGATATTCAGGTCGAAAATGTCGATGACTATATTTTTGGATACACCATATTTAATGATTGGACCGCTAGAGCTATTCAAAGACAGGAAATGACCGTGCCTCTTGGACCGCATAAAGGCAAAGATTTTGCAAATGCCATTGGGCCTTGCATTGTTACCAAAGATGAATTCGAGAAATATAGGTGTACGATTTCAAGAGAAATGCATCCAGAGCATTTGCAAATGCCTCAAACAACTGATGGCCGTTTCGATTTAAAAATGATTGCACGAATAAACGGAAAAACCATCTGTGAAGGCAATTATAAAACCGTGTATTGGACCTTTCCGCAAATGATAAAAAGAGCTTCAGAAAATAATGTTCAGTTAATGCCTGGTGACATTTTAGGTAGTGGTACCGTTGGATGGGGAAGTCTTATTGAAAATAACTTTTCGGTTCATAGACCATTAGAACCTGGGGACGAGGTTGAATTAGAGATTGAGGGGATTGGGGTGTTGAGGAATAAAGTCGTTTAAATTTGTAAATTTTCTGTTTGATTCGTGGATTCGATTTACTTAAGTTAGCTTCATTTATTTAAAAGCATATTCTAGAATGTAATAGTATATTTAAAATAAGTTTAGCTGATTTCCTTGTTGAAACGTTTCATTTAGTATAAGATAACTATCCTTTTTAGGTGCAATTGCAAGGTTGAAGCCCGTATTTCCTATTTCGTTGATTTTAATCATCACATTTAGAGTGTACCTTTATTGAATATTTCTAAACTAATTTCGGAATATTAAGGCATCGCGTATTTTTTAATGGCGTCATACGCTTTACCATCACATTGATTCATTTGAGAATTTGAGAAAATTATTCTATCAGTTCCTATAAAGAAGATTATTTATAGTTTGATAATAGGAGAATTGCTCCGAAATATTTTAAACGAAACTTACAGATCAACAAATTCATACTTCCCTTGTCTTAAATCAAAAAATAAAGCATAAATGAAAAACTTAAACAGGGTTCAAATCAAAATCAGTATTATTAAATCATATCAAACCCTCAAAATTAAGACGTATCATTTATAAAATACTACAGGATTCTTCTGGTTCATTATTTTTTTTACTCAAGTGCAGCAACGACCGGTTTCGCTCGAACTTTATTTTCGCAAAACTATAACTATGTTAATGGCGCTTTTCGCAATATTTTAATGCCCCACCTATACTTATAAAACTGCTTTAAATTTGTGCGGAGAATGTTAATTTGTAATTTAATTCCAAAGTTTCTATAGAATAGTATATTATTTTTAAGTATGCTTTTTTTTAAAATTACCGAGAGTAGAATGCCAAAAATCCGGAACACCATAGAGCAAGATATAGGAACATTAACCAGCAAATAGAGATTTAAAATTCTGGTATTTTTAAGCTTTTAAATATTTATGAGTGAAGTTTGTCTGTTCTATTTTAACTCTTCAAGTAAATAATGTTACATGTTTTGACATCATAATATGGGATTCTATCATATACATCTTTGCCTAAATTGTAGATAGGTAAATAACGAGATTTAAGAAATGCTTTTAAATCTTCAATATCTTTTTTAGTAGCAGGTTTGTTAGCATAAGGTGTTACAAAATCCTTTGCTATTTCTGTAACAGCAGCTCCTGCGGCAGCATTTGCAATTCCTGCTAAAGACATTTTTTCATGAAAGCTCGGCTTTTGTACTAAAACAGGTTTCTCATCTATAGTGTTTACATCTGGTACCTTCAATTCTTTAATCTGTTGGTTGTTTTTCCAGTTTAAACTACGGCAAGAGTTGCTACAGAACTTTTGCGCACCTCTTCTTTTTGGAACATAGTCACCACCACAATACTTGCAAATTTCAGTTTTTGTCATAATTATACGTAAATTAAACGTTTAATTTACGTATAATTTATTTAAGTACTTTTGAATCAATATTGAAAATACGTTTTAATAAAATCGCTTCTGCCTCAGAATCGGAAATAAGAGGTAGTTTTTTATTTTTGCTGCGCTGTGTTTTCTTATCTGTAGAAGTGGGAAGGTTTTCATGCAG
Organism: Maribacter aquivivus; assembly: GCF_900142175.1. Taxonomy (NCBI): domain Bacteria; kingdom Pseudomonadati; phylum Bacteroidota; class Flavobacteriia; order Flavobacteriales; family Flavobacteriaceae; genus Maribacter; species Maribacter aquivivus. Next base: position 112,407 of record NZ_FQZX01000001.1, on the reverse strand, counting down.
CTCTTCTTGTAAATTTGAAACTCCAGGTATTACATTTTGTATATCCCTAGTATAAAAAAGTTTGGATACATGAGGCAAAGATGACTCTACCGATTTTCCGATATTAAAATTACCTTTCGGCAAAGATTGCATATCGGGATAAAACTGTTTAAGAATTGTTTCAAAATGTGACTTGTGAAAATTATATTGGAGTTTAAACAAACCTAGAATAGTGTCCTCTTGAGGTAGTACTTGGGTTATATTTTTATTCAGCCAATTTGTAATAAAATGTAAGCACTCAACCTGCTCGAAATATAATTCTAGAATGTAATTAAATTCCTGTGCATTGGAATTTGCTTTTGCATTTAATAATTGACGTGTACTTTTTTTTAATGTGCTGTCTTTAAGTATTATCATGTAATTGTCCCTACCTGTTTCGTAGCGTGTAGGCCCCTTATAATAATCTATCACTAATATTTTATTACGAAGTTTTTCGAATTCTATTTCTTTATGGTTTTCTAAGAATTCATTTGAAACTTCATTATCAGGGATGAAAAATAATAGTTCTTCCCACAGCTTTGAGATCAGGTTCTTGTACAATAGTTCCAAAGAGGTTTTATTCATGTACATTTTTTAACATTGTTGAGTAATCTTCGGGAAGTTCGGCATCTATATCCCTTAAATATTTTTCTAAGGCCGTCATGGAAGAATGTCCTGTGATCAACATCAACTTACTTTTAGCCTCAAAAGGGGAGGAGTCCTTCATTAAAGCTCTATAAACCTTAGTTATGTAGGTGTGTCTAAAGCTATATAGCCCATAATTTATTCCTAATTTAAAATGCTCTTTAACGACTTTTCTAAAGCGTTTACTGAAATAGTCTCGCCTATTATCTACAAGGGTGTCCCATTCGCCGCCAATTTTTTCCGGTGTAAATAAGACGGCTTCTTTATCCAGTTTCGTAAGGTCTGGCAAATCCATCCACAATAGCTCTGGTATTATTTTGGTCTTTAATGGACTGTTCTTAGCTTTGAATTGAACTCTTTTGTTTTCGATATCAATATCTTTTACTTTAAGTCGACAGACTTCTATAGGGCGTAAAAAGTTATAGGCAATAAATTTAATGTAGAGTAATAAAATCGGGTCGTGAACTTCTAGGTATTCAAAAATCTTTTCTTGAATATTCTGGGAATATGTTTTATTCCGTTCTGGTATGGATTTTAAGTTAGGTATTTTCTTTATGAAATTTTGTTCTATAATTTCATTGTCTACCAATACTTGGGTAATGCTACTTAGGTCGGTCTTGTAATTATTTCTTGTACGAGCACTATTTCTGTGTAACACATCGTTTAAGAATCCTACAACAAGCTTTTTGTTAAGCTCAGGTATGAATCGTATTTCAGGGTGATTTACTGAAAGCCATTCCAAAAGGTTCTTTATTTTGCTTTCATAATCTCTTTTGGTACTAGTGCTTACCAATTTTTCTTTTAGCTTCATTCCAAAATCAAAAGCTTCCTTTACTGTCATCGATGTTTTCCCTGGCAGTGGAATGGATTTCTCTAAATTATTATTGGTTAGATCGGCAGGAACTGCAACATTGTTTTTGCGATGTAAACTTTGGTGTAATTCTAAGTTATCGGAATAAGGATTATAACCTTGGTTCAGTAGTCTTAATAAAACTTTTCTATAGATGACCAAAACGGACATTCTATCTTCTTTGGTCTTATATTTATTTGCGTCCCCGTAGAAAGGAGTTTGACGCTTTAATTTTCCACTTTTAGGTTCCCGAAAAGAAAAATAGACATACCAGCGTTTTTTTAAATCGCCGTTTGCAGAATATATTTTAGGTGAGGAAAAGGTTCTTTTTACAGACAAATCGTATGCACTTTCGTATTCATTTTCGTATTCAAAGGTAACTAACTCCTTGAAATTAGGCATAAAAAAACGGTTTAGCGAAAACTAAACCGTTGTTTTTAAATACTTTAAACTTAGTAGCGGGGACTGGACTCGAACCAGCGACCTTCGGGTTATGAGTTTTTGATACTAATGCATCATAATAATATAAACATACTGATATTCAATTATTTAATTAAAAATTAATATAATTTGGTATCAAATAATATCAAACGAAATCAACAAATGTTGTACCTATGTTGTACCCAAAATGATTACCTTTATACTGAAGATTTAATAAATTCGATATGGCAACAATTAGAGCAGTTACGAGAAAGAAAAAAAACAAAGCTGGACAGCTTCCTATTGCTATTCGAATCACAAAAGACCGTAAAAGCACCTTTCTAAATACGGGTCAATACATCGATGAAAAGTTTTGGGATGAAAGGAATCGTAATGTTAGAAAATCCCACCCTAACTCCAAAGTCCTCAACAATTTTATAACAGGTAAGCTAGCCGAAGCAAATGACAAGGTTCTCAAATCGGAAATGAAATCTGAGTATGAAACTGTTTCAGAAATAAGAAATAAAATAATTAAGAAGAAGGGTTTAGACTTTTTTACGGTTGCAGATATGCATCTTCAAAATCTTAAGAACAGAAACAAACACCATCAGTACGATACGGAATTTGGTCGATTGAAAAAGTTTAAAGAGTTTCTAGGTAAGGATTCACTTCCTTTTAACAAGCTGGACGTTACAATCCTAAAGAAGTTTGAAACACACTTATTACATCGCAAAAACCTATCGCCTAGAACTGTTGTGAATTATCTGATTCTTATAAGAACCATTTATAATTTAGCTATTTCAGAATCTATTGTAGATAGAGGGTTGTATCCTTTTGGGAAAGGTAAGATGACCATTAGAATTCCTGAATCTCAAAAAATAGGGTTTACCGCCGATGAAATACAAAAACTTGAAAATGCGCAAGGTATAACGGAAGCCCAACAAAAGGCAATTCATATTTGGCTTATTAGTTTTTATTTCGCTGGCATACGAGTTGGGGATGTACTTCAACTAAAATGGTCGGATTTTAATGATGGTAGGCTACTTTATAGAATGAATAAAAATAGCAAACTGGTTTCTCTAAAGGTTCCTGAAAAAGCAATTGAAATAATCGAAAATTATAAGGATGAATCAGAAAGCAACGGATTGGTGTTTCCTCAATTAAATCATATAGACCTAAATAATACCGAGGAAGTTTCAAAAAGGACACAATCCATTACCAGAAACCTAAACAGAAGGCTAAAAATTGCAGCAAAGCAACTAGGCATAACTAAAAACATAAGTATGCATATAGCTCGACATAGTTTCGGAAATATTTCTGGGGATAAAATACCAATTCAAATGTTACAAAAATTATATCGTCATTCTTCGGTGACCACAACAATACGCTACCAAGCAAACTTCATCAATAAAGATACTGATGATGCGCTTGATAGTGTCATTAATTTCTAATCATACTTGTATGTTTAATCTTAAAATTTATCTACATTAAATCCCCTCAAAACCATTATAAAATATTTCGGTTAACTTTAAAAGTATTACAATGACAATTAATTATGATACATATATTCACAACGGGCGGCACAATCGAAGGTTTGGATTATGAAAATGACCAAGGTGTTACAGAAACTAATATAACAATTAAAGACTTTTTAGATAGTGCAAATGTTGACTTTGAATATACCATCGAAAGTATCTTTAAAAAGGATAGTCGAGCTATTACTGAAAATGACCTTGAATTGCTTGTCAGTAAGATAATTGGAACTAATGCGACCAAAGTATTAATTACACACGGTACTTTCACGATGGAAGCTACCGCAAACTATATAGGAAAGCTCAATATTGGCAAAACTATAGTTTTAGTTGGGTCTTTCATTTTAGGGTCGTCTGCTAATACGGATGCCCCATTTAATTTAGGGTATGCAATTAGCTCACTACAATTTCTAAAGCCAGATGTTTATATTGCTATGAACGGAAAAGTATTTCATTGGAACAATGTTTCAAAAAACTTAGAAACCAACAAATTTGAGCATAATGAATAGTAACATTATAAATGTTTGGTACATCTATACATTGGACAACGTTTTTCTATCTATTGCTAGATACGTTTATTGTATTGTTTGCAATTTACGCTTCTAGAAAACAGAACTGTAGGAGCCTTGAACGTTTTATCAGTCTAGGCTTACTTTTTATTACATACAATATTACAGGCGGTTTACTTCCTGTAGATAGCTTACCAGGTCCAATTATTCTTCAATATATCGTTACCTATAGCGTGGCCATTGCCCTTTGCGTTTTCATTATATACCACTTATATAAAGAATACGATATAGTAGTTCTATCCTTTAAATCATCTGTTCGGAATGTTGCTATAATGGTAGCAGTCTGTTTTTTAATATTATTTATAATTCCTTATTCACTAACGGACAATCTTAATTCGGCAAGACTTTTTTTTTCAATTCCGATTTCGATAATTGCCTTCGTTTTTCTAGCCATTTTCTATCGTCGAATATCAATACCAAATAATCCTAAGCCTGTTATCTTGAGAAGGAACAAACTTTCATTAATTGGCGCATCAAGTATTGCATTGCTTCCCGTTTGCACGCTGATAGGCGATTATCAATGGCTTACATTTAGCGTAATGAATATTGCATTTTACGCCATTACGACCATAGAAATCGACAGGTATCTTTATTTTATCGAAAACAAGAACAGGATGTATCAGGTTTTTGCGTTGAAGAAAAAGCATAGAACCGAATTAATAAAGAATAAGATTATCTATGAAGATTTGACCCGGCGTGAAATCGAGGTTGCAGTTTCCATTTTAAGTAACTTGAGCTACAAAAATATCGCTAAAGATTTATTCATCGCTGAAAGTACAGTATCAAAACACGCTTCCAATATTTTTAAAAAGAGTGGCGTGAAAAATAGAACTGAATTTTTAAAACGATTCCGGAAGAAAAAGTAATAGCTACCAAAGACTTCAAACCTAGTGTTTACAGTAAATGACTGTAGTTCCGTAGAAAAATACGGTATATTCCGTAATTAAGTACGTCACATTTTCTTGACTTTATTTTACTAAAAAAGTAAATTAACAAGAATTCCATTACAACCCTTGCAAAACTTGATTTTTTTAGAATATGGGTGCGATTTAATCTAGTTTAAATCACAAAAATATCCTTTTTGAAACCTTTAATTAAAACACGTTAATATGTTTTACACTTTTAATACGCCTTCTTATGAATTTACAATTATTATCAAAAAAGCTGATAAAAGATTTGGATGATGTTAGAATTCAAAATGATGACATCTTGGAAAGGGCGTATCAATCCATCGCACTATGCAGCAGTTTACTCAGCACCTTTAAGAAAGAAATTCTTAGAGAAGGATTTAATACCATCAAGGACGAAATAACATTCTTTAAGGAAACCAAGCAAATTCCGCTAACAGCACTAATTTATTTTTCAGAGATACATTCTTTTGAAACACAGTTCCCGAAGGCGGGTAAAAATAATCAGTTAAAATATATCAAAAAGAAAATCAACAAACTCAATCGTTTCTTCTTGTATAATATCGATTTTGGGCGTTATATTAATTCTGAAGCAGTTCATTTTGATAAAGAGTATTATACAAGAGACCATATGAACACTTTTCGCATTATTACCTCAAAATTCTATTTTCAAGACCCAGAATTTTGCACACCAAGAGATATGCTTTTAGGAAAGTTCAAGGCGTTCAATTCTCTGATAATTTATCTGGATGAAAAAAAAACTCGAATTCAGAATGGTTCAAATGTCCCTTTAACTTCAGCTACATCTTTTCAAAAAATCCGGTGGCCGTTTTCTAATACGGATTGGGTAGAATTGGTCTATGCCCTTTGTGCAAAAGGTTTAGGCAAGCAGGATAATCAAAGTATAATGAAAGTTTCTAAGCGATTGCAGCAGGTATTCGATTTTGAGCCAAAAGACATTTACAAAACTTTTCAGGACATTAAAAATCGGAAAAATAGTAGAACTCTTTTTCTTGACGACCTTTCGATAGCACTTCAAATCGAAATAAAAAAGAGCGAAGAATAAGCCTTTAATGATTTCCTTAAACTCAATTTTAAAATGTTAAAATAAGACCGTACTACGGTAGACCTACGGTCTTTCGATTTTGAAAACTTTTTTCATTTATTTTACTATGATTTGGCGTGTGATTTCTATTTTATGACCTTCAAAACACTACAGAACATATCAAATTTCAATATGTTAAATTTTGCCCGTACTACGGTCGTACTGGGGAATAAAATCCGATAAACCTATTCAAATTTGTAGAACGAAAGTCAAATCAGGTCAGGGGCTATCAATTAAAAGTTCAAACTCAGATAGTCCCTCACCATTAAACCCGTTTTATTATGCCGACAAGTATTATTACCACAGACGACCTTCGGGAATTCAAACTAGAATTACTCGATGACATTAAAAAACTATTGACCAATCAGGCCAAGGGAAAGCTCAAGAAATACCTCAAATCTTCCGAGGTTATGGATTTATTACAAGTAAGTCCAGGCACCTTACAAAACCTACGTATCAATGGTACATTGCCTTACACCAAAGTTGGGGGAATCATTTACTATGATTCTGAAGAAATTCAAACGATAATGACCGCCAACCGAGTGCAGCACGGTCTTAATTCTTAGGCGATGAACTATATAAAGCTACTCAATGCGGCTTTTGAAAAGTTCTTTTTTGATGACCGGCTCAATCCTACACATATCAGTTTGTATATGGCGCTGTTCCAAGAATGGAACAGCTCTAGATTTGCGGATGAATTTTACGTGAACCGCAGGGATTTGATGCTTGCGTCTAAAATAGGCTCAAAATCCACATACCACAGATGTGTGACCGATTTAAATGCTTGGGACTATCTAAGCTACTTTCCTTCCAACAATCCATATAAGGGCAGTAAAATCAAGATGTCCATTATCGGGACAAGTGATGAACCGGATATGGGACGGTACAGTCCCATATTAGAACAGGTTGCGGAACAGTACCGTCCCAATGGTGTACCGCTTACGGGACAGCACCATCCCATAAACGGACAAGCTGTGGACTTGCACCCTCCCATAGGTGGACAAGCATTAGTATCTACTATAAACAATACCAAACAAGTAAACAATATAAAACAACCAAAGGGCTGGCAGGCCATTATTGATTTTTTTATTGAAAAAGGTATTAATGCTGATGAAGGAAAAAAATTCTATAAACACTATGAAACTCGTAATTGGCAAACTAGCGACGGAAAAGCGATTAGAGATTGGCGCGCAGTAGCTACAAATTGGATGGATAGAACCGAACTTTTCGCTGAGGAAAACAAACCAAACTTTAAAGAGGCGTCCCAAATCAAGGACAACTTGCGAACCACTAAAAACAAAGACTATGGACAACCCCTCTAAAATTAACGAAGGTGGCGTGGAATATTCGCTAGGAAAATTTGATGGCAAAAGTGTTCTCTACGATTTTGATAAAATCTTGATTTACTTGAATGCCAAAGGCCGACAATTATTCGGAAAAAATTTCAGAATTTACGATGAAGATATCACAATCATCCGAAAGCTCTGCCACTATTTTATCAAGGATAAGGACAATTGTGAAAAGTATGGAATAGACATTGACAAAGGCATTTTGCTTTCTGGACCCGTAGGCTGTGGAAAAACAAGTTTAATGAAATTATTGCGACACATCGTACCGCTACAACGACCGTACGAAATGATTCCGTGCAGGAATGTTGCTTTTAGCTTTAACCACCTAGGCTTTAAGACTATTGAAGATTATGGCAGTACCAAATTCTATTGCTTTGATGATTTGGGTATTGAACCTGCAGGAAGATTTTATGGTAAAGATTTAAACGTGATGGGCGAAGTATTACTTTCCCGATACGAACTTTACCTTGAGACCAAACATAAAATGAAAACCCACGCTACAACTAATCTGAATGCCGAGGAACTAGAAGAACGCTATGGTAATCGCGTTCGTAGCAGAATGCGAGAACTGTTTAATTTGATTGCTTTTGACAAGCGGGCTGGGGATAAGAGAAAGTAGAATAAATTACTTACCAAGTTTTAAAATTCTAAAAGCACCTTGAATTACCAAGACAAATACGATTGTTCCGATAATCAAATCAGGTTTATTAGAATTTAGCCAATTGACCAAAACTCCTGCGGTTATAACCCCTAAATTAATAATGACATCATTAGAAGTAAAAATCATACTCGCTTTCATATGTGCCTCTTCTTTGCTTTTGGACTTTTGCAAAATATAAAGGCACAAGCCGTTCGCAATAAGTGCAAAAATTGAAACGATAATCATTGTCGAAAAATCGGGAAGCCTATCGGCTCCGAAAAATCTTCTCAACACTTCCACAAATCCAATAATTGCAAGTGTTATTTGAAAATATCCAGCTAATTTTGCAATGCGTTTTTTCTTAATCAACGTTCCTCCAACCGCAAACAAGCTAATTCCATAAACAAAACTATCCGCAAGCATATCCAAACTATCCGCAACTAATCCCATTGATTTTGAAATCAGTCCTGTCGTCATTTCAATAATGAAGAAGGCGAAATTAATTGCAAGAACAATCCAAAGTAACCTTTTTTGGCTTGTTTTTTCATCAAAATCCGTTTCGTGGGTTTGTTCTGTTGAAATTTTCTTTCCTCCTAATTTCAATTCGTCAATCGACTTTTCAATTTGGTCTGCCTGTCCGTTGTGAAAAACGGTCAGTTTTCGTTTAGCGATGTCTAAGTCAAGGTTTTTAACTTCTGGAATTCCGTCCAGTTTCATTCGGATTAGGTTTTCCTCGGAAGGACAATCCATCTTGCTAATTTCAAATACCGTTTTGTTCATTTTAGTCTTCATCTTCGTTTCCAAAAGGTTTAATAATTACTCCTACACTAAAAATAAAACCGTCCGTAGGCGCATAAATTTCTGGAAATTCTGGATTGTCGTGTGGTGGCAAAACCAAAGGTGAAAACCTACTTTGTCTTCTGTCTGTAAAGTTTTCAAAATTTACAAAGGTTGTTCCCCATTTGAAATTGCGCATTAAAAGCAATCCCATAGTTATAAAATCCGTGGTTTCTGTGCCATTAGACAAAAACTGCTTTCCTGTGTAAAAAGTTTCATAACCTATGCGCCATTTATCAGATTCGTACATTAAAACGCTACCTGCATTATGTTTTGCTGTGAGCGGTTTTTGCGGATTTCCTGCCAAATAGTTCAGCTTTGTATCAATGAGTGCATAGTTTAAAAACCATCTAAAATCCTTGTACGTAAATTTAATATTGGTTTCCGCTCCCTTGCTTATTATTTTATCGGTTGCATTTTCAAACATAAAAAATCCATCGTCTGTTGAGTTTAATAATAGCCCGTTGTTAATAGCTGAAACGTAGAAGAGTTGGTTAACACTAAAACCTACCACATCGAATAACCTTGTTTGGTAATTCACATCAAAATTGACACCATAGGAACGTTCTGCCTTTAAAGCAGATTTATCTATAGCAAGTACATTTTCAAAACTGATATATTCCGCCTCTTCGGTGAAAATATCTGGAATTTTATAACCTAATCCACCACCAATTCTGCTCGAAAATCCGCTGTCGTTCTTGTAAAGCAAGGAAACTCTTGGAAGTGGAAAAAAACCGAAATCTGTATTGTAGTCTGCTCTTAATCCTGTTTCTAAAATCCAACTATCTGAAACGTCGTAAATGTTGTTTACAAATGCTCCATAAGTAACGTCTGATTGGTCTCGTTGTAATGTCGCATTATCATTTTCATCAAAATTAGATGTGTATAAATTTGCACCAAAAATCCAATCGGTTTTTTTGGATGCCTTTTGATAGTTGATTTCTGTGAATGTATTGGTTTGTTTGCCGTCAAAACTGAAATCGGTAATAGATAGTTTTCTATCGAAAAATGAGATGCTATTCTTGATGTTCAATGAACTGACCGAATCTATCTGTGTTTCGTAAACAGCCTGACTGGTCAATCTTTTAGAAAGATTTTCTTCGGTATATTGATGAATCCCATTTTCGCCACTTTCAATTTTTGTAATGTCTCCACCAATTCTGTCGTCATAAGTTCCATTTAAACCTATCCAAAAAGTTGTTTTTTCTGAAGGATAATAAAAGAATTTGGGGTTAAAAGATAACGAAGTTGTTTTTGGTAGATTGCTGAAACCATCATCTTCTGGGTCATACGCTTTTTGGTAATGACCAGAACTGTATAATGAAACTCCAAATTTTTCATTTCGCTTACTATAAAAGACATTTGCTGTACTACCCAACGCTTGTGTTTGAGTTAGCATAATATCCAAAGATGGTTCTTCATCAGGTGTTTTTGATACCATATTTATTAAACCCGCAATAGCCCCTCCTCCATAAAGTGTAGAAGAACTTCCTTTTATTATCTCAAATTGTTGTAGGTCTAGAGGCGGAATTTGTAAAATACTCAAACCACTTGAAAATCCACCATACAAAGGAAATCCGTCTCTTAAAAGTTGTGTATAACGTCCATCGAGACCTTGAATTCTAATATTGGTGTTTCCACTACTTAACGAGGTTTGTTGCATTTGTATTCCGGTACTTTCACGAAGCACCATTGAAATATTAGTCGGATTCATTACTGCTTTTTCGCCTAATTCTTCCGCACCTATAAATTCTATTCTCGTAGGTATTTTTCTAACAGTTCGTGTACTTCTTGAAGATTGTATTACGACTTCATCCAATTCATTTCCTCCCGATTCGAGCTTGAAAGAGAACTCTTTTTTTGTGCCAACCTCAATAGTGGTTTCAATGGTTTTAAAACCTACATATGAAATTTTTACGGTTTGGTTTCCATTTGGGATTTCTGTAAATGTGGTAATTCCGTCAAAATCTGTTACTGCTCCTTTCTCTAATTCTTCAAAATATACAGTCGCTCCCAATAATGGCCCATCTGTTTCGGCATCGCTCACAGAAATGGAAATATCACTCGTTTGTGCGAATGATATAATTGATAACATTAAAAATAATGTGTTTAAAAATACTTTTTTCATTTGCTTATTCTGGTTTTTAAGAATATTGCAAATGTATTTAGCATTTACCGCAACTCGATTGCAAAGATTATCTGTTGCAGTTGTCGCACAGGCCTTTCACGACCATATTTGCTTGTTGCAACTTGAAATTTTTTGGAAGTTGAATATTGGGAATAGGAACGTCGAAAAGACAAAACGTTTTGTCGCAGTTAGTACAATAAAAATGATAGTGCAAATCTTTTGGGTCGCAGTTACAGCCTTCCGCACAAACTGCATATTTGGTCATTCCAGAGCCATCTTCAATGCTGTGGATAACTTTGTTTTCCTCAAATGTTTTTAGTGTTCTGAAAATAGAACTTCTATCCGTATAGGGCAGCGCATTTTCAATATCCTTTAATGATTGAGCTTTTTCTAGGCTTAAAAGATGGCGCAGAACAACCATTCGTACTGCGGTGTTTTTTACTTTTTTTATTTTTAGGATTTCTTCTTCCGTTTGCATTTTCCTAATATATCATTTTTTAGAGTATTGTCTTTTCAGCAGCAACTTTTGTTTTCTTGAATCGGCGGACAAGGCACAGTTCCGTAAGAACAATAAACACAACAATCTCCTTCATTTGGTTTTAGAACCGTTTTGCAACTCTCACATTCATAAAAGAATTGACAAGATTCCGTTGGCATTTCTTCTACTTTTTTATGTCCGCAGTTTGGGCAAGTTATTTCAGATGTCAATATAGTTTCCATTATTTTTCTTTTTTGTCGGTCACGTTATAACCTGTAGAATTAATTGCTTTCTCAATTTCCGCTTCATTGGTCTTGGTTTTATCAAATTCAATGATTGCATTTCCACTTTCGTATGATGCTTTTGAGCTCACGATTCCGCTGAGTTTATTTACTTCGTGGTTTACGTGTTCCTCACAACCCGCACAGGTCATTCCACTAATTTTAAATTCAGTTGTTTTAATATCCGATTTATCTACTACGATAATGTGTTTTGCCGTGTCTGGGTAAAAAATTCCTGAATAGTATGGAAATGCCAACATTACTATTGCAAATACAGTTATAATTCCTAAAAAAGTTTTGGACTGTGTGAATTTTGGTTTTTCGTCTGTCTCACATTCACAATCGATTTCCTTTTTAGGCTTTAGCATTTGATACCAGGCAAAACAAAGAACTAAAATTGTAAGCCCGATTAGGTAAGGTCTAAAAGGTTCTATCCAAGAGAATGTTGAAGCAATCCCACTTGTTCCTGCGATAAGAGCCAAAACAGGCGTAATACAGCATAAGGAAGCTGTAATTGCAGTTAGCAAGCCTGCTCCAATTAATTTATTTTCACTTTTCATATTGCTTCTAAAACTTTGTTCTTATCAAGTATTGCGAAAAACGGATTGAGTAGTTTTTCATATTCAGCGGTCAATGAGTAATAAATCGTTTGGGCTTCTCTATCGGTTTCTAATAGATTTCGGTCTTTCATTTTTCTCAAATGCTGGGAAATGGCCGAAATATTCATTCCAAGAATATCACTTAAATCACAAACGCAAAGCCTATCTTCTTCAAAGAGTAGGTATAGTACTTTAAGTCTTACGCTATTCCCAACTAATGAAAGTCCATTCGCCAAATAGTCGAACGATTCGTTTAATTCCGAAACCGTGTCTTTGCAACGATTAATTTGTTCTAAATCGGCTTGTTGTCTTATGCAAGAATTATTGTCCATAAAGCAAAGTTACATTATTTTATTATTTAAGCAAACACTTAAATATATAATATTTAATATAGCAATTATTTGATTAATAGAACTGCTAGAAACAAATGGCAGTAGTCTAGTTTCTAAAAGACTTATATAATAAAACTACTTCTGCAATAAATTGTAGTACAATAGCTTTTAAACTTTTTGTCAACTCTAAAAATATATCTTTCATAATAGTATTAGTTTTTAATAGATAATAAAATGGCTAAGGCAATTAATTTGATATTCTTAGAAGCAGAAATATAACTGCTTTCATCCCTATTACTCAAAAAACCCAGTTCCAAAAGAACCGAAGTACAATAGTCAATAGTTTCACGTAGTACCTGAAAATTTGCAAACTTCACTCCTCTACTTTTATATCCTATGGCTTTGCAAAGTGCTTTTTCAATTTGATAACCTGTATAAATAGATTCTTTGGAATTATTTGTTCCCTTTTGTGAAGCATAAACTTCTATCCCTCTTGCATCTGGATTATCTGAATGATTGCAATGCAGCGACACAAACAAATCGGCTTTTAGAGCTTTGGCCAGTTTTGCTCTATCCGATAACGAAATGAGTGTATCAGTATACCTGGTTAAATAAATATCCAAAGGGGTATCTAATTTATTATTCAGCTTCAAAATGGCATTCGCTATATCCAATACAACATCCTTTTCTTGGATTTTATTTATGCCTATCGCACCGGTATCTTTTCCACCGTGTCCAACATCAATTATAATTCGTTTTTTAGTACTTGTCTCTTGTCCCAAAACGATACACATTTTTAGAAGCAAAAAGACAAAACTGACGTTTTTGAGCACTTTTTTCATTTTCAGTTTTTAGGTTATCAACAATTTCCATTCAAAAAATCATAGAATTTGATGCCAAATAATAGTAATTAAATTCAATGGATTTCAAATAATATTTTTTTCACAAATATTTGATTATCAGTTATTTATGTACAAATATATGTAAATTTCAGAAAGAGAAAATGAATAAAAATTTAAACAGTTTTATTATGAAAAAATCAATCTATTTAGCAACTTTTTTATCGTTGCTCTCAACATCACTTTTTGCACAAATTGGTGGCATTGAAGATTCCGTTAATGATGTGGGCGATACCATACGTACCATCTTTCCAATTTTACTTGGTGTCATTTTTTTAGTTGGTTTCCTGTTTAATGCAGGGCATTTCTTTGGGGAAAATGCAGACCTTAAAAAAGGGATTACCAGAGTGCTAGTGTTTGTTTTGATTGCTGGCGCAGTTGTCGGCATCTTCACATACCTAATAGGAATCGTAGTATAGATGAAACGCTTCGAGGTCTATAAAAACATTAGGAAACGGGCGGTCATTTTTGGGCTGCCTATTTCCCTGTTTGCGTTAATGATGGTTTCCATTTTGGCTTCGCTGCTCATCATAATCTTCTCTTTCAGCTTCGGGATAATAATTGGAATACTCGTTTTTAATGCTGCCTTGTACGTAGCCTTAACGAGAATAACACATAACCCACAAATTTTTCAGATGGCTAATGCTTTTCCGAGAATAATAAGTAACAAAAGAAACTCTGGCTTCAACTATGAACAAGATTAATCTTTCAGCATATCAACCTATTGTAGATATTCAAGACAATATCATATTTGCCAACAATGGTAATGTTGTCCTGTGCTATGAAGGTACGTTACCAGAGATTTATTCATTGTCCGAAAAAGACTTTGAAGATATACACGGTGCTTGGTTTCAGGCTTTGAAATCATTACCTATTGGTACTGTAGTGCAAAAACAGGACATATATCTTAAAAAAACATACACTTCAGAAGCGCTTCCAAATACAACGTTTTTGGAAAAAGCAACACACGACCACTTCAAAGGACGTGATTATATGGAACATCGTTGCTTTTTGTTCTTTACGCTCACTAAGAATAAAGCGCTGAACAATTCAAAATATGTCAACCCTTTCCGTAAAGTTTCCAAAGGGATTACACAACAATTGGATGACAACGTTAAGAGCTTTGTCGGTTCTGTTAGTGATTCTGTTTCCTTCATAAACAATAGTCGAAAAATGAAATTTGCTTCGCTTAAAGCGAAAGATATTCAGCAGTTAACGAATGGATATTTCAATGGTTTTAATGAAGGGTTTGACACCGATATCATATTAGATAAAAAAAGCGTCAATATTGGCGAAAACCATTTTGATGCCCTGGCTATCAATAGCGAACTGTGCTTTGGCGAAAGTGTACAGAGTAGCAAGACCAATGAGAAATTCACTTCTGACGATTTTGTGTTTCATCAAGGGTTTATTGATGGCTTAGGGCTCACGCTTAATGAAAATCATATTGTCAATCAAATCCTTTATCTGGATGACAAACAGAAGTGGCGCAAGCTACTGGATAAGAAAGTTGAAGAACTTAATAAAAGTTCCAACTTCGGTTCGCAGAATAAAGTAGTCCTCGGTAAAATTCAGCATATCCTTGACCAAATCAACGCTGATGATAATGCACGTATTATTCGAGGTCATTTAAACATCATCTATTGGGACAAGAACCCAGAAAATTTAAGTCGAATCGGTTCAAAAATAAAGACCGAGTTTAAGGAACTAGACATTATTCCTTACTATCCTAGAGGTGAGGAACGAAAGAATTATATCCTAAATAGTTACTGCTGTTTTTCTTCAAACTTTTCAAATAACGATTTATATGTTACCGATTTAAAACACGCTTTATGCCTGTTCATCAATAACACCAATTATAATTCTGATACTACCGGAATCATCTTTAATGATAGGGAACATAATGTGCCTGTTCTTAAAGATGTTTGGGACGAACGCAAGAAGCGCATTAAGGCAAGAAACTTTGCCATTTTTGCACCTACTGGCGAAGGCAAGTCCTTTTTGGCAAATAACATTCTGCGCCAGTATTTTGAAAGTGGTGTCCGCCTGGTCATAATTGACCTTGGTGGATCCTACACCAAATTTGCCAAACTCTATCCCGAAAAATATACTGTGCTTCGCTATGAAAGTGGCAAAAATTTAGGCATCAATCCTTTTTATATAAGTGATAAAAATGACCTAACACCAGAACGTTTGGAAGACTTGTCCGTTTTCTTGTTTGAACTTTTCGCCTCAGATTTAAAAGTTACCAAAGCACAATCGGTTTCGGTTAAAAAGATACTACGCCATTATTACAATAATACTTCAGAAAATCATTCCTTAGATGGTTTCTACAACTTTATAGAGAGGAATCAGAAAGATCTTCTGGACACCTTAAAAATCCATCCCGACTACTTCAATATTACAAGCTTCTTGCACGTAATGTCCGAATATGTCGGCGATGGTCTATATAGCTTCCTGTTTGAAGTTAGTGAAGACCAAACCTATAAAATTGAAGACAAACGCTTGATTGTGTTTGAACTGGATGAAGTCAAGGACAATAAAGAAATCTTGTCCGTAATGTTGAAGTTGATAAAGTCAGCCATTCAAAGAACGATATGGAAAAATCGTGCTGAAAAAGGCATCATCCTTTTCGATGAGTTTGCAAAGCAACTGAAGTTTGATAATGTACTGGAAAGTGTGGAATTCTATTACCAAGCCATCCGTAAACAAAATGGTGCTATTGGTATTATTCTTCAGTCGATAAATCAGCTTCCAAATAATGCAACATCGGCAAGCATACTTGAAAACACACAAGTCATTTATAGCCTGAACAATGAAAAGGGTTATGACGAATTGGTCAAAAGACTCAACCTATCCAGCCACGATTTAAACCAATTAAAATCCATCAAAAACAATCTTTCTGGTCCACGGAAATACACCGAAATGTTCATCAAAATAGGCAAGGAAAGCAACATTTTCAGGTTAGAAGTTCCCAAAGAAGTGTATGCAGCTTACTTAACGGATGGACAAGAAAACGAGGAAATAATGAAGCTCTACGATGAGCATCACGATATGGAAAAAGCAATAATTGAATTCACATATAAAACATAATATTATGAACACAAAAATCAAAACAATCTTGTTCGGACTAATCTTCACGGTAGCCATTTTATTGCCTGGCGGTGCTACTGCCCAAGGAATGCCCACTTACGACAATACCAATTTTATCAGTTTAGTAAAACAACTGGTAGAATCTGGAAAGCAGACAGCTCAAATGATTAAGTCCGTACAGTTCTTGAAAGATGCAAAAGAAAGCATTGAGAAAGTATCGAGTGTGGTACAACAACTTAGAGCAGTTGAGCAAATTGCACAAAACAATCAACGCCTTATTAATGTAATGCAAAACGACTTACAGGATATTTTAAACTCGCCTTACATCAAGCCCGAGGAAGTAACACGGGTTGCGGAATCATTTGATGCCATAGTCCAAAACTCATTAGATACGGTTGATTTTATGGGTGAAATTTTATCAAGCGATAACCTAAAAATGTCGGATGCTGAACGTGCTGAAGTTTTAAAGGAAAAAGAACTAGAATCTAAACAAATGGTTTCCAATATTGAGACAAAAACGAAACGCTACAGGGATATTATTTCCTTTAGAAAAATGCAGGATAAAGTCAATAACCGCGAAACAGATTACTAATGAGTTTTGGGCTTGAATATGTAGATGCAGTCTTTCAAACGATAAAGGCAAGTGATTTTTCGCAATACACCATTGCTGGAATGAAAACGCTTGCTGTACTATTCTTTTTGGTCAATATCCTAAAAAAATATAATGAAGGGGTTGCGGATAAAGATGGTTATACCTGGGGGCTAAGTCCTTCGGAACTCACAAAGAATTTTGCAGTTGTTCTTCTGGTGATTTTCTCTACACAAGTACTAGGTTTTTTCGATAGCATCCTAGTTTCCATTGAAGGGCAGTATCGTGGTACAGCACCAGCTTTATTGCCTTTGCAGATGCAGGATATTCCCATTGAAGAAGATGTCAATATTATCGAGGTCGCAACAGCAGCAATGACGCTGCTATATGAAGCATTGGTGACACCACTTTACGGGTTCAAAATACTTGCATTTATTATTAGCCTTTTCCTCTGGATTTTGGATTTGTTCATCTATCCGTTATTCCTTTCAGAACGTTATTTTTTATTGGGCATAATGCAAGCCTTCTTCCCCTTGGTTATAAGTTTAGCAGTTTTTGGAAAATTCCGTTCGCTTGCTTATACATTTTTCAAGTTGTACGCTGCGGTCTATATGTTGGTGCCAGCCTTCTTTTTGGTCAATGTATTTGTAAACGCTCTCTATACTGAAATCAATACAAATTTTTGGACAAACCTTTTTGGGACAGATGTTGGCCAGGGCTTTTTTGCACCTGTCGTTCAGCTTGGGTCTGTTGGTTTCATTCTTTTTCTAAAGTTCAAATTATATAAACGCGCCACATCTTTTACGCTCAGATTGTTTACTGCCTAAGGCAGATTAAAAATAGAAATATGAAAACACCATACAAGAACATATACAAGGTCTTAAAATTAAACAGATTTATCGTGTTGGCAGTTGTCATTTTTGCAATGCTGTCCAGCACCTTTTCACTTTGGATGGCTTTTAAAACGAATAAAAAAGCACTCAATAGCGCTTTCGCCATTAATACCGATGGCAGTATTATTCCGCTTAAACTCGTTACCCAAAAAGAAAATTTTCAGGTTGAAGCTTTAGCCCATTTAGACCTGTTCCATAAGTACTTCTATAACATTGATGCTAGCAATTATGAACGGAATCTGGAAAAGGCGCTTTGGTTGGGTAATAGTTCTGTGGATAATTTGTACCGTCAGAAAAAAGCAGATGGTGTCTATAACCGATTGCTACAATATTCGCTAGTTCAAAAAGTACTGAGTATAGACTCACAAATCGAAGAACAAAATGGAACATACGTATTTAGAACGGTTAGCGTCTTTGAAATTAATAGAGGTTCAATAATAGATACCTACGAACTCGTTTCTAGTGGAAACTTAATTCCAGTTGATAGAAACTTTCCAAACAATCCGCACGGTCTTTTGATTACGGAATACTTTGAAAACACACTTAAAAAATTATCTGATGAAAGTAGAGAAAAATAAAATTGTCTTTGCAGCTGTATTGGCTGTGATTTTCATATTCCTGATTTCCTATTCTGTAATGGTTATGGGCGATGATGAAAGTGAAACTGAAAACCTTGAACAGACCTTGATACCCGATTTGGACGAAAACCAAAAAGAGTATGATTCTAAATTGGATGCTATTAACGACCTAAAGGAAGTGCGAGAAAATAATGCGCCTAGTATCTACGATGAAAAACTAATTGATTCCTTGGGATTTTATGACCAAGACCTTCCGGAACGTGAAAAAGAACGTATTGTGGATAGTATTTATAATGCTGGTAAAATTCAATATTCTGAAAAACGATATCAAAATTTTGGACAAAGGAAAGTCGCTCAAAAGAATATCCAGCAAATTGACTCAGCCGATATTAAAAGAGAACAAAAAATTCAAGCTAAAGAATTGGGTCTAGAACATCAATTGTTTTTTGCTGCTTCGCCTAAACCCAATGCCTTTTCTAGTATTGGAAATACAGATGACAGTATCTATGTCATCGTTGATGGCAGCCAAATCGTAATGGCAAATACAAGATTAAGAATGCGCCTTACTAAATCGGCAACTATCAATGGTAAGCTGATGCCAAAGAATACACCAGTTTTTGGGTTTATTAGTTTTCAACCCAATCGCGCGCTGATTGAAATTGAAAATATTAGTCATCATCCTACAAAGCTCAAAGCATTCGATTTGCAAGATGGAAGCGAAGGTATTTATGTTGAGAATAACTTTAGAGCAGAAGCCACCACCGAAGTTCTTGACGACATTATTGGCGACATCAACATACCTGCCGTTCCGCAAGTAGGTGGAATTACAAAAGTTCTTAGACGTAGTAATCGTAACGTAAAAGTTACGGTTTTGAACAATTACAAATTAATCTTAAAACCAAAATTATGAGGCCTATAATGGGTATTTAAAAACGCACTCTTATGAAAAATTCAGTCTTAATAATAGCAGTCATATGTATTTCCGCTTTCGCGAAAGCACAAACAACCAAAGTTCTCGACACCATTTATGCCAACGACACCAAAAACGTTGCGCTGTTCTTTCCAGAACCTATTAGGCAAGGTGTAACTGGTTCGGATAATTTTGTCTTTACCTACAATCGTGAAAAAGAACAGTACTTTGGATTGCTTCAGGCAACCCCTGGAAAAGAAAGTAATTTATTGATAATCAATAGAAATGGGGCGATTTTTTCGTATATTATAAGATATAGAAAGCAGCTATCGAAGCTCAATTATTTCGTGTCACAATCAAGTAGTATAGGCAATGAAAAACCTATCATCATTGACACTACCGAAGTAACTGAAGTTGAGAATTTAGTAGATAACAGCAGATTTTACTACACAAAATTCTCTTCTTATCTTCTTGAAAGAAAGCAACGAATAGGTACGATACAAAAACGAAATGAAAGCATCGTTTTGAGTGTTGAGAATATAGTTTTTGATAAGGAAGAACTCTACTTTGTTATCCAGATTGAGAATAAATCGAGTTTGGATTACGACTTAAATTTCTTAAATCTCTCGCTAGAAACAAGACAAAAAGGCAAAAGAAAATCGTTACAAAAGCTGCTTCAAGAACCCATTTTTAAGCACAACGTACCGTCCAGAATAGCTGAGGGCGAAGTTGTAAAATTAGTTTATGTAATGCCTAAATTTTCAATAATTAATGACCGTAGATTAGTGGTTGAGCTGAATGAGAAAAATGGGGAAAGGGATTTAAAATTGAAGGTATCGCATAAGTATATCAATAACCCAAATTAAAATTGTTATGAAAAAAATCGTCATTTGCTCGCTTGTACTGTTGTTCCTTTCTTGTTCAGAAAGCACAACAAAATCCCCTTCTGAAACTGCCAAGGCAGTTGCGGGAAGTTTTTTTTCAAAAGATGAATCAGCTTTAAAAAAACATACTACTACAGAAGGCTATGCCAGTTTGATTACTGTACAGAATATGATACCGGATTCTGATAAAAACATCGAAGTGGAAATTTTAGATGAAGCTGTTGATGGCGAAATTGCCTGGATAAAATACAGCAGCACCTACGATGGGAAAACTGGAATTTTCAAGTTGGTTAGAGAAAACGGTCAATGGAAAGTTACCAGTAAAAGACCGAGGGAAAAAGGGCCTTTTTAAGCTATGGATAATGAACAGGTCCATAACAATAATATCCCTGATACCGCGTTTATAGCGCTGGATATTTTCAAGAGTATTATAAAAGGTAAAATTGAAGCCTATACCGCTTTTGGTCATAACCAATCAGACTTAATAGAACTCAACGATATTTTGAAAATTAATATCAAAGATATGGTCATCTCATCTAAACAAATTTCGGATGAAATCAGCGATGAGGATGTTGTGGAATTTGTATCCTATTACAATCGGTTAGTCCATGAATGATGGTGTAAACTGAACTCTGTCTAAAATAGATTTTATCGTTAATTTTATCTAGAAGAGATTACTTCACTATTTGCACCTTTTATGTAATAGTCCTCTATGCAAAAACTTTCTATTAAAAGTGCTATTTGTAAATAGTTACTAAATAATGTTGAGAAAGGTCCATTTAAACGGTCGTTATAAGTAGACTAAATCTGCAATTTTGAAAGTCTAAATAAAGGTGGGTTTAAACGTACTAGTTAAATTCTATGGAAATACCCTTATTTGAACTTTAGAAATTAAATGCAGTCCCGTACAACTTTCTTTTTTTAGGAACTCATAGCATAGTAAAGCTTTGCAATACAGTTGCATGAATTTCTTGTTATCTTTGGAAAGTGAAATCAATCGCAATCATATTATCGCTATATTTTTTGGCACTCAATTTCATTCCGTGTAATGATGGGAAGATGTCAAGTGATGATGCGGAAATCGAAAATGTAATCGCGATGGATGGAAATCATGACCATGGCGCAACCGACCTGTGTTCCCCATTTTGCAATTGCCATTGCTGCCATATCCATACCATCGAATCCAACATTATTTCGTTCGAACCCTTGATTCTTATGAATTTCAAGGAAAAATTTGCGCATTTCGATAGCTTCGGCAATGACATTTCACACTCTCTTTTCCAGCCTCCAAAGGCATAGTCAGTTTTACACTAGGATAACTATATCCGATTTTGACCGAGAAAGGTCACACTCCGCTGCGGACAATTGCAATTTTTTGGCATAATTCCGTGATGTTTAACTGTATTAAATTCTTTCTATGCTTAATAAAATTATTAGGTATTCCATAACCCATAAGCTGGTTATTGGTTTACTCACTCTAGCCTTGATTATCACGGGTGCTTATTCATTGCAACAGCTTCCTGTAGATGCCGTTCCGGATATTACCAATAATCAAGTACAGGTCATTACGACCTCGCCAACACTTGCAGCCCAAGAGGTTGAGCGATTAATCACTTTTCCCATTGAACTCACAATGACAACCATTCCCCAAATCGATGAAATTCGTTCTTTTTCACGTTTTGGATTATCGGTTGTAACCATTGTTTTTGAGGAGAATGTAGATGTGTATTGGGCAAGACAACAGGTAAACGAACGTCTGGCGGATGCTCAATCCCAAATTCCAGAGGGCATCGGTAAGCCAGGAATCGCACCATTGACTACGGGACTTGGTGAAATTTATCAATATGTCATTGCTACAAAGCCTGGTTATGAGGACAAATACACAGCAACAGAGCTTCGGACGATACAAGATTGGGTCATTAAACGCCAGCTATTGGGAACGAAAGGCGTTGCAGACGTCAGTAGTTTTGGTGGCTATCTAAAACAATATGAAATTGCAGTTCGTCCAGAACGCTTGAACGGTATGGGTGTTTCCATTTCCGACCTTTTCAGCGCACTCGAAAATAACAATCAAAATACTGGCGGTGCTTATATTGAAAAAAATGACAAAGCACTTTTTATTAGAAGCGAAGGCCTTGTTGGTTCGATAGAAGATATCAAGAATATTCTTGTAAAGCAGACAGAAAGTGGCATTCCTATTTTGATAAGTGATGTTGCAACAGTTCAAACAGGAAAGGCGATTCGTTATGGCGCAACAACCCGAAATGGCGAAGGCGAAGTGGTTAGTGCGATTGTTATGATGTTGAAAGGCGCTAACTCCGCCAAAGTAATAAAGGATGTAAAAGATAGAATTGAAACCATTAGCAAAACCTTGCCCGAAGGTGTGGTTATCGAACCCTTTCTGGATAGAACTAAATTGGTGGACAATGCCATTGGTACAGTTACCACCAATCTTGTGGAAGGTGCGCTTATCGTGATTTTCATTTTACTTTTATTGTTGGGCAATTGGCGTGCTGGTTTGATTACAGCATCCGTTATTCCTCTCGCTTTACTATTTGCGTTTAGTATGATGCATATTTTTGGTGTTTCGGCAAACCTGATGAGTTTGGGAGCAGTTGATTTTGGTTTAATTGTGGATGGTGCGGTCATTATTGTGGAAGCGACCCTATTCCATTTAGGGGCGTTAAAAATTTCCAGAAAATTGACGCAGGCTGAAATGGATGAAGAAGTGTATCAATCTGCAAGTAAAATTCGAAATTCAGCAGCTTTCGGAGAAATCATCATCCTAATTGTATATCTACCTATTTTAGCCTTGGTGGGAACGGAAGGCAAAATGTTCGGACCGATGGCGCAAACGGTAAGTTTCGCTATTTTGGGAGCATTCTTATTGTCGCTGACTTACATTCCAATGATGTCGGCATTGGTCTTGAGCAAAAAAACAGAACACAAGCGGAATATTTCCGATAAAATAATGGACTTCTTTTATTGCATTTACGAACCAATCATACATTGGGCAATGCGTACAAGAATTATTGTAGTTGGTAGTACCATTGCACTTTTCGTCACCGCTTTTTTAGTGTTCCAAAGCTTGGGTGGCGAATTTATTCCAACACTTGAAGAAGGCGATTTTGCGGTAGAAACACGAGTTATTACGGGAAGTTCCCTTTCAAATACAATAAAAGCGACTACCAAAGCTGAAAAAATCCTCTTGGATAATTTTCCAGAGGTGGAACAAGTCGTATCTAAAATTGGTTCGGGAGAAATCCCAACAGATCCGATGCCGATTGAGGCTGCCGATTTAATGATAATTCTTAAAGATAAATCAGAATGGGTTTCGGCATCCAACAGGGAAGATTTGGCAAATAAAATGGCTGAAGCACTTGAAGTTATTCCTGGTGTTACCTTTGGTTTTCAACAACCGATTCAAATGCGTTTTAATGAGTTGATGACAGGTGTGCGTCAAGATGTCGCCATCAAGATTTATGGCGAAGATTTAAATCAACTTTCTACCTATGCAAGCCAAATCGGAAAATTGGCAGGAACGGTGGAAGGTGCTGTGGATGTCTATACGGAGGAGGTCACGGGAGTGCCACAAATAGTCATCAACTACAATCGTGGACAACTTGCAAAATACGGATTGGATATAAAATCGGTAAACAATACGATTCAAGCTGCATTCGCTGGAGCTTCCACAGGCTTGGTGTATGAAGGCGAAAAGCAGTTTGACTTGGTAGTACGTTTGGAAAATAAAAACAGAACAGACCTTCACGATGTCCAGAATCTGTATCTCAATGGTGCCAATGGCCAACAGATTCCCTTGCAACAGGTAGCAAATGTTTCCATAAAAGATGGACCTTACCAAATTCAACGAGATGATACACGACGACGAATAATCGTAGCCTTCAATGTGCGTAATCGGGATGTGGAAAGCGTTGTTGATGAAATAAGTTCAAAAATCGATTCACAAATCAATCTGAAACCAGGCTATACTATTTCGTATGGAGGGCAGTTTGAAAATCTTGTGGAAGCACGAGAACGTTTGGCAATTGCAGTTCCACTCGCATTGTTGCTCATTTTTATTCTGTTATACTTTACGTTTGGGTCAATCAAACAAGGTGTGCTCATTTTTACGGCAATTCCATTATCAGCCATTGGGGGTGTGTTTGCACTTTGGCTTCGAGATATGCCATTTAGTATTTCTGCAGGAGTTGGATTTATTGCTTTGTTTGGTGTAGCGGTCCTAAATGGTATCGTTTTAATTGCGGAATTTAACCGACTTAAAAAAGACGGAATTTCAGATATTTTCCAACGCATCTATCAAGGCACAAAGACCCGTTTACGTCCTGTAATTTTGACCGCTTCCGTAGCCTCTCTAGGGTTTTTGCCAATGGCAATTTCCCAAACTTCTGGCGCAGAAGTACAGCGACCTTTGGCAACCGTAGTGATTGGTGGTTTGATTACAGCAACCTTTTTAACGCTCGTGGTATTGCCAATCCTCTATTATTATTCTGAAAAAAAATTAAAGATGAAACCTAATAAGACAGCTCTTGTTATGCTGATGGCATTATTCGGAAGTGCCTTTTCCATAAATGCGCAGACAACTTCTCAAGTAAAAGTCTATCAAAATATTGATGAAGTAATTGAAACAGCATTAAAAAACAATCCCAATATCAAGGTGTCACGTTTGGAGACAGAACAGCAGCAGGCATTGAAAGGCAGTAGTTTCGATTTACCTAAAACTGATTTTGGTTTGGAATATGGACAAATCAATAGCATTGCAGATAATGATACACGTTTTAGCGTTAGTCAAAAGTTTGCGTTCCCAACACTTTATGGAAGCCAAAATAAATTGGTAAAAACCAAAATTGAGGCAAGCGAACTGAATGAAGCGGTTCTAAAAAATGATTTGATTGCCCAAGTTAAATCCACGTATTACGAATTGTGGTATATCAAGAGCAAACAAATGGTACTGCAAAAACAGGACAGCATTTATGAACGGTTTGCCTACGCCGCGAACTTGCGTTATAAAACAGGCGAAAGCAATGCATTGGAGCAGGCAACAGCCAATGTGGAACTGGCAGATATTCAGATTATGATTTTGGATAACGCTTCTGTCCTTAAAAACCATCAACTACAATTGCAAAATCTGATGAATACAGATAGTTTGGTTGATATCAATGTAGGAAATTTAGAAGTAAAAACTGAAATGTTACCCCAGTTGAAGGATTCCACAGCAATCTCAAATAATCCAACGCTCGCTTTTTACCAAAAGCAAATCGAACTTGCCGAAAATGAAAAATCCGTGGCTGTTTCAAAACTATTACCAGATATCACATTGGGTTATTTCAATCAATCCTTTATAGGCAATGGCGAAACCGCAAACGGAACACCAACAGTATTCGATTCTGGAGATAGATTTACAGGTGTGCAATTGGGTTTGAGTATCCCAATTTGGTTAAAACCACACACAGCGAAAATCAAAGCTGCCAAAATCCAAAAAATGGAGAACGAAGCACAATTGGAAGCTATAAAAAACAGAGCGCAGACCCAGTTTGATACCTTATGGGAAACGCTTCAAACGGAGCAAACAAATCTGGAATCGTACAAAAACAATGCTTTGCCGCAAGCGGAATTGCTGTTGAAAAATTCCCAACGTGGATTTCAGGAAGGGGAAGTTGGGTATATCGAATACATCCAAGGGCTTAACAGGGCAATGACTATTCAAGTGAAATATTTGGATTTTGTAAACCAGTACAATCAAACACTCATAAAAATCGAAGAACTCATCGCTAATAATCAATAAAATGAAGAATATATATATAACAATCTTTTTTATCGTCGCTTTAATGTCAACAGGTTGTAAGGATAATGCACAACCAATGGTTGAAGATGACCACAAAGGAGAAGAAAATCAAGTTGAACTGACCGATGCGCAAATGGAACAGACCAACATTGTCATTGGTAAGGTTGAAAAACGAAAAATAGGACACGAAATCTCGGTAAACGGAATGATTGATGTGCCACCACAGGGCAATATTTCAGTTACAGTACTGTACGGGGGATTTTTGAAATATACCGAAATGCTTCCTGGTAGCAGAATTAAAAAGGGTCAGGTAATAGCAAGTGTGGAAAATCCAGAATTTATCGAGTTCCAAAGGGAATATTTGGAAGCTCTGGCAAATAATGATTATCTCAAAGCAGATTTTGACCGTCAGCAAACCTTGAACGATGAAAATGTAACATCAACAAAAGTATTCCAAAAGGCGAAAAGTATGTATTTGACCAATCAGGCAAACATCAAGTCGCTTGAAAGTAAACTTCGATTGATAGGTATAAACCCAACAAGTGTAAAAAATGGTAATCTATCAACTGTCGTGAATGTGTATTCGCCCATAAATGGTGTGGTTCGGGATGTTTATATCAACACAGGAAAATATTTCAATCCCCAAGATGTAATAATGGATATTACCGATGCAACAGATTTACATGTAGAACTTAAGGTATATGAAGATGATATTCCCTTGATTCGTAATGGGCAACGCATTCGCTTTAGACTGGCAAATGCACCGGAAGAATGGATGGAAGCCGAAGTATTTCTCATTGGAAGCAACGTGCGTGACGATAGGTCTATTACGATTCACGGTCATTTAAAGGAAAAAAATGAAGACTTATTGCCAGGAATGTTCGTCAATGCAGCTATTGAAGTGGAAGCGCAGGAACGATATGCCGTTCCAGAAGAAGCCATAGTTCGATTTGAAGCAAAACAGTATATTTTTAAATCCCTCGGAAAACGGAGAGAAGGTGAAAACCCGATGAATGATTTTGAAATGCTCGAAATCACAAAAGGTAACGAGGAAGAAGGTTTTGTTGCGTTCGAATTTGTCGATGAAACGCAGGACATTACTTCTATGGAAATTGTTTTAAAGGATTCTTTTACCCTTTTGGCAAAAGCAAAGAATAGCGAAGAAGAAGGAGGTCACGGCCATTAATAATAAAGCATGAAGGAAATAGAAAAAACATTGGAAAATAAAAATGTGCGTCCTACGGCAATGCGCATCTTGATCTATAAATATATGGCCGAAAAGGAAATTGCGGTCGCCCTTACGGATATTGAGAACGCTTTCGCGAAATCTGACAGGACTACGTTATACCGAACGCTGAAAACCTTTGAGGAAAAAGGAATCGTACACCAGATAGACGATGGCACTAGCACAACCAAGTATGCCTTATGTGAGCCCGGTTGTAACTGTGAGATTGAACAGGATTTACACCTTCATTTTCATTGCAGCAACTGCAATGAGACGGTCTGTCTGACTGAACATAAGATTCCACATATCAACCTCCCGGACGGTTACGTTGCCGAAGACGCAAATTTGGTTTTGAAGGGAATCTGTGACAAATGCAGCAGGCAATAAATGCACTTCTGTTGCATCAAAATAATTAGGAAATTACACTCATGAAAAAGAAAAAAGTAAACTTACGGGATTTAGACCCAAAGGAACACCAAGGCGGGCACAATCACGATGACGGACACAATCACGGCAGTCCAGAAGAAGCCTCCAATTTCAGAACTTATTTACCAGCGATTTTTAGCTTTGTAATGTTGATAGCAGGAATCGCCATTGATTATTTCGATGCTTTTCCATTTTTTAAGGGTTGGATTCGTGTTGTCTGGTATACGGTAGCCTATATTCCAGTTGGATTTCCAGTCATAAAAGAAGGATGGAACAGTATCAAGAATGGCGATTTCTTTACAGAATTTTTTCTAATGTCCATTGCAACCTTGGGCGCATTTGCCATAGGCGAATATCCCGAGGGTGTTGCGGTAATGCTTTTCTATGCCGTTGGAGAACTGTTTCAGAATGCTGCTGTTAACCGTGCTAAAAGAAATATAAAAGCATTATTGGACGTGCGCCCTAATGAAGCCTTGGTAAACCGTGATGGCGATTTCATTTCGGTCAATCCCGAGACTGTTCAGATAGGCGAAAAGATTCAGGTGCGTGTGGGCGAAAAAGTACCACTCGATGGTATTCTGCTTTCTGATAAAGGTTCATTTAATACCGCAGCTTTAACAGGCGAAAGCAAACCCGATACTATCGCCAAAGGAGATAGTGTTTTTGCCGGAAGCATAAATCTCGATGGTGTAATCGAAATCGAGACCACAAAAGAGTTTAAAGATAGTTCCATTGCACGAATTCTTGATATGGTACAGAATGCGACTGCAAGAAAATCAAAGACGGAATTATTTATAAGGAAGTTCGCAAGGATTTATACGCCTATCGTTGTTTTTCTCGCTATCGGTCTGACATTCTTGCCTTACTTTTTCGTGGATGATTATGTGTTTCGTGATTGGCTGTACAGAGCTTTAATATTTCTCGTGATTTCGTGTCCTTGTGCATTGGTCATCTCGATTCCTCTCGGCTATTTCGGTGGTCTGGGTGCAGCCTCGCACAACGGTATACTATTTAAAGGAGCTTCATTTTTGGATGCAATGACCAAAGTGACTACTGTGGTAATGGACAAAACGGGAACCGTGACCAAAGGTGTTTTCAAGATTAAGGAAGTAATAAACAGTTCCAATTTCTCGGAAGCGGTATTTATGAAATACTTGATGGCAATGGAAGAACAATCTACCCATCCTATTGCAAAAGCAATTCTGGAATATAAAGCTGAAGGTGCAGATTTAGATGCCACGAATGTTTCTGAGGTGGCTGGAAAAGGCTTATTGGGAACGGTTAATGGTAAGACTGTTCTGGTAGGGAATAAGGCTTTGATGACCTCAAATAACATCGAAGCTCCATCTGCAAC
This sequence comes from Maribacter aquivivus, assembly GCF_900142175.1. NCBI lineage: Bacteria > Pseudomonadati > Bacteroidota > Flavobacteriia > Flavobacteriales > Flavobacteriaceae > Maribacter > Maribacter aquivivus. The sequence goes on along the minus strand of NZ_FQZX01000001.1, from coordinate 83,062 downwards.
CAATGACATTGTGGAATCCATCGTCATGGTCGCCATTGATGGAAAATTTGCGGGCTATGTGACCATTGCCGATGAACTAAAGGAAGATGCGCACCAAGCCATAAAGCAAATTAGGGATTCTGGGATTTCCAAAATCATTATGCTTTCGGGCGATAAGGATTCCATAACTCAACAGGTCGCAAAAGAATTGGGCATAGATTGGGCTAAGGGCGGTCTATTACCGGAAGATAAATTGAACGAAGTCGAAAAGCTCAAAGCACAACCAGATTTGAAGGTTGCCTTCATAGGCGACGGTATCAACGATGCACCGGTATTGGCAGCAAGTGATGTAGGTATCGCGATGGGCGGTTTGGGTAGCGATGTTGCCATTGAAACGGCGGATGTCATTATCCAGACGGACCAACCTTCAAAAATCGCAAGAGCAATTAAAATTGGGCGTTCTACCCGAAAAATTGTTTGGCAAAATATTGGTTTGGCATTTGGTGTAAAGATTATAGTTCTTATTCTTGGTGCTGGTGGACTTGCCACAATGTGGGAAGCCGTTTTTGCGGATGTGGGGGTGGCGTTGCTAGCTATATTGAATGCGGTGCGATTGCAGAAGATGAAGTGGAGTTAGTAAAGAAATAAAATACATAGATTTTAGTTCCTTAAAACGGCCGTTTTACAAAATGACTTGAAAATGTTGCTAACATATTCGCTTCCAGTTCAATTTGTCGTTCTTTTTAGTAGTTCCGGTAATTCACCTTTTACGGAACTAAAAAAGTATAATTAAACGATTGTTTAAATGTACTCTTAACATTATACTTGTTGTGCTTCGTTTCGTTATTGCAGTCAAACTCATTAAAGTATGCTTCAAAAATGCCACACTCTTTACAAAATCCGCTTTTTGCTAAGAGTACAAAGAACGTCGCTACTTTAACTCACATACAGTCGCTTTTCAAATATCGAACGCGCCTCATCATAAACCCGTTCAAAATTAGCTGCTAAATCAGCCTGTGCAAACTGTTTCGATTCCTTTGGTAATTCTCTTTGAATATCATCCAATTTAAATTGAATTTTCTTATCCTTTCCATCCGCGTAAGTAATAAATTCGCCTTGTTTCAACCTGAAGAAAACATCAGCTCTAATCTTTGGAATTTCCTTTTCGCCCGTAGTAATACGCGTATCAAAATCAAGGTTATGTCCTCGACTGATACTCTTGGTCGGGTCTTTAATAATTTCAAAAAAGCGTTCGTAATATTTGGCGGTGTCCGGGTCATTGACCTTACCGAAGAATTGATAGGATAAATTGCTCAAAATCGCTTTACTTGCTTTATCGCCATACATCATATCATTCTGAATCTTGTCTTGCATCACGTAAATAGTTGAGATGTTGTAACTACGTAAGGTTGCTGGAATACGATGCATATTCAACAAACGTATGGTCGGTGCTTCTTCCATCAGCAAGAACGACGGTTTAGAATTCCGCACGCTCATTTGCTTGGTGATAGTATGAATGATGGTAGCAATGACGGGCGAATAGGAGGTTTCAAATTTTGGGTTGTTCACTATTGAAATTACTGATGGATTTTCCTCGCTATTAATATTCAATGGCACTTCGTCTGCGGACAATGCCATAAAAATACGTTGGGTACTAATTCGTTTGAGCGCATTGGCCAAGGTGCTTTTTACACCAGCAGTCTGTCTTTCAGAATCTTTGCCACTAATAAAAGCATCTGCCATCGCCCTTGAGGTGGTGTTGGTTTCCAGAAACTGGATTAGGCTTTTTGTATCAAGGAATTGATAAACAGCTATCAAATGGGGTAACGTACAGTATTTTGGATATTCCGTTTTCAGTTTCCAAATCAAACCACCAATCAACCCCTCTGCAGCATCGTTAAAGAATTTTGTCGTGCCAGTTGTTCCGCTTTCTCTTTGCTCTAAAAGGTTTTCGATTAACACCCTTGACACCTCATTGACGCTTTCCTCGTTCTCTAAATAGCGTGGCGCAATAGGATTTACCCTATGGATGATTTTATCGAAGGAAATGACCTTAAATGGAATATCGCTATCCTTGAAAAGTGGATATGCCATTTCGGTCAATTCAAAATCTTTGTAATCGTGAATGATTCCGCAAAAGCCTTCTTTTTGGAAGTGTTTAAGAAATCCGTAAACGACACTTTCGGTTTTTCCGCTTCCAGCGGATCCGATGACGGATGCGCCACGTTTAATATTATCCAATTTAAAATTCCCTTTGCTCGTAGCAAAGTTGACTTGGTATTTACTATCGCCATTTTGCGAATTTTCAGTTTTATGCAGAAAAACGTATAGTCCTGTATTAATTAATAGTAGCGGACAAACTAGATACAACAAAATGAATGTTAATTCATTTCCAGCAGCAACATAGAATACGAAAAATGACAGTATTGCGATATTCAAAAGAAACGCAAACTTACTTAGCCGAAACATCGCATAGAAAACAGTACTGGTAAAACCAATAATTGAAAGTGTCGTTATGATATTATCTATCTGCATACTACTTATATTCCGATGGAACTTGATTTAATTGCTATTTCTGCACCACGTCTTAACCGTTTGAAAACCCGAAGCGCAATTTGTGCTTGGCTTAAAGGAATACTAGGTATTACTGGCAAGCCTGTTTTTGTAATCATTTTAAAAGCCAATGCCTTTTCGTTAGCTGGTAGTTTCATCAAGGCAGCAAAATAGAGGTTAGGGTTTTTAACAAAATCTTTTCTTGCTTTATAGGTCTCGGCAAAATTGCGTTTATATCCAAAAGTTTTGTCAAACGTCTTTTCCGCTTTAACGAAAAAGGCATCCCTATCAAAACCTCGCTTTACCTTTTTGCCGTGCATCTCTACTTCAGAAGCTTTGTGTTTACTACCAGGCGAAAGACTTACCGAATTGGAAGCATCCTTTCTGCTTACGATAATATGGATATGACTTTGGTTTCCATCTTTTGACATTCCTTGGACAATGCGTTTTCCATTTTGTTGATGCGGTGCTTGGCGTTCCAGTTTGGCAATTTCCCTGTTCATCTTTTTAATATTCCCTTTTGCTCGTCCATCTTGAATATTTCGGATTTCAGTTTTTAGTTGAAGAATTTTTGAAGCGTAAGGTTGGTTCTCTTTAATCTGAAAATCTGTACCCTTGAATGTTCTTTGATGTTCAATTTTAGCATAGTACTTTATGTCATTGATTGATATAGGTCGTCCATTTATTTCCCGATTGAAACTGGCGACATAATCCTTCATCAGCTCATGAGTGTAATTTTTTAAATCTTGGCTATTGTTCTTTAGTTTTCGTAATTCATACTTTGAAGGACTGACCGTAATCGAATAAAACTTGGGTTCTTTCTTTTTTAATTTTGCGGTATTTCCATCAATTTCTTTGACCACTTCTTCAGCGGGAATCTCGTCGCCATATTGGTTGAAAAAGTGTTCCATATCTCGTTGTTCTAAACCTTCGTTTTCTTTCTCTAAATAGCCTACAAAATCCGCCGAACTTTGACCATAAGTGCCACCTAATTTTTGGGGTGTTATTGTGATGTACATAGTTCAAAAATTAGAGTTCGTTATTCTGATTTTGTTTTTCCTGAAATCTCACTTTAGGTTTTTGTTCGGCATATTTCTTTTCTACAATCAACGGTTTTTTGGTTGGTTCTTCTGTTTCAAAAAGTGATTGAATCATCGCTACCGTAGGTTTGGTTTGTGTCTTTTCCACATCCCTCATTATGGCAATTACAGCATTGATTCTTTTAAGTAATTTGGCTTCGATGGTTCGCCCCGTCGGACCCAATTTTTCCTTTGGCGAGATTTCATTGTAGAAGAAAAAATCGAGCATCGTAGCCATTGCTTCGGTGTGCGATTTGAAGTAAGTGCGTGAGAAACTTTGGAAGCGTTTTGCAGTTTCCTTTTTAAATCTAATTCCAATAAATGAGTCCATATTTCGCCTATTTGTCGCAAAATCTTCCCTAAAAATGGGCGTTTACAGCTCGTTTGTCGCAAATCTCTGATTGTCAGGAAATTAAAACACCTTCAAATCGCTGGCAATCAGCTATTTGAAAACGAAAAGGAATCCGAAACATCGCGCAGCGTGTTACCCTCTTGCTATTCCTTTTCGTCACGCGCAAGCGTGACAAAAATCCATACAATCCGGCTAAAAAGCCGATTGCCATTTTCAGGGAAAATGATTTTCCGATATGTTATTTTTCGATGTGTACGGTTATCGGCGAAAGTCGAAAAGTGGATAACCCTACTTAAATTTGAATGCTGAATTTCAGCGAAATAAAGATACGTTTTTTTCTTGACTATATATTAATTGCATAGAAAAACACCTCTAAAATTTTAGAGGTGTTCGTTGCTCTATATAATAGTGCTAAATATTGAAAACGAAATTATAGGTGTATAAGTTTTTAATCATTTCCTCGTCAATCAAGTTTTCATAATCTGCACCAGTTTCTTCCACATATTTTTTTATGGATTCCCCATAAAGATGTGTTACGTGCTCTCTCGAAACCTGTAAAAGGTCCTCTTGTTTTTCCTCGCTCAAATCCTGAAATTTTATGTAAATCATAGCTTCAAAATTCTAATATTCGCTAGGTAACATCAGCGTATTATTTACAAAAAATAACCGCAGTTCGTCGAGTGGAAAATCGGTTACACGATAGCTGTGTTTTTCTAAAATAGTATCGTTGCCATCTGTATAAATAATTTCAGCTTCATAACCTGTAAAATCCTGTTTTTCTTCGGACAATCTTTTGAAGTCTATGGTTACAAATTCGCTTCGGTTCATCAAACTTTTTGCGATTACGGATGTATCTGTAATGAGCCAAAAACAATCTGCCACGTTAGCAAGGTATTTTAGACCGTCTGTAAAACGTGTTTTTAATAATGGGATTTGATAGAACATTTCCGTTCCGTGAAAATGTTGCAATCCTTCTTTGATTTCGTTAACTTGTGCTTTCATTGTACATATTATTTAAAGTGTGAATAATGAAAAAGAGGGCGCATCTTTCGACGGTTACGCCCTCTTTCATTTTAAGATTTACTTGTCGTCTTTGCTTCCAAGTAATAGAATTTCATCGGCTACAACTTCCGTAACATAGCGTTGTTCGTTATCATCACTTGTATAACTTCGGGTTTTAAGTTTTCCCGATATTCCAACTTCTTTGCCTTTAACAACATACTTCTCTACAATTTCGGCAGTCTTGCCCCAAGCAACTACCGTATGCCAATTAGTGTCAGTTTGTTTTTCGCCTTTGGCATCTTTGTAATACTCATTTGTGGCGAGTGAAAAACGGGCTACTTTCTTTCCGCTTTCAAGGTTCGTAATAGTTGGTTCTTGTCCAACGTTTCCAATTAACTGTACGTGATTTTTAATAGTACTCATAATAAAAAGATTTGTGTCTGCTTTGTTACAGACTGGTTTATATTTCCCCTATTTGATTTAAACTGAATTAAGTTTTAAGGGGTGTTTGTTCTTTTCTTCTGTGCACCGCACAATGGATAGAGTGGGTTTTGTCCAGACTTTTCGGGAACAAATCAGGTGTGTTTGCGACGTAGTAAAATCCTTGGATTTTCAAGGAAGTAGAAACCTTCTTTTTCACTAAAACTTGTATAGTCTTGACAAGTTCCATAAGGGCATTAGTAATTCTTTTAAGCGCAGTTGCGTTTGAGCGTACCGACAGTTAAGCGAGATAAGCAGCTGTGATTAAATTAGAATTGGTTATGTCGTGCCTGTTTTTCGACGCCCCGAAAAACAACAAAGGCTTTATCCATTATAAACCCCTTAAAATGTGTAAGGCAGCGGTTCGGTTTTTAAGGATTTTCGAGTGAAGGCTCAAGAAGACTTCGCCGAAAATCCTGTTAAGAAAATCGAGTCGATGGCTTTCCGATGTTTTGTTGGACTTACCTATTTTTTCTAACGAAATGAAGTGTCCCAAACCAGCGTAGCGGTTCGGGTTAACGTAATGAAGGAAGCAAAACAATAGGTGTGTCCAAGACATTTGTAGAGAAGCTCTTTTCACGGAATGAAGTTTTTTAAGGAATGTAGGGGAATGTGCTGAACGGATTGTGAAAACGAATTAACCTCTTTAGCAGAATTTAAAGCGGACTAAATTTCAAATATGTAGATTGGGAATGAAGCGTTTCCTGCTTTTGGGCGGGATTAGCGTAGTGGAAATCGGAATCTTTGGGATTGTGTCTAAGACCTTTAATGAAGCGCTTTTCCCGAAATGAAGCTCTTCGCGGAATGTTGGGGTATGTGCTGACGGATAATATTTAAAATTTTTTAAAGTAATTAATTAATAAGAAAGACTACAATTTCAATGAATTAGAATCTATCTTTGGTGGCATAAAATACATAAAGACCAACATTATTATAAAGTAAAGAACCGCAAATATAGTATAGGTATGGTCACCCGCATCTGGTGAAATCGGCAACAAAACAAGAGACATATTTAACATCGATTGTATTACCAGTACACATATTCCACTTCTGGTTTTTGAATATACAATAGCACACATACCAGCAGCTCCCATCATATTTAAAAACAACGGCCATACAGGAAGGTCTTCAATTACACCAACATTTATATAAACGGAAGGTAGCCACCATAAAGACCATACAAAGCCGATAACCTGAGTTGCGTAAAATGGTTTAGTAATTTTCGAAAGTTCACGAAATGCATAACCTATCCATACCACTTCACCTAGAAATGCCCAAGACAAAAGAAACAAAGTGAATTTTAAGGTAGGTATATAAATTTCGAAATCAAGAATGGACATATCTCCATTATAAAAAGCTACAATTACTAAAGTTATTAAACCTATGGTAAATGCGAACAGTAAGCTAAATACATACCACTTTGGGTGTACTTTCCAAACTAGCATAGGTCTAAATAAATTCTTTATACCTTCATTACCTTTTGTAATTTTTACAATAAATAACAACAAAAACATTAAAGCGTAAAAGCGACCATTGGTGTACGGGAAAAATTCTATTACGCCTTTGCTTTTAGCAAAAGTTATTACAAAATTCAGCATTGGTGCAAGTGTTAAAAACACCCATATTTCGTACCTCTTTAAAAAGTCTATCATTTTTGTGGTCATCAGTAAATTTCTAGTTATGGTTTGGTGTTATTTTGATTTAATCTCTTTGTAAAAAAATCGTTTGCCAAGATAGTCTTATCATTTTTTTATACAAGACCTTTTGGTTATTCGAACTGTTATGTTGGATTAAACGTCAATTTCTATGTAATTATTAATGAATAACATTCATTTATTTATTGCTCCAAAAACCCCAAAATAATCTTCATGCATCTTGCCTGGTGCCTTAGACTCGTGCCATAAATTAAAACCTGCATTTTTAAAAAGGCGTGCATAATCATGAGAAAATGATCGCTCAACACCATAAGGTTGAGAATTTGGATTCTTGCTAAAGTCAATATTTGCTCCAATGGGCTCAATTGCAATAAATATTGAAGTCCCTAATTTGTTTAGGTAAGAAAAGAACTCTTGCAATCGTTGTTCTGAAAAATATTCTAGGACACCACCTGAAGTAAAGATTATCATATTATTGGTTCCGTTTTCTTTAATCCAATCAAATCCATCTGCGGCTACAAATTCGATTTTAATATTCTCAACATACTGTTTTTTATTAAATTTAATTTGCTCAACACTTAAATCAATACCTATAAATCTTTCAATTTGTGAAAATTCAGCGCTCAAGTAATCTAAAACATCCCCATTGCCTGTTCCAATCTCGACAATGGTGTGAAATTCATGTGATGTATCTTTTAAAATATTCTGAAGCTTTTCAAATACTGGTAAACAATTAGGAAAAAAAAAATCTTTCAATACATTCTCTTTATCTGAAAAATATTTTCTACCTGTCTCTTTCCAAAAATTTTCATGATAATCTGCCAGCAAATCGAAGTCTTGGTTTTTTTCGGCATTTTTTAAAAGTGCCGAACGCATGAATCGCTCACTTAAACTGAGTTCATTTTTGACATTAAAACTGATGCCTTTTTTTATTAATATTTCAACTTTTTGGGGTTGTAACTTAATCAAAATTGCTCCAATGAATTCTTTAATTATTTTTTTCATTTGCTAGTGTGCTATAACATTTATTTCTTTAATTCTATAGTTTGGTTCTTTTTATATCCTAGAAAAATTTATCTTTTCTAAGGTTTTAGCTTAAACTATTTTAATCTGGACTATTTGAAAAATTTGTGTTCTATTCTTTGACAGTTTACTTAGTTATGTTAATGATACTTCCACAAGTCAACATTTCATCTCCATAATATGGATTTCGAATATCTTTATCTTTACTTAGCCAAAAAGCACCTTTATTTTTATTTGCCATAGGACATTTTTGCAAATATAGTATGGGATCAACATTCTCAATATTCATAGCAATGGGCACTAAATTTTCATTCAGAATTACAAAATGGTCACGTTGATTTTCCAGATTATCATTTTCTACAATGGCGTCAAACATTTTAATAGTTTTATTTAAGTGTGCTTGCTCCATCTTTCCTAAACCACTAATATCTATAGATTTTAAGGCCTTGGATGTCTCTTTTGCAAAAGCGGCAACTTGGTTAGCATCGTTTGAGACAAATGCATCTTTCATTTGAAGATAGGATGTGAGCACTTTTTCAAAGTCCTTCTGAAAACTTGATGGTAAGTCTATTATCATTTGAGACAATGACATATCCGATGTTTCCTTTTTGCTCTTGTTCATCATCGATTTTTTTCCTTGTAATTGTGCGGCGGCATCTACTGAGAATGTTCCATTTGTCACGATTTCATCGCCATTTTCAAGCCCTTCTTTTACCCTAAAATTTTCTCCATTACGATTCGCAATCACAATTTCACGCATTTCAAAAATTGGTTCGTTAGGATTGGTCTTTATATACACCAATGAGCGTTCTCCTGTCCACATCACTGCACTTGCAGGAACGGTAATTAAATCGTCATTCATTTTGGATTCTCCTTTGAGTTTGCCCGTGACAAACATTCCTGGCTTAAATAGGGCATCTATATTTTTAAGTGTTGCTCTTACGGTAACAGTACGCGTTGCGTTGTTCAGCATAGGGTCAATAAAAGAAATCGTGGCGTCAAATTCTTTATTGGCATAGGCATTGGTTACTATCATCATTTTCTGACCTACTTTTAGATTAGAGATTTGACTTTCGTAGGCATCAAATTCTGCCCAAACTGAATTCAAATTACTCACTTTTAAAATTGGTTGACCTTGTTTTACATAGTCTCCTTCTCTTGCCGCAACTTCTGAGACAGTTCCTGAAACAGTAGCATAAATGGGGAAATTATCACGAACCTTCCCAGAAGTTTCAATAGCATTAATTTGACTTTCTGAAAGCTTCCAGAGTTTCAACTTGTTTCGCACAGCTTTATACAAAGCAGGTTGCGATTCTTTTAAAGCAGTCGTAGTTAAAAGCTCTTGTTGTGCCGCTACTAAATTAGGCGCATAAATAGTAGCCAGTAATTGACCACGATTTACTTTTTGACCTTCATAGCTTACATTCAATTTTTCCAGACGACCATCAAAATAGCTTGCTTGTACAGCGTTATTTTCTTCGTTTGTAGCAATCTTTCCTGAGAGTGAGATCATTCCGTCTTCATCAGAAGGTGCACCACTACCTACAACTGTAGTTTGAATATTGGCCAGCGCCATTGCGTTATCTGTCATTTTTATCTCATTCAAAGCGAGACCTTCAGCGCCAGACTCAGCAGGTATCAAGTCCATCCCGCATATAGGACAGTCGCCTGCTTCTGGTTGCATAATCTGTGGGTGCATTGAGCAAGTCCACATTTGGTTTGCCGTATCGCTAGAGTGGTTGTGGGAATCTGACATATTAGACGAATCCTTGCTTGCGTCAACATCAATCTCAGAATTTCCGAAAATGAGCCAGCCTGCAAATAATCCCACTATTACTGCGACTGCTATATATAATATGTTTTTGTTCATAATAAAAATTGTTTAATGTGTAGCACGATGGGTGTTAGGGATTGTAGCGGCATCCTTTTTTTGCTATTTCTGCAAACAAAAGATATAGCGAAAAGACTGCTCGAATGCTCTATTTCTGATTTTGCAATCGGTCAATCATTTGTTTCATTTCTTCTATCTCCTTCTTTTGAGCTTTAATGATATCATTGGCTAATTTTTTCACTTCAGGGTCTTGAATATTTGCACGCTCACTGGTTAATATTGCTATCGAGTGGTGCGGTATCATAGCTTTCATCCAGAGTACATCGCCCACAGTTGATTTTTGGTCACGTACCAGTCCTAGCGCACCAACAAATAGAATAATACTTCCTAAAACTATGGCAACATTTTTCTTTTTATTTTGATACATATTTCGCATTGCCACAAACATTATTATGGCCATCGCTGCAATACCTAAACAGCTCATATAAAACCTTGTGAGGCTAAAATATACGTGTTCGATTGCATAGGTGTTTAGATACATCGTGATGTACATTGCTATAAAGGATGCCACGAGCATACCAACAAATTTTGAGTAATTTCCTTTTTTCATTTCTCCGTGATTGTTCTCTTTTGAATTCATTTCTAATGGCTTTTAGTTTTTAATTAATTGATTTTGTTTTAAGTCTGAGTGCATTTACAATGACCGAAACCGAACTGAAACTCATTGCCAACGCGGCAATCATTGGCGATAAGAGTATTCCAAAAAATGGGAATAAAACTCCCGCTGCAATGGGTACACCGAGGGTATTGTATATCAAGGCAAAAAATAAATTTTGCTGGATATTCCGCATTACTTTATGACTTAAATTCTTTGCTTTTACGATGCCGTGTAAATCGCCTTTTACTAATGTTATCATTGCACTTTCAATAGCGACATCCGTTCCTGTTCCCATTGCAATACCTACATCACTTTTGGCTAATGCTGGTGCATCGTTTATACCGTCGCCAGCCATCGCCACTACTTTGCCTTGTTCTTGTAACTTTTTAACCTCGTCCAGTTTGTTTTCTGGTAACATTCCCGCTTTGAAGTCGGCGAGATTAAGTTCGTTGGCTACTGCCTGGGCGGTGTCGTGATTATCTCCTGTGAGCATTATTACTTCGATGCCTTTGTCTTGCAATTCTTTGATTGCCTTGGCACTCGTTTCTTTTATTTTATCGCCTATGACCACATAGCCTGAAACTTCGCCATCAATGGATAAGTAAGAAACGGTCTTTCCCTGTTTCTGAAAGGATTGTGCTTCGGTTTCCATTTCAGATGATAGCGTAGCATTTGCGTACTCCATCATTTTGACATTGCCTAAATCGAGCTTCTTGCCATCAACTGTTCCTTCTACGCCTTTTCCTGTTACTGCGCTAAAGTTTTCGGTTTTGGATATTTCGGTTTTCTGTTCCTTTCCATATTTCACGGTAGCTTCGGCAAGTGGATGCTCGCTGGAACTGTTTAGGGATGCGATAAAATGTAGAATCTCGCTTTCGCGAAAGTGGTCTCCAAAAATACCTATTTTCTCAACGGTTGGTTTCCCTTCCGTAATGGTTCCTGTTTTGTCCACGATAAGGGTATCCACCTTATCCATTTTCTCAAGGGCTTCGGCATTCTTGATTAGTACACCATTTTGTGCACCTTTGCCAACTCCTACCATCACAGACATAGGTGTAGCCAATCCTAAAGCACAAGGACAGGCTATAATTAATACGGCAATGGCATTGACCAAGGCATAAACATAAGCTGGTTCTGGACCCCAAATTGCCCATACCGCAAAAGTGATGAGCGAAATAATTACTACAACAGGTACAAAATACCCGGAAACGGTATCTGCCAACTTCTGAATAGGTGCACGACTACGACTGGCATCGTTTACCATATGTATAATTTGGGAAAGCAGCGTATCACTACCTACTTTTTCAGCTTCCATCAAGAAAGACTGATTGCCGTTGATTGTACCACTACTTACTTTATCATCTGTAGTTTTGTTAACTGGTATAGGTTCGCCCGAAATCATCGATTCATCTACAGTAGTTTCGCCTTCGGTAATTTTGCCATCGACGGGAATTTTATCTCCAGGCTTCACTCGTAGAATATCTCCTTTTTCTATTTGGTCAATGGAAACTTCTTCTTCATTTCCATTAACTAATTTAATGGCTTTGTTGGGTGCAAGTTTCAATAATTCCTTAACTGCGGAATTGGTTTTGCTATGCGCACGCGCTTCTAAAACTTGACCCATTAAAACTAATGTGAGTATTACGGTTGCTGCTTCAAAATAAACGTGTACTGCACCAGACTCTGTTTTAAACTGTTCTGGAAAAAAGTCTGGAAACAGCATTCCGAAAACACTAAATAGCCACGCCACACCAGCACCTATTCCTATTAGCGTAAACATATTGAGATTCCAAGTTTTGATGCTGCGATAGGCACGTTCAAAAAACATCCACGTGGCATAAAACACAACTGGAATGGATAAGCCAAATTGAATCCAGTTCCACCATTTTTGCTCCATTACATCGTATAACGGATTGTTAGGAATCATCTCGCTCATTGCGATTATAAAAATGGGTAACGTGAACCCAACAGCTATCCAGAATTTTTTCAACAGCTTTTTATAGTTCTTTTCTTCTGCTGAACTATCTGCTTCCATCGGTACTAAATCCATTCCGCAAATAGGGCAAGCTCCAGCTTCGTTTTTCACGACTTCTAGGTGCATTGGACACGTCCATTGTTCTGTAGTGGTTGCGGAAAGATTGACTTCTTCAACCAAATCCATACCGCAAACAGGACAATCTCCTGGCTCGTCGTATGTTTTGTCGCCCTCGCAATGCATCGGGCAGTAGAAAGTGCCAGTTCCTTTGCCTTTTTGTTTTAGCTTTTTCTCTTTTGCCGAATCTTCCTTATGATGATGCTCGCCAAGGTTGTGGATGGAATAACGCCCTCCATCATCCTTTAAGCTTTTCTGAAAAGTTTCCAGAGAAATATGAGAACTCATCTCAATTGTTGCTTCCTGCTTTTTTAAATCAACAGATGCGTTTGTCACACCATCAACTTTAGATAAAGTTTGCTCAACGTGACTGCGACAACCGTTGCAGGTCATTCCTTGTATGTGATAGGTGTGTTTCATTTTATTTTAATTTTTTACATTTTGGTCATTTCATCTTCACTCATTTCCATTCCCATATTCATATTGCCGTCCTTATCTGTATGTGATTTCATAAATAGAAATTGAGAAAGAAAAATGAGAGCAATACCTATTGCTGCGACAATAAGCACAAATGGGTCGGTCAAAAATTTTAAATAGATAAATGCTGCCAAAACAACAATATCCATTACTAAAGCAATTATGGGAATTACTGGATTGAATTTTACCTTGTTTTTAAGGTGTTTAAAAAGTCCCCAATGAATGGCAATATCCATTATCAAATAGAAAATTGCTCCAATAGACGCTATTCGAGTTAAGTCGAACAAAATAGTTAATAGTATTGCTAATGAAACGGTAAGAATCAACGAAGGGTTTTTAAGTTTCTTGATTCTATTCAAATTAGGAACTTGTTTCATATCGCTTAACATTCCTAACATTCTTGAAGCAGAATACACGCTGGCAATGACACCGGAAACTGTTGCTACAATGGCAAGTAAAATTGTTAAAGTGGAACCCCATTCGCCAAATAGTGGTTTTGCGGAAGCTGCCAAAGCATAATCTTTTGCTACTATAATTTCTTCAATGCTCAATCCGCCAGCAACCGATAACGCCAAAACAACATAAATAACTGTACAAACGATAATTGAAATAATTATGGAACGCCCAACATTTTTATGAGGATTTTTTATGTCGCCACCTTGATTCGTTATTGTCGTGAATCCTTTATAAGCAAGAATCGATAAGGCTAATGCGGCAACAAATCCAAAACCCTCAGGAAAGGATTGGGTAGTTGCAGGACTATAACTACCTGTGATAGTAGGTAAACCAGAAATAACCAATCCCGAAATGGCCAATACAGCGATACCAACAACTTTTATAATTGCAGTAAAGGTGGCGGTACGTTCAATAATTTTATTACCTGAAATATTGACAATATATGCAATACCAATAAGTATGACTCCCAATACAGATGCGTAGCCGGCATACTCCTGCGGAAACAGTCGTAATGCATACGCCCCAAAAGTACCTGCCACCAAACTCTCGGCAACAACCATTGAAACGTACATTAACAAGGAAAATGAACCCGCAAGTGTACCTGGGTGATAGGCCTCTGTTAAAAATTTTGCAACCCCTCCAGAAGACGGATAAGCGTTTGAGAATTTTACATACGAATACGAACTAAATCCTACGATAAAAGCTCCTACCACAAATGCAATAGGAAATAAATCGCCGACCAATTCGGCTATTTGCCCCATTAATACAAAAATACCAGCACCTATCATCACACCTGTACCTAATGATACAGAGCCTAATAATGACAGTTTTTGGGTATTTGTTTTTAAGGGTTTCATTTAATAATCTGTATTTATCTTAATTTTTTCCGCATTGCTTCTGAAATATTTTCGGCGTAAACTCCATAAGCATCCACCAATAAGCCTTTAATTCCGTTTTTGGATGAAATGGCATAAAGCACACTATTGTCATCTGTACTGCTCATCCCTTCAAAACGATGCATCTCATCAACATCAAAATCTTCTGGATGTATCTTTAACTTTAAGGCATTACATTCCAGATGTTTCTCTTTCAAATTGAAATCAACGGTATAGCCTCTTGTCTGTAGATTACTTATTGCTTCTGAAAGGGTATCGTAATTTTCCATATTATAAATGAACTGTCATCACTGGTTTTTTTGAATGATTGGTAATACTTTCAGTAATACTCTTTGAAAATATGCTTGATAATCCCTTTCTACTATGAGTGTACATTACTATTAAATCTACATCAATAGAATCTTCAAATTTTTCAATACCACTTTCTATATTAGTTTCACTATAAACGTGCATCTGATAGTTTTCCAATTTTGGAAAATGCGTTAAGAAGTCCTTTATTGGTTGTAAACCATTTTCAACACTATTAAAATCTGATGTCGTATTGATGTTTAACAAGTGAATTTTTGCATTGCATTTTTTTGCGATTTCTTCTGCATTTTTGAATGCATTGGATATGTCTTCTTTAAAGTCAGATACGAAAGCAATATTTTTAAAAGGAAATGTTATTTCATCTTCTTTTACTTCTTTAATATGGTCTTCTAAAAACCAAGCTGCTGGCTGAACTTTGCTATACCAAGGATATACAGTATTATTACTGTGACAATCATAGCAAGACACCTTAAGCTGATTCTCGATTTTAGACGGTACTTTGTTAAACATCATAAAATCAGTTTCAGGTATTGTGTACCTTTCATTTTTATCCGTTGGAAAAAATTGAATAATCACAAAGGCGATTAATGCTACCCAAGCTATGATTTTTACAATTTTCATTTAGTTGATTTCTCGCTGTACTTTACCGCACTTCAACATTGAGCTTCCGTAATATGGGTTTCTTACTTCTTTCTTTGTACTTAACCAGGCTGTTCCACCATCGTACATTGGGCAAAATTGCTCGTACAACTTTGTCGCAGTTCCTGTTATGGAAACCATAACTGTAATGTCCTTGCTCAAAATTTTAAAATGTTCACGTTGGTGTTTGATATCGCTTTCAGAAATATGCTCTGCGTGTTCTGTTGCATCTTCAATAATGTCTGTTAATTCCTTTTGTTGACTTTCAGAATATGTTGACTTGTCAAGATTGCCAAGTGATTTAGCAAGTGTTCCACCGAGCATCTTAGCCTTGTCATTTTCATCTCCTACTAGCGCATCTTTAAGATTAAAATAATCTTTTAAAATAGCTTCTGCCATTGCGTTTTGAGAATTATTCATTGCCATATTTTTTGAGCTATCCATATTTTCTTGCATTACTTCATTGCTAGCAGACGAAGGTGCTTCATTCTTATTAGCATCTTTACAAGACACGGTTAAAATCATTGTAGCGACTAAGGCTACTGTTCTAATACTTCTTTTAATTGTTTTCATTTTTATTTGTTTTATTGTTAATATTATTTACTTAAAATCTTACTGATAATCCTCCACCGGCACCAAAACGGTTATCGTAACTCGCCATAAGAGAAAAGTTTCTTGATAGCATATATTCAGCTCCTGCACTCCATACTGTTTCTGAAGTAAAGTCTTTATTCATAGGTAGGTCATCTACGAAACCTAAATCTATTTGGTATTCATAATAACCGAATACAGACAGTTTTGGGAAAATCATTATACTGCGACCTACACCAATTCTTGGTCTTAATTTATTATCAACACGCACATCTAAATTGAATAAGTAGGGCGTTAAATAGCGAACACCAACAACTGCCGTTGTGCTAAACTCATTTAAGCTATCACGTGTTGAATTCTCAATGTTTACACCACCAAAAACTCGTAAATAATCGTGTAGATACCGTTCATACGTGAATTCTCCTTCCAGATTTTCATTCCATCCATATTCAAAAGAAGCATTAAATTGATTTCTAATATTAGAGGTCATCAAATTAAAACCAGTAGTATGCGACGCTGCATCTACCAGTCCCCAAGAATACCATTTGTTGGTTTCTTCAATAATTTTAGAAGCTGGAAATTCATCCATTCTTGGGTCTCGTGGCGTATCATAAGACACTACTCTTGCCATACCACCCATCATATGATATAAAATGTGGCAATGGAAAAACCAGTCTCCAGCCTCATCGCCATTATTTCCATAAAACTCGATAGTCATTTCTTCCATTGGGGGCACATTTACCGTGTGCTTTAATGGCGAGTACTCTCCATTTTCATTAAGTACTCTAAAGAAGTGACCGTGTAAGTGCATTGGGTGGTGCATCATCGTCAGGTTATTGAATGTAATGCGCGTTACCTCCTTATTATTTATTTTGATATTATCAGCCTCAGATAGTGGTACACCATTCATACTCCAGATGTAACGATTCATATTACCAGTAAGATTTAGTAATATTTCCTTAACGGGAACATCTTTGTCGTATGTTGTTTTGCTGGGCGACTTCAAATAATCATAATTGTATTCGGCAAATAGATCCATTCCCTCCATCTTCATTCCTGGCATAGAATTCTCTTTCTTCATATTCATTCCAGACATTGTTTTGTCTTTCTTCATATCCATTCCTGCCATATTAGAATGGTCCATCTTACCCATTTCTGTAGTATCTTTTGGCTTATTCATATCCATTCCAGACATTTTTGAATGATCCATCTTCATACCTTTCATTTTAGAATGATCCATTTTCATCTCTCCATCCATTTTCATTCCTTCCATTTTATCCATCTGCATCCCGTATTCCTCTTTCATCTCAAAACGCTCATCCTTACCTGGCTGAAATTTTAAAGCGTGTGCACCCATTTTCATATCCATTTTAGCCATTTTCTGCATCATCCCGATTTTATCTGGTCGAGCAACATCCATTGCAGGTAAAATTGTACCATTACCTATAAAAGCAGAGGCTGTACCAGAACCATCTTGTGCAGTAATTCTAAATTCCATCTTACCTTCTTTTGGTACCGTGACAATAAAATCATACGTTTCGGCTACTCCTATAAAAGTTTTATTTCTTTCGACAGGAACCACATCTAATCCATCTGAAGAAACCAGTACAGGTATCTCTCCTCCAAACGTCATCCAAAAAGAGGTAGAAGCTCCTCCATTAATCATTCGCAGTCTTATTTTTTCACCAGCTTTAAATTCTGGATAGTCAATGCTTTCTTCTCCATTAATTAAAAATGCAGGATAATATACATCTGCTATATCTGCACCTTCCATACGTTGCCTCCAAAAATTGAGTTGTGCTCCAAAAGCGCCACGCGCAATTACTTGATTTAAAGGTGTAGCTGTTCCTTTTTTAATACTGTACCATTCATTCCCACGCTTTAAATTACGCAGAACGTTCATCGGCTTTTCATTCGTCCAGTCAGATAAGACCAACACCAATTCTTTGTCATAATCCAACACTTTTTCTTTAGGCTGAATAACAATGGAACCGTATACGCCGCTTTGTTCTTGTAACATTGTATGGGAATGGTACCAATAGGTTCCAGATTGTTTGATAGGAAATTCGTATTTCTGTGTATGTCCTGGTTCTATAGGTGGTGTATTTAAGTACGGTACACCATCGTAAAAGTTAGGAAGTAAAAGTCCGTGCCAATGCACTGAGGTTTCTACACTCATTTCATTTTTTACATATATTATTGCATATTCACCTTCTGTAAACTCTAAAGTTGGACCGGGAATTGTCCCGTTAACGGTCATTCCCACAACATCTTTGCCTGCTTTATTCACAGTAGCCTCACGCAAGGTAATAGTGTGTTCTCTTACTGGAAGGTTATCTATATTTCCTTGTGTGTCTTGTGCATAAACACCTGTAGTTAACCCAATTAGAAACAACAAAATTATTTTAGTTTTCATTTTAGCTTTTATTTTGTAGACACGAAATTACTCTTGAATTAAAGCTTTTTGTATCACAATTATGGTTCTTATCTACCTAATTTGGTCTAAGGCGTTTCTTATGCTTTTTTGACTATTCTTATATTCCGTTAAACTCATACCAGTTTCATTCTTAAATAGCCTACTTAAATGATTGACATTGCTATAATCAAGTAGTTGTGAAATTTCTGTAAAGTTGTTTTCTTGTAATTGTATCAACTCTTTTACTTTTTCTATTTTTAACTTGATAAAGTATTTTTCTATAGTTATACTTTCATTAAATGAAAAAATCTTACTGATTTTTGAGTACTCGATACTCATCGTGCTTTCTAAATATTTAGAGAGAGTTTTTTCCAATTGTAAAGGCAGTTTTTGCAGTAACTTGATGAGTTCAATTTTAATTTGTTCTACTAGTTGCTGGTCTTGAGCAAGTAGAATTTCAAAACCATTATTTTCTAAAATCGTTTTTATATTATTAAAATCATCTTTAGATCTCTCTTCATAGATTATAGAGCCTAATTGAATATGCTTTAATTGAATACCTAATATTTCAACATCCCTCTGAATTGCTTTAATACAGCGATTACACACCATATTTTTTATGAATAATTTCTTTTCCATCGGTTAGTTAATTAGGTAATTAATCAGTGCAGATTGTATGTAATACATTTGTATGGATTCCACCTGATTCAACTCAAATTTGAGTTGAAGCTCCTGTATATCCAGTACATCGTTAAAATCGATAGTGCCTGTTTCATAGTTTTTAATAAGAATTTGCTCAGCATCTTTAGCTTGCTTTAAATTTTTAGCTTGTGTATTGTATGCTATTCTGGATTGATTACGTTGCGATTGCGCTTTCGCGAAAGCGGATTCTAAAACATTCAATCGATTCTCTTTTTGAGCGTTGATTTCTAACTGTTTCAATTCGTTTTGCTTGCTTCTAGAATCGTACTGCTTATTGAAAATGGGGATAGAGACCGAAACCATCGGCATTAAAATATCCTTCCCATTATCACTAAAATTCATATCGGGACGCTCAGAAACTGGCAAATAATCCAATCCAAAACCAATCATAGGATTGCTTTCGGCTTGATTCAACAGTTCTGATTGTGCTATGGATTCATAGAGTTTGTCATATTTAAGCAACTCTGGATTAAGTGATAGGTTATTTTCATCGTAAAAGATGTCTTCGCTGGGCAACATCAATGCTTCGAGAATGGTTACACCTGTATTTCCATCTCGATTCAGCAACTTGTTGAAGGAAGTTTGCTCTCCCAAATAGGTTTCCTCCAGCACCTCTTTTTGTTGCTGCAATTCGTTTTGTCTAATCTGCAATCGCAACACATCTACCGCTGAAGCTTTGCCAACTTCTACGGAAGTAAGTGCCAATTTTTCATAGGTCTTAAGTAGCTCTATATTCTCGTCAAGCACTTTTTGTTTTGTCTTAATTGTGTATAAGCTGTAATACGACTGAGAGACGGAAAGTGCTAGTTTACGCTTGGCGATTACGATTTCTACATATTCGACATTAGCTATTGAACTCGCGTAATTTTCTCTAGCTGTGATAGTACCAAACCAAGGCAGCATTTGTTTTGCTGAAAAACGTGCTCGTTGAGCTCCCGTTCTAGTTTCTGGCTCACTTACAAAATAGCCAGCGCTAAATTCCGTATTCGGAATCCAATTAGCTTCGTTCACTTTTTCTTCAGCTATGTTATGGCGAAGATTGTATGCTTGTATCTCTGGACTATTACTTTTAGCTTCCTGTATAAAAGACTGTAATTCTTGGGCATTAACAAATGCAGTTAGAAGGAATAAGCAAATAACTAGATTTAACTGTTTCATTTGTATACTTTTTTAAGTTCATACTCCTTTTTCCAGCTATACAGAACAGGAACCAAAAAATAGGAAGTTATATCTATGATCATTCCTCCAAATATGGGAATGGCCATCGGTATCATAATATCACTTCCCTTTCCTGTAGATGTTAATACAGGCAGTAGTGCCAATATGGTAGTTACGGTTGTCATTAAACAAGGTCTTATTCGCTTGCCTGCAGCTTCTAAAGTTGCTTGTCTAATCCCTTTTTTATCAGTAGGGTTTTCTCTATCAAATGTTTGGGTCAGGTAGGTGGCCATAACAACACCGTCGTCAGTAGCTATACCGAACAGTGCAATAAAACCAACCCAGACAGCTACACTTAGGTTAATGGTTTTCATATTAAAAAGTGTCCGTAGATTTTCTCCGAATAAACTAAAATTGAAAAACCAATCTTGACCATATAACCAGATCATAATAAAGCCACCAGCAAATGCAACCGAGATTCCTGTAAATACCATTAATGATGTGGCTACCGATTTAAACTGAAAATATAATATCAAGAAAATAATTAACAGCGCCATAGGCACTACGATTGAAAGTGTTTTCTCTGCCCTTATCTGATTCTCATAGGTTCCGGTAAAGCGATAACTGACACCCTGCGGAACTATTAAACTACCATTTTCGATTTTTTGTTCAATTCGAGCTTGTGCACTTTCTACAACATTAACTTCAGCAAAACCATCTAATTTATCAAACAATACATAACCTATTAAAAAGGTGTCCTCACTTTTAATTACCTGTGGTCCTTGTTCATATCTTATATCTACAAGATCACCAAGTGGCACTTGTGTACCGTTTTTAATGGGAACATAGATATTTTTCAAATCTTCTGGGTTTGACCTTAATTCTCTTGGGTAACGAACTCTTACTCCATATCGTTCCCTTCCTTCTACCGTTTGCGTAAGAGACATACCGCCAACCGCTACTTGTAGTACCTCTTGAACGTCCATTATGGTTAATCCGTAACGGGCTAATTGCTTCCTCTTAATGTCAATTAGTAAATAGGGCTTACCAACGATGCGATCTGCAAAAACAGCTTGTTTCTTTACACCATTCACCTCCTTTAAAATGGTTTCCAATTGCAATCCGAAATCTTCGATAGTTTTTAAATCGGGACCTTTTACCTTAATACCCATTGGAGCTCGCATACCGGTCTGTAACATTACAAGTCTAGTTTCAATAGGCTGTAATTTTGGGGCAGATGTTACACCTGGAAATTTGGTTACCTTAACTATCTCATTCCAAATATCATCTGGACTGTTTATTTCTGGTCGCCAATTTCGGTAATATTCTCCGTCATCATCAGCAATTAAATCTCTGTTAGTAGCTGTAGTTTTTAGTTTTGAAGCTTCATAAATTGCATCATCATTTATGTCATTGTTCGGGTTGATGATATACTTGTCATTATTAAGGACAAACAATCCGTCATCGTTAACCTTGTAACGTTGCCTTAATCCATTACTATTTCTCATATATTCAGACTTATACTGAATCATGTTTTCGTACATAGATAAAGGAGCTGGGTCAAGCGCAGATTCTGTTCTACCAGATTTGCCAACCACAGTCTCTATTTCTGGAATACTGGCAACAGCCATATCTAGTTGTTGCAAAACACGTTTATTTTCTTCAACACCAGCATGCGGTAAAGAAGTAGGCATCAAAAGAAAAGAGCCTTCATTAAGAGCAGGCATAAATTCTTTGCCAGTATTTCTCATAATGAGAACCCCCAGTATTAAAATCACTGTTGGTATCGTTAAGAAAAGAAGTCGATTCTCTAAAGCCCAGCGAAGAATTTGGTCATAATACTTTTTAAAAACGGTAAATACTCCCAATAGACCGAAACAAATAATAGAAACAAAAATCAAATTCATGATAATGCTACGATCAAACCCAAGTGGTCTCCAGTATTCTGCAAGTAAGATTACAATCGCTAACGTTGATAGTACGATGTTTGTCAAATTCTCTTGTTTCGATGATATAAAAGACCTGATCTTTAAAAAAGCCACAGCACCAAAAGCAATTAACAATAAGCCCAACCAATAGCCATAAAAAATGGCGATACAACCTAGAATTATTAATAACCCATTAATAACGAATTTTGTTGCTGTTTTTAAACTTCGCTTTCTAAAAAGAAATGCGGCGATTGGTGGTATCAAGAAAAGTGCAATTACCAAAGATGCCGTTAATGCCATTGTTTTGGTAAATGCTAGCGGACGAAAAAGTTTACCTTCTGCACCTATCATTGTAAATACGGGTAAAAAACTAATAATCGTTGTTAGGACAGCTGTTAATATTGCCCCTGATACTTCTGCCGTTGCGTTATATATAATTTCATTGGTTGTATACTCTACACCATTTGCTTGAAAGCGCAGTTTCTCATCTTCTAAATGCCGAATCATATTCTCAGCGAGTATTACCCCGACATCTACCATAGTACCTATAGCGATCGCAATTCCAGATAAAGCAACGATATTTGCGTCTACATTAAACAATTTCATGGCAATGAAGACCATCAATACTGCAACCGGTAATAAACCCGAAATAAGTATAGATGCACGTAGATTGAACACCATAACTATAATTACAAGAATAGTAATAAGAATTTCTAGCGTAAGTGCTTCGTTTAACGTATGTAAGGTTTCTTGAATAAGCTCTGTACGATCATAAAAGGGGACAATTGTTAACTGAGATGTTCTCCCATCTTTCAATACTTTTGAGGGTAAACCTGATGAAATTTCTACAATCTGTTCTTTTACATTGTTAATTACCTCTAATGGATTGGCACCATATCTAGCAACCACAACGCCACCTACAACTTCAGCTCCTTCTTTATCTAGAATACCTCTTCTCGTTTGGGGGCCTAAATGTACATTCGCAATATCCTTGATATGAATTGAGGTAAAGTTTTTTGAAGTAACCACAGCATCTTCTAGGTCAGAAATAGATTTCACATAACCTAAGCCACGAACTAAATATTCCGCTTGATTCATTTCTAAAGTCTGTACACCAATATCTTGATTAGACCTTTTAACCGCCTTAACGACATCACTTAATCCAATACCATATTGACGCATTTTTTCAGGCTCAACATCAATTTGGTATTCTTGCACATAACCACCAATTGATGCAACCTCAGAAACACCACCTGCAGAAGCCAAGCCATACTTAACATAATAATCTTGAATGCTTCGTAGTTCTTGTAAATCCCATCCACCGGTTACATTACCATCCTTATCTCGACCTTCTAAAGTGTACCAATAAATTTGTCCTAATCCTGTAGCATCAGGTCCTAATGTGGGGTTGACACCATCGGGAAGCAAACCATTAGGTAAAGAATTTATTTTCTCAAGAATTCGGCTTCTAGTCCAGTAAAATTCAACATCCTCCTCAAAAATGATGTAAATACTAGAAAAGCCGAACATAGATGAACTACGAATAGTTTTAACTCCAGGTATTCCCAAAAGAGTGGTTGTTAAAGGGTACGTAATTTGGTCTTCTATATCTTGAGGAGACCTACCAACCCATTTGCTAAATACTATTTGTTGATTTTCTCCTATATCTGGTATTGCATCTACGGCAACAGGATTTGATGGTAGAATTCCGGTATTCCAATTAAATGGAGTGCTTATAATTCCCCAGCTTACAAACAGGGATAACAATAGAGCTGCAACGAGCTTATTCTCGATAAGAAATTTGATAGCTTTATTAAGCATATACTTTGATTATTAAACATTTACGAATGATTTGAAATCCTGAAACACAGAAATACAAATACAACAAATTGAGCCCTAGTCGATAGTTATCGAAGGGCGAATCACGAATGTTTAATAAATCAAATTACGAAGGTCTGGTGCAAGACTTGCACATCCCGTATGACAAATGGTGGTGGATAATCTTTATAAGGAACCTCCTCTGATGCCGTTCCTTCAAAAAGATTGATGTAAGAGTAAAGGAATGATGCAACAAAAATCTGTTGC
Source organism: Maribacter aquivivus (assembly GCF_900142175.1). Taxonomy (NCBI): domain Bacteria; kingdom Pseudomonadati; phylum Bacteroidota; class Flavobacteriia; order Flavobacteriales; family Flavobacteriaceae; genus Maribacter; species Maribacter aquivivus. The sequence continues at coordinate 58,701 of NZ_FQZX01000001.1, read as the reverse complement.
TCAAATGTGAGTGTGCTGAAATTATTTTTTAAATCTTCTTGTCCCTCGATGATGATTTGTTCATCTGAGCAACAGGATTTATTTTTCATTTCTGGATTTTCACAAGTTGATACAACTTGCTCTTTTTTCATTCCACAAGTTTCCACATTATGAAAGAAAGAATAATCGACAATAGTATCTCCACAGTAATGCAAATCAATGGTAAATGACATCGTAGAGAATAACACTACGAACGCCATCAAGATTGACATTATTTTTTGAGATACTTTTTTCATTAGCACAAATATATAAAAATTTAAAATTTTTATTGAGTTTAACAATAATTTAATTTGTAATGGTTTGAACCAAGTAAGCTGAAAATCGGGGACTTACAATTTAAAATCTTTGGGAGTAGTACTCAAATAATTGCTATTGACTGTTTTTAATGTCAAATAATGATAATTTTTATTTTGATTAGCAAAACAAAGAAATGTTGTACCTATGTTGTACCCAAGCATAAAAAAAGCCTCTCAATTTCTTGAAAGGCTTGATTTTATTAGTAGCGGGGACTGGACTCGAACCAGCGACCTTCGGGTTATGAGCCCGACGAGCTACCTACTGCTCTACCCCGCGATATGGGTTTTTATCTCACTTGTCTTGCGACTTCAGGTCATTAAGCTGACGAGATAAAGGTGCGTTACTATTTGTAACGGGCTGCAAATATACAACACATTTTCTCTATATTCAAAACTTATTTAAATAATATTTTTTAAGACCATTATCTTTTAAAAAACATTAAATCCATAACTTCGGTTTTTTACAATTCTATGGATACAATTAACGACTTTATAGCCAGCGCACTACCGTATACGGAGTGGCCAATGTTCCTTTTATTAATAGGTGGCGGACTCTTCCTTGTCTTCTATTCAAAACTAATGCCATACCGTTTTTTCGGTCATGCAATCGCAATTACAGCGGGTAAATATGATAATAAAGATTCAAAAGGAGATGTAAGTTCTTTTCAGGCTTTATCGGCAGCTGTTGCTGCAACAGTCGGTTTAGGTAATATTTCTGGAGTTGCCATCGCAATACATGATGGAGGACCTGGAGTAGTTTTCTGGATTTGGATGACTGCATTGATTGGTATGTGCATTAAATTCTATTCGTGTAGTTTGGCAATTATGTATAGAGGAACAGATTCGGATGGTAATTTACAAGGGGGACCAATGTATTACATCACCAAAGGATTAGGAGAAAAGGCTCGACCGTTAGCAATATTTTTTGCTGTTTGTGGTCTTTTTGGTTTTTTGGGAGTATTTACAGCAAATCAATTTACCGAAACATTCATGAGTGTAGTTAAACCATCATCTACATTATTTGAAATGAGTGAAGAAAATTGGAAATGGACGATAGGTATTGTTTTAGCTGTCATAACTTCTTTGGTGATTTTTGGAGGTTTAAAAAATATAGCTAAAGTGGCATCTGCTATCGTACCTTTTATGGTGGCCGTATATTTGATTGCGGTAATAGTGGTAATGGCGCTGAATTCAGAACAAATACTACCAGCTCTAAAAATGATAATTACGGAAGCTTGGAATTTTAAATCGCTGGCAACCGGCGGGTTTTGGGGGCTTGTTATTATTGGGGTTCGTAGGGCGATGTTTTCTAATGAGGCAGGTTTAGGTAGTGCGCCAATGTACCACGGGCAATCTAAAAATGATGAACCTATACGCGAAGGCTTGGTGGCCATGCTAGGTCCGTTTATTGACACCATATTGGTATGTACGTTTACGGCAATTGTAATCATATTGAGCGGGGCTTATTTAGAAGATTCTAGTGGTATTGTAATGACTCTGTCCGCCTTTGAAAAAACATTGTTTGGATGGGGAGACGTATTACTAATGGTTATTGTAACTGCCTTTGCATTATCTACCTTATTTACATATTCTTATTACGGTGTAAAATCATTGTCTTTCTTGACAAATGCCAAAATTGGTAAGTTTTATAACTGGTATTTTGTAATTATGATTGTCTTTGCTGCAGTGGCATCATTAGAGTTGGTGAAGAATTTAATTGATTTGTCTTATGCACTAATGGTGATACCCAATATGATTGCCGTACTTTTGTTGGCTCCAAAGGTAAATGTGGAATTGAAGAAATATATATTAAAGTATAAGGATGGCAGATCATAAGGCAGGCTTCGTAAATATTATTGGTAATCCTAATGTTGGTAAATCAACGTTAATGAATGCATTTGTGGGTGAAAAATTATCCATAATTACATCAAAGGCACAAACGACTAGGCACCGTATTTTAGGAATTGTAAATGGAGATGACTTTCAGATGATTTTGTCTGACACTCCAGGTATCATAAAACCCGCATACCAACTTCAAAGTAGTATGATGGATTTTGTAAAATCTGCTTTTGAAGATGCCGATGTACTATTGTATATGGTTGAGATAGGCGAGAAGGCATTGAAAGATGAAGCATTCTTTGAGAAAATAAAAAATAGCAAGATTCCCGTTTTATTGCTTTTGAATAAAGTAGATACCGCTACACAAGAGTTGTTAGAAGAGCAAGTGCAATACTGGCAAGAAATGTTGCCAAGTGTTGAGCTGCATCCTATTTCTGCGTTATCTAATTTTAATGTAAAAGGTGTTTTTGAGCGAATTATAGAATTGTTACCGATGTCACCTGCTTATTATCCTAAGGATCAATTAACAGATAAGCCAGAACGTTTCTTTGTAAATGAGACCATACGCGAGAAAATCTTATTGAACTACAAAAAGGAAATTCCGTATGCAGTAGAAATAGAAACTGAAGAGTTTTTTGAAGACGAAGACATTATACGTATGCGTTCGGTAATTATGGTTGAACGTGATTCTCAAAAGGGGATTATTATTGGTCATAAAGGAGCAGCATTGAAAAAAGTAGGTGTGGAATCGAGAAAAGACCTAGAAAAATTCTTTGGTAAACAAGTTCATATAGAATTATACGTAAAAGTGAATAAAAACTGGCGTAGTAATTCACGTCAATTGAAGCGTTTTGGCTATAATAAGTAGTCTATTCATGGGTTAAGCTAATATTTTCTTTTGTTTTTTAATTCAGTCATTAAACTTGGTATTCTTGGAGCGTCTAATTCTCAGGCGATTGTATTTAGTCGCCTTTGTTTATTGACTTTTTTAAAATTATTATTACCTCAATTTAAGTTATAATTCTTCATTTAGAAAAGAATAGTCTATTTTTGATTTATCGATAAAGTGTACAAAATTCCCGATGAAATGCAAAATGTGATTATTTTTGGTGCCTCCGGTCATGGTAGCGTTGTTTTGGATTGTTTAGAAAAAGAGGGTAAATATAATGTTATCGGTTTTGTAGATTCTTTTAAGGAAAAAGGGTCCAGTGTAAATGGGTATCAAGTTTTAGGTACTGAAATAGACTTGCCGTATTTAATCGATAGATTCAATGTTGTGGGTGGTATTGTAGCCATTGGCGATAATTGGACTAGAAAACTTATAGTTGATAAGATTTCTAAAATAGTACCCGATTTTAGTTTTATAAATACAATACATCCTAAGGCTATTCTAGGAAAAGATATTCTCTTAGGTTGTGGTAATGTATTTATGCCAGGTGCAATAATTAATGCGAATTCTATTGTTCATGACTTTTGTATTATAAATACAAATTCTTCTTTAGGTCATGACGGTATTATGGATTCATATTCTAGTTTAGCTCCATCTGTTTGTACGGGCGGAAGTTTGAAACTAGGTAGGTTTTCAGCGATTAGTTTAGGAGTGAATATTATAAATGGTATTGAAATAGGACAACATACTGTTATTGGAGCTGGTTCTCTCGTTGTAGATCATTTTGGAGATAATGTTATTGCTTATGGTTCACCTGCGAGAATTGTTCGTGCAAGATCCGCCGGAGAACCTTATTTATCTACACCTAAAAAACAACAATTTTATAAAATGGAAAGTTTTGATGATGTTCAATCAAATCTCTCTATTTAACTTATAGTGTAATTGCCACTTTAAATACTACCTTTGCCCCAAATTTAAGCTATGGGTGCTATTGTTGCCATTGTAGGGAGACCTAATGTAGGAAAATCAACATTTTTTAATAGATTAATTCAAAGACGCGAGGCAATTGTTGATGCCGTTAGCGGTGTTACTCGTGATCGCCATTATGGTAAAAGTGATTGGAACGGAAAAGAATTTTCAATTATTGATACCGGCGGATACGTTGTTGGTAGCGATGATGTTTTCGAAAAGGAAATCGATAAGCAAGTAGAACTAGCGATCGAAGAAGCTGATGCAATCATCTTTATGGTAGATGTAGAGACTGGTGTAACCGGTATGGATGAGGATGTAGCTAAATTATTAAGACGTGTTAAAAAACCTGTTTTTTTAGCGGTCAATAAAGTGGATAATGCTAAAAGAGCAGAAGATGCTGTTGAATTCTACTCGTTAGGTTTAGGTGAGTATTACACACTATCTAGTATTAATGGTGGTGGTACCGGTGAGTTGCTAGATGATTTGGTGGAGAAGTTACCAGATGTAATTGAAGAAAAAAGTGAATTGCCAAGATTTGCTGTAGTTGGTAGACCAAATGCAGGTAAGTCTTCTTTTATAAATGCGCTAATTGGGGAGGATAGATATATCGTAACTGATATAGCTGGTACAACTAGAGATAGTATTGATACGAAATATAATAGATTCGGATTTGAGTTTAATCTGGTAGATACAGCAGGTATTCGTCGTAAGGCGAAGGTGAAGGAAGATTTAGAATTTTATTCAGTAATGCGTTCGGTAAGAGCAATAGAACATTGCGATGTTTGTATTTTACTATTGGATGCAACTAGAGGTTTTGACGGTCAGGTAGAAAATATTTTTTGGCTAGCTCAACGTAATCATAAGGGTATAGTTATTCTTGTTAATAAATGGGATTTGGTTGATGACAAAGAAACCAATACTATAAAGCATTATACTGAGAAAATTAAAAAGGCTATTGAGCCATTTACAGATGTGCCCATACTTTTTGTTTCTGTACTTACTAAGCAGCGTATTTTTAAAGCAATTGAAACCGCTGTTGAGGTATACAATAATCGTAATAAAAAGATTATTACCCGTAAGTTCAATGAAACAATGTTGCCGATAATAGAAAATTATCCACCACCGGCATATAAAGGTAAGTTTGTTAAAATTAAATTCTGTACACAATTACCTACTCCGTACCCGCAGTTTGCATTTTTCTGTAACCTACCGCAATATGTACGTGAGCCTTACAAGCGTTATCTAGAAAATAAGATACGTGAGGAGTATGATTTCACTGGGGTGCCTATTACGGTATTTATGAGGAAGAAGTAAGTTGCTTTTGGACTTAGGGTTAAAATATAAATTCTAATCTTTAATTGTAGAAAATAAGAAATGACCAAATAATTCTGCTACGCAAACTATTTGGTCATTTTTTTTAAAGTTAATTCGACAAACAAGATCCCACCCCTAACCCCTCCCAAGAGGGGAACAGTTTCTGATTTGAATTAAATATTTTAGAAAAAACAGTCTATGTAGCTCTTATTGTAACAAAACTCGCAACCAAAAACATGATCCTCCCCTCTTGGGAGGGGATAAAAGGGTGGGTACAACGATGATGAAGATTGTTATATACTTACATATAAACGATTTAAGTTTAGTTGATGCTAGAAAAGCTAATAGATATAAACTGCCGTTAATCTTTCTAGATAAAAGAAACGAAGTAATTTATTTATAACAAAATTACCAACCTCCAGAAGCACCGCCGCCGCCAAAGCCGCCGCCGCCGAAACCTCCTCCAAATCCGCCACCGCCAAAGCTTCCGCCTCCACCGCTGCCGAATCCTCCACTAGAACCGCTAGAGCGTCCCATGTTGCTGAGAATAATCATATCCCACGGACTTAATCCGCCGCGTCTCCTGCCGCCGTTATTGCCATTGTCGTCATTTTTACGACTCCACAGAATAAAAAGAATTACCACGAATATGATAAATGGTAGAAGAGATGAAAATGGAGTACCACTATTATCTCCAAAAGTTCTGTCTTCCTGAAATTCACCGGTTAAAACTTGAAAAATTACATCAGAGCCCTTATTCAGTCCGCCATAATAATCTCCGACTCTAAATTCAGGGAGAATTACATTTTCAATGATACGTTTAGAAAGTGCATCGGTTAAAGAGCCTTCAACTCCGTATCCGGTGCTAATGGCTACTTTCCGGTCATTTTCTGCAAGTATAATTAGAATGCCATTGTCTTTGCCTTCTTGCCCTATTCCCCATTTTTGACCCCAATTTGCACCTAGGTAGTTGATATTTTCTCCATTAGTACTGGCAATAATGGTAACTACAATTTGTGTGGAGGTACTATCTGAATAACGAACCAGTTTTTGACTTAAAGCCACTTTTTGCTGGTCGGTCAGAAGATTGGTGTAATCGTAAACACTAGTTTCTAGTGCCGGCTTTTCAGGTATTTCAAACTGACTCCATAACGGAGTGCACCAAAGAAAAAGAATTACAAGGCTAACCTTTAGATATCTCATTGCTTAATTCGTTGGTGTCATCTGATTGCCAAGGAAAATGACTATTTAATTCTTCGCCGGCTTTTAATACTCCAGCTACGAGACCGTCTTTAAACGCTCCTTTTTCAAAATGAGTTTGAATGCTATTTCTGGTAGTTTGCCAAAAGTCTTTGGGTACAACGTTGTCAATACCTTTATCGCCACAAATAACAAACTTCTTGTCAGTTACGGCAACATAGATCAAGACTCCGTTTTCTTGTTTGGTGTTATCCATTTTTAATAAATGAAAAACCTCCTTAGCACGCTCGTAATGATCTTTACGGGTATGCCCTTCAATATGTACCCTAATTTCACCAGAAGTATTCTTTTCAGCCTTAAGAATAGCCTCTACTACCTCTTGCTCTTCTGTTGCCGATAAAAAATCTTCTACTCTTGACATATGTTATTAATCAAAATCAAAATCTACGTCTGGTGCATTTTCTGAACCTGAATCTGCTTTGTAATAGGCAAGTTCGCCAAAGTTGAATATACCCGCTAAAATAGAATTCGGGAATTTTTTAATGTGAAGGTTATAAGGCTCAACAGTAGCGTTGAATCTATCTCTTGCCACATTTATTCTGTTTTCTGTACCTTCTAACTGCGATTGTAGTTCTAGAAAGTTCTGATTAGATTTTAAATCAGGGTAGCGTTCTACAGTTACCAATAATTTGCTTAATGCACCACTTAGTCCGCTTTGCGCCTGGTTAAATTGAGCTAATTGCTCTGGTGTTATATTGGTAGGGTCAATGCTAACCGATGTTGCTTTTGCTCTAGCTTCGATAACATCTGTCAAAGTACCTCTTTCAAAATCGGCAGCACCTTGTACTGTTTTTACAAGATTACCGATTAAATCATTTCTACGTTGATAGGCACTTTCTACATTTGCCCAGGTCTTTGTAGATGTTTCTTTTAAAGCAACAGCAGTGTTGTTGAAACCAACGCCCCACTGGTATAGTCCGAATGCTATGACAGCAATGACGATTAATGCAATTAGTCCTTTTTTCATAATGGTTGTGTTATAATTGGTCTTTAATTTTATTAAGTTCTGCTTTTACACGTTCAAGCTTTTGAATAATATCAAAATTAGAAAGTGTTTTCTGTTTTTCTTCTTTTAAATGAGTTTTGGCACCATCGAGAGTAAAACCTCTTTCTTTTACCAAATGATATATTAATTGAAGGTTTTTAATGTCTTGGGGAGTAAACTTTCTATTTCCCTTTGCATTTTTTTTAGGTTGAAGCACGTCGAATTCTTTCTCCCAAAAACGAATTAGTGAAGCATTTACGCCAAAGGCACGGGCGACCTCGCCAATACCATAATATCTTTTTTCAGGGAGTTCTATTTGCATTAATCCAGTGATTGGTTTTCTTGATTAGCGAATTTCAACATGTTCTCGAATTCTTCTGGCGATAAACTACCGTAGTAGAAATTCATAGGATTGATTCTATCATTATCTTTCCATACTTCATAATGAAGGTGTGGCGCTTCTGATCTTCCTGTGCTTCCTACAAAACCTATTAAATCGCCCCGTTTTACTTTTTGTCCTTTCTTAACATTGTACTGGCTTAAATGAGCGTATAGACTCAAATATCCATATCCATGTTCAATACGAATATGTTTTCCGTAACCAGATGAGTTATTGTCGGCTCTAGTAATTTTGCCATCACCTGCCGCATATATCGGTGTGCCTTTAGGTGCGGTAAAATCCATACCGTAATGCATTTTTCTAGCCTTGGTAAAAGGATCTGAACGCCAGCCATAACCAGAAGCCATACGTTTTAGGTCTTCATTATTAATAGGTTGAATAGCTGGTATCGACATTAATAATTTTTCTTTTTCTTCTGCCAGCTTCGTGATCTCATCTAGAGATTTAGATTGAATGGCCATTTGCTTTTTAATGATATCTAGTCTCTTTGTAGTAGAAACAATCATTTCAGAATTATTGAAGCCTTCTAAAGATTTATATCGGTTTATACCACCAAAACCTGCTTTGCGCTGTTCGTCTGGTATTGGGTTGGCTTCAAAATATAAGCGGTAAATATTGTTATCTCTATCTTCTATATTACCTAAAACCTCTTCAATCTGTTCCATTTTCTTATTCAACAGCTCATATTGAAGCTCATAATTTTTGACTTCACGAGATAAAGAAAGTTCTCTTGGTGTATTGACTAAGTTGGTGTTAAGCAGAAGAATAAGTGCTAAAAAACCAAAAAGGCATGACCCCAAAATAAAGAAGGCTATATTTCTATAACGTTTAGATTTTTCGGGTTCTATTTTACGGTACGACAGCGTGTCTGGGTCGTAATAGTATTTTACCTTAGACATGAATGTTATTTATCCTATTTTTGTTTTTTCAATTATTAGGGAACAAACAAATATAAAGATAGTTTTATATAAACCGTTAAAATTTGTAAAAGCTTAGCATTTTAGATGAATTCCAAAGATACAAGAACTCAATTTCTGAATTTTTTCAAAGGTAAAGAACACAAAATAGTGCCTTCTGCACCAATGGTCATTAAAGATGATCCAACCCTGCTTTTTACAAATGCGGGCATGAACCAGTTTAAAGAATACTTTTTAGGTATAAGTCAGCCTAAAAGCTCTAGAGTGGTAGATACTCAAAAATGTTTGCGTGTAAGCGGTAAGCATAACGACTTAGAAGAGGTTGGTAAAGATACCTATCATCATACCATGTTCGAGATGTTGGGTAACTGGAGTTTTGGCGATTATTTTAAGGAAGAAGCTATTACTTGGGCATGGGAGCTATTGACCGAGGTTCTTAAAATTGATAAAGACAGTTTGTACGTATCTGTTTTTGAAGGAAGTAAAGATGCAGATAAATTAGAATTAGATACTGAAGCTTTTGAGCTTTGGAAAAGTATTGTACCTGAAGATAGAATTATCATGGGTAACAAGAAGGATAACTTTTGGGAAATGGGAGATCAAGGTCCATGTGGACCATGTTCAGAGATACATGTAGATATTCGTTCTAAAGAAGAAAAAGCAAAGGTTTCTGGTGCAAGTCTTGTAAATCAAGATCATCCGCAGGTTGTAGAAATTTGGAATCTTGTATTCATGCAATACAACCGTAAGGCAGATGGTTCGTTAGAAAGTTTACCGGCTAAGCATGTAGATACCGGAATGGGTTTTGAGCGTTTGTGTATGGTGTTACAAGGAGTTCAATCGAATTACGATACTGATATATTTACACCGTTAATTCGCGAAATAGAAACTATTACAGGTTCTGATTACGGTAAAAATGAAGAAATTGATATCGCTATTCGTGTTATCAGTGATCATATACGTGCCGTTTCGTTTTCAATTGCAGATGGTCAATTGCCAAGTAATACTGGCGCAGGTTATGTAATAAGAAGAATATTGAGAAGAGCCGTGCGTTACGGATTTACATTTTTGAATACCAAAGAACCTTTTATGTTCCGTTTGGTAAATGTGTTGACAGACTCTTTAGGAGATGCGTACCCAGAATTGGAAAATCAAAAGCAATTAATTGAAAACGTAATTAAAGAAGAAGAGCATTCTTTCTTAAAAACGTTAGATCAAGGATTGTTGCTGTTAGATACGATTATAAAAAACACCAAAGGCAAAACAGTTGATGGGGGAAAAGCTTTTGAGTTGTACGATACTTTCGGCTTCCCTATAGATTTAACTGCTCTGATTCTTAGTGAAAAAGGATATCAGTTAGATGAAGAAGGATTTGATGAAGCTATGCAGCAGCAAAAAAACCGTTCTAAATCGGCATCAGTAGTTTCAAAACAAGATTGGGAAGTTTTGCTAGAAGATAATGAGCAAGAATTTGTTGGTTATGATATGCTTGATGTAGAAGTGAAAATCACCAAATACCGTAAAATTGTTTCTAAAAAAGAAGGAACACAGTTTCAGTTGGTATTTAATCTTACTCCGTTTTATGCAGAAGGTGGTGGTCAAGTAGGGGATAAAGGGTATTTAGAAGATACCCATGGTGATGTGGTTTACATTACCGATACCAAAAAAGAGAATAATGAAACTATTCATTTTGCTAAGAACTTACCTAAACATTTAGACGAGAGTTTTAAAGCAGTCGTAGATAAAAAACAACGTAGCAGAACAGAAGCGAACCACACGGCAACACACTTGTTACACCAGGCTTTAAGAGAGATTTTAGGAAACCACGTTGAGCAAAAAGGTTCAGCGGTACATTCTAAACACCTACGATTCGATTTTTCTCATTTTTCTAAAATGACACAAGAAGAATTGCAAGAAGTAGAGAATTTTGTGAACGCACGTATAGACGGGCATTTACAACTTCAAGAGCAAAGAAATGTACCTATGAAAACTGCTATTGCAGATGGTGCCATGGCATTGTTCGGTGAAAAATATGGAGATGCGGTTAGAACAATCCGTTTTGGTAAATCTATAGAATTGTGTGGTGGTACACATGTGAAGAATACAGGCGATATCTGGCAATTTAAAATTAAGTCAGAAGGTGCCGTAGCTGCAGGTATAAGAAGAATTGAGGCAATTACAGGCGACGCAGTTAAAGATTTGCATGTAGATAATGATAAGTTATTGTCGAAAATAAAAGTTGTTTTGGGTAACACTCAAGATCCTGTAAAATCGGTTTCAAGTCTTCAAGACGAAAATAGTAGTCTTAAAAAGCAAGTAGCCGAATTGTTGAAAGACAAAGCGAAGAACTTAAAAGGAGATTTATTATCAGAGCTTAAAGAGGTAAACGGAATACAATTTTTAGCAAAGAAAATTGATTTGGATGCTGCCGGCATAAAAGACTTAAGCTTTGAAATGGGCAGTAATAAAGACAATTTGTTTTTACTTTTTGGTACAGAGCAAAATGGTAAAGCTTTATTATCATGTTATATATCTAAAGAACTGGTTGCTTCTAAAGGATTAAATGCAGGAACAATTGTTCGTGAGCTTGGTAAATATATACAAGGTGGCGGCGGTGGTCAACCTTTCTTTGCAACTGCAGGTGGTAAGAATCCGGCAGGTATAGAAGAGGCATTGGCAAAGGCTGAAGGTTATTTGGGGTAAGTTCTAAAGCGACATAAAATACAATAATCATGGTTAAATGTGGTTCTATATCAACCAATTAAACATTTAATTATGAAGAATTATATTTTATTATTACTGACGTTCATAAGTTTCTCAGGCTTTTCACAAGTCTCTTTTGGTGCACGCCATGTAGGTAAGCCATCAGATTTAAAACCTAAAGCATTAGAAAAATTTAAAGCATCAACAACCATTTTTGTCTTGTCAGATGTTATTGACGCCGACGAATATGCTAAAATTTTAGAGGAAACTTGGACAGTGACCCCTTATAAAATAGTTCCTCAAAGTGAATATGATTTACAAGAGTATTATAACAAAAATTACTCTATAGCAGAGCTTGTCGGATTCAAGCGTTCTAAAACTACCAAAATGGGTAGTGTTGTGCATTCATTGCATACCTATATTAATATCGGATTGTATGATGCTGAAACCATAGATGAAAAGTTGTCTAAGGTTAAAGCGAAAAAAGAGAAAAAAAGAGAAGAAAAGATTAATGAGATCTTCAGAAATAATAAAAAGCCCATAGCTAAAATTTATCTTTTCCCAACATCAGATTTTGTAAATACTGCTCTTTCTGAAGAGAAGGAGGTTATTGTAGAAAAAATGTATACTGAAAACGTTTTCTTTAATTATTCAACAGGATTTTTAAAAAATTACTTTCAACAAACAAACGAACTTATAGACAAAGGTGAAACATATTGGATGTATGAGAAAGATTATGATGCTAAAAAGATAGCAAGCTTGACTACTGCTAAATTATATGTACCAACCTATATCACTCAAAGAACAAATGCTTTTACCGCAGAAATTTCTGATGGTGAAGATAAAGAAGTCGAGAAGCTTTTTAGTAAATATGATTATGACTATGAGTTTATTTCTACCGAAGATTTAGATAAAGCAATTGAGGAAAATAAAGAATTCTATTATTTGCGTTATGCGAGAGCTAATGCAGAAAGATTTGTTCAGGTAGTAAATTCAAAAACTGGAGAAGTAATTTTTAGAGAATACATTACTGGTTTAGGTTACAATTTAAAAGCGAAAAATTTAGGTTACCTTAGTGATGTAATAGCTAAGTCTGCAAAGAAGTTAGCGAAATAGCATAGCTTGAAAATGAAATTTTGTACAGAAATTATATGTACTAAAGTCGAAAATCTATAAGAGATTATAATAATTTCTTATAGATTTTTATTTTTTTGAAAATAACGGAATTAACATTCCTTGTTTTATCATCTAGCTATTGACAAATCGAATTCAAAAGACAGCTTATGAAGCTGTTTAAAACAATAGTTTTATGAAAAGATATTTTATTTTATTACTGATTATTTCATCTTGTAATCTTTCAGATAAAAATCAAGATAGTGCTAAGGGGGCTGATGATGTTGAAACAAATGTTTTGTCAGGTATAGACTCAATGCATATTAGGCAGTATGTTGAAAAATCTTTTCAAACTCCGTTGCATTCTCTTGAGCACCAGCAGTATTTAGATTCTGCACTTACCATAGACCCAACAAATGCCTGGCTTTGGCAACAAAAGTCAATGCCGCTATATAAAGCAAGAAAGTATCAATTAGGTAGGCCGTTTTTAGAAAAGGCAGTTGAACACAATCCAGAAAAGTATTTAGATTATAGTGGTTTTATGAGATGTATTTTCTCAAAAGACTACCTAAAATCTATATCTGAATTTATGAGAGCCAAAAAAGAGTTTGGTGATGGTTATGTTATGGATCATACCTATAACTTTTACATTGGACTAGATTACCTTCAATTAAATAAATTCTCTAAAGCCAAAGAATTCTTGTTACTTAGTAAAGAGCAGCAGTTGAAAGATTTTCCTAACGATTCGCCACAAGAAGCCTGTCATTATTTAGATTGGTATTATTTAGGCATTGCAGATTTTGAGCTAGGTAATTATGAAGAGGCAATTGCATCTTTTGATACCTCGTTAATGGTGTACGATAATTTTGCCGATGCACTTTATTTTAAAGGGAGAAGTATGACGAAGTTAGGTAATGAAGAAGGAGCGGAGTGGGAGAAAAAAGCTTTTGAAAACGGAGATAACACTATTAATGAAGATAATGCTATTTATGAAATTTACCCGTATCAATTGTTTCATAAGTTAAATGAGAGTGTACGACCTAAATGAATCTCTTAACCAAAATACCATTATCGAAATCTAAAAACCCAATTGACTATTCAAGTCAGTTGTTGCTTTTGGGTTCCTGTTTTTCTGAGAATATTGGGGCAAAATTAGCATATTATAAATTTCAGGGGTTACAGAATCCGTTTGGGATATTGTTTCATCCTTTGGCAATTGAAAAACTCATTCAAAAGTCTATTCATCAAGAGTTAATTACAGAAAAAGATGTGTTTAGTGAGAATGGGCAATGGCATAGTTTTGATGCGCATTCTTGCTTAAGTAATCCATCCAAAAAAATAGTGATTACAGATTTAAATGCTGCTGTAGAAAATACTTCAGCTCAATTAAAAAAAGCTAGCCATATCATCATCACTTTAGGTACAGCGTGGGTGTATAGAAATACATCCTGCAATCAGGTAGTTGCAAATTGCCATAAAGTTCCACAATCCAATTTTACGAAAGAATTGTTAAGCGTTGATGAGGTAGAGAAAAGTTTGAATAGAACTATTGCCTTGGTACATTCTGTAAATCCTGCGGTACAGTTCATTTTTACAGTATCTCCTGTTAGACATTTAAAGGACGGTTTTGTAGAAAATCAAAGAAGTAAAGCCCATTTAATTTCTGCAATTCATAATGTATTAGCGGAGAATAAAATCTCATATTTTCCGAGTTATGAACTAATGATGGATGAGCTTCGGGATTATCGTTTTTATGCTAAAGATATGATCCACCCAAATGAGTTGGCGATAGATTATATCTGGGAGAAGTTTGTTGAGGTGTGGATTTCCCAAAGTGCATATATAACGATGGAAAAAGTTCAAAAAATTCAAACAGGATTACTGCACAGACCGTTTAATGAAAAATCTGAACAACATCAGAAATTTCTTTTCAAATTGAACGAGTTGAAATCTGAAATCCAGAAAGAATTTTCTCATATTCGTTTCTAGTGCAAATATGAATTTTGTCGAGTTTTCTAAGCATATAAATTATTACTATAATTTTTTAGGTACTTTCCAATTTTATGTCCAAAATGATTAAAAAGTTAAGCTGTCTTGTTTTATTAATATTTAGTGTAATTACTTCTAGCGCTCAGCTTCCATTAGATGAGTTAGAGGCATTACAAGCGTTATATAATGAAACCGGAGGTCCTAACTGGGTTAGTGAAACAGATGTAGATCCTACCAATGATTGGGTGTTTGCCACACCGTTATCTGCTACCGTTGTATCCAATGATTGGTATGGTATAACCTTTGATGGTAATAATGTTTTATCAATAGATTTGGATAATAACACAAATACCGGAAACAACTTGATCGGTACAATACCAACGGAGTTAGATAATTTGGAGAACTTAGAGTATCTAGACCTTTCTGATCAAACTAACCTCACTGGTCCCATTCCAGACAGTATAGGTAATCTTTTAAACCTAGAATACCTAATTTTAAATGGCAATGAGTTATCAGGGGTCATACCTGCAGTATTGGGGGATTTAAGTAATTTAGTGGGATTATGGTTAGGCTCAAATAATTTGAGTGGAGCTATACCGCCCGAACTTGGTAATTTAAGTAATTTAGAAAGTTTACTGCTTTCAGGAAATCAACTTACAGGAACTATTCCTATTGAACTAGGAAACCTAAATAACTTAGTATCTCTTTGGCTTTCTGTAAATGAACTTACTGGTGAAATTCCCGCTGAATTAGGGTTGCTTTCAAATTTGAGGCAATTACTTTTAAACAATAATAATCTTACAGGGGAAATTCCTGAAACTATTTATGATTTAAGCAATTTAGTGTCGTTGCAATTAGAATTTAATCAGCTAGAAGGCACTATTTCTCCATTAGTTGAAAATTTAGTTTCTTTAGAGTTTTTAATACTTCGATTTAATCAATTTGAGGGTGATCTGCCAGAGGAAATTGGAAATATTACTACGTTACTTACATTGTGGCTAGGTCAAAATAATTTTACGGGAACCATACCCGATTCTTTCTCAGGTCTAATAAATTTAGGATCATTTGAAATTAATGATAATAACATAGAAGGTGTTTTACCTGCGGGCTTAGTAAACTGGGCCAATCTGAGTGGTTTTGATATTTATAATAATAATATTGAGGGTGATATACCAAGTTTTGTTTTTTTAAATGAGGGTACATTTAGAATTTATGGTAATCGTTTTCAATTTGGTGATTTTGAAGATGAATTTAATTACTATAACGGCTTCAATAATTTTGTTGATACCCCCCAGGCTTTAGTGAATGATATTGAGAATATAACTGGATGTGTTGATGGCTCTATTACATTAAGTACTGTAGTTAGTGGCAGTGCAAATGTATATGAGTGGTTTAAAGATGGTGTTGCTGTACCTAGTTCAAATACTCCAGATTTAGTTTTGACCAATCTTCAAGTAACAGATTCGGGTGTTTATACATGCGAAATTAGTAGTACTATAGTAACAGATTTGGTATTGGAGAGAAACCCAATTACCCTAACAGTGAATAACGACGGACCTACTGCAAACGATATTGATGATATCGTTCTATGTGATACGGATACCGATGGTTTTGCAACATTTAATTTAGATTTGGCAGCTATTGAATCGCAAGTAGTAGGTAATCAAACAGGGTTGACGGTTTCTTATTTTAACGCCACAGGAAATCAAATAGCATTAACTAACTCATTTGATAATACTACAGCAAACCAACAAGATATTACAGTTAGGGTTGAAGCATCTGAAACCTGTTTTGACGAGACTGTTTTCAGTCTTATGGTAAATCCTTTGACCGTGGCAGATGTGTTCTCTGATGTCGAAGTATGCAACGCGTATATTCTACCGGCATTGAGTGCAGGGAATAGCTATTATACTGCTACAGGTGGTACAGGAACAGTATTAAATGAAGGTGAGGAGGTTACTGAATCGCAAATAATATATGTGTATGCAGAAAGCGCTTCTGGAGCGGGAGATTGTTTTGATGAAAGTAGTTTTTTTGTTGATATCACTGAGGTTTCAGTTTCTGAATTTGATGACGTTATAGTTTGTCTTACATATACATTGCCTACACTACCTGATGGTCAAGATTATTATAGTGAAGCAGATGGTAATGGAGCTATTTTGTTGGCTGGTGATGAAATTTCAGCATCAACGACAATTTATGTATTTGCAGAAGAGAATGGCTGTTTTAGTCAGTCTAGATTTACAATAAATGTAGATCCTATTGCATGTCAGGGAGTAGATTCTTTGGCGTTACCCAAGTTTTTTACTCCTAATAATGATTCATATTATGATGTTTGGGATACATCAAAACTATCTGGCACAGGTGATATAGGTATATTTATTTATGATCGTTATGGTAAGCTCTTAAAGCAACTAGACCCCAATACTTCTAATAGTGCTTGGGATGGTATTTACAATGGTAAACAAATGCCTTCAAATGATTATTGGTTTAAATATCTGAATTACGATACAGGAATACACCTTTCGGGTCATTTTTCGTTAAAACGATAGGCTGTATATTCGTTTGTTACCACTAATTTCGAATACATTATTTTTTATGAAAAAGATATTTTTAGGCTTAGTAATAGGAGCGACATTATTGTTTGCCTTTCAAACTTGTCAAGATGACAAAGAAGATAAATCTATTCTAGAAGAAAATTCTATGCTCATTCAGCAAGAAATTACCAATGTTTCTAAATTAGTGGTAACAGAGGGGCATTTTGCAGAAGTCTATAATTACAAAGACTCGAAAGAACTTTTTGGTCCGCTTTTAAGAGCTGAGAAAAAAGCGTTAGTAGTGGTAAATGCAGATGTAACCGTAGCTTATGATTTAAGTAAGATTGATTTTGAAATTGACGAGGCAAGTAAAACGGTAAAAATCAAAAGCATACCAGATGCAGAAATTAATCTGAATCCTGATTTTGAATATTACGACGTAACCGCAGATTACCTGAATCAGTTTGATGCCGCAGATTATAACAAAATAAAGAAAACAGTGAAGGCTTCTTTAATGAAAAAGGTAGAAGCTTCTGCGTTGCGTACCAATGCTGAAAATAGGCTTATTAGCGAATTGCAGAAATTCTATATTCTTACCAATTCTATGGGTTGGAGATTGACGTATCAAGAACAGACCATTGAATCTTTAGATGGCTTACAACTTCTTAAACCTTAGATTTTATAGCTGCCAATTCTAATCCGTCATCAATTAATTGTCCAAGGTTAGGTTGATCTCGCTTAATGTTTTCAAGATGTGCTTTTATTTTCTCCGGTAGTATTTTTTCGTTACTTAAAATTGCCAATTCATAAATTTCAATCGGCAATAGCCAGTCTTTCGGATATTTTTCTTGTATTACCTCAAAAACCTTTGTTCTAGATATGATGGTGTTGTTGCCTTCTCTAAAATCACGAATTAGTTTATAGTACGATTCCAGTTCACTTAAACCTACTTGGTCATTCTTTTTACTGCCGGTACTTAGCGAATGGTCTAAAAGGTCAAAACTCTTTAAATCTGCAGGACCATGGTAGGCAGAAACAATTTCTTCACCAATAGCCATGTTATATAATTCTTCGTTAGATTCAAAAAGTGTAATCCCTTTATGTGTCACTTTACAATTCTCGAAAGTTATTAAAATAATACGACCCTGAAGATTACGCGTACCCGTTATAATTTTACCGGTAACATTAATACCTCCTGTAAAATCTAATGAAACAATTTCTCCTTCATAAATTTTATATGCTTTAAGGTCTCTTGGACTCATATCTTCAATAGGGATATTGATGCCTTTAAGTCTACCAATAGGGGAGCCAAAACCAGTTTCATGCTGATTGACATCTTGCCCAACCAATTCTTTTTCTCGGTATGCCAAAGCAGATTTTCCTTTCGTTTGAAAGTAAATAGGTTTGCCTTCATGAGAAATCAGTGATTCGAAATTACCAGATACTTGTAAGCCAGTGGTTAGTTCAATTGTACCTAATTCTTTAGAGTCGATAAGTTTCTGTAAACCTGATAAACCTCCTCTTCTCAAAGCCATAGTATTGGCAAAGTCTTCTAACACTTGGCTTAAAAATGCAAAATCCGGAGTTACGAATAGTTGCGGTTGTTTTTTGGTGATATCAAAAGAGGTCTTTGCCGCTTCAATAGAGTAAGGTAGTTTTTTGACATTATCGGTCATGCACCACTGACTTTCACCAATAGAAGATAAAAGTCCCGCGCCATATATTTTAGGATCCTCTAGAGTGCCTATGAGCCCGTATTCAACCGTCCACCAATGCAGGTTTCTAATGAAAGCCATTTCACTAGGATTGCCCATATTATCTTGAAGAAATTCTATATGCTTCTCAGATTTTTCAATTTCTTCTATAGGCGTGCCTTTGGCTTCTTTAATAATCGAAAGATGGCGTACCGCTTCGTACAGTTCAAAATCTTTAGCACTAGATATTGCTTTGCATCCTATTTCGCCAAAACGTCTTAAATAAGCAGCATATTCGGGGTTGGCAATAATGGGGGCATGCCCGGCACCTTCGTGAATAATATCTGGGGCAGGTGTGTAAGCAATATTTTCTAACTGGCGAATGTCTGACGCAATTACCAGTACATTATATGCTTGAAACTCCATGAAAGCAGCGGGTGGAATAAATCCGTCCACGGCAACAGCGGCCCAACCTAAATCCTTCAGAATACGGTTCATACCGTACATATTGGGGATGTTTTCAATTGAAATACCTGTTTTGCGTAACCCTTCAGAATAAGATTTATGTGCAACCTTACTTAGGTAATCTACATTCTTGCGCATTACATAACGCCACACAGCCTGATTAATAGGCGTATAGTCCTCATAGTTTTGAGGCTTTATGTATTGTCTTAAATGCTTAGGAAGCTTATCTAAAATAGGATTGCTTTCATATTCAGAAGTATTCATACGCTTAGTTTTCAATTATTGAATCGCAATATTTCTATTAAATATATCATTTACAGTCCAATTAATTGTTAATATTATTTAAATTAGGAAATATGACTTTTAAATAATATTATTATAGGAATAAGTTCTTTTTAGATGTAGCTTATAATCATAAAACAGGAAAAAGTTATGACAGAGAAATTAGATGATATAGATAGAGCCATATTAAAAATATTACAGAAAGATGCCAAGACGGTGGCAAAGTCTATAGCAGAACAATTGGGACTGACTAAAACTCCCGTTTATGAGCGTATTAAAAGATTAGAGCAAGATGGGTTTATCAAGAACTATGTAGCAATTTTGAATAAAGATAAAATTGAAGAAAGTATTACGGTCTTTAGTTTTGTGTCATTAGAGGCTCAAAAAGGAGCTATGATGGATGATTTTTTTGAGCAGGTAATGAAATACCCAGAAGTGGTGGAGTGTTTTGTTGTGGGTGGTGAGTTTGATTTTCTATTAAAAGTAATTGTCAAAAACCTTGATGCCTATTATAATTTCGCCAAGTTTAAAATAGCTTCGTTACCAAGTATTGGCGGAGTTAAAAGTGCATTCGTCTTAAATGAAGTAAAGAATGACACTCATTTTCCATTGCTATAAATAAAAAGGGGTTGTAGATGAATTCATCTACAACCCCTTTCAAACTTTAGTTTTTTTATTATTTCATTGCAACCGTGCTAGGTGGGTATTGCTCTAAAATCTGAGAAACAAATTCTCTAATACGTTCTTCTTTTTTTTCTATGTTTTTGGTGTTAGATAGTGTGCCTTCACCTTTACCCTGCCATACCAATTCGCTTGTTTTATTATCTATAAGGTCAATGTAAAGAGAACCTTGTGTGCTTGCGCTTACACTAGTTCCGCCACCCCAACCAAAACCAGGTCCCCAAGTGTAAGGGTTGTAACCCCATCCCCAGGCACCGCCCCAACCGTAGTTGTTATTGTAAACATCAACTCTTTCTTGTTCTTTCGTAAATATGCTTACCAATATATCTGGCGTTTCAGACTTTACAAAGCCTCTAGAACTCATTTCAGTTTCAATAGCTCTTAGAATTCGTTTTTTATCCAAATCAGATATCTGTGCTTTATCTATACCTGTTTTGTAGAAGGCGTAAGATTTATATCCGTTAAAATCTGCTTTTTGATCATAATCAGAAAGTACACTAATAGATGAACACGATGTAATAAAAACTAAAAGTAGCAGCGGTAAGCCAAGTAATTTGATGTTTTTCATAACGTTATATGTTTTAAGTACTAAATTTTCTATTAAAAAATAAATACAAATATCATGCCGAGGTATGTTAAAACTTATTGCATGTTTGTTTTTGGGTCATAGCCATATGGGCAATGTCTGCAACCGCTCTCACAGCAATACCCTCTTTTTAGATGAAATTGTTTTGTGAAGACTCTAAAGCCATTTTCAGACCAATAAAAATCACCTTCCTCTATGGGGATTATCTCTTTCATGCAATCGATGTCTTTTTATAGTATAAAGTTACTTCTTTCTGTTGATAACCTAAAGACAAGATGTTTAGAAGATAGGTGTAAAAGCGCTTAAGGCACATATTGACCCTTAAACGGTTTTGTTGGCAATAAAAACTAGTAATTTTCTGACAACCTATTTTTGGCTTTATCTTTGTAATAGTATTATCAAAGTAAATCTATGATATTGGTTTTTAGACATTTCTTCTATAAAAATTATGTGGGGCTTTCACTATGGCCCTTTATATTTTTAAAAAATGGAAGTTTAAAAAATGACGATGTACTCATAAATCATGAGAAAATACATTTACGTCAGCAGCAAGAATTATTGATTCTTCCTTTTTACTTTTTCTATTTGGTAGAATGGGCAATTCGTGCCATTTACTATTTAGATACGTATAAAGCATACCAAAACTTAAGTTTTGAGCGTGAAGCTTATATTCATGAAAATGATATGGATTATCTTACGAATCGCAGAGCTTTCAGCTTTATTAAATATCTTTGGCGTTAAATTCGCCCTACTTGCAAAGCATCAATCAACTTGTTGAACATCCTTTATTAGCAGAAAAGCAAGTTACCCTTGTTATTAAACGCGAAGATCTTCTACACCCTTTTATTTCGGGTAATAAATACAGAAAACTCAAGTACAATTTATTGGCTGCTGAAGCAGAAAACCAGACCACTATACTAACTTTTGGTGGCGCATATTCAAATCATATAGCGGCGACGGCTTATGCTGCAAAAGAAAAAGGATTTCGTGCTATTGGGATAATACGTGGAGAAGAGCTTGAAAAATCTTGGCAAACAAACACTACCTTAGAAAAGGCTTTTGACGATGGAATGCGTTTTAAATTCATAAGCAGAAACGACTATAGGGAAAAAGAGACTCTAGAATTCATTGAAGGTTTAAAAAAGGAATTTGGTGATTTTTATTTAGTGCCAGAAGGTGGCACAAATAGTTTGGCCATAAAAGGTTGCGAAGAAATTATTACCAAAGATGATGAAGAGTTTGATGTTGTTTGCACCAGTGTTGGTACAGGTGGTACAGCATCGGGATTAATAAATGCATCTTTTCCACATCAGAATGTTTTGGGATTTTCTGCATTGAAAGGTGATTTTTTGAAAGATGAAATTGAAAAAAAGGTCAACAATAAACGTTGGCAATTATTGACAGAATATCACTTTGGGGGTTACGCAAAAACATCCAAAGAACTAATTCTATTTATAAATGAGTTTAAAGAAAAAACAGGTATTACTTTAGATCCAATTTATACCGGAAAAATGATTTTTGGGTTGTTCGATATGATAAAGCACGATACTTTTGCACCAAAAACAAAGATTTTAGCAATACATACAGGTGGTTTGCAAGGTATTGCTGGCATGAATAGTGTACTGAAAAAGAAAAATTTACCTTTGTTGAATATATGAAAAAGATAATTTTATTGGTGTTGTTAATGGGTATAGGGTTGACATCCTGTAAATCTAAAAAAAGATACTCAGACCAATTACGTACAAAAAACGTTCAAAACGAACGTAGAAAATCAACTACAGATATTTCTAAAAAAGAAGGAAATGCAAGTCTGCCTGCAGAGCCATCTAAATTTGTTCGTTTCAATATAAATTCCCCGTCCGAATACATAAGCAAATTTGCAGAGACCGCCCAGCTAGAGATGATGGGTTATGGTATACCTGCGAGTATTACTTTGGCACAAGGACTTTTAGAAAGTGGTAACGGCAAAGGAGAGTTGGCAATGAAAACCAATAATCACTTTGGTATTAAATGTCATAAAGGTTGGGAAGGTGATTATGATTTTCATGATGATGATGAAAAGGGAGAATGCTTTAGAAAATACAACCATCCAATGTATTCTTTTAGAGACCACAGTATTTTCTTGACGACAAGATCGAGATACGCATTTCTTTTTAATTTAAGACATACGGATTATAAAGGTTGGGCAAGGGGCTTAAGAAAGGCGGGCTATGCAACGGATCCAAGGTATCCACAAAAGCTTATCTATTTAATAGAAAAGTACGATTTGCATAAATATGATAAGCAAACTAGAAAAGTCAATTATGACAATTCAGCGGTAGTCACAACAGATTCTAATAACATACATACGGTACAAAAAGGTGATACCTTATATTCATTATCAAGAAAGTACTATATGAGTGTCGATGAACTGATGAAGTTGAATAATTTGCGAAGTGCAGATTTATCTATTGGGCAGCCTATTAAAGTCAAATAATAGTAAAATTTATTAAGAGAATGATTTATCAAAGAAGTAGCGCCCTGTTTGCAGAGGCAAAAAAATATATACCTGGCGGAGTAAATTCACCAGTACGTGCATTTAAAGCTGTTGGCGGTGATCCAATTTTTGTAAAAAAAGCCAAAGGAGCTTATTTGTATGATGAGGATGGTAATAAACTAATAGATTATATAGCATCTTGGGGTCCATTAATTTTAGGTCATGCCTACGATCCTGTAATTAATGCAGTGGTAGAAAAAGCACAGAACGGTACTTCATTTGGTATGCCAACTGAAATAGAAACAGATCTTGCAAAACTGGCTATCTCTATGGTGCCTAATATGGATAAAATTAGGTTCGTGAACAGCGGAACAGAAGCATGTATGAGTGCAGTTCGTTTAGCTAGAGGGTTTACGGGTAAAGACAAGATTATAAAATTTGCCGGATGCTACCACGGTCATTCAGATTCGTTTTTGATTCAAGCGGGTAGTGGTGCAGTAACTTTTGGTAGCCCTAATAGTCCCGGTGTTACTCAAGGTACAGCAAAAGATACATTGTTGGCAGATTACAATGATTTGGCCGGAGTGAAAAAATTGGTAGAGGTAAATAAAGGAGAATTGGCTGCCATCATTATTGAGCCAATTGCCGGTAATATGGGGTGTATTGTACCTACGGATGATTTTATGAAGGGGCTACGTGAGCTATGTACCCAAGAAGGCATTTTATTAATTTTCGATGAGGTAATGACCGGATTTCGTTTAGCGAAAGGCGGAGCACAAGAAGTGCTAGATATAAAGGCTGATATCGTTACTTATGGTAAAGTTATCGGAGGAGGATTACCAGTAGGCGCCTTTGCGGCAAGAACAGAAATTATGGATTTTCTAGCTCCTGATGGTCCCGTTTATCAAGCTGGTACCTTAAGTGGAAATCCGTTGGCCATGAGTGCTGGTTTGGCTATGTTGACAGAATTGAACAATAACCCTGAAGTATTTAAAAGTCTGGCTGATAAGGCAGAATATCTACATAAAGGTATTGCTGCGGTATTAACAGAGAAAAAGGTAGCACATCAAATTAATCGTTATGGAAGTATGATATCGGTGCATTTTACTGATGAGCCGGTTATCGATTTTGCTTCTTCAGCGAAAGGTAATAATGAAACTTTCAAGAAATATTTTCACGGTATGTTAGAACGCGGTATTTACTTGCCACCAAGTGCTTTTGAAAGTTATTTTCTAAATGATGCTTTAAGCTATGAAGATTTAGACGCAACCATAAGTGCATTGAAAGAACTTGACTTATAGTAAAAAAGATTATATCTGAATTACAGCAATAAAAAAAGAGCCCTCATATGAGGGCTCTTTTTATTTGAGTTAGCTATTTTTTATTTAAAGTTATACTGAATACCTAGCTGAACAGCATTCGAGAAAAACTGGTCAATAGTAAAGTAAGAGTAGTTTAAGTTAATGGTGGTGAAATTCTTAATTCTATATGATAATTCACCTTCATAGCGTTGAAAGCTATCTTCATCTTGTTCTGCAAAAAGAGAGAAATCACTCTTTAGGTTAAAATCAGAATCATCATTACCAAGTTGAAACTGCAATCCGCCACCGGCAAAAAGTCTGTCTTCGGTCAACCAATATGGAAATCCGTTTCTTCTGTCTTCAGAACCAACGCCGTAAGCACCTTCGACTAAGGGTCCAAGTTTAAATTTGTCTAGGTTTAATAAATTGTATTCTACTCGCGTACCACCAATGGCATAGTATTGACTATCGGTATAGTAATCGGCTTTTATGTAAAATTCGTGGTTTAAATTAGATGAGTATTCAAACTCTTGTGTAGCTTTTACTTGAATATCGTAAATGTTTAAATCATATCCAGGACCTGTTGTAACAGGATGTGCTTTTAATACTAAAGAAGATTTACTTGTGTCACCAATAAAATCTATTCCCGTTTTAAAATGAAAGAATATTTTATTGAAGTTATCTAGTTCTGCTTTCGCACCAACATAAAACGGACTCTTTTCGTTAGACTCTTTTTTATAAAGATATGCTACACCTAATAAGTCTCTACCAATATCATTAGGTACTATAGTGTCTTTTAAAACTGAATAAGCAGTACCCTGTACAATAGAAAATTGGTGAAAGTCTAGTTTCTTATTGTAGAACCCAAAGTCAAAAGTATTATTGAATAATGTTGGGTTAAATTCATCTGCTATTGCCGTTGAGGTAAGTCCTATGGAATGACCTTTCTTTTTTCTTGCTTCAACCTCTGATTTTTTAACAATGGCATCATCCATTAAAACCTTAAACTTACTGATGTATAAAGATTGCTTTTCGTCAGATGTTGCTTTTACCTCATTATTAAATGCAATTTTAAAATCAGGATCGATTTTGGAAGGTGGTATTTTCATGGCAATTTCACCAGCTCCATTGACATCACCTTTTAATAAAAGCAATTTTGCCATGTGGCTCATAGTATTATAATCTCTAGGATTTTTTTCTATGTGGTTCTCGTAGACTTTGTTTAAATATCTGCCATTTGCAAATTCTAAATTCCAATCTAATAATTTTGCTACTGGTATAGTATTTGTGCAAGTACTCCAGTCTAAAGCTTTTTGGTATTGAGTATATTCCGCAAATAATAATGCTATGTTTTTAGATAATCTTACAAGGTCTGGTCTACATGTTTCAATATCCCTTAATTCTTGAACCGCCTTGTCTGGGTCATTAACCAATAAATACCTTGCATAATATTCAAAATCTGTAAACTTCTTACTTTCTATTGTTCTTGTTTTTTCTTTCCATTCTTTAACAATTTCTGGTGAAATGTTACCGCATTTTTGCCATTGACCAGCCTTTTCAAAATTTAATTTATCTGCATAAACCTGGCTAATTGATGTTGCTAAATCTCTATTAGAAATGCTACAAGGTTCAATGTTGTCTAATTTTTTAATAAGGTCTTCATCATTAGACTTCGCTAGAAACTCGTAATACGCAAACTTATTCTGGTCTGTAGGCTCTATAGTGTAAAGCACTTCTAAAACTTGTTCTATAATTTTAGTGTTGTCATCAGTATTGAAATTGTCGTAGTATTCTTTTAAAATGGTTACATCATTTTGTCCCCATTCCATTTGTCTCTCCATCCACATTTTTTTAACTGTGGGTGAAGGGTAATTACTTACGGAGCTAATATCTCTAGAAAAATCAGCATATGAGCTAGAAGGATTTTTTAAGTACAATTCATTTAACTGAGACCAAAGTTGGTCGGTTTTCCCTTGCGCTTCCATGCTTTTGGCATAAGTGACTATTTGTTGAGAATTAATGAATTTGTTATCCTTAAATAATTTCTCCATTAAATTTGATGCCTCTTCACTTTTTTCCTCCACAACTAATCTGTCGATTTTTTGCTTGAGCGGTACCATAGTCTGCTTGCTCTTATTATAAGATTTATAGTCGCTTTTGGTGTTGGTAATTAAAGTTGAAGTGGTACCTATAAGGGTTCTTATTTCTGGACGAATATCTGGTACGCTAATATTCGGCGTTTTGGTTTTAATACTATAAAGAAAACCGTTTAATAAAGGAACTGAAGAAAATTCTGCTTGATCAAGAGAAAGTGATTCATGTACTTTGACATTGTTGTTTTCTTCTACATACATGAGCCAATACGAGTCCTTTTTTTCATCGGTATTTAAAGAACTAGAAACTTCATATTGTCCTTCGTAGCTTAAGTGACGAATACTTTGGTAACGCCAGTCCATTGCTGCCTCTGTAGATTGTTTGGCAGTTAAAAATTTCATGTAAGGGTGTCGTTTTTTGTAATCAACAATGTGCTTTTTTAATTCACCAATAGCATTTGATGTGCTACCTATCTTTAAAATATCATTAGTATTTAAAACATGAGACCAAATGCCAGTGTACAGGTATGTAGATTCTATTGCCCATTGTTCTTTCTGTGAAATGGTATAGCCGCTACTTAAACGTGGGTAATCAAAAAAGCGATTATTTAATGGGTCTGGGTCAAACTCTCTATTGCCACCTTTATAAACATCTCCTAAAAAAGAAGTGTGTAGAAAGTTTAAGCTAGGAAACCCCTTCTTTAGTGCTATAAGACCTAGACTATCTATTTGATTATCTGGGGCAACGTAAGAGTTAGGTAATGTTTTTGAAACATTATCTTCCCATTTATTGGCAGAAGCTTTGGCGTTGTCTAAAATAAGATCAGTGTCTTTCCATAATTTTTTAGAAAGCGGTAAGTCGTTGTACCCACGAAAACCAAGTTCATGGCCTCTATTGGTAAATTCATTGGTAAGCCATTTATTGGTGCCGTTATCATTTTTACCGTCTAATAACCCAGTTTGATCCCAGCTTTTAAAATTAGGATCGCCAGTATTTTTTTCATTGGCATTAAAAGTTACGTAGGCGGAGTACTTGATATCTTCTTCTTGAGCAAGTTTTTTCATTTTGGGCCACCAATCAGCCTTTAGCATCTCAGATTTACTGATACCTTTTTGTACGTTAATAGCTTTTCCTTTATCATCATACATAGACGTTGGAAAATCATCTAGAAATAGAGTTCCAATATTTGCAATAGGATACGGAATACCTTCAAGTCCTAGTAAACTTGCAGAAAATAAAAGACCTCTCATTTCTTTTTTGAGAATTTGGGATGAGTTATATAGAATAACTTTTCCGTTACCTATTCTATTCTCAATTAAAACAGGATATTCTTTAGTATTATGTGCCGCTACCAGAACATTTACGTTGCTAGAAAAGTTAGCTCCGTCAAAACCTAAGTGAACAGTTTTATTGTCAAAACCACGTCCTTGCATACCAGGAAAAAGGGCTTTGTTGAAAAACAGACCAGACGCTTCTTTGTTCGTGCTCCAGTCAGCATCAGGTGTCAATCCAAAAAAGTACGACATACGCTCATCTTTGGCAGCTTTAGTAACGAATAAGGTTCCACCTTTAGAAACAAACTTTAAAAGACTGTCTATGGCAATGGTACTTAGCCCTGCAGTTTCGTGTACCGTTATAACTCTGGTTGTAGGTGCAATAGTAAGTTTCTCGTTAAATTGGTTTATCCATAAAGTTTTATGGGCAATTTTAGAATAGTCAAAAGCTTTTGCCAAATTCTCGGTTTCAAGAATAGCGCTATAATTTGTAGGCTCTATTAAAAACTGAACAAGAGGTTCTTCGGTGCTCTTTTCAGGAATATTAAACTTGTTGTTAGACTTGTATAGTTCTTGTTGACAACTGGTCAATAAACTAAAGGCTATAAGAAGTAATAAATAACCTATTTTTTTTGATATCATGGTTTAGTATCTTAAAATTCTAATTGTAGACCACAGGTTGAAAATTAATTTGGTCTTTAATTCGAACTAACTAAGTACTTCAATAATAGCAGTATCATGAAATTTATTGGTTAAGTATGCGAATTCATCCATGAATGAATCATTTATGCGCTTAAGACTGTGTTTTAGGGAGATTTCCGTGGAAATGGCGAGTCGATTAAATGCAAAAAAGACCTGCTAAAAGCAAGTCTTTTTTATTTGATGTAGTTTTAAAACTATTCTTTAGAAGAACGTTTTCCTTTTTTTTCGCCTTTATCTTTACCGTGACCACGCATTTTTTTTCTGCTATCCATCTTTACCCATTTCTCATATTGATCCGTATTAAGAATAGATTTCATTTCTGCTTTACGTGCAATTTGATGGTCTAATCGCTCATTTTGCATCGCATATTTTTCATCTGCGGTCAAAACCTTTTTGCCATCTTCCTTGTTGGCTTTTCGCTCTGCCATCTTTTCTTTTCTCGCAGTAGCGTCTTTTGTAAGTATAGTTTTTATTTTAGCTTGTTGCGATTCATTTAAATCTAATGCCAGGGTCATTTTTTTGGTTTGCAGCGTAGCTATTTGTTCAGGAGATAAATCCTTCATATCGCCTCTTTTACCTTTCATGTTATGATCTTGTGCAGTTACGGATATTGCCGCCATTACTAAAATGGCCATTAGTATTTTTTTCATGTTTATTATTTTATTTATTTGCTTCTTTGACATGAATACTTCTAATAGGTTTAATGAGAAACTTCATTTTAGTAAAAGTTTAACGGCAGAGTAAAGTGCTTAAAATAAAAAAGCGCGGCTGTAGGTAGCCGCGCTTTTAAGTAGGTAAATTTTGTAAATTTTTAATTAGATGGTGTTCTTCCCTCCATAGTTTTGTAAGGGTTAATAACAATATCAGCTTCTTGATCGTAAGTGTTAGTTACAATTTCTTTCTGTGCATTTTCACTTGTGCTTTGATGATAAACAACAGAAGCGCAGATGAAACAAGCTAGATAAATAAGGCTTTTTAATTTACTTGTCATGATTTGGGGGTTTAAATTCATTGCTAATCTAAAAAAGAATAACGCATGAAAAAGCCCATTGTTGTGTAATGGGCTTTTTTTGATGTCTAGAATAATTAAAATGTGGTTAATACATTTCATTCATCGATGATATTGGTTGTTCATCGACAAGTGCATTTAATCGATCATAATATGTGTTCTTACTTAGGGTCTAAAATGACGTTAATACGCTCAGAAACATCGTCGTAATGATATTTAGTCATCATATCTGAGGTTCTATTACGTGCATTTCTAATATCGCGCTTTAAAATGTTCAGTTCTGCTCTTGCAATAGTCCTAATGTCAGATTGGCTAGTGTTGACAACTGTTGATTTTCTGTAGCCACCGAAATCAGAAGCTTTCGCTTGATTGTCTGCTGTTAGTAAAAATTCTAAACGATCTATATGCGCTTTTTGTAAGTTTCTTCTGTAGGTATCTACGGCTTTGCCGTTTTTAGCTTCAGACCAAATGCCTTTTCTTAATTCGCTCATCATTTGTGCAAGAGAATATGCTTTAGACTTATCTATGGTCTCATTTTCAATTAATCTCGCCATTTTACCTAAGCTTAATACATTGTTTAATGTACGTACTTGCATAGAACGCATTTGCTCTAAGAAGCCAGAGTACTCTGTGCGCTCCAAAATATCTTGATCTAACATCCACATTGGAGTATTGAAAAGCTGTTCATGAAGAAAAACCATTGCTCTTTGTTGTTTCGCTTTTGGTACCGCAGTATATACAGCACCTTCTTGATCATATGTTTTATGATTTTCATATACTCCGCCAATGTTATTAGAAACATGCCCCATGTATCTATTGAATTGAGAAAATACTTGTCCGTATAACTTATCTAGGTCTTCATAAGTCTTACCGTCTTCTGCTGTCCACTCAATTAATTTAGGAACAATCCTTTTAAGGTTGGCAATACCGTATTCTCCAGCTTTCATGGCGTCATCACCTAAATCTTCTGTCTGTGAGCTTGGATCTACAATGTCACCTACCTGTTGGTGTCCAAAGCGATATAAAGGATCACCTGCATGTGCCATAATCCATTTATCTAATATAGATTTCTCTTCTTCTGCAGTGGTATTTGGTATAGGTTTATATCCCCATTGAATAGCATACTTATCGTAAACACCAATGTCTGGCATTAATGCAACACCTTCATCACCAGGTTGTGCTATGTAATTGAAACGAGCATAATCCATTATCGATGGAGCGGTGCCGTATTTCTTTGTAAAAGTTTTAGAACGAAGCGAATCTACAGGGTAAGCAACGCTACTACCCATGTTATGTGGTAATCCTAACGTGTGTCCAACTTCGTGAGACGATACAAAACGGATTAAGCGACCCATTACATCATCATCAAAAGAAACGCCCCTAGCTGCCGGATTAATAGCTGCTGTTTGTACAAAGTACCAGTTTCTTAAAAGAGTCATTACATTATGATACCAATTGATATCAGATTCTAATATTTCACCACTTCGTGGGTCACTAACATGTGGTCCGTTAGCATTTGGTATTGGTGATGCTAAATAACGCACTACAGAATAGCGAACATCTTCAGGAGACCATTCTGGATCTTCTTCTTCCGTTGGGGCTTCTTTGGCGATAATTGCATTTTTAAAACCTGCAGCTTCAAAAGCAATTTGCCAATCTTCTATACCTTGTTTAATAAAAGGCACCCATTTTTTAGGTGTAGCTCTATCTACATAATAGATAATTTGTTTTTTAGGCTCTACCAATTCGCCATTCTTAAATTTTTCGGCATCTTCATCTTTCACTTCTAAACGCCATCTGTCTAAAAATTTGATGGTCTTACTCTCTTGAGCTTCTAAACCATAATCTACTTGACCACGAGCAAACCAACCAACACGTTCGTCAAAATAACGGCGCTTCATCTGTTCTTCAGGTAACAATACCATTGAGTTATTGATTTCTACAGAAATAGAACCTAAACTCTGGTTACTAGGTGCGGCACTTGCCAAATATGTTTTAATGTGGCGTACCTCTACATTTAAAGGGTAACTCTTAATCGATTCAATATAGCCTCGGCCTTCATCTAAACGAGATACCTTATATCTTTTTCTAAATCTATCTGGCATACCAAAAGCTTTGGTATCTTTTATAAAAATATCATTAACCTCAATAACCGTAGTTGGGTTTAGAGAATCTTTTTGAACAGCTTTAATATCAAAAGAATATAAAACTGGCTCAAAATTGGAGTTTAGAACAGCTTCATGAACAGGTAAAGAATCTGCGGCAACCACATCATGCGATACTACACGAAGCAACACCTTTTTATCTTTTTTTTCCCATCGCAGTACCTGTGTATTAATTTTTCCACCACCAAAACCAATACCTGATGCCGTTTTAGAAATACGGCTTACCATCAACATTTCTTTATTGAATAGTGAATCTGGAATTTCAAAAAAGTGATTCTCGTCAACTACGTGGGTGGTAAAGAGTCCTGCATCGCTAACAGCATCTTTTGTAATAACCTTGTTGTAAGGTTGAATTTTGTCTTTTGATGATTTACTGGCTTCTTGTTCAGTATTTTTTTTCTTCTTTTTAAAAATTTGGGCTTCGGCATTTTGATAGCCGAAAACACATACAAACAGCAATAATTTTACGAGTAATTTTCTTTTCATTTGTGAGTTAGTTAGGTAATCTTTCAAAGATTGAAATAATATCTGGAACAAATAGTTAATAATTTCTTAAGGCCATTTGTAACAATAAATAGAGAAAGACGTCTATTAAGTAGGAATAAACATTTTTTCATTTCTGAATTAGTCGATTATAAAGCCTTTGCATCTGCAAGGGCTTTATTTTTTTGTTCAGTTGAAAATTAAAATATTAGTGGTAGTACAAATTGAAATAGCCCGATTAATAATAGTACTGCTATTAGATTTAGAATAATACCTGCACGCGCCATTTCATGAACCTTAATATAACCACTTGCAAAAACGATGGCATTTGGTGGTGTAGCCATTGGTAGCATAAAAGCACAACTACTGGCAATGGTAATAGGTATTAGTAAATAAGTAAT
The DNA here is from genome assembly GCF_900142175.1 of Maribacter aquivivus. NCBI lineage: Bacteria > Pseudomonadati > Bacteroidota > Flavobacteriia > Flavobacteriales > Flavobacteriaceae > Maribacter > Maribacter aquivivus. Next base: position 25,835 of record NZ_FQZX01000001.1, on the reverse strand, counting down.
AGGTAGACCTAAACCAATAGCTATACCAGCCACTACAGGGGCAAGAACGGCAACAAGTGCTACATTGCTCATTAGCTCTGTCATAAACAACATTAGTATGATCAATAAAGACGCGGTGAGTAGAATGCTCAAATCACTTTGCCCGATAACTGCTGCTACTAAATCTACAATACCAGAAACCGACATACCTTTGGCTAATGAGAGTCCGCCACCGAATAGAATTAGAATTCCCCATGCGAGCTTTTGGGTGTCTTTCCATTGCAAGATAAAATCTCCTTTTTTAAGATTATAAGGTAATGCGAATAGTGTGATGGCTGCAAACATGCTGATCAGTGTATCAGATAAGCCTAAACTCGGAAATATCGAATTGATTAAGGTTCTAAAAACCCAAAGGAAAATGGTAACTCCAAATATGGCAAGAACCATTTTTTCTTTTCCTGAGGTAGGACCTAATTTTTGAAGCTCTTCATGAATAATTGTTTTAGATGCTTTAAATTTTAAACCCTGAGTCGGAAAAAAAACTTTTACCAGAACAAAGTAACAAATAGTAATCATAATTAGGGAAAACGGAAGCCCTATGACCATCCATTTGAGAAATGATATTTCAATATTGTATTCATTTTCTAATAAGCCAATTAGAACTGAATTTGGGGGAGTGCCAATAACTGTTGCAATACCACCAGCATTTGCAGCAAATGCAATCCCTAACATGACACTTAAAGCAAAATTGCGGTCTCGTTTTGTAAAACCGTCTTCGTCTTCAATTAACAGATTAATAACGGACATAGCAATGGGCAGCATAACTACAGTACTGGCTGTATTACTGATCCACATGCTTAATACGGCAGTGGCAATCATAAAACCGAGCACTACTTTATTAGCCGTTGTACCCGTAAGTCTAATGATATTAAGGGCAATTCTTTTGTGAAGATTGACTTTCTCTAAAGCTAAAGCCATTACAAACCCACCAAAGAATAGAAAAACTATGGGGCTGCCATAATTTGCGCCAACATCTCCAATGGGCATCACTTTTAAAATAGGAAAAAGCAGCAATGGCAATAGTGCGGTAACAGATATGGAGACAGCTTCGGTAACCCACCAAATAACCATCCAAAGCGCAACAGCAATTACAGCATCTGCATTTTCAGAGATAAGTACATTGGGTAAAAAAAGGATAATGAAAAATATGATAGGCCCTGTAAACAGACCTATTTTGCTACTTAAATTCATGCTGGTTGGTTTTGCCAGCTTCTAAGCTACTATTTTTTAACGTCCCTTGAAATGACTATTTTAAAATTTCCACTAAAAGAACATCATCTTCTTTATAGATTTTAGCCAATTGTTGCTTTGTAATCCCTTTAATGCCTTTGTCCCAAGCTTTGTTACTTAAGTCAGACTTTGTTTTAAGGGCGTCAAGCTCCATTTTCTTCTCCGCCTTTAGAATATCGAAAATTACCTTTTCATTTTCAGACAGTTGTAAAGGCTTCTTTTCTGGTCTCATTTGTGGAAAGAACAATACTTCTTGTATTGACGCATTATTGGTCATCAACATCACCAAACGGTCAATACCAATACCAATACCAGAAGTTGGGGGCATACCATATTCAAGAGCTCTAAGAAAATCTTGGTCAATGAACATAGCCTCATCATCTCCTTTTTCAGAAAGCTTCAATTGATCTTCAAAACGCTCTCTTTGGTCGATGGGGTCATTAAGCTCAGAGTAAGCGTTAGCCAGCTCTTTACCATTAACCATCAGCTCAAAACGCTCTGTCAATGCAGGGTTGTCTCTGTGCTCTTTGGTAAGCGGACTCATTTCTTTAGGGTAGTCAGTAATAAATGTTGGTTGCACGTAGAAGTGCTCACATTTTTCACCGAATATCTCATCGATCAATTTACCAATACCCATGGTTTCGTCAACTTCAAGACCTAATTTCTTGGCAGTTTCACGAAGTTCATCTTCAGGCATACCAGCAACATCATAACCGGTGTGTATCTTTATAGCTTCTAGAATTGGCACACGTGCATATGGAGCTTTAAATTCAATTTCATGCTCGCCCACGGTAATTTTAGTAGCTCCGTTGGAATCTATTGCAATTTTCTCCAATAGTTTCTCTGTGGTATCCATCATCCAGTTGTAATCTTTGTATGCAACATACAATTCCATTACAGTAAATTCTGGGTTATGGGTACGGTCCATTCCTTCGTTTCTAAAATCTTTTGAGAATTCATAAACACCATCAAAACCACCAACAATTAACCTCTTAAGGTAGAGTTCGTTAGCAATTCTTAGGTATAAAGGAATATTTAATGCATTATGGTGTGTTAAAAACGGACGTGCAGTTGCACCACCAGGTATAGGTTGTAAGATCGGAGTCTCTACTTCTAAATACCCAGCTGCATTATAAAACTCACGAATACTGGTTGTTATTTTAGTTCTTTTAATGAATGTTTCTTTCACCTTTGGGTTAACAACCAAATCAACATAACGTTGGCGGTAGCGTAATTCTGGGTCGTTGAACTCATCATAAACTTTACCTTCTGCATCCTTTTTAGGTAATGGCAAAGGTCTTAGCGATTTACTAAGCATGGTAAATTTTTTCACCATAATCGTTTTTTCACCTACTTGCGTGGTAAAAAGGTCACCTTCTATACCAATGATATCGCCAATATCAAGTAATTTCTTGTAAACATCGTTGTACAAGGTTTTATCTTCACCAGTACAAATTTCATCTCTATTAAAATATACCTGAATACGACCGGTACTATCTTGTAGTTCGGCAAAAGATGCTTTCCCCTGAATACGACGAGACATTAATCTACCGGCAACAATTACCTTTTTACCTTCTTCATAATTAGATTTGATACTTGCAGATGTAGCATCTACAGGATATAAAGCAGCTGGATAAGGATTAATACCTAGTGCTCTTAATTTCTCTAATTTTTCTCTTCTGATAAGCTCTTGCTCCGATAATTGCATGCCGTCGTTTATTTAGCTGGCAAATATAATCGATATGTATTAATCTTTCAATTTAGAAAGCACTAAAGGATACAGTCTTTGTGCAAAATTTTTATAGTTGAGCACTGAACGATGCAATCTATCAATAATTGCAAAATCTGTTTGGTTCATTCCTTTCTTTTAGATGATGGTGATACCAAGATTTATTCTTGTTTTTTTTATAGCATTATTTACCAAAAGAACATCAGTCGAAATGTAATGATGAAGCATAATTGGGAATATATTCTTCCTCTGAAATAATTTTTAATATGTCGTCTTCTAGAGTTGTAATAGGGGTTTCAATAATTCTATTCACCTCTCGTCCGTTCTTGTAAAAAATAAATGTAGGAACCCTACGGATGTTTAATCCCCATTCTTCACCTTGCGGACTTTTCTTGTACGATTCTTTTCGATGGTCAAGAGCAACTATTTTCAAGTTCTCCATAGGATAATCTGCAGATTCTAGAATTTTAAGGAATCTAGGCACTTCGCGTTTGCTGTCACCACACCAAGTGCCCATAAAAATCAAGATTTTATAAGAAGCTAACTGGTCTTTGAATAAATCAATTTGGATTTGATTGCTTTCATAGTTTTCGTAATTAGGTTTGAACCATGTATTGTAGGAGTTAGTAGAGAGTCCGCCAATAGTTATTTCTCCCAATAAAAAGGGTTGTTGATTTTCAATAATAACCTCTTGGTTGGTGTTCTGAGAAAATGTGTTGAAGAAGAAGCTTAAAAGAAGTGTGGTCAATACAAATGATAATTTCATGATTTTCAGTTTTTATATTAGACCTGAAAATTCTAGAAATTACGAGGACTAAATTGATTTCATGGGGTGTAAATAGGTACTAGACCCTAGGTGGAAATTTAAAGGGTTATGGGAAGCGCTGCTTTATTTCATCTCTCGACGACACCTCTAATTTCTTGTAAACGTTGTTAATGTGGGTCTTTACGGTACTTATACTGATAAACATAGCGGCTGCAATTTCTTTATTGGTTTTGTTTTCAAGAATTTGTTGAACAATGTTATGTTCTTGCTCGGTCAGCTTCGCAAGAGAATCGTTCTGCAAGTTTCTTGAAGTATTTCTTTGTTTGAAAACAAAGTATACGTTCAGCGATATGGAGAGTAGGAGTAAGGCAAGAAGTAACCATTTCCAGAAATTAGATTTTGGTGTATTTCCATTTGTTAATTGTTGATCTATGGCTATTTCATTTAAATACAGGTTGGTAAATGCTACGTCTGGATATTTCGCTATTAATCGCTCGCCAAGTTCGTTATAGTAATTAGTTTTGCTAATATCTTTTAGGTAATAGTTATAAGTATCATTTCTTTTATCTGATAAAAAGTTGAAAATATAGAGTTCGGCTAGAGGTTCATCTAGATTTTCTCCGAAATCTTGCAAGGTAGAGAACCACTTTTTAGAATTCAACTTTCTATTGGCATCACTTCTAAAGTCATTAAAATCGAAAGCCATTTCCTCTTTTAAAACATCTATATCTAAAAAGGTAGATGATTTACTGTTTGTTGAGGTAATTTCACAGAGCGCTTCGTTTGCAAAAGAAGTAGGGAAAGTAATGGTGTCATTATTATTGGCAACAAAAAGTATGCTTTTGCTGAACTCACAACTGCCAAAAAAGTGTTCAGAATTTGAAGAAGCGTCAGAACAATCATCTAAATGAATTCTGTAAATTCTATTGTCATAGTTAAGGTTATTCCCTCTAAAACTGAAATATCCTAATGAATCGGTAATAGTTTTTTTAAGAATCTGTTCCATTGAAATTCTGCCAAACTTCCTATAATCTTCAATAATAGATAGGTAAATGGTCTTTCCGCTTTGCTCATCTGCAATTTGACCTTCGAAACTATATTGAGATAAACCTTTGAAACAGGAGAAAAGAATAAGGATTAGAAATACTGTTCTGAACATTGATTGGGTTGTGGATAATAAAATTACTAGATTTTGTAACAAAGTATTTACAATTGCGACCTATAAGGTACATCAATCAATCAAAATAATAATCAAATGAGTTTAATTAGAGTATTGCTTGCTATATTTTTTCCTCCTTTAGCCGTTTTAGGTAAAGGTTGCGGTTCTTTTGTAATTGTTCTACTTTTGACTTTTTGCGGCTGGGTGCCAGGGGTAATCGCTGCATTAGTTATATTGAATAATCCTAACTAGAACCAAAATACATGAGATTTTTTAAAATTCTTACTACTGTTCTTGTAACAGTACTTTTCGCTGCCTGTAATTTTACTGAAGAAATTTACTTCAATGAAGACGGATCGGGTAAAATGAGTATAATTTTTGATGGTAGTGAGATGATGCAAATGATTCCAGATTCAGACTCTACCCAATTAGACAAGGCGATTGATTCTACTTTGGTTTTTAAAGATTTATTGCGCGAAAAAAAGGATAGTATAGCTCAGTTGTCACCAGAGGAGCAAGCTAAATTAAAGAAATTAGAACCATTTAGTCTTCATATGAAGGTTGATCCAGAAGGCGGGGTAATGAACTTTGATATGTATACAGATTTTAAAAAAGTATCTGATGTAAATGATGCATTTAATGCTTTTCAAAATGCTAGTGCTGTTGGTCCTATTGCTGGTGGTAAATCAATGCCAGGTGGCGCAACAGAAGAGACTACTACAGTTAATTACAGTTTTGATAAGAACACATTTAAACGAGAGACGGTAATCTTAGACCAAGAATTATTTGAAAAAAGTTTAGACAGTTTGGCTAGTGCAGAAATGTTTCTATCTAGTTCTACATATACTTTTAAGTATCATTTTCCAAGACGTGTAAAGTCTACCAATATTGAAGAAGCAACTTTTTCTATGGATGGAAAAACCATGGTGCATGAAGTGAATTTTTTACAGATGATGAAAGACCCAGAATCTATGGTCATCGAAGTGGAGTTAGAAAAATAGGATATTCCTTTTCATATCTTTGTAAGATGAATAAGAAGGTGCACATACAAGATTTAGGTCTGAAGGATTATAAAGAGACTTGGGATTACCAAGAGCAGTTATTTAAAGATACCCTAGACCTTAAGATTAGAAATAGAAGAGAAGAGTTGAGTTTAGTGACTCCTAATCATTTTCTGTTCGTTGAACACCCACATGTGTATACACTTGGTAAAAGTGGAGACATTTCTAATCTGTTAGTAGATGAAAAAGTCTTGGCAGCTAAAGGAGCTACTTTTTATAAAATAAATAGGGGAGGAGATATCACCTACCATGGTCCCGGTCAAATAGTGGGTTACCCTATATTAGACTTAGATAATTTTTTTACAGATATTCATAAATACCTTCGTTTTTTAGAAGAAATGGTCATCTTGACCTTGGCTGAATATGGAATAAAATCTGAACGATCACCAGGAGAAACCGGAGTGTGGTTAGATGTTGGTACTCCGTTTGCACGCAAAATATGCGCAATGGGCGTAAGAGCCAGTAGATGGGTAACTATGCATGGCTTTGCATTAAATGTAAATGCCGATTTAGGATATTTTGATATGATGATTCCATGCGGAATTAAGGGTAAAGCAGTGACTTCTTTAAATGTAGAATTAGGGAAAAAAGAGATTGATTTAGATGAGGTAAAACAAAAACTCCTCAAACATTTTCAAGTGCTTTTTGAAGCCAAAATAAATGAAAAAACCGAGGTATAAGCCTCGGTTCAAAGTTGGTATTTGATTTAGTTATTATTTGCTATGTGCCGTTAGCAAGGTGCTACTCATAACTTCGCCGTTTTTCTTATAAGTTTCTTGCTTTACCATGCCAACCCCTTCTGCGAGCCAAACTCTAGACGGGTACACTTGGTCAACCATCATCATTTTAGAACGATTCTCACTATATAAAACAAAGCAATCGTATGTGCCAGCAGAGGTAGTGACACTTTCTTTTTTCTCTACTTTTCTGTTTGTCATATCAACGGTCATATTCATGTTAATACCGCTCATGCTAATTTTCATGGCAACATTAGCATCTTTGAGATTTTGGCCTACGCTGAGGGAATTGGGTATCTCAATGTCATTGCCAGATATTTCAATGTCCATATCGCCATATTGCTCCATCATTTCGGTAGGTAATAAAGATTCGTAATCTAAAGTAACCATGTTGTCTTTACAAGTTAGATTGTAGCTTGTACTATAAACATCTTTGCCTTTGTTGTCTTTTAAGTTTATAGACATGGTAGCAGTAGTAGTATCACCACTGTGGTTTGCTTCAATAACTTTGTAATTACTAACGCCTTCAATTTTTCCTTTTTTATTGTAATTGGTATACTCCATTGAAACACCTTCGTTCATAGGGTAGAATGTGCTACAATTGTCTTGAGCGGTAACGAATGCGACTCCGATTAAAAAAAATAATGTATTAATTAGTTTAATTTTCATTTTTTATTTAGTTAATATTCTGATTAATAACTACTTAAATATATGAAAATCATTTCACTATTTTGAATGATATGTGTATTTGGTATTTAAAAGCTTGTGAATTTGACCTTCAGGTGTATCATCGTATTTTATAAACCTTTATGCTGTTTTCTTGGTCTTTAAATACGAACTCTGGTTGTTTATTTCCGTTTATATCTGCCATGTCGATTGCTGAGCTACCAAAAATTGGAAAATTTGGAATTGATTCAGCCTGACTGTCAAATAGATATATTTTCTGATTTTGAATATCGGTAACTGAAACGTAAATTTTATCGTTGAGGTAAAAAATAGTTGGTTTTGAATATACTCCTAATTCTAGCTCCACCTTCTTGTTGCGAATCTGTAAAGTATTGTCGTTCATGATAGCCAAAGTTCTAGAAGTGGCATCCATACCGTGATCTTTAGCAAGGTTTAGATTACTTGATGAAACTTTCCCCTTAGCATCTATTTGATATAGTATACCGTCTATAGAGGTAAATGTAAACTTGTTCTGATATAGCTTAATATCATTATCAGAAAATGAGAACTTGTCTTTAACGTTGACTCTAGTTTTACCTACCCTATTGGTTATTTTTAATTTACCGTTCTCTAATTTGAAAACGATATAATCTTTTTTTCCGATTCTAAAATGTTGAGGAGCAGTTACTATAGAGGCTTCGGCAGTATCATAAGTAAAACCTTTTACAATGTCTCCTTTGTCGTTATACATGAATACTTTCTTGTCTTGAGTAACAACAAAGCGATAATTTTTACGACCCTCATAATCAAATACTGCTAAAGGGTTCAGGTTACCACCAGTGTACTTTTTCGTAAACGGTTGAACCTCTTTTCCATTTCTGTCTAAAATTAAAAACTCGTTGTTCGTAGTAAATGCTAGCTGTAATTTTCCATTCTTAAACAGATCAACCTGCTGAACTCTACCTTGTATAGTCCCGTTAAGTTGTTTTTTCCAAAGAATCTTTCCGCTATTAGAAATCAAATAGAGTATATTTTCTTGGTCTTGAACTATTATCTCTTTTCTTCTATTGCTATGGTTCGTTACAAATTGTGGTAATGTAGCCAAATCAGTATCGAATTTGACTTCAAAAGCAGAAGTAACAGAACTTGACTCCTCTTCTTTTGTAATTTTTTTTATAAAGAAATTGGTGTGAAAGAATCCTGCATCTGCAATTATCTGAGAGCCAAAGACATAATTGTCTAATTTGCTATTGGAGAATGAATTACTTAAGGTACTGGAGACCGATTCATTCATGGCGGTTACAAAACCTTTTAAATTGGCAATAGATACTACACTTGATGAAGAAGTAAGTTTGTTTTCCGCATTTTTAAATAAGGTGGTCTTGTCAAAAGTATCCCCTGTTTTTATTTTGGTGATTACAGCTTCAAGCGTGCTCTTAGACTTAGTAAAGAGAAAAGTATTCTCAACAATACTCGCAAATTCAAAAGAATGTTCTCCAATTAATGGCGTTAAGGGGTCAAATAGTTCAATGTTAGGTTTTAATCCCCAAATTTCATTACTGCTAAATTCTTCGGTAGATATTTTCTCCTCATTAATATAATCAAGTAGTGTTGCGGTACCGTATGTTCTCAAAAACAAAACGTGTTCGTTGTTATACTCGGCGACTCCAATTTCTTCTACAGTACTAAGTAGTGAATCCAAAACTGTAGTGGGGTAGTTGTTAAGTGTTTTGTTGTGAGTGTATTTTTTAAAATCATCTAAACCAAATGATGTCATATTGCTGGCATCGCTAGGTGTTAAATTCCTTGTATTGTTTTGAATAGGTTTTGTATTGTTGAATAGATTAAGAAATAGATTTTTTTCCGAACTTGATTCAGCTACGCCGTTCAATATGATTTCGTTGTCATTTAAAGATAAATCTAGAGACATCGAACTACCGAAATTTGAAATATGCTGATCTTTAGAAAGTAGTTTTTGAAAAAGCATTTCGCCCTTTTCTATATCTATCCAAATATTTACAATCTTGTCAATGTTCGAAACTTCGTAAAAGCGTTCTAATGCACTATTTTTAATTGGTTGTTCGATAGTATTAATTAGGTTTTGTAGTAAAGGTTGAGAAGAACTTAAAACCCAATGGTTCTCTATAAATGTAGTATAAAAAGTATCCTTTTCAATTTGGTATTTGGTGATGGTTACATCATTATAATTAAGCGTCTCAATACTTTTGTTCGAAATACTATCACTATTAATGCTTACTAAACTATCTGTTGATATGTAGGTGTAATCTATTTGAGTGCTATCAGCTGATAGCGCTAATAACCCTTTTTTTTGATTAGAAAGGGAGTTGATCGGAGTTAGAATTTTCTTTACATCTATAAATGGCTTTTGCGACTCAAGTGAATTTAAAATTTCGTTAGTTGAAAGCTCATCGTTAAGCGTTTCAAAATCATTTATTTTAAAAACTATGCTGGCATTTGGGGGAACTAAATCTAAGATAGTATTCTCAGATTTCTTTTTAGATGTACAGGATATGCCGAAAAGGATAATTAAAGCATATAGTAAAGTAAGCCTCATGCGAAAAGTTTGTGCAAAGTTATACTATTTGTTAAATAAACATTAGTTGTCAGGTAAAAGCTTAAAACTCATTCTATGGTACTTGGTAGGGCCATATTTTTTAATGGCGGCTCTATGCTCTTTTGTAGGGTACCCTTTATTTTTTTTCCAGTTGTACATTGGGTATTCTTCGTGTAATTTAAGCATGTGGGCATCACGTGCAGTTTTCGCCAATACAGAAGCTGCAGCTATACTCATGTACTTTGAGTCACCTTTTATTATGCAAGAATGGTCTATATTTTTGAAAGGTTTAAATCTATTACCATCTACAATAATATACTCGGGAAGTTGAGATAGAGAATCTATTGCGTTATGCATTGCTAAAATTGAAGCATTTAGAATATTGATGTCATCTATTACCGTAGGCTGAATATGAGCAATGCCAAAGCATACACTTTCATGCTTTAAAAGAGGCTCTAGAAGTTCTCTTTTTCGTTCAGATAAAAGTTTCGAATCTGTTAATATAGAATTCTCGAAAGATTCTGGCAGTATTATTGCTGCAGCGGTTACAGGACCCGCCAAACAGCCTCTTCCGGCCTCGTCTGTACCGGTTTCGTTAATGTTTTTGTAAAATTTAAGAAGCATTATGTTTTTTTTAACTTAAAATTTTGAATTTTAAGTATTGATTTATTGTTAAATAATTGTTTTATTTTCAACAGAATTGATCAAATAAGAAGAAAAAAATAATAATAAGTGTTTTTTTAACATATAACTTTTTTGAGTTAAGATAGCTTTTGGAATACTAAGCAAATTTTTGGACTTTTGGCGCAAGCTAATTCAAAAACAAATTTTATGAAACAGAAGTTGACGTGGATGTTGACACCTTTATTGGTGCTCTTCATGACATTTTCCTTTGCACAGGAAAAAACAGTGACCGGTGTTGTAACCGATCAAAGCGGTTTACCGCTACCGGGAGTGTCCGTTGTAGTTGTTGGAACAACTAACGGGTCTCAAACAGACTTTGATGGTAACTATGCCATTAACGTGAATTCAGGTGAAAAATTAAGATTTTCTTACCTAGGTCAAAAAACAGTGACGATGAGTGTTGGTGCATCCAATACCATTAATGTACAATTAGAAGAAGATGCTGAAGCATTGGAAGAAGTTGTTGTTGTAGGTTATGGTTCTAGATCAAAAGAACTTTCTACATCTGCAATTGCAACCGTTTCTGCTGAGAAGATCGAAGCATTCGTGCCTTCTACCAGTATTGATAACATCTTACAGGGTCAAGCTGCAGGTGTACAGGTTACTGCTTCAAACGGTAGACCGGGTAACACTGCCTTCGTTCAAATTAGAGGTGTTGGTTCTATTAACGCACAAACTACTCCTTTGTACGTAATTGATGGTGTTCCAATTCCTATCGATACAGAAAGAGATTTTAACCCAATTAGTAACTTGAACCCAAGTGATATTGAGACATTCTCTATATTAAAAGATGCGGCTACCGTTTCTAAGTATGGTTCTCGTGGTGCTAACGGTGTAATTTTAATTACTACTAAAAGAGGTAAAGCTGGTGATGCTAGAATTAAATTTTCTTCATCTTATGGTTTCGGTGAAATGATTCCTAACAATTTTGACGTAATGAATACTACTCAGAAGTTAGAATTAGAGCGTCAGTATGCTGCTTTAGGTGTAGGTGCTGCAGGTAGTTTGCCTGGTGCAAATGCTACTCCTGAAGAAATTGCAAGGTTAACATCTTTAGATACAGATTGGCAAGAAGCGTTACTTAAAAACTCTATCATTCAATCGAACAATCTATCGGTTTCTGGTGGTGATGAGAAATTAACGTACTACATGTCTTTGGGTTATGACAAGAATACGGGTATTATTAAAAATATAGACGGTTTCGAAAGAATGTCGGCTCGTTTAAATACCAACTACCAAGCTAAGGACTGGTTGAACATTGGAGCTAACGTATCGGTATCTCGTAGTACTACAGATTTACCAAGAGATAGGAACAATGTTCAAAATCCTTTTAGAGCAATGTATGACTACAACCCATATGATCCTTTATTTTTAACTAATGACGATGGTTCAATAGTTACTGATGATCAAGGTAATAATGTTTACAACCCTACAAGATCAGGTTTTCCAATTGCTTTAGCTTTGCAGACAGAGCAAGAAGATACAAGAAACTTATTGTTGATCGGTAACTTAAGTGCTGGTATGACATTTAGCGAAAAATTCTCTAACAACTTCAGTGTTGGTTTAATTAGTAACAGATATAATAGAACTACGCGTTCTATTTCTGGTGGTGTATTACAAGGATTTATTGGTGATGCTAACTTTCCGGGTACACAGACAGATAATTTAAATATAGATTTTGAATACAATGTTAACAACGTATTTACGTACTCAGATACTTTTAATGGGGTTCATAATCTTTCAGCTAGTTTCTTATTAGAATACAATGAGAATATTGCTACAGATATGTTTGCTTCTGGTAGAGGTTTTCCTTCTCCAAGTATTCCTTATTTAGATGTAGCTGCTGAAGCAACATCTGTAGGGTCAACAGAATCTAGAAGAATTTTATTCTCTCAAGGCTTATTTGTTGATTATGACTATGATGGTAGATATATCGTTTCGGGATCTTTAAGACGAGATGGTTCTTCTAGATTTGGTCCTGACAATAAATATGGTTATTTCTATAGTGCAAGTGCAGCATGGAACATTGCTAACGAAAGCTTTATGGAGAACTCTATTTTCAATACATTGAAATTGAGAGCATCTTACGGTACGTCTGGTAACCAAAATATTGGTGATTTTCAATATTTGAACCTATTAGATTTTGCTAACACGTATAACGGTCAAACTACTGCATTGCCTGTAGGTGTTGGTAACCCACAAATACAATGGGAGTCTCAAGCTATATTTGATGTTGGTGTTGAATTCGGATTATTTAACAACCGTGTAAATGGTGTTGTAGATTACTTCAAGAAAAATTCAAATGAATTACTTTTAGACCGTCCTATTTCTTACACTGTTGGTGATGAGAACAACTCTATTTTCTCTAACATTGGTGAAATTCAAAATTCAGGTATTGAGGTATCATTAAGTGGAGATGTTATTAGAACTCAAAACTTTAAATGGACACTTGGTGGTAACATTACGTTCATTGATAACGAGGTTATTGAATTGGTTGATGGTGAAGATATCGTTACTGGTACTTTTAGTGACAACATACTTAGTGTAGGTGAAGAAATTAATTCTTACTATATAGTTGAATATGCTGGTGTTAATCCTGCAAATGGTGAGCCATTATATTATGATTTAGATGGTAATGTTACAAATGAATATAGTTCTGCTTTTCAACAATTACAAGAAGGGAAATCTCCAATTGCTGATTTTGAAGGTGGTTTTTATACTGCGTTCTCTTATAAAGGTTTTGGTTTAAGAGGTGATTTTGTTTATAAAGCAGGTAATTACATTATTAATAATCAACTACAAGAAGGTGTTGCGATAGGTAACATTGATAGTAATCAAAGAACAGATGCTTTTAATTACTGGAAACAACCAGGTGATACTAACGTTTTGCCTAGTCCTTTATTCCAAGGTACTGCTGATCAAACTTCAACAAGATTCTTGGAGAAAGGTGATTATTTAAGATTACGTACAATGACTCTAGATTACAATATGCCAAGAGATATGATTGATGGTATGGGTCTAAATTCATTAAGGTTCTTCGTAGCTGGACAAAACTTATTTACAATCACTGATTTTAGCGGTGATCCTGAAGTTGGTTTAGGTTCTGCAGAATCTGGTGAGCCTGGAGATGTAGGTTTCGTACCTGGATCATTTAACCTATTTAGCTATCCAAACACAAGGTCTTATACTTTTGGTGTTGAAGTAGGATTTTAAAAACAAAAAAAAAGTTAGAAATGAAAAATAACATAAAATTATTAGTTCTTTTATTTTCGTTTGGGTTCTTTATGTCCTGCGATGATGAGTTGAATGACCTACAGCCGTTTGTAGAAGGAAATCCTGAAACATTTTTTACTAGTGTTTCTTCATTCCAGAACGGTGTAGATGGAGCATACAGACAATTGTGGAACTATTACTCAAGTACTGGTTCAGGTATGCAAGGTATTCCTGATATTTTATCTGATAACGTAATTATTGCGCAAACAGGTAGACGTTCAAATAGCGATTTTTACAATTATAGATATGTATCTGGTACCACTGGTGCAATTGATTTGTACTGGAGTGAAGCTTATGAGGCTGTAAATGTTGCCAACTTGGTAATTGCTCAAATTGATAATTTAGGTGACGGTGCTGAAAAGGACAATATCTTGGGTCAAGCATTAGCAATTAGAGCTTGGGCGCATTTCGATTTAGTTAGGGCTTATGGTAAAATACCAACTCAATCTGCAGATGCAAATGCTTCTTTGGGTGTAGTTTATATAAAAGTTGAAGATGGAGATACAGAAGATCCTTTTGCAGAACCAGCTAGAGAAACTGTTGCTAGTAACTATGCCGAAATTATTGGCGATTTAGAAAGAGCTAGTCAGCTAATTGGTGCAGATAACGGTCAAGGAAAATTGAACACTGATGGTGTTTATGCTCTTTTATCTAGAGTTTACTTGTACAATGGTGAATACCAAAAGGTTATTGATGCTGCTGATGAAGTTAGTGTTCCGTTGGCAACTGCTGAAGAATTAGAAGGATTATATACTGATGCAAATGAAGCTGGTATCGTTGTAAAACTAGCAATTAATACTTCTTCTGAAAGTAATGGTAATAATGTTGGTGTATTATACAGCCAATCAAACGCTACTTCTACTATTTCAGAATATGTTTTTGATTTTGATTTCTTCAATAGTATTGACGAAGATGACCTTAGAAAAGATGTTATCTCATTTGTAGGTTTAAATCAAGATAACCAATATAATGCTATTTCTAAATTTTTAGGAGAAACCGGTCAGGTAAATGGTCGTGTTGATGTTAAGGTTATGAGAGCTGCAGAAGTTTTATTGAATAAAGCAGAAGCACAATTTGAATTAGGGCAAGATGCTTTGTCAACGCTTAATGAGCTTAGAGATTTAAGATATGTAGCTTATGACGGTGGTGAAGCCGGTCAAGATCTTGAAGATGCTATTCAGTTCGAAAGAAGAGTTGAATTGTCATTCGAAGGTCATAGATTCTTTGATTTAAAACGTCGTGGAGAACCTGTTATGCGTTCTACAATGGGTGACATTATTGATGGTTCTGGTACACCTCCAGATTTTCCAACTTTAGATGCTGACAATTTTAGATTCCAATTGCCAATTCCTATTGCTGAAATCAATGCTAACCAAAACATAGTTCAGAATCCTGGCTACTAAAAACAATAGAATTATGAAAAAGTATATATTAATAATTGCAGTACTATTTGCTTTTGCTTCATGTGAAGAGGAGAATATAGTATTTGATAATGAAAACGGGCAAACAGCAGTTTCGTTTGCAACAGCAGAATACAATGTATCTGTGCCTACCGAAGGTTTAGGTATAGAAGTTCCTGTAAATGTAACTACTGTTGCGACTGCAGATAGAACATTTAATGTTTCTGTAGATGAATCTACGGTTGGTGATGCTGCGAACTATGCACTTGGGTCTGTTACAATTCCTGCTGGTGAATATAGTGGTATTTTAAATGTTTCTTTAAATTTTGATCCTTTAACGGAAGGCGAAGTTTATACATTGATTGTAAACTTAGAAGCGCCTGCAGGTGGTGTTGCATTTGATGAGACTCTTGAGATAGAATATTTCAAAGAGATCATTTGTAATGATATCGTTGTTACTGTAAATACAGATTTATATGGTGACGAGACTAGTTGGGAAATTACAGATGCTGATGGTACAGTTGTAGCGTCTGCAGGTCCTTTTGGTCGTGGTGTAGAAACAATCGTTAATGAAGTTTTCTTAGAAGATGGTTGTTATACGTTCACTATTTTCGATGCTTATGGTGATGGTCAAGTAGATGGTACAGTTACTGGTAATTACACAATTACTTGTTCTATATTAAACGTTCTTGATGGTGGTGGAGCATTTGGTGCTTCTGAAGCTAAAGAATTTTGTATAAATCAATAGTGATTTAAATACATCATTATATTATTTATTTAAAATCAGGCTGAAGCAATTTAGCCTGATTTTTTTTTGAGTTAAGTTTAAGCTTAATTTTACGACATAGTTAAAACCTTAATAGCCATACATTATGAAAATCAAATTTTTGACCAAATTCTTGGGTTTATTTTTCTTGTCTTTATTTTTTGCATGTTCATCAGATGATGATGTTACTGTTGTTGATGAAATGGAACCTGAGGAAGAGGTTATTGAAGAGGAAGAAGAGCAAGAGCCTGAAGTGCCAACCGAAGTTGTTTATCCAATTTTAGGGGAAACTGGTACAATTCTTTTAAACAATAAATCTTTAGCTAAAGAAGGTTACATATTAGTTAATGAGTCTTCTGATGATAGAGTGTATTTAATGGAGAAAGATTCGGCACTGATTGTTCATGAATGGCAATTAGAATTTGGTTTGGGTAATGATGTAGAGTTATTATCTGATGGTAGATTATTGGCGTCGTTAGGTGTAGAATCGCCAGATTTTAGTTTTGGTGGTTTCGGTGGAATTATTCAACTTATTAATCCTGATAGTTCTGTTGATTGGGAATTCACGTATGCAAATGAAGAGCATATAATTCATCATGATGTTGAAATGTTACCTAATGGAAATATTTTGGCAATCGTTTGGGATTTGAGAAGCACCGAAGAATTGGATGCTATTGGTTATTTAGGTGAAGAAGAAAAAGTGTACACAGAAACTATTATAGAAATTAATACTGCTTCAGATGAAATAGTATGGAAATGGGAATCTTGGGATCATATAGTACAAGATACAGATGACTCTAAGCCACTTTTTGGAATAGTTAATGAACATCCAGAATTAATAAACATCAACTATATTGATGTGCTGCGAGAAAATGTAGAACCAGATGGTGATATAATGCATGCAAATGGATTTGATTATGATGAAGGGAATGATCTAATTTATATGACCATTAATAATTTTAGTGAGGTGTGGGTAATTGATCATAGTACAACCATCACTCAAGCTAAAACAAGTACTGGAGGTTCTTATGGTAAAGGTGGGGATTTACTATATAGATTTGGTAACCCTGCAGCTTACGATAATACATTTGGCGAACGTTTATTTTATAATAATCATTTTCCTAATCTACTAGAGAATGATGTGCCAGGTGATGGAAATATTTTAGTATATGTTAATGGTAATGGAGATTCGAAACAATCTGTCGTATATGAGTTAGCTATACCTTCTAACTTTAATTTACGGGTAAATACAAGTAATGAATTAGATGTAATTTGGAGTTATACACGAGAAGGTTTGTATGCGCCAAGAGTATCAGGCGCGGTTCGTTTAGATAATGGTAATACGCTAATCACTTCAGGAACTTCTGGTTTTATTGAGGTGACTAATGATAAAGAAGTAGTTTGGGAATTTGAAGGGACAGGTTTTTATTGGAGGTCTTATCATTATAATTTAGGCAGTTCAGCACTTTCCTTTTTGAATAATTAAATCCCTTAATTTCCTGTTGAAATAGGTGTTATGGAATTAAACAAACTACCGTTACATTTTTAAGTTTTAAATAACATTTTTTAAACCAGTTAATCAATTAGAAACAATTAAATTGAAAAAAAATTAATTAATAGAATGATTAAAAAGTTCACAATCTTTACAATTGCTGCCTTAGCTTTTAATAGTGTAAATGCGCAAAATGCATATTCTCCAGTGCCAGAAGAGGGCATTGTTAATTTTGTTACTAGTAGCACTGAAATAGCACCTACAAAAGCAAAGGGAACTCCGTATTTAAATGAGGAATTTGTTCATGGAGAGGTTATTGTACACGGTAAAGTCGAAGAAATAGGAAAGATGCGGTATAACGCATATAGAAATGAAGTAGAAATTTTAGATAATATCTCAAAAGATTCATTTTACTCCTTATTAAAACGTGCTTATATACAAGTAGAAATAGGAGGTAAAATGTATAGTATTTACACCTACGTTGATACTGACGAGTCTATAAAAACAAGTTATTTTACTGATTTAAATGAGGGTAATTTGAAATTGTTGTTCAAACCAGAAGCTTTATTAAAACAAGCACGTAGTCCTAGTACCTCTTATGAAAAGTATTCTCCACCAACATATGTTTGGAATAGTTCTTATTATTTATTGGATGAAACTAATGCTGATGAAGAGAACCATGCAGTAAAGGTTCGTTTAACCAAGAATCAGATATTAGATTTTACAGGAGCTAAAAAGGAAGAAATGAAGCTGTATGTGAAAGAAAACAATTTAAATCTTAGGCACGAAAAAGATGTAGTTAGTTTTCTTAATTACTTTAATTCGTTATAGAGATAAATTTAACGTTAAAGTAAAAAGCCAAAGGTGCAATTGCATCTTTGGCTTTTTTAATTTCTATTACTCTACTCTAAATTCAAACAGTTCTGAGTTTGAGGTATTGTCAAAAGAATCTTTGGAAATCACTTTCCAATAGTACGTTGTTCCAGCAGTAATTGTTGCTTCTATAGAAGTTTCTGTTGTATCACCTAAAGATGTTACCGGTGTTTCAGCTGTATCGAACAATACTTCGTAAGAAACAATATCATCATCAACATCTGAAGTAGACCATTCTAAAGTAATTGTCGTATTAGCGCTAGAAATGGTAGCGCCTCTCTGCGGGCTAATAGCAACAGCAGGGAATGGAGCATAGTTTTCTATTCCTTGTCCTTGATTGTAAAAGGCCCAAGTTTCACTCGTTGCAGTAGAAGACGTTCCGTTGGCTAAAGAAACAATATACCATTCATAAGGAGTACCTCTATTTATGCTTACTTCTTTTTGGTTGGTAGTAGAAATGGCTGTAGTGATACTACCTGTTTCAAGGTTCTTTATTTTGACTTCATAAGAATCTGTATTTTCAGAAGCAGACCACTGAAAGGTGACGGTACTTTTTGTTTCGTCGTTTGCATTTATGACACCTTCGTTACATTCAGTATTATCTTCAGGGAAAACTAAACCAGCTGCGGTAGGGTCTAAGACGACTGGTGCAATTGGGTCAACCAGGTTTGGTTCACTATCAGAGCCGCCACCACATGATATGAAAAGTGTAGCAAGTATTAATGTAAAAGTTATATATTTTAATGTTTTCATTTTCTTATGATTTTGTAATTAGATAGCGTGTTACCAGATTTAATGTTTAAAATATAGACACCGGTTGCTAGTCCATCTACACTTAGTTTAATTTCGTTGTTAGTAGATTTCATTTGTTTAGATAGAATACTTGTTCCATTTACATTAAATAATGAAATTGTGACCTCTGGTGCAGCATTCGCACCAAGGTAGATAGTTAAATCTCCACCTTCAATCGGGTTTGGATAGATAAACAGATCATCACTTAATACTATTTTTTCAGTATAGACTCCTTGGCAATCTAATCCGGTTTTTACAGTAATCAATGTAGTTACATCTTCTAGCGGCAAAGTAATTTCTTTAGCCGTTGTTGAATACATTTTCTCATTTAAGAAAATGGTGTATAAATCTCCACCAGAGAAGCTTAATGTAACCTCATTATTCAGTGAACTGATTTTAGCAGAAACAGATAAAGCATCTGGTTCAGATATAGTTAAATCAAAACAAGCCTCATAATCTGATTGACCGTCAACAGTAATGCATAATTGATAATCTCCTGCAGATAAATCAGTAAATATACTTTCATCTGTAAAGCTGGCATTTGTTGTGCCATCAGTATTTGTTAAAACTGCGTTATACGTGTACGAAGTATTTGCAGCATTAATTAAAATGCTTCCATTATTACTTGCGTTACAGGCACCGCCTGTAGTCTGAATTTGAAAGTTAGTATTCGGTAAAGAGAAAACTTCACAACCTTCAACATTAACTATAGTTCCATTAGGGGTATCATCGCATTGGTCAATATCATTAGGTACTCCATCGTTGTCGCTATCATTATCACATAAATTACCAATACCATCTAAATCATCATCTTCTTGGTCTGGGTTGGCGATTAGAGGGCAGTTGTCATCAACATCTAAAATACCGTCATTATCATCATCGGTATCACAAACATCACCTTCTCCATCACTATCAGTATCTAATTGATCGGCATTTGCTGTTAAAGGGCAATTATCATTAACATCTAAAATACCGTCGTTATCGTCATCATCATCATCGGGTGAACCATCAACTACGAAGTCATCAATAATGACGCCTTCTTGTGTAACGGATGGGTCAGATTGAAAGACGATTCTAAATAGTACATTGGTCTCACCTGTAAGGTTTTGTTCGCCATTAGCTGCATTTAAGTTAAAATCATAAGCATATGCTGTCATTTCGGTACTTATACCGGTCCATTGTGCTCCAGGACAGTTTTGACAATCATCTGCTTCTTCAGAGAGGGCATTGGTTCTGTCGCTACTATACCAATTTGGCTCGCTATTTATACTTCCTAGAATATCCCAATTACTACCGCCATCAATAGAGTATTCAGCATACACGATATCGAAATTTAACTCAAGGTCATATGCCATATTGAATTTAAGTACTGGTGCTATAATAGTAGTCATATCATAACAATTACTTAGAAGGATAGCTTTGGTACTATTTGGGTGGTCTCCACTTAAATTGGTTCCGTACACATTGCTGCCAGATGTTGCTGTGTTTAAGTTTGTACCTGTAGGTATACCTCTTTGCCATACGCTTTCAGAATTGCCATCATTATATGCAATCAAAGATTCTTGTTCAGTTTCAAAAGTATTTATTTCACCACCAGTACCTGGGGTGTTTAAAAAGAATCTGTTTTGTAAAGTATTATTGTCTTCATAGCTATCGTTATCAATAGTTGCAGTTAGCTCAATTGTAGACTCACCGAAATTTACAGTCGTTTCTAGTGGTAATTCTATAGTAACTGTTTCAGTGCTTAATAAATTACCTGTCCAGTTAAAGGTTTGTAAGGCATTACCATTAATAGAATATTCAATATCAACAGCGGTAATAGCATTAACTCCTTGGTTTTCTACAGTAGCAGTTGGTGCAAAATCTCCGCATAACACTTGATTAGAATTAGGTGTTATAGAAACTAATCTAATTTCATTATCTGGTATTTGAACTGGTATTGTAGATTCCCAAACTCCTCTACCGTAAGTAGAGGCTATAACTTTTTCATCATCTAAATTAATTTCAATATCGCTAACAGCAACATTCGGAAAATTGGTATAGTACTCTTCCCATTCCGTTATGGTGTCATCAAGTCTATATACACCTAAACTAGTACCTACGTAAATAGGATTGTCTGTATGTCTGCCTTGGTGAGCAATTGAGAAAAATGCTTGATCTGTAGGTATATCAAATGTTATGTTTTCAGAAGTTGTCTCTGTTTCTCCAATAGTTACTTTGAAGACGCCTCTTTCTGTGGGTTGGTCGCTAAGTGCAATACCTACTCTGTCAGAAGTCGTTAAATAGATAATGTTGCTATCGTTAGAGTTAATGGAAATATCTGAAATTTCAGAATCCATTACTTTAATTAAACTAAAGGTTACGCCGCCATTTCTACTTCTGTATAATATGTTACTTTCAGCGGCAAATATAGTTTCAGGATTTTTAGGGTCAATTTCTAAATCATCTATGTTACCAGAGCCAATGGAAGAAGATATTTTAGTCCATTGATTGTTTTCTAGTCTGTATAATGCATCAAAACCTGCATAAACAGAGCCGTCAGAGCTAATTGCAAGAGGTGTTACCCAATTTCCTTCAATGGTATTTCCATTTGCATCAGTTGGTGCGCCGACCACACCAATAGATTGCCCAGAATCAGAAGATATAAATAAGCTTCCTCCAAATTGTACAAATCCATAAACTAAGCTACTATTGTTAGGGTCAATTTCATAATCCATTCCATCGCCACCAGTGAAAACATTCCATTGTCCTTGATCACGAATAAAACCTGCATTATCTTGTAATCCACCTGTTATTTTACCAGAATCATTTTTGGCAACGGATATTCTATAAAATT
Organism: Maribacter aquivivus; assembly: GCF_900142175.1. Classification (NCBI taxonomy): domain Bacteria; kingdom Pseudomonadati; phylum Bacteroidota; class Flavobacteriia; order Flavobacteriales; family Flavobacteriaceae; genus Maribacter; species Maribacter aquivivus. Next base: position 3,757 of record NZ_FQZX01000001.1, on the reverse strand, counting down.
GACTAATAGAAATACCAGCTGTATAATCAATAAAAGTATTACCGCCATTCTCAGACATATAAATACCACCGTCACTACCTACATAGACTTTGTTGTTGAAGACTTTTATAGTATGTATATCTGCATGGGTATAACCTTGATCAGTTATATTCCATCTGTTGATTCTTGTAAAGATATCGCCACCGTTTGTACTCTTCCATACATTTAAGCAGCCAGTATATATTTCGTTAAAATTAGTGGGTGAAACTTCAATAGCAAGATCAAACCAAGCCTGGTTTGATTCAAAAATATCTTGTTCACTAGCTGTTTTTGTAAAAGATTCTCCACTATCTAAAGATTTGTATAGACCGCCAAAAGCAAAACTATTACCACCGGTCAGTGCTCTAAGAACATATACTCCCGATGGGTTTGCTGCACTTGTACCTATTACTAATCGTCCAGAACTTTCTGGAATACCATCTGTTATTTCTACAAAGTTGTTACCGCCATCTGTAGATTTTAAAAATGTATTTGAAGTTACAGCATAAACAGTATTTGGGTCGTTAGGTTTTAATTTGAAATCTTGAATGTTTCCTAATGCTTTTACCTCCCAAGTAGTTCCTCCATCTGTAGATTTTTGTAAGCCAACACTAGTGGCTACCCAAATAGTATTAGAGTCAGTTGGGTCAATAGTAATCTCGTTCATCAATAAATTAATATTCGATGTGCTAGGGTTCAATCCTGTTTCATTCCAGTTGTTTCCTCCATCCACAGACTTAAAAACACCTACGCTATATGAGTCTGCGGCATCATCATCGCCGGTTGCTATGTATATAATTTGCGAGTTATTAGGGTCTATGGCAATACCAGAAACACCAATTTGGGGGAAATCATCAAAAAGGTTTGTCCAAGAAGAGCCTCCATCAATAGATTTCCAAATACCACCAGCTGGTGCACCCACATACCAAATGTTTTCATTGCTAGGGTCTACGGCAATTGCATTAACTCGACCTTGGCCAGAAAGTGCGCCTGAGTAAGTGTCGTGGGTAAAGGGACCAATAGCATTCCAGTTTGCAGTAGGGTTTGTTACTTTACCGATGCTCTCTTGTTTGCTTTTCCAAGAATCCCATAATTGGGAAGAAGTCGGTAGATTTCCATTTTTATCTACATAAAAATTCCAATAATTTTCCCATCTTTTATAAGGTTTAAAACCACTGCCTTTTTTAGAATAGTCTTTATTGCTCCAATATTCGTTAAATGCATTTGATATCTCATATAAGGAATGTGAGCTTGTTGAAGATTTTGAAGATTGTTGATTCTCGGTTAAATCTTTCATCCATGGTGCATTCTCATTGAACTGAGCAGATGCCGATGTAAACGCTAAAAATGCGAAAACATTAAAAAACAGTACTTTCATTAACATTTTTTTATAAAAATCAGAAAAATATTCCTTTAAATAATAATGATCACAGTTAAAATTTAATATTAGTTTGGCAAACCTTTATATACAGGTTGTTAAAGTAGCTTAAACTTTCACATTTACTTAGCAACAAAAAAATTAACTTTGCAAGGGTAACAATGCTTCATGAAATATATAATTCTAGTTTTATTGTGTTTAAGTTCTTCGATTGTTTTAGGTCAAGAAGTAATCGAAAAGTCAGGGAAAATGAAGGATTCACTTCCTTTAGGTAAAAAGACTAAGCCGATTAGTCCTAAAGACAAACTGCAAAATGATTCTATCACCTTAACGATAGAGGATTATAAAATTATCTCATTTGCAAGAGATACTACATTTTTAGATACGACACTTACTATTCAAAAGGAGTATAAATATAATTATCTACGAGAAGATGATTTTGAACTAATGCCATTTGGTAATATTGGTCAGGCATACAATGAATTGGGTGTAGATTTTGAAAGGATAACTAGCTATCCAAGTTTAGGGGGTATTGCAAAAGACCGCAAGTATTTAGAGAAAGAGCAAATAAATTACTACAACGTAGCTACACCAATGACTGAGTTGTTCTTTAAAACTACTTTAGAAGAAGGTCAGTTGTTAGATGCTAACTTGGCGTTTAATACATCTAGAAGATTGAATTTTTCTATTGGCTATGTAGGTTTTCGCTCATTTGGTAAGTATAATGATACGCAGATAGAATCTGGCAACTTTATCACCACAACAAACTACCTGTCTAAAAACGGTAGATATGCGTTAAGGGCCCACATAGCTGCCCAGAATATTACTTCTGAAGAAAATGGCGGTTTATCGGAAAAAGAGGACCAATTTGAATCAGGAGATTCAGATTTCATCAATAGGCCAAGAGTAGATGTATATCTAGATGATGCGAATAACAAAATTTTGGGTAAAAGATATTATTTGGATCATACCTTTAAATTGGTTAGAAAGCAGTTAGATTCAACTCGCTTTGAAAAGACGTCCTTATCAATAGGACATACTTTTGATTATGAAACTAAATATTATCAATTTGTAGAGACAGCCAGTGATACTCTGTTTGGTGATGCTATTCTAAGTGCTATTAATGATAAGGCAATTTTAAAGACATTTTATAATGAAGTAAATGCTGAGTTTTATAATAGAACCCTGGGTAGGTTAACCGGTGGCATTAACGTGTATAGTTATGATTACTACTTTAACAGTCAATTTATAGAAGCAGATGGTACAATAATACCTAGTAGATTAAATGGAACAGAGTTAGGTATTGTTGGTAAGTACACAAAGCGGATAGGGCAATTTGATTTTAAGGCTGATTTAAAATATAATATTTCAGGCGAATTAGCGGGTAACCTTTTTAATGCTTCGGCGGCGTACGTTATAAATAAGAACCATAGGTTGAGATTCTCTTTACACACCTCTAGTAGAATGCCAAATTTCAATTACCTTTTATATCAAAGCGAATACCTTAATTATAATTGGAACAATAGCGAAGTGTTCGAGAAAGAGCGTGCCAGTAGTTTAAAAGGCGAGTTGCTTTCAAAAACATGGGGTTACCTTATGGTAAAGTATAGTAATTTAGATAACTACACATATTTTGCTCCAGTCTCAGATGACGAAATTGGGAATGATATGGAGAATGCATTTATAAAACCGTTACAAGAGGGTAATAGTGTCTCGCATTTAAAAGTTAAATATGAGAAAGAGTTTAAGGTTGGTATGTTTGCTTTGAATAATACGGTGATGTATCAGAATGTAACCCAAGATACGCAAGTGTTGAATGTCCCTCAATTGGTTACTCGAAATACATTGTATTTTTCTTCAGATGTATTTAAGAAAGCAATGTACCTGCAAACAGGTATTACGTTTAAATATTTCTCTAGTTATAACATGAATGGTTATAATCCTATTCTTGGTGAGTTCTATGTACAGAATAAAGAAGAGTTGGGTGGATACCCTTTATTAGATTTCTTTATTAATGCCAGAATTAAACAAACTAGAATTTACCTTAAGGCAGAACACTTTAATGCGTCTTTTTCTGGGTATGATTATTATGCCGCGCCTAATTATCCATACCGTGATTTTGTTATACGCTTTGGTTTAGTGTGGAATTTCTTTTCTTAACGGATAGATTAAGATGAGTCAATGTATTGGTAATTAATAAAATACACCTGTTTTTTTACTTAAGTAACTGTAATACAGTAAGTTGTTTTTATTCGTTTTTCCGTTGTTTCTAACAGTCGGTAAATCATGGTGTTATGGGTTGGTTAAAAAACTTTGGTTATTTTATTTCAAAAAGTCTTGTGATATTAAGAATAGTGTGTA